>NZ_MWWS01000001.1 GCF_002259585.1 Bombiscardovia coagulans
TGGGGTGTCTTCTGGTGATATGGATCCGAAGTTGTCAAATTTTGATACTCATGAGCGTTATGTGGGTAAGACGGATGGTAATGGTGTGATTAAGAATGCGCCGAATGCCAGTGTTTCTTCTGCTTCTGATGGGTTTTGGCGTGTGGTTGATAATGGTGGTGTTGTTACGCAGTTCCCTGTGGTTGATAACGCAGGAGTAGTAAATTATTACTTGTTACGGGAGATGGATTCTCCGTATTCTCGTGCGGATAATCCCTTGTATGATCCGTTGTATAATCCGTCTCCTGATGTGATTTTTGATTTGCCGTATCATACGACTAATAAGACTACTCAGTTAGATACAGTTACTGGTGTGCGGTCACCGGTTGAGGTGGCGGGTAATGTGTATCACCTTCATTTGTTCCCTAAGAATGTTGCTAAGAATGATTTGATGAAGACTGCCACGAAGGTAGTTGATGTTGATGGGAAAGATCGTGGTGCTTTGTATGCGCAGGTTGGCGATACGATTTCGTGGGAGGTGGATTATAGGTTATATAATGAGGCTTCTCCGGTTTTGGGTGATGGGAAGTTAGATATTAAAGAGATACAGAAGTATACCGGCAAGAATCGAAATGGTAAAGATTATGCTGTTGTGTTTGCTGATAGGTTGCCTTCTGGTTTGAAGATGTTGGGGGGATCTCCTGGTGTTGATCCAGTTCCGCAGGTGAAGTTGAATTGGCAGGATGCTAGTGGGGCAGCACATTCTGCACCTATCGACGCAAAGTACAATGCAGCAGAAGGAGAAATAGTTATTAGCTCTCGTCGAGATTCTCAGGGGAATTATGTAGTTGGAACCGGCATGAACTTATACAGAAATGTTATCAACAATGAACCTTGGTGGGATCAATTTATTTTTCCGTTTGCAAGTAGCTCTTTGGATTATTTTTTGCCCGATGATACCGATCCTCAGTTGAATGGTAATTTGTGGGCTTTTGCTTTGTCGGTTGGTGATTTTACTAGGGTTTTTTTGGATGAGTCGAGCGTGAGTGGTGTTTCTCATTTGTGGCTTTCGTGGACATATGAGACGAAGTTAACCGGTGGTGGTGGTGATTTTGTAGGACACAGGAGTGGTTTGCTGGTGAATGAGGTGGCTGCGGAGACTATTGATAGCATTCAGATTAAGGATGGCTCGTTGAGAGCTGATGCTGTTGTTGCTACACCTGGTTTGCAGTTCGGTAAGAGCAATAAACCCGAAGAAGGTGACCTTTTGGCATATGGAGCTCCGTATGCTATTTTCCGTTTGACGCGTCCTGAGGATCGTTATGGCTCTATGTCCTTCTTGTATGAGGATGGGAATTTTTATGATGCAGACAGTGAAGGCACTCCTCAGGGGCCGCCGAATGGGGTAAAGCCCGTGCAGGCTATGTCTACTAATTCTGGAATTGTGACTTTTGTTGGTATTCCGATAGTTAAGAAAGATCCTCGTGACCCGAATAGTCCTGGGAAAGTGACTGAGCTGAAGTTCGGCTTGTATGAGTATAAAGAAGCCGAGGTCACGCAAGGGATCGTGTATATTCGTCCTGAGCGAGTGTTTAAGTATGTTGATTTTAGTGAGTATGCAGGTAAAACTCCAGCTGAGTTAGTGAGAACCCGAGGTGGTAAAGGGGTAGCAGCAGATATCAACAAACTCGACTTCGGACCCTACCAGTGCCCTCTCTTGCTCGATGATCATGGGGTCCCTAGATTCACAGATAACAGAGGACAGCAAATTGATAAGGTTCTTATGAATTGGCGGCCTGGTCAGGCTGATCCAGGTAAAGTTGGTGCTTTGCCTTTAACTGGTGGTCGAGGTATTTTGAATATGCTGTTTGTGGGTATCGTGCTCATGATTATGGGTTTGGCATACCGGAAGTTAAAGCATGACAAGGTTCTTAGCTCTGGACCAGCTCATGCCGGCAAGCAGTAATCTTAAAATATGTCTTGAATCGTGTCAGATAGGGTTGGTTAGCTAATTACCTTCGGCAACATTTAGGTAGTGATGTCAATTTGAATCTTGTTGAAAAATTTCAACAGTAGATTCGTGTATAGTAATGAAACGTACCAAAAGGCTTCTTTTGAGCTAATAGTATTAGTAAAGTGTTGACTTAACCTGCTACACTGTAAAAAGTATTCGATTTTTCTTGCTCGCTTACTTAAATAAAAGGGGACAAAGGTACGAGGAAGCACGAAAATCGAGGATTTGAGTGATGAGTTGGGGTCTAAATAATCTGCCAACTGCATGAAAGATGTTAAAGAAGGGTGTGCTATGAGAGAGCTGTTGCTCGAACTTTCAGCTAAGGGCAAGGCGGGGTTGAAAATTGTTTTGCCTATCGTTATAGCAGCTGTGTTGTTTTTGGTAGTAGTGCCTACAACTCATGCTGATCCATCATCAACTATTGTTCCAGGGCCATCAGATACCTATGCTCCAGAAGATCAGTTTGTGCCAGATTATGAAACAAACAAGCCCAGTGTAGCAAAACTTACGTTGACTAAAATTCTCAATGATTTACAAGGGAAGAAAGCTTCTGGATCGAATAAAGATATTACTACTGTCGATACTCCGGGAGTAGGTGTCACTTTTTATTTGACACGTGTAACGCCTAAACCGTCTTTAGAACCAAGTGCTATGCAGCCTTCCAACCCCAATACCTTTCAAAGGTTAGAAACCTATGTCGGAACGACGGATACAAACGGCTTCATTAGGAATCCATCCAGTCCTTTTCCGCAGGGAAATGGCTATTGGAGAGGGAGTAGCGCTGATGGCAGTTTAACTGGTGGCATTATGAATTTCCCTGCTTCCAACGGTTCGGGAGGTTCCAACTATTATCTGTTGGAGGAAGATACGAGTAGTCGTAATCCTTATACAAATCCATCAAATTCGTTATTCGATCCTACATATGCAGCTGCAGAGCCTGAAATTTTCGATCTGCCGCATCAAACGTTAAATAGTACTAGCAGTAAGGACAGTGTTACTGGTGAGATAAAGCCAGCTCAGATTCGAGGAAGTGTCTATCATCTTCATCTCTTCCCCAAGAATGTTATTAGTAATGACCTAATTAAAACAGCCAAAAAGGTAGTAGATTCTGATAATATCCCCCGTGATTCATTGTATGCGCAGACAGGAGATACTGTCTCTTGGGAAGTTAAGTATAGAATGTACAACGATAAGTCTATCGATTTAGGAAATCGAAAGCTTGACTTAGCTGAAATTAATCAATTTGTGAACGATCCTGCAAATACAGGACCATTTATAGTAATGGCTGATAGGCTTCCTTCAAGCTTGCAAATGATGCAAGAGAGTCAACAGTTTACACTTCAATGGCAGCTGGCAGATGGAACAATAGAATCACGTGATCTCACCACGATGGTAAAGTACCGAGACCATATTGCTGATAATGGAGGAAAACCTGCAGGTGTTGGTGATAATGTTAGTAGGGATGTGATTGGGCCAGGAGTAGGTAGTGGAAATCTGCTGCCAACTGTTTCAGGAACTTCTTGTCCGGATCCAGCAAACGGTAATCCTCAGATATGTGGAAATTTATGGACTTGGGGTTTGGACCGACAAGCAGGTTCGTATATCATCGATCAGCTCAAAGATCAGCTTAAAGATCAGCCCAAAGATCAGCCCAACGATAAGGTTGCTGTCAATATTTGGTTATCTTGGACGTACAATACGAAATTAACCAGTAGCTATGGTGATTTGAATGCAAACAAGCCTGGTCTGTTGATAAATAATGTAGCTGCGGAGACTATTGATAGTAGAAAAAGTGGTTCCGGTGCTTTCAGGGCAAATGCATCTCTTTCTTCCCCTGGTTTACAGTTTGTAAAGACAGATAAGCCTGAGTCCGGAAGTGATCCGAAAGGGTTAGCCGGAGCTATCTTCCGCTTAACAAAGACTAGTGGTGATCAAACTTCTTATTTGTATAGTAATGGGAGGTTTTATCTAGATAATTCTCCGGATATTCCATCTGGGGTAAAGCCAGTCGAAGCTATGTCGAATCAGCAAGGAATTGTAACATTTGTTGGTATACCGATAGTAGGAATAGATCAGAATAATCCGAGTGGTCCCCAAAAAGTGATTCAGACGGGATTTGCGCTCAAGGAATATAAGGCTCCAGAAAAATTCCAAATTCCAACTCAAGCGTTTACTACTGTCGATTTTTCAGCTTATTCAGGCTTACCTGTGACGAGTTTAGCTAGAAGTCGAGGAGGCAATGGTATAACCGCTGACGTCAGTAGGCTTGCTTTTAACAGCTATGAAACACCTGGGATGAGACGGGTTGATGGCAGCTATGTCTTTAAAAATGCGCAAAATGAAGGAATTACAAAAGGTTTAGAGAATTTACCTAAAAATGAATGGGGAGGTAACTTGCCTCTAACAGGCGGACGAGGGATTCTGCTCATACTGATTGCGGGTGCGATAATCATGCTGATTGGCTTGTTATATAGGCGTCATCGGCGGAAGAAAGCGTTTATTTCTGAGTTAACAGATGAGAATTAGGTAAATTCCGTACTACAAGCTGAATATTAACAATTGTCGGGTGCACGAGAATCATACGGTGCATCCGACAATTCTTATATTTTAGAGATCCGTAGAGAAGCATCTCACCATGGAAAACTATGGTGCGTTTGTGCTTCTCATCTAAAAGTGGAGGTTCGATGAAGGCATTGCTCTCTTTTGCTCGGCATGTTCCCATGCTCTTGATTACCCTACTCTGCGGCATTGCGATGGCTGTTTTGTGGTCAGGACATCAGAATATTGCTCATTGGGTAGCTACTATTTTGCTTGCTGCAACACTGGTAGATACCTTGCGGGGGATGATAGACGACGTTAGACATGGGCATGTGGGCGTCGATATTTTAGCAGTAGTAGCGATGCTTTCTACTCTTGCTGTGAGAGAGTATTGGGCAGTTTGGGCTGTTGTGCTAATGGTCTATTCAGGAGAAGCTATTGAGAAGTACGCTCAGTCTAAAGCCTCTTCAAACCTAACAGCCCTTGTTGCTGCAGCTCCACAGAACGCTCACATTGTCAAAGATGGACAAGGTTCTGCTGAGGCATTGACTAAGAATGAAGCTAGTCTACAAAACTTGGATTGGAGCACTGAGACTGTTGACCAGGTGCGATTGGGAGATGTACTGGTTGTTAAACCAGGTGAAACTGTTCCAGTGGATGGTACATTAATCTCCTCATCTGCAACGCTCGATCTTTCTAATATCAACGGTGAGCCGGTACCGCGACAACTAACTGCAAACTCACCGTTGATGTCGGGGGCCGTCAATGGTTCAACAACTTTTTTGATGGAAGCAACACAGCTTTCTAGGAACTCACAGTATCAACGAATTTTGGAACTGGTTAAGTCGGCTCAGAGTTCCAGAGCAGCTGTAGTGCGAACTGCCGATCTACTGGCTGTACCATTTTCTGTTTTAGCGTTTATTATTGCAGGTGTAGCTTGGATAGTTTCGGGCGTTCCCACGCGCTTTGCTCAAGTATTGGTTTTGGCCACACCCTGTCCGCTCCTTATAGCTGCACCCGTGGCGTATATGGCAGGTTCTGGTCGGCTGGCCAAGGCTGGTGTGCTGATTAAAACTCAAGAAGTCATTGAGAACTTAGGACGTGTTTCTCATATTTTCTTCGACAAGACAGGGACACTCACGGTTAAACGTCCGCAAGTTACACGTTTGGACCTGCCTCAACAATCACCAGTGCATATGAGTAAGAATGAGATTCTAGCAATGGCAGGGGCAATAGAATCATACTCAGTCCACATTCTCGCCCAAGGTATTGCAGCAGCTGGTACTCTAGCTTGCAAGCACCTATTAGAAACTACTCAATCTGAGTCATCAGAGCATGCACAGACCACAAACTACCGGCCTGAATCCGTGCGTGAGGATTCCGGGCAAGGTGTTAGCGGACTAGTGAATGGACACCATATTAGTGTTGGCCGCTTAGATTATGTGCTTGATGGAGAAGAGCAGCAATCTCTAGGCAGGAGTAATCCTACTTTTACTGAGTTAGCACCTGATGAGATGGCAACCTACGTTTCGGTAGATGGCAAGCTAACAGCACGTATTGTCATGAAAGATGTGCCTCGACCTGATGCTGCTGAAGCGGTTCGTGAATTGCGCAATATGGGTATAAACCGCCTGTCTATGTTAACCGGTGATAAAGAAGAATCTGCTCGCATTATTGCAAAGCAAGTTGGTATTCCAGATGTTAGGGCAGGTCTCTATCCAGAAGATAAAGCAAGAATCATTGCAGAATCAGCAAAGCTTAATCCTAATAAACAGCCTTGGTGGGACCTCTTGATTTCTAAATTCATCGGCGAGTCAGTGACGAAGTCTATCACTATGATGGTCGGTGACGGGGTTAACGATGCACCAGTATTAGCAGCAGCAGATGTAGGAATGGCCATCACAGATGGCAGTACGACAGCTGCCTCAGAATCCGCGCAGGCAGTTATTATGAAAGATGATATTACCTGTGTCCCGCGTTCGATTGCTATAGCTCGTAGAACAAAGCGAGTTATGTTGCAGGCAGTTGTGATTGGGCTTTCTCTGGCTACCATAGGTATGCTAGCTGCTGCTTGTAATATGATTCCTGTAGTTGTGGGAGCATTTGCTCAAGAAGCCATTGATGTGGTTTCCATCCTTTGGGCTTTGACCGCTTTGATCGATAAAGATTAAACACGCATTACGTGGGGTCTGTTCTGATGAGTTGCTATGCGCTAGGCTGGAAAGCATGGATGCAAGCATGAACGAGAATAGTTTTCAACAGACGGAACGACTAAAAGTTGCAGTCATCGGCGCAGGCCCTGCCGGAGTATACGCTGCGGATATTTTGTTGAGGCAGCTTAAGGAACAAGGCAATGAACTCGGTATAGGCAGTGAAGCGCGTATTGACATCTTTGAAAAACTTCCCGTGCCTTTTGGCTTAGTTCGTTACGGTGTGGCTCCAGACCATCCCAGTATTAAGTACATAATTGGAGCGCTAGAAAAGACACTATCTAATCCAGATCTCCACCTGTATGCGGACGTAGAGTTTGGCAAAGATATTACCTTGGATGAGCTCAAAGACCGATATGATGTAGTCCTGTTCGCAACTGGTGCGAATGATGACCGGCCCTTGGAAATTGAAGGGCACGACTTAGCTGGGGTGCATGGGGCAGCCAAGTTCGTTGAATGGTACGACGGTTATCCAAATGCTCCCGAAAACTGGCCCTTGGAAGCACAGGAAGTTGCTGTTATTGGAGGCGGTAATGTTGCTATGGATGTGGCTCGTATCCTCATGCGACAAGCTGATGACTTACTGCCTACTGACATACCGAACAATGTCTACCGTGGAGCTCAATCAAACAAAGCACGAGTCCTGCACATGTTCATTAGGCGTGGGCCAGCTCAAGCAAAATTTGCTGTTCAGGAGTTGCGTGAGTTAGAAAAGTTACCTGGTGTGCAAATCATCGTCGACAATGATGATTTTGATTTGGATTGTGCTACTCTGGATCGGGCCAATGATGACAAGTTAACCCGGCAGATGCTATCTGAGCTCTACACCATTGTAAAGATGGCTCAGAAAATGGCAGATGAAGGTGGTACTGATTTTGAAGGTAATCCAGCTGACCGAAAGTATTATCTTCACTTTTGTCAGATGCCCGCAGCCATTGTGGGTGAGGACGGACATGTTTGTGGTATCCGAGTCGAGCGTACACAGGTAGATGAGGTTGGGAACATGAGTCCCACTGGGGAATACACTGTTTACCCAGTACAAGCCGTCTATCATGCTATTGGTTATAAGCCTGCACAACTTGAAGGTATCCCTTACGATCTTGACCAGTACACCTTGGTAAACGAGGGTGGCCGAATATACACTGCGCCAGCTGGGCAAGGAGGTCAGCATATACCCCGACTGTATGCTACCGGATGGGCTAAGCGTGGTCCTGTGGGTCTTATCGGATCTACTAAGTCAGATGCTTTGGAGACCGTGTCAAACATGCTGGTAGATTTGGCAGCAGCACCAAGACACGGGAAAGTGGCCACAGACCGTGACGAGGACTCGATTGACAGGCTCTTGTCTTCCAAAGGTATTCGGCCTATCGACTTTGCAGGCTGGAAGCGGGTAGATGCATATGAGCGTTCTATGGGAGACAAAGTAGGCCGTGAGCATATTAAGGTTACGGATCCAGAAGAATTACGTCGTCTAGCTCTTGGTTGATGATTGTTGCGTGTGAGGTACCGATTCGCTCAGATCGGGGGATGGTCTAACGGTGAAAAGTAGCTGGAAAACTCAGGTCCCCCGATTAGACTTTTGTTTATGAACGGCGAAATGAAAGTGCATGGTCACTACAACGGACTGAAAACCACCCTGCTCTTTGCTATCATGTGGGCTGTCATTATGCTGATTTGGTGGCTGACGGGTGCTCAATCTGGCACGCTGAGTATGTACATTATCATCGGTTTGGTAACGACATTTGCTTCCTATTGGTTTTCAGACCGTATTGCAATTGCCTCTATGCAGGCACGGCCTGTCTCTGAGCAAGAAGCGCCAGAGCTCTACCAGATCGTGCGTGAGCTCTCCAATCGTGCTGGCAAGCCTATGCCGCGCATTTACATAGCTCCTACTGATTCTCCCAATGCTTTTGCTACGGGGCGTAATGAGCGTCACGCGGCGGTCTGTTGCACTCAGGGTATCTTGAGGATGCTTAATGCTCGTGAAATACGAGGAGTTCTAGGGCATGAACTCATGCATGTGTACAATCATGATATTTTGACTTCGGCAGTAGCTTCTGCCATGGCTACAGTTATTACATATTTAGGCTATTCCCTCATGTATTTTGGTGGTGGTAATTCTCGTAATCGTGAGGATAGTTCAGGCGTGGTTGGTTTGATTGGTGTACTTGTTTCTTCGGTTTTGGCACCCATTGGAGCTTCTCTGATTCAAATGGCTATATCACGGACTCGTGAGTATGATGCTGATGAGGATGGCTCGCGATTAACCGGTGATCCTGAAGCTCTTGCCTCTGCGCTTCACAAGATAACTGTGGGTGTAAATGAGGATCCGATGCCCCAGACAGCAGGAACTCAGTCTGCTGCAGCTATGATGATTGCTAATCCTTTTTCAGCGCAAGGATTTAGTAGACTTTTCTCTACCCATCCTCCAACTTCTGACCGTATTGCTAGGCTCATGCAGATGTCTCGTGAAATGGAACGGGCACAGAGTTCTCAGTCTTCTCAAATTCGTTAAAGTAAGAAATGCTAGAGTTGTTGCATACGTTTGAGAGCGTAGGTGCCATTACGATTAACCGGTGACAGTGAATTCGCGTCCTGGCGTAAGTCCTGCTACTATGAATACCTGTATGTGATGCGAACCTGTTTATGGGGATCTGCAAGTACATGCCTTCTGCGGGCGTAGTTCATCGGTAGAATGGAAGCTTCCCAAGCTTCAGAGGCGGGTTCGATTCCCGTCGCCCGCTCCACTAAGGAACACGAAATGTCGGGGGAAACATGATGTTAGACAAGGTTGTATAGTCCTAGTTGGCAACAATATTGCCAACATTTGGCTTGAGCTGCGCCTATCGATCTTCAGAGAATGATTCATTTCTTAAGGAGCCCTTTTGGACTGGATAAGTGTGTTGAAAGTTGTGACGCCGAATCTAACCCCTATGTTGGTTCCTTTGTTGACTTTATTGATTAGTCTTTTCCAAGGCAAAGAAGAGAAACCTATAAAAAAGCTGGATAATTATGTCAGGTTACGGAAGCTTTTGATGGAAGCCAATTATGAAAGAAGCGATGCTCCGATAGAGGCAATCGATGCTGTGATTAAAGACCAGGCAGATAAGATTAAGAACGAGCATTCAGCTAGGTCAAATCGAGCAGTCAGCATGCCGGATTTCTTATCTGGGGTATTTGTGCTCTTGGTTGAATGGTTCATATCATACTGGATAGTTTACGGCCTCCGTAAAATCCCAGAATCGTTCCCTTTCTTCTTTCGACAGCTTCTATGGCTATCTGCTATTTTTGGCATGTTTATGGTGGTGATTATATCTGTAGAGGTAATAATGAGTTCCATATATAAGCAGGACGATAAAAACCTGCTGTGAAAGATTCAACGAAAGAGTAATGTTGTAGGGAAGCTGACGGTACATTAATATGAAGCTGAGTAGGGATTAGCGACTCTTTGAGAGGGTGTTGATTACCCGGGTCTGCCTGCGCGCCCTACCTCACCGGCCATGATCTGCGGTACACGGCAGCCTCCATATCAATCAGCATTGGGGTCAACGTGAACGTCATCCAGCGGATACTCGAACACAAGAGTTTCCAGATGACCCTCGACACATATGCTGACCTATTCGACACCTACCTCAGTAACGTGGCCCAAGTATTGATGGCCTCATCGAGCAGGCCAGAAGCGGCAACAATCTGACAACAGTACAAGAGAAAACCCAATGAGCTATAAAATGCTGTGTGCTTCAGAAGCGTTGCTATACCAACGATAACCGGTTATACGTGATTGGATGAGAAAGAGACGGTTCGGACCTACCCGGGTTCGATTCCCGTCGCCCGCTCTCTTGGTGATTGCAAATTACCGTTTGTAGGGTTCAAGCCTTGTCTACTGTTTTACAACTACTATCTATTTTCTCCGAAAATGCGAGTGCTGGAACAATGTTGCGGTTTCCTCCGTCTTGGCTTTAGGTGTTGGGAGAGACTTGTGTAAGCAAAGCATAAGGCAACGGATGGGGTAATGCGGGGTGGTGCTTGTAAGCGGTATCACCGAGTAATATAAGTATCAAGGTGGTTCGTAGCGGTAAACGCAAGGGTACGTTTATGGATGACAAAGAAAACCAAATTGATTCTGAACACAGCCAGCAAAATAGGCAGGTAGAACAAGCTAGCTCGGCTGGTAGTGGTCAACAGATGCTCATGTGTCCTCAGTGTGGCACAACCTTACCTGTAGGGAGCCCAGTGTGCCCAGTGTGCGGCAGTGCTCTTACCGGACAACCTGTTGCTCAACAGTCTTTCGCAGGTGACGAACCATGTTCCCAGCCCTCCGTGAACTCAGGCACTCAGTTGTCGCCAACGTCGTATTCTCAGTACAGGCAAATCCCGCAAGTGGAAACGCAGGTTCGTCCTTCGCTGGCACAGCAGGTTGCTAACAGTTGGCACACCCGTCATGGTCGTACAATCTGGATTATCTCAGTAGTTCTAGTTGTGCTGGCAGGCCTTGTATCTGTTATTGTTCCTAACCTCCAGTCCATTGCGATCACTCTTGGCTTGGGGCCTAAGAATCCGTTGGCGATCACAATGGAGTCCTTACGCCAGATTCCAGATGCTTCTTCGATGGGGGTAGACCTTACCATTCGGAACAGCAAGGAAGAACGACCAACTAAGATTAAAGGTTACTATTCTTTAGGTAATGACAGTGAGCAATCAGTTTTTGACTTTTCTCTCTACTCGAGGGACCAACAGCAGGGTCGTCTCGTTCTGGCTAAAGGTGGTTTTTATCTCGATGCGCAAAGCAACTACATGTATATAGACAGGGAAGATGTGGAGCACGCAATTGAAAATGTGAGATTCAACTGTCTGCCAGACAGAACTCAATCTGTCGTATGCTTTGATGGCAGTGCTCTGCTGAAGTTCAAAAAACTGCTTATCCAAGGAGGTCATTGGAATATCGACGATGCAGTAGATACGCTCCTAAATAGCTCGGACCAACTTCGTGAGCTCCATAAGAGCGAGGTAAAGAAAGATGATCGCTCTTCAGCCCGCAGTAGCAGTGACATGGAGGCAGTTCATCAGCAAGGCAGAGAGTCGATGGTTGCATTCGTAAGTAAAACACTAGAATCCAGGGAAGTGCAAGGTAAAGTTTTTCCTAACAGTAAGCAGGAGAAGACTGAGGATGGTAGCAAACTAGCCTATTCGATAGATGTAGAACAATTGATTCGTGTATACAGCCAGTATATGCTTGACAATCGCAACACCTACCCTGCGCTCAGCAATTACCTCAGTGATGTCCTATCTCAGGCGGGAATGTCTTATGATGACTTCTTCCATAAAGGCATGCTTAATGAAATTGGACGCAAAAGTGGTATTAAGTCCCTTAACGTTGTTGTAGAGTTAAACAGAGATACAACGGCTCAATCAATCGCATGCTCAGATGATAGCTCTGCTGGTTTTGATATTGCATTCAGCAATCTAGATAACGTAGACGTGAACCAAACTGATGTGGATAAGTTTATCAGCGACGCCCAGGATGGTATACCGCTTGCTTATTTGTGGGATAACCCACTGGGATCTTTGGAGGGTAAGCATGACAGGGGCGATCGAAAGTTTGGACGATTAGGTGGCTCGTTAAATGACTCTTCAGACGAGCTGGAAGATGACTTCTCGGACGATTCATTTCATTTTTTCTAGCTGTCATGCGCTATAAAAGTATGCAAAACAATAAAAAAGCGCTATCGTGTGGTGATATGAACCAAGACAATGTGAAAGACATAGTAGCAGCTGGAATCGTTGGTGATGCTCAGCGAGTTACTGAGGTTCGGTACTCACGGAAGGAAGGCAAGGCAAACCAGGCTAGACCAATGTTTGTCCTCTTACACGGTTGGGGATCCCGCGAGGATGATATTGCTGACCTTATGCGTTACGTGGCACCATATAATGACTATGTTGCTCTCCGAGCTCCAATGCAGGTGCCTGGCAGTGAGCAAGGAATGTTCGGTCCTGGCTTTACCTGGTTTCATCGTGCTTTGCCACAGGGGCGGGAATTAGATGCGGACGGATTTTCGGCAGCTACCGCCATTAACGAATGGGTTGCCACTCATATTCCGGCTGAGCGTGAGGTGGTCGTTATGGGATTTTCGCAGGGAGCAATGCTGGCGGCTCATCTCTTGCGTATCAATCCAGAACGGTACAGGGCTTCTATCTGTTTATCAGGTTTCTTAGCTCCCGGCTTAGTTGAGGGGACAGCTCCAGCTGACGATCGGCTAGTTTCTATGCAAAAACCAGTATTTTTGGGTTTCGGAAAAGACGATAGGGTCGTGCCTCCATATGAATCTCGGGCTTTTGCGGCTTGGCTGGATGAGCATGTTTGGCTGTATTCACGGGCATACGATCATTTAGGCCACTCGGTAAGCATGACTGAACTGGCAGATGTGCACCAATGGTTGGCTGACATTGACGTGACTTCGGGGCTTATGTAAAGCCGGTAGATAGGGGACCTATAAAACTGAATCGTTGTCTACTTGCATGATGTAGACATTGCGGCGTAAGTCGCGGGCCTGGCTGCGTGAAATCTCACCAGCTTCGACCATATCCTGGATGACAGAGAGCTCAATGGAGTATCCTTCTCGCATGATCTCTTCGGTTTTTCTGCGCAGTCCCGCCCCTCCTTCAATGCTGGTTTTACCTTGTGCAGAGGATTCAATGAGCTGATGATTGATGATGGTTGTTAACAAGTCCTCAGTTTTAAACCGCCCTTTGCCTAATTCTGCATAAAGCTGCTCTACGATGTGATGGTTAAGTTCGGCTTGTATGCTGCGTCCTGCCTGGAATACCTCATTGTCGGAAATATTTGGGGTCATGTGACGGAGTTTGTGAATTACGTGGCGGGTCAAACCTTTGATCCGCAACCAAGCAATGTGAGCGTGCCATTTGACATGACTGCTTTCATCAATATGTGCCAATGAGCTGGTAATGTGCTCAAGTATTTGTGTTGCTGCCTGTTCTTGCGAGTCTTTGCTGGGGGTTTCACTGTCAGGAGCTTGAGATTGGGCACTGTCTTCGTGTTGAATTTCTTCGAGTTTCTGCTCCATGTAAACCTGTTCCCACTGGAGGGTTTGAACGTATAATGCCTGAGTTTCTCCAGGATTGTATTGTCCAATTTGAGATTTTAGATGGGCTATCCGTTCATTGTAGAGGGTAAGAACGTGTTGTAAACCTAATCGTTTACCTTCGATTGAACGGCTCGATAGTTCTTGTACTGTGCGGCGTAGCACTTCGATTGATTTTTCAACTTGTGCGGTTTCTGGTTGCTCATTTTTAGCTGGTGCGAGTAGGGGGAGGCCAAAGTTTGCTAGCAAGAGAGTGACGATAATTACTCCAGCTGCAACGAAAATAATTTCGTTACGCATTGGGAAGGCTGCACCCGATGCAATCGTATATGGGATAGTTAGGGCTAGAGAAAGGGTGATAGTTCCTTTAGGGCCGCCTAAGGTCATCACAGCTGCTGAGCGCAACCGACGTTTGCTCATAGGTGTTCGCTTGCCAGTTTTGGGATTGACAGCAAAGAAAAGAACGCCGGTCACCCAGATAAAACGCACTACAATCACGGTGCACGATACTAAGGCAATAGCTGCAAGCAGAGTCAGGTTCCCGACCTTCCTATCACCCCAAGAGGTCATCATTGCCTCAGGTAGAAGCATGCCTAGGATAATGAAAACCGCTCCGTTAAGGCTGAAGGAGATAACCTTCCAAACTGAGCTGGAAACAATATTTGTCTTTGATGTATTTGGGCCCATACTCGTGTGGTCAAAATGAGTCATGAGACCAGTGGCTACTACAGCTAGTACACCAGAAACATCTAACCAATTTTCTGCTACCAGGTAGATGAGGAAGGGCAAAAACAGTTCCATGAGAATTCTGGTTGTCATTGATTCCCACCCCAAACGGCGGGCTGACTCAAATACCCAGTTGGTGATAATTCCCATAAGCGTGCCGAAGGCTATACCTCCGATAAACGAGATAAAGAAGCTACTGATAGCGTCTATTGGTGAGAAGGCACCTGTCACAGCAGCTAATATGGCGAACTGGAAACCAATAACACCTGTTGCATCGTTAAAAAGGCTTTCGCCGGAGAGAACAGACCGTTGCCGGCTACTTAAATCTGCTTCTTGTCCAATCGATGAGACAGCAACCGCATCCGTTGGGCCCAGAGCAGCACCTAAAGCTAGGGCAGCGGCCAATGGGTACATGGGCCATACCGCATGCAGGAGGATCCCTACCATGAGCATGGTGAAAGCTGCCAATCCGATGGCTAACGACAAGGAGAGATTTAAGGTCTTTGCGAGTTCGGCTTTGTTGATCGTATGTGCTTCGTAGTAGAGCAGGGGGGCAATAAACAAGACCATAAATAGTTCGGGATCAAGGCGCATTGGCGGGAAAAATGGCAATAAAGCCATGACGATTCCGAGCGCGATTTGAACAAGAGGTGTTGAAATCCGTGGTATAAACCTGCTTATGAAGGAGGAGATAAGCACGGCGGCCATAATACTGAGAATGAGTATGAGTATTTCCACTGGCATCCCTTCTTCCTATGTATTTCAGTTTTGTAAAAATAAGCTTGTATCTCTTACTTTATTGCATCCTCGTTTGTTCCCCCTCAGTGCGCGTTTTTGCCCTGTGCATAAGTACTATCTTCTAAGGTACAGGTTGGACGCTGCCTCGAACCCCAATGTGCCTAAGACTTTGACTGGCTAGCTACATAATCTTGTGACAGCTGTATAGCCACAAACGTACTTGTAATAATTATATGAAGTTCGGAATATGCGGGGAGCGAATTACGTTGATTACTGCATAAGCCACAAATAACAACACCGACCCAGAAAGGCCGGCATCCTGTATGACTAAAAACTTGCCTAATGTAAAACGGCCAAGTAACCAACAACTATCAGCAGTTCAAACGACTGATAATTCTCCTACCAGCAGGCAGCTAGGTACAGGAGAGATGCAAGCCAATCAAGAGGCTTCTTGGCATGCGTTACCTACACAAGAAACACTTACCCAACTCAAGACTGGACGTAAGGGATTAACTGCTTCCGAGTGCCAAAATCGTTTGGATCTTTTTGGTCCCAATGCCTTGGAAGGAGCCAAAGCTAAACCAAAGTGGAAGCTCGTTTTAGAGCAGTTCGCTAGTCCGCTGATTGCCGTCCTCATTGTCTGCGGAATTATTACGGTTTTCTTGGGTCACTATGTTGACGCCGCTGCTATTTTCTTGGTATTAATCCTCAATGCCATCATCGGCTATGTTCAAGAATCTAAGGCAGATAAGGCAGTTGAAGCACTGACTTCATTAGCTTCTCCTACGACGAGAGTTATGCGTGACGGTGTGAGCGCCACCATAGATGCCGCTGATCTTGTGCCAGGCGACATGGTATTACTCGAATCTGGTGACCGTGTACCTGCCGACCTTCGTTTGATTGAGACCCTTCACCTGAAAATTGATGAATCGATGCTTACCGGTGAAAGTGAGGACGCCCGCAAACAAACCGACGCTGTCCAAGCGGATGCTGCTTTAGGTGATCGGACGAATATTGCTTTTTCTGGCACCATGGTCACTTCAGGCCGTGGGCAAGGTGTCGTTGTTGCTACGGGTTCAGACACGGAACTTGGCGAAATCAATGATTTAGTGCATGTATCTAAAGGCATGACCCCCCTTCAGAAGATCCTGAAAAGAGCTGAAACTGGAATTGCAATTGCAGTTATCCTTGTAGCTGTATTCGTTTTTATCGGTGGAGCTATCTTAGAAGGAAATCCTGCTCAAGCATTCCTCTCAGCCGTTTCGTTGGTTGTGGCCTCCATGCCTGAAGCTCTACCAATTGTGTTGACTGTAGCAATGGCTTTGGGTGTTTCCCGTATGGCTCAATACAACGCTATAGTTCGTTCGCTCCCAGCCGTAGAGACACTAGGCTCTATTACGGTAATTGGCTCTGATAAAACTGGTACGCTTACGCAAAACCGAATGAGTGTCGAGCAAGTAGCTATCGGAGGTGGGCAGGCCCAGCAAGTCGAAAAACTGAGTGGTGATCCGTCTCAGGAAACAGCTTTCCGCTCATTGCTCAAGGCTGGTGCGCTTACCAATGAAGCTCATAGGGCAACTGATGAGCAAGGACGTACGGTCTACTCTGGAGATGCTGTCGACATGGCGATGGCAAGAGTGGCAGATGAAACAGGTATGGTTTCTCGAGAAGACCTAGGTTCTACCATAGAACTTCAAACCCCATATGAGCCTGAAATTTTGCATTCGATGACTATTCGTCGAAGTTCTGATGGTCGCCTAACCCAATATGTCAAAGGTGCTCCCGACGCAGTTATGGCTATGTGCCAGACTATGCAAGACAATCAAGGGCAGCCTGTTCCCCTCGACACTGACGCTATTCATGCTGCCTATGAGCAGATGGGTAGTCAGGGATTACGTGTCATTGGCGTAGCTAGTCGCTCAATTGATCCTGATGATGAACTTCAATCACATAAGCGCGCTCACGACATGACTTTCCTAGGATTGGAAGGCATGTTGGATCCTCCTCGAGAGGGTGTTCGTGAAGCCATTGCTGACTGCGCCCAAGCAGGTATTCGTGTCATTATGATTACTGGAGATCACCCGGTAACAGCGGCTGCTATTGGCCAACGGTTGGGCTTAGAACACACTGATCAGGCTCTGACTGGATCTGAGATGCTGGGAATGAGCGACGAAGTGTTGGCTGCACGCCTACGGGAGACCTCAATAGCAGCCCGTGTCTCTCCTCAGGATAAGTTACGCATCGTTGAAACATTGCAAGATCAAGGTGAAGTGGTGGCGGTAACTGGTGACGGTGTTAATGATGCCCCAGCGTTAAAGGCAGCTTCTGTTGGTATTGCTATGGGTGAGTCAGGCACAGATGTTGCCCGTGAAGCTTCTGATGTAGTTCTCACTGACGATAATTTTGTGACCATTACTCAAGCCGTTCGTCAAGGTAGGGTTACTTTTAAGGCTATTCGAGGGTCAGCTTTCTTCCTTCTAGCGACCGCTGCTGCTGCGATGATTGCAGTGGGTGTCAATGTTATAGCAGACATGCCCTTGCTCTTCCTGCCTTTGCAAATGCTATGGATCAACTTTGTAACCAACGGTGTGCAAGACATTGCTCTAGGGTTTGAACCAGGTGACGGGGATGAACTTAACTCTCCTCCGCGTTCAGGATCTGAAGGACTGCTCTCTTCTATACTTTGGGTGCGAGTAGCTGTTTGCGGCTTGTGGATGGCTACCTGTGTTTTGGTTCTCTTCCATATGTCAGTTATCAGCGGTATGGATTTGGCTCAAGCTCGCACACTGGCCCTGACTTTGCTGGTTCTCTTTAACTTCTTTGTAGCCATGTCTGCTCGATCTCAAAATAAGCTGATTATCCAGCTTAACCCTCTAGACAACAAGTTCCTTCTTTTGGCTTCCATTGTTGCTTTGGGTATTCATGCTGGGGCTATGTACTGGCCAGCTCTGGCAGGTGTGCTAGGTATGGCACCGTTGAGTCTGACCCAATGGGTCCTGTGCTTGGCTATTGGCCTTACAGTGCTTATCTTCAGTGAGGGCGACAAGAGTTGATTCGGCAAATTTTAGCCCGACATGGACACAGTCCGCGTTCAGCTCTGCGCCACACACGTCGGTCAATTGCAGCCATGCTGTATTCAAATAGCTGAGTTAATTCACTCAGCAGTATAAAGGCGTCATCTTCCAGGTGACGCCTTTTCTCTTTTTGAACTGGGTTTGTGACAAACTGAACTGGTGAAAAGTTTTCAGGGGCCAGCAAATTGGCGGTCAGCAATGGATCTGGCATTGGTCGAAGCTGCCGCCTCCGGCAGACAGGGTGACGTGCCTGTTGGTGCTGTCATCGTAGCCTCCGACGGTTCGAGCGTCATTGCTCAAGGGCACAATCAGCGCCAGGCCCAAGGTGATCCGTTAGCTCATGCTGAAATAGAAGCTTTGCGTGCAGTCAATTCATGGAACTTGGCTGATTGCACGCTTGTGGTGACCCTAGAACCTTGCCCCATGTGTGCTGGTGCTGCGCTAGCAAGTCATTTGGGCCGTATCGTGTTTGGTGCTTGGGATCCTAAGCTTGGGGCTTGCGGATCGGTTTGGGATCTAGCTCGTGATCCCCATATTGGACACCAGCCAGAAATTATAGGCGGTGTTGAAGAGGAACGTTGTTCAGCTCTTTTGCAGGAGTTTTTCTCTACAAAACGTTAATGTAGTGCTCGCTGCGCGCTCGCTTATATAATTTCGTCCACGATTCGGACATTCATAGCGCAGGTGTATCAATATCAGGCATACTCTCCATATGATCGTTGGACTTTTCACAGCATTGAGTGTGGAAATAGTAGAGCTGACGATAGGCCACTGTTAGTTTGTTCAATTGAGTGGAAAGGGGCAGGACGATGAGGTATGCGATGATTGGCGCTGGCGCGATGGGGTATCGATACGGAGTTCTGCTTCAGGAGCTGGCCGGAGTTCCTGTAGATTACATCGATACCTGGCAGCCTAATATTGATGCGGTACGCCAGCAAGGTGGTGTTTACGTTTCCAGGGACCATGCTGACCGTCATCTAGTGCCGATCAATATGTACACGCCTGAAGAATATGAAGGTAATCCAGATGTGTGGATGGTATTTATGAAGCAGATGCAGCTGGAAACGATGCTACAGCGTTGTGCACACCTTTTTAAAGATCACCAAGTGGTCTTTTCTGCTATGAATGGTTGGGGGCACTTTGAGAAGATTAACCAGTATTTCCCGGAGAATCGTATTTATGGTGGCACAGCTTTGGTAGCAACCGTATTGAACGGCCCAGGTGATGTTGACTTTATGGGTAAGGCGGGCGCTGGAACTATGGAAATGTGCGCTATGAACGAGGAGATCACTGCGGTAGAAGAAGCGCTGGCCGCTGATTTTCAAACTGCTGGCTTTAACCCTACCATTACGCAAAACTTTCATGGTACTTGCTTAGCAAAGATTATCTTTAATGCTGTAGCCAACACCATATGCACTATGTACCAAATAAGAATGGGCCAGTTTATTTCATTTCCAGGTGCACTGTCCATGGCTGAACAACTGATTAACGAGGCTTATGATGCTTGCGAACGCGCTGGTTACCAGATGACCCGTTCCCGGCAGGAGGAACTCAAAGCTATTGAAATTTCTAGTCGGGTTACCAACCCCTTGCATTATCCTTCAATGTATCAGGATTTAACGGCCGGACGCCCTACAGAAGTTGACTACATTAATGGTTATATTGCCCACCTGGGGCGGCAACACGATTACATTTGTCGAACTCATGAATTTTTAGTTCAGGGAGTGCACTTGGCCGAGCTTGCTTTTCGCATTCACACTCAGGAAGCCCAAATGCGTTAAGCCTGGGCAGCTGCTACAAGCCCTAATCGTTTACCTCCTGAGAGTGAACATTTCCTTTAGCTGTAGTATGGAATGAGTTGGGGGACTTTCGTTCTCTGGTTTACACTGAGAACCGTTGCGTAGTGCTTAAGGAAGGCCGGCAGGCCTGTGACCGTGTAGTAGACACGAGACCTATCTGGCGGAGTGGAGGTTTTGTGTCACGTCTGATTATTGTTTCTAACCGTTTGCCAGTTTCGTTGGATGCTACAGAAGACGGATCGTATTCGTTACGCCAAAATGTGGGCGGTTTAGCTACGGCTTTAGGTCCCTATCACAAAGCTCATCGTGATTGTCTATGGGTCGGTTGGTCAGGGATCAGTCCACATCAATGTTCGCAAGAGGACCTACAAGACATACAGCAAGCATACAAAGACAGGCGTTGTCTTCCAATTTTTTTGAGCCAAGAAGAGATTGATGGTTACTATGACGGCTTCTCTAACAATACGTTATGGCCACTGTTTCATGACTTTTCCCATGAAGCCCAGTTCAACCCAGATGACTGGGATATGTATCAAACGGTGAATAGACGGTTTGCTCAAGCTCTTGAGCCAATTATAAACAAAGATGACACTATCTGGATTCAGGACTACCATCTGATGCTTTTGCCTCAGATGCTACGGAAGCGCTTCCCTGAGGTGTCGATTGGCTGGTTCCTCCATATACCTTTTCCCAGTGAAGAAATTTTTAGATCTCTTCCGTGGAGTCGTGAGATCCTAGAAGGAGTCTTAAGTGCTAATCTATTAGGATTTCACACCACTGATTTTGTGAGCAGTTTCATAGCCTCAGTGGGCCGCATCTTCCCAGAATCCTCAGTAAACCAAGATGGTTTGATTGAAATGCCCGATGGACATCATGCTGCCGTAGATGCTTTTCCAATTGGTATCGACTACAACTTGTATGCCCGGACTTCACGATCAGGTTTGGCGCAAGACATGCGCCGTGGTATTGAATTTTCTGCGGGCAAGAGTAAAAGCCATTTCCACTCGTTTATGTCAGCTGAAGGCGATGCAGCTGCGGAAGCAGCTTCTCAAGAAGGAAGCTGGTGGAGTCACCATCACTTGGAAGACCAGCCAGAATTAGATCTGTCGAGATCGGCAACTGCTTCAATTAACCAGAAGGAAAACAAGATTATTGTTTCTGTGGACCGGTTGGACTATACAAAAGGTTTACCAGAACGGCTCAAAGCATTTGGTCTCATGCTTGAAAAGTATCCCGAATGGACGGGTCATGTTACGTACTACTTGCTCGCTACACCTTCTCGGGAAGACGTAGCATCCTACCGCGAGCTCAAGGCACAAGTCGATGAATTAGTTGGAAGGATCAATGGGCGCTTCTCGCTGTTAGCGTGGACTCCTATTCACTACATAACGCGTTCCTTGTCCATCAAACCTGTGTGCGGAATTTATGCGGCCGGCGATGTTGCCCTAGTTACCCCTCTACGTGATGGTATGAACCTGGTAGCTAAAGAGTATTTGGCCTGCCATGACGGGCGTGAGGGATCTTTGGTGCTGTCAAATATGTGTGGTGCCGCCGATGAATTGACTGATGCTTTTATCGTTAACCCTTACGATATCGACATGGTCTGTGAAGCCCTGCATAAGGCCTTGGAAATTAGTCCACAGGAGGCTTGTGCACGCAATGTGCGTATGCAAGCGAGGCTTAAGGTACGCACTGCTGCCAACTGGAGTCAGACTTTTTTGGAAACCTTACGCCAAGTTACCACAGCAGGTATGAGTGAGAAGAGAATACGAATGGACACTCGTAACGAGATGGTCGATGCATGGGAACAAGCAACATGTCGGCTGATACTCTGCGATTATGACGGGACCTTGACCCCGCTGGTCAAAAATCCTGATAGAGCCAGACCAACGAAGGCAACACGGCAAATGCTACAGGATGTAGCATCACAAGAGGGAGTGGATTTCTTCATTGTTTCAGGTCGCAATCATCAGACAATGGAAGAGTGGTTTGGAGATTTGCCGGTTGGATTGATTGCCGAGCATGGTGCTTGGTCTAAGGCTACGTCCGGCCCGGATGCTGGCATTTGGAAGCGTGCGCAAGGGCTTCCAGACGCTGAGTCTTGGCAACCTCAAATTAAGGCACTAATGGAAGAGGCAGTTCAGCGTGTCCCAGGTTCCTTTGTAGAAGTGAAGGCTGATGCTCTAGCTTGGCATTATCGCAAGAGTGATCCACGGTTAGCTGAGATTGAAAGAGACCGTCTAGCGGCTAAGCTCAACGATGCTGTATCGGGTAATGGATTGATGGTCATGCGCAACTCAAAAGTTCTGGAAGTGTGCCCAGTTGCAGCAAGCAAAGGTCAAGCTGTTAGGCCCCTGCTGGAGAGTGGAAAGTACGATTTTACGCTAGCTTTTGGCGACGATACAACTGATGAAACTATGTTTGCGGTCATGCCTCAAGACTCTTGGTCAGTAAAAGTAGGTTCCGGTGACACGAAGGCACGGGTGCGGATGCAATCCCCTTCGGCAGTTCAATTACTCCTACGTGATCTGGCTGCGGGCACGCATGTTAACGACGAGTATCAGCGATAGTTTTGTCTACCAGCTGGGGCAATGCATCTTGGATCGGTTCGTGAATAAGGTTCTGTGCAAGATAGTCATATTGGGTGTGCCCCAGATTCATAATGGTGATAGGAACACCTGCTTGAGCTGCAGCTGGTACGATCGAAGCTGCTGGGAAAACTTCTAAAGTTGACCCTATGACCCATAATTGGTCAGCTTGGGTGACTAATCGCAAACTTTTTTCCATTGCTCCGTCTGGCAAGGCTTCACCAAAGTAAACCACGTCCGTTTTAATGATCCCTTGACAAGGCATGTTGCCTTGATAGGGGAGCTGACGGTGGCAGTGGGGGTCGCTCTCTACGCTCAAACGTTCCATGATGCTGCTGGTCTGATAGAGAGCACCGCATGTAAGACAGTGTGAACCACCAATGCTTCCATGAAGATTGACAATGATGTCACTGCTGTTGCCAGCTTTTTCGTGTAGGGCGTCGAAGTTTTGTGTGGCAAGAAGGCTCAGTAATCCCGCTCGTTCGAGTTTGACGAGCGCTTGGTGTGCTGCTCCAGGTTGTGCGTTCCAAACGGGAGATTCCTTTTGCCATTTCCAGGAGTATTCTCTAGCATCTTTACTGTTGAGGAAGGCATTGAAGTCATATACCTCTATTTGGTCTGGGTGTTGAGTCCACACTCCTTCTGGCCCTCGGAAGTCGGGTATGCCGACTGACGTTGAGATTCCTGCTCCTGTTAACACTGCAATACTTGCGTTCATAGTTCCGTCTTACCATGCTTATTTGAGTTTTCGGGAGTGTTGTTTACAAAAAATCTATGACGACAGACAGCGTGATCGTGGTATCTGCATACATGGGTTAAAATATAAGATGTAAACGACACGCCGTTGAGGTGTTGTAAACATTGGATTTTACTAGAACTATCGAGAGCCGATTTGCGTTTTTTTGCGTATTTCGGTAAGTTTATCTCTTGCCGCTTGGCACGACATCTTCCGCTTCTTGCTTAGATGAACTGCTTATGCGTGGTGGTTTGAGAACTCAATAGTGTGTTTGTACTGCTTATTTTATTTTTTGATTGTCAGTCTGATGCCTGCCCATGTTTGTGGGTGCCTGAGAGGGTTTAATTGGTGTCGGGTTTTTTGTTTTGTGGGGCCAATCGTTTTGATTGGTTCTGTCAGTTTTATTTTTTGAGAGTCATGTTTTGACTGTTCACAATAGTTTTTTGTGGAGGGTTTGATTCTGGCTCAGGATGAACGCTGGCGGCGTGCTTAACACATGCAAGTCGAACGGGATCCATCAAGCTTGCTTGGTGGTGAGAGTGGCGAACGGGTGAGTAATGCGTGACTAACCTGCCTTGTACTTTGGAATAGCTCCTGGGAACGGGTGGTAATGCCGAATGTTCCACATGATCGCATGATGGTGTGGGAAAGGGTTTACTGGTATGAGATGGGGTCGCGTCCTATCAGCTTGTTGGTGGGGTGATGGCCTACCAAGGCTTCGACGGGTAGCCGGCCTGAGAGGGTGACCGGCCACATTGGGACTGAGATACGGCCCAGACTCCTACGGGAGGCAGCAGTGGGGAATATTGCACAATGGGCGAAAGCCTGATGCAGCGACGCCGCGTGCGGGATGACGGCCTTCGGGTTGTAAACCGCTTTTAGCAAGGAGCAAGCGAGAGTGAGTGTACTTGTTGAATAAGCGCCGGCTAACTACGTGCCAGCAGCCGCGGTAATACGTAGGGCGCAAGCGTTAT
>NZ_MWWS01000010.1 GCF_002259585.1 Bombiscardovia coagulans
TGTTTCTGTTCTTTGGCCACGTTTGAACAGCCATACTTTCTCAATGGTGAACTTATGGAAAATAGTCCGTCTTTCTTTCAACCCCAATGCCTCGTCGCTTGTAGTTTTCGTGACCTCTTGAAGTCATGCTGAAGGCAAGGTTGCTGAGGGTGGGGTGTTTTTAAGAGGCATGCGTGTGTGTGTTTGTGTGTGGTTTTGTTAAATTACGTTCGTGTTGGTTGTGTTTTTGTGTTCTTGTGTGTGGTTTGGGTATTCTGGTTTGGTGAGCATGCTGGCTTTGGGGAGTGGCGTGTGTTGTTCTTTTTTCTCGTGGGGGAGTTTACTGTTTTTTGTTGGGGTGATTCTCGTGCCGAAATTGCGTGTTGTGGGTAAGCGGTTGTTGGTTGGTGTGGTGTCACTGTGTGTGTTGGGTGGGCTTGTAGCGCCGGTTATGGTTGCTGGTCAGGCTGGTACTGGTGTGTCTGCTACTGACAAATTAACCCCCCCCCCAGGACATTCAATCAGTAGCGACTCACTCTTCCGTTAACCCTCGTCCTGCAAGCAGTAATGAGGCTGCTGAACGCTTATCTAGCGTTCCAGGGCAAACATCCCCCATTACTCCTGTTAACCCTACAGGGCCTACTGTTTCACATAAGCCTGTTCACAATGATCAACCAGTAGTACCTGGTGTGCAATCGTATCAGGGTGTTCGTTTCGCTGCTGTTGTTCCTGGTGGGCAGTGGGTGTCTGCGTTGTCTTCTAGTGTGCGTGGGGTTGGTACGTGGGTGAAGCACACGTGGGGTAGTGGTGTTCGTGGGGTAAGGCAACTGGTTGCTGGTGTTCATGGGTTGCTTCGTCCGGCTAGTGATGTGGGTTCTCGTTCTATCGCTATGGTGGTTGCTGCTGATGGTACCCCGGTGTTTGATGATAATGATAGGCCGGGTAATGATTCTTCGGATCATAATGGTGTTGTTCGGGTTAATGATTTAGTGACGTATCGTGTTGATTACATGGTTTCTGGTGTGCATTCTGAGAACACCACTGTTGTTATCACGTTGCCTAAGGGCTTGATGCTCGAATCCTTACCCGCGTTTTGTGGTCAGGGTTCGAGTGTGTCTCCTGAGTCTGCGGGTGAGGTTCGTGTGCCGTATACGGCGAATTCTATTGATGATTTAGCTGAGCAGACTGTGTCTTGTAATGTGGGTACGAAGGATGGGTCTACGGAGTCGTTTGCGATTTCGTTGAAGGTGAGTAACGCGGTTCATCATGATGCGTTGTTGGCTCCGCAGTCTGTGGTGTTGAAGGGTGATGGTTTACCTGATGTGGGTACGGATAAGCCTATTCCTGTGGTGAGGGTTACCTCGGCGTTGAAATGGGATTTGACCATGAATGGTATCCAAACCAACGAAAACTCCGGATACACTTATGGTCCGCGATTTGCGAAATGCCCACAAAACAATACCCGTACATGTTTTTATATAGCTTATTCTTTAGCGGTTTATGCGAGGTCAGATGGTAAGGGTGCCATGCCAGCTGCGGAACCGATTAAGGTTACTGATGATTTATCGCCGGAACGATTGTTTCCGGGCTTGTCTCCTGCTCAATATGCACGAATGAACGCAGACAAAAACAAATACGGAGCAGTCATATCCGATGATGATATATGGCAATCTAGATCGCCAGGTTTTGTTGCTCCTAAAGATACGGATCAATGGACGCATGGTAAGGCGGTTCGGGACTCTGGTTCGATGTCGTGGGTTCAGCAAGGTGGTCCTGGCACCCCTGCTTATATTTCGATAGCAAATACTGATTGGTCACTCAAAACAGTTCCTAGAACTGATAATTCTGGCAATACTATCTCACCAGGATATGCCTACGCCGTGTTTATACCACTGCAAGTGTATGTGCCTGTTGACACGGTTAAGGATTTTGGTTCTTTTAGCAACGGGACTTGGAGTCTTCAAGCCCGTAATACCTATACGAACTTAGAAATGAAAGGATTTGATAACGGAGATGTCTTAACCAGTGCTGGGCAGCCTACCTACAATGATTACCGTCAACTGCCCTTAATTGTTAGAGTTCCGGGTGGATTTGATGCTTACTTCGGGGGAGTACCTGGTGATCGTTTGAACACACCGGGAGAAATATTCATGCCATGGTGGTCGGATTGTGTAGCTGGCCTTCCAGGTAATGGAAGGATACGCAGTGGTGAGAATAATGCTTCTCCTGGGCAACGAGTAATTAGTCAAGTGCTTCTTGGTGGTGCTAACTCGAGTTTATTAACGAAGGTGACGCATGTTTCGAGTGTTGCTTGGGATAGTACTAAAACACAGCTCACTAACATGACGATTAACAATCAAATTACTAATACCTTGTATGGTTATCCAGTTCATAACAAGCCCGTATGGGTTTCAGGTGTTTTGAATGATAACAGTCATTACGTTGATGATTATTCTAGGGCTCCGAAATTGGAAGTTGAGTATGGTACTGGTGCTCAACCGGTTTCTGGCTCTGATTCTGGTGTTACTAACGCGAGTGTAACGTGGTATAGCTCACCTGATCTGGTTCCTGGTAACGATCCGGTCAAAGCTGCTCAAGGTATTTACACCGCAGTAAATAGAGTACGCACGTATCTAGTCGTACCAGAACCGGTAGGGATTGTAGGGGATAAAGTTTACGTTTCTGTATCTATTGGTTTGACGGTTGCTGCTGATGATATGCCTGACGGCACCTTTCTTCCCATGTGGGCATCAGATATTCAAGTAAATCACGAGACTTCTAAGAGTGATGTCTTGGCGTCGGGGCCTGGTTGGGTGTCTTCGTATGATCCGGTGGGGCATGCTGGTGCTCCTGGTGATCGGTTGCGGTTGGCTCGTGCTCGGGTTGGTGTGGATTCTGGTGTGCGTAGGGCTGGTGTTGGTGGTTTTGTGCCTCAGGTGGCTGTTACTGGTGGTGATAGGGTGCAGTTTCGGTTGCGGGCGTCGTTGACGTCTGCTGGTGGTGCTGATCCGGTGGGTCATCGGGTGTGGTTGGAGGATTGTTTACCGGCGTCGTTGGAGTATGTGCCTTCTGCTGGTTCTGGTGGGGGGCCTGTGGTGGTGTCGTCGTCTATGCCTGTTGATGCGAAACGGCCTGCGTGTGGTCCGGGGGAGACGTATTTACGGTGGGAGTTTACTGGTCAGTTGGTTAATGAGCAGGTGCCTGAGGTGGTGTTCGAGGCTCGGGTGTCGTCTGCTGCTGATGATGGTACGTATGTGAATTCGGTGGTGGTGTGGTCTGATGCTGATCAGTCAATGTTGGCTGCTCGTACGTCGTCGGTGGCTGTTCGTGTAGACAATATTGTGGGTGTGGCGGTTGATAAGCGGAGTTTGACTCCTACGGTTGGGGTGAATCGTGTGGGTTCGGCTGTATTGGAGTCGAATGTGTGGGAGTTGAGTGTGCGTAATTCTCAGCCGACGTCTGGTGGTTTGTCTGATGTGGTGTTGGTGGATGTGTTACCGGTTGCTGGTGTGGCTGGTAGTCGTTTTGCTGGTGTGGCGTTGTTGCGGTCGGTTTCGGTGACGCGTGGTGGTTCGTCTGGGGTGCGTGTGGAGTATACGGTGTCTGCTGATGTGCCGCGTGATCCCAGGGTGGGTGAGCCGGGGTCGGTGCGTTGGTGTGTCGAGGCTGAGTTTGGTTCTGTTGGTTGTCCGGTGTCGGTGGCGGATAGTCGGGCGGTGCGGGTGTCTCGTGCGGGTGTGTTTGCTTCTGGTGAGGTGTTGGCTGCTCGGGTGGTGGTTGATGTGGCTGGTGATGTGGTGGTCAATCAGGGGTATGCGCGTGTTGGTGGTTTACGTGATCCGGTGGGTCCGGTGTCTCGTGAGCAGCGGGTTGTTGGTGCGTCTGTTGCTGGTGTGGTGTGGTGGG
>NZ_MWWS01000011.1 GCF_002259585.1 Bombiscardovia coagulans
CAGCAGCAGGTGCCGTCGTTACCGTTGACGGGTGGTGTGAGTGTGGTGTTGGTGGTGATGGTGGGTTGTTCGTGTGTGTTGGCTGGCTTGTTGGTGGGGGTGTCTCGTGCTCGTCGGTTGTTGGCGGTGGTGTTGCGGGGTAGGCATCGTGCGTGAGGCGGGTGGTAGCAGGATTCGTGAGGGTCCTGCGGTGATTCAAGGTTAGTGGTGAGTAATGAGGAACAACCACCAGCCACCAGCTAACGACTGAGTGGCTACCAGGTAACGGCTGAGTGGTTAACGGCTAGAGGTTACCGACCGGAGGCTGGTGGTTACCGGCTGAAGGCTGGTGGTTACCAGGTACCGACTGAGTGGCTAACGGCTGGGTGGTTTACCGGTTGAGTGGTTACTGGTTGGTGGTTGGTGGTGGCTGGGGCATGGTGTGTGCGTGTTCTGGTGTGGTTTTGAGGATACAAGGAGATAAGAGAAATGGTGAAACGTGTGGTATGGGTGCGTTCTGTTGTCGTGCCGGTGGTGGTGGTAGTGGTGTCGTTACTGGCAGCGGTGGGGGTTGTCGCGGCTCCGAGTAGTCCGGTGTTTGGTGATATAGACCAGGCGAGGCACGGGTCGATCATTATTCATAAGCATGAGCGGCAGAACGGGACCAACGCGTTGGCTCAGCCTGACGGGAGCGCGAGTATCCCGAGCGCGGGTATTGGTGGTGTAGAGTTCACGGTGTATCCGGTAGCGGGTTTGGATATGAGTAATCCGCGTACGTGGGATATGGTCGCGGGTTGGTCGGCTCCTGGTTTTGTTGATGATAGTAACGCGGCGGGTGTGCGGTTAGGGACGGTTCCTGACCAGCACGGGTTAGACGTGGCTGGTAAGAAACACGTCGTTACTGATGCTAGTGGTGTAGCGGTGGTGTCTGGGCTACCGGTGGGCTTGTATGTGGTAGCGGAAACGAAACGGCCAGCGAATGTGGTTGATATCGCGCAACCCTTTATCGTGTCGATACCGTTCCCGGATACGGGTAAAACACAGGGTTGGTTGTATGAGGTGAATGTGTATCCCAAGAACGGTGTGGGGTCTATTGATAAAACGATTAGTAAACAAACCGGGTTAGGCTTGGGGGCTGTGGTGGTGTTCCCGGTCACGGTCACGGTGCCTACCATCGCTGAGAACGCGAGTTTTAGTTACTATATTATTCATGATCCGATGGATGCTCGGTTAACGGGTACGGGTGTGCAGTCAGTACAGGTTGATGGTGTGGATGTGCCGGCTCGTTATTATCACACCAGTGTTACGGGTAGCACGGTGGATGTAGGGTTCACGCAGGAAGGTTTGGGGTGGTTGAAAACCCAGGCTGGTAAAAGCGTGGTGGTTACGTTTACTGGTGTGGTTAGTTCGTTGGGTGTTGATGGTGTGATAGCGAATACAGCGTTCTTGTATTCAAACACGCAAACCAGTGCGGATCCTCCCGTGACTCCTCCGTTGGTGCCGCCTGCTAATCCTCCCAGCACGCCTCCGGAGTCTGGGCGGGTGCATGAGAATTGGGGTAATGTGGTCGTGAGTAAAATCGATGCGGGT
>NZ_MWWS01000012.1 GCF_002259585.1 Bombiscardovia coagulans
AACTTATACAGAAATGTTATCAACAATGAACCTTGGTGGGATCAATTTATTTTTCCGTTTGCAAGTAGCTCTTTGGATTATTTTTTGCCCGATGATACCGATCCTCAGTTGAATGGTAATTTGTGGGCTTTTGCTTTGTCGGTTGGTGATTTTACTAGGGTTTTTTTGGATGAGTCGAGCGTGAGTGGTGTTTCTCATTTGTGGCTTTCGTGGACATATGAGACGAAGTTAACCGGTGGTGGTGGTGATTTTGTAGGACACAGGAGTGGTTTGCTGGTGAATGAGGTGGCTGCGGAGACTATTGATAGCATTCAGATTAAGGATGGCTCGTTGAGAGCTGATGCTGTTGTTGCTACACCTGGTTTGCAGTTCGGTAAGAGCAATAAACCCGAAGAAGGTGACCTTTTGGCATATGGAGCTCCGTATGCTATTTTCCGTTTGACGCGTCCTGAGGATCGTTATGGCTCTATGTCCTTCTTGTATGAGGATGGGAATTTTTATGATGCAGACAGTGAAGGCACTCCTCAGGGGCCGCCGAATGGGGTAAAGCCCGTGCAGGCTATGTCNNNTNANNNTGGGATTGTGACTTTTGTTGGTATTCCGATAGTTAAGAAAGATCCTCGTGACCCGAATAGTCCTGGGAAAGTGACTGAGCTGAAGTTTGGCTTGTATGAGTATAAAGAAGCCGAGGTCACGCAAGGGATCGTGTATATTCGTCCTGAGCGAGTGTTTAAGTATGTTGATTTTAGTGGGTATGCAGGTAAAACTCCAGCTGAGTTAGTGAGAACCCGAGGTGGTAAAGGGGTAGCAGCAGATATCAACAAACTCGACTTCGGACCCTACCAGTGCCCCATAGTGCTGGATCACATTGGCCGTCCTGCGTTTGAAGATGACGAGGGAAGGATGATCAAGAAGATCATTATGAATTGGCGTCCTGGTCAGGCTGATCCAGGTAAAGTTGGTGCTTTGCCTTTAACTGGTGGTCGAGGTATTTTGAATATGCTGTTTGTGGGTATCGTGCTCATGATTATGGGTTTGGCGTACCGGAAGTTAAAGCATGACAAGGTTCTTAGCTCTGGACCAGCTCATGCCGGCAAGTAAAATTGTGCATGAAGAATGTTGTAGTTTGCTGCCGAGGCTAATTCGACACGAGAAGACTCTTTGCCGTTTTTAGTAAGGGCACTGGTAATGAATAAAAGCGGATTGGTTATGGCTTTTGAGTGAATTACCTGTAAGGTCAGAAGACCGGTGTGTGAGAAGTTGCTTTGCACACCGGTCTCTTGTAAATGCTGTGTTTTTAAACCACACTCATGCCACTATAACGAAGTTGTCATTTTACTTGGTGTAAGTACGATGTTTTCAACCTACTTTAGTATGGTTGGTAGGTCATATGAGTGTGTCGCGACTGTCGTGGAAATTGGCGTCCAAACTCTGTTGGGGTAATGGGCTAGTAGCTGTTTGTACGGTTGGTGCTAGTAATAGGGTGTGTTATGAGTGAACGTTTCTGGGGGTTTGTGGTTAAGAATGCGGCTGTGGTGAGGCTGTTTCTTTCGTTGTTGCTGGTGGTTGCTGTGCTGTTGGTTTGTGTTCCGGCTGCTCATGCTGAAGTGGTTTTAGTTCCGGGTGATGGTGATACTTATACTTCTGCTGATCAGTTTGTACCTGATTCTGATTCGCGTAAACCTGATAAGGCTTATTTGACGGTGACGAAGCTGTTGAGTAAGAGGGATGGTACAGCTGCTGTAGGTTCGGATAAAGATGCCAGTGTTCTGAAGAACCCCAATGTTGGTGTTCAGTTTTCTGGTGTTGGTGTTGAATTCATGGTGACTCGAGTTACACCGAAGGCTGGGGTGTCTTCTGGTGATATGGATCCGAAGTTGTCAAATTTTGATACTCATGAGCGTTATGTGGGTAAGACGGATGGTAATGGTGTGATTAAGAATGCGCCGAATGCCAGTGTTTCTTCTGCTTCTGATGGGTTTTGGCGTGTGGTTGATAATGGTGGTGTTGTTACGCAGTTCCCTGTGGTTGATAACGCAGGAGTAGTAAATTATTACTTGTTACGGGAGATGGATTCTCCGTATTCTCGTGCGGATAATCCCTTGTATGATCCGTTGTATAATCCGTCTCCTGATGTGATTTTTGATTTGCCGTATCATACGACTAATAAGACTACTCAGTTAGATACAGTTACTGGTGTGCGGTCACCGGTTGAGGTGGCGGGTAATGTGTATCACCTTCATTTGTTCCCTAAGAATGTTGCTAAGAATGATTTGATGAAGACTGCCACGAAGGTAGTTGATGTTGATGGGAAAGATCGTGGTGCTTTGTATGCGCAGGTTGGCGATACGATTTCGTGGGAGGTGGATTATAGGTTATATAATGAGGCTTCTCCGGTTTTGGGTGATGGGAAGTTAGATATTAAAGAGATACAGAAGTATACCGGCAAGAATCGAAATGGTGACAGTGCCGCTGTTGCTGTAGTTGATAGGTTGCCTTCTGGTTTGAAGATGTTGGGGGGATCTCCTGGTGTTGATCCAGTTCCGCAGGTGAAGTTGAATTGGCAGGATGCTAGTGGGGCAGCACATTCTGCACCTATCGACGCAAAGTACAATGTAAAGTCAGTCATTGGTTCTATGAAGGATTCTCAGGGGAATTATGTAGTTGGAACAGGTACTAACGTCTATAGGAACATAATCAGCGACACCCCATTGTGGCTTGAAACGCTTTTTAACAATACTGGAACCGGTTTGGGCGTGTTTCTCACAGATAACCCTGACGCTCAGCTGTGTGGTAACACATGGGCTTGGTATTTGTCGGTTGGTGATTTTACTAGGGTTTTTTCGGATGAGTCGAGCGTGAGTGGTGTTTCTCATTTGTGGCTTTCGTGGACATATGAGACGAAGTTAACCGGCGGCGGTGGGGATTTCCTCGCGCATGAGACTGGTTTGCTGGTGAATGAGGTGGCTGCGGAGACTATTGATAGCATTCAGATTAAGGATGGCTCGTTGAGGACTGATGCTGTGGTTAGTACTCCTGGTTTGCAGTTCGGTAAGAGCAATAAACCCGAAGAGGGAGAAATACCTTATGCAGCTCCGTATGCTATTTTCCGTTTGACGCGTCCTGAGGATCGTTATGGCTCTATGTCCTTCTTGTATGAGGATGGGAATTTTTATGATGCAGACAGTGAAGGCACTCCTCAGGGGCCGCCGAATGGGGTAAAGCCCGTGCAGGCTATGTCAGATGACAATGGGATTGTGACTTTTGTTGGTATTCCGATAGTTAAGAAAGATCCTCGTGACCCGAATAGTCCTGGGAAAGTGACTGAGCTGAAGTTTGGCTTGTATGAGTATAAAGAAGCCGAGGTCACGCAAGGGATCGTGTATATTCGTCCTGAGCGAGTGTTTAAGTATGTTGATTTTAGTGGGTATGCAGGTAAAACTCCAGCTGAGTTAGTGAGAACCCGAGGTGGTAAAGGGGTAGCAGCAGATATCAACAAACTCGACTTCGGACCCTACCAGTGCCCCATAGTGCTGGATCACATTGGCCGTCCTGCGTTTGAAGATGACGAGGGAAGGATGATCAAGAAGATCATTATGAATTGGCGTCCTGGTCAGGCTGATCCAGGTAAAGTTGGTGCTTTGCCTTTAACTGGTGGTCGAGGTATTTTGAATATGCTGTTTGTGGGTATCGTGCTCATGATTATGGGTTTGGCGTACCGGAAGTTAAAGCATGACAAGGTTCTTAGCTCTGGACCAGCTCATGCCGGCAAGTAAAATTGTGCATGAAGAATGTTGTAGTTTGCTGCCGAGGCTAATTCGACACGAGAAGACTCTTTGCCGTTTTTAGTAAGGGCACTGGTAATGAATAAAAGCGGATTGGTTATGGCTTTTGAGTGAATTACCTGTAAGGTCAGAAGACCGGTGTGTGAGAAGTTGCTTTGCACACCGGTCTCTTGTAAATGCTGTGTTTTTAAACCACACTCATGCCACTATAACGAAGTTGTCATTTTACTTGGTGTAAGTACGATGTTTTCAACCTACTTTAGTATGGTTGGTAGGTCATATGAGTGTGTCGCGACTGTCGTGGAAATTGGCGTCCAAACTCTGTTGGGGTAATGGGCTAGTAGCTGTTTGTACGGTTGGTGCTAGTAATAGGGTGTGTTATGAGTGAACGTTTCTGGGGGTTTGTGGTTAAGAA
>NZ_MWWS01000013.1 GCF_002259585.1 Bombiscardovia coagulans
AAACCAACACACTCTCACACAGCCACACTCACACACTCTCACACAACCACTCTCACACACCACTCTCAAGCCAGCACACGCCATCACATACAGTAGGACCCTGGGAAACAAACGCTTCCCAGGGTCCTACCCATAACGTGTAATGCGGCGGTGTGCTACTCTCCCACACCCTACCGAGTGCAGTACCATTGCCGTGCTGGGCCTTAGCTTCCGGGTTCGGAATGGAACCGGGCGTATCCCCCAGGCTATGACCACCGCAAATCTTAACTTATCCCACCACCTCCACAACAGAAGTGAGGTTCCGGGTGACAATCGGGGAACCGGCTAGTAGACGCGTTTCATATAATCCATTCATTACTAGACTGCTTGCAGAACGACCCTGACCATCACGCATGCTTCACGCCTGATCACGTTCATCACTCTCATCAACCAACCCCTATCAAAGGCTGGGATTATGATTACCATCAGCCATTAGTACCGGTCAGCTTCACCCCTTACAGAGCTTCCACATCCGGCCTATCAACCACGTGTTCTACATGGGGCCTCTCACACTTCAAGAGTGCACGGAATCCTTATCTTGGAGGGGGCTTCCCGCTTAGATGCTTTCAGCGGTTATCCCATCCGAACGTAGCTAACCGGCCGTGCCACTGGCGTGACAACCGGCATACCAGAGGTTCGTCCACCCAGGTCCTCTCGTACTATGGGCAGGTCTCCTCAAGATTCCAACGAGCGCAGAGGATAGAGACCAAACTGTCTCACGACGTTCTGAACCCAGCTCGCGTGCCGCTTTAATCGGCGAACAGCCGAACCCTTGGGACCTGCTCCAGCCCCAGGATGCGACGAGCCGACATCGAGGTGCCAAACCATCCCGTCGATATGGACTCTTGGGAATGATCAGCCTGTTATCCCCGGGGTACCTTTTATCCGTTGAGCGATGCCGCGTCCGTACGCCGGCACCGGATCACTATCTCCGACTTTCGTCCCTGCTCGAGCCGTCACTCTCACAGTCAAGCTCCCTTATACGATTACACTCGTAACCCGATTGCCAACCGGGCTGAGGGAACCATTGAGCGCCTCCGTTACTCTTTAGGAGGCAACCGCCCCAGTTAAACTACCCGCCAGGCACTGTCCCTAACCAGGATAACTGGTCGAGGTTAGAAGCCAGACAACAACAGAACGGTATTTCACATTACAACTCCACGCAAGCTGGCGCCCACGCTTCACAGTCTCCCGTCTATCCTACACAATCATTGCCTAACACCAATACCAAGGTATAGTAAAGGTCCCGGGGTCTTTTCGTCCTTCTGCGCTTAACGAGCATCTTTACTCGTACTGCAATTTCGCCGAGTTCCTGGTCGAGACAGTGGGGAAGTCGTTACGCCATTCGTGCAGGTCGGAACTTACCCGACAAGGAATTTCGCTACCTTAGGATGGTTATAGTTACCACCGCCGTTTACCGGGGCTTAAATTCACCGCTTCACCAAAAGTTAACGGATCCTCTTAACCTTCCGGCACCGGGCAGGCGTCAGTGCATATACAGCGGCTTACGCCTTCGCATGCACCTGTGTTTTTGGTAAACAGTCGCTACCCCCTGGCCTGTGCCACCCACACCAGCTCCACCCGCAAGGGGCCTCACCAGCACGGGTCTCCCTTATGCCGAAGGCACGGGAGCAATTTGCCGAGTTCCTTGACCAGGATTCACTCGATCGCTTTAGTATACTCTACTTGACCACCTGTGTCGGTTTAGGGTACGGGCGGTATACACACTCACGTTGAAGGTTTTCTCGACAACAGGACACACCGGATATCAAGGCCAACGCCTTCCATCATCACGCCTCACGCACAAGCCAGACGGATTTACCTATCTGACGCGCCACACGCTTAACCACGGATAACCACCACCGCAGCCCGGCTCTCCTATTGTGTCACTCCCACGCTACCATCCCCACTTCCACCATGAACCACACCAGTATCACACACCCGAAAGCATGCTCAACCAACATGAAAGACACAGCTTCACCAGTTCAAGTTTGACGCATGTATGCCGGTAGGAGAATATCAACTCCTTCATCCATTCGACTACGCCTGTCGGCCTCGCCTTAGGACCCGACTCACCCAGGGACGACGAACGTTGCCCTGGAACCCTTAGTCATTCAGCGGACGGGATTCTCACCCGTCTCTCGCTACTCATGTCTGCATTCTCACTTCCACACAGTCCACAACACGGTTCCCCGGCTGCTTCACCCCATGCAGAACGCTCTCCTACCCAACAACCACAAGGCTGTTGTCGCGTCTTCGGTGGTGTACTTAAGCCCCGCTACATTGTCGGCGCGGAGCCACTAGACCAGTGAGCTGTTACGCACTCTTTCAAGGATGGCTGCTTCTGAGCCAACCTCCTGGCTGTCTATGCGACTCCACATCCTTTCCCACTTAGCACACACTTAGGGACCTTAAACGACGATCTGGGCTGTCTCCCTTTCGACGACGGAGCTTATCCCCCGCCGACTCACTGCCACGATACACTTCACAGGTATTCGGAGTTCAGCTGCCCTCGGTACCCCACAAGGGCCCTCAGGCATCTGGTAGCTCTACCCCCTGGAAACAATTAACATGACGCTGCACCAAAATGCATTTCGGAGAGAACCAGCTATCACGGAATTTGATTGGCCTTTCACCCCTAACCCTAAGTCATCCCCTCAGTTTTCAACCTAAGTGGGTTCGGTCCTCCACGCGGCCTTACCCGCGCTTCAACCTGCTCAGGGCTAGATCATCCCGCTTCGGGTCCAGAACACGCAACTCAAACGCCATATTTCAGACTCGCTTTCGCTACGACTCCCCCACACGGGTTAGTCTCGCCACGCATCACTGACTCGCAGACTCATTTTTCGATAGGCACGCCATCACCCCACAAAGAGGCTCTGACGGTTTGTAAGCACACGGTTTCAGAAACTATTTCACTCCCCTCCCGGGGTACTTTTCACCTTTCCCTCACGGTACTCGTTCACTATCGGTCAAACAGGCATATTCAGGCTTACCCAACGGTCTGGGCAGATTCACACGGGATTCCACGAGTCCCGCGCTACTCGGGAATAATAATCAGTAGACCATGCATTACCAACTACGGGGCCATCACCCTCTCCGGCCAGGCATTCAATCCTGTTCATCTCACACACGGTTTTATCACTACTGCGCAAGTCATCGGCCCTGCGACATACCATCCCACAACACCAGCATCGCAACCCCCGACAGGTATCACACAACACTAGTTTAGCCATCATCCGCTTTCGCTCGCCACTACTCACGGAATATCTTTTCCTGCAGGTACTAAGATGTTTCACTTCCCTGCGTACCCCCCGCATCAGCGGTACCAGCCCAAAAGCTGGTGGGTTACCCCATTCGGAAATCCTCGGATCAACGCCCTGTCGGCAACTCCCCGAGGCTTATCGCAGCCCCACACGTCCTTCATCAGTCCTGTCTGCCAAGGCATCCACCATGCGCCCTTACCAGTAACCACAACAACCAATTACCAACAAGAACAACAACCTATCAGACACATCAACACAACAATCAAGATCACTACAAGCAATCAACCAGACTCTAAACAGAGCCCGGCGAAAAATCATACAACAAACAAACATTCAAACAAACATTTGCTTGCTCGCGTCCACTATCCAGTTCTCAAACCACCACCACACCCACCAGCAACCACCAACCAACAGTCAACAATCACCAACAGGACGGCACCCAGCCACCAAACAAGGCAGTCCGGGAACCCAACAGCATGCCCACACCACTCACCACATTCTTTGACCATTTCCGCATCAGTAACACTCACCAACCACCACCACAACAGCAGCAACCGTGAGCACGACCCCACACCACAACAGCATGAGGAATTTCAAAAAATCTCCGTAGAAAGGAGGTGATCCAGCCGCACCTTCCGGTACGGCTACCTTGTTACGACTTAGTCCCAATCACGGGTCCCACCTTAGACGGCTCCCCCCAGCAAAACTGGTTAGGCCACCGGCTTCGGGCGCTACCCACTTTCATGACTTGACGGGCGGTGTGTACAAGGCCCGGGAACGCATTCACCGCGGCGTTGCTGATCCGCGATTACTAGCGACTCCGCCTTCATGGAGCCGAGTTGCAGGCTCCAATCCGAACTGAGACCGGTTTTAAGAGATCCGCTTCATATCACTATGTCGCATCTCGCTGTACCGGCCATTGTAGCATGCGTGAAGCCCTGGACGTAAGGGGCATGATGATCTGACGTCATCCCCACCTTCCTCCGGATTAACTCCGGCGGTCTCTCGTGAGTTCCCGGCATAACCCGCTGGCAACACGAGACAAGGGTTGCGCTCGTTGCGGGACTTAACCCAACATCTCACGACACGAGCTGACGACGACCATGCACCACCTGTGAACCTGCCCCGAAGGGAAACCACATCTCTGCAGTCGTCAGGAACATGTCAAGCCCAGGTAAGGTTCTTCGCGTTGCATCGAATTAATCCGCATGCTCCGCCGCTTGTGCGGGCCCCCGTCAATTTCTTTGAGTTTTAACCTTGCGGCCGTACTCCCCAGGCGGGATGCTTAACGCGTTAGCTCCGACACAGAACCCGCGGAACGGGCCCCACATCCAGCATCCACCGTTTACAGCGTGGACTACCAGGGTATCTAATCCTGTTCGCTCCCCACGCTTTCGCTCCTCAGCGTCAGTAACAGCCCAGAGACCTGCCTTCGCCATTGGTGTTCTTCCCGATATCTACACATTCCACCGTTACACCGGGAATTCCAGTCTCCCCTACTGCACTCTAGCCTGCCCGTACCCGGCGCCAATCCACCGTTAAGCAGTGGACTTTCACACCAGACGCGACAAACCGCCTACGAGCTCTTTACGCCCAATAATTCCGGATAACGCTTGCGCCCTACGTATTACCGCGGCTGCTGGCACGTAGTTAGCCGGCGCTTATTCAACAAGTACACTCACTCTCGCTTGCTCCTTGCTAAAAGCGGTTTACAACCCGAAGGCCGTCATCCCGCACGCGGCGTCGCTGCATCAGGCTTTCGCCCATTGTGCAATATTCCCCACTGCTGCCTCCCGTAGGAGTCTGGGCCGTATCTCAGTCCCAATGTGGCCGGTCACCCTCTCAGGCCGGCTACCCGTCGAAGCCTTGGTAGGCCATCACCCCACCAACAAGCTGATAGGACGCGACCCCATCTCATACCAGTAAACCCTTTCCCACACCATCATGCGATCATGTGGAACATTCGGCATTACCACCCGTTTCCAGGAGCTATTCCAAAGTACAAGGCAGGTTAGTCACGCATTACTCACCCGTTCGCCACTCTCACCACCAAGCAAGCTTGATGGATCCCGTTCGACTTGCATGTGTTAAGCACGCCGCCAGCGTTCATCCTGAGCCAGAATCAAACCCTCCACAAAAAACTATTGTGAACAGTCAAAACATGACTCTCAAAAAATAAAACTGACAGAACCAATCAAAACGATTGGCCCCACAAAACAAAAAACCCGACACCAATTAAACCCTCTCAGGCACCCACAAACATGGGCAGGCATCAGACTGACAATCAAAAAATAAAATAAGCAGTACAAACACACTATTGAGTTCTCAAACCACCACGCACACCCACCAGTAAGAAACTCTTGAGATTCCTAACTGCTGAGCGGCAGCAAAAGATAAACTTACTCCTATTTGTCTTAAGATGCAAATCGGCATCCAATAACAGTGCATACTCCCTGGAATATCAAGTGTTTACGGCGTGTCTAATTGAAGTCTTCATGACACAACTCTTCAACAACTGCAACAAAGCGAGTTGGTTCTTCCCACTGTGGACAATGAGCCGAATGCTCAAACCACACAAACTTATGCTCGCTCTTTAGCTGCGAAGCATAGTGCTCTACTAGCCCAGCTCGTAAATGTCGTACCTCTCGTCCTTCCAAGAAGGCAACAGGTACTTCAAACGAGT
>NZ_MWWS01000014.1 GCF_002259585.1 Bombiscardovia coagulans
TTGTTGATGGATTGTTGGTGGGTTGGCTAGTGTTTGGGTTGGTGTTTGTAGGCTAGCTTGTGTTTCGGCCGGTGTGATCGCTTGATTGATGGCTTGGGCGTTCGCTTGGATGATTGCTTGATTGATTGTTTATGTGTTCGTTTGATTGATTGCTGGGATGATGGTTTATGGGTTGGCTGGTGTCCTGTTTGTTCACGCTTACCCGCCAACCAACCATGCTTTCCTGGTTGTTTCACACTCACTACCAGCCAACCACTATCAGCCACCAACACCACTACCAATACCAACAACCACCAAGGAAACGAGGGAACACTAGGCTTACTCACAGCTGCCTGCCGGGCCTGAACCGGTGTAGGAAACACTCGCTGACCCGTCACAAAAATACGCTGCGTGTTAATCCCTAACGGAGTACACGTCACCAACGTCACTAAATCCTGACCCTCAACCGGTTGTAAACTACGAGTCTGTTCGGGTTCAACAACCTGTGTGTTCACGACCTGATACGTGACCACGTGATGGAAACTCGAGATAGTGAACTGGTCACCAACCTTGACTTTATCCAAATTCGTAAACAACGTCGCTTGAGCCAACCCCCGATGCCCGGTCAACACCGCGTGGGTACCACTACCACCCACCGGCACACTCGTGCCTTCTAAATGACCGATACCCATCAACAAGGTAGCATCACTGGTACCGTGATACACCGGTACATCAACACGAATACTCGGCACTTGTAACCGAGCCATCAACCCGTGTCCTGCTGGCAGGGTCTGCTCGTACCGTTCATGGAGATCCTTACCCTGTTGACTAAATGGCTGGTTCGTGTTTGCCCGGTAAGCAGCACCAGCATGTAACGCGTTGTTATACGCGTACGCGGCTTGTATGTAACGCTGCTCTTCTTGCGCTGATACCTGACCCTCATGTGGTACCCCTTGACCAATCAAGCGTGACTGCTCGTACTGAGCAACCCACGAAGCAGCTGACGGATACACCAACGCGCTCACACCAGCAGCTACCAACACAAACACGAGTAACGCGCTCCACCATTGACCACGCCGTACACGCTGCCACCATCCCACCCGATAACCCACCTGTTCCACCCTTGCCACTACCCGTCATACACGCCAGCCCACACTACCAACACCACACCAAGCCACACACAAACNCCACCCCCTGATCCATGATCCATGTCTAGGTTCTTCCCCACACCCCTGTTGAGGTTTTACGTACGCCCATGACCAGGCTTTACACACACCCTTATCAGGTTTTGTTTTTCACTCTGTGACTTAGGGTTTTTCTTATACCCATGACCAGGTTTTACACACACCCGTGTTCAGGTTTTTCTTAGACTCCTGACTTAGGGTTTTTCTTATGCTTGTGTTTAGGTAATGATATGCGGGGGTTTACCAAGGTTTGGGAAGAGAAAAAAGACCAAACCCGGTAAACCCCCGCCACCAACCGTGGCTTTGCTGGGGGGATTACCATACAAGCCACGGTAGTCTTCTACCAGCAGTGAGTATTCAACCAACACTCACTCGTGATGATTTCTCCGATACACCAGAACCACTACCGCTACCACTAACAACACCACACCAGTAAGCGTGAGTACCACCAAACCGGTAGCACCCGTTAACGGTAACGGCGGCATCGTGTTTTTACTATTCACTATCGTCACATCAACACCCTGAGTGTTTCCTGTTTTCACACTCACCGGTGTCAACGCCGCCGCTCCCGTAGGTAACACATACCCAGCAGGAGCTACCACCTCTTTCAACACGTAACAACGACTAGTAGCATCAACAGGCGTGTTCTTCGAATCAGAAACAAACAAACCATCTATCACGACCCGACCATCAGCACCACTGGTAAACCTACTCACACCGTTAACCCGTAACGCATCACCAGTAACCTGCGCATGAGAACAATCAGACGCGTACGGGTCTTGAACCCCATACACCTCGAACTGGGCACCAGACAAACCGGTATGATGATCACCCGCATCGATTTTACTCACGACCACATTACCCCAATTCTCATGCACCCGCCCAGACTCCGGAGGCGTGCTGGGAGGATTAGCAGGCGGCACCAACGGAGGAGTCACGGGAGGATCCGCACTGGTTTGCGTGTTTGAATACAAGAACGCTGTATTCGCTATCACACCATCAACACCCAACGAACTAACCACACCAGTAAACGTAACCACCACGCTTTTACCAGCCTGGGTTTTCAACCACCCCAAACCTTCCTGCGTGAACCCTACATCCACCGTGCTACCCGTAACACTGGTGTGATAATAACGAGCCGGCACATCCACACCATCAACCTGTACTGACTGCACACCCGTACCCGTTAACCGAGCATCCATCGGATCATGAATAATATAGTAACTAAAACTCGCGTTCTCAGCGATGGTAGGCACCGTGACCGTGACCGGGAACACCACCACAGCCCCCAAGCCTAACCCGGTTTGTTTACTAATCGTTTTATCAATAGACCCCACACCGTTCTTGGGATACACATTCACCTCATACAACCAACCCTGTGTTTTACCCGTATCCGGGAACGGTATCGACACGATAAAGGGTTGCGCGATATCAACCACATTCGCTGGCCGTTTCGTTTCCGCTACCACATACAAGCCCACCGGTAGCCCAGACACCACCGCTACACCACTAGCATCAGTAACGACGTGTTTCTTACCAGCCACGTCTAACCCGTGCTGGTCAGGAACCGTCCCTAACCGCACACCCGCCGCGTTACTATCATCAACAAAACCAGGAGCCGACCAACCCGCGACCCTATCCCACGTACTCGGATTACTCATATCCAAACCCGCTACCTGATACACCGTCTACCCCACACCACCAATACCCTCCCCCTGGATACTCGCGCTCCCCGTATCCTGAGCCAACTCGTTGGTCCCGTTCTGCCGCTCATGCTTATG
>NZ_MWWS01000015.1 GCF_002259585.1 Bombiscardovia coagulans
AGACCCATGACCAGGTTTTACACACACCCGTGTTCAGGTTTTTCTTAGACTCCTGACTTAGGGTTTTTCTTATGCTTGTGTTTAGGTAATGATATGCGGGGGTTTACCAAGGTTTGGGAAGAGAAAAAAGACCAAACCCGGTAAACCCCCGCCACCAACCGTGGCTTTGCTGGGGGGATTACCATACAAGCCACGGTAGTCTTCTACCAGCAGTGTTTACTCGTGATGATTTCTCCGATACACCAGAACCACTACCGCTACCACTAACAACACCACACCAGTAAGCGTGAGTACCACCAAACCGGTAGCACCCGTTAACGGTAACGGCGGCATCGTGTTTTTACTATTCACTATCGTCACATCAACACCCTGAGTGTTTCCTGTTTTCACACTCACCGGTGTCAACGCCGCCGCTCCCGTAGGTAACACATACCCAGCAGGAGCTACCACCTCTTTCAACACGTAACAACGACTAGTAGCATCAACAGGCGTGTTCTTCGAATCAGAAACAAACAAACCATCTATCACGACCCGACCATCAGCACCACTGGTAAACCTACTCACACCGTTAACCCGTAACGCATCACCAGTAACCTGCGCATGAGAACAATCAGACGCGTACGGGTCTTGAACCCCATACACCTCGAACTGGGCACCAGACAAACCGGTATGATGATCACCCGCATCGATTTTACTCACGACCACATTACCCCAATTCTCATGCACCCGCCCAGACTCCGGAGGCGTGCTGGGAGGATTAGCAGGCGGCACCAACGGAGGAGTCACGGGAGGATCCGCACTGGTTTGCGTGTTTGAATACAAGAACGCTGTATTCGCTATCACACCATCAACACCCAACGAACTAACCACACCAGTAAACGTAACCACCACGCTTTTACCAGCCTGGGTTTTCAACCACCCCAAACCTTCCTGCGTGAACCCTACATCCACCGTGCTACCCGTAACACTGGTGTGATAATAACGAGCCGGCACATCCACACCATCAACCTGTACTGACTGCACACCCGTACCCGTTAACCGAGCATCCATCGGATCATGAATAATATAGTAACTAAAACTCGCGTTCTCAGCGATGGTAGGCACCGTGACCGTGACCGGGAACACCACCACAGCCCCCAAGCCT
>NZ_MWWS01000002.1 GCF_002259585.1 Bombiscardovia coagulans
AATAAAGAATTTCATGCCCGGGTAAATGGCTCTCCCATTTGCAATGCGCTCCTCACCGAGATAACATTTACAACAATTACCGCTCTTGTAGTAAGCCACATCAATCTCTACAATTTTTACTGCAGACTCAAACGATAACAAGTAGCAGTCCGTCTACGTATTCGTTTTATACCATGCATTGATTTGTTCAAACAGTAGTAACCGTTTAATCACAGTGTCATTTACCAGAGTTTTAGACTTACGATAATATTGCATGATGTCCGTCCTCACAGTGAACTGACAATGTTTTTAAACGTGTAACGGTCACGTTTTCTCGCGGGAAAGCCAATAATACGATTACGAATATCCTGTCTATCCCTTAACACTCTCATTAAGGACATGACAGTAATACTGCAATCCTTGTTTTGTCTTCTGGTGAGTTCATTCATGCGAGTCACCTTTCTACTAGTCATTCCTGTACAACCCCTCACTTATCTATATGCGTCCAAAAATAAGCAGCAAGTATTCAACGGTGAATACGAGTGTCTTTTACCAGATGATGGTGTATGGAAAACGGTTGACGATAAGCGCATAGGTGTGCTTGTACCATATAATCTAGTGCTGAAAGGATAAAACGCATGAGCAATGATGCGCGTAAACCAAAAAACTCTCCTGGTTCCACAGGAGGACAATACGATACTAAACCTGGTGGAAAAGGACAAGACTTACCATCTCTAGCAGAAGCTACTCAAACACCAACAAACACAAACCAGAGAGACGCTAATGCTAAAACTAAGTACGCTCCTGATTTTGAAACAATCATCAATCCTTCTGCCACAAGTTTTGAGGATATTGTTCGAACAGCAGCAGGAGACTTTCAAGACGATTTCGATATAGAGAGCGCAACGAAAGACTATGTCGATGAGATCAACAAGATTACCAATCCTCTAGGAGTAAGCGTAACCGAGAGCGGAAAAGCATACTGCTCATATAATGCTGATATTGATGATGATGCGATTACTGAAGGCGTAAACAATATTGATATTTACAAAATCCTTCAACGTCACGACAAGCAGGAAGATGAGAATATGTGATAAATAGTTAAAAAATCTAAGATTGTTTTATACTGTATTATCGATTGAAATGAGGTTCTGTACTCTATTAAGTACAGAACCTCAAACAACTGGTAGCAAGTACCTGCACTATTGTTAATTCACTTTTAGATTTTTCCAGTAATTATCTTCTTTGATGTTTGCTGGTACAGGAGTCTTATTAAATAGAAATGGTACGCCAGTTACTCTTCCAAACTTTAAACAAAACAATAAAACTTTTGAGCTTGTCATTATTGTCGACAAACCTGTTATATAAGCATAATGAATCTACTTGTTGTTCCATCAATTATTTTTGGACGCATAAAACTAGTATCAGATTAAAAAGAGGGTGGAGGATTCAATGATTATGATAGTTGATGTAGCAGCGTATATTCTCCGCATGTGTGGGACGATGACTACTATGAAATTGGAGAAGCTTGTATTTTATTCGCAAGCTCAGTCACTTGTCAGTCGTTCTCAACCGTTGTTTGAAGCAGATTTTGAAGCATGGCGAAGTGGCCCGGTGTCACCAGAATTGTTCGCCTTACACAAGGGACAGTTTTTGATTTACGATGGTGACCTCACCACTCATGGCATCCTTAAAGGTGAAGAATGTACGATTATGGACATGGTTTGTCAGTCGCTTTCACCATTATCTGGCAATACTCTCAGTAGTAAAGTCTGTTCTGAAGCACCATGGAAAACCACTCGTCACAATCTTAATCCTGATGCTACTTGTCATACTATAATCAGTAAAACTCTGATGAAAAACTACTACACCAACCACCCCATTATGGTAGACAGTAATTCATAATCTATGTTACATACCATTAATACTGCCGTGGCTACACAACGGTAGTATGAACATATCCCCCAACCATTAACGCATGTTCACTCTTGCAAATGCAAGCCACGTACACTTCTCGTGTATAGCATCACATACGAGGAGATCGAACATGCGTGACTATAATTCACCCCACACATATCATATGCTGCGCCTCCTGTCAGAAGCAACTGTGTTCCGGCAAGCTCGAGAATCATTACATATCACCATCGAGGATTTAGCGAGCCTACTCCAAGTCTCAACCACATGCGTACACGCCTGGGAGCATGGCCACTACACAATACCAGTTGAAGTATGCGAGCGCGTATACCAGTTAAGCATATTCACAGCGGATACTATTATCTGCAACAGTCAGATCAGTACAGACGAACATTTATCTAATATGCCTATAGCCTGGCAGCGCATGGTGCACGATATCCAAACTAGTAGAGCAACATATGCGCTCACTACAGGACAGATGCCAGCAGAAATCAGTTCAATCAACCATATTTTTTGAAAAATGCGCATTTGTCCCCCCCGATTTTGCTAAAACACTAATATCATATTGATTATGACAATCAAAGCAAATACTCAAAAGCATAAAAACGAACACATAACGATTAACCTAGGAGAAGCTGAACTCGTACTAACGTCATACCAATCACAAAACCTCATACCAATAAGAGCTTTCACCGTCATCATTGACAACACGACAATCACCCGCACTGGGCATAGGCTACATGTATGACAAAATATCGCAAACAGTCACTACTACTCATCCTCATTGCAATAGGATTCACCCTGACCGTCACACTCATCATCACCATAATCAACCTCAACACCCATCACCAACAATCACAAGCCACTAGTACGACAACCACTCACACATCAACAACCCCTCTAAATAAGCAAGAGCTAATCAACATTGCATACACGTTCGAGCATGCGAGTCGAGACTGGGGTATTAACCCGACAACCATCACCCAATACAGTCAACAAGACACCTCAACCCTGCTCCAAGCAATACGCACACCTACCAAACTCAACAATAATCAACTCACCAATATCTCCGTCATTACACCACCGACAGACGCAGGACCCAACGCCCCAAGCACATATTGCACCAACAACATTACTAACCCATGCCAAGACTACCCCACACAACTCGACTACCAGCGGGCCACACACTGGACCCTCGGTGCTCATATTGTTCCCGATAGTTTACAAGCCACCATTGTGAACAACAATCAAGTTAAAGTAACAGGTAAAATACAAATAATCGTATGGTCATCCAATCGAAACGCAGCACAACGAGTCACCAGCGATCACACACACTGGTGGGCGTTCACACCATTTATCACATCAACCCAATTTCAAGATGAGCTGACCATTAACTCCGAGCATAAAGTCAGTAAACGAACAGGCACTATCAATCGATGGTTTTTCGACCCCTGGTATAGTCCATGGACAGACAATGCAGCAGACTGGGTAACCAGCTATGGTGATCATCTAACACCAAATATTCCCATCAAAGGAACACCAGCCCCATTAGCGGATCTAAACCCAAGTCCAGGTGAACAACAAATCCAAAATCTCACAACAACCACAGGACCATTATGGGATGCACTCCCCCAAGGTAACACCATTCCCATCAACCCAGGTGAACAACAACCCAAACAACTTGACCCTGATCAAGACCTACAAAACAGGAAAACAAAACAACAGTGATTACTTCCACTGTTGATGACGGAAAAACAGTATGTCACCAGCCTGTGCTTTGCTAATCCAACGATCCCCACGATACGAATTCCAGGAAGCACTCCCATCAGCATTACCTTCACTAATACGAATCCTCCAGCCAGAAGCATCATTGACTACTTCCTCAACGACAGCCACATGCCCAGGTGGTGGACCCGAAAAAGGTGCGCTATTACCAGACACACCATCACCTGGACGCGGACTCATGTCAACCGTCCACCCAGGTTGATTTCTTACATTCCGTCCAATCTCACCACCATTGCCTCGCACCCAATTCCAACCGTCCATACCATGAATCATTGCCAATCGATTCCACGCGTACCACACACACTGATGACCCGCTTCTAAATGAGCGTATAAGACACCAGCGTCTGAAGCTGAACAAATATGTTGACTACCCTGGCACATCCAACCGAAATCGCTTAAACCTCGTTGAGGAGCACCACCTACCGTTCCCACGGTAGCAGCATTACTATTAGTATCTGGTGTTTGACAAGAATCATTTCGACCAGTAGAAGATGACACTACCCCAGGTTGAGCAGTAAATGATACTGAACCCAATTGCTGATAAAACATCATTGCTTGAGTGCGACGAAACTGTTCGTTACGTGATGCCCAGGCAGGCCGTTCCCAGCCAGCCATCCATGCTATCGCAGCAACCTGAGGATCATCAGTTTTCAACCAGGTGTCTTTTAACGAACCATTAATAATGGATACACCTTCTGCTTGCACTTGAGATAAATACACATTATTAAACGATGACTCAGCAGTCTCTGCTAGCATTCTCGCCTGACCTTCAACATCACTATCAGGCACATTACCTAAACCATGAGCATCAAACCAAACTCGGATTTTACTACGGGGTGTCCATTGAGCTAAACCGAATCCTCCTCCTCCAATCTCAGCACGGTCAGCTCGCATTCCTGATTCTGCCTGCAAATTACCTAATACACCAGCAGTAGCTGCTTTCGAATATCCGTGAGCAGCAAACACGTTTGCCACATGAAGTGCTGTTTCAGAAACATCAACTACCTCATGATGTGTATTAGCTTCCAAGTGAGAGCACTCCACTCTCTTCGAGGACACCGTCTCACTGGCACTTATAGCTCCACCAGATGTTGTTACTACAGCAGACTGAACCACACCTCCAAAACACATCAATACCACACTAAACACACCTGCGCCAGCTACCATTAAACGTTTCCAACTCCACATACTCACACCTATGCCCGTAACGCATAGTACTAAGTAAGAACGCAAGGAAAGGAACAATAACCATGAGCACGGTAGCATGTATCTTCATTAGTTTCATCGCAGGAATCATAGTAGGATTCATGACAGAAGGATTAGCAGCTGGAAATCGAATCTACAATCAACAACAAAACATCAATCAACTCACCAAACTTTGCGAAGATCAGCAGCATGAGATTAGTACGCACGATAGCGCCAGCCCTACTAACCCTTCCACCCTCTAACAACACCCACTAACCCGATTTTATGTAAACTGCGAAACCTCATACACGAACCATTTCATACACTATCAACCTCATTAATCAACAGTTATCACACACAGATTCATATTTTTATGACACCAGCCGTAACACCACACCTACAACACAAACGACACATACCAGCATTAATACGCTTTCTTAACAAGGGCAGGAAACTGTAAAGCCGCATAATGCCGGTGTTTTACACAGATGGTGCGGTAGCGTTGTATTCTGCTGGCTGGCTCTTCTTAACATGCGGTAAATGGGTGCTTCGCTTATTAAGGTAAGGGTTTATAAGTGTCCCACGTATGCCATTGTTCATAGTGTGACTAGTATTGCCTGTTATGTCATAGCGAATGGGTCGCAATGGTTTCACATTGATGCATACGACTAACAAGATTCGCAGCTTCGTTTTCACCTATTGCTGTCAACACATGCTCATCTACAGTAAGTGCTAGGCGTTTGCGTTGTTCAGCACTGAGCGTGTGGCGAATGGCGAGTTGTGCAAGTACAGACGGTTTCGTATCCCAAGACAATTGTTCCACGTGTTCACATGTCAGATCTGAACGTTGAGCGATCCGTATTCGAACAGCTATCGACTCATCATTAATTAAGTCGTGTATATGTTTATCGGTAAGATCAGCCCGTCCCGCTGCAACCCATCGTATTGGCTCCCACGTGCTGTATACAGCATCATCGAGATTCCCTTCTCCTTGTTCAACCTGTAGTGCAACTGCAATCCATGATGATTCTTTCACAGTCAAATCTATGCATGTTCGAAAGCGCATAGAGGTAGAACGTGAGTTCGCATTGAAAGGAGCGAATAGTGAAAGTAACTAAAATATTTTCTGTTGCCTTGTGTGCAATGGTTTGCGCTGGAATTTTAGCAAGCCCAGCATGGGCAGTAGAATCTGTTAACCCGCCTCAATCAAATAATATAGTAACTCATACGGATACCGGTAATGATTTTCGTATGATGCTGTCTCGTGCCCAGGTATACGTGGAAGCCCAATCAGCTAAACCAATGGGTGTACAAGTGTATACGACTGATAGTTTTCTCGTCTTAAACCAGGCATATCAATATGCTCGACAATTAGGTGCAGGCGTATCTGATGAGATATACGCGCAAACTACTGAACGCTTACGTCAAGCAATTGACCAATTGACACCGAATTCGTGGTGGATTGCTGATCATAAGGATATTCAATTGCATCCTCAAGGTTCAAACCTGCTTAAAGTTGACTGGGCTTGTGGTTCTTCACCTGGTACTGATGTGGATGTGATAAGTTCCGATGGACACAAGTGGCGCATACATCAATCAGGTTCTGATACGTCTACTATGGAACAGTTTGGCATAACAAAAACAACTCGTCGTTATACTGCTCCAACGAATACAAGTCCAGTTCAGTTAATTCCAGGTCTTGCTCTCTCTCATGTTCCAGAAATATTGATTACGGCATCATGGTCAACAGGTAACGTAATCACAGCGAACGGTAACTCTTTTACACTGTCTGGTTCCACCTGGAAGACTAACGTGAAAGTAATGTTACCAGCTGATAATAGTGTCCCTGCGTCAGTACGCTTATCAAATGGTATCTCCGTACCAATCACATGGTCTGACGATGTTAAATCTGATGTTGACGGCAAAATAATGAGCCGTTCAGGTGTGGCTACCGGCAGTTTAGCAGGCAACCAGTTTGAAGTTTCTGTCGTAGCTTCTAGAACATATGATCAGTCTATTGCAATTAATGTGGTGCGTTCCACAGCCGATGGTCAATCTTCGCGTATTCCTGTAATTGCAGCTGGTAGTAAAGCATCAGAATTAGTGGAACATAAAGTGTTACCTGACTTGGATTATGCGGCAACTGCTGACTCGTATACTATTTCAGTTGATCATGGTGCTGATGTGTTGAAGGTTGATACACGTCCAGGATTGCGTAAAGGCGGTATACGTACGTTTGATATCTCGATCATATATCGTGATACTGCGGGAACCCAACACAATAAGATGGTGCACGTGGAACAAGGATTTAAACCTGCTGAACGCAAAAGTGATAATCCTGAAGCAGCATTAAACGGTATTATGGTTAACGGCCATCTGATAGACGGTTGGGATCGTGATGTGTTAGATTATACGATCACAGCACATGGTGATGAACCATACAAGATTAGTCCAAAACCTGCTGATGGTCAGACCGTAACAGCAGGAGATGTACGACAAACCGCATACACTACGGTTCAAGAATGGACAGTCACGAAACATGGCCAATCCCGTGTTTACTCGGTAAGTGTTGTTCGCCCTCACACTGTACCTACAGCTGATGAAGCATTCAAACCCAGCGACCTTATAGACGTGGATGGTAAAAGTACTGCTCCTCGACCTGATTATACTGGGCTAAAATCTACTGGATTCTTTGTTGACGGCAAGTATACAGTTTCACCTGATGATACTTATCAGATTCCTATTGGCGGACAATTTGCGTATGAAAGTTTTTCAGGTCAAACGGTACTAGTTTCACAAGCTCGCATCAAAGGTATGACATGGAAATATACGTTGGATGTTCTTTCGCCTGATGGTTCAAGAACAGGCCAAACAGTTCGTACTGTAACGTTCATTACCGAGAGTACTCATCGAGCCACATTAACTGGTGTTCGTTTTGATAACAAAGAGTTATCTGACTTTAAACCTAACGTTCTGGAATATCAGGTCAACGTCAATAACCCTGACCAGTACACGGTAACACCACTGTTTGATCGTCAGACCGGCATGTCAGTATCCACTCATAAAAATAATGGTGTAGCTCAAGTAAACGTGGTTAGTGCTGACGGTTTAGAGAAAACAACATACACGTTCCACGTGAAAGCCACTGACAAATCTAACAGCAAAATAATTGACCAATTACCTGCAACTGGTGTTACTCTTTTAGGGTTGGCAATAACAGCTGGTATTGCTCTCATTTTCAGCATATATCTGTTACTGAAAAAACGTACTCAGTGAACTGATTCTACAAAATATTAAGAATGGTCGCGTATACAGCATGCTTTGCGCGACCATTCTTCATGTCTGATACTAGTTTTGTTTAAATTCTCCCAGAACTTGTGGAGCATATAAGTTGTGTTTCTTATGACTGGTTAGTTTCGTCTGTCAGATACCATTGAGTGATGCTGGGATGTGCCAAGTGTTCGAGTTGGGGAATCCGAAAGCTTGAGCAATGTTATTAAGGTTAGTTCGCATCCAGTGCCGTGGTGGCTGTGGTGTGCCAGGTTGTGGTTGGAAGTTGTCTGTACAGGTCATGGTTTGTTTCCATGCGGTTACGGTGGTGGCGTGCATATGTGGCTGGTTGGCGGTGAGAGCTTCAAGTTTTGTTAGTAAATGATTGTTGCTGGCGTCAAGCCAGCAGACGTGCATGGTTTTGCAAGCTGGGTGTGAGAGTTGTTGTTGCCATCGTTTGATTTTTGCTTCTAGTCCCATGTTGGCGGATGCGGTTAGTTCGATACTGATGATGGTGTGTTCCCCTTTAAGGATCAGGTCTGGTCCGCCACTACCCATGAGAGGGTCACTGGTTATAAGGCTGAAACGTCCGTAAAGTTCCCCGTAGGTAAGCCATCCTTGTTGGCGTGCTTGTATGGCGAGGTCAACACAAATGAGGTTGTGTCGATCGTATTGTCTTGCTCCTCGTAATGGTCCTGGTCCTAGTGCAATCATTTGTACGGGGTTAACTTCTAATTGTTCCAGTTGAGATTCAATGCGAGCATGTATTGGCAGTCGTACAGCCATCCACGGTGCTCGGTATGGTGACGCGGCTGTTCGTGCGTTGACACTAATTGGGTAACCAACATCGATTAATTGTAATGCTGCCATGTCTCGATAGAGACTAGCTTTGGCTTGTCGAGGGAGCTTGGGGTTGAGCTCGTGGAGTTGACTGGTTTCGATAGTACGATACTCATGGATTAATGCGAGTGCTTGTAGTACAAGGTGAAGGCGTTGTTTGATTCGGTGGTGTGCTTGTTTGGTGTCTGGTAACCATCCTGGTTTTGAACCTAGTGTACAGTCCCACCAGTTGAGTTGACTTCCTGCTTGCCACCATGTGGGGTCTATTGGATTTAGCATACTTATCTTCTATGCTGGTTAACTGGTTGTGATGAGGGTTTGGGGCCATGAGAATTGGGGTGGCGTAGTAAATACGAGCATGCTTATGTCGTGATGTTTGGGTTGACTCTGATGGTCGTTAAGCAGGGTGAATCCGAAAAGACTTGGTGTTGCGGGCACCAGATGGAGAGCAACTCCTGTCCCCCAGATAGCTGTGGCTGTTTCAGCAGTGTTGTCTGGGTCTCCTTGATATTGTCGTCGACTATCAGGATATCTGACTTGGCATATTACAGCGGCTGATGCTCCTACTGCTTTATTTTTCCATGCCGGTATCGCACGTTGCATGATGCGAGTTTGTTTAGCTTGCCGTTCTGAAACACTTTCTCGCATGTTACTGGTTAACCATTCAACATCGGGTATACTCAAGTTGACTAGGGTGCCTTGAGAGCCTGGTACTTTCTCGATAATCGTTCGTAATGGCTGCTCATTGGTATGTAATGGTATAACCCATAATGTTAATTGTGGTGATGGTGAAGGCGCGTTTGAAACATCCGGTAAGTAACAAGTACACACACGATGATACGGATCATCGTCTGGCCACATGCCCATGTCAGTTCCAGCATCGATTATTGGTTTTAGAGTTTCCGCAGCAAGTATTGGTGACTCTTTACGTCCGCTTACACTGACCCATAACATAAAGCGGTTAACAGATTGTGCTCCTTGCCGTTTAGCATCTAACCACACGCGTTTACCTAAAAGACGTAACTTGTGTCGTTTGCGAGCGCGCTCGTCTACGTCTTCGCTGCTTACTGTTGTCATCCATAAGTGTGCTGGTATATTGCAGATGATGGCATAGGGTTTGACCATGATTAGTTTCTATGCGCTGGTGTTGCATAGAAGTGTGTATGAGTAAAGGTTCAGTACATGTAGAAGATTCGGTGGATTGTGTACGATCGCAATCTGTTGTTGGGCGACTGGTGCGTAATCGGACGTTACGGTTTATTCTTGTTCGTTTGTTTTGGTTGGTTTTGGCTATTGTTTTTGCTCCTCAAATTGTGGCAGTATGGCGTATAGCATTGCATGGTGAGCCTACTGATCAGGGAATATTGTTTATTTTGTTTGCTGTCTTTTTAACGGTTCGTAGTGTGTGGAAATATTGGAGTGCTGAACGGTGTGTGTTATCTGAGACTGTAGTCGATATTGGTAATTGCGGGTCTGTGTCCACTAAAAAGCGCAAGCAGTAGTTATGGTTGTTGGGTTGTTGAAAGATGGTGTCGTAGTGTTAAACATGTGTGGAGTGCTGTTGCGGCTTGTTGGGGTACGACACCGTTTCCTAGTGCTTTGAGTTGCATGGATCGATGGTTTCCTGGATGTTGTTCCCAGATTCGTGGATCGGTTACCCAACCTTCTGGTAGTCCCATCATCCATTCTACGAATTTTGGGCTAAGGTGTGTGAGGGCGGGTAGCTGTTTGCGTTGGCTGTTCTCGCGCCAGTAGTCTAGTACACAACGTGGTGGTAGGACAGTGCTGGGTAGGATACTGTCCTTCTGGTTGATGGTATCCCATTGGTGGTTGAGTAAATCGTATCCGGTATCGTTATGCTGCCATTGTGAGAATACTCGGTCTCTTTCGATTTGATCAACTGTTGCTGGCCCATAACGTTTCGGTGCATGTTGTACTAGCCATCGTCGATTTGAACATTGTTCTGGGGCTTGAACTACCCAGTTTTTTAAACGATTTGTGATTTGTGTGGGGCATGGTGCAGTGCGTTGTAAGCGTTGCTCCCATTGTCGTATTGCTGGTGTGTATTGGTTGAAGTTCACTGTTTGTCTTGTTTTAACGGGCAAGTGCTGGTTTATTCTTAGTGGGTTTGAATGATGGCTTGCTTGTGTATTGTCTTTCGGTTGCTTGGAAGGTTGAATGATGCGCAGTGTGGTAGGAGCGGTGTCTGTTATCTCGCGTACCAATGACAGATTGGTAGATTTGTCATGCTTAGCACGGTTTGAAGTGGATAGTATTTTATTTAAGCGTTTGGAATTGCGTATATTTCGTTCAGAATGACTCATCTTGCCTGGTATATCGAGTAAGCGAACTTGCGTAGATAAGAATGTTGAAGCTTCTATAGGGCGACATGAAGCGGATGGGCTGTCGAATAAACTATCTGATGCTTTTGGGGTATATAGTAATTCTTGTTGTCGTACACTATGTTTGTACGCGAAAGATTCAGATAACTGGTAGATTTTATTATCAGCAAGAATCCCTTGTTTTGGCCAGGATTGTTCAAACACGTTGACATCAGCAAACAAATCCGTTTGTTCTGTTTCCCAACAGTCTCGACTAGTGTTCCACCGTGCTTTTGTTTCAGTTACAGGCTGTATGGGAGGGGCTTCGTTCAACCTTTGGAGAAGCGGATTATCAGGCTTGCAGTTACGAGTATTTCTAGGCCAGGCACACACAAACAAGCGAGCTCTATGATGAGGAGCACCAACGTCAGCTGCTTCTACGGTAAGCCAAATGGCATCATAACCCATAGTGGCAAGATCACCGAGAACACGACCAAGCGCCCTTAATCTTGGATGCGTATACAATCCTTTTAAACGTTTAACACCAGTCAACAACCCGCTATGAGTGTCTTCAAATATTAGACCTTTGCATCGTAAGCAGCATAAACCACGTAATACATGTTCAAGCCCTTGATTCGACTCTAACAGCATTCTTGAATATGAGCTATTGTTACAGTCACTTACAGGCGTACGAAGCCCGGCACTAGAACAGTCAACCAGTGGTTGCATGCAAGAACATAATCCATGCTCATTTAATAAACGTTGACGTAACAACCATTGTTTCTGGTCTTCTTTACTTGCAGCGATGGCCGAAATCACTGCTACCACGTTTTCCCATACAACTAGAGAAGGTTGTTTAACAGCTATTGCTTCACGCATGTAACTCCACAATCCACTACGCGTATGTTTACTCATTCCAGAATGAGTTCCAGCATCAGACACCGATTGGCATGGAGAACCTCCTACAATGACTTCAACGTTGGGTAACAGTCTCATGTTTACCTGGGTAATGTCCCCTATATTAGGAATCGAGTTGTTTGCATTATGAAATGCTTCTATCAGACATGCTCCATCATCAATATCGCTGGTCGCTACAGTAGGTATGTCTGATAACACTTGGCTGACTCCCATTTCTAAACCACCGTAACCGGTGAATAATGAAAGAAGACCATGTTGGGTATTTACATTTGATTTAGTGACCATACTATATATATGCGTCATGTAAATGCATATGGCTTGGCTTGAATTGAATGGTCAGGGGACATTCAGGGGACATTATCAAGTAATTAATCGTTTACCAACGCGATGCAACGACTATTTAAAATCTGCTAAAATCCTTATGAGACAAGCGGAACGAGGTCTTACGTATGGCAACGCATAGCAACGTGAAACATGGTTTTTACATCAAGGGGTCGCGGGTTCAAATCCCGCCGGCCCGACGAGATAGCAATGATTCCAAGGCCGCAGAGCCTTGGAATTTTTTGTATGCCCCGAATCGGGCACATATCGGGCACATGGCCCTTGCCTTCGGGCACATTCAGGCTCATTCCGGCCGCACCGTATTGCAGCGGATTAATGCCGCTACATCCTCGGGACGGTATCTGACCAATCAAGTACACCTCCCAAACGGTTCCGTACAGACAAAATATTGGGAAGGCGAAGATCTCCGTGAACCGGTACATATGAATGCATATCATTTTTCTTACAGGTTAATTCATCTAGGAACTCATCAATCTGTGACGTAAGTTGAGGATATTTAATACTAGCCTCTCTAGCGAACGCAATACGATTTTTACGTTCTGGAAGAGTAAAGGACTCATCTGGGAAAACGGATTTTGTTGCGTGCGAGTGAAAGTGCGACAGTTTGAACCCAAATTCTTCCCATTGAAACTGTTGGTCAGGTTGTTCACCTGGCAATTCTTCACACACCATGTAAGGAATACCAGATGACAGTGCGCCGATTTCTAAAATTCGTGGGGAAGGAAAATTTGCAAATCGAGCAGCATCCATTATCTCTTTTTCGACAGACGGATTTATATTTGCGCTTATTCCGACCCTCACAACCAGTCCATCCCTGATAAGTACTAGACAATTGTTTCCATGTGTCATGATCAGAGACGAATCACTCTTCTTCCAGGAAAACTGCTTTAGTACCTCAGCAATAACTGTGTTGCTAAAAACGAACTTCGACTGTTCTTTACTCACCTTTCCATTCTTTAATAACAGATTCATCTGCTTCCTCCTTCCAATACTTACGCATAGGCCAAGCAAGAAGTGCAGCTATGAATGAAATCACAGCAGCCAGCAGAAAAGTCTCTCTAAAACCAAAATATGTAGTAACAATTCCAGCAGACTGTGAACCAATAGCTGACCCTATAACGCCGGCAGTGGTCATCCATGCGAAAGATTGAGATCTATGGACACGATCAGAAGACCGAGCAATTAATGAATATTCCACTGCTGCGACCGGTGCAAAGCCTAAAGCTCCCAAGCCTAAAGCAAATGACATACCCGTATAACTGTGAGCTAAAAGAGGAAGGGCCATCCCGATAGCAGATAGCAACAAACCCCAACAATATATTTGTTCTTTTGGCATCTTCCACTTGTGAAGGCCATATGCTATTCCTCCCAGAATAGAACCGATGCCTAAAGCAGAGTATAAAGAACCACTATATGCCTCTGAGCCAATCCAAATCGCAAAAGCAGGTATGGCCACATCATAAGCCCCATTGGATACTGCTTCGAGCATTCTTCTAACAAATAGTCCGATAAACCCTTTATTCTTAAACACACTAAGAGTATTTGCTATACTCCTATGCATTTTTGGTCCGGTGTCATGCTTGTAAAGAATAGCCGAACCCTTTTCATTTCTTATCCCTTTTGTTAAGGATAAAGAAACACTGCCAACGACCACTAGTAAACCGCTGACCACTAAAGCTCGGGAGCTATCAGAAAAAAGCAACACAGTCGAAAGCAGTAGAGGACCAACAACTGATAACAGTTCGCCTGCAATAGATTCAATCGCAAAAGCAGGATCTTTGCTGTCCTCTGGTAACTTCGACCAATATGATCTAATTATCGAACTAATCGGAGGAGTAAAAAAACCAGCTATAAAGACCAATATGACGTTCAGAATTATGGCATTTTCCCCCACAGTGCTCAGGGAAAGCAGGCACAAACTCTGGACTACTCCTGTCAGCAGAAGTGTAAACGAGGAACCCTTTTTATCAGCGATCAAAGCGGTTATAATCCCACCAATGGCTCCCCCCACGTTAAAAAGTCCGACCATCAAACCGCTAATTATGAACGAACTTCCGTTATTAGCCCATAGGACTAAAGCCAGATTAACCACGTACAGCGGTATACGACCGACGAATGCGAAAAAAAGAGGCCAACGCACTTCCGCATTTTTAACTAACTCTAAATACTGCATTCGTCATACCTTTCAGGACCCTATTTTCCGGTCAAAACGCCGACAATTCTATCGGCAAGTATTGTGGCTTCGTCTTCGGTAAATTGGGTTCCAATGACAAACACGCGATCCCACAGTTTCTTCTCACGTTCCATTAGCGCTTCTGTGGCATCATCCCACCACCCATGATAACTCATATAAGCGCGAATCCAGGGTGTGCAAATTAAAGATGAGTACTTCCACGCTGGGACGCCCTCGGCAACAAGTGCTTTAAGCAATTCATCACGATAGCCACCCCACTCTTTATCGAGAATTACAGGAATATCAAACCAAGCTGGCTTGCAGTCGACCTCAGAAAATGGCACTGCATATTTTATACCAGCTTGATCAAAACGATCCTGAAAGATACGAGCTGCTGCATTCCGAGAAGTGACTCTCTCTTTTATATCGCTTAAAGCATGAGAAGCAAGCACAGCTTCCATCTCCCCACCACGAAAATTATAGCCGGGTATTACTTCATTACCGTCTGAATTTTTTCCATGATGAGAATAAACTCTCATCGCCTCATTTAACCGTTCGTCATCGCATACATTTAGTCCACCTTGCCCTGCAGTTACAAGTTTCTTGTTGCTGCACGCGAATGACCCAACATCGCTATAGCTCCCAACTGGGCGATCATCGTAAAAAGCTCCAAGTGCCTGACCACCATCTTCTATTAGAAAAGTCTCATCCATGCATCCACAAGTAGCCGATATATCCACGATGTTACCGAAGAAATGAGTAATAATTGCAGCTCTAGGATGATTTGCCTTAATCTCTTTCTCTACATCTTGCTGAACTAGCATTGTGTTGGGATCTGTTGGAAGGAAGACGGGACGGCACCGGAGATGATATATGACATTTCAAGAAGCGATAAAGCCTGAACTAGTAACTGCTACCGAATCACCCTCATTGACACCTGAAGCAAATAAAGCCGTTTGTAGAGCAGCCGTACCGGAATTATGGAAAAAAGCAAATTCTCTTCCCACATACTTCGCAAAGCTTTTTTCTAAAGAATGTGTTTTAGGTCCGCCGCCCCAATATTGGGTGTGGCCTGACTTTACAACTTCCGCCACTTCCAAAAAAGCTTGCGTATCAATTCCTGTGTCTTCTGTGATTCTCTTCTGAATTGTCGGAGATCCACCATTAATAATTAGATTGGGATTAGTTAGTACCTTGCTAGGAAGTAACATTTTCTCACCATCTTTGTCTGAGGTTAATTCACAGTTAACTCTATCAACGCAGCTAACTACAATTTGTTAAATTTAAAGCCTAGTTTTTAACTATGCTGCCTGTCAAATCAGTGTCCCAATAGTGCCATGCGCAAATCCTCGCAATGCCGGCAAAGGCTTTACTTCGCGTCCAGGAATGCTGCAGACCATAACGAGTGACCTGGCCTATACCTGCAGCAATCAGGCATCGCTTTGGTGATGTGTGATTATCAGTGAATTTAAAATGTAAGCCGTCAGCTCATTCACGGCCATTGCAATGAAAACACTCTCTGCCCGGATGGAATTCACCTTTTGTCCCTGTCTTTCGAGCGGTGTGAGAGGCACTACTTCTGATAGAGAGAAGACCTGCTTATAAGTATCCGGCGAGCAGGATATACGAAGTTTAAAGAGGCCAAATTGTCGATAATAGTCGGTAGCGCGATTCCACAGGCCAGAATCATCACATGCGTCATTATTATCGAGTCAAACTCTGCCCTAGCCGAAGCCGAGGGCGCCATCTAAAAGTTAATCCAATCCATACCTCGTATTACTTGCCCCATATATTCTATTGTTCTGTCCAGCTTTAGTAGCTAAAATCTAATCGGGCACATTTCGGGCACATCGTATGTGCAGGGTCCCCCTCCGGGCTCACTCCGGCCGCACCGTGTTGCGGCTGATAAGTGCCGCCACATCCTCGGGCCGGTATCTGACCAAACGCCCGATATGCACGTATGGAAGCCCGGTTTTCTGCGTCCTCCAGGCGTTGAGGGTGCTTATCGGTATCACCAGGATCTCGGCCGCCTCCGCAGGGGTCAGCAGCTTGAGAGGCGTCACGGCCTAGTTTTCATTCGTTGGTTTTTGTGTTTGGCTCATACCTGTTCCCATGCGTCAGCGTGCGCCGCCGTGAGTTGGTGCTGGGTTATCGCTAATTGGAATGAGTTGATATCTGACGCATAGAGGTTGGTATGGCAAAAGCATGGATACATGACAAGTGGCTGAAGTCCGCCCAGGTCACGACGGCTGACGGACATCGCACGAAGATGGAACCCCCGCCATCGGCGAAGCATTCGCTGACGATGTTCGCCGACGAGCCGGGGAAAGCAAAAAGTGCCCGATGAATTCAAATCGAAGGACTACGGCAAAGGCGCGCGCTGGAGGGTTGACGGCACGGGCCGACGCAAGCTCTTCCGCTACCGGGCCGACGCCGAGGCGTTCATGGCCGAGATCGAGGACCGGATACGGTCGAACCAGTACATGGACCCCAAGGATTCATATAGACCGTTGCGGGAGGCTGCGGACCTCTGGCAGCAGGGTTTGACCAGTACGATCGGGGCTCGACCGAAGGACGCTACAGGCGGGAGCAGCGAGTGTGGGTCATGCCCCAATGGGGAGATGTCGCATTGAAGGACATATCCACGTCACGAATCCAGCACTGGTACGTCAGCCTGGCCGAAGGAACGGCGCCCTACGTGGGTGAGCGAGGCTCGGATTCCTCACTGTCTGCGTCCTCGATCCGGTCGGCCGGCAACATCGTGCTGGGCTCGATCCTGGATGTGGCGGTGGAAAACCGTTGGATTGACGTCAATCCTGTAACCAAGGCCAGGGTGCCGCACACAGGGCCGTCCAACGGCGAATCTACCTGACCCCGCAGGAGATCAAGATCCTGGCGGATCAGATGGACGCGGACAACGCCATGGTCGTCTACGTGCTTGCGTATACGGGAATGCGCATCGGCGAAGCTTTGGCTCTGCGGTGCGGTGATGTGGATTTGAACCGTAACCGGATCAACGTCCTGCGCACCCAATCGGTCGATGCCGACTCGCTCCTGATCGAGACATTGCCTAAAGGCAATAGAACAAGGTTCGTTCCCGTACCAAGCCGGCTCCTGCCGAAAATCAAGAACTTGTTTGGATGGCCATGGTCCCTAGGATTATCTGCTGCGCGGGCCGCGAGGAGGTAGGCAGACCACCACCAAATGGCGGAACAAGGTATGGGCGCCGGCCCTGCGGGACGCGGGCAGGCAGGATATCGAGGGCCTGGTCATCCACTCCTTGCATCACACTTACGCTTCCCTGGCGATCAAGTCCGGCGCGGACGTGAAGACCCTGCAAGCCGTCCTGGGCCATGCCTCTGCTACCGAGACCCTAGACACCTACGCGGACCTATGGCCCAACCGAACCTGCGAGGTGGCCGAAGTCATCGGTCAGGATATCCAAATCTGATACGAAAGATTGCCGACAGCTGTTACAGAGCTGAACTGCAGTCAGAGTCTCACACGATCCTAATAGTAGAAGGTGCTTCTGCTTGGTCTTGTGCAGAAGCACCGTCATCTGAATTAGCTGCCTCGACTTTTCGGCGAGTAAGCACGAATGAGGTTTGATGCTAAGAAAGGCTGCTGTATGTGTACACATGCTAGCTGCCCTTAACTGTTGCTAATAACAACTGGAATACTGCCGATACTAGCACGTTCCGAATACTAACTGATACAAGCTGAAACGGGTACGTTAGTTTATCAATGTGCCCGATTGGATTTGCCACCTTCATTGTTGCTCCTGATTGGGATTGCTTCCCCCGGCACATTCTCCGAATCACAAGCCAGAAAACCACAGACCTAAGACTTCGAAAGGACTTTGTTCTATTATACGAAACCTTTGCGCTGTGGCAGGAACGCACACACATCCCAAGAGATTCGCTAACACACTCTTCGGTCTGCCCAGGCTGCCGAACAAATCGGCGGCAATCTTTCTCAACTCTTCCATCTGACAAGCATAACCAAAGCACCAAATTCAGTTCCTATAGCCCCCCCCCCCCAAAAAAAATGGGGCTTTGACTTACAATAAACTAGCTGAATTGAACCAAAAAGGTGAAACCCGATCGGGCACGCTGATATATTAACATGTCTGATGCACTTCGCATCAGTTATTTGTGGGAGCAAGCTAGTGTTGCGATATTCCGAAAATTTTCAGCAGCGGTTAAGGGCAGCTTACACACTTTCAGCTGCCCTTCGCAACAGCAAATCTTGGAGGATCAGGACGACAATATTGGCGTGAGACCGAATCTTCTTCGCCTAGTTGATGATGCAAAAGGTGCTGATTGTTCTCAAAGCACACGAACTAATATCATCAATGCATATGCGGTGCAGCTAATAGGCTAGGCACGTAATCGATACAATTCTGTTTTTGTACCGGCATATTTAAATGCTTCCCTTCCTTTTGCAAGCTTTCGGCACCGTCCCACAGGTCTAAAAGATTACTTGGCCAAATTGTATCGGTTGTTCTCACCAATTCTTCTTTAGTCCACCATCTTATTTCTTTGATTACTTGTTTCTCTTCGTCAGTAAAGCTTGCAATATCAGGTGTGTTTAACGCAACAGTGACATAATAATATTGTTCAAAATGTTGTGCTTCACGATTGCGATAGATGTGCGTAGCCTGTCTGACACCAATAAAATTCTCACGAAGAGTCTGTTGTTGTACAGTTACGCCAGTTTCTTCCTTGATTTCACGAACTGCCGCAAATTCAAAAGATTCGCCAGGCTGCACACCACCACCAACAGTAATCCACCATGGATCTTCATTGGGGTCTCCTTTATTACATAAAAGGAGAATTTTTGTCATTTTTCGATTGAAAAAAAGGACCCTAGCGCTGCTACGCATTTTGTCTTTCTCCTCTTGATAGCTCTACGATAGAAGTTGGCAGTACATGTTTATCAGAAACGTCATCCCAATTGAATGCTAGATACAATTGCCTGAGTCGTTTTAACGAGCTTAGTATATGTCCGTTTGCGGAGCAGCGTTTTAACATGCGATATTGGTTTTTTAGGATAAGCCCCTGTTCTTGGGCGCATTCTTTCACAGCTGTCAAATGGAAACCGAAAACGAGTATAAGCAAAATCCCATCTTCGGTTAGGGCTTGGTGAGCGCTATGAATAACGTATTCCATCATGTCAAAACCTGACATTCCTGCTACATCATGATCCCACTGCTCATCATCAGATTGCGCTGGCATCTGTGCAGGGTTGCTGACAATACAATCGAAATAGCTGTCGGGAATTGTTGTTGTCCTTATATCTTCGTTCAATACTCGGCACTTATAGGGGAAGCTCTGCTGTAAGTGCTCACACGCGTCAGGGTTCTTTTCGAGAAGTGTTACTTCCCAGCCGAGTTGCGCAAATGCGCTGCCGATTATCCCGTAATAGCCTGCGCCAATATCTAATACACGACCAGGAGGCAATAATTCCAATCTGGGTTTAATTGCGTTTACGAAATCGATGCCGCTGCTCGGCAACTTCGCCTTTTCGTTTAACGGCATTTGTTTGCCACCAGGTAGGTTAACTACTTCAAATCGATTTGCTGGCATAATTTATCCTGTCTCCTTTAGTTGTAATACGAAATCCACTCTTTATCAGAAAGTCCAACTTGCTTCGAGAGAGAGCATAGATTGTTGAATACTAACTCCGCGCTGTTGTCTCCAAGAAGCTGCACCGCTTGCCAATAGTCTTCGAGGCCTAATGAATATTGTACTTTGTCCAAAACTTTAGACGGGTAGTAAACCATATCATCCAAACACCTCGCATGAGATGCTTGTAATATTTTTTGATCTGCCTCAAGATAAGTCATTTTTGAATACGAGTTTCTTAACTGGCAATACTTTTTGCGTCTACTGCTCTTTCCTAAACAATCCGTTATGAAAGCAGAGCACTTCGAATGAAGACATGGAAGATTATACGACGATATAAAATGTGTGGATTCAGGAACTAGTGCCGCAATTTCTTCGATTGGATGACCGTGCACCCACAGATTGGGGCATAAGCCCTTTGTATTGACTACGTTTCGCTCAAAATCTACCAACATAATTCGATTTTTGTTTGCCTGCATTATTATGTTTCGGGGGGCAAAGTCTAGCCATCCGATCCCGGATACATTTAGTGCATCGACGAGAGAGAAACAAATAATAGCTCCATAGAATCTTACTTCAGGATTTGCGTCGAGAAGTAAGTTTTCGACAGTTGTCCCATCAATAAACTCCATCTTTATCGTTTGATGGTTTATTACCTTCATTGCCGGTGTTAAAACCGGTTGGCCGCATACTCGAATCTGAGCTGCATTGAGCATACCTGTAATTTTCTCATAACCTTCGATTTCTTCTTGAGAGACATGCTTGTTTACAAAACTCGAAGCGAAAGTGACGGAATCTGATTCGTCACCGAAGAGCTCAGCGGGACCTGAGCAAAATTCTCCAAACACTGTGTCACCCCTATGCTCAATCAATTATGAACTAATCTCAGAAATAATCTGCACGATATTGTCTCTTTGTCGGTCTCCGCCATCGTAAAGTCCCAAATCACCATATAAATGCAAACAGTTGACCCCTGAGATTAGTTCTAGAATGGGGAAACTGCTTGGGAAGAAAGGTCGAAGTTTTGGCTCGAATCCAGGCGACAAGTAATCGTCAAGTGCAGATACTACTCCAAGTCCATCCATGGGTTCGAAAACTGCGGGAGTCTGCTTGGCGTGGTCCAACAAAATGATGCTAGATATTAGAGAATACGGTAAGCACTTTGTGCCATACATTTCAGCGAAATCATTCGACCAAATATGAAGTTTCCCATTTTCTTCATCGTGAGCGTGTCGATGTGAAAGTGAGTCTGCATAACTTGCAATAACCTTTACGGAACTCGGTAAACCCACTGCAGCTGTAGAACTACCCATTTTCTTCATTATGAACTTATCATTAGCAATAAGCTGTCCGCCGTTTTGCAGCAATGACGTTAGGGTTGTTGTCTTACCTGCACCCTTAGGACCAGTTAATACCAACGTCGATTCACCCATCTTGACCACGGCACCATGTACAGGCGCTGTAGATGTTGGATAGTTTAGCAATTCGCTAAGCACGATTGCGGATCTGATCTGTCTCACTAAAGTGAGATTCCCGTCTATTCCTGGATGAATCTTTGACTCAATATAAAAATATGTCTTGTGTGACTTTGTTTGAGTATCAACTTCATCAATACGTGAAGTTCGTGTTGTCTTCGACACATTCAAGTTAACGAATGAGGCGATTGACTCTTCGTTGGGTACTTCAGTGGCGGTCAGATAGGGCTTCCACGCTGTGACCAGATCGCCAATCTTTTCGATTGGATAACCAGTTACAGCACAATTGCTGCTTAAGCCTGGTATCGAGCAAAGAATTTTTTGACTATTGCCGTTATTCATTCAAAGAACCTTCCTGAATCCACTTCCACACAGAAATTGATAGTAGAAAAAAGCAGATCGAAGCGATATATGGAACAAGTGACATTGGGCCGAAAGATGCAATTAATGCTGTAACTAGTGGACCGACAGGAGCCCCTAAATGCGTAACGAACTTGTATGATGCCTGGAACTGGGCCAGATCATGCGCAGGGACGATGTTCTGTCTAAGGGTTCCGTTCGCAATAACATAAAGAGTGGCCCCAAAGGAATCCATAACGACGTATGCAATACACTCAGATACTTTTAGCGGCAATGAAGAATTCTGGAGGATGGGTAATAGTAGAATAGTCGGAATCTGTATTAGAATCCCGAACAATAGTGATCTTTGAAATCCGAAATATTCTGTGAAATGTGGAGCCAATAACGCCGCAGCTATCCCGCCCAACGATCCCAGAGACAAGATTACTGCGTATTGATGTCCATTCAATCCCATGCTTCTCAAAACAATGAGAGGGAAACAGGTCATCAAGGCGCTTGCAATTGCGTTATACAAGAATGTGTTGAGCGTAATTTTCCTTAGATTGTTGTTTGTTAGCAGCAATCTAAAGCCCCAAGAAATTTCTTTAAGCTTACTCCTCCCGCTATCATTGTGCTCGGCTGCCCCGTGATTGCGAACCAAAAATGACCCCACAAAACTGATAAAGAAAGTTAGTGAGTTAAAAAAGAATGCACCCGCTGTGTTAAATACATTCACAACCCATGACCCCAGTGGCGGCCCTGTTATTCTAGAGACTGACTCCGACAACGACATTCTCGAGTTGGCTGTGATGCGATCGTCATCGCAAACAAGATATATGGGCGCCGTGTACACTAAAGTCGAGAAGATACGTCCCAAACATTCTGTCACAATGATTATCGCAACAAATAACGTTAAGGACATGACGTGTTTAATCCATAAACAGCCGCATAATACGTAAAGGATTCCACGGGCAAAATCTAAAACAGCCGTTGTTACGAATACATTATATTTCTTGATAAGTGGAACAACCACAAGTGGTATTACTATAGTTATCGCTTGCACAAGTGAGTTCACCATAGATAAATACTCTGCACTCACTGAGTATCCGGTTATCAGAACCATTGTCCAGACAAAATCATTCGCTTCGTCACCAACCATAGATAACGATTGACTTATCCAAAACTCATTGAATGCTCTAGGGAGCCTATGCTTGATCAGTTTCATGCGTCAGCTAACTGTTCTTTCAAATCTTCCAGCATGTCGTAAGCGAGTTGAGATAAATGTTGGGAAAAGCTCATTCTTTCAGCTGCTTTAGCAAGAATCTCTGATGTCTCAATCGAACAGTCAATATCTTTTTCGAGAATGGAAATTGACAATTCAGGAGAATAAGCAGCAACTTTTTCATACCGCCATTTTGGCTTATTGTTTGTTGACCCTTTACATGCGAGATATGCGTCAACTGCATCGGCTAATGCTGCGCGTGATTGCAGCATTGCGGTTCCCGACTGGCGGCTTTCAATGGCGCCAAGAGCGTCATTATAGTCTTCATGCCAGTTAAGTAATGCTCTGCTCGCTATCACGCATGATATGCGTCTTACATCTATCTGTAGCCTATATAAATTGAATACTTCTTCTCCGGCCAATGGGACACCTATGACTAAGCGGTGCAAAAATTGCAGCTCACCATTCGTTAAATTCCGGAAAGCGCCGTCATCATTAGCTATATCGAGTAGTCTGAGTTTATCAACGATTTCTTTTAATCGTCGCTGTGTCAAATGCTCCGTATCGACAATTGCATCACCTTCACATTCAACTTCAGCTTGCGCACCCGTAGAATTAGTGAAAAGCGCATTTCGAATTGGTGCTTCTTTTTCGTGAATAGCAAACAAGTCGATGTCAGATGTTTCGTTAGCAAATCCCTCAATGAATGAACCTGAGACGTATACGAATAGACAATCGGAAGACAGAGCGAGGAGTGCGTTCTGAATCGGATTAATAAATTTTGAGGGAATTCTATTATCGAGCGTTAGCATTTCTGGTCCTTAAGATACGGAATTTTGAAGTAAAGGATGGTATGTGGCAAGTTAACCAAAAAATGGAAAAAGCATGCTGCTCCGAGAGTGCCGCCATACAAGACAATGATGGATGCGACAAGTCCGACCAGCGCTTGCAGGCAATAATCTGATATCCTCCACTTCCTGCCTGATTCGAATTGCACGACATGTTCGAGGACGAATAACAGTGAACTAATAATTGCTATCAAGTATGCCGGAAGGAGCTCCTGCAGTACTACGACTAATGATCCTCTGTAAAACAACTCTTGGAACGGGCCTGCAAGGACTTGGAAACCAGCCTGTCGATACTTTTCAACCCTGCTCTTGTAGGGAGGATATAATTCGGGGCTTCCCGGGGCAAGTATCATAACCATGCTCTTGTACTGGACGAGTGAAAATAAGACAGCACAGATAATCGCTGCTAAAAATCCCGCAAAGCTGTTGCTGCCTTTTGGACTACCAGTTATACAGAGGCCCAATAAATATGGGAAAAGTCTGATAGCTGGCCTCAACCATTTCCTAAACCTAAAATGAGCTGTCCATCTGAGATGAGAATGGTTAATGCTTAGAATCGCCGCATAGATAACGGTCACCACTAATACTCGCATGAAGAATTATAAATTCTCTTGAAGCGTTATTAAGTGGTTCTTTTTCAATTCGCCAAGGAATTCTACTACGTCTTGAACAACTTGGTCAGATTCTTCATCATACGCTGAGGCTATTGCTCTTGCTATGTCTTCTACGCTTGCGATGCCGTCAATTTTCGACCAAATTTCACGACCTAGTTCATTCAATTCAAAACCACAACTTTCGCGAATTAGAAAAGCACTTTTGCCGACACGGTTATAACGCACACGTAAGTCAGCTTTTGGAACCACATTGATGTCCATATTGACCTTCTCTCAAAATGCCGACGAGCGTAGTTAATAACTCACTGTGCACGTCGGCAAACCATTTATGCCACTAGTTACGACAGGATCATACTTGCAGCAGTCAGAGCTACGGGCTTAATCGCCGGCTTCTGATACTTCTTCTTGAACTTCATCATGGTGCTCACCTCCTCTCATAGGGTGGTTGTTTTAAAAAATAGCAGTACTTCGTGTTGAGGCTTGCCATCGTTCCAAATAATGGACATTTTCTAAGAATGTGTCGATTTCGATTGACGACTATTCGATCACCCTGAAGGTATGGTTTGACGCGATCTGTCATAGCCTGTAGTACCGCAAGATCGCATTTTTACGATTAATGTCATTGATATTGGTGTGTTGGGTGGGGGGGGGGCGTTACCGCCCCCACCCAACACACCAATATGATTTATAATTCCAGCAAGAGGAATTGCTTGCGCTAGAGCCTTCGATCGATCAGAGCTTTTCTGGAGTAATATTAACGACATCTACGATCAGGGAGAAATCTCGAATCCTGTACGGACACTACGCATAGGCCCTGAGCATCGACAATCGCTGGATGGTCAGTTCAGAAAAAATGCATTCTCTAACCGGCGGTGTTTGACTCTTGCATTAGGCAATCGTAAATTATTGCTTTGTAGCGGTCCGAGAATGATACGGGGCTGCCGCCCCGAGCCCTGCCGAGCTGGATCAGCTCGACCATTCTGCTAACGCACTGTTTTCCGGTCGTTACGCAATCGGAAAACAGCTTGCCCCTCATGATGTAGGGTCCACAGATTGTCTTGACACATTTAATACCATTGACCAGATTACGAGCAATCATTGTTGCCGTTTGGAGTTCGGCACTGCCAACTGCCTTTGTGCTGTGCTCAACCAAAGCTGTAGTTAGTCATCATCTGGGCGTGACTATTTTCCAATAATCAATCGGGCACATTTCGGGCACATTGATACACTAACGTACCCGTTTCAGCTCGTATCAGTTAGTATTCGGAACGTGCTAGTATCGGTAGTATTCCAGTCGTTATTAGCAATAGTTAAGGGCAGCTAGCATGTACACGTACAGCAGCCTTTCTCAACAAGGGGTCGCGGGTTCAAATATCACCGACCCGTCAAAGGGTTGGAATACCAACGGTTTTTAAACCCTATCTTTCGTTCTTAAAATCTCCTAGGGACATTCAGGGGACAATAATGAAGCCGCGCGCCCATGCTTCTTCATCGGCACATGGCACACCGAGCAATGTCTGGCCCTCTTCGATCTGGTTCTTATGAACCAATCGAAAAGGACACCACATCCCCGGCAAACCATATTAATATCACGGGTTATTAGTATGCCCCCCTCACACAAGACACCCACTCCCACACGGCCAAAATTGACATATCATATAATCTGTCATTTTTTTGGTAACCTTGTTATACGCTAACCTACGTATTTCATTTTCACCAATGGAGGTTAATATGCTTGACGATACAAGATTGGCACCCACAGCCAAGAAAATAGTTATCCGCTTAGTCACAGTGTTTCTTTCCGCACTGGCCTGCATGGCACTCATACTACCTACTGCAGCCCATGCGAGCGTTTTGTAGAGCGAACAAGCTGCCGCACCAATAACTGAGGAAGATGTTCAACGTGGACTTGACATCATCATGAAGCACACTACTGGCAGTGATGGAAAATTCAATTACACAGAACTCATCAATGCAGAAGTAGCTGCCCTTATCGCCATCGAATATGCTGGTGTACTCGAAGCAGTGCATGAGCAGTATACAGCCCGACCCCCTCGTTCCGCCCGAGATTATGCATGCTGCTGACAGCTACCGAGAATCGGTTTAGATTGTGAAAAAATCCGTAGGCTTTACCGCCATGGGATTCAATTGGGGCAAAAGTGTTGCGGAGCTGCAAGGTATACGTTGAACGCATGGGATAAGAAACACTTTGCTTTGGTTGTGGTGCAAGATGAAACCGGACCACAATGGAGCATGGCTAGTGATTATGTATTAAAGGAGATTGTAAATGCCAGATCAGGATATAAGTAAGAACTTCCTAAATTCGTTGGAAGGATTAGAAGAAGATTTAGATCAAATCATTTATCCGGCAACCCAGTGCTTCATCAGCGGCATCATTGCACGAGTTAAACTGCAACAGTCTGGACAGGCGTCGGCTTTTACCCTCGAAACTGTAATAGCAGACATTGCACAAACCCTGTATTTCTTGGAAACAAGGTTGAACGCCATCGAAAACAGAGATGAAAGCTAGGACACTTCTATCGGTGATGCTCTTGACATCACCGATAGCTTTCTAATTTCACTAACCCAACATCACGGCGCCGCCATTAACTGGACCGAGCTCCACACATCAGTCAGATACTCCAACAGCACAGACTAACGGACACACATTTTGGCATGTAACTCGGTTGGACTTAAAAGCTCGGTTACATAAAAACTTTTTCGAGATAGAATACTACCAACAATGCTCCGTCATCCTATAGCCTGTAAGAATTGATTTTCTTTACACTTTTCCCAATCCAATAGTTCTATATACCCTTCCTTGGGAGACCTAAAACGATTAGCAAGCTCCTGCACAGTCACGTTCTCGGAGTTGTTACAGCTGCTGAACATAGCCGCATCATTCTTAGTCAGTTTGGGTCTCCGTCCGCCAACCACACCCTTCACGAACAAGCCTTCAATCCGGCGTTCGTCCGCTTCCGGATCAGGTAGCGTTCGACGGCAAAACACGTTGAATACCAGAATGATGACCCTGACATACCTAATCCTGTGGGTGCCGCTGCCCTGGGGGGTGCCCAGGCTGATGCCCTGCGCAGCACGTCAGCCCACAAACAAGGCATGTGCTTCCCCTTACCCTAACCCGCCTCCTGGCCTAGTCTTGGGACCATGTTCCTTCTCCTTGCCCAAATCGACGGCCCGGTGATCGTCCGGACCATGTTCCTTGTCCCGATGCGCGCCTAAATTGTGCTGACCCTGAACTATTGGCTGGCTGCCCGCTGGGGCGACTGCCTCGCCTGGGCGGTCCAAGGCATCGGCTTCGTCCTGAGTCTGATCACCGCGTAACCGACGCCCTGGGTCCACGCCTAAGGCCTATCTCTCTCTGGGCCTGGTCCTACGAACCAACGAGCCTGGGCTGGCCCTCCACCCTAGGACTCACCGCAGACTGCCTCCTGATCGGCACCTTCTACCTACCTTGGCGACACGGCCAGCCACCACCACCTCATCGCTTGAGTCTCAAGCGGTATTGCACAATTACTGCGTATACTTTTGATGTGAAGATTCTGTATAGTGGGGAGGGAAAGTGTTGAGCATGGACGACACGGCTAAAGCGCCGCAAAAGCAAGCAACAAAAGCAACAAAAGCAACGATACAACCCCTGTTCCACCGTTCCAGCAGTTTGTCCGAGGAATACAACCATACGTTTGTGCAGCTTACGGTTTACCTGACGGTATTACTCCTTGCAGCTTGCGCACTTCGCTATGCCCTCACAATGCTATGGCTCCAGACCACGCTTGAACCGTTGGATCTGCAAGAACGACTACGCACGTCATCGCTGGGGTTTGTGGTTGGGGACAAGTCTTTTGCTGACTCGGCAGCTTTCCTCTTGGCAGCATGGACATTCATCCTTACCATCGTGCTGGTAACCATATTCCATGAGAATAAAAGCGCCAGAGAACGATACATCTCAACCAAACTCGATAGTCTTCTGGTCTACAGCGCATGCGTGGAAGCACTGTCAATGGGGTACCTGTCACCAGACATAGTGCTCACGAATGATCCCCTCTTTGGCATACTCCTGATAATCTGTGGCATCTTATTCCTTTCTTTCGTAATGAGTTATGGCCGCAATCACCCATACTTTTACCAAAAGGTGGAAGACCTTGAAAACACAAGAAACGGACTCCTTAGGGAGTACTCGGAGCTTGAAGCAAGGCAAAACAAAAACAATTGGCTGACCGCGGCAGTGCAATCACATCCGCACATCTCGATCTTCAGCTGCATTATTACTTGCACAGGTGTATGCTTGCTCATAGTTTATGGCTTGATTGTGTTGCTGTCTGCCTTATATGTCGATGTTGCCGTTGGACCGACAATGGCATTCATGGTTATCTGTACTCTCATCGGCAACGTTCTTGCATGTCTGGTTCGATTGAACGTCGACACCGTTTGGCACTTCAACACAGACAAAACCGGTGACACGACAGCACCGCATCGCTTCCATGATTATTTCATCATCGGCTTTTGGCTGTTCGCATTCTACACAGTCAGTTTTTCTTTGGCTTGCCTATCTTTCAGTGATGAAGGGGCGCGGATTGTCATAGCCCTTCTCGCGTTTACTGGGTTGTGCGAGGTGGCGCTCTGGCATCTTCGCTTATCTCGATTCTTCCTCAGCTCTCAAAAAAGAAAGCTGAAGAGGGACGATGTCTTGCTCTACCAACGTCTGATCGAATCCGACAACTATACCCTTTCCACAGAGGTCGCCGGTTCCCATTACGAGTCAGAGCGTTTGCTCGAAGAACATCGTGAGCATCTGTACCATGCGCTGATCCGGTATGAATCCGTGAACGACTGGAGTGAAATTTGCTACCCTGATTCCAAGGTAGCGCACTATATCCCCTTGCTCTCCCTAGCCGGTCCACAGCTGCGAAAGGTGATCACCGCAGATAAGTGGCCGCAGAGAAGCCCGTCGCCAGACATCTCTTCCATGACTAAGCAATACAGTCAGGAGATCCAATGGTTGTTGAATCAATCCTCCACTAATGACGATACGGTTTTGCTCAGTAAGGAAGATTGTGAGCTATACCTGTCAGCAATTTTCGGCGACCCCGGGTATCGCTTGGCTTGCAACACTGCCGCTCCTGATACAGACAAACATGATGAGCAATAAATGGCGCAACAACATGGATCTGTCAAAGGCACTAAGAATTGGCAACTGGTGCTGCCCCTCAACAAGCGATAAGAGAGGACTGTACCGCCACCCTCGTAAAGAGGAGTCCTCGCAGCCACAGAGCTGTTGCATCAGGTCACATTGCCTATATAGGCAGTTTTCAACTTTTCGGGCAGACCCATCTGCTTGGGAGGCCTGTTCTTGCCCCTGCTGGTTGTTATGAGTCTCCTAGGGGTAAGAAAATGCTTCCCTAGTGTGTGCATGCTATTTGAAGACGGTATAGGCGGCAGCGGCTTTTACCGGTCCCTGTATTACCGGTCCCTGTATTACCGGGACATTCATGAACTAGCAACATAAGTTTTGAACAAGAAAGCCCCTGTTGCTCATCGCGTTTTGCTTGTATTGGGCCTACGAATCAACGAGCCTGGGCTGACCCCACCCTAGGTCCCACGGGCGCCAGCTGCGACCTCACTTGAGTCTGGATAGCCCAGTCGGGTTGGATTTGACCCTGCCATGATGGCATGGTCTAGGGGCAAGGTATGACGCGAGATAACGACTATGAAAGTGACTGCTGCCAGCTGTGGTTCAATATCGGCGAGGTGGCTGAGCTGATAGGGTCAACGGGCGGATGCTGCGCCATTGTGAGGCGGCCGGCCTGCTCACCCTCATGCGCGACCTCTCGGGCTTGCCTGCAGTACACGCAGGAGTGCATCGCGCGCCTGGAGCGAGTGCTGTTCTACCGGGAGATGGGGTTGACCACCCAGCTGATCAAGAGTCTGCTTGATTCCTCTACACCCAAGGCCTTGCAAGAACTCAGGGAGCAGCGCTCGCGTATGGAGAACAAGATCCGTCTCCTCGAAGCAGCCATCGGCAATGTGGGTTGGCTTATCGACGTCGCCGAGGGCACACCACCGAAAGGGACAACCCCTGACAACCACCAGCGAAAAAGTCCAGTAGTGCCACGAGGCCCAGGAGCGTTGGGCACCAGCTAACAGTGGCTGGATTATTCGGGACGCAAAGCAGCGCGCAGTAAAGCCCGGCAGCGCAACGACACGGTCCACATGGAAAAGGCGGTAGCGAAGCTGGGCCAGGCCAAGAGGGATGGGATGGATCCGACTAGTGAGCCCCCCCCCTGGCTTTAGTTGAGGAGTACACCATCATCAAGCAGGACACCGACCTGTCAGGCTATAACCGAACCACCTTCTACCTTTTACTATCAGAACCTCTAAGATCTACGCGACCCGATAGAGGATTCCCTCCTGAATGGACGCGAGCACTTCGTTGATACCCACTTCACCTATCACACCCCCACTCAAACCCTCTATGACAAAACCAAGACCTTCCTGACCCACTCCCAGACCGACGCCTAAGTATCTCTCGGTCCTCCTAGCCCCCCCCCCCCACGACCCCCCGTCTCCAACATGAACGACTTTTCACCAAAAACACCTTCCGCATCTACCTGACAACCACCCTCACGGACCTTGACACCCTCACCGAGTTCTATGCCGCTGGCAAACTAGGGATACTAAGGAAGCGGTTGGATGCTTCTACTCGGGTATCAATGAACTCTTTAGCCGATCTCATAGTCGCTATCTTCCCTATTGCACTCCGAATAAAATCCGCGAACTGCAATGAATGGCGGACGAGTACCACTTTGGTAAACTCAGCCGACCATTTAATCAGCTGATCTCATGCAACGATATGTTCCAGCTTTAAAACGCTTAGATCTTCAGCATTCAAGAGTAGGACAAACCAATTACCGCCTCGTTGTCTATCATTTTGAGCAATTGCATTTGCCATCATGATGCCACGTCGTATTGTTGCACTCCGACCTTGAAGAAGAAAAGACATACCATAGTCTTCCCCGTAAGAAAATGACACACTATGAACATCACCAGTTTTCTCACATTGTTCTCTCACAGTATCGACCATTCCATTAACCTGATCAATCAATGCATCCTGGAATATAAGCAGCTCTCTCCCAAAAGCTAGTTCCACCGAATCCGAGGGATAACTGAACTTTTCTAGTAAAACATTAAACGCACCTTTGCATCCCGCAATACGAGTCAAAATTCCAGGAGGAACTGTTTGCTGCTTAAGGAAAGGAAGGCTTCTTCTAGCCGTCATAGCAGCATCGATATCCAAGCTGTTATCTCCATCGACTACAATGTGGTCACAATTTTCAAACTGACCAAACTCATCTGCCAGATAAAGGCCAAGTGCATTAATTTCACTCTGCGCCAACATCTGTTTTCCGTACAGGCACCTTTTATCGATATAATCTATAAGTAATAGCGGTGATTGCAACATCTCAATAAGAATATCTATAAAAAACACATCAGTAATTATTTGATCTGTCGTGTTGTCTGGAGAGGGGCTACATTCAACGTTCGAATCCAGATATTCTTGACTTTGAATAGCAAGAGAAGGGTACTGATCCGACACAACACATATTGGATATATTAAATTAAAATCACGCTGAATATTTAGCTTTGAGCCCTCTTCATTTTTAACGGTTATAGAAGGATTGCATAAATCCAAGGCGCACTGAAGATTTTGTTCGTAAGCATCACCTACCGCTTTTTTAAAATCTTCTCTCGCTGCTAATTGATCACCCTGCTGAGCTTTTTGCGTCATTCGTTTTGATTTGCACTGAACAATAATCGCTCTATCCGCGACCATACCCATGACATCGATTTCACTCGACCGATTTTTCCCATTCCATAAATTTACATTACGATAAACATTCTCCTCGCCTAGAAGGGAAACGAATCGTTCATATACGAATGTCTCAGTAAAATCTCCCCGGTGACTAGCCGCCTGTGCTTTATATGCAGAGTCGTTGAGCATCGTATAAAAAGGTGACTCATATAAAGCTTTACGTAAAGCGTTAGGCAAGAAAAGATACTTCTTCTTGCCAATCAGCACAATAGGCTTGGCAGAAAGGCAATTGAAAGACGCAAATTGCTTTATAGTCGGAAGTGGAAGTGGGTCACAAGTAAAGAAATCCACAACACGATTAATGGTTTCGATATCAAGTGAACTTCCGTAGGACAACAACTTTGTAGCATCGGAAATATCAAATGCATTGAGCAGATAAACGTCGGAATTGGCACACATAGTTATTGACAAGGGGATACTTGCCGTAATACAGGAAACAACCTCTTCCATTTCTTCAATGGTAAATCCCAGATTATCGCGCATCCATTTATTGTCCTTTTTATATCTCATCTTTGCGAAGATTGGATATTGGAAAGAGTATGCGACTTCTTCCGGGTAAAGTGATATTTCTTCCAAATCAACCGGTTTTAGAAACTCTTGTTTCTGCTGCTCTCCACGAAGAACAGGTTGAATCATTTCTGCCATTGATTGCATCATTTGTTGTCCATACTCTTCATGGATCTCATTTAGAATCTGTTCCGCCCTATCAGCTAGCTCTTCTGCCTTCTCGTCCGCAATACGCACTTGAGCATCAAGTGCGTTCTCACAAAGAAGATGCAACAGCAAGAGTAATTCAGGTTCATTTAGCTTCTCTACTGTTTTAAATGTTTCTAGACTCTTTTTATAAGAATCAGAGTCTTCTACATTCGATTGAATAACAGTGTGACGCATCACCAGCATTAGATATGCATCAAGGAAACCCTCCTCTGCGCATAACAATCGAAGTTTTTCAAAAGACGCCGATTTCCTATTCTGATCCATTGCACTCCACTTCCTCTATTACAGGAAAAACATTAATCCCTTTGTCTCAAGCCCTTAAATGTCAAGAATATACTTACTGTGTATCATTCGTCAGGATTAACAGGATTAGAGTGAGAAATAATGACTAAAAACGAGAATGATCTTTCGTTCTTAAAATCTCCTAGGGGACATTCAGAGGACATGATTAAGTAGTTGTTTGTCTAACAACGTAATGTAATGACTATTCTAAAATCTGCTCAAATCCATATAACACAAGCGGAACGAGGTCTTGCGTATATCAACGTAAGACATGGTTTTTACATAAAAATAGGCACGCTTAAAACAATAACAAACCTCCATAGCAAGACCATACGATAACTTTTGGCTGGGGACAAGTACGCCACGATAACGTGTTTGCAATGGGACACGATCCATGCTTAAACTATCGAAAAAGCAACCTTCACTTCTCTATGGAGTAAGTAGTTCCGGAAGCATACCGTTTTCTGTAAACAGTATTCATTATTTATTCATCAGTTTGCTTTTCGGATTCCCCTTCTCACGTACTGGCCGTTCAACCGGGAATGATATCTACATAGATATCATTCAATGATTTACTGAGTCTGTCTTGTTTGCAGATTTCACTAAGGGGTCTTACCGTCAAGCTTTTGGAAATGCAACGTAGTTAGTATTTTGCAATGATCTTGTTATGTTTCGATATCACGAGCAGCAATAAGATGCTGGCTAGTACGAAACTTGAAAATGTCAAAGAGTATCCAAGCGAACCATATCTTACTACTGAAAGAATCCCTATTGCCGAAGCGACAGGGCTTGCAAAATATGTCCTAAGCTTGCTGAGAGACAGATATTCCCCTGCATGCTTTCCCTCAGCGTAGTCTAGAAGCAATAGGCTTGCATTAAGAGAGAAAAATAGCTCACCAATGGTGAATATAACAGTACCGAAATAAAACCAGAAAAGGTGTGTAACGAGTGACATTGGAAACATGCTGAAGAAAATAATAACAAGTCCCGCTAATGTCGATTTCTTAGGGCCAATCTTATCTAATAGTGATTGCAACGGGATTTGACAAAAACAACTCCAAGTGTGTTAATCCACACACCAACGGTATACGAGAACGGAGTACCTCCCCTCTCGTTCACCAGCATAGGAACAACAGAACTGTATGCTGAAATAGAGACAGTTCCAATAGTAAGAGCTATCAGGAGAGCGAAGAAAGCTTTAAAGCTTTTCTCTACCCCATTACCAGTTGCAACATTTTTAGTGGATTCTCGATCTTTGATGTCTTGGATATCTCGAACTTCATTTTGCACTTTATACGTTGTTAGTAAAGTCAAAGGATAGATAAGCGATACAACACCTAACAGTGCAAAAAATATTGTCCCATAGAAGTTTGAAAAAACTGAGGCAACAAGAGGACCAACTGCTCCTCCAATATTTATCAACGTTCTAATTATTGAGTAGACGTGCGCTTGTTCTGTTTTGCTGCAAGAATTCAGAATCAGCTCGCTTTCGAAACTGTAATACAAACCTAGAGTAAGACCGTTTACAGATAGTGAGAGAGCTACAACTAACGGAATAGGGATAGTTGCTATAAAATATGTCCCCGCGTTTATAAAGGCACACGTTATAACCATATGCTTGGCATTTAACTTAGGTAATAGTCTTCCTCCGACTAGGATCCCGACCAAGTTAAGTAATGACCTAACTGTCACCACTGTACCTGCTTGATGAGTTGTCATCCCATTCTTGGTTAATATAAACGATAGAAAAGGGATTGAAGCAAACTCGACAGTTGGAGATAAAAGCTGTCCAATATAAATTGAAAACAGGTTATTGCTTTTTATCTTAGAAATAATCAGCTACCATTGCATAGGCTGGTACGGTCGCTATTCCCCTAGCTTTCTTGGTATCTCCAGCTCCAGATCCATAATTAAGATACGATGCTCCATGCTCCAGCGCAGTCGTAATCAGAGTGGTATATCCTAGGCCGAAATAGGGGTTGGGGACGTCTTTTTCATATGAACGCCCGTAGGTGTGAGCATATAAAGTCGATCCGACCTGTAGATATAGAGTAAATCCAATCACTTTCCCTTCATAAAAGGCCATAACAGCCCCAGAATCTATGTCAGTAGCTTGGGACATTTTTCGGATAAAACTTTCAATGCGCTGAGGTGGCACATGATTGCCATACTTTTCCATAACATTGGTTGCCAGCACACCGAGCTCTGAAGGGTTTAACTCAATACCGGGAACATCTCTGAAAGTGATATTGGCTTGAGCTGCAACTTTCATATCATGTCGATAAGATACGCGGACTTTACTTGGCACACTGGATAAGAAATCGTCAAATGTTTGGAAGTCTCTCAAATCTAAAATTGAGAGACTATTCTCCGGTGCAATCAACATTCCATACATCGTCTGCTGAGACAGATCGCCGATAGCGTCAAAGCTAGTGAACCATCCAACAACAGTTATGTGAGATCCAGTTCTTTTCCATGCTGCAGTTCTAATTACTCTTAATAGTGCATCCCATTCCAAGTTGACTGATGAATGAAGAATTGGTTGCCCAACCCCAAACAAGGTTGCGCAATAGTTTACTGTTCCTGTAATATCCCGTTTCAGTATCTTCGATGCTACAAGATGTGGATCAGTTGTTGAGTAGTCACTTGGCTGTCTGAATGTCACCATAGGCGCAAGAGCTATTGGATTTCCTCGTTCCCGAATGCCTATATAGTATGATTGGTCACCAAGCCGCCATTGAGAAACACGCAGCCATGTGCGCGTTTTATACAGTGAGGAGATAGAACTTTGGTCCATATCGAAAAAAGCTTCCGGCACACTTTCGATATTGTCGAAATATTCAAACGCGTACATCAGATACCCTATCCTCGCTATTCGATTGTTTTCTTAGCTGTATAAACGATCGAAATAGTGGCCAAGCCCCCCAAAGCCCCTATCAATAACGGCGAATACTCTGAACAGCAAGCCGTAAAGAAGCTTACCTGTTTTCGACTGGCTTTCTGCGTTGACAGCCCAGCAAATTCGTGCAATTTTATCAAAAATACCCACAGTAGAAACTCCTCTATCACTACATAGTGGAGTACGATGGCACACCACAGCTACTACAAATTGTCATTACTGTGCTAGTGACACAACAGATCTACTTTTTAAAAGCAGTAGGAGGAAATACCGGACTCTATGGATAGGTATGTGTCCTTTTGAGAAGATACATGTGATTATAATCGCTTCTTAGCAAAATCACTTGGCTATTGTCTCACTATATGAGAAAGGTCAAGCTATATTGATAGCGCAATCGCTGATTAATATGCAGCACTTTAGACACAGCATCATGTTGCCCGCAATCGGATGATTAACTGGCATTATCTGGCATGCTTCTATTGCCCAATAAATCATTGTTGTTCCTGCTGAGTTACAACTTTGGAACACAACATGCGTTTACTGCTTTCGGATTCTTACTCATCTTTCCATTAACCCGTAGTTTCGGGTTCAGTATAGCTACCGATTCCATCGGATACCTTCCTTAATGTACGTTACTTGCTTATAAGAAGTGTTTCACTCTTAAAGTGATGTGAGATGAAGTAGAAGAGCACAATATCAATAATGAGAATTACTGCCCCCATAATTGCTATCATTCCTATACCGAGAGAAATTGAACTACTCGCCTGGGAAACGATAACCCCGATGATCGGGACCAGGATTACAAGAGATACAGATTGTGCCGACTTTGTTGATTTCATACGTTGCGACACTGCTACAACGAGCAGTGTCGATAAAAATGACACCAATGGCATCACAATGACACTCAGCAATACCCAAGAAGAGTTGGGGAAAATAACCCTACCAAAAATACGGTAGCCCAAAGTATCCAAAATAATGCCATATACTATTACTGAGAACCAAGTAATGACAGTGGCTGGGGCAAATGAAGCAACTATTTTCCCGAGCAAAAGTTCTTGCCTGTTCAATGGCGTGTAAAGCAAACCTTCAATGGTCTTCTGTTCCCTTTCGCCCACAAAACTCGCTGCAGCAGTAACGTTAGAAATCATTGTGGGCAACAGCATGAACACTGGAATGAAAAAATACATGAGGATCATATATAAAACCTCACTGCCAGCATTCACACTAGACACAGCGGCATTAGAGGAAGCTGCGTTAAGAATCAATTGCATGCCGCCTAAGCTTTTGACTAATGGGTTATCTGTCCCCAAACAAATAAGGAGTATAGGAATCATGATTCCGAAAAGCAGCGGTATAAGTATCACGGTTGACAGGGTCGCTGAATCTTTTGACTGAACCAGTAACTCTTTGGCTATTAGTGCTTTAACTTTCTTAATGCTCATCGGATTTTCCTACCAAAGTATCGAAATAATAGTCCTTGATTGTTCGCTGCACTTTTTCAGCCGCATCGATCTCTATACCTTCCTTCACCAGAACATTTATTAGATCAGGCATATCCATAGTCTCCGCTTTGACGACTACCCTTGTATCATTATGAATAGTGTCATACTCACATACACCGTACTGGCTGCAGATTTCATAAACCCTTTGCTCATTGTTGCTTGATATGCTGTACTGGTCGTCAGGCCATCTCTGCTTCAACAAATCAGGAATCTCACCAGTTGCCAGCATCTTGCCTTTGTTGAGAATTCCTATGTGAGATGCAAGTGTTTCTAAGCCTTCCAAGATATGGGTCGAAAAAAGAACCGTCATTTTTTCTTCCTCAGTCAACACCTTAAGATAATTCATCAAAGTCTCTGAGCTCTGCGGATCCAGACCAGTAGTTGGTTCATCAAGAATAAGCAATCGTGGATGATGGATAATTGCTCTGGCGACCATGACTTTTTGTCTCATGCCTTTACTGAGCTGGGAAACTTTTGATTTTTTCCTATCCTCCAAGTCAAACAAGTTCAGTAGTTCACCAATTCGCTTCCCTATGACTGACCCTTCCAGACCATAGAGCTTGCCCCATATGCTCAAATTCTCCTCAATAGTAAGCTCTTCATACAAATTGCCATCGTTCTGTACACCGATGTTTGAACGCAACGTTGATGCATTCTCGGAGTTGATCTTACTGTCAAACAAACTAATCTCTCCCTCATCGGGAGTCAACAAGCCGGTCAACAGTCTGATGGTAGTGGTTTTCCCAGCCCCATTAGGACCGAGAAGAGCAAACGTGCTGCCTTCCGGTATTTCAAAAGAAACTGAATCAATCACTAACCGCTCGTCAATCGATTTGCTCACGTTAGAACATGTTGCTAGCACTCTCATCTTTTTCCTTCAAACCTTCGGAATATAGTAGCTTTTGTTGATAGCGCCTTCGCATAATAAAAAAGCAAGTGACCAGGTGACAGAATGCGTCAATCCCCATGTTGGAGGAATCTGTTCTTCTTCCCTGCAGGCTGGTTGATGCTTATCTTGATTAATCTGATAACCATCACAATAAAATGGTGAGGTTCTAGTTAAAGAGCCATAGCGGTCCACTTCACGAATCATAGCTTCCCCTTAACCGGCGTTCCTTGGCAGTTAGTGTATCTGTTTCAGATTATACTAGCGTCAGACTCATACGGAGATAAGGTCAATACTGTTTATTCAGATTCGAGTAAAGGTAAATTAACCGAGCTTCTAATCGCCGATTACTACAGTCTACTACTGTAGTCTTCTCGACCACTAGATACTTACAAAGGTTATATCACTTTAAGTTAAGCAGTCGTTCATCAAGCGGAAGCTGTAATACGATCTTGCATATCTGCGAATTAATGCTTTTTGTATATTTGTCTTCGTTTTGTAGATTTTGATGGCGTCAGCAATTCCAAATGCTTAGTTCTCTTAAAGAACGATAAACTGGAAGCTAGTATTTATATTAATTCCTTTTTCTTATCTCACCTTGCATCTTTGCATGGTTGAGATAGCAGTATCTTGAGATATGGATAGCGAGTATTCCTCGAAATCCGATTCGTAGCTGGCTACTCCATATATCTATTCGCAATAGGCAGCCACATAAACGCAATGAGTACGAGGACTCCAGCAATACCAGCAGTTGTAATCGATACATTTACATCCACTCCCCAGCCGATCAGGGGATTGCAAAACACGCCTATAAGACTTCCTGTTGAACTGGCAATGTTAAGAACAGTGGAACGTTGGTCGGAAGGAATGAGACTATTTGCAACTGCAGATGTTATAGGGCCTCTTCCATTCATCCCTACTACAGCAAGCAGGAATCCTGTCGCAACGGCGATTGGAGAAGGAACAGCCATGAGAGCGAAACCAAGAGCCCCAATGAGAAAAGCTAAAAAGAGAGTTCGAGCACGTCCCAAGTGTGCCTCTATACGGTCAGAGTAATAGCTATATACTGCGGCTAGAACAAGAGCCATCGATGATAAAATTCCCCAGTAAGCCATTGGTAGATTTGTTTGCTCATATCGGGGCTGGTTGAGAGTGTATACGGCATTGAAGAGAACAAATGAAGCACTAGAGGTTATAGACACAAAGGCTAAGACTGGTGTTTTTATTAATAGCTCTGCTCCTTTCTTTATATCTCGGAACAACGATCTCTTGTTTGTCTTAAGTTTTCGGCTCTTTACAGGTAGTGACGGAAGTCTAAACATAATGAAAAAACCAATAACCGAAACTAAGGCAGTCGCATATGCTGGATATGAAATATTACAATGAGCTAAGTATGATCCGCATAACGAGGCGAGTACACCTCCCACGAGTTCTAACGATCCATATAACCCAAAGACACCAGTGGCAAGGTTATCTGCTCTTTTTCCAAGTGATTCATAAACATAAGCTTCAAATATCCCAGAGAGTAAAGCAATACTGAAGCCGCTTATAGAGTAGGATGCCACATACCATACAAATCCCTGCCCCAAGGCATACATAATATTAGAGAGGGCGTTAAGCCCAAATCCTACAATAATTGGTATCCTTCTATCTATCCTATCTGCAATGACGCCTGAAGGTATCTCTACTATCATTATTGAGAAAAGGAGCACGCTTTCTAATGTAAAAATTTGAGAGTAGCTTAATCCTCTAGAATTCAGAAAAACCGCGCTTACAGGGGTATAAAACGTCAGCGCAGATGCGATCTGACCGCATGCCATTGTTGACAGCGCCCTAGACTCCTGCACAGCTGATTGTGCTGGCGAAATTGCTCTCATGCTGATCTAATCCCTCTGTGTCTTAACATATAACTATATAGTTGTTCCGTTATTTTACAAGTGCATGAGAGTAACAGGATCCGTAGGGAAACACACTCTCTTTAGCTGTCACCCGATATATCGTTTCTGCAAATCTGTATATGGAGTGACTATTTCACTTCGAGCATTTGTAAAACAATCCGATGTCGGAATAACGCACTTTTGATGAGTTAACAAAAAATATGGTAATTCCAGCATTAAAAATTGACATTATTTTTCTAACCTAATTACAATTGAACGGGGACTTGCGGTAGCTAAAATTGACAAAGGAGTAGCGATATGAGATCTGTACCTGATTTACAACGGTTCACCCCAGAAGACAGTCCTCAGAGTATAGACAGCTCGGTAAGTCGGGTTACTAGTTCAAAGTCAAACTGGATTAGTTTGGAAAATCGCTACTGATCTTCATTTTTTTTTGCAAACCTACAGTCAGTGGAATTAGTCTTCTTTCTAACTTAATGGATTGGTAGCAGTGTTGCACATTGTTCGCGAGCGCAACACTAATTTTCTTTTCCTAATGAATCGAAGCATAATTAAGAATCCGGTTGGAGTTTCATTGAAATATACTACAGTAATTGACTCGCTTTGGAGAAATGATAAAGATCTTAAATTTCTTAATGTTGTTGCGAATACCGCCGCTATGGTATTGGTTTTCACGCTCTTTGAAGCTCTGTTAACCCCTGCCTTGCAAGGAGACACGGGAAGTGCTCCAGGAGTTTTGTTCATATGCCTAGCCTGCGCTATTTGTGTATGTAAAGTTGTGGCAGATCATACTTTCACTGCACAATGGGGACAACTTATGCGTTTAAGGATAGTTGGTGCGTCGCCGATTAAATTGTTGATAGCAAGCGTGTTGCTACAGGCAAAGTTATCATTGCTCTCAGCTCTTGCTGGAAGCTTGCTGGGAGTGATGTTAACGAATCCTCTCGAATATTTGTATCGAAGTTTAGACATCTGTCTCCCCAATATGAACTTTAGGATTCTGATTGTAGCTTTTTCCCTCACAGTTGTTGCAGCAGTTGTTTCTGGTGTTATTGGAGCTGGCATTTCAGCTTATCGTGTTATTTCATTTCCACCTGATCTGACGACTGGGATTAAAACAGTTCGCAAGTCTCGGAATCATGTATTTTCGTTTCTGTTATTGCTGATTATATCCTGTTTATTGGTATTGCTCGTAAAACGCAACTATGACAGTTTTAATCCATTTTTAGGGGTAGTTATATGCTTTTTATGGGCGTGGTTTTTAATAAGAACAGCTGGTCCGTTTTTACATAGTATATCTACTTGTATATGTCAGCACTCTCAAAACCATCCTGTACTACTACTCGCATTCAGAGATAAGCAAGCTGCAACTTCAACTTCGTTATATACGCTCATAACAATAGCCACTATGATGCTTGGGGCAGTCTATTGTATGTATGGCTACACTGATGCGGATGCCAGAGCATCAATAAGCCATGCAACTTCGCAGCAAAAGAGTGTTGCTTACAGTGAATCACTTTCAACAGAACAATTTCTTCAGCATGTCAAACAAATTGATAAAACCGCTCTGTCATTAAGCGCAACTACTGCGTTTCCTAAAAATAGCAATTCATCTTGTGAATCTCAAAAAACCGATGCTGAAAGGTACATGACTACAGAAAATGCATATGCAGTAACTAATGGCTCTCCAGAAGCTATATTACCTAAGACATACGTAGCGCAGGGGAATTTGAAGATGGATAAAGGTATCATCGCAACAGCTTCGACCATCAATGCTAACGGCAATCCTATTGCAGTTGGAGATATCATATGCACAACGTCTAACAATGTCTTAACAGAAATCCCCGTTCGTGCTGTAGTGAAGTTCCCAGGTACACTGGGAGATTATTTTGTTGTTGGTGTATCCAGCAGTGGAAACAAAAATATAGCATTTACTGAAAGTGCTGTCGGAGCGAATCAAGCAGGTGCCGATTTTACAGTAATGAGTGTTGATGAATGGATTCAAAACATACCATCTGGAAAAGTAATTTCAAAAACAGGTGGTAATGGTGTAAAAGAAGCTGCACCAATCGTTTATCCTGTAATTGCCATCTGTTTAATTGGTGCAATTTCTATCATATTTAATATACTCAGCGAAAGGAAATATGAGAGTAACAGCACCTGGCTAATAGATTTTGGAAGAGCACGCTTTGCACTAACACAAGTCATCGGTGTGGTATTCGAATTGTTGCTATCCTTCGGTCTCACAATGATAAGCTCCGTGGCTATAATCAACATCTCATTAAGAGGTGAGTCTAGTGTTTTATCAGACGGTATCCATTATTTTGTTCCGGTACCTCAGTTTGTTTTATTGTTCTTAACGATATTAATGCTAGGCGTAGTTACTTACTTTGTCAGCAGTGCCCTTTATCAAAAGAATGAAATTATATAGCTCAGAAAGGACTGGCACAAGGTGAACCCAGTATATGCAGAGTACCGTGTCAATAATGCGTGGGTCGACGGTCGAATCAAAGAGTCAGACTCTGATTATTGCAATCTCAAGCTACCATATGGCGGGACCAACACAGTAACAATAGAATCGTGTTGCTGTGTCAACAACGATAATACTCTACCTGTTCAGCAGTGAGACCCTTAATAACAGAACAAATCTTCTTAGTACTTGTATTATTTAAAGGAAGTGTTTTATGTGCGACTCGGAAGTAACATTAACAGCGAAAAGAATTGAATTTTCTTTTTTAACTCGAAGTAATGGACATAAGAAAAATCCTCCTGATATAGGTCCACTTGATATTACGCTTAGAAAAGGCGAAAAAACAGTGTTGATCGGAGCTTCTGGCTCCGGTAAATCAACTACCCTCAAACTGTTAGCTGGACTTCTCAGCCCCACAAATGGAGACATTACCTTCAACAACATGGATTTAACCAAATTAAGTGAGAGACGAAAGGCAGCAATCAGAAGAACTGATTTTGCTTTCATTTTTCAAGATTATATGTTAATTGAAAATCTCACAGTATCCGAAAATATTGCCTTACCGACATTGTTGAACTCCGGCGTATACACGCAAGACAATGTAGTGGATGCTATGTCCAAAGTTAATTTAGATTCGTCCCTACTTAATAAGCCAGTTTTTAAATTATCTGGAGGGCAAAAACAACGAGTCGCGATTTCAAGATCTTTAATGACACAGGCTAATGTATTGTTTGCTGACGAGCCCACTGGTAATCTTGATCCTCGAGCAAGAAATGAAACGTTGGACGCTATTGATAGTGCCATGAAATACAATCTTCAGTCGTGCTTAATGGTAACTCACGATCCTATTGTTGCGGCTCGTGCTGATCGAGTTTTATTTATGAAAGATGGCAAAATTCGTAAACAATATGCGAAATTAACTGCTGATGAGGTTAATGATATTCTTTTAGGAAATCAATAACAGATACAAATGTGGGCACTTGTTAGTGTAGCAAGAATAATGTGAAAATAGCAATTATGACCTTCACCTGCATATCTGCTCATGAGACGGCCATACTCAACTTTTAAATAATAAAAGGACTACCTCCATATTGGAAGTTGGTTCTACTCTTTTACTAGTTTTTTGGGTTTTGTCTGCTAGCTTCTTACGGTTGCCAAGAAACCACTGTCTCAAACGAAGATACTTATTGCCGTGCCCGTTTTGCTGAATTCAACCTAGGATATGCTATATTCTGCCAGCTTACGCGCAAGTTGGCAGAATATAGCATCACGGTCATTCATGTGACAGTTACTTGTCCTGTGTGTTGTTTTTCTTACTAGTTGCCTTGCGCTGTTGAGGAGGGTCTTCTCTGCTCTGCGAATCATGATGGTTCATTGCTGCTCCGGCTGCGCTTCCTGCTACTGCGGAAGACAACACTTGTGCTAGGTTGATTCCCGTTGCTGATTCAATCCCCTTGGTCAATTGAGAAACCGATCCGGTAACATCTCCCACAAGTTTTGAGCTATTCCCTTCACCATACATGGTGATGCTGTCCACTTGAGACAGGGGCGATGCAGCTTCCCTAATCATGTCAGGAAGCTTGTCAATGTAATTCTGCAAGACAATCAGCGGATTTTCCATAGCATTATAGGCTTTGCCGCTTGCGCCAATTGCCTCTGCCTGAGCCAAACCTTTAGCTTTGATGACATCAGCTTCAGATTCACCCTTTACTTTAGTGACTTCTGCTTCTGCATTACCGCTAGCTTTTGTTGCCTCGGCAGCCTGCTGTGAAGCATATAAGTCTGCTTGAGCTTTCTGCTCAATAGCATACCTGTCAGCATCAGCCTGCTTTTTCACTGTCGCATTCAATTCGGCTTCTTTGACCTCAGCTTGACGCTGAGCAACAATAGCTTGCTTTTCCGTCGCAGCAATTTCAGCATCTTGTTCTGCAATATTGAGTTCTTTAGTCTTCGTTGCTTTAGTGATTTCATACACCATATCAGCTTGAGCCTTAGCATTATCAGCTGTTGTTTTCAGCTCAGCCTGTTTCAAATCCAATTGGTTCTGTCTTTCTGCAACAGATTGCTGTGCCTCAATACGTGCAAGGCTGGCTTCCTTCTGAATCTCAGCAGCCATAGAAGCTCCCATTGATTCAATCACATGCTGGCTATCAGTAAAATCACGAACATTGAAAGTAACCAGCTCAAGCCCTAAGGCTTCCATGTCACCACGTGCTGATTCAAATACAGAATCACGGAACTCATCACGCTTACTCATCAATGTCTTAAGCTCTGTTTTTCCAATGACTTCGCGCATTTTACCAAGAAGAACCTGCTGCACATCGGACAACATAGTATTCTTGCTTTGGTTCAGATAGTTCTGAGCTGCAATTTCCAGTAATCGAGTATCATCAGAATCAGGTGAAACCCCAATGCGGAAATTAGCTGTTGCGCTCGCATCAATCAAAATGGCATCTGATGTTGGAATAGGTTTTTCGTTTTTTAGGTCAGTGGTTACGATCCCCAAGGGAAGTCGGTCAATTTTACAAATGAATGGAATTATAAAAACAGATTTTCCAGTGACAAATCTCTTTTTCCACGGCCCGGTAACAACCAGTGCTTCATCCGTAGAAGCAACATGATAGGACATACATATAAAGACAATTACCAGTATAAAGACGGCTAGTCCTATTATGAATGGCATATATGAATCAAGCGAAGTGATTTCCATGTAGTTCTCCTACCTACTTTCAGACAGCTACCCATCCCCCATTATTTCTTATCATACCGTCAACGGTCAGGATGCAACAGTTAAAAAGTTCGTTAGTTCGTATTAAAAACTGAAAAGGCATTCATGTATACCTATGCATCACGTTCATCCTATTCACAGTTTGGACTCGACATATCATTTTTACTGAGGCTTGTTATACCTGAGAACTATTCGCTTCTGCTCCTGTACACTTGTTGTATAGGGCGCGCCTCAATGGTGAGAAAGGATAATTACGTATGAGCAACGATGAGCGACACGAAAATGCTGATGGTGCACAAGTATCCGAACCATCAACGGAAAGTAACGAGCATGTTGAAATAAGTGAGCACTCACATGCTTTTGCTGGTAAGCGGTTGTGGGTGTTGGTGGTTGCTGTCAGTGTTGTTGTGGTAATGGTGGTTATGGGTGTTTTCTGGTATCAGCATGCACAACAGCAAGCTCACCAGAAAGCGTTTAGCGCTTGCACGAACGCGGGTACTCGTGCTGAGCAAACCAGTAAGCGGCTTACTCAGAGTGTGCAGGATGCTCGTACTCTGGTCTCAGGTGGTGAACAACAGGTAGCAGATCCTACTACAGTGAAAACACTTGCTGATACGTTGCATACAGTGAAAGAAGATGAGCTGAGTGTTTCATGTGACCCGGGTATGAGTACTCGTGAGCTGGAACACAATCAGCAAGCGGCTAACACGTGGAATACACGGCACGCTCAACTGCTCACGACTCTGGACCATCAACGTACTGTTGTGAATGCTTCTCGAGGGAAGAAAACTCTCGTTGATGCTCAAACCCAGTTGCATACTAAGAAGGAAGAAGCTCGTAAACTGTTAGCTGATTCTGAGCATAAGGTAGCGGATAACACGTGTCGTGAAGCGTTACAACAGGCTATAAGTGAAGCTGATCAACTTTCTTCAACTCAAGCAGATGATTATGTGAAAGCTGGAGCTAATCTTGATCGTACGATGAGTTCCGTCACCCAGAACATGAACACTACTATGCTTGTTGCTCAACAACCAGTAGCTGCTACTCCTAATAATCCTGGTGTTGTGAATGCTCCCATGGGTACTCCTGGTCAAGGTTCTTCCTACCAGCCACAAACCGGTAGTAAACCAGTAACACCCGCACCGGTAGTACCACGAGTTCCAGTTCCAGCTCCGCAACAACCAGCTCCCGCACCAGCGCCTCGAGTTCCAGTTCCCGCACCACAAGCACCAGTTCCCGCACCACAGCAACCAGCACCAAGCGGTAATGATGATTGGACTTTATTCCCGGGAGGACACCATTGTTGGATAGATGGCATTGTTACATCTTGTGGTTGATTGTAATCGTTGTTTAGTTTTACCTTGACTTCACTATGGGGTGGTTGGTGTAGTAGTTTTTCATCAGAGTTTTACTGATTATAGTATGACAAGTAACATCAGGATTAAGATTGTGACGAGCTGTTTTCCATGGTGCTTCAGAACAGACTTTACTACTGAGAGTATTGCCAGATAATGGTGAAAGCGACTGACAAACCATGTCGATAATCGTACATTCTTCACCTTTAAGGGTGTCATGAGTGGTGAGGTCACCATCGTAAATCAAAAACTGTCCCTTGTGTAAGGCGAACAATTCTGGTGATACTGGACCATTTCGCCATGCTTCAAAATCTGCTTCAAACAACGGTTGAGAACAACTGACAAGTGACTGAGCTTGCGAATAAAATACAAGCTTCTCCAATTTCATAGTAGTCATCGTCCCACACATGCGGAGAATATACGCTGCTACATCAACTATCATAATTATTGAATCCTCCACTCCCCCACCTACATATACTCAACACTGTTCTAGAGATCATAACCCAAGGAAAGAAACAGGCAGAACATTTGAAAGCTTCAAGAGCCGTATTCGTGGCATAGCTTCTTCTCAACCAGAATAGTTTTTACGAAGCATCTTCCAGAGACTTTGCAGTAGTTCAAGTCACGTATTTGATTAAAAGTCCCATGGTAAAAAATCAATTCAGAAGGGCTACGCTCATTATTGTCAACACCCAACCACGGGACCTCACTGTGACTCTTGCACTCAAGCTCCCTACCAGTCGCATTACCATACTCTTTAACAATGCGATTAAGAATGTACTTATTAATATCAAAAACACTAAGATCTGGATCACACTCACTCAAAAAAACCACAGTCGGATTATAAGAACAACTAAACTCACTGACTTCACTCTCATTGAGTAGCCCGTTATGTTTCATGCTCAAGATAACGTCATCCATCACGTCAGGGTACGATCCCATTTTCTTATGAGAATAATTATCTCCAGTTACCGACTCCATGGACTCACGATATTCAAACCCATCAAAATCCACGTAGTATAAAAACTTGGCCAGCTTCTCCTTACCGCGAATCTCGCGGTCCTCTCATGCGAGAAATCAAATACGGGATTGTATTCTCATATTTTGTTTGAGCAATCTCAGTCATTCGAATCACACTCCCAGTTGAATTCTTGAAACATCACTATACGAGCTGTATGCTTGTTTCCGCACATCCTATACAAACGAAAATAGTATGGTCCAAAATATATCAGTCACAACCTCGCAGCCCTAGAAATGAGGTGTACCCTACCGCTTGAGCTACCACATCGTTATCAATGACGAGAAAACGAGTTCGTATTTACCATAACTGTTGTGATATTTTTCACTCGATAGTTCGCTTCCGAAGTAACAGTCAAAAGTATACAATCGCCAGAACTCCGCCCATGATAGGGAGGAAGATTAGAAGAAAAATCAATTGTTATCGTGTCACCAATACGGATGTTCTTTGCAGTCTTCTTCAGCCAGTACTCTTCCGAAGCAGGACTATAAGTATACATTTCTGCCACATCGTCACCTGAATCAACGGCAACGATAGTGACTTTCTTAAACGTTTGATCAGAAATATTCCGCAAAGTCACCGTTCGTCGCTTATCATCACGATAAATCGCCCACAAATCACCAACCTTTACCGAAATACGATTGGCATAAAGTGCCTGAACAGCCGAATATCCTGAAATACACACCGCTAAAGCGCTAATCACTAAAGGTACATACGTTGTCCAATCCACAAGAACATTATAGCTTACAATCCTTTTTGGTGTTTCCCCCCCCCCATCCTCGCACAGTTATGTTCACTACCACTCACGCGAATAGTTGCTATATCAGCTTAACTTCATCCTTCTTTGCTTCACTCTACTGACGGTAGTGTGGTGTAAGCGTGGGGTCTTGTAGTTGCTCAATCAGTTAATCTTTGCGTCGTTCTAGGAGCGCCTTGCCTTTAATATGATATTCGACTTGTTCATCGTACTCTTTTATAACTCTGAGTCTCATTGTCACGTCTGCTGGATCATAAGCATTAAACATTGGGATGAGATTAGCAGTATATTATTCAATACGGACAGTTGGCTGCTTCAAGCTGACTTAAGTGATTTTCAATCCTCTGCCGAATAGATTTCTTATGTTTTGGAAAACACCGCAAATCTGGAACATTGAAAAACCATTCGAAAAAGTGTTCATGAGCAAGCTGTTCCTTGTATTATCGAACAACTTGCACCTTAAAAGTATACAGAATACAATACGGTATTGTAATATGTAAAGTTCGAAGTTAGGGGTTTTGAATGGAAGAAAGTAAAACCATGAAGGTAATAACTGCTCGTATTAGCAGTGGATTGTATGAAGCGCTAGAAGATTATGCGAGACAGAAAGAATCCACAAAATCAGAGATTATTAATAAAGTTCTCAAACAATATTTGTTAGCACAGTCAGGAAGTGAACATTCGTCACAGCACGACAATGATTTTGACGACATTGATAGCTACTATTTTAAACCAATTTATGCGTTAAACGATGATATGCGCCGTATTCTAATAATGTTAGAACAACTTGCTGAACATATGACTTCAGATAAAGATGAGCAAGAGCAACACAAATATGCTATTGAGGTTTTGGAAAAAGGATACAGCAGTGAATATGAGGAAGTACTCCCCCATATCGTTCCTGAACTACCTACAACAATAACTGATGAAGCACAAGACATAATGTCCATGTTTCAAGACCTGTTAATTAGTTATGAAAACCTATCTGCTGATGAAAAAACATCTATACCAGACATCAACAAAACCATGCTGCATTGTCAAGGATTCGACCGCCAAGATCCACATGAAATACGAGTTTCTGAGTATCTTAAACTGTTAAGACAGGATGAACGCTGGCAACTGCCATATGATGATATGCTCAAGCACTCCGATAATGGCAACTCACACAGGAAACAACTTAATCAATATAGAAATATGCTAAAAAAACATAAAAGCGTTAGACACCGTAAAAGTGATTACTCATCTCACTTATCACGAGATGAAATTATGCATATAACAACTCTATAAATCAGTTGGGAGGCGTGGAATGGGAAAGAAAATCAGAGTAAAGAATCTTTACACACCGGCAGTAGCTGCCACTGAAACGCTCCTTACCACGATTGCAGATGTGAACGGTTGTGTTTCACTACCCATACATGTAGGGCAAGTACTCAGTCGTATGGGTCTTAAGGCTGGAACAATGTACCTTGATTCAAATATTTCAGGATTATTGGTGAAAGACAAGCCTGGTGAGCCGTTTAAAGCCGTATCCAATGTCATGAGTTATCAGTATCAGAAGCGTTTCACATATGCACATGAACTGGGCCACTATGTTCACACTTATCAGGATCTTCCAGATGATCGAATCGTAGGCAGGACGGAGAAAAACACTGAACTATCGTCTTTAGGTAGTAATCCAGAAGAGATTTGGGCAAATAAGTACGCTGAAGCACTCCTGATGCCAGCATCCATAGTTAGGGATTATTGGGCGCAAGGACTGAGTTTGCTCGCTATGTCTAGTTTGTTTGATGAGTCCTACGCTGCTATATCGAATCGTCTTGCCTCCTTGCATCTTTATATGAGGTAGCACAATGCCCTATTGTGGTTTGCGCTTATGTTGAGTTTAGACATGGATGGCCTCCTCGAAGCCTATCGCATCAATGGCGGATGGTGCCGCTGAAGCATCCATCAAGATACCTGCGGCGCAAGTCCAAATCGTTACGGATACCGGCGTAATCGCCTACAGATACCAACTGTGAGGTTCCTTTATTGCTGCGTTCCACCACGATGATTGATAATAATACTATTCATCTTCGCTTAGTTAGAGAATGAGTACTATCGCGCAACTGAAGCGGTAACTTGTTGGAAGATTAAATCAAGTTCATGGTTTCCTTGCGACGACATCTGTAACGATTCCAGCAAACCATCACGTACTAATGGATCATCTTCACTCAGTGTCAACTCTAATGCCATAGCGTACGCACTCTTCACATTCGCATGTACTGTATCACTCATTCGAATACCACCTCCAAATAACATGTTCTTCGCTATAAACAATTATCCTGTTCCCACAAGCTCATAGTCACGTTGAATAGATTAAAGACTTGTAACGCGCATAGGTATGGGTAACTCTATGAAAGGAGTACCTATGCGACAAACGTTGCGTAAATTTGGTATGGCGTTGATAGCGTTTATTGTTGGCGCTGCCACGCTTATAGGCGGTACTGTAACCGCTCAAGCTGCCACAAACTCGGGACCAGGCTACTGGTTTAACCCGTTTAGAGAAGGACCAGTATTCGCTGGTAAACACGGTGTAGGACTAGGTGTCATAGGCATGAAAGACGGTTTACCTGTCTACTGCATCGAATCCGGCATACCAGCTGGTAGTTTAGAAGGCAACTGGCAGCCAGCCGATGACATGAACTCAAGAATCGGCGCAACCCTCGTAGACCGAAATAAAGGCGATATGAGTGACATGACTCAAGCCGCCGTCCAATACGCTATCCATGATCATTTAGACCAAGGATCATCAGCTTGGAGCGTCTACAAACGACAAAGCCTTGAGGGCGCCAACATGGCTGACGTAGCCAACAGGGCAGCACAACTATGGAATGATGCAGCGCAAAATGTCCCAGCAAACGGAACAGTTGATTGAGGGTATCACTTTGCGTTATTTATAAACATATAAAAGTTTTATGCAACTCTACATTGTTTTAGTTCATCCAACGCAGACGCCCGTCTTTTGCTACTCGACATGTAAGAATGCTGCTATCACGATCGGATTGACCTGTTGATCCTGCTCCTGAGCAGAAAGAGCCTCGGTGTGCACTCCCCCGTGAATATGTCTGTGGTTGTGGAGCTGGTTGTTGTGGCTGAGGAGCTGGCACTTGTTGTTGGTTTTGTTGTTGCTGCATTTGCTGTTGTGCAGCCTGCCTAGCAGCTTCTTCTTTTTGTTGTTTCTCACGTTCAGCATTAGCTTGTGCTGCCTTAGCTGCTGCTTCCTGCTGTTGTTTTTCCTGCTCCTTCTTTGCTTGCTCTTCTTTAGCAGCTTTTTCTTCAGCTGCTTTCTTAGCGGACTGTTCTTTATCCCATTGGTCAGCTTTTTTTCGAGCTGTTTGTAAACTCGATTTCGTCTCTGAGAGTTCACGTTTGGTATTGGTTAGCTCAGTATTAACTTGCGAATACTGTGCTTCTAAACTCTTGTACTCGCGTGTCTCTTTAGGACTTGTGTCACCACACGATGACATTCCGACGCCAAGAATAAGAGCAAGAAGAACTGCAACTATTGATTTCCAGGGAATATTCTTTTTAGTAGCTTGCGGGCCATTAGGGGTTGGAAGAAATGGAAATGGTGTACCTTTGCTATTTTGCTTCTTACTAGCTTTAGATAACTTAAAAACAGGCGTCTTTGTAGTTCTGTTCTTCATGATCCTCAATTTCTCGTATCAACAATGACACAAAAAGCGTAACAAATAATATGAACAACACTGAAACAAAGCGTAGCGTTCAAAAACAATTATATTGGACTTAACAATACCTCGATCGTGCAATCAGGAAGCATACTAAAGAAGTTATCCATCAGTAGAGTTATTGAAGTTTACCTACTGTAAGCATATGCTCGTTAAGTACAATACACATGCTCGCGTAACATTCTTACAAATACTATTAGCCCTGTACTACTTGTACAAGAGCAAACGGTGTATCATGTAGGCTTCCTATCATTACCCATCATGCGCCCTCCCCCAATATGGTTCGAGCTGCCACAGTAGGTTAACAATTCTTGAGTGACTGTTTAATGGTTTGGCTAAGGCCTAATACGTAATACTTGCTGATCATCAGTTTAATTTCATCAATACTTGGTCGTTCCTGAAGGTAGTGACTCTTGAGGTGATGCTGAAGTTGCAGCTACTGCTCCTTCCTTAAGAAAGAAAACGGCATGTTTGGTAGACACGAGTGCATCAACAGCAGTTCAAACTTCACGAAGACCAATAGTCAGAAACCGGTAGTTTGCATTCAGAAGGTCTAAGCATTGTGTACCAGTTTGACTCAAATCCCCTTGATTTGATGATTAAGTATCTGCGCATACATGCGTTCGCTATCTTGGCTCCCCGCGAATGTACCCTTGCCTTGAATGTTTTCGAGGATGCCTGCTTGTAGAAGTTCTTTGTACGGCTGCGCAAGATTGGCACAGCAATTCATAGATCGTTTAGCTTACTGCCAAAGTGCGGGTAGGCCTTCTCCACTCTCGAGGTTACCGTGTAAAACACCACTGTGATTTTGTTCTTCAATTTGCTGATATGTGGGTTGATCAGAGACGGATGAACAGATCAGTTTCATCCAAGGCACTTTCGTTGTCGTTACAACAAACCAAGCAGGTGGCCTGGCGGACCCAACTCGAACGCCTCTCCGATTCACTGTTGAGTTCTACTAAAGACAGTATATTGAACTGTACAAGCTCACTACAGAGCAGTTGAAATTACAAACCCTGTTGTCTCTCGTTTCTAGCAATATAGTCCCCAAGGGGAATACATATGTCGGTCCCATGAAAGGAATAATGATGCAATCGGAACACTAACGAACAGCACAACCAAGGCTGAACTTTCCTATTATGCCAGTCTTACATTTTTAACTCTTTCTAAAACTCTTCCACACGCTATTCTTACCGTATTATTACTGCACAAGGGATTACAGCTGGCTGACATCATGTTTGTGCAAGCCCTGTTTAGTGTAGCGGTTTTTCTTTGTGAATTTCCCAGTGGCGTACTTGCTGATTTGTATGACCGCAGAGTGTTATATGAAATTTCCATTGTTGTATGGATTGTTGCCTGTCTGACGATCTACTGGGGGCAGGGTTTTATACCTATGGCCATAGCTTGGGTGTTATATGGCATTTCTGAAGCCCTATCTTCTGGAACAATTGACGCATCACTGATCAATCTCTGTAAAGTGAGTTCAGTTGATCCGGTCGAGCAGGTGAAACGCTTTAAAAGAATCAGCAATCAGTTATCGCTCGTTGCTATGGTAGTTGGCGCCTCGTTGGGCTCAGTTCTGTATTTCAGAATTGGTTTCAATATGTATCTAGTTGGGGTAGCATTTGCGGTCCTGTCGGTGTTGCCTATCATCTTCTTCTTTCCTCATGATAATCAGTCCGAACAGCACAGCAACAGGACTATTCGTCAACAAATAGAAACTGCATTGGCTGAAGTCAAGTCCGATAGAACCTTACTGCTCCTTATAGCACTCACCGCAGTGAGTCAGATTTTCTTTGGAACGCATTTTAACCTCTGGCAAGCGTACATGCTTTCCATTGGCATGAGTGAGAACAACCTTATTTACTGGTATTTCCTCTTACAGGCAATAGGGATTGTCGCTTATTCGATTCGAATAGACCAGCACTTGCGACGCGTAATGCTTCTTGCTACACCTTGCGCGATGGCGTTCCCCTTGTTTATTCTGTTTCCAGACAGGATAGTTGGGGTATGTGCTTACTGTCTTGCAACCTTTACGTTTATGTTTTTGCAGTACATGTATGACGTTCTGTTCTCGCTAAGAGTTTCACAAGAACGGATAAGTACTTTGATAACACTCAATTCCACAGCGAGTCGGTTAGCAGGATTCTTGGTATTAGGAGCTAATGGACTTCTTCTGAATACAGTCAATCTTAGATATCTTATTGTTACTGACTTTGAGATATCACTGGTCTTATCCGTGGTCTTATGTTTCTTGTTCCTGAGGAGCAAGCATAAAAGAGTGGAAGGGTCTTCAGGTATAAAAGAGATAACAAGTAGCGCCTGATTGACGTAGTAATGAGGCCGGTTGTAAGTAGCGATATAGCAACCGGCCTAGCCTTACATAACTAAGTCAACATTCACAAGTAGCGCCGACAGTTAGTGACACAAGTGCTGTTCAATTCTCCGCTATAACAGTTGATTGAACTGTGCATGCAATGACATGACAGAGCATCTTGTGTTCACACAAATACGCTTGAACAACACAAAATGAACGAAAATGAGTCTTGCTCTTTGACATACTTGTGCTAACGAAAGACTTACTCTTGTTCAGTTTGAGCCATATAACGGTCTATCTCAGCTAGGTATATGTCTTTGCGTTCTTGGCTAATCCAAGAAACTTCAAAGGAATTTTTGGCCAATTGAGCTACCTGTTCCTGACTGAGATTGAATTGGTCAGCCAAAGCACAATAGTTATCATTAATATACCCTCTAAAATAAGCAGGATCATCTGAATTCACACAGACTTTCGCCCCTTTATCGAGTAGCATGAGAATCGCTTCACCCTTCATTTTGGGCGAAGTATCCTTTCTTGCGGGAGGGCAAGCAGTGATACCAATTCCCCTCTTCACTGCAAGTGCTACCAGGTCAGAGTCTTCAACGATGTTGGTTCCATGGTCGATGCGTTCAACATCCATAATTTCGAGTGCTTGCTTTATATGTTCAATGGAGTCTTTTTGATCAACATCGCAATGGGCTGTTAGATGGAGACCTTCTGTTCGTGCGTCTTCAAAGAGGCGGGCAAACTTCAGTGGTGGATTATTGTGCTCATCTGAATCCAAACCTACTCCTACTATCCAGTCCTTGTAAGGAAGCGCTTCTTGTAAGGTTTGCCTTGCTGATTCTTGAGAAAGGTCTCGCAGGAAGCACATTACCAAAGCAGCATCAATGTTGAAAGCTCTTCCATCGACAATCGCACGATGGAGGCCTGTAATAACTGTAGAAAAAGAAATCCCCCTACTCGTGTGAGCCTGGGGATCAAAAAATAGTTCTACATGCCGGACGTGTTGGGCTGCTGCTCGTTGCAGGTAAGCTAAAGCAAGATCATAAAAATCTTGTTCTGTTTGTAATACTTGCATTGCCTGATAATAGACAGCCAGGAAGGAAGGTAAATCGTGGAAGTCGTACGTCTGCTGCACCTCTTCAACGGTTGATTGCCCTATATCGATGTGATTACGTCGAGCCAGCTTGAGTTTCAGATCAGGCTCTAGAGTTCCTTCGACATGAATGTGAAGTTCAGCCTTCGGCAAGTTGTCGATGAATGTGCGGATTGCATTAGCTGCCATATTAGTGCCCTTAGATGAGAAATCGACAGTTCAACAACATATTTAGCATATCAGAGTCATAATGTATCTCACGTTACCGATATACACGGGCAACAGTGGAGAGACTAGCAATGCCGTTTAAGCTTGTGTGTTCTCTTCCATCTGATGCTTACTTCGCTGCAAAGCTCCTGGAACGACCCAATTGAATTTTACAGAGAGAAGGCGTAAAGCAAGGACCATGCAAACAATACTTAAGTCAAAAAAGACTTCATCTTCGAACGATAATCTGCCAGATTGAAATCCTCGAGTCACCAATACGGTGAGTATACAAGCAATCAGTGTTGGTACTGCATACCAGTGTCTATCTGCGATTACTACTGATACTTCGTTCAACAAGGTGTCTCTGATAAGTCCTCCGCCCAGAGCCGTCACCATTCCTAAAAAGATCGCTGTCATTCCTGATGTTCCGTGGACTAAGGCTTTTGCGGTACCATTAACAGCAAAAAGACCTAGAGCAACACCATCAAGCACTAACATCGACCAGTACATCTTGCCAACTTCAGGATGAAAACAAGCAACTACTATACTTGCCACTAGAGCTGTTAGCACCATACGCTTGTCGACTATGCCGGGTGGAGGAAATATTCCTAGCAACACGTCTCGTATTACTCCTCCACCCAGAGCTGTAAGCCACGACGTCAACAGCACAGCAAACAGGTCGTAACCTTTACGAATGGCAGCAAGTCCACCCAACAGACCCCAGCAAAAAATAGCAAGGTATTCAATACCCATGAGAAAAGCGTTACTCTCTAAGGCCAAGGTCATCCTCAAAGGTTCCTTTCTCTCCTAAACCATAATCACTTAGACTTGCTCTTTTTCTTCTCTCGAATATGAACAGAAATTTGAATAGGAGTTCCCTGGAAGCCGAACTCTTCACGTAGTCTTCTTTCAAGAAAACGTCGATAAGATGCTTCGAGGAAGCCAGTCGCAAAAATAACGAACCTCGGAGGGCGCGTAGAAGCTTGAGTGGCAAAGAGAATTCTAGGTTGCTTGCCTCCACGCAGGGGGTGAGGATGTGCGGCTTGAACAGTTCCTAAGAAGGAGTTGAGCTTACCAGTTGGAACTCTTTGATCCCACGATTCCAAGGCTGTGTGCATGGCTTGAGCTAGACGGTTGGTATGCCAACCCGTCTTTGCAGAAAGGTTAACTCTTTCTGCCCAGGTAACACGGTCAAACTCAGTCTGCCAAAGGCGTTCGAGTCTCTGACGACCAAAATCGTCAAGTAAATCCCATTTATTGAAGATGAGTACAACTGCACGACCCGCGTCTACTGCCTGGCTCATAACTTTCAAGTCTTGATCAGCAATAGGTTGTGAAGCATCAAATAAGACCAGTGCAAGTTCACTTCGCTCAATAGCAGCCTGAGTGCGCAAAGACGAATAGTATTCAGCTCCTGACAGTTTGTGGAGCCGACGTTTGATACCAGCGGTATCAATGAACAGCCAGTCCTCCCCCTCGATATCGATAACTTCATCCACCGGGTCACGTGTGGTACCGGCTACGTCATTTACCACTGCCCTATCTTGCTTTGCTAATTTATTCAACAAAGATGATTTCCCAACATTTGGGCGCCCGACCAGTGCTACACGACGCAGGCCAGCAGGAGTTAAGAAACCGGAGGTTTTTTCAGCCTTGTGTAGCTGATCTACTGCTGCATCAAGCAAATCTCCTACGCCTCGGCCGTGCATAGCAGATATGGGGTATGGTTCCCCCATGCCAAGCTTCCAAAATTCAGCAGCTGTGTAATCAGCGTTCCTTGAATCGAGCTTATTGACAGCAAGCACCACAGGTTTACCAGCCTGACGCAACATTCTGACAAGCCGTGTATCCATGTCAGTCAATCCCACTTGTCCATCTACCACAAAACAGACAGCGTCAGCAAGTGAGACAGCGAGCTGGGCTTGGTCAGCAATAGCTGAACCAATTCCTTGTGCATCGGCTTCCCAGCCTCCTGTGTCAACAATCTTGAAATCTGTACCTGCCCACTGGGCATCGTAACTGACTCTATCGCGAGTCACTCCTGGTTTATCTTCAACTACAGCAGCCCGACGTCCGAGAATACGATTTACTAGTGTTGATTTACCAACATTGGGACGACCAACAACCGCTAAGACACCTACAGATTGAGTAGCTTGTGTCTCCTCTAGCAGAGGACCTTCAGAGTCAATCAGTGCCCGGTCATATTCGTCAAGCTCATAATCTTCTAGATTGTATACAAAGTCGTTGTTCGCTTGCTTATCTATGGCTTCCTGAACGATGGTAATTAAGCTATCAAGCGTTTGCTCGAACGTCATATCAGAATTATCTACTTCTATGACACCCTCTGCTGCTTCCATAAATGAAGTGACTTGGGCATCCTTCATATCCCTTGCTAGTACATCATCTGTATCGTGCTCTGAAGAGGATTGTCCAGCTCTACGTGCAGCCCTGACACTTTCTCTAGCAGTAAGCAAGATACGGACTTGTGCCTGAGGAGCTACCACAGTGGTGATATCCCGACCTTCAGCGACAACTCCTCTTCCCTCTGACTGTGAGTCAACGTCTTCCTCAGCACTCATAAAAGCTCGTTGAGCAGCAATAAGAATATGCCTAACGCCCTGAATACCTGAGACAGTGGAAACATGTGATGATACTTGTGCAGAACGGATGCGTTCACTGACATCTTGTCCATCCAGTTTTACCCACAAGTCATTTGGGTCCATGCTGATTTCGAAATGTCCTTCAGTGAAGAGAGCCCCCACGGTTTCTGTGACTTGCTGTTGGTCAAGATCGTCCGCATCTAGGTCAACACCGGACATCATGCACCAAAGTGCACTAGCGCGATACATAGCGCCCGTATCAAGATAGGCAAGTCCAAAGTACTGTGCAAGAGCTCTCGCTGTCGATGACTTTCCGACACCAGCTGGACCATCAATAGCAACTGTAATCACAGACCTACCTCCTTGTCCAAGGCACTGACTTCAGCATTAGACAGCACCCTATATGAACCAGGTTTAACATCACCAAGGTGGATGGGTCCAATTTGTGTACGAACAAGTCTCACCACAGGAAAACCTATTGCTTCAAAAATACGCCGTACTATACGGTTCTTTCCAGAATGGATGACCACTTTCACCATAGTGTGATCACGGCTTCGGTCCACAATTGCACAATGATCTAAGCGAATAAGACCGTCTTTAAGGAGCACTCCTTGAGTAACAAGACGTCGACAAATATTGCCACCGAGCTTTCCCTGCACGGTTGCCATATATGTTTTTTCCACTTCGTACTTGGGGTGCATGACATGCTGGGCTAATTCACCATCGTCAGTCATGAGGATGAGACCTTCAGAATCGTAATCCAACCGCCCCATATGAAAGACCCTCTCGTAACGATCACCTATGATGTCCCTCAGGGTAAAACGTCCTCTAGGGTCATCCATGGTGGAGAGCACCTTACGTGGCTTATTGAGGGCAAGCGTCACATGCCGACCTGTAATGTGGATGCGTGAACCGTCTACCCTAACCTGTTGTCGATTTGGATTAACTCGTGACCCTAATTCCGTAACAAGTTGCCCATCAACCTCAACTCGGCCTTCTGTTATTATTTCCTCACACTTGCGTCTGGATCCGAACCCAGCTTGTGCTAGCACCTTTTGGAGACGAACACCTTCGTCATGTGATTCATGTGCTCGTATCGCGCGTTTATATGGATGTGGCATCGTTCTCCCAACGTGGCCTAAGAAAGTAAAGCTACAAAAACTATTGTAGCTTAGCCTATGCTCATGATTTTCAGTGTTGTTCGCAAAAAGAGTCAAGGTCTGTCCTTCTTCATACACTAAATACTATTCCATGAGGCAAGCAATGTGAAGGCAAAGGAAAGTCAATGAATTCACAGAAACGAACACAGCCCATACAGTTACTAACTCCAGCAGCAGCCGGAACATTGCAAGTAGGTGCTGAAGCTGTCGGTACTTTTCTCATATGCTTCGCAGTATATGCAGCTTCTTCTTGGGGGCGTATTTCTACTGGAGCATCATCCATTGCAATCGCTTGTACATGGGTTTGCGCATGTATTGCTGTAGGAGCGATGTTCAGTAAAATATCCTCAGCCCACTGCAATCCAGCAGTAACTTTTGCAGCTATGTTTACCGGACAAATTGGCTGGTTGCAAGGAGTTTTCTATATTCTCGGACAACTTATCGGCGCTGCTGCTGCCGGTGCGGCGGTTATATATCTACTTCCGATGACTAAAGAAAATAACGGTCAAGTCTGGCTTCCTGGTGCCGTGAATGGGTTTGCTGAGGGTTCACCTTCATATGCAACTCTCACCCAGTACCACTTATCCTTTACCATCACAATGGCTATCGTAGTTGAGCTGGTTGCATCCCTAATTGTTGTCGGCACAGCCATAGTAAGCATGAAAAAAGACGGTCAGGCAGCTTCGGGTCATGTGTGGAAGGTAGCTCTAGCTTACGGAGTTGGAGCAATGATCACCTACCCAATTACTGGTGCAGGCTTGAATCCTGCTCGTTCCACAGGCATAGCCCTCTTTGCACGGAACAAGGGTTTACAAGCTGACCCCGTCAGTCAACTGTTCGTTTTCTGGATTTGCCCATTGCTTGCAGCTGCCATCGTTGGTCTCATTACCATTATCTATAACATGATTATAGAAAATGCAAAGGAAACATTGGAAGCAGAGCCTGACACCATCATTGAGATGCCAGAAGCCCTTCTCACCTCTACAGGTGAATATGCTCTTAAAGAACCAGATAAGCAGACGGATCTGTTAGTCAGTGTCGACGACAATGACAGTGATGAGATAAGTGCGTCGGTTCATCCTGTTCCTGTTGAACATACACAGACATCTCAGCCCTCAGAAGAGCCAAAGGATACTCAAATAAGTGACGAGGAGTCCAATAGCTAAGCCGATACACATAACTGAGTCGAAACCTACTGATCTCACCTTCCAGGGACTTTTCTCTTGAAGGATAAGTCTAAGGCATCCAAGTATAGCGCTGCAAGATGCTAGAACTGCTATCCCAATTCCTGTGTGTCCAAATGCTGCGAAGGCCGTAGCTGATAACACGACTAGGCATACAATCCACTCAGCTACTGGTTTACCCTCACTCTGTTCAGATACGAAAGGATGCTCCTTGGAACTATTCAATTGATGCGGAGCACTTTCTGTGTTTGGCCTGTGTGCATGTTGTGCCGTTGGAGTCATTATCACACCTTGCCTTTTATTTGATAACTTATCTAGAGTCTAACCGGAAGATCTTACGAACGGTCGCTGTGATTGTGTGCATCCGTATCTGACACAAGTGAAAGCACTTCTGTACTGTGACTTATGCCAGTGCGGATTGCATTCCAACACAGTATAGTTGCAGCTCCGACAACAACAACAATCCACGGTGACAGACAACCAACAATAGTAGCCCTGCTGTAGGTAGTTATCGATTCCGTCAAGTCAACACCCACATTTTTTAATCGATACCGTCCCAGCGAACCGTCTGAACAAATAAACGCAACACTCAAACTTATCAAAACCACTGCTGCTGAAATCACCAGACCCAAAAACGCACTAGCAAAACTTTTAATAAGGTTGCCTTGTATCGTTTGCAAACCATCGTGTTTCATTGTTGAGATAAGACCATAACCTTTGCTATGGAGCAGCGTGAATAATGACACTACAGCACAGATACAAACCGGCGTAAGGAGTAAAAGCATCTTCATAACTGGGTTAGTAACAGCTTCTGGGAATAACCCGAAAATAGGTAACAAAGGAAGGTCATGCGATTGACCTGACCAAAGGGTAAAACTCGCCAAATCGCCAACATAAAACCCACCGCCAGCCAGCCAAGACGAAGCCCATATTGTCAAATTTGGCAACCAAACAAGTGCAGCTAAAGAGCTCAACACTCTCGAATTAGTTCCCATCTGGGCCAGAATAAAAATCCGTCCCACTGCATCATGATAGAGGATAACCCACGAAATTACAGTGCCAAAAGCAACGATGGTGAATAATGCAAGCAAGATGGCTGCCATTGATATTGCAATCTTTACAGTACGGCGTAAGCTAAAAGGAAGCTTCAGGTAGCCTGCGTATAGCTTGGTCATCTTCCATTGATTGCCTGTAAACGCTGCAATTGCATAAGAAAAAAGATAAATTGTCAGAGCTTTTAACTCTATGACGGTAGTGGTATCAACCAGCACAATACCCGAAACTTGCTGGAGAAGAAAAGTGACTAACAACCACAACAATCCTCCGCTGAGCATGGCTGTCCAGCTCATACCAAATTTCCGGATACAGGCTGTTGCAAGAGATACCAGTACAATTGTTAAACCGAGTGGCATGATAGTGAGCGTCAGCGCGCCAGCAGTAAATCCACTCCCCTGACTCAGTAAGACGATCGCCTGTGTGATCGGAAGGGCTTGATCAGTAAGAGCGGTTCCACCCTCCTCCATGGATATGAGAAGGAACATGAGAGAGACACAAGAACCTATGGTTACTATGTAGACAACCAAGGTTGCAGCAGCGGCGTATATGCCGTTCAAACATTTTTTAACTGTTGAACTCATGTTCTCTACGTTCTGTGTCGTTCTGCCTACGCAGGCATGGAAACAAGTGTAGAAGTCGGATACTCACTCAATAGCTCTCGACCGTGGAGTCCCTCCAACTCCATAACGAAGCTGAAACCAGCGACTTTGCCCCCAGCCCTTTGTATGAGTTGTGCTGCAGCATCGGCTGATCCACCAGTAGCAATGAGATCATCAACTATCAGGACCCTGTCGCCATGGGACAAGGCATTCTCTTCCATCTCAATGGTAGAAGTCCCGTATTCAAGCGAATACTCCTGGGAAAGAGTTGTTGGGGGTAATTTACCACTTTTTCGTAGTGCTATAAAACCTTTACCAAGACTGCTAGCAATGTGCGGCCCGAGTAAAAATCCCCGAGCCTCCAAACCTGCAACAGCATCGAACTTGTCTGCTTCAACCGGTAAGGCTGCAAGCATAGCTTGGTTGATAATTGACAAACCCTGAGGATCTGCTAATGCGGGAAGGAAGTCTCTGAATAGTATGCCTTCTTTAGGAAAGTCTGCGACACTACGAAAAAGAGAAACCACGTACTGTGCGTCCTGCTCACCTACAGCGCTAAGCTGCTGAATAGAAATGTCGCCGATTTGGGCCATTATCTTCTTTCCTTGTTAAATCTGTTGGCAAGAAAACCATCTGCATGTATTGCAAGCATGCAAACTAAGGTTAATAAACTAACGATAGTGAAACGTATACAACTACTTCTTAGCTGGTGCGCTGTCTTCTGAATCGACAGCACTATCATTGACTTTCACAGAATCGTTCGAAGATGGGGTTTCGCTATCTGAAGCTACCTGCTTAGGATTGCCCTGCTCGTCTACTTCATCATCATGGACATACGCTGGTACGATTGGAGGCTCAGTGATAGCTTGAATCCGCCAACGTGACTTCGTTCCTTCAGAATCGATAACTACCTGTTCCTTTTCTAAATCAATAGAAACAACGGTCCCAAGGAGACCTGATGCTGTTGAAACTTCTTGTCCTGGCTGCAAGGAGGTTCGGAAATTTTCTAGGCTTTGTTGCCTCTGCTTCGTTTTCTTTGATGACCACCAAGTCATTGCAAACATGAGCACAATGATGAGAATAAGAAAAAGCATGGATGATAGACTTGACTGCATTTATGGCTCCTTGCCGTATCAGTTGAGGGCGAGCACGAGTTCGGATGCCCTATGCACTGGAAAAATAATTCTAGAACGACTTCATGACATCTTCAGGAGCTGACAGCCCTAGATGAGTCCACGCTTTTTTCGTTGCAATCCTACCTTTAGGAGTTCTCACTAAGAATCCTTCTCTAACAAGATAAGGTTCGCAAACAGTCTGAACAGTTTCAGCTTCTTCTCCAACCATGGCAGATAAATTACTAAGACCAACTGGTCCGCCATCAAAACTAGTAACAATGGTACGCAATACAGCTAAATCTAGTCTGTCTAGTCCTTCAGAGTCAATCTGATAGAGCGAAAGAGCTGATTTGACATCCTCATAATCTACCTTTGATAGATCATGGACAATAGCCCAATCGCGAACCCTGCGAAGCAGCCTGTTCGCTATACGTGGAGTTCCTCGCGATCGTTTTGCTAATTCAGAACAAGCTGTTTGAGTTATATGCAGATCTAAAACAGTTGCAGAACGCTCTACGAGCTTTTCTAACTCTGAAGCAGGATAGAAATCAAGATGAGCCGTAAAACCAAAACGTGCACGGAGGGGAGAAGGTAGCATACCCTCACGAGTGGTAGCACCGATCACAGTGAACCGAGGTAACGTAAGAGGAATTGATGAAGCACCTGGCCCCTTACCAACCATAACATCTACTCGGAAATCTTCCATAGCAATATACAGAAGCTCTTCCGCAGCACGTGGTAGTCGGTGAATTTCATCAAGAAAGAGCACTTCACCTGATTCTAGAGAGCTCAAAATAGAAGCCAGATCTCCAGCATGCTGAATAGCCGGACCTGAAGTAACGCGGATGGGCACTCCAAGTTCGTGGGAGACAATCATGGCTAAAGTAGTTTTACCAAGGCCTGGTGGCCCCGCTAACAGTATATGATCTGGCGGCACATCTCTTTTACGCGCTGCCTCTAAGAACAGTTCAAGTTGAGCTTTAAGACGAGGTTGACCTATAAACCCTTCCAACGTATTAGGTCTGAGTTCCTCATCACTCACAGAGTCATCATCCAAAGGTGCGGCAGACACCATACGCAAAGATGCATCTTCGGAATGTGAGTTGTTTAAACCCTTGAGTGTATTCATAGAGTCACTGTTACTGGCGAAAGTCATCAGCGTCCCCTATCTAAAGATGCCAGAGAAGCTTTCAGCACCTGTGGTACATCTTCTTTCTTGAGAGGAAGTTGGTAGTCTCCGTCTTGGCAAATCCTGCGAACTACTTTTTGAGCTTCGGCTTGCTGCCAGCCAAGAGATTGTAGTCCTTCGACCACTTGTTGACTACCTTCATCCACAATCTCAGTGTTGACATCGTCGCTAGAAACGTTCATTTTGCCTGAAAGTTCAAGGATGATTTTTTGTGCTCCCTTCTTACCCAAGCCCGGAGCACTCGACAGAGCAGCAACATCTCCCTCAGAGACAGCCTTCGTAAGCATTGTAGGAGTTAGCGTTGAGAGCAGGGACAATGCAACTTTAGGGCCCACACCACTCACTTTTTGGAGCTGGATAAACAGTTGCTTTGATGAAGTGGCCAGAAAACCATACAAGGTTATGTTGTCATTGGCAACATTAAGGTATGTATAAATACGAACTTGATTTCCTGTATGCATGGTAGATAAATCTGAGCTAGGCATACGAACTTCGAACCCGACTCCACCCACGTCGATAACAGCGCAGCCAACCTCAATGAGCGCTACAGACCCTGTAAGCATAGCCAACATGATACTGCCTCAATTCCTCTGCTTTCTTCGACTCTCTGCATGCGCAGTTGAGCGACAACACAATCGAACACCTGTTCGATTAGCCTACATGCCTCGTTGGACCGAACCTTGCAATTGACTCTTTTGTTGTGCAAGTGCCCACTGCCGTTGTGCTCGAGTGAGGTGTTGTTCGCGTTCGCCACCTTGGAGGGCGCCTGACGGTCGTAAAGCATGACAAATTGCTTGTGCCAGTGCATCAGCAGCATCTGCGGGCTTGGGCAAACAATTCAGTCTTAGAATTTTGGCAACCATTCGCTCAACTTGAATTTTCTCAGCTTTTCCATTACCGGTGACTGCCAGCTTTACTTCTGTGGGCGTATGCAAAGCTACCGGAATTCCTCTTTGCGCTGCGGCTAACATAGCCATTCCAGCTGCTTGAGCTGTTCCTAAAACAGTATTTCTATTAGCTTGAGCAAACACTCGTTCAATAGAAACTACGTCAGGACTGTACTCATCCAAATGTTGGACCAAGCCATTGTATATATGTAATAAGCGCAAATCCTGCGACTGTTCCGGGTCAGATCTCACTACACTGACATGAACATAACATAATTTACGCGAATCCTTAGCCTCAATGACGCCGACCCCACAGCGTGTGAGGCCGGGATCGACGCCACATATAATCACAACTGCTATTCCTCTTCTAGCTGAGCCATGACTTCGTCACTAGCAGTCCAGTTGCTATAAATATTCTGGACATCATCCAGATCATCTAAGGTGTCAATCAGCTTTGACACCTTATGTGCTGCTTCGAGATCAAGAGTGACCTCTGTCTTAGGGTTGAGGACCAAATCAGCAGAATCGTAATCAATCCCGGCATCTTGAAGGGCCTTTCGGACCGGAACTAAGTCACTGGGATCAGTAATGACGGTGTACACATCACCATTGTCTTGAACATCTTCAGCACCAGCTTCTGCTGCTTTCTCAAAAACAGTATCAAAATCTGTTCCTTCAGCTGGAACTTCTATTTGACCCTGACGCTCAAAGTTAAAAGAAACTGAACCGTTCTGTGCTAGGGAACCACCGTTTTTGGTAAGACTGGAACGCACTTCAGCAGCTGCACGGTTGCGATTATCAGTCAAGCACTCAATGATCAACCCGACACCTGCTGGCGCGTAACCTTCATAAACTATTGATTCATAGTTAGCTGCACCAGCTTCTTCGCCTGAACCACGCTTGACTGCTCGAGTAATATTATCGGCAGGAACAGAAGATTTCTTTGCCTTAACGATAGCATCATAGAGCGTAGGATTTCCATCTGGATCGCCGCCGCCTGTACGCGCGGCAATTTCAATGTTCTTAATCAACTTTGCGAAGAGCTTCCCGCGCTTAGCGTCGATGGCAGCCTTCTTGTGCTTAGTGGTCGCCCACTTCGAATGCCCTGACATAATGCTCCTGACCGTACGTGTACATGTAAACTTCGGTTTATTCTATGTGTTCTTGTTGACAACACTTGCCTGTCAGCCAAGTTAGACTGGCTGGATCTCACCTAACCTGATGTCCCTGCTAAGAACTGAGTGTCTCATCTGATTGTTGAAGAGCTTCCCCATACACTGACAAAATTTGTTCAGTCACTAGTTTCCAGTCATAACACGTAGACCGTTCTTGGCCTAATCTACCAAGAGACCCTTTCAAATCCATATCAGATAAAACTAATGCAACCTGTTCAGCGCAAGCGACACTGTCACCAACACCAAAGTGCAACATGCTTGTTCCTTTTTGAGAAACAGCCAAAAAAGCAGGTAAATCAGAAGCGACAACAGGACAACCTGCTGCCATAGCCTCTACTAGGACAATACCGAACGATTCTCCACCTATCTGTGGAGCGACGTAAACATCCAAACTTTTGTATAAGGAAGCCTTATCTTCGTCAGAAATACGCCCTAAAAATTCTAGGTGATTTTCTAAACTAGGGCTCACCGAACGAGCTATACGTCTGGCTTCTTCCTCACCATCACCAGCACACAAGAACCGAGCTCCGGGTCGTGTCGAAAGAATATGCAAAGCCGCCTGAGCAAATACACGAAAGCCTTTGCGCTCTTCTGCCATCCTCCCCAAGAAACCAATGGTAGGCCGTTCTGAAGTTCCCTGCCACTCGGGCTTACTTTTCGCTCGAGCGAAAAAACCTGTATCTATACCATTAGGAATGATACGCAATCCTATATCATCAGATAAGTAGTGACTGGCAGTGTCGAAAGCCGATTGACTGACGCATATACCTTCTTTGATATTAGAGAGGTTAGCTCGCAAATATGGTTTAGCAATTTTGAGGGCCAAGGGGTACGAGTCAAAAGCCGCATGAAATGTTGCTACATATGGACATGGAGAGAAACCTGGAATAAGAGGTTTATGACTGAGACTTGGCACCTCTGGCTCATGAAGGTGAAGGATATCAAAGTGTCCTTGGCGAACCCACCGGCGAGTCAGGCGGCCAGCAACACCGAAATAACTCAAATGCGCCACTGAGCCGTTATACGGTATGGAAAACGACGAACCTGTAGTGTGGACCCATAATGGCATATCTTCTGTTCGACGGCCAGGAGCAAGTACTTCCACACGATGCCCTAATGCCAATAGTTGCTGAGCTAAATCTCGAATATGCAGCTGCACTCCCCCAGGCGTTTCAAAAGAATAAGGAGAAATAATACCAACTTTTAATTTACGTCCGTGAAGTGGATCGGCTGTGCCGGTAGAAGGAAGTTCGCTGTGAAGATTCATCACTTACTCTCCTTAGGTGAACACTGCACTTGTGAGGTATGACCTTCTATGTAATCTCGCACGTACCCGGGAACATGATGTAGACGTGTCAAGTCTAAATCTTCGACGAATATGGGTTGCATCATATGCCAGTCTTGTGGCCATTCTCGGATACCAGCTGACCACTGATCCACCCAAGCCTGAGTGAGATCCTGTACAGCTTGTTCACGAGGTAGTTGTAAGTATGGCCGGATATCTATAGGCCCATCTACTTGGCAGACATATCCGAAAGCGTTATGAGCACGCTTTCGTTGTTCAGCATGCAAAGGTTCCCTGTGCATGCTGACTGTATAGAGGGGCTGTTCTGCATCTAACGCCATCACTGCCGGTCCTGCTGCGACACGGATAATAGAGTCGAAGGCACGGACGAAAACCCCATTGCGGCTCAGATCACGATCCGCGAGTAGAGGAATAACTTGTCCAGGTTGCTTGGCTGTTTCTACCAGATCGGCCATCAATCCCGATTGTCCTGTCAACAAAATATGCATACCAAGCTCACGCCTAATATCAATAAATGTCTGAAGCAATTCTGGATCTGCTAGGCGTTCAGCAACCGTTGTAACTGGTCCTATATCATGACTTGCCCAAAAGCCAACGTAGTCCCAATTACCTTGATGACCAGTTGCTATCGGTAGTGCTCCGTCTTTTAATTGGGCTAAAGCTGGATAGGGAAATCCGCTACCTTCTGGCCGAACCCTAGCTAACAGTTCCTCCTTGTTTCGGGCACCGACTGTAAAAGCCTCACAAAAGTATGAAAAGTACGACCTCAGAGCCTCTCGACTAGTTCGTCTGAGCTGAGCCTCGGGCACATCGCCTAACACATGTTTCAGGTTTCGCTCCAGCTGATGGACATTGCTCAAATGAAGGAACCATACTACATCTGCCGCAATATCAAAAAGACCACGAGCCAATCGTTCGGGAATCCAACGAGAACAACGAACAAAGGTCACTAGTATCTTCGAAAGCATACTGTCACTCGTGACTGGGGTCTGCGGGCTGTGGAGAGCGACCCATATCTGTTCTCACTTTGCGAATACGCTGCCACACGGTAACCAGCCCGAGCACATCTAAAAGTAACAGAAAACAAGTAAGCCAAGCCAAAGACAAGCCAGCCCCTGTCATCGCCATACCCACGAAAATAATCACCAGTCTGTCTGACCGAGTAGCAATGCCATTTTTCGCTTCAAAGCCTTCAGCCTCAGCCCGGGCTCGTGTATATGACGTAACAAAAGATGTCATAATAGCGAACAAGGCGGCCGCCATACCAACCTGTGCCCAAACATCCTGTCCAGAGTGCCCTGCTGCAATCCACTCCAACTCATGCTTACGCATATAGATGATAACTGCCACCAACACAGCCCAATCAGCAATTCGGTCCAAGGTTGAGTCCAAAAAAGCTCCGAACTGAGTACCGCCACCAGTCATAGCAGCTACAGACCCATCCAGAGAATCAAAGGCTACTAGGATTGCTAAAACAATGGCCCCTGGTAGTAACCAGCCTGTAAAACCGGTGATGAATGATACTATGACCGTACCAACAGCACCGATGATAGTAACGCCGTTGGCCGTTATTCCCATTGTAATGAGCCCACGAGCAATAGGTTCAATTGCACGCTTCCACGGACCTCGTAAATGCTCAAACATTCCTCACCTCAGATTGGATGTGCTTCAATTTCTCCCGGCAGGCTGCTGCTGCCAGCATTGTCTAGCAACAGCAGCTTTCTCGTATCAGGCTTGTACAGCGTCAGTATTTGCTACGAAATCGTTGACAGAGTTGATTTGTGCCCGGTGAGCAATGGCTTGCTGAATCCATGTTACGGCATCATCGACTGCTACACCGTTCAACTGACTTCCATCCCTAAATCGGAAGGAGACAGCATTCTTGGAGACATCCTCTTCTCCGGCTATCAATATGAATGGAGCTTTTGATTTAGCTGCGTTACGTATCTTCTTTCCAAATCGATCATCTGAACGGTCTACCTCACACCGGACCAAATCATTTCTCAGGCGGGAGACTACACCCAATATGTGCTGTGCAAACTCGTCAGCTACCGGAATAGCCTGCACCTGAACTGGCGCTAACCATGCCGGGAAAGCTCCAGCATAATGCTCGATGAGAATAGCCAAGAAACGCTCTATCGAGCCAAAGAGAGCGCGGTGGATCATAACTGGACGTTGATGCGACCCATCTGCTGCTATGTATTCTAAGCCGAAACGTTCTGGCAAGTTAAAATCTAACTGGATGGTTGAAACCTGCCAAGTACGTCCAATCGCATCGCGCGCCTGCACAGATATCTTGGGACCGTAAAAAGCGGCACCAGCTGGATCGTCTACAAGTTCTAAACCAGACTCTTTGCCCACTTGTGCCAAAGTAGCAGTTGCTTCTTCCCACACATCGTCTGATCCGACAAACTTATTGGGATCTTTGGTGGATAATTCCAGATAAAAGTCTTTGAGACCGAAATCTTTCAAAACCTGTAAGACAAACTCAAGCAGACTCTTCAGCTCTCCCCGCATTTGCTCACGGGTACAATAAATGTGTGAGTCATCTTGAGTCAACCCGCGCACGCGAGTAAGGCCATGGACCTCACCTGACTTTTCATACCGGTAAACAGTACCAAATTCGAAGAGACGTAAGGGCAGCTCCTTGTACGAGCGCTGCCTTGACTTAAAGATCAAATTATGCATAGGACAATTCATCGGCTTTAAGTAGTAATCAAAGCCTTGCTTTGTTACGTTGCCTCTCTCGTCATGCTCCTCGTCTAGATGCATGGCTGGGTACATTCCGTCCTTATACCACTGCAAATGCCCTGAGATCTCGTATAGGTGGCCCTTGGTAATATGAGGTGTTTGCACGAAGGAATAACCGTGTTTACGGTGCATCTGCCTTGAGTAATCCTCCATGGCATTGATAATTGCAGCGCCCTTTGGATGGAAAACAGGCAAACCTGGACCAATATCTTCCGGGAATGAGAAGAGATCCATTTCAGCGCCTAATTTACGGTGGTCGCGTTTTGCAGCTTCTTCCAACTTGCTCATATATGTTTTCAAATCATCTTTAGAAGACCAAGCCGTACCGTATATGCGCTGTAGCATCGGGTTCTTTTCATTTCCGCGCCAATATGCTGCCGCGGTGCGCATCAGTTTGAAGACTTTAATATACCGTGTGTTAGGCAAGTGCGGTCCACGGCATAAATCTTTCCAGACGACATTGCCATCACGGTCGACATTGTCGTACATACTTAACTCGCCACTCGAAATTTCAGTAGCTTCTTCACCTTCGATTTGGGCTTCCTTGAGTCCTATGAGTTCAAGTTTATAAGGTTGATTTGACTCTTCAGCACGTGCCTCTTCTTCTGTGACTACTCTCCGACGGAAAGACTGAGAAGACTTAATGATAGTCTTCATGCGCTTTTCTATCTCTTTGAGGTCATCAGGCGTGAAGGGGTTTTCAACATCAAAATCGTAGTAAAAACCATCTTTGATTACAGGTCCAATACCCAATTTTGCATCTGGACGAATTTCTTGGACAGCTTGTGCCATTACATGTGTTGCAGAATGGCGCATAATAGCCAAACCTTCTGGTGAGTCAAGAGTAATAGCGTCTACAGTGTCTGACTCATGGAGAGGTGTATTCAAATCTCGAGGCTCGCCATTGATAGAGACGGCAATAATGTTTTTATCATCAGAAAACAGTTCGACGCCAGTGTAATCAGCTGCCACCTCCTTCACTTCTCCGTTTAATGTTATGGAAATGGTTGGCTGATTCATCGAATGCCGTCCTTACTATCGGGGTCCGCGTTACAAGGTGCAGGCCTTGGACATAATTACGAGGGTAACCTTATGTCACATCTACGACAAAACAGCTTAGACAGATGGTGTGTCTTGCCCCCCTACAGATTTAAGAAATTCCTCTGCCTCTTGCGCGAGTTCATCGCCTAAAGGCTCATCTATAGTGTACCTAAAGTTGGATGCTGCCTTCGCATCACTTTCGACTTCTAACCTGTGCACGTATTCAGCTAAATTATCGTTGCACCGAACAAGGACTGAAGCCTGTGCCTGCCAATGTTGAGCCTTATCAGGTAAGTCTCCTTCGGACAAACGTATACCCAGCAAACGGGATACTCTGCGAAGTAACTGTAAGGTTCCTTGTGCACATTCATCGCTACTCATGTACTGGGGTACTGAGACCCATAATGATTCAGTTTTAAAGCCACTCTGTACAGCTACAGCATCTAAAACCGTAGGTATGCCAACAGGTCCAGAGTGTCCTTCAGTGTCTGCATCTATTTGATCGCCGGCAAGATCATCAATAGGCAAATCGCGTGTATGAGGGCAGTCAGCGAACATAGACCCTAGTGTAATAAGAGTATTAATTTCAAGGTCTTCTGCGAACCGAATGCTTTGCCTGCAATAGTCTATCCAGTGGTAATTTGGCTCAGGTCCTACTTCTACAAGTAGTTTACATTCTGGTTGTATAGAAACCTCATAAAACTTTGTTTCTGGCCAATAGATATTTCTTCGTCCTTGAACATGGCAAAGCATTGGTCTAGATACCTGGTAATCATAGAAACCATCTGAGTCTAGCGATCCAACCTCCTGAGATGGGTAGGTATTCAGCAGATGGTGGATTACATTAGTTGAAGCTGAGCATGCGTCATTCCAACCTTCAAAAGCCGCTATCATAGCGTGATGAAGTTGTGTCTCAGATTCTTCTTTCATATCACTAAGCCTAGCCTCTCCACATTTCTACAGACGAAGGTATAAGCCATCAGCGAGAACTAACCTCTTGAGGAGCAATACTCTATGGGTAGCATGGTCATATAACCACCAGTGCTGTGTCAATGGACAAAAGCCCGTGGGTGATGCAGGAATCGAACCTGCGACCCCTTCCGTGTGAAGGAAGTGCGCTAGCCGCTGCGCCAATCACCCTTGGAATTGCGCCGACTACCACAGTCGGTCACGCCACTATAGCAGAATATCTGCTGTGTGGGCGATACAAGATTCGAACTTGTGACCCCTTCCGTGTCAGGGAAGTGCGCTACCTCTGCGCCAACCGCCCGGGTCTTCATGAGGCACCTGTAAATTCGCGCCTGAGAGGTGGGTACGAGAGTCGAACTCGTCTAAACGGCTTTGCAGGCCGCTGCCTAACCGCTTGGCTAACCCACCGTATAAGGTCGGACTACTCGAAGCCTCGAGCGGGCAACGGGACTCGAACCCGCGGTCTCGACCTTGGCAAGGTCGCGCTTTACCAACTAAGCTATGCCCGCATCTCAAACGGATTCTGTTAAGAACCACCTGAGCACGAGGCACAACTATACAGGTAATTTGTTTTAAAAGCAATAACGCGTGTTGCGTTGAAATTATCAGTATTTCTGCACGTGAGCTACTGAAAGTAGTAGTCGGCACATACATCACTCCATGAGAGTAAAGAGAGTAGCTACTCATTTTCGCTCTTATCGAATTTCAGGACATTCGTATCGCTCTCACCGAAAATAAGATCATGACCTTCTATTAAATCCGGGGTTGGTTGGATAATTACGCTAGTTTATTGCGCATTACAAACATGCTTACTTTAGAAAGGTTCACGGCATCAGGTGGGTCAAGAACGAAACTCGAAAACAAAAGTAGGACCAGTTACTACTGCAGTCTTTATGTCTACCTTCATGACTGCCGTGGAAGGAACAATAGTTTCGACAGCTATGCCAACCATTGTTTCAGACTTACATGGGTTAAGTCTTATGAACTGGGTCTTTTCCATATACATGCTTATGTGTGCTGTAACCACACCTATTTATGGTAAACTGTCAGACCGTTTCGGTCGAAAACCCCTGATCAATATCGGTCTTTTCGTTTTCGTTGTTGGCTCACTCTTGTGTGGTCTTTCTCACTCGATGATGCAACTCATACTCGCAAGAGTGATACAAGGTCTAGGCGCTGGCGCTATTCAACCACTAACATTTACTATTCTCGCCGATATATTTCCTATCGAGAAGCGCGCCAAAATGATTGGTTTCAACTCTTCTGCATGGGGTGTGGCATCTATCATAGCTCCACTCTTGGGAGGATTTTTAGTACAGCAACTTTCATGGCACTGGGTGTTTGCAGTCAATGTCCCGATTGGGATCATTTCCATTCTTCTGATCCAGTGCTTCCTCAAGGAAGATATAACAACCCGCCACAGTCCTATCGACTACCCTGGTATTTGCCTACTTACTATGTGTTTAATCGGCTTAATGCTAGGTTTGCAAAATGTAAGTGGCTCCGATAACTTGCTACTCGGTATATTTGCCTTGGTTGTAGCTGTTATCACTGGTATAGCCCTGATCATTGTCGAACAACGACAGGTCGATCCTATATTACCCTTGAAACTCTTTAGTAATAAGACTTTCATGGTTCAAAATATCGTAGTCTTGCTAATTTCAGGGTTTTTGATGGGGTTTGAAACATACCTTCCTATTCGCATGCAGTCAGTATTAGGTTTTAATCCCACCCTTGGTGGTTTCGCTGTTACACCCAGCTCGATTGTATGGTTAGTTGGCTCGTTTATGGCTGGTAAGTTACTGACCAAATATCCACCACACTGGATCATGAACCTCTCCCTCGGTTTTCTCATCGTCGGTTGTGTAATCACTATTTTTGTACCTATTCACACAGCTTATATCGTGTTCTTGCTCATTTCAGCAATATTTGGGTATGGTTTTGGTTTGTCAATTACTATCGGAACTATGACATCACAGTCTGTGGTTTCTACTGATGAAGTTGGTACAGCAACTTCCTTCAACACCTTAGCCAGAAGTCTAGGGCAAACTCTCATGATCTCACTATTTGGCATCGTCATGAATACGGTGATGGCTCAGGGAGTAGCGCGTACTCCAGGCCTCACTACTGAAATGATGGATAATATGATCAACCCAGAAACCGCAACTCAAGTGCCTACCGAGTTCCTAGAACCGGCTCGTGCTATAGTATTCGACGGACTCAGATGGATTTTTATTGTGGGCTTGGGTATTTTACTTACAGCACTGATTGTTAATTTGTTTGATCGCGAATCCAATAGATTACTCACACAAGGTAAATCGAAATAAACGTAACTCATGCCAGCTGATAGTAGTTGAACTCACCACACTATGGCAGTGAGTTCAACTACTGCTCTGAGTGAACAGTCTTCTTAAAAATGTGACAGTTGTGGTTCCGTCGTCGAGACCGTTTTGTGCGCACAAGCCAGTATGACCCTCTTAGCTAATAAGGTATTGCTAAAAAGTAGGTTAGGTACGTATGATGAGTGGCAGGAAGATCAGAGGCAAGAACACATCAGTACAACTAACAGCGTTCTGATAATTTTAGGATTACTGGTATCTTGTTACAAGCGAAACATCTCGTATGAACGCTGCAAGCTGCTCCGGCAATGACTGATGAGTTTTTCAATGCTGACATCAGAAGCTTTAAAGGATCTATAGGAAAAGCAAGCAGCTCACACCTTAAGCTCTTATTACTGTTCGTTACATAAGTTTCATCCTGACTAGTAGTCAGGATCTACACGGTAGTTCAGGCCCTATAACCAAGTTTTATGAAAACAAGGGCCTGAACTCAAGAGCAACACAATTGTTTGTCGGCTACATTAAGCAGCAGCTACTCCTCCAACAGCTGGTATAGCGCCGGTCAATAGCAGGATTGCAACCACGATAGCCAATCCAATCCTATATATTACGAACCCCCTGTAGGAAAACATGGAAACTATCTTCAAAAAAGCAATAATAACGAGATAACCAACAACAAAGGAAACGATGGTGGCACAAATAGTAGCGCCCCACCCAGGAAACGCAGCATCTGCGTTTATATTCTTTAGCGATTTTATGGTTTCTAATATACCGGCTCCAAATACTGCCGGAATAGCCATAAGGAAGCTGACTCGTGCAGCAGCCTCCCGGGTATAACCGAGTGCACGACCAAAAGTCATAGTGCCACCGGAGCGAGATACTCCAGGTATAAGAGCTAGCATTTGTCCGACACCGAATAAAATGGCATCTTTTGCTGTCATTTGTTCCACTGTCTTGTTCTGTTTACCTGTACGATCAAAGTAATCAAGTAGTAAACCAAACAGAATAAGTACCACCACAGTAATCCACAAATTGCGTAACTTTGTTTCAATTACCTTTTGGAAGATAAGTCCTGCGATTACAATCGGAACAGTACCTATTATGATGTACCAGCCTAGTGCCGCATCCCGATCCTTTGATCCCATACGCTCCTTCCAGCTGGATCCATCTTTACCTGCCAGACAGTGAAACCAATGATTGAGAATACGGGCAATATCCCGTCGGAAATAGAGTAAAACAGCTAATTCGGTTCCGAACTGGATGATGGCAGTAAAAGCAGCCCCTGGATCCTTGCCCATTAGTGCACCAACAATGCGTATATGCGCACTCGACGAAACTGGGAAATACTCAGTTAACGCTTGCACAAGACCTAAAAGAATAGCTTGAAAAAAGTTCATGGACCCCTCACATGCTGGATAATAGCAAGAATCTCACATGCAAGCTTAGCTGCTACCTTAGCCAAGCAATATCGCAGCTGTGTATGTCGTGCAGAATACCCACAATGGAGGTAATAGAAAACGCAAGGGAGGCGTCATGTCAAACACATACCGTAAAAGCAGTGTTGGAGCACCAAGTGGCTTTTTCGAGTGCGAAGGTCGAGGATTGCAATGGTTAGGACAGGCACAATCTCATGGCGGCCCTCGAGTAGTTGAGGTTTACAATTGGGGCAAAGACTTTCTTGATATTGAACGAGTCATGAGTACCTCTCCCTCACCCTCCGCAGCTTACCGCTTTGGCGTTGAGCTGGCGCATATGCACGATGCTGGAGCACCATGTTTTGGAGCTCCTCCAGAAGGGTATGAAGGGACTTGCTATTTCGGACCACTTCAAGATCCAGTACCGATGGAGACTGGAAATTGGCAGACCCCACTTGATTATCTCAGCGACGGACGTCTAAAACCTATGGTGCAAATGGGTATTGACAGAGGTTCCCTTAAACAGTCAGATATGGACATGATAGAGGATATTATCACTGCTCTACCTGAACTCATGGGAGCTGCTGCTGAAGACAGTCCAGCTCGTATACATGGTGATTTGTGGTCGGGCAATGTGATGTGGACAGAAAGTGGAGGTCAAACCCAAGCAGTGCTTATAGATCCAGCAGCCCATGGTGGTCACCGAGAAGAAGATTTGGCAATGCTACATCTTTTTGGAATGCCTTATCTGTCACAGATAGAAGATGGTTATCAGTCAGCACATCCCCTGTCTAAGGGCTATCGAGACCGTTATACCCTCTGGCAGCTCTACCCTATTGCTGGTCACTGCGTCTTCTTTGGGGGTGGCTACGTCAGCGAATTACGATCGATGTGTCGTTCTCTCCTCAGCAAATAGCCTTGTGGTTGGGTGGTCTCGTACAAATCACCCAACCACGCTATCACTTAGCTAAAAATATCTTTAATTTTACCAAAAAGACCTTTTCTACCTTGTAGTGGCTTAGATGACTGTGCTACTTCATGGGCATTAGAATCGTGGCTGGCTGCAAATTGTTCTATGAGGCTAGATTCCTGTTCACTCAGTTTTGTGGGGATCTGTACCATAACGTGAACCAGAATGTCACCTCTGTCTTGAGAACCCATTTTAGTGACACCTAAATCTTTGAGATCGACGACGTCGCCTGGCTGGCACCCAGCAGGCACTGCTAGCTCTCGCTGTCCATCAAAGGTTTCTAGCTCAACATCATGTCCCAAAACAGCCCAAGTCATAGGTACACTTATCCAGCAGTGAAGATCATCTCCATCGCGGGTGTAAAGCTTGTCAGCCTTTATATGAACATCTATATACAAATCTCCGGCAGATCCCCCGCCTTCTCCAACTTCACCTTGAGAGACGAGCCGCAGGCGGCTACCATCAGCAACTCCCGCTGGCACAGTAACTCCCACATCACGACGTACACGCACTCGACCATGTCCCTGGCAATCTTGACAGGGGTGCTCAATAATAGTTCCATGCCCCTCGCATCGTTCACAAGGAGCTGTTGTCATCATCTGGCCTAGCAATGTTCGTACTACTTTTTGGGCGTATCCTTGCCCCTTGCAAACAGGACATGTTACCGGTTTTTCGCCTTTCTCAGCGCCCGAACCTCCACATGTTTGACACAATCCAAATGTATGGATTTGAGCATGTGCAGTTCCACCAAAAACTGCCATTTTCAAGTCTATGGTCACATCTGCAAGAGCATCCCGACCTGGTTGAGTTCGAGGAATCGGTTGCTGGCCCGAACCTGAGAATCCTGATCCAAAGAATTGCCCAAAAATGTCTCCCACATCGAAGCCTTGAGCTCCAGAGTTGGGGTTGTTAGGATCAACACCAGCATCATACATCTGACGTTTTTGCGGGTCCGACAGTACTTCGTAAGCGTTATTTACTTCTTTGAACTTATTTTCATACTCTGGCCCGGCGATATCAGGATGATACTTACGGCTCATTTTCCGGTAAGCTCTTTTAATATCGTCGTCGCTTGCATCTCGGGTAATTCCCAAAAGCTCGTAGTAGTCTGCCACCGATGTTCCTTCTGCTTGACTTATGACTGCCCATTGTGCCATACGGCCAGGTCAGTACTTCCTGTTTGTTTCTCATTCCTCTTCACTGTTACTGAGGAATTGTGTAAGGTATGATGCCACAGCTCTCACAGCAGTCATAGTCGTGGCATAGTCCATGTGAGTGGGTCCTATAGAACCCACAAAAGCTATAGGGGTATCGTTCAGGTCATATTCGCTCAACTCTTCAGTTGAGCGCTCAGCCTTGGCGTGCCCATAACCACTGGTAACCACCGATGCATGCATCAGACCAGGAGTCTGCGTTTCTGATCCTATGACAACGCTGACACCTCCATGTTGCTGCGAAAGTTCACTTTGGGCAGTCATCAAACGCATCAATACAACCTGCTCTTCAAGGGCATCAAGCAAGGAAGCAAGCTCACCGATCGGTACAGTATGTCGATGTGTAAGCTGGGAACGTCCAGCCATGTAAAGATTGCCAGATTCCTCTTCTTCAGCCATTTGAGACAAAACAGTAGATAAATCTTGCAACAGAACCGCTGTTTGCTCATCGGTTACTTTATAAGATCCAGTGAGCATTTGCTGAGATACTCCTGCCAAGGTGTAGCCACGACACTGTGTGTTTAAGCTATCCGACAAATTAGCTAGTGCCTGTTCAGTGAGGGTATTCGAATACGACAGACTAACAGCATGTTGAACAACCCTTCCTGTATCAGTAATTACAATAACGAGCACTGTTGTTTTAGCTATAGAGATCAGTTCAATCCGCCGTAAACGTGATTTTGACAGTGCAGGTGACGCAACAACTGCTACTTGTCCAGTAATTTGCGCCAAGAGACGGGCAGAACGTTGCAAAACATCTTCGAGGCTTACAGAGCCTGAAAGAAAAGCGTCAATACCGTTACGTTGCGCAGGTGACAGTGGCACCCGCTTGGTTAGTCGGTCTACGAAATAACGATACCCTTTTTGTGTAGGTATGCGACCAGCAGAAGTGTGAGGCTGTATCAGGTAGCCCTCTTCTTCTAAAGCTGCCATATCGTTGCGAACAGTAGCAGAACTCACTCCTAGCTGGTGCCCTTTTGTTAATGCACTTGACCCAACGGGCTCCTGAGATTGTATGTAATCCTCTATTACTGCACGCAGAACCAACATGCGCCTATCTGCTCTCATACTTTCCTCCTAGCTGCCTCACACTAGCAACTCCTTATAAAGAGGCTTTTCTACATAGTATTAGCACTCTATGCCTCAGACTGCCAGAATCTTCATTCAAGGCTGAGCATGGCACTGCCGAAGAGCCAAAATATAGCCTTCAGTGTCTCCTCGAGAGGATACGATAAGAACTACAATGTGAAGGTAAATGAACATTTCGGCACAAGTCGAAACATGTCAACCTACCAATTGGAAGGAAAGTTGATCATAAATGACCGATTTTACGTGGACTGATCTGGACAAGCGCGCTGTTGATATGGCGAAAGTCCTTTCAGCTGATGCTGTCGAGAAGGCCGGTTCTGGTCATCCGGGCTCTCCCATTTCTTTGGCTCCTATCGCCTACACGATATACCAGCACTTCATGACTCACGATCCTAACGATCCTAACTGGGCAGGACGAGATCGATTCATACTTTCTGGCGGGCATGCCTCTTTAACACAGTACGTTCAACTCTTCTTCTCCGGTTATGGCCTAACTCTTGACGATCTGAAGAAGTTCCGTACCGCTGGAACCCGCACTCCAGGACATCCTGAATATGGTCTTACACCTGGAATTGAGATGACCACAGGACCATTGGGACAAGGACTTGCGTCAGCCGTTGGTTTTGCCTATGGACAACGTTTTGAGCGTGGCTTGCTTGATCCTGACACACCCGAGGGTAACTCTCCTTTCGACCACAAGGTTTGGGTTATTTGTGGTGAAGGCGATCTCGAAGAAGGTGTCTCTTCAGAAGCGAGCTCACTCGCAGGTGGGCAGAAGCTCGGTAACTTGACTGTTATCTTCGATGCCAACCATATCCAGATTGAAGGTGACACGAAGATAGCTTTCGATGAAGATGTGCTCAAACGCTACGAAGCTTACGGTTGGTACACCGATGAGTTCTCCTTTATTCAGGAAGATGGTTCCTATGTGGAGGACGTTGAAGGTTTTGCTGCCGTTCTCGAAAGAGCAGAGCAAGTAACCGATCGTCCAAAGCTGATTAAGGTCGATACCTTAATGGCATGGCCAACTCCAGGAAAAACGAATGATCCTTCAGCGCATGGTTCTGCGCTGGGTGCAGAAGCTGTAGCTGGGCTAAAGAAGGCTCTGGGATATGATCCTGAAGAAAGCTTCCACATTGACGAAGAAGCTTTGGCACACGCTCGTGAAGTTGCTCAGCGAGGTCTTGCTGCCCATAGCGCTTGGGACAAGAATTTTGACAACTGGCGCAAGGCAAACCCTGACAAGGCAGCTTTATACGATCGTATTCACTCGCATAAGCTACCTGAAGATTTCGATAAAGCTATCGATAAGGCCATTTCCTCATTCGAAGTTGGCTCCAAGGTTGCTACTCGTAAAACTTCAGGCGCAGTGCTCAACGCTATTGCCGAAATAATGCCAGAGCTTTGGGGTGGTTCTGCTGATTTAGGCGGTTCCAACAATACCGACATTAAGGGTGCCGCTTCCTTCGATCCAGAACATCTGTCAACTGTCCAATGGCCGGAAGCCAATCCATATGGTCGCCAACTCCACTTCGGTGTCCGAGAGTTCGCTATGGGTGCCATTACGAATGGTATTTTGCTTGGCTCGGATACTCGTCCATTCAATGGAACATTTTTCCAGTTCTCTGACTATGAACGTCCAGCTGTGCGCTTAGCTGCTTTAATGGACATTCCTAACTTGTACGTTTGGACACACGATTCGGTAGCACTTGGCGAAGATGGACCTACCCATCAACCAATCGAGCACCTTGCTGCTGTCCGTGCAATTCCTCAAATGGAAGTGGTACGCCCTGCAGATGGTTTTGAAACTGCCGAAGCATACCGCTACTTCTTTGAGAAGAAGAACACACATCCGACTGCCATGATTTTAACTCGTCAGGGTGTGCCCATGATGGAAGAGACTCGCTCTAAGGCCGCCCAGGGTGTCCGTAAGGGCGCTTATGTGCTCGTTGATTGTGATGGACAGCCCGACGTCATCATCATGGCAACTGGTTCTGAAGTACAGCATGCTGTAGTTGCAGCTAAAACTCTAGGTGCTGAAGGAATCAAAGCTCGTGTCATTTCAGTACCGTCGTTAGAATGGTTCGAGGACCAAGACCAAGAGTACAAGGAAGAAATTCTTCCAGCTGCTGTCAAGGCTAGAGTTTCAGTAGAAGCAGGCTTAGCTCTTCCTTGGTATAAGTATCTCGGTTCTTATGGCAAGCCAGTATCTATCGAGCAGTTCGGCTTACAAGGTTCAGGCGACGAGAACATGCGAGACTTGGGCATCACTCCTGAGCACGTTGTTGAAGCAGCTAAAGCCTCTATTGAAGAAGTAAAGGCCGCTCGCTGAACGAGTCCTCAAAAAGAGCTCACTGTGCTCATTGAGGCTGAACGTATTTTTACAGTTATACGTTCAGCCTCAATTCCCTGCATAGTAGCGGTGTGTATGAGTTACACACCTGTTGGGATTACTGACGAGACACAACAATGAGGTCTGTACCTGTATACATATTTCAACAAGTATCTGTTGAAACTATCAAAGGAGAAACAATGGCAGAAAATGAGAACACACAGCGCACAAGCGACTCAGGTGTGTCAATTTGGCTGGATGATTTGAGCCGTACACGTATTGAATCAGGCAATCTACAAGAGCTTATTGCTGAAAAAAATGTGGTAGGGGTAACTACCAACCCTTCTATCTTCCAAAAAGCTTTGCACCAGGTAGGACCATATGATGCTCAATTGAAAGAATTGGGCAGAGTCAACGTAGAAGATGCTGTGCAAGAATTAACAACCACAGACGTCCGCAATGCAGCAGATATTTTCCATGACGTTGCTGAGCAATCCGGTTACGTTGATGGACGTGTGTCTATTGAGGTCGATCCACGCCTCGCTCACAATACTGAAGAAACAGAAAAGCAGGCTGAGCAGCTATGGAAAAAGGTTAATCGTCCCAATGCAATGATCAAGATTCCAGCTACGCTTGAGGGCTTACCAGCTATCACAGCAACACTCGCTAAGGGAATCTCTGTGAATGTGACTCTGATTTTCTCACTTGAACGTTATGAGCAGGTCATTGACGCTTTTATCGAAGGTATGGTTCAAGCTGATCAGAATGGCCATGATCTCAAGCATATGGGCTCCGTAGCTTCCTTCTTCGTATCTCGCGTTGACTCAGCGGTTGACAAACTTTTGGAAGCCAATGGCTCTGATGAAGCTAAGGCTCTTGAAGGCAAAGCTGCTGTGGCTAATGCGCGTTTGGCATATGAGCTCTTCGAGAAGAAGTTCGCAGCTGATCCTCGTTGGGCTGCTCTCGAAGCTAAGGGTGCGCATAAGCAACGTCCTCTTTGGGCTTCAACTGGAACTAAGAATGAAGCGTATTCTGACTGCAAATATGTCGATGAGCTGGTAGCTTCCAACGTCGTCAATACCATGCCGGAGAAGACTCTGGACGCCGTTGCTGCCCATGGCAAAGGGCTCCCCTCTATCGAAGGAAGCTATGAGGAAAGCCATACCATTATGGAGCAGTTAGCGGATCTCGGTATCTCTATCAAAGAGGTTACTGATAAGCTGGAAGCTGATGGTGTTGCATCATTCATAGAATCATGGTCTTCTGTATTGGCCGACGTGCAAGCCGGAATAGATCGTGTTAATGGCTGAGTGATATCACATAGTGCTTTCTCGTAAGTAATTGAGAAAGCACTTCACTGATATGGGGATTGCTGGAGCTACTCTTCGGTAATCCCCATTCATATATATAGTCACTTCTATTCGGGTAACTATCGATCACCACAGCATCTGGCAAAATAGCCGGTCTTTATATGCAAAATGCCCCTGAGATCTTTCTCTCAGGGGCATTACTCAGCTATCGATCATCCAATATGATATTTAGTCATCAAGCTAAGAGCGATGATAATAGATACCCAAATGACAGCAACAATAATGGTAAGAACATTTAAGTTTTTCTCAGCCACACCTGAAGTACCTGCATTTGAGCCTAGCCCACCACCAAACATATCGGAAAGGCCGCCGCCTTTACCTTTATGCATCAAAATGAGCAACGTTAGTAGGATGCTGGCAATAACTACCACAACTTCCAGCGCTATTTTGACAATGGTCACAGTTTACCTCCAGAATTACAATGTACTTACCACTGTAGCGCATGATACGGTCAAAATCTAATGTAAACCTGCTACCCTCTCAATGACGACTTGTTTTTACCGTTAATCGTGCGATTTTTGAGAATTCGTCAACCTCTAATGCGGCTCCCCCAACCAAGAAACCATCTACATCTTGTTGGCCTATTAACTCTTTAGCATTTTTAGACGTTACTGATCCACCGTACAGAATACGCATAGCTTGAGCTGCTTCCGTACCGAAGGTGTCTGCAACATACGAACGAATAGCTTTTGAGGCTTCCTGTGCAACTTGAGGTGTTGCCACCATACCAGTGCCGATAGCCCACACAGGCTCATATGCCACGATTAATTTACTCACATCTTCCTGCGACAAGTCTCTGGTAACATCCTTGACTTGTCCCACTGCGAACTCTAACTCAATGCCTTGTCGTCGCTCCTCGTAACTTTCTCCCACACAGAGTATGGGCTGCATCCCGGCTGCCAGCACTGCCCTTACCTGGTCGACAATGTTGGCATCATCCTCAGGATGGTACTTTCGCCTCTCGGAGTGACCCACAATTACATACGAACAACCTAATTGAGCAAGCATATCTGCAGATACATCTCCTGTAAAAGCGCCTTGGGATGTAACTGAGACTGTTTGCGCACCGTAACGAATGTGTAAGTTATCTGCTTCTACTAAAACTTCTATAGAACGCAGTGCCGTAAAAGCCGGGAAAAGGGCAACTTCGCAACGACCGTAATCAAACTTTGCATCACGTAGTAGCCAGACCAGTTTTTGTAGAAAGTACGTAGCTTCAAGATGATCAAAATTCATCTTCCAATTGCCCGCTACCAAGGGTGTTCGAACCATGTCCGCCTCCACAGAAAAGTGGTCTAAGCCAAGTGACAAAATGCCGGACGTCGGTTATCGAGCGCCCGGCAACTATGAGAGCAATACGTATGTATTACTCTAAAACGCGCAATCCAGGTAATTCCTTGCCTTCCAGGAATTCCAAGGAGGCTCCACCGCCGGTAGAAATATGAGAAAAGGCATCTTCTGCAAAACCTAAGTTGCGGACCGCAGAGGCTGAGTCTCCACCACCTACGATGGTAAATGCTCCCGCATGAGTAGCATCAACTAGACCCTGGGTTACAGCCTTTGTACCTTCGGCAAACTCTGGAACTTCGAACACACCCATAGGACCGTTCCACACTACAGTCTTTGAATCTACAATCTTGTCGTGGAATAACTTGCAAGAATCGGGACCAATATCCAAGCCCATCATATCGCTAGGAATAGCGTTAGCAGCAACTACCTTAGGTTCCACTGGAGTGTCTCCAGCTGGGTAGCCTGGGTTGACGACAATATCAGTCGGAAGAACCAGCTCTATTCCATTATCTTTTGCAGTCTTAATATAGCCCTTAACTGTTTCTACCTGATCTTCTTCCAGCAAAGAGCTACCGACTTCGTAGCCTTCAGCTTTAAGGAAAGTAAATACCATGCCGCCACCGATGACAAGCCTATCAGCCTTGTTAAGAAGGTTTTCAATAACTCCAAGCTTGTCAGAAACTTTAGAACCACCCAAAACTACAGTGAATGGGCGCTCAGGATTCTCAGTAGCCTTTGAGAGTGCTGTAACTTCCTTTTCGACTAACAGACCTGCAGCAGAAGGCAAATAAGTAGCAACTGAGTAATTGGAGCCTTGAGCACGATGGACTACACCGAAGCCGTCAGAAACGAAAACATCTCCCAAAGCAGCAATCTTCTTTGCGTACTCCGAACGCTCCTGTTCATCCTTGCTTGTCTCTTCAGGATTAAAACGCACATTCTCCAACATAACGACGTCGCCGTCGCTCATCTGAGCAACCTTAGTCTGGGCATCAGGACCGTAAGTATCCTTAGCCAGTGGGACTTGTATTCCTAACAGTTCACCTAGTCGTGCTGCCACGGGTGCCAAACTAAGTTCAGGAACTACTTGGCCTTTGGGCCTGCCGAGATGGGCCATGAGAATGACTTTAGCGCCTTGTTTGCGTAAAGCTTCTATAGTCGGTAATGCAGCCTTAATACGGCCGTCATCCGTAATAACTGTTCCATTGAGCGGGACATTAAAATCAGCACGCACCAGTACGCGCTTACTTTTAAGATTACCTAAATCTTGAAGCGTCTTCATAGATTTCCTTTCCAGGCCGAACCGGAAGATGTGAAAAACCACATCACATCCAGTCAGCTTTATTAACACTACTGACCCAACAGCTAATAATAGCCTCGAGAAGAGATAAATTGACCGTTGCCACAATGATATGTACGAAACTAATCCTGTTGTTCTTCTAATTGTTTCCGGACTTTAGCAGATAATTGCAAAAGCCTGCGAATACGACCAGCTATAGCGTCCTTTGTGATAGGTGGATCAGCCAAACGTCCCAATTCTTCGAGGCTTGCATCTCTATGATCCAATCTCAATTGCCCAGCGGCTCTTAGATTCTCAGGGATATTGTCTCCGAGTATTTTGAAAGCTTCTGTTACTTTAGCAGAAGCCTCAACTGCAGCTTTTGCTGAACGACGCATATTTGCATCATCAAAGTTGGCAAGACGGTTTGCTTTTCCTCTGGACTCTCCATCAGATCGCTTACCAGTCCATTCTCTCGCCGTTTTAGGTGCTCCTATGAGGTTAAGCATACGCTCTATGGCGTCTGGATCCCGAAGAGTTACTCTTTCCGAACTTCGGACTTGACGAGCTTTGGCTTTAATACCCAAACGCAGAGCTGCTTGTACTAGGGCCAGGGCAGCCTCTGGACCTGGACAAATAATCTCGAGATATGAAGCCTTGCCAGGATCTGACAGTTCTCCATGAGCTAAAAAGGCACCCCTCCAAGCTGCTTTCACTTGAGAAATGTTTCCTAAAACAATATCGTCCGGAAGGCCTCGTACGGGGCGCTTACGCTGATCCAGCAGACCTGTTTGTAGTGCCAGTGCACCACCAGCCCGCAAAACTCTTACAGAGTAACGTTTTACCTGACCAGTCGGTGTCTGTCTGCTTACTTCAATTAAATCCGAATCGTGCCCATACACATCACGGACGGTGTTCTGAAGCCATTGAGCTGCCGCAAGCGAATCAAACTGGGCCTCAACGACAATATGCCGCTGAATGATATGTAAACCACCGCCAAATCGTATCATCGCCGCGGACTGTGCCTTTTTAGCCTGAGGCAGTTCACTCTCTATACCAGCGAGCTCACTTTTGACGTCATCCAGTAGGGCCAAGACCCATCCTCCTACTTAAACTCAAGATAAATAATTAGAACCTCATCACGATACCAACAGATGAGGTTACCGAATTACTGTGATATCGAAGATATTGGACAACTTACAGGGAAGTTATCAAGCTAAAGTCGTACAGCACGGCAGATACAAGAATACCTGCTGTACGGGACTGAATGATGTGAACTGTCCCACACTAGCGTGAGAATGGCGAAATAAACTTACAGCTTATTCTTATGAGGCAACTCCCGAGCAGAAACACTCACTTCCATACCGTTACTCCTCAACCTGCGTGCGAGTTCTTCACTCATAGCCACTGAACGGTGCTGACCACCCGTGCAACCGATAGCGATGTTAACAAAATGCTTATCCTCTTGCGCATACCCTCGTACAGCGGCCATTATTGCTTTAGTATACGCATCTAAAAACTCTTGTGATCCCTGAGATGACAGTACATAATCACGAACAGGCTGGTCACGTCCATTCAGCTCACGAAGTTCTGGTACCCAGTATGGGTTGGGCAAAAACCTCACATCAGCAACAAAATCGGCATCTATAGGCAAACCATACTTAAACCCGAATGAAAAAATGTGAACAGCAACAGTGGTAGGACCTTCTCCTAAGAGCGATTCATAGAGTTTGGTGGAAAGCTGGTGGATAGTTAAACAGGATGTGTCAATAACGATATCCGCACGATCCTTCAGTCCATCCATAAGTTCGCGCTCACGATGAACACCATCAATGAGCCTGCCTGAACCTTGCAAGGGGTGAGGCCTACGTACAGACTCATACCGTTTGATAAGCACTTCATCGCTAGCTTCTAAAAAGATAATTCTACAACTCACACCTAAGTCATCGAGGTGGCCAAGAACAGCGTTCAGATCATCAAAGTAGGATCGTGACCGTACATCGATAACCGCTGCCAAGCGGTGTATGCTACTTCCCGAAGAAGTCATGAGGTCGACCATAGGTACCAATAATTTGGGTGGCAGATTATCCACAACATACCAGCCCATATCTTCTAAACAATCGGCAGCATGAGTGCGCCCAGCGCCGGACATGCCAGATATGAGCATAACTTCAAAACTCTTTAATGGCTGTTCAGTTGAATGTTGGTCGCTGGTTTGTGGGTCAAACATCGATTGTGCACTCATAATAAGGCCTCTCTCATAGCTGAATCCATAGCATGAACAGGAATGTCTTCGATAGGGACCGAGGTCATCAGGGACACCTGCCTTACGGCTTGATAGAGTAACATACGATCTCCTTGTAAGGCTACTCCTTTTCTAACCCGTGACCAAGCAGAACTTAAACGGGTCTGTCCTGAACCATAAACGACGTCTAACAACACTGGATCATATTCTTGTTTCCTGCATGTTTGATAGCCCTCTTCTAAGGATCGCGCCATACTATCAGCTGCTCCCGCAGGAATGGTGCTGACTACGAGGCAGGCATGAGCTAAGAACATGCCGCCTTCTTCCATGTCCACAACTCTTACCGATCGAAAACCTAACGTTTTAGCTAGCTGCTGGGCTTGCAATGCTCGTTCAAGATGACGGGCAGCAATAATAAGCTCTGTCGCACCAATAGTGTGTAGTGCAGCTATGGCTGAACAAGCAGTAGCTCCGGTTCCAATAACCATGACGGAACCATCTATAGGAATATCTGTGAATATCGTTTGCTCAACGTCGTTGACAGACTCTAAAGCTCGGATCATGTCAAACGGTTCAAATTGGTTTCCATCACCACTACTCGAAGCAGCTAAGGCACATACGATGCCTTCCACATCTGTGTTGTACAAGTTTAGAAGTCGATGAGACTCTTGGACTTGTTCCATCAAAATAGCAGTGTTAGCGATTCCCAACTTGCTCGTCCAATAGTCTTCAGCTGTTCCCAGAGACAATGACTCTCGCTTGAGCGGCATAGTTAAACTAAGTCCCTTCCAGCTGGAGTCAATCTGAGAAAGAAATACCTGCAAACTTCCTGAAGTGACCTCGCACTGTTCATAGGACCAATTCTTCAACCCTAGGGCACGATAGGCTGCCGTGTGCAAAACCGGAGACAGTGAATGGCTGATAGGCGAACCAAGTACAGCACAATGCTGGATAACTGTTGCCATATCTCTCTTCCAACCTTCCTCTGTCATCGACTATATTAGTTATTGCTGCTGGTGTCATCCCCGTGGAGTGCCTTGTAAATTGTGGCAGCTTTTTTCTTCCCTATGCCTGCTACCGATTCAAGTTCTTCAAGGCTAGCCTTACGCAATTGCCTGACTGAGCCAAACTCTTTCAACAGTCGTTTTTGATAGACACCACCAACACCGGGAATATCATCTAATGCTGATCTCAGTGAACCTTTACGCCGTGTCTGCCTATGGTAAGTAATCGCAAAACGGTGCGATTCATCACGTACCCGCTGCAGCAAATACATCCCTTGGGACTGGCGTTTAAAGATGATCGGGTAATCCTCTCCAGGTACCCACACTTCTTCCAAGCGCTTAGCTAAACCGCACAGCGCCACGTCATGCACACCAGCATCTGCAAGGGCTCTGGCAGCAGCTTCAACCTGAGGTTTACCACCATCCACCACAATGAGGTTGGGTTTATATGCAAAATGCCTAGGCTTGGTATTTTGTTGTACTACTTCTTCTGAACCAGTACTATCTGACCTCTGAGCATGATCGTTACTTGCAGAAGCTAGTGCAGGCCTCTCTTGCCTTGTTCGTTGCACTTCACGTTCATTCTCAAGACTATCTCCAGAATCACCTGCTACATTCCCATGTTTAAATCTTCGGATCAATGTCTCATAGATTGCCGCTGTATCATCCAAGGCCCCTGAACCGTCGTCTCCTTTAATTGCAAAACGACGGTACTCAGCCTTTTTAGGCATGGCATCCTCGAAAACTACCATAGATGCCACTTGGAATGCGCCACCGACCGTATTTGAAATGTCGTAACATTCGATACGCAGAGGCGACTGTTTGAGTCCCAGTCCCTGCGCTACATCGTTCATAGCTGCCGTTCTAGCTCCTAAGTCAGCTATACGACTCATCTTGCTGCGCTGAAGGGACTGTTGTGCATTCGCAGTAGCTCGATCCATAAGAGTCTTTTTTTCACCCCGACTCGCTACATGGATAGTGACCGCACCTGAACGAATACCAGAAAGCCAGCTTTCTAGCTGCTCCGTTCGATCTGGTTGTATAGGCACCACTAATTCCCTAGGAATAGGTGATATAGGCTCAAGGAGATCCATGCGTCCTGTTTGTTCCTGACGGTCATGACGAGCCTTTGTCGCTTGAGCGCGTTCAACTGCACCCATAGCAGTGACTCGTTGAGTGGACCCCAAGGCGTCTCTCTTCTGGCTTACTGATATAGAAGAATCTTCATTCTCCGGTATTTCCATTTCATTGATTTGCGGATGTTGTTCAGCTTGGTACTCTGATACGAGATCAGAATAGACTTGGATAATAAGGTCACTCATCAGCTCTTCATTGCTGACATCCTCAACTCGCTCTACACTCCAGCTACGCTCTCCTCGAATGGCACCAGCTCGAACGAAAAAAGCATGTACTGACGCTTCTAGCTCATCTGAAGCCATTCCAAACACATCAATATCTACATCTGAATTAAACACCACTGAGTTTTGCTCAATAACAGTTTCCAACATACTAATTTGATCACGAAGTCGCGCAGCTTTTTCAAACTGCAATTCCTGACTTGCCTCATTCATCTGCCGTTTCAATCCAGCCTTGTATGTCTTACCCAATCTACCCGTCATGACACCAACGAGTTCTGCGACAAGCTTGCGGTGATCGTAAGCGGAGATAGAACCGACGCATGGTGCAGAGCATTTACCTATCGAAGCTAAGAGACAAGGACGTCCAGAAAGCTGTGCCTTACGAAAAACGCCCGGGGTACAAGTACGGACGGGATATGTTTTCAGCAGGGCATCTAAAGTATGACGAACATCCCAAACTTTTGCGTAGGGACCAAAATAACGAGTATCTCTACGTTTTCGTACACGAGTCATCCACACCCTTGGAATTGTTTCACCTATAGATACCGCTAGGTACGGGTATGTCTTATCATCTCGGAAGACGACATTAAACCGTGGATCAAACTCTTTAATCCACGTATATTCAAGTGTCAGTGACTCCAATTCGGTACCTACAACAGTCCACTCTAAGCTACGGGCAGTGAGAACCATTGTTTGTGTGCGTGGATGTAAGTTGGGTAAAGGCTGGAAATAGTTGCTCAAACGATTCCGTAAATTCTTGGCTTTCCCCACATATATGACTCGACCGTCAGCATCCCTCCATTTATAAACACCTGGTTGAGCTGGTATATCGCTAGTCTTGGGCCTAAACAGATCACGGCTATCCCCCAGCAGAGGTGCACCGTTGGGATTTACCTCCACGCTGTCTGTACTTGCCCCAGTTGCCGTCGAGTGAATGAGTGTCTGTGCAGTCTTCCGCCAGAAACTTGAAGAATGACGTTCAAAGCAACTTCTTGACATTGAATTCGTAAACCTCTTTATGCTGTGTTTTATTTCTTAGGTGCACGTGTGTGTTTGGCTTTTGAACGAGACTTTCCCCGTTGTTTCCCAACTGCTGCATTGGCTTTAACCTCACCCAGCATAGGACGCAGGAACTTGCCAGTCCAACTGGTAGTATCTGCTGCTACCTGTTCTGGGGTACCTTCCACTACGATAGTCCCTCCACCATCTCCACCTTCTGGCCCTAAATCAATAATCCAATCCGCTGTTTTAATCACATCAAGGTTATGCTCTATCACGATTACAGAGTTGCCCTTATCTACTAGTCCCTGCAAAACTCCTAATAGCTTACTGACATCTTCAAAGTGCAGACCTGTCGTGGGCTCATCAAGTATATAAACAGTACGGCCATCGGAACGTTTTTGCAGTTCCGTTGCTAGTTTTACTCGTTGAGATTCTCCACCAGATAGAGTAGGCGCAGGTTGGCCTAATCTGATGTATCCTAAGCCAACATCAACCAGGGTTCGCAAATATCTCGATATTGATGGGTATGCTGCAAAGAAATCTGCAGCCTCTTCTATAGGCATATCAAGCACGTCAGCAACAGTTTTCCCTTTATATGTCACCTCTAACGTCTCACGGTTGTACCGTTTTCCATGACAGGTTTCGCACTTGACATACACGTCTGGCAAAAAGTTCATTTCTATTTTAATGGTTCCATCACCATGGCAGGCTTCGCAGCGTCCGCCTTTGACATTAAAGGAGAAGCGTCCAGGACCATATCCTCGTACCTGAGCCTCCGGTGTTTCAGCAAATAGCTGTCGAATTTTATCCCATACGCCTGTGTATGTCGCAGGGTTGGAGCGTGGTGTTCTGCCGATGGGATTCTGGTCCACGTGAATAACTTTGCGTAAAGCGTCCACGCCTTCTACCCTGGTGTGTTTACCTGGCACCATACGAGCATTATTGAGTTTATCAGCGAGAACTGGATAGAGAATTGAGTTTACCAGTGTTGATTTTCCTGACCCAGAAACTCCGGTAACAACAGTCATGACACCAAGAGGAAACTCTACCGTGAGATTTTTGAGATTGTTTTCTCGGGCACCTACAACTGTTAGTACTTTGGTGTGATCAACGGTTCTCCTGTGTTGTGGAACAGCGATCTTACGTCTACCTGAAATATAGTCTCCAGTTAACGAACGAGTGGCTTTGCTCAAACCCGCTGACGGACCAGAGTAGATCACTTCTCCACCGTGCTCACCAGCTCCAGGTCCTATATCTACAAGCCAATCAGCTTCTCGTATAGTGTCCTCATCGTGTTCCACAACGATGAGGGTGTTCCCTAAATCACGCAAATGCTTAAGCGTCTTAATGAGACGCTCATTGTCCCTCTGATGCAAACCTATGGACGGCTCATCTAAAACATACATAACACCAACTAGGCCAGAGCCAATTTGCGTGGCTAAACGTATACGCTGAGCCTCGCCACCTGACAGGCTGGCAGCAGCACGCGAAAGAGTCAAATAATTCAAACCAACATCATTGAGGAAACGGAGCCGAGCCGTAATTTCTTTGAGAACCTCGCCAGCAATCTTGGCTTGCGCTCCATCCAAGTGCAGATGCTCGACCCACTCACATGACTGAGAAATGGGCATATCACAGACTTGAGCGATGGACAAATCTCCTACAGTAACTGCGAGAACCTCTGGTTTGAGTCTCTTACCATGACAGACCCTGCAAGGCACCTCTCTCATGTAAGACTCGTAGTACTGTTTCACAGAGTCTGAGTCAGTCTCATCTCTACGCCTTTTCAGTGTACGAACGACACCTTCAAATCCTGTCGTATACTCACGAAGACGACCCCAACGATTCCGGTAAGAGACTTTAACCTTAAAATCATGTCCGTACATGATGGCGTGACGGACATCTTTTGGCAAATCTTTCCATGGAGTCTCAGTTGAGAATCCCATCTCTTCAGCCAGCCCATCAAGCATGTGTTTATAAAAACGCTGTTGAGTTTTGGTTGATGCCCAAGGCTCAATGGCCCCATCGCGCAAAGATTTTTCTGGATCAGGTATGACTAATTCAGGATCGATTTCTAAGCTGAACCCTAGACCTGTGCATGCTGGACATGCACCGTAGGGAGCATTAAAAGAAAATGTTCTTGGCTCTACCTCATCTAGTTCAAGTTCATGCCCATTCGGACAAGCCCTATGCTCAGAAAATGGCTGGCGCCGGTTTCTATCATCTTCGTCGAGGTCAACAAAATCAACTACAACCAGTCCTTTAGCAAGGTTGAGAGCTGTTTCCACTGAATCAGTAAGTCGCTGACGAATAGAAGCTTTTATCACCAATCGGTCAACAACAACTTCAATGGTATGTTTTTTTTGCTTTGCTAATACGATATCCTCAGACAGTTGCCTTGTTTCGCCGTCGATAATAGCTCTTGCATAACCATCTGACCTCAGCAAACCTAAGGTTTCAACAAATTCACCCTTGCGACCTTTTACTATGGGAGCTAAAAGTTGAAATCGAGTACCTTCAGGCTTAGTCATCAGAGTGTCAACAATTTGTTGTGGTGTCTGTGCATGAATTTCAGCGCCACATCTTGGACAATGGGGTATTCCGGTACGCGCAAACAGGAGCCGTAAATAATCGTAAACTTCTGTGATAGTTCCTACTGTTGATCTTGGATTACGGTTAGTAGTTTTCTGATCAATTGATACAGCTGGGCTTAATCCCTCAATAAAATCTACATCAGGTTTATCCATCTGTCCAAGGAACTGACGAGCATAGGAGGACAAGGACTCAACGTACCGGCGTTGCCCCTCAGCAAATAACGTATCAAAAGCAAGTGAGGACTTACCTGAACCAGATAACCCCGTAAAAACCACAATCTTATTGCGGGGAATTGTCAGATTAACATTTTTAAGGTTATGAGCACGGGCTCCCTGAATAACGATCTTGCGGTCGTTGTCCAAATAACTGAGATCTGCTACCAGCGTCCCATTCCCCTTAACCATAACTGGCTGCTGTAATGGTGATGTTGACTGCATATGTGTTTCACCCGTCTCCTGTAGTTGCCCTATCTACACTTCTTTGAATCAATCCCTGCTCACACATTCTTCATCATATATATTACCCCTATTCCTTGATACTTCGAACACTTGTTCGATGTTAGAGAAGTTTCTCTATGAAAACATGTACATTCGATACCTTTTTGTGCTGAAGAGGCCTAATATAGAGAGTAAGCACAAGCAGGACTTATGCAGAGTCTCAGACAAGGAGTTGCTATGAGTTCGCACGATGAAGTACACACACAATCACCTCAAGCTACGGAGCCAGCTAACCCAAGTATCGATCGCAAGGCTTTCAACTCACAACAGATAAAAACACCTTCAGTGCTCGAAGCAGAACAGTCTGCCCACGAATCCATGGCGGAAACAGACGCACGCGCAGAACGACGGTGGAAACTTATCGAAACTGTTATTTTGTGGGCGTCATGGATTATTATGGTTGGTTTTAATGCTTACGCTGAGATCTTTCGACTCTTTGGAACAACGACCGGCCAAATTGCAAAAGAACAAAATGTTTGGTTTATGCCCGATGGCCCGGCTTTTGCTATCTGGGGTCTCATTTACATAGGTTTGGGCGTTTGGCTAATCCGCTTTTGCATAGCAGGACCTTCACGGAAACGACTAGGCAAACTTCCCATTACTCTCAGCGGACTGATCTTTGTAGGAACATGCATACTGAATATTGCTTGGCTTTCATTCTGGCATCTCAGAAGTTATACCATATCACTTATTCTCATATGCGCTCTGACTGTCATGGTATGGCTCCTGTATGTACAAGTACGCCGCGATGCCAATCAGCAACATACTTCACAAGCTGCTAGCCTATTAGACTGGGGTCCGCTTTCTCTATATGGCAGTTGGCTCGTGGTAGCCAGTATCCTTAACGCCTGCTATGTAGTAGAAGTCCTCAGCGGTGGGATTTCAGATGTTATACAAGCTTTTGAAGTGATCATCCTTCTCTGCCTGCTACTTATCGTATCCTTCCTTATGGAACAAAAAGCGAAAGATTGGGTCTTCGGATTAGTCGTATTCTGGTCCGCTGTAAATATAGGTTTACGCCTCTTTGCACACAGCATGTCGCTGGGAATATTCATCATCGTTCTTGCGGCAGTTGGAGATTTGATTACTTATTTCCCTTGGGGAACGTTCAAACTAGTGCATCGTTAAGAATATCGGCCCCTTCGCTAAGATAGTCGCTGAGCATAGTGTAACTGACGACAACTATAGTCAGATATGCAATAGCGGCAACCATATAAGAAAGCGTCGGGCAAAGCATGACAATAGAGGCACAGGGACTGGAGATTCGAATAGGAGCCCGTCTACTGCTCGCTCCTACTAATTTTCACGTCATCAAGGGTGACCGCATCGGCCTCGTCGGTCGTAACGGAGCTGGAAAAACTACTCTCACCCGCGTTATTACGGGAGAAATGCTGCCGTCATCTGGAGCAGTTCGAGTAAGTGGACAACTTGGTTATTTACCTCAAGATACTCATGCTGGGGATCCTGAACAAACCGCTATCGATCGTGTAATGTCTGCACGCGAAATCTCTTCGATTATTCAGAGAATGCGCACAGCAGAAGCAGAAATGACAAGTCCAGACCCTAAAGTCATGGAGCGGGCCATGAGACGCTACGATCGTGCACAAGAAGACTTCGACGCGGCCGGAGGTTATGCGGCCCAGTCAGAAGCCATTGTAATTAGTGAGAGCCTAGGTCTCAGTCAAGAAACCCTCAAACAACCTTTAGGAACCCTGTCTGGAGGACAGCGACGACGTGTTGAACTGGCACGTATACTGTTTTCTGATGCTGACACCTTAATCCTGGACGAGCCAACCAACCACTTAGATGCGGACTCTATAGAGTGGCTCAAGGGATATTTGCGTAAGTACGAAGGTGGCTTCTTAGTTATCTCTCACTCAACTGAGCTCTTGGATGAAACTGTCAATAAGATTTGGCATTTAGATGCACAGAGCTCTCGTATCGACATGTATTCAATGGGATGGACAGCTTACCTTAGGCAGCGAGTGGTGGACGAAGAAAGACGCAGAAGGGAACGCGAAGTAGCCGAAAAAAAGGCAGACCGCTTAATGAAGCAAGGTATGCGTTTACATGCAAAAGCAACTAAAGCAGTTGCAGCTCAAAATATGATGCGTAGGGCCGAGCGTCTTCTCGAGAACACTCAGGAATCGACACAAGCCGAAAAAGTTGCCGACTTACGTTTTCCAGAACCGGCACCATGTGGAAAAACTCCGATCATGGCAAAAGATATATCGAAAGCCTACGGTTCCAACATAGTATTCGCTGGCATCAATCTCGCCATAGACAAGGGATCCCGGGTAGTCATTTTGGGGTACAATGGCGCAGGTAAGACAACCACGTTGAGAATTTTGTCAGGTATCGAAATGCCAGACACTGGGACAGTGGAACTGGGGCACGGGGCTAAAATTGGTTATTTTGCTCAGGAACACGATACGCTAGAAGATACTATGAGCGTCCTAGAAAACTTGCAGCATGTAGCACCAGACTTAGATAATACGCAAGCTAGAACTATATTAGGATCCTTCCTTTTTTCAGGAGACGATGCCATGAAACCTGCTTCTGTCCTGTCCGGTGGAGAGAAAACCAGATTAGCTCTTGCAACACTAGTGACTTCTCGGGCCAATGTACTCCTCTTGGATGAGCCGACAAACAACCTTGACCCGGCATCTCGAGATGAGATCCTGAAGGCAATATCTAAGTATGAAGGCGCCATAGTGCTAGTAACACACGATGAAGGAGCAGTACAAGCTCTAAATCCAGAGAGAGTACTGCTCATGCCTGATGGAGACGAAGACCTGTGGAATGACAGTTACCTGGAATTAGTGGCAGAAGAGTAAAGATCAGCCCTCATTATCCAACACTTCTACTTCGGATACACCGTCTGTTTTATTGATTTCTTCTATTAAATCAGATATGTCGCCCTTACCTAACAAGTTGATCGTTACAACAGCTCCATGCCATTCATTTTTACTTATCTCATGACTGGATAAAACGCGTGTTTCAAAACCCATTTGAGTTGCTTGCAATAGGGTCGCGCGCAAAGAACCATGTCCATCTTCATAGACAATTTGCAATCCGGTATTCTGCCTGTTGCGCAAGATCCATTTGACAATAGGAGAAATAATAAAAATAGCTACAAAATAAAGGACTACAGCCAAAATAGCAATTGAAAACATATTAACGCCACAGGTGACTCCAACAGCTGCAGCAATCCAAATGGCCGATGAGGTAGTCAGACCTCGTACAGCGTCGTGATTAAGAAAAATGACACCAGCTCCAATGAAGCCTATTCCTGACACTACGCCAGCAGCTATTCGTGAGGCATCCCATGAGAAATTACCCGCGGCCGCATTAATGCCATATAAGGAAACTAATGTAAATAGGCATGAGCCCAGCCCAACTAAAATATGAGTCCGAATTCCCGCGTCATGCCGTAAATACTCTCGTTCAAAACCAATCAAACCGCACAGTACAACAGTTAATATCAGCGCTATAACCTGTGTTGGTGCAGGCAGTTCAAATCCCATCATACATGTATCCCCTACTTAACTCATTCTCGTATACCCAAGTACGAGAATGAGCCTATACCTCTTCCTCAGTACGGTCAACCCGAGATTCGCATGGCTTACCCTGACATTATCAAAAAGGTTTACAGTAGATATAAAGGTGACCAACGAACTTGAAAAGGCAAAGGGGCCAAGAAAGGATGGATTCATGACAGATGTGATAAACCCATTAGACAACAAGCTGAAGAAGACGGCATATTCAACAGAGACAATTCACACTATGACACGTCCCCTTCTACAGGAGGGGAGACCTCTCATGGAGGAGGCTGGTAAAGCAGCAGCGACCACAGCTGCACTTATGCTATCCATGGCTGACATTGAGGTCAGCCATTCACAGGTGGTTATTTTGGCAGGCAGTGGAGGCAACGGATGTAACGGGTTATTTGCTGGCGCACGACTGGCATCAATGGGTGCGAAAGTTATTGCTTTGGCAACGGGCCACTGTCTACAGCCGAAAGCAGTAGAGGAATTTACCGGTGCTGGAGGGAATATCGTCCCTCTCTCACGGGAAGCCAGCATTCCTCGTTTCCCATCTCCTCAAACTGCTTCACAAGAACAGGATAAGTTACAACAAGCAGTAAAACTGACGCAATCGTGCGACCTTATTATTGATGCTATGACAGGAATTGGTCAGCATGGTTCCCTGCATGCGATACCTGAAAAGCTTGCGGAACAGATAAAAGGTCAGATAGAGAATCAGACCACAGCTATGCTATCAGCTGATCCTTGGCACCAGCACAGACCTCTCGTCGAAGCCATTGATGTGCCTTCAGGGGTGGGCGTTGATGATGGAACAGTACCAGGAGCATACATACCAGCCGATGTAACGGTATGCTTTGGTGCTTTAAAACCATGCTGCCTACTTCCCCCAGCTGCCTACGCATGCGGCAATATCGTACTAGTGGATTTTAAATTCGATATCTCACATGCTCCAGTAGCGGTAGAGGCTATGGATACTCATTCCTGTGCCAGCCTTATCAGAAAGGCAAAGTTCAGCGATAATAAATATACGCGAGGTGTCGTAGGTCTAGTTACTGGCTCAGAACAATACCCTGGTGCAGCAGTTTTAAGTAGTTGTGCAGCAGCTAACAGCGGTGCAGGTATGGTACGTTACATAGGGCCAGAACGCCCAAGCAATGCGGTTTTGTCAGCACTGCCAGAAGCAGTACTGGGAGAAGGAAAAGTTCAAGCCTGGGTTCTTGGTTCCGGAGTTTCTACTGCCATTGCCAGCAAACAGACAGACCAACAAAGAACCATTATATCTCGCATACTCGCAGCCCATGGGGACTTTACAAAATCTGGAATGGACGAGAATCAGAAACACGATTCATGCCGTCCTATGGTCATCGATGCTGGTGCTCTAGACATGCTGCCACTTCGACAACTACCATCGCACGTGGTGCTCACCCCGCATACAGGAGAACTAGCTTCCCTGCTCGCAAGTATGGGTGAAACCGTTACAGCGTCTGATATCAGCAGCAAACCACTCTATTGGGCACGACGTGCTTGTGACTTGACTGGCGCAACTATTCTACTCAAGGGAGGCATCACCATCGTAATATCTCCAAGAAATAATGGTGATCCAAAAATATTTACCACCGGTTTTGGACCAGCTTGGCTAGCAACCGCAGGTTCCGGTGATGTGTTAGCTGGCATCGAGGGAGCTTTACTTGCTAGTCAATCGGAAATATTAGCCAGTGACCCTTCACAGATAGGACTGGTAACGGCGAGCGCTGCCTTTCTTCATGGCATTGCAGCCTCACTAGCTTCCCACAGCCAGCAGAGAGCCTGGAGGTTGCCTCTCCTAATGGACACTCGTTCGATCGAAGATTTTACTCATGAAGCCAAACAGGCTTGGAGTTACGAATACAGAGTAGGTAGGAATAGCGCCACTCCCCTAGGTCACCCCATTCACGCATCAGAATTGGTAAACTCACTGAAAGATGCTCAAGAACTGCTGCTTGCCTTGCCCTACTTACATATTGAAAGACCATCTGAACAGGTACATGTTGACAAGCAGGTACAGACTGAAGACACTAATAACAGACCTATTTCAGATAGATCCAGAACTGAAACTGAGCAACAGAATCTGCCTTTAGAAGCCAGTAGTCAAGAACATACCCAGGCTTTCTTGGGAATTGATCCCTTGTGGTTTTAGGAAGCGGCACAAATCTCATGGTAGGGCAACTCATCATCATGCGTCATGGTCAGAGCGAATGGACCCGCCCCAACGTTAATCGTTTTGCTGGCTGGGTTGATGTAGATTTAAGTACCCATGGCAGACAGCAAGCCAAGCGCGCTGGCGAACTTCTTACAGAATGTGACATATATCCAGATTTAGTATTCACCTCTGTGCTGAGACGGTCTATTATTACTGCGAATCTAATACTGGACAAGATTGACCGTTTATGGATACCAGTTGAACGTTCTTGGCGACTGAACGAACGTCACTATGGCGCTTTTCAAGGACAAACTAGACCTGCAATGCTGAAACAATATGGCACAGCAGCCTTTAAGATCTATCGACGTTCTTATGACGTAGCACCTCCTGCTATTGCACGCAACTCACCATACAGTCAAGCCAATGACCCCCGCTACGGCTCCAGGTATAAGGACCATATAGACGCCATCGAACCTGCGAGAATTACTGCAGAGTCCCTTCAAGACTTACAAAAGCGTTTCTATCCATATTGGGAAGCACGCATCGCCCCACAAATCCTCGCTGGCAAAACCGTTCTAGTCGTTACACACGGATCAGTAGTCCGTGTCTTAATCAAAATGTTAGAGCATATTTCTCAGCAAGCAATCCGTAATGTAAATGTTCCAACTGGTGTTCCTATGATTTATAGGTTTACTACCTCCCCAGCAGGAAGGCTGGTGCCCTTGAAAGCAGGTGAGTATCTAGATCCCGACGCCGCTACAAGCGGTATTGCGCAGGTTGTGGCTTTAGGAGAGACCAGCAAAAACACTTGATCACATAGCTGTATACTGACCTCATGACCATTCTCCAGCTCAAATATATTGCTAAAATTGTGGAGTGTGGCTCAATGAATGAAGCCTCCCACGAACTCTACGTCTCACAGCCTGCCTTGTCTTCTGCTGTTAAAGAGCTTGAAAATGAATTAGGCATACAAATTTTCACACGCCACTCCCAGGGTATTGATCTAACCGTAGAAGGAGCTGAGTTTCTCACATATGCTCATCAAATTTTAGATCAGATTGGTTTGTTAGAAAGGCGTTACCAACAAACAAAACCTCGCAAGCAATTATGTCAGGTTTCCACACAGCACTATATGTTTACAGTCGAAGCCTTTGTAGAGATGATCAGCTCTAGCAACGCTAAAGAGTACGAATTCACCCTTCGAGAGACACAAACACGCGATATTATCGATCAAGTAGCATCCCTGCGCTCAGAAATCGGTATCATCTACCAGTCAACCTTCAATAGACGTGTCATCAATAAGCTATTGCGGGAAAAGCACTTGGTATTTCATCCTCTGTTTTCCTGCAAGCCACATGTCTTTATTGCTCGCAGCAATCCACTAGCAAAACTGGATGAAGTAACTATCAAAGATCTTGAACCATACCCCTTCCTTCAATATGAGCAAGGTAATGAGGGATCCTTCTATTACGCCGAAGAACCGGTTTGGCCCGACTATTCACCCCGCCAAATTACTGTTTCGGACCGTGCAACGATGCTTAATTTCATTGTCGGCCTCAATGCATATACGGTTTGTACTGGCATAGACAATGAGGATCTTAACACTGAAAAGATTACGACTATCCCCTTGCGCTCTGACGAAACTATGCTCTTGGGCTGGATCAGTAACGAGCACGCTAAGCTATCTCCAGCCGCTGTACTCTATTTGGATAAACTGAAGGAAGTGATTCAGCATCACGGTTACACAATCATTGAATGACCACATACTGTAACCGCATACATTCCACTTATAGAGGTCTTCCAGTTGCACCTATAGAAGGTATCTTTCCAGCCACTCCTACTTCAGTACTTTTTAAACCGATAGCTTTAAGCAAGTACTCCAGATAACCAGTTGAAGTCGAGCTTGTCTCTTCTTCTTCCACGTAAGTGTTGTTAATAATGACCGTGGGTGTTGTCAGCTTCCCCTTGTACGATCCCGAAGTATGCATAAGCTCTTGCCGAGTTTTAGTGTATTCGTTTAACTTTTGTGCCCATTCTATGTATTCACCTGATGCAGCCTGCTGAGCCACAGCATCAGATACACCTACCGACATGATTCTGTGCGCTAGTTGCTCATTAGTTATTGGCGTTTTATCATCTTCAGAAGGTTGAAAGTCTTGGGCATACAAGGATGCAACAACATCGATAACATGATACTGATCCAATTCAGCTATTGTGGCTATTGCTGACGCTGCCCTACTTGAGTATTGGTCTGATCGTAACCGGTCAAGGAAGTCCATAGTATGGATACCTACGTTGATTTGTCCTGCCTCCACCATCTTCTTAAGACTCGGATCTAAGGCCCTATGTAATTCAGCACATGGTGGGCACAAAAAGTCCATGTAAATATCCACTGTTGGCACGTGGTCACTCGGCTTCCCCACCCCATTTTTGCTTACAATTAAGCCCCCTTGCGAATCAGCCTTAGTAGGCTTGTGTGACACAGCTTGCAAGGCTCTGTACTCATCATTGTTCACTGGTTTCATCTGACGACCTGAGGCCTGGAGATGTTGACTTTGTCCATGGTCAGACTGAACCTTATGTCCCAGAGTCTGATACAGCACTAAACCGAGCAGTAGACAGCAAACAATAACTGGAATAGAGATTACAATCCAGATTCGTTTGCTGCGGGTTACCGGTTGAGATGATGAAGTCTTTATATCTGGCGTCATATCGAAATTCCCCCTCTAGCGACTAAGTAGACAACTATTAATAGATCGGAACCAATCGTAATTTTTATAAAATATTTTAACTCAAGCACCTATCGTTACTACAACGAGATCCTCATACCTATCTACTATTCACCATAAAAAAGACGGCTCACCACTTCTCGAGATCGTCGCATAGCAGCAAGGAGCTCGTTAGCAAATTCAGCACCGCGATGGGCCGGGTAACCACTATAGACAGCCATTGCCCCCAAAGTATAAGTATCGTCCGGTAGGATATCGGCCTGATTTATCTTTCCCAGCCACAGATAATTGCCGTTGCGTGCACTGGTACACATCTGCCACCCATGTTCCAAGGCGTTAGCATCCTCGATGTCAATCAACCTGAGTGATGACAACGCACGTAAGGCCCCTTTAGTTGAAGTAACTTGAAGCTCAGGATGACGACCTGCGTGCTCAAGTTGCAACAGCTGGACAGTCCATTCAACATCAGACAGCCCACCTGCACCTAATTTCAAATGCCGGTCTCTTCGCACTCCCCTAGGTAGTCTTTCAGCTTCCATTCTGGCTTTAAGTTTCCGAATCTCAGCTATTTGCATATCTTGCAAGGAAGTCATTGGATAGCGTATCGGATTAGCTATCTCTTGAAGAAAACGCTCACACAGTTGTGTGTCACCTGCAGCATACCTTGCCCGGAGTAATGCCTGATGCTCCCATACACTAGACCACTGTTGGTAGTAGTGCTTGCAGGATTTAAACGATCGGACTATAGGACCCGAACGCCCTTCTGGACGTAAATCAAGATCTATGTCCAGTTTTGGTTCGACACTCAAGGTCATACTCATCACAATGGACCGGAGTTGATTGCATACCGCCTGAGCATAGTGAGCTGCTTGCTGGTCACTGACGCCTTCATTAGGTTCATAAACAATCATGATATCCGCGTCTGAACTAAAGTTGACCTCCTGTCCACCATAGCGACCAAGAGCAATTATTGCGATCCTAGCTGGCTCATCGTCTACAGACATCTGCGTTACTTGGTTCGCTCTAGACCACTGTAAGGCCGCCTGAAGCATAGCGTCATAAACATCACTCATACCCCTCAAACAAGCATCTTCGCTGCAAACATGATTCATCCATCCCAGGCCAATGCGTTCAATCTCTCGTCGCCGCATTGATCTGAGAGCATTGGCAAAATCACCGATACTGTCTGCATGCCTTTGACGGAAAGAATCGCAGCTCACTGTCAGCGATTCAAGCGTTCTTGGATGCAATAACTGATCGTCACCCAGCCAAGTTACAGACTCAACTGACTTACACAAAGCTGATCCCAAATATCTCGAATTCGAAAGAACATGACACAAGCGTTTAGCAGCTGAGGTAGAGTCTCGCAGAAATCCCAGGTAAGCACTCTTGTTTCCAAAACGTTCTTCCAACGTTCTCCATCCCAGTAAACCCATATCTGGATCCTGCCCATTACCAAGCCAAGCAATGACAGCAGGCAAAAGAATACGATTGATTTTTGCTGAGCGTGTAAGGCCTCTCGTTAATGCCTGTACATGGCGGAAGGCTGCCTCAGGGTCAGCAAATCCTATTGAAGCGAAACGCTCTTTTGCTGCATGAGGTTCCAAACTCATTTCACCATCATCCAGCTGTGCATCAATAGGCAGCATTGGTCGGAAGAAAATGGTAAGGTGCAATGTCCTAATCTCCCGACGGGTTTGATCGTATCGTTCTACCAATTCATCTGGATGAATATGAAAAGCACGAGACAGTCTATAGATATCTTCATTGCCATCTAGATCTTCAATGGTCAGATTACGTCGAAAATCCAATCCGCCTCTATTATGGGTACCAAGATCGGGAAATAGATGAGTGCGTTTCAACAGCCACATTTGCTGTCGATGCTCCAGCACTCGTTCAAATCTATAGTCTGCGGCTAGCCGTTCAGCATGTCGGGATGAAACATACCCTGCCGAAGCGAGAGCGTTCAGGGCCTCAAGTGTAGACCGCGTCCGTAAGCTAAGGTCAGTACGACCGTGAACCATTTGCAGCATTTGCACGGTGAATTCGACATCACGCAATCCCCCTTGCCCAAGTTTGATTTCACGATCTTTGAGTTTTGAAGGAATTAATCGTTCTACTCGTTTTCTCATCTGCTGGCAGTCATAGACGAAATTAGGACGTTGTGCCGCTGACCAGACGAACTCATCACACATGTTTTCAAATTCTCGCCCCAGCTCCATATCGCCAGCAAGTGCGCGGGCCTTAATAAGTGCCTGAAACTCCCAGTTTTCAGCCCAAGAATCATAGTATTCTCGATAAGACGCCAGTGTGCGCACTAGCGGACCATGTTTACCTTCTGGGCGCAGAGCAGTATCAACCTTCCACAACGGTGGCTCACAAACTCCGGTAATAGCAGACTGGCAGACTTGCTGGAGAGTTACAGCTATCTTGCTACCAATTTGTATGAGCTGTTCTGAACTAACTACACCACCGGGATGTACAGGCTCCACAGCATAGACTAGGTCTACGTCTGAAACATAATTGAGTTCGCGAGCGCCCAACTTCCCCATTCCAATGATAACAAACTTGCATTCATGAGATTGTGCAACTCGGCGCTTAGCTATCATAAGTGCCGCTTGCAGGCACTCATCAGCAAGCTGTGAAAGTTGCGAGCTTATGAGAGGTTGATCCCGCTCGGCGTCGTCGCTGCTCAAGTCTTTCACCATGATCACCGCTAAGCGCCTATAGTATGCTTCTCTAAGATCATTAACAGCAGAGGCGTAATCAAAATTACTGCCGTGTTGACAGTGTGCGCTAACAACGGCAACAATATCGTCTTCGTTGGTAACTGTTGAATTCTTGAGGTCTGTTACAGCTGTTGTTACTGCTGCCACCAGTCGAGGACGATTCTGCATGAGGATACCCATGGCCTGAGAGGCACCGAGAACATTAACGAGTTGAGTCAGTGATTGTGGATGTTGAGACAGCCAATTGAGGCTGCATCTAGCCCATGCGGATGGTTTATTCAAAGAAGTCGCGCTTGTATCTTTGTTCCCCCCTCCATTCGAGAGTGTGGAAGTTCGCTGAGGTGACCAGTCTTCAGAACTCTCAATAATTCTTACCAACGATTCCAAAGCCCTATCTGGTTCGCAAGTCTGTGACAATGCAGTCAATAGGACTTTGCCACCAGCTTGCCCTAAGCCTTTTGCTGACAGCTCAGATAGTTCCTGTCGAGCCTTTCCTAGATCTCTCAATCCAGCTCGAATAAGATCTACCGAGCTTAAAGCTAAACCGAAACTCTTATCATCAGCTTTCACCTACCGCCACCTTTGCTTATATTATGTCAATAGCATTGGTAAGCACTTACATACTCCCATGCATTTATGTTTCATCTACAGCTTTACCCAGTCCCTAGTTTCACCATAACTAAGTCATCACTAATTTTCCAGTCACCAGCAAATATCTACATGTGAAAGCAGCACTCACCATAAATATGTGAGGTAGGCAATACAGGAAAATGGCTTTGACAGCGCTTATAGAAAACAAGCCACCACTATAACGCTTCTTCAAATAGCGATTGGACATTATTCCAGATTCTGCGAGTAACAACAGGATGGTTCATAGAATACAGATGAATACCATCAACACCTTGAGACACTAGGTCACTGATTTGCTGAGAAGCATACACAATACCAGCCTCACATAGTGATTTCGGCTTATTCCCCCATTTCTCAAGTAAGCGAGTAACCGCAGGAGGAATGCATGAACCACACGTTTCGCTCATATGACGCACCTGACCTGCTCTGGTGATTGGCATAATTCCAGCCTCTATCGGGACATCAATTCCAGCAGCACGAGCACGTCCTACAAAATTCATAAAATCTGAATTGTCATAAAACAATTGAGATATCAAATGCCCAGCACCTGCATCAACTTTTTCTTTCAAATGACGAATGTCCTCTTCAACAGATAAAGCCTCTGGATGCGTTTCCGGATAGCAGGCAGCCATTATCAGAAAATCAGGTCTAGCTTCATGAACATATGTAATAAGGTCACAAGCATGCTGGTACACGCCTAAAGGTTCTTTACCATCCGTCCTATCCCCTCTGAGCAGTAACAGAGCCTTGACACCAGCGCACTCAAACATGTCTAATGCTTCATCCACCGCGACTTGGTCAGCATACTGGGAGGTTAGGTGTGCAACTGTAGGAATTGCGTACTCTCCTCGTATGGTGGCACAAATTCGCGCAGTAGCTGTACGGTCTGCATACCGACCAGTACCATAAGTGACGGAAATAAAATCGGGATGCAAACTTTCCAAGCCGTCAAGGGTATCGTAAATAGTGCCTACTGTAGTGTTTCTCTTTGGCGGGAAGACTTCTAAGGAAAAGATAGGTGCATGCATCCTCGACCTCCCCTGGTTCTAATAAGTCTGTGCTACTCAACTTCTGCACGCACACGGTGCGCTGCTGCTACCATATGTTCTATACTGGGCCATGCTTCTAGCTCAGATCTAGTCTTTAATCCACAATCTGGATTAATCCATACTTTCGTAGGAGACATTTTCCGCAATATGAGCCTAATACGTTCTTCAATCTCAGATTGAGAAGGAATGCGTGGGGAATGTATATCGTAGACACCAGGTCCTGCTTCAGTTTCAAAATGTGTTGCTTCTATGGCATCTAAAACCGTTAAGTCTGATCGAGAAGCTTCGAAAGAAATCACGTCGGCGTCCATAGCGTCTATATCTGAAATAATGTCGTTGAATTCTGAGTAACACATATGGGTGTGTATTTGGGTAGTAGCCTTTACCCCGGAGTGCACTAAGCGAAAGGCAGGAATAGCCCAATCCAAATATTTCTTATGCCAATCTGTATGTCGAAGTGGCAGTTTTTCCCTAAGGGCAGCTTCATCTATCTGAATAATGCGAATACCAGCAGCTTCTAAATCAAGTACTTCATCACGGATTGCTAATGCCAATTGCTGGGTTTGCTCTTGAGGACTGATGTCTTCACGGGGCCAGGACCAGTTGAAAATCGTCACTGGACCGGTAAGCATTCCTTTAACAAGACGTTTCGTACGAGACTGGGCATAGGCACTCCAGCGCACAGTCATAGGCTTTGATCTAGAAATATCACTCCATATTACCGGTGGTTTCACGCAACGAGTTCCATATGACTGAACCCACGCGTTCTGAGTAAAAAGGAATCCGTTGAGCTGTTGTCCGAAGTACTCGACCATGTCGTTACGCTCAAATTCGCCGTGCACTAAAACATCGATTCCGAGTTGTTCTTGCAGTTCTATGACGTGATCAATGCGCTGGGCAATAAAGTGATTGTATTGATCACTATCGATTTCTCCTGTACTGAAACGAGCTCGTTCACTTCTTATTTCATTAGTCTGGGGGAAAGACCCAATCGTGGTAGTTGGTAGTATAGGCAGCCCGAGTCGTTGGCGCTGTATGGGTTGCCGACTTGAACGACTGGGCTGCCTGATATAGTCCTCGGGCTTGAGGCGTGCCAGACGGTTTTGAACAGCAACATCCGTACAAACTCGCTGTTCACTCCACAGCTTTTGATTAGCAGTAAGGAGGCTATCGTGCTGCCTCACAAGATTTCCCTCCTGTGTCAAGTATGCAAGATCGTGTAATTCTCCAAGTTTTTCAATAGCAAACGCTAGGTGGTCACGTACTTCAGGTGCAAGTTCGCTTTCTGCCTGCACGCTCAAAGGTACATGCAGCAGAGACGCAGATGTTGAGAGTACTAGGTTCGGCGTAAGTTCTTGCAGACTGTCTATCAGCTTAAGACTTTCTGTATAGTTGTTCTTCCATATATTGCGGCCACTCACCACTCCAGCAACAATGCTGGTATCCTCATGTACACCGACTTGTTGTATAACAGCTAGATTATCCTCACCTCCTTCAACAAAATCCAGTCCTATCGCATCAAAGCCCATATGAGTTACTACCTCGTAACAATCTGCTATGTGCCCAAAATAAGTCTGTATAAGCAATTGAATAGAACCACGAGTACTATGACGAGCAGGGAGAATATGGCTATACAACCCTCTCAAGAGATTGATGTCTTCTTCACCCTTGTCAAGAACTAAGTACGGTTCATCAAATTGCACCCACGACGCTCCTAAATCGATGAAGCGTCGAATGACATGTGCGTATACATCACTAACGGCTTCAACTACTTGATCGTCGTATTTGATCTGTTCACCTCTAGGACCCCGAGTGAGTTTCAGGAAGGTATAGGGACCGATAAGCACCGGTTTAGTATGTATACCCAGAGCTTTCGCTTCTTGGAATTCATCGAACGGTTTAGAAGAACTCAGTGCTATGGTAGTGGAACTGTCCAGTTCAGGAACCAAGTAGTGATAGTTGGTGGTGAACCATTTTTTCATTGCTAAGGCAGTTACATCACCTTGGCTGCCCTGGTAACCTCTTGCCATAGCAAAAAGTGTGTCTTCTTCATTAAGTCCCAAGTCTTGATAACGATTTGGAACAAGTCCTAACATAACAGCTGTATCGAGCATTTGGTCGTAATAACTGAAGTCATTGCTTGGTATGAGATCAATACCAGCTTCCGCTTGCAACCGCCAATGACGAGACCTGAGCTCTTGAGCTGTTGCACGAAGTGCTGCCACATTACTTTGACCCTTCCAGTAGCACTCAATAGCCTTCTTGAGCTCTCTTTGCGCACCGATGCGCGGGAACCCGACGACAGAAGTAATGACGGACATAAACCCTCCAAGCTCTGCTCATGCAACTACCAGATAGACTAACAGCGACAAGGCAAATGAGGGTAATTGAGAGAATTGTAGTGTCGTCATAAATCGAAGTTATATGTTCCCAGGATGCACTGAGTAACCCTTGCATACCCTGTTGCGGTTGCAGGCTTACCTATAAGCCGGTTACATTAGCCACTTCCAGCACATACCTCAGACATGTTTGGGGCCAAACAAACCGAGGTACCTTGCATGGTGCAACTGCCAAGAGTTAAAAGGATCGTTACTTGCCAATATGGCAACATTCGCAGGCGCCATACCCAAATCCAATAGGCCCACAGCCCCTTGGTCACTTTCGGCACTAGCAAGCAACTGAGCAGTCATGGACACGGTCGGCTCATGGGTTACTATCAATAACTCGTGTTCCTCGGGCTTAGAAGCCTCCAACAAATCGAAAACCGCTTGCGGTCCTTCCGCATATAAGCTTTCTTTATACTCAACTTTTGGACCATCTCCGAATGACTCGAGCATCTGGTCCAACGTCTGTCTCGTTCTGCTAGCACCGGAACATGCAATACAGTCCGGTATAAGAGACAATCGAGTTAAAGACTTCCCCATGGCTACTGCTTGTTTAAGGCCTAACGAACTCAAAGGTCTCATTCTATCTGTGCCCTGGCCAGCAGACTGAGCTTGCGCATGCCTCATCAGCAATAATCTATAGGTATATTGCTTTGCATCTCGTGCCAAAGCTACGGCATCCACGACCATGTGTTCTCCTTCATTCTACGTCTGGCATGTCCTTAACTTCTACGACAAAGATAAGCCAGTCTCTCATTCAAGATTACCAGCCCTTACCTGCTGCTCTTGATGTTGCAAGTCGCGCAAAACCTTGCGCAATTTACGGTCAGAGATATCTCTCAACTCCAACTGAGCAAGACTTGCATCATCCGAAGGAACATGCTGACTATCACTGTCATCAGAGCGGTTATCAATATCAGCATACGTATCTTTCGCAGCATGATTGCGTCGGCGCAAAGCTGTGTTGTCAGCAGCCATAGCTCGTGAAACTAAGAGAAAACCGGTGTGCCCGATCATCTCATGCTGAGGGCGAACTGCTAACCCGTCACTCTTCCATGAACGTTCAAAGGTTTCAAGAATTTCTGGTTCTGTCCACATACAACTTGCACGAAGGGCTTCAGATAGTCGACTCAACTGTGTTGTTGTCGTGACATACGCTGTGAAAACACCACCGGGTGCGAGAACCTGCCAAGCGGCACTGATCCTGTTCCAAGGATCCAGCATGTCTAGTACAACCCGATCGAAACTATGAACAGGCAAGTTCATGACGACCTGGTCGAAACTTCCAACCAGCAGCTCCCACCAGGATGGTTTACCTCCGAAATAGACTGTGGCATTGCCCTCTGCTACACGCGCGAATTCAGGCCTTATTTCCACAGTAGTTACTGAGCCTTCTGCACCAACCGCATCCAAAAGTGCTATACTCATCGCACCCGAGCCTGCACCTGATTCCAATACACGCATTCCCGAACGAATATCTCCTATTGACAGCACCTGGGCGATATCTTTGGGGTACATAATTTGCGCACCGCGAGGCATAGAAAGGATAAAATCATTCAGTCTCGGCCTCATCAGAGTGAATTGCCAGCCACCCTGAGATCTAGCAGCTTTCCATGGTTTTCTTTGTAAGTCCCGCTCTTGGACGTATAGTGCTTCCTCTGGCTTAGGACTGTCTCGAGAGACGTTCACAGCATTTTCAGATTGATCTTGTACAGTCTGTAATTCCTGCGCCGATAGAGTAGTAACTATTGATCCTTCTTCTTGCCCTATGAGCCTGTCATGAGCCAAAAACCCACGATGAGTCTGAGTAACCGCCCCAACCTCCAACATAAGAGTGAGCATTTTACCTTTTCGATCTGTCAGCTGGACTTTTTCGCCAGCACGCACTGGTCCTCGTCTCACTCGTAACACTCCCCTAATCTACATCGCAAAAAATGGAAAAATACCGATCAAGGTACCGGGCTTTTTATGGTGCATCCGCAACCGAGAGTTATCACCTAGGAAAAGGAAAACTACTTTGGAAAGCTCGAAGTACTCTCACATCAGCCACTTGATCTCAGCACAGCCCTTTTACCAACAGCTATCTATCGCATAAAAAAGAGCAGTTTCTCAGCTCAGTCCACGGTATGAAAGCCGGCAAGAAACTGCCCCTGCGTGCTCACAAATGGGGCTTTATAAAAACGCATCTATTACACACGACATGCCCCAAAAAAGACAAACTCAGACAGCCGTACCGTAAGAGTCTAGCCGAGGATTTTCCTTATAGGAGCCTCCTACGAAGAAAAGACTCAGCACACCAACTATGAACACTGCGCTTATCGTCACAATAGCCCACATGGGAAGATTAGGGATCCACATGACTACTAAGAAAGCAATAGCTGACAAAACAATCAACGTCCAGCTCACAAAGCGGAACCACTGCTTCACACTCCGCGGCTTATGTGACAGCTTAGCATCGTTCAGATTGGGATTTACGGCAGTACTATAGGTCACATCGTGATGTCCAGATGGTTTCCATTCACCATTGTCTCCATTTGCGAGACGACGTGCCTTGTCCTGTAGAGAACTCTCATCGACCACACCCCTACGACTCTTCATTGATCCACGAGCATACGGGCCTCGCCCTTCTTGTTGAGCACTCTTCGCCTGCGCCCGACGTTCAGCACGATTCGACATTCCTGCCTCCATGATTTGCTTCCACAACTAATAACGCATACATTTTCATCAGTGATGATGACACTTGCAAAAAAGCAGACGCTATCTTTACCGGTATCCATGCTAACCGAAGCTCTTGTCAGAGCAAATCGGACAACATCATCAGCAGCACCTGCTTCAATATAGGCACAACCTATACACCATTAGTTACCAGATCAAGAACTTGAGCTATCAAGTCGTCATTAAGGAGACGCCCTTTACGCGTAGCTACTATTCGACCACCACTTACAAGAGCTAGATCATGAGATACTGCAGGCACAAAATCAGCCTCCGCCCAAACGTGACCACTTACTGCACTAAGCTGCTTCAATGAAAGACCTTCACGAAGACGTAAACCAAGCATAACTGTTTCCTCAATGTCCTCTACAAGGGTGATCGCTTCTCCACCACCCCAAGGCACTTCCCCAGCTTGTACTGCTTGCGCCCAGACCTTTGGGTGTGCTATATCCCAGGCCCTAATAGGTGCTATAGAGCAAAACTCTGGGCTCGGCTTAGTCAGAGCAGCTAACGGAGTATAAGCTGACGCAGATGTCTGCGTGCTTGACTGCTCAGAGTCTTGGGCTTGGCTTGTTGTCCTCCAAATCGTTTGCTTCGAACTTCCTCGTATAAGGCCTTTCTCTACAGCAAACGCCACACGATTGTAGTGCGAATGCGCACCAGGTCCAATCCCTGCCCAATCGATATTGCGCCAGTAGCCTACATTATGCCGTGACTCTTGCCCGGGACATGCCCAGTTTGAAATTTCATACCAGCCTAACCCAGCCTGCGTAAGCATATCATCAACAAGCTCGTATTTAGCAGCCTCATCATCGTCGTCAGGCCCTTTCAATTGTCCTCTAGTAACCTGACGCCCCATTTTTGTGGTCGGCTCGAGAGTCAAAGCATATGCAGAAATATGTTGAACTTCGAGATCTAATGCAGCCTGTACGCTTCGCTGCCAATCATCTAAACTCTCACCAGGGGTCCCATAAATCAAATCAACACTTGAGCGTAGACCCTGCCGCTGAGCGGCCCGCACGTTCGTAGTTACGTTTTCTGGAGTATGGGTCCTATCAAGCGTAGCTAGCACATGAGGGACTGCTGACTGCATCCCGAATGAGATGCGGGTAAAACCACCATCCGCCAACTGAGCTAAATACTGTTCATCAACGGTATCGGGATTCGCTTCCGTTGTTACTTCGGCTCCATACTCTAGGCCCCACAATTCTTCTGCTGCTTTGACCATACGAATCAAATCAGCAGCAGGAAGGATTGTCGGCGTACCCCCGCCAAAAAAGATACTGGAGAGAGCTGGTTCCTCTATTCCATGTATCTGTTGCCAATCATGAACCAAACGCATTTCCGCTATAGCCAGATTGGCATAATTACTACGACTAGCACCTCCACCCATATCGGTAGCCGTATAGGTATTAAAATCACAGTATCCGCATCGTTTCAAGCAAAATGGTACATGAATGTACAGTTCAAACGGTACTCGTGCTTGAACTGTACGATTAATACTTGCGTCCATACAGACACCTCATTTATTGGCAGCAGGGTATGCTGCTGTTCGCAGTACACTGCTGCTCGTCGATTTTAAGAAATGGGAAAGTGAAATGAATAGCACTTCCCAGTATTCATCAAAAGCAAGTTTCATATACATCGTAGCGGAGGGAGATGTTCACTCATTACTCTTTTTGGCCGCTCGGATCTTATCTTTAGAATCACGATCTTCCGCATCACCAGTACTGAGAGCCGCAATGAACGCTTCCTGAGGCACTTCGACATGCCCTAGCATTTTCATACGCTTTTTACCGGCCTTTTGCTTTTCAAGCAGCTTACGCTTTCGTGTTATATCACCCCCGTAGCACTTTGCAAGCACATCTTTACGCAAGGCACGGATAGTTTCCCTAGCAATAATCCTGGAGCCTATAGCAGCCTGAATCGGTATCTCGAACTGCTGACGAGGAATGAGTTCGCGCAGTTTCTTAGTCATCATTACGCCATATGTATATGATTTTTCCTTGTGGACGATAGCACTGAAGGCGTCAATTTTATCGCCCTGAATAAGAATATCTACCTTAACCAGGTCTGCTGCCTGCTCGCCGTCTTCGTGGTAATCCAAACTTGCATAGCCCTTGGTTCGACTTTTCAGTTGGTCAAAGAAGTCAAACACTATTTCTGCAAGAGGCATGGTGTAGTGCATCTCAACGCGCTCAGGACTTAAGTATTCCATTGTTCCCATCTGCCCTCGATGGTCTTGGCAAAGGTCCATGACTGAGCCGATAAATTCTTTTGGGGTAATAATAGAGGCTGCAACTAGGGGTTCAACAATCTTTTTTACTTTGCCGTCGGGAAATTCACTCGGATTTTTCACTAAGTGCTGAGAACCATCTTCCATCGTAACCTTGTAGGTGACGTTCGGCGCTGTAGAGATAAGATCAAGGCCGAATTCCCGACTTAATCTTTCACTGACGATCTCCATATGTAGGAGTCCCAAAAAACCACAGCGGAAACCGAAACCTAATGCCACAGATGTTTCTGGCTCATAGACCAATGCAGCATCATTCAGCTTGAGCTTATCTAGAGCTTCACGCAGTTCAGGGAACTGCGCATTGTCCACAGGAAACAGTCCTGAATACACCATAGGTTGTGGATCACGATAACCAGGTAAAGGTTGCTCAGCTGGCAAGGTTTCGGTTGTAATAGTGTCGCCAACTTTTGACTGAGCTACATCTTTTACACCGGTAATGACGTATCCAACTTCGCCAGCACCCAGCGCTTTGGTAGCTATCATATCCGGACAAATAACGCCAAGTTCTCCTGGATCATGCACCGTGCCTAAACTCATCATTCGGATTTTTTGGCGGGCTTTCAATTCCCCATCAACCATTCGTATATAGGTAACTATCCCTCGATACGGATCGTAGACTGAATCGAAGATGAGTGCACGAACTGGAGCTTGAGATTGCCCATGAGGGGGTGGGACTTCATCGACAATTTGATTAAGTAACTCCCGAATCCCTTCACCAGTTTTTCCTGATACTCGCAAAACATCGTCAGGTGAGCACCCTAATAAGTTGGCAATTTCAGCTGCGTGACGGTCAGGATCAGCGCTAGGTAAATCAATCTTATTGAGCACCGGTATGATAGTAAGATCATGCTCAATTGCCATATATAAGTTAGAAAGCGTCTGAGCTTCGATACCTTGTGTTGCATCTACCAGCAGGACCGCGCCCTCACACGCTTCAAGTGCACGAGAAACTTCATATGTAAAATCAACGTGACCTGGGGTATCAATCATGCCCAGCGTATACTCAGTTCCATCCTTCACCCATGGCACTCTAACTGCCTGTGATTTGATAGTAATACCACGCTCTTGTTCGATGTCCATGCGATCGAGGAATTGGTCATGCATATCTCTTTGCGAGACCACCCCACTCAGCTGAAGAACACGATCAGCTACCGTTGACTTACCATGGTCAATATGCGCTATTATGCAAAAATTGCGGATAAGCGACTGCTGTGTGAATCCTGGCTGGTTTGTGTACGTAACCACCGGGCTCCTCTCCTCCAGACTTCTTAGAAGGCAATCCTATCTCTAACCCTAGGCTTTGAGTATGGAAAGACAGACTAATAATATCTAGCAGGTGAGGAAATTGAGCATGTTGTACTGGTATAGCAAGGCACTAACATCACTTCATCATCGTCAAGAACAATTTATTTCCTCAACAGGCTTATAATGAGGCTGCATATAAAGTAAGGAGCACCCATGAGACTGCGGCCATATCGGAAGCACGAGGACGACGCCCGGCTTATTGAACTGGTCCGTGAAAGCACGGATAGCTGCGATAGTGCGTTAAAACCCGATGATTATAGGCTCATGATCAGCAATCGCTTAGCCCACGAACTCGAAGCTATCGATTCAGACACTTCTACTACGATTATCGTTGCTGTTGCAGACGACTCAAATGAAATTACTCAATTAGCCAACAGCAGTGATATGTCTGGGGGGAAAGCCAGTAATATCGTCGGTTTCATCAAACTGGATATAGTACCAAACGCTGTCAGCACCCGACCTGAAGGTCGTATCAGCAACTTATGCGTCAGCAAGGCTTTTGAGACCGACAAAATCAGTGAAGTCCTCATCCAGGAAGCTCACCATTGGGCGCAAAGAAATGGCGTGTACCGATTGACAATACAATTGTCAGCGAGTGATGAAAGTGCCATGTCTTTATACGAACAGTTCCATTTCCAAGTTGCTTCGGTGATAATGGATTTGTCTTGCGCACAGCCAGAATTACAAAAGCGTCAGTGATTAAACTTTTCGTGACCACATGGTAGACTTAGATTCCGTCTGTACAGATATCGCATATGTCGTTTGGAGTAACATTGGCTAACATTAAATCACAGAAAAAGCGCGTTCGTACGAATGAAGCAGCACATCTTCGTAACAAGGAAGTCAAGAGCGCCATCAAGACTTCTATCCGAACTGTTCGCAAGGCAATTAACGATGGAGACAGAGAGGGTGCACAGTCCGCATTTGCTGTTGCTGCTCGCCGTCTCGATAAGGCTGCAGGCAAGGGCGTCATTCATCGCAACCAAGCCGCTAATCGTAAATCAGGCTTGGCATCTGCAATTAACGCCATGTGATTAGTTCTGAACATACATACGTAAATGCTCGTAACTCCCTCATAGAGAGTTACGAGCATTTACGTATGTCCAATTGTACCTACATTACCCGCCACATCCAATTGTGTGAATCATCCACTTCTCCCAACTGAATGCCCAAAAGTTGTTCTCTCAATTGCATAGTCAATGTTCCCGCTTCCCCAGTAGCTACTGTGACGTCAAAATTTGATGATTTTAAACGCTTTATTGGCGTGACAATAGCAGCCGTACCGCAAGCAAAAATCTCTGTAACATCACCAGAACGAATATCATTGACCAGATCATCCATCCTAATCATCATTTCGCAAACTTTCAGACCCCGATCATTCAATAACTCAATCAGCGACCGACGGGTTACTCCCGGAAGAATAGTCCCGGTAAGGCAAGGGGTTTCAATATGACCATCCCGGTGGACAACAAACATATTCATCCCACCGAGCTCTTCTAAGTATGTTTTGGATGCCGCATCAACAAAACAGACTTGCTCGCAGTCGTGGTCCGTTCCCCTATTGCCTGCTACGAGAGAAGCTGCATAATTACCACCGCATTTCGCGTAGCCGGTACCTCCAGGACCAGTTCTGAACCAGCGGTCTTCAACCCAAATGCTTACAGGCTTTACCCCACCGGTAAAATACGGACCAGATGGAGAAGCTATCACGCAATAATCTACCTGCTTTGGAGAGCGGACACCCAAAAAAGCTTCAGAAGCGTACATAAATGGACGCAAGTACAGTGTGTATTCACGACGCGATGGCACCCACTGAGCATCTTGCCGTACTAACGCTGCTACTGATCCTATGAAGTCCTCAACACTAAGATTGGGCAGGGAAAGACGTTGTGCAGAGTCCTGAAAGCGCTCAGCATTGGCATCAGGGCGAAAGAGCCAAATGGAACCATCTTGACGCTTGTATGCCTTAAGTCCCTCAAAAATCTCTTGAGCATAGTGTAAAACGGCTGCCGCAGGACTAATGTTGAGTGAGCCAAAAGGCTTAACCTGTCGATCAGACCAACCACTACCATCCCGCCATCTCATGGTGACCATACTGTCAGAAAAGACCTGTCCAAAAGCTGGCTTATCTATCATATTTTCACGTTCTGCATCACTAACTGGATGCAGATTTGGTTCCACATCAAAGTTTGAAGCCAATCTTGTTAACAACTCTGGGTCATGATGATTGTAAACGTTCATACAGCACTTTCTGAACAATGGTATTGGAATTACTACCTACCATATAGCCGTAGGCATATACTGAGTATATTAAACATCATTGTCTTATGCGCCATGGAACCTGTCCATATAGTGAAATCCATACTTCAACTCGAGCAGTTTCACTGCACAATTGCGATTTTTAACCAGAATCTCTTACCAACTTCAAGCTACCGTCCTGCACTGAGTTTTCTAGATCGACTAATGAGGTTCCCGTCGTATAAGCCGAGCCACCTTGATGTGATATGTACACGTCACTGGTAGCCTTCAAACGGGTGAACGGCAAATTGTTTTAAGTCCAACAATGCAAAAAGGACTGCTGGCAAGTATCAGCCAGCAGTCCTTTCAGTTATTGTTAGGCATTGTTGTACTGTTACATCAGCACAAATCGAGCCTTACAAAGAAGAGCGTTATCTCTCACTCAGACTTCTCACCGTCAGCTGCACCACCAGCTGCTGAATCAGAAGACTCTGCACTTGCACCTTCAGCTGCACCAGAAGGAGACGCAACACTCTCTTCCTTTGGTACTTCGACAGTTACAATAGACTCCTCAGGATCATCAATAACGAGTTCAGCACCTTCAGGCAGTTGAATATCCTTAGCGAGAATCTTGTCGCCGTCAGCCATGCCTTCGACGCTAATGTCAATACGCTCAGGAAGGTTTGTTACATCAGCGCGAACCTGCACATTTTGCATATCAATAAAGGCCACAGAGGCACCTTTAGTTGCACCATTGATGAATACTGGTACGTCAACAATAACTTTCTCGCCAGCACGCACTTCGTAAAAATCGATGTGCTCAACAATACGCTTAACTGGATTACGTTGAACGTCCTTGACAACCGCCATCTTTGTTTCGTTACCAAACTTGATAGTGAACAAGGCATTAGCTCGACGCAAGGCCAACGTTGTCTCTTTCATGGGCAAAGCCACGAATGAAGGCTCTGTACCACCTGCGTAGATCGTAGCAGGGATCTGCTTTGCAACGCGCATTCTACGGGCCACGCCCTTACCGAACTGAGTTCGAGGCTCACCTTCCAGCGTAATAGTGCTTGCCATTCTATCTCCTTATACCATGTAGAACTTCAACTGGCGTATCGAACGCGTCAGAGCATCAATCTTCCCGTATAGGAGAAAGCACCTCACGCTGAGTCGATAACGGAAAGTGACTTCTTTCCCTCGCCAAAGCAACATTCACATGATATCACGCCTTCGAGCCAAGTGGAAATGTACCCATGTTGATGCCCCTTGTGACGCTTCATTGCAACCCTACTCGAGCCTCTCACATACACGGCAAGGGCATGGAATTGAGGTGGTCACCAAGATGTCACATATATCAGTGCTGACTATCACCCGAAGTGTTTGTACTTCCTTGCCTACTATCAGCGCTAGGTAAGGAAGTATCGTTTGGGTTACCACTTTTTTGACCCTGTTGCTGAGTTGGCTGGTCATTCGGCTGTACCGGAACACTGGGTGTTGGTTCTTGAGACGGCCGCACCGAAGGACTGTTAGTACTGGTGGGTTTGTCCTCACTGGATTGCGAAGGAGAAGCAGTAGGGTTCGCAGTTGGTTCCTGAGATGGACGTGTAGTTTCTTGAGGCTTGTTACTGTTGTCTGGTTGTACTTGTCGTCCGGGAGCACTTTCTTGCGGAGCAGGAGGAGTCGATGGTGTCGGAACTTGCACTGTTGGAGTTGGACTGACTATGTTACGAACAACGTGGTCTGTTCCTTCGCCTTTGGTAATGGCATTGATGACTACCGCAGAGAGCAGGACAGCTACCAGAGCACTAACGACGGAGACAATTAACACCATTTGCTTCTTTTTCTGCACTGACTTTGCTGTTTGTGCCGAATGAGCTTCATATCTGCCAGTATCAGATTGGTGAGTATACTTTGCATTGCTAGAGCTGGCTGTGCGCACCTGGCGGGTCGATGTCTGCCCACCTACTCGCTTTCCAGTAGTAGGGATAACCTGGGTTGCGTCAGTTGAACTGATTGGAGCAAGAACACTCGTCTCATCAACCTGGCGACGCTCTCCAAATTGAGAATGCTGTGTTCTAGCCCTCACTTGCTCGGCATGTTTATGGATTGGAACAGTTGGACTCTTATCATCCGCGCCTGCCAGTATGAGTGAGGTCTGCTCATCTGGTTCTTGAGATGGGTTGTTAATTCTAATAATGTCCGTTTCCGATTCTCCGTCGGGATTAATCACCGTTTCCTGAATTTTGTGGGTGGAAGCGTCTAACACATTTTTATAAATTTGAGAAGCTACAGCCGAAACGATCGAACCTACTGCTACGCCTATTGCTGAACCTGCAATTCCAATTTTAGCTGAAAGGAAAAAGGAAGTTACTGCTGCTAGTGCACCAGCGAACACCTGTGCCCAGGAAAGATCCCTAAAGAACTTTTTCAACCCATATGCTCCTCTCAAATATAACCCCTAACCAGTTCGTACAATAAGGACCTAGAAGCTCTTATGCAAAACACAATATACCCCAAGTTAACGTGACTTATTTGCATAGCGACAGGAAGAGCATCATTTGTACACTGATGCTACTACCACTATTGACCTGCACTAGGGTTATTCCAATCTACAGACTCAGCTATAGCAGGTCCACGGTTAAAATCTAACAGTGCCCATAAGTAATCCTGACTTGACCTCTGCCGGGGAATAAGGGTAACCCAATGAGCATTTCGTATTGACCCCAAACTGACGCCTTCCGGATGAACTTCACTGAGACCCATCAAGCTCTGAACAGTCTGAGAAATCCATGACCCGTGTGTAAACAGGAAGAGGTCTGTATCATCCCCAGCTCGATGTGACCAATCGTTTAAAGCAGAAAGTCCCCTACGTCCCACCTCAGCCTTCGTCTCAGCTCCGTGTTTGACCTCTCCTCCGGCCGAAGTAAGCCATGCATAGTAGTCTTCGGGCCACTGTTCTTTGACCTGTTGAGCAGTAAGACCTTCCCACTCTCCGAACTCTCGTTCTCGCAGTCTTGAGTCTGTATTAATTGATACACCGATGACGTCGGCGAAAGCTTGTGCGGTGCTATACGCTCTATCTAAATCTGAAGAAACTATGAGTTGCTGCCGGCTATGGTGTGCGTCAACATACAAGTGCCGAAGAGTCTGAGCTGTTTGCTGAGCCTGCCACCTTCCTACCGCGTTGAGAGGGATATCTGTTTGCCCCTGCATACGACGGGCAGCATTATAATCTGTCTGACCGTGACGGACTAAGATGATGCTGTGCACATGCTGCTCAGACATGAACTCTTCCTATCCGCTCCTCCTCTGTTTACTCTTGAGGATGAGCTTCTCCGGCTTCAGAACCGCTTACTCCAGCGCTGAGTACTGGCTCATGAAGGGGATCCGTGAGAGGTAGATCAATCTGCGGACAATCCTTCCATAAACGCTCAAGATCGTAGTAATGACGCGCTTCCTTATGCATAATATGAATCACAAAATCAAGATAGTCCAGGAGAATCCACCGAGCATCATCTACACCTTCTCTGGCTGCAGGACGAAGTCCTAGCTGTTCATGAAGTTGACGCTCCACCTTTTCTGCAATAGATAGTACCTGGCGTTCGTTGTCACCGGTGACCAGCATAAAAACGTCTGTAATTCCGAAGGCTTGCGCTACATCGAAGGCTAAAATGTCCATAGCTTTCGCATCATTTGCTGCCTTGGCCGCAACTATGACAGCGTCAATTGAACTTTGTAATGCTGGCACTGGTCAACTCTCTTTACTCTCATATAATTTTGTGATTCACAGCCTAAGGCTAGTCTAATCCTGTGTCAAATTCGCTATCAATGTGAATCTTGTTCAGTACTTTCTTCGCGTTCAGCAGATGGCTTCCAATGTTCAACTGTATGTTGGGTGTTCTCAGAATAAACCATCGCGTCGTCAGGAACCGCATGTCGTATCACAGCACCTGCTCCAGTAGTTACTGTATCACCAACACGAACCGGTGCAACGAAAAGATTGCCTGCACCTATATGTACCTCTGAACCAATCTCAGTTCTATGCTTGCGCACACCATCGTAATTGGCAGTAATAGTACCGCCTCCGACGTTAGTATGCGTTCCGATATGGGTATCGCCTATATAACTGAGATGTGGAACTTTAGTAGCTTTACCAATTTGAGCCTTTTTCATTTCAACAAAAGCTCCAGCTTTGGTATCCTCACCTAACTCATTACCTGGTCTGAGATAAGTCCATGGACCAATAGTCGCGCGTGCACCGATTGTTGATTCTTCCACTCTGGACCGTTCCACATGAGCAGCTTGCTCAACCGTTGCATTAATTAAAGTAGTGTATGGTCCTATGACCGCTTCCTCAGCTACGGTTGTGCTTCCTTGTAGGAAACATCCCGGCAAGATTACACTGTCTCGTTCAAGTTGAACATCGTCTTCAATCCAAGTTGTTTCCGGATCCAAAATTGTTACGCCCTGCCGCATCCAGTGCTCACAGATTCGCTTGTTGTGTGCTCTGGCAAGACGAGCTAACTGCACACGATCATTGACGCCTTCAACACATAAGGCATCTGGCGCACTGTATGCGCCAACCCGCCCCAGTTCTCTTGCAGCTTCCAAAGCGTCCGTGAGGTAAAACTCACCTTGAACGTTGTCATTATTAAGCCCAGCAATAGCTGTGGTCAAGACTGATGCATTAAAAAGATAGACAGATGTATTAACTTCATGAACTTCTAATTCGGTACCAGTAGCATCCTTCTGCTCCACAATCCTCAGCACTTGTCCATCTTGGTCGCGAATAATACGTCCGTAGCCCGTTGGATCCATCAAGCTGGTTGTGAGTACGGTGGCACTGTCACCATGCGCGAAGTGGTAATCTACTAACCCCTGCAAGGTCTGAGCATCCAGCAGTGGCATATCTGAAGCCACCACCAGAACCGTACCATGGGAACCGATGCTATCGTTAAGCTCACCTAAAGCACACTGAACAGCTCGCCCGGTACCGGGGATATCATCTTGCTTCACTACCACCACTGATGGGTTATAACGATAAGCAGCCTCTGCTACACGGTCTCCCTGGAATCGCACAACAAGAGCCATAGTCTCCGGCTGCAACTGACCGACAGCATCCATCACACGATTGAGGAAGGTCTTACCTGCTAGCTCGTGAAGAACTTTCGGCTTGGACGAGCGCATACGCGTGCCCTCGCCGGCTGCCAAGATAATTGCAGCTGAAACAGACTCGGTTTTGCTCAAATTTCTACTTCCCCACTCTCAGCGATGGAGATCAGATTCTGAATCGAATCCACTACATGATCAGGTCTAAAGGGGAAAGTCTCTACTTGTTTGCGATGCGTTATACCTGTAAGCACCAAGAAGGTTTCTAAACCAGCTTCGACACCTGCTACAACATCCGTATCCATACGGTCACCGATCATGGCCGTGGTCTCAGAATGCCCTCCTACACGGTTCAGAGCAGTACGGAACATGATTGGATTAGGCTTGCCAACAAAATACGGTTCACGATTAGTCGCTTTAGTCACTAAGGCAGCTACTGATCCAGCTGCTGGCAGGATACCGGAATCACTAGGTCCGGTAGCATCTGGATTCGTGCATATGAACCTGGCCCCACCTAAGATGAGACGAATAGCGGTCGTAATGGATTCAAATGAATACGTACGGGTTTCACCCAAAATGACGTAATCTGGGTCAGTATCAGACAAAATGTAACCAGCCTCATGAAGGGCTGTTGTCAGTCCTGCCTCACCGATCACATAAGCCGATCCTCTGGGAATAGTGCGTGCGCAAAAGTCCGCCGTTGCTAGTGCTGAAGTCCATATATTTTCTTCTGGCACATCTATGCCTGACCTGCCCAAACGTGCTGACAAATCGCGAGGAGTATAGATAGGGTTATTGGTCAAGACCAAAAAACGCCTGTTGTTGGCCTTCAAAGTCTCAATGAACTCTGCAGCTCCGGGCAGCGCATTGTTCTCATGTACAAGAACGCCATCCATGTCAGTAAGCCAAGTCTCTATTTTTTTGACAGCCAAACTCTTTCCTTTCGGTTGGCCGCCGACCTATCCCAGGGCTTGCCCGCAGGGGTCGGCAAGCTTCAAGCTCCCCCACCTGGATTCGAACCAAGACTAAGGGTTCCAAAGACCCGTGTGCTGCCATTACACCATGGGGGAAACGCAGGTTAACCTGCTTTATTTATTATGCCATACTCTTTCTTCGCGCCACGCGGATAAAGAAATCTCATTTGCAAGAATTATGCAAAGAGAAATCCTTGTCCATGGTGTGCTGGATAAGTATCGAAAAGTCTGGCAACAGAACCATCTTCAAAAACAGCCTTAATTGCGGATGCCAACAGAGGCGCTATTGAGAGAACCGTAAGCCCATCCCAGCGCTTTTCTTCAGGAATGGGCACTGTATCAGTGATAACAACCTCGCGGGCTCCACATCCCTTTAACCGTTCAACAGCCGGCCCCGATAGAACACCGTGAGTAGCAACCACGGTGATGGAATTGGCACCTGCCTCACATAACACTGAACAAGCTTCAGCTATAGTACCACCAGTATCCATGAGATCGTCAACTAAAACACAGTCCAGACCCTTGACATCTCCAACTACACGGTTTGCTACTGCTTTGTTGGGCTGAGTAATATCACGAGTCTTATGAACAAATGCCAAAGGTACTCCACCAAGTCGTTGCGCCCATTGCTCTGCAACTCGAATGCGACCAGCATCTGGTGAGACGACAGCAACTTTGGACAAATCAAAGCGATCACGCACATAATCGACAAGTACCGGCATAGCAATGAGATGATCCACAGGCCCATCAAAAAAGCCCTGTGATTGTGCTGCATGCAGATCAACACTCATGATTCGATCTGCCCCTGCAGTTTTGAACAGATCAAACATTAACCTACAAGAGATGGGTTCACGACCCAAATGCTTCTTGTCTTGACGCGAATATCCCATCAGAGGGCAAACAGCTGTAATGGAACGAGCTGAAGCTCGTTTTAGTGCATCAATCATAATAAGCTGTTCCATGATTGACTTATTAATCGGGTCAGCATGGCTTTGCAGAACAAAAACATCTGCTCCACGAACTGACTCCGTATACCGCACGTACATCTCACCATTCGCAAAATCGTAAGCGGTCGTTTCTAGGACTTCGATGCCAAGCTGGTCAGCAACATCCGAAGCAAGCTTAGGATGCGTCCTTCCCGTCACTAGAATAAGATTCTTACCGGGCATGCCTTTGAGAATTGTGCTCACCATATCTCCAAACGTTGGTGTCGTTGAAGCAACAATTCTATTTTAGCTATTGAGCGTGACAGTTTTCTACCGTGTCGCAGCAGATGAGGATCAGGTTTCATCCTGTGCTTCCTAGTAGTCCTCCCTGTGCAAATATAAACCATGTTTATTGATATATTGCACTACCCCGTCAGGCACAAGATACCAAGCAGGGATATGCTTGGCGACACGTTTTCTAATATCTGTAGATGAAATTGATAGGGCGGGTATTTCAAGCATGTCTACGGAATGATTGGGTAACTGTAACCCACGAATACTTGACGAATAACCAGGTCTAGAAACAGCAACAAAGTGCGCCAAATCCCACATTTCATTGGCATCTTTCCAACGAAGAATCTCCGCTACTGCGTCAGCACCAGTAATAAAGAATAACTCACTGTCCGGTCTGAGTCTGTGAATATCACGCAAGGTATCAATGGTATACGTTATGCTCGGCCTATCAATATCGACTCGCGAAACTGTAAATTTAGGATTTGAAGCAGTTGCGATAACCGTCATCAAATACCTATCTTCAGCATTGGTAACAGCTTTTTCTAACTTAAAAACTGGCCGACCCGTCGGCACAAAAATAACTTCATCCAAGTCATAAACCCAAGCAACTTCTGAGGCCGCAACTAAATGGCCATGGTGGATAGGATCGAAGGTTCCACCCATAATGCCCACCCTGCGTTTGGCCTGACCTGAACTTGCATGAGCCAGCCGAGTAGTATGGCGACTGTCATATTCGTCAGCTAGTTCTATCTCAGAACTCAAATCAGACATGCGACGCTTATCAAATGTATCAGCGGTTTGATTGGGACCCACTGCTTCACTCTCACTTACGAATGATCTTTCGGTTGGTCTAACTCTAAGTTTTGACCTTGAAGAGGTTTTGACAACCCCGTGCCTACGAATGAGTTGTAGTCAGCACGATCCGCGTCTTCCTGCATCTCCTTGACCTCTTCCGGAGAAGTGACCTGGTCTGGATCTATCCTGCTCATATCCTCATTCCACTCTTGCTGGACAACCTGGTGTATCTCCTGATAGGTCGGTATAGGAAAATCAGGCTGGTAATGACGACGGACCTGAGCAACGCACTCTGTGAGCGTTACCAGTGATTGTGATAGCTGGTCAATATCGCCCTTACGTTCCTGCTCACGAAAGATCGGTATCTGGCCTTCCATCTCAACCATTACTTTGCGAACCTGGTCCAGCTGTGATTCATCTAGATCAATGACTTGCGCAGCGTCTTCATCAGGCCAACCAATGAGTACAGCATCTGCGTATTCTAAGCTTGCTCGTTGATCAGCAGTGGGAATACCATCCTCAATTTGCACCAGAAAGACGTATCGCAACTGACTGAGTCTTTCTGCTGCTGCCCTAAACCAGACCTTGGGATTGCCATTTTGCCGATTCTTAAAATCTTGTACCTTATCGGCCACTTCTCTACCTCCTTTCATGCTTCCTCTGTACCATGATGTCGCAGAACGCTGTTGAGATCATCCTTGCCCAGATAGCATTTCTTCACATACACTCCTTGTCAATTACCTGTGGACTGGAGTGAAACCAACTGCTGGCTATTTGTATATTATTGTAACCCTTTTGACAGTTAATTCACCTGGTCAAGCCCTTGATAGAGCGGGAACTGCTCAGCTAATGCATCTACTTTAGATTTACAGCTGTCGATATTTGCGTCACGTCCGGCAGTCAAAGTCTGAGCAATGAGGTCAGCTACCTGCTCAAATTCAGCTGTATCAAATCCCCTGGTTGCCAAGGCTGCTGTACCAATGCGTAAACCAGAACTCACTGAAGCTGGCCTCGGATCAAACGGAACAGTATTACGGTTGACGGTAATACCTATGCGTGCCAACAGATCCTCTGCGTCCCTGCCATTAAGAGCACTATTTCGTAGATCAACCATCACCAAGTGAACATCAGTACCGCCGGTCAAAACGCTAATGCCTGCTTGTGAGACATCTTCTGCACTCAGCCGTTCAGCGATGATCCTTGCTCCCTCAAGAGTACGCTCCATACGCTGTTTGAAAGCTGTAGTTCCTGCTAACTTAAATGCGACCGCCTTCGCAGCCACGACATGCATAAGAGGACCGCCTTGCTCACCAGGGAATACAGCTGAATTCAGCGCCTTGGCATACTCCTTTTTAGCAACAATAAAGCCAGACCGAGGACCCCCTAAGGTTTTATGTGCTGTAGATGAAACAACATCGGCATACGGAACTGGACTTGGGTGTAAACCAGCAGCTACTAAACCAGCAAAGTGAGCCATGTCTACCCACAACTTTGCTCCAACCTCGTCCGCAATCTCCCGTAACGCTTTAAAGTCTTCGATTCGTGGATAAGCCGACCAACCACCAATAATCACAGCTGGATGTGTCTCTAACGCTCTTTGCCTCACGATTTCCGGATCTATAAGGAAAGTATCAGGATTAACAGTATAAGTTTGAGCATTGTAATATCGGCCAGAAAAATTCATTGTTGTCCCATGGGTCAAATGTCCCCCATGATCAAGCGCCAGACCCAAAATCGTATCACCAGGTTTTGCTAAGGCCTGATATATCGCTGCATTTGCCTGCGCTCCGGAATGAGGCTGTACATTCGCATATTCAGCATCAAACAGACTACGAGCACGTGACCGAGCCAACTCTTCTACCTGATCTACATATTCACAGCCCCCATAGTAACGGCGACCAGGGTAGCCTTCGGCATATTTGTTTGTTAAAACCGAACCTTGTGCTTGCAATACTGCTCTTGGGACAAAGTTTTCTGAAGCAATCATCTCTAAGCCAGAACGCTGGCGGCCAAGTTCAGTTTGCAGTAGATGAGCAATCTCAGGATCGACTGTGTTGATACCTGCCTCGAATGCCTGTGATGCATGGTCCTTACTTTGTTGACTCATCCGTTGCTCCTTTATCTGACGTGACAGCACACGAATTCGGTTATAAGCACCAATCTACTGTCTACTAAATCAATATACTGTAGATATAGCTACTTGAATTGATTTTGTGTCGGACTGCCTCTGTTATGCAAACATAGACTAAGTGTCCAACTACAAACTTAGCCCTATAGATTACATTGAGAATACTATCAGGACTGAGGCCTGCTAGAAGCTAGATAGGCCCTACACACTTTCAAGCAAGCAAAAATCGGATTGCATATCAGCTAGGGCATATGGCGATCTACAGTGGAGATTCTACACGCAGATTACGTAGAAAACGGAGGGACTGTGACCGATACCGCAGAAGAAACAGGCGTGGTAGTCAGAAATCAGACAAGCCAACCAAGACACCTGATCAGCACTCTCTTACGTTCTCTACGTCAATATACCAAAGCAAGCTTGTTAGCACCGGCATATGTGTGTGTTGAAAGCATATTAGAGATTGCCATTCCCACTGTCATGGCAGCCCTGATTGATTATGGCGTTTCAGCCCAATCCATGCCTAATATTGTGAAGTTTGGTCTTATCCTGTTTGCCTGCTCTCTTCTTTCTCTTTTTTCTGGTTTTATGTCTGGGAAGTATGCAGCTATCGCTTCATCAGGTTTTGCTAAAAATTTGCGTAACGACCTGTTTGATAAAGTTCAATCTTTTTCCTTTACCAACATTGACCGTTTTTCAACGGGATCTATCATCACTCGGTTAACTACGGATGTTACTAATCTGCAAAATGCCTATCAGATGATCATTCGTATAGGTGTAAGAGCTCCTATCATGGTCATCGTAGCTTGGCTTTTTTCCTTCCGTATTTCCCATTCAATCTCCATGATTTTCCTCTTTGTCATTCCTATCCTAGGATTTGGTCTCATTGGCTTATCGGTATGGGTTCACCCTATATTCGAAAAGATCTTCCACACCTACGACAATTTAAATAACGTCGTTGAAGAGAATGTACAAGGAATCCGAGTCGTAAAATCATATAACCGCGAGGAGTTCGAGGATAAGAAATTCGGACGTATATCCATGTCCATTTACCGAGCTTTTTGTAGAGCCGAGCACATTTTAAGTTTTACTGTTCCCCTGCTCAATTTTTGCATATATGCAGTTCTGCTTCTTATCTCGTGGATGGGAGCTCAGCAAATTGTTGCTTCTGGCAATAACGCTGCACATGGCTTAACAACTGGTGATTTAACAGCCCTAGTGACATATACCTTACAAATTCTCATGGCTATGAACATGATATCCATGATTGTTGTCATGATTATTATCTCACAGGCTTCTGCTGAACGAATCTATCAAGTTTTGGTTGAAGAGAGCACAGTATGCAACCCTGAGCACCCTCGCATGACTGTGGTTGATGGCTCCGTGCATTTCGACCATGTCAGCTTCCGTTATTCAGATTCATCAGAAAAACCTGTACTAGATGACATTAATTTAGATATTGCTTCAGGACAAACTATTGGAATTGTAGGCGGCACAGGATCAGCCAAATCGAGTTTAGTCCAGCTTATTGCCAGACTTTACGACGTCAGTGAAGGATCTCTTAAAGTTGGTGGTTTCGATGTACGTGACTACGACTTAGAAGTTTTGCGGGATCAAGTCTCTATGGTGTTACAAAAAAACATATTGTTCAGTGGCACAATTGCAGACAATCTCCGCTGGGGCAATCCACATGCAAGCGACGAGGAAATTCGACACGCTTGTGCACTAGCAGAAGCAGACTCTTTCATTCAAGAGTTTCCTAACAAGTACAACACCTATATTGAGCAAGGCGGATCGAATGTATCAGGTGGACAGCGCCAACGTCTTTGCATAGCTCGAGCCCTCTTAAAGAAACCAAAAATCCTTATCTTAGATGATTCAACTTCTGCTGTTGATACCAAAACTGATCAACTCATTCGTCGCGCATTCCGGGAAGAGATACCGAGCACCACCAAGATCATCATTTCACAACGAGTTGCCTCCGTTGAAGAGGCCGACATGATTGTTGTTATGGATTCGGGACGTATACTCAATTGCGGCAACCACAAGCAGCTACTCGAAACTTGTGAAGAATATCGATCAATTTATGTGTCTCAGACCCGCAACCAAGACCAGGAGGAGGAGTAAACATGAGCAAGCGCAATGTACCTTCGCAAACCAAAGGCCTGCAAGCTATGCAAAAAGCCACTCCCGGTACTACAAAACGTCTCTTCTCTTACATTTTCGAGTACAAATGGCAGGTTGCAGTTATTGTCATTTGCATCATTGTGTCAGCTGCTTCACAGGCCGCAGCAGCACTCTTCCTCCAGACACTTATCGACCAGTATATTTTGCCTTTGGTTGGAGTAACAAATCCCGACTGGAAGCCTCTCATCATTATGTTGACAGTGATGTGCTGTCTGTATTTAGTGGGTACGTTTGCTTCATGGCTCTGGTCTTGGCTCGTTGTGAAAGTAGAACAAGGGACATTAAAGAACATTAGGGATCACATGTTTGCCCACCAGCAATTGCTCCCTATTAGATACTTTGATTCAAACGGCCATGGCGACACAATGAGCCTGTACACCAATGACACAGATACATTACGACAGGCTATTTCCCAGTCCTTCCCACAGATGTTTTCATCCATTGTATCTGCACTGGCTGCTTTGGCGGCTATGCTATGGCTATCGATACCCTTCAGTCTCTTCACACTGGTCTTTACCGCCGTGCTTATTGTAATAGTTCGTCGGATTGTCACCAGATCTGGAATGTATTTTGTTAAACAACAGCATGCCATCGGCCAAGTGAATTCATTTGTTGAAGAAGCTGTTAACGGACAAAAAGTGGTCAAAGTCTTTAATCATGAAGAAGCCACTGCACAAGATTTTTACCGACGCAATGAAGAACTGTTTGAAGCCTCCTCAAAAGCCAATACATACGGCAACATCACCATGCCTGTCGTAGGCAACATGGGTTATATGCTATACATCATTCTTGCTATTCTGGGTGGAATAGCCGGGATACTGGGGTGGAACGACTTTGGGCTAGCAGGTTCCGGTCCTCTAACCCTAGGAGCAATTATTGCTCTCTTGACACTCTCTCGATCATTTATCAACCCAATTGGACAGGTTTCTATGCAGTTCAATATGGTAATGATGGCTTTGGCAGGAGCTTCACGCATATTTGCCATGATGGATGAACCTATAGAAAGCAATGATGGTAGCGTTCAATTGGTCTGCGTAGAGGTAGATTCTGACGGTCACACCATGCACGAAGTAGACCACGAAACCGGTCACTGGGCATGGAAGCGTGCCGCTGATGACGATGGAACTCGATCTCTTGCAGCTGCCGCCAAGCTCAAAGGAGCTGCACGACAAGTCGCATTGAAAGCCAAAGAAGAAGCAATTACATCAGCAGACGGACGATACACTTTAGTGCAAGGTGATGTGCGTTTTACCGATGTAACCTTTGGCTACAATCCCAGCAAGCCAGTGCTCCACGACATCACTTGGTTCGCAAAACCAGGCCAGAAGATGGCTCTCGTTGGAGCAACCGGTGCAGGGAAAACCACAATCACTAACTTGATTAACCGTTTCTATGATATTCAAGAAGGGCAAATTCTTTATGATGGTATTGATGTCAAAAACATCAATAAGCCAGATCTTCGGCGTTCACTTGGAATCGTTTTACAGGACGTTAATCTTTTCACCGGAACGGTGCTTGATAACATCCGTTACGGTCGCCTCAATGCAACTGACGAAGACTGTATTGCTGCGGCAAAACTAACCAATGCAGACTCTTTCATTCGCATGCTCCCCAAAGGATACCAAACTGTGCTCGAGAGAGACGGATCAGGCTTATCCCAGGGGCAACGCCAGCTTATCTCGATTGCAAGAGCTGCAGTGGCTGACCCTCCAGCCATGATTTTAGATGAAGCTACCTCTTCGATAGACACTCGTACTGAAGAAGTCGTCCAAAAAGGTATGGATAATCTAATGAAAGGTCGCACAACATTCGTTATCGCTCACCGTCTATCGACCGTACGAAATGCTGATGTCATCATGGTCTTAGACCACGGACGTATTATCGAACGCGGAAACCATGAAGAACTTATCGCTCAAAAAGGCGAATATTACCAACTCTACACTGGTTCTTTGGAATTAGAGTAAAGCTTAGTAACCAGTTTCACCTTTTGACCAGAGACGAGATGTGATAGCAGAACTTATAGGCCACCAGTGAGTCAACACTGGCGGCCTATTCCATTACGGTACTAGTTTGATTTTGTTACGGTTATAACTGTAGTGGTGCTTGAGAAAAATCAGATATAGCACCGTCTGCTATTTTTTTAATCTCCTCCCAATCTTGCTGGGAAGATTCGTCATATACTGCCCATATTTTCATTCCTGCCGACCGGACGGTTTTGATTGCAACAAGTATATCTTCAAAAACTGTGCAAGCTTCTTTTGGTAAGCCCAGCTGGTGTGCCGCATAAAGGTAGATAGCAGGCTCCTCTTTTCCACTGCTGTGAGCATCATCTACGCTACACACACAATCAAAATAGCTTGCCAGACCAGCATGTTGTAAAGCAGCCTGCCTCAAGCGCGGCGGTAAGCTCGTCGCAACAGCCAAGAGTGCACCACTGCGCTTAAGCTCCTTCACATAATCTAACGCATATGGTTTAGGCTTAACTACTGTGGCATAAAACTCCTGAGCATCCTCATTCCATTCATCAACTATGTCTGTAATGCTGTCATGTAAACCAAATCGACTGATAGTGTATGCAGCAATTGCATCAGTCTGCATAGAAGCTACCCTAGAAACGTAATCCGCTGGTATTTCGATTCCTCTTCGAGCAAAGAAACGCTTGTCGATTTCCTGCCAAATTCCCATAGAATCTAAGAGAGTCCCATCCAAGTCGAAAATAACACCTTTTCCGGTATTATTTCCTAGACCTGCTTTGCTTACCATCTTGTCTGTCAAGTAATTAACCTTTATTTTTACTTGTTTTTACTGGATTCGAGAAGCTCTCTGGCATGCCGCAAGGACGTCGTTGATTCACTACCCGCAAGCATACGCGCTATCTCTTTCTCGCGTGATGCTCCACTCACTTCATCTACGCTAGTTTGGGTACTCCCCTGCTCAACTTTCTTGGCTACCACAAACTGTCTGTCTGCCCAAGAAGCTACCTGAGGAAGGTGGGTCACAACGATGACTTGAGCATCCTGAGATAGGCGGGCCAATCGTCTACCTAATTCAACTGCTGTCTTACCACCCACGCCTGCATCGACTTCATCAAATATAAATGTCATGCGATCTCTCGATCGTACTTGAGTCTCCTGCTTGGCAGACTGAGCCGCAACTAGTTCCATAGCTAACATCAAACGGCTTAATTCGCCTCCTGAAGCACTTGAACCCATTGGTAGCTGGGGTGAACCTGGAAAGGGGGTAAATAGAAAGCTGACATCGTCTAAACCGTGGGCGTTTAAATATTGGTCTGAACGCTGGCTGACCAGCACGTCCAGCCGGGATCCGTCCATAGCTAAAGACTTCAACTCTGCATTCACCGCTTTACTTAAGGCAACAGCAGCCAGCTTACGTTTATTGGACAGTTTTCGTCCTGCAAGCAAGGCTTCCTGCCGGGCTTGTTGCTGTTCTTCTTCCAATGCCTTAACTCTCTGTGGAGATGCATCCATATCTTCTAAATCGTATGCAGCTTGTTCCCTCCACTTGAGTACATCTTCAAGTGTCGGCCCCCAGTGTCCCTTTATTGTATCTAATTCGTGAATACGGTCATTGATTTTATCTAAATCTGCTGCATCCGATTCAATGTCAATTTGCTGGGTTAGATTAAAGACAACATCAGAAAGATCTGTAGCTATTGAGTGTAAACGGTCTATGGCATCTTCAAAAAGACTGTTAATAGTTATGCCCTGCAAAGATTGTAAGGCCTGTTCAATCAATTCCGTTGCACTAGGACTATCAGCTTCTCCGTCCAACTGCGAAGCATCTAGAGCAGCTAAGGCACCCGTTATACCTTGCAGAATTTGGGTAGCATGCTCAATTCTATCTCGTTGATCACGCAGTTCTACATCTTCGCCTGGATGAGGGTCTACTTGGTCAATACGTTCTACAGACTGCCTCAGATAATCAGACTGTTGGATTATAGACGCTTGTTGGTCCTGTAAGACGGCTAATGTATGATCTACCTCTTGCAGACGCTGCCATGCATCACGGTAGTCATTGAGCTCCGCACTGTCAGCTGCAAAAGTATCTAAAAAGTCTCTCTGCTTCCCCGGCGCTGCCATACGCAACTGGTCAGCCTGGCCATGGATAGTTATTAACCGGTTGCTCAACTCATGCAGTAGCGAGCGAGGCACCGTGTGCCCATTAATCAACGACTTTGACCGTCCCTCAGCTGGAACTGACCGAGTCAAAAACAGTTGTCCGTCTTCTGGTTCTATACCAGTTTCCTCTATAGTTTTGAGGATGGGAGATGAGTCTACCAATTCGAAAACACCTTGTGCCCAACTAGAATCCTGCCCAGGAGACACCCTTGCCGCTTGCGTCGGTGCACCCGAAATAAGTCCAAGTGCGTTCAACAGCATAGACTTACCAGCTCCTGTCTCTCCAGTGATAGCTGTCATACCAGAAGCTGGCGTAAACCGAGCATGATGGATAGGACCTAAATTGCGCACTTCTAGCTCTTCCAACATCAGGCACCCTCCCCACTTTTAGCGGGCGTCGACGAACGATGATTCTGTTCCCGCCAACCTACTACCGGTAAATCAAACTTACTAACAAGTCTTTGTGTAAACGATACCCCAGAAAGTCTGGCAAGACGGAAAGTATCATGAGATTGTCGAACCTGTACTGAAGAACCACGGGGAAGCAATAACTGCCGGCGCCCATCACAGCAGATCCAGCCGTCAGAAGGCGAATCCTCCATCAAGCCTATGGTAAATGTTGAATACGGTCCAATAATCAGAGAGCGAGCAAAGAGCGCATGCGCTGCAATAGGAATCATTTGTAGAGACTGCGCATCAGGCCATACAACAGGGCCGCCAGCAGAAAAGGCATATGCGGTGGAACCTGTAGGTGTAGCTACTATCACTCCATCGCAACCGTAGGAGCTCATCTCCACATCATCAACCCTGATAGTAACTTGAATCATCTTGCCGCGATCATATCGCTCAACTGTCATGTCATTCAGCGCCCAGTCGGTTAAAGGCTTGTCTTCGCCGGGTAACCACAGATCAACATGCGCTACCATGCGTTCATCTATGGAGTAATCACGCTCGGCTACTTTAGCTATAGCTTCCGCAATCTGAAAGCTTTCAAATTCTGCAAGAAAACCCACATGTCCCAGGTTAACTCCCAGAATTGGCACAGTAGTACCTTTAACCAGTTCTGCAGCCCTGAGAATCGTACCGTCACCACCTAAGACGATGACTATTTCAGTATCATCATCTACCTGGCGATATGACTGACCAAAAGTAGGGGCTTCGCTGTTATCTACTATTGAAACTTGGAAGCTTGCCCTATCCAGTTGTTTGAGAGCTTCTGTCACTATCGCTGCAGAACGAATTCTCTGGTGTGTTACAACAACAGCCTTGCGTTTACCCATCACCTCTCCTCATTTGCAGTCATCGATAATCATCAAGTAGCCACCCCACAACTTTTTACTCTCACGCCACTTGTCGACGTGTACCATCACTGTCCCGTCCTGCTGTAGAAAAATACTGTGGAGGTCGTAAACCATCCACCGCTTGATCATCAACAACTACTCGATCAACCTCATTCAACTCTGGTATTTCAAACATAGTCTTTTCTAGAGTTTTTTCGATAATAGACCTGAGTCCCCTAGCTCCTACTCCAGCTGACATTGCTTGCTGGGATATTCGATCAAGTCCAGCATCAGTAAAGACTAGATCAACACCATCGTCTAAGAACATCTTCTGATATTGCTTAACTAAGGCGTTATCAGGTTCTACTAGCACTTGCTTGAGTTGCATCGTATTCAGCTTATTCAAAGTAGTTACGACAGGTAGACGGCCTATGAACTCCGGTAAAAGTCCGAAATTCTCCAAATCATCAGCGTTAACCTGCTGCAACAAACGTTCCTTGTCTACCTGTTGATGCTGACGAACAGCTGAGAACCCAGATTCATGCAATCCTAACCGCTGTTGGATAATATCTTCTAATCCTACGAAAGCTCCTCCACAGATAAACAGAATACCCTTCGTGTCAAGTTGGACACTTTCTTGATCCCTCTGTTTGCGGTAGCCATCCACAGGAACCTTAGCAATAGTTCCTTCAATTATTCTCAATAATGCCTGCTGAACCCCTTCTCCAGAAACATCTCTGGTTATTGAAGTGTTTTGTCCAGATTTTCGAGCAATTTTATCTATCTCATCGATATAGATAATTCCATGCTGAGCTTTTTGGAGGTCACCATCAGCAGCCTGAACCAGACGTTGCAGCACTGTTTCCACATCGTCACCAACATACCCGGCCTCAGTCAAGGACGTTGCATCTGTCATCACAAATGGCACATTCATGATTCTGGCCAACGATTGTGCCAAGTATGTTTTACCGACTCCAGTGGGCCCTAAAAGCAAAATATTAGACTTATCCACCTCGACCTGGTCCAAAGCAGGAGGCTGTAAATCAGTATGATCAACGTCGTAGCCACCTGTGTTATCTGGCGTTCCGTCACTGGAGTGTCCCTTTACACCAGAACGAGATAGGACCCGTTCCTGTTCCATGTTGATACGCTTATAGTGGTTGTATACTGCCACGGCCAGTGTACGTTTGGCAGCTTCTTGTCCTATTACAAAATGGTTGAGATACCGAACAATTTGACTGGGGGTCGGTAAGGCAAAACTTTCCTCATGGATATCTTCAGCCTTCTCTTCGTCAAGTATCTGCACGCACAACGCAATACACTCATCGCAAATAGCCGACGATGGCCCTTTAATAAGTTTCCTCACCTGTTTTTCGTTTTTACCACAAAAATCACAACGGAAGAGTCCTTCATTGTAATTAACAACGCGACCCATACCTTCACCCCTCCCACTTGCTTCCTAGACCATATTACGCGGAACGCTCACCTAATTCTCATATAGCGAGGAGAATGTGCATAAGCACAATTGAAGACAAGTAAAGGCCCTCGAGCAGAAATCCCACCCAAGGGCCTCATGAAGATATCTTCAAAAAGTGCGATTACTTACGGCTTTGCAGAACCTCATCAATCATTCCATACTCCTTAGCTTCCTGAGCTGTGAGGATGGTATCAACTTCAATATCTCTTCGAATCTTCTCGACATCCTGACCAGTATGCTTAGCTAAAGTCTCTTCCAGCCACGAGCGCATTCGCAACATTTCTTTAGCCTGAATTTCAATTTCAGTTGCCTTGCCGAAATTCTGTTCCATAGCGGGCTGATGAATCAGCACACGAGCGTTTGGTAAGATTAAACGTTTACCTGGAGCTCCTGCAGCCAGCAAAATCGCAGCAGCTGAAGCAGCCTGCCCCAAGCAAACTGTCTGAACATCAGGCTTGATGTACTGCATCGTGTCGTAAATCGCAGTCATAGCAGTCATTGACCCGCCTGGAGAGTTGATATAAACGATAACGTCACGGTCTGGGTCTTGACTTTCCAAAACCAGCAGCTGCGCCATAATATCGTCAGCAGATGTATCATCCACCTGCACTCCCATGAAAATTATACGGTCGTCGAAAAGTCTAGAATACGGATCTTGCCGCTTAAGACCGTATGGTGTCTTCTCCTCAAATTGAGGCAGCACATACCGATTTTCAGGGCTCAACCCCGATACAGACCTTGGACCAGCTAACCGCTGTGCCCTCGCAATGAACTGTGCTTCTTCAGATGCCATGTTTACTTGCCCTCCTCAGCGCGCATAGTGCCGTGAGTGGTCACAATCTTATCAACGAAGCCATACTCTAAAGCCTCTTGCGCATTGAACCAATGGTCATACTCATTGTCTCTGTATATCTCTTCCAAAGAGTGCCCGGTTTGGTCGGCAGTCAACTGGGAAAGAGTTTTTTTCATGTCCATAATGAGTTCAGCGTTGATTCGTACATCTGTAGTCGTTCCTCCGACACCACCAGACGGCTGATGCATAAGCACACGAGCATGTGAAGTAATAAAACGCTTCCCCTTCGTCCCAGACGAAAGAAGGAACTGTCCCATAGAAGCTGCCATACCTACCGCCACTGTAGCAACGTCTGGCTCTATTAATTGCATGGTGTCGTATATAGCCATTCCAGCGGTAATGGAACCGCCTGGGGAGTTAATATACAGCCAAATATCTTTACTAGGATCTTCCGCCGCCAGCATCAGCATTTGAGCACAGATGACATTGGCGTTAGCATCCTTAACTTCATCACCTAACCAGATGATGCGATCTTTTAACAGTCGGTTGAAGATAGGATCAGGAAGTGCAGAAACTTCTCCATCTTCCATAACAGGCATAACTGTAGGAGTGTTACTCACCGTGTCTCCTTTGATAAACTTTTCATGTTACGAGCCTACCGCCTCATGCTGACTCACGTTGCTCGTTGTGCTAGTTGCGCAAAAGCCGCATCTGGTTGCTCCAGCAGACACATCTTCCCACTTGGCACCAGACACGGCCTTTTCACTTACCACTTTCGCAGCTTTTTAGTCTTCTTCCTGCGATTGTTTAGAGGAATCAGAATGCGCAATTTCATCAGCGACAGCTGCTGCAGCTGAAGCAGCTTGTACACTCTCTGACTCTTCCACTGCTTCGGCCTCATCTTGACCTAAGAAGTTAGAGAGATCTAGAACATTGCCATCGGTATCTTTAAAGGTGACAGCCCTCATACCTGCCAGCATACCTTTAGAACGACCTACCTCTTGTACAGCAGAGCCTAGTTGACCATTCTGGACGATTGCGTTAATAAACGCCGATGGATCCATTCCGTACTGCTGAGCAATTGATGCCAAGAAGTTAGTAACATCAATTTGAGATACCTCAACCTGCATCTTCTCAGCAAGAGCGTCTAAGACCATTTGGTCTCTCAACTCTTTCTCTACATTTTTCTCGATTTCAGATTTTTCGTCGTCGGTTGCGGCTTCAGAACCCTTATTGGCATTTTTTAACTGGTCCTCAACCATGGAACTCTTAACACCCTTGGGAACTGGAATATCAATTCCTTCTTGCAGCTTAGCAATAAAAGCATCACGAGCATCTGTAGCTTGGCGACCTTCAGCATCCCGTTCGCATTGTTTGCGCACGTCAGATTTCAACTCTTCAAGTGTGTCGAATTCGGAGGCTTCCTGAGCAAAGTCATCATCAAGATCAGGTAGTTCTTCCGCTTTTACTGAGTTAACTTTTACTTTAATCTGAGCTTTTTCACCTGCATGTTCGCCAGCTTCTAAAGTACCTTCGAAGGTAGTTTCTTCGCCTGAAGACAGACCGTCCAGAGCTTCATCCAACCCATCCAACATAGTTTGAGAACCGAGCTCGTAGGAAACACCTTGCTGGGAGTCAACACTCTCTCCATCAATAACAGCTTCCAGGTCAATAGAAGCGAAATCTCCAGTCTGAGCCGGACGGTCAATTGAAACAAGAGTTCCGAATCGCTGGCGTAGGTTATCCAAGCGCTTATTTACATCTTCATCAGTAACTTCTGGCTTAGCCACCTCAATTTCCATACCTTCGATATCAGGTAGGTCGAACTGGGGGCGCACCTCTACTTCAGCAGTAAACTTTAGCTTCGTATCACCTTTGGATGACTCAGGGATATCCTTGATGTCAATTTGTGGCTGTGCCATAGCATGCAGCTCTTTTTCAGCAAGAGCCTTGGAATACAGATCTGGCACTCCAGAGTTGACTGCCTCACCAGCTACAGTCGAGAAACCGATACGCTGGTCGATGATTTTCCCAGGTACGTGTCCCTTACGGAAACCAGGTACATTCACCTGTTTACCAATTTCTTTACGAGCCTCATCTAAATAAGGCTCGAATTCGTCATTGTCGACAGTAATGGTAAGCCTTACTTTGGTAGGCTCAAGATTCCTAACGCTGATTTTCACGCTGCGCTCCAATTCATCACAACCGTTTGGTCTGCCGGTCTTTGCAAGTTTTCTGCTAACTCAGCAACCTTTACATCATAGCTCGACTTACGGACTCACTCACCAGCGAAACTTGCCAAGGACGAGCATGTTCCTCGAGCAGAAAAGCTTCCACATCCCTTTCATGCGGCTCATCAGTCCAGCATAAGTCTCTCAGGTACTGAGGCTTGATAATGACGTCTGTTGGCATACTATAGGTTTGCCCAATTGCTGCTACTGCTTCACGTACCGCACATAAGCGCGCATACCTATCAGGGTGGCGCTTCCATATTTTCATAGAACGAGGTCCTTTACCCTCTTCACTGTGATCAGGTTGCCGCTCAGGCGGCCTTGGCAACTCATCTTCATCCAGGTGTAAGGCTTCAACGATAACTTGCTTCCAGACAGATGGTTTAACATTTCGTTGAATGGGTGCATACCGAGCAAACATCTTGTCCTGCTCACCACCGTTATGCATGTGTACCCGTTCGTTGAGACAACGGATAGAACGAAATTCTCTGCCGTTGCGTGGCTTTAAACGAGCTGCCTCAATAATTGAGCTGTCTGCTAACAGTAAGCTGGGGGCAATGTCATATTCCCTTGCCAGAAGATCACGTTTGATCCATAAGGCCCGAGCGACGGCCAAACCTACACGGTCATTTCTCAAGGAGGTTATATGGGAAATGTGCCTCCAAGGTTGAGGACCTGGCTCTCTTCGTGCACCACCCACCTTCATAAGCCACTCAAACTCTTGATCAGCCCATTCTTCCTTACCCTGATGGCGCAGGTCCTCACGCATGGCATCTTCTAATTCGATAAGTAATTCCACATCTAAGGCTGCATAATTACGCCAGTCCCTAGGAAGGGGACGGTATGACCAATCAGCCGCAGAATGTTCCTTAGCTAGGGTGATGTCTAAATAATGCTCCGTTACAGCAGACAAACTCACGTGCCGCAAACCTAACATGCGAGCAGCCAGTTCAGTATCGAACAGCGCTTTTGGTTGCAAACCTAAGTCTAGAAAACCAGGAAGATCCTGCCTGCTGTCGTGAATAATCCATGTAGCAGATCCAATAGCAGTATTGAAAGAACTCCAAGAACCACCTTGTTGACGTATTGCTACCGGATCAACCAAAGCTATACCGGCTCCTGACCGCTTAAACTGAACCAAATAGTCCTGCTGTCCATACCGAAAGCCAGAAGCCCTTTCAGCATCAGCTGCTATGGGGCCTTCAGATTGAGCGTACTCACAACAAAACGATTGAAAGCTGGATATAGTATCGATTACCGGGGGAACCCCTCCCCCTGGTTCTGCTAGGAGCTTTGGTTTGTGGTCCTGAGCCAACTGCCTACCCGCCTCTTTTCTCTTGAAGGACTAGCTACAACACATAAGCTTAGCTCACACGATAAAAGAAACTAATATACCACAAAGCCATGCGACTCCAATTGGCCTTTAACTCTTGCTTGCAAGGCATGTGAAGGCCCCTTCTTATCCTCAAGTGGATAGGGAATGCGCATCTCATGCCACTTGGGCCTACCTAATTGGTGGAAGGGCAAAACATCGATATGCTCTATAGCTTCTTTGAACTGTTCACATACTCGTGCTACATTCTCAACATTCTCTTCAGAATCTGTCAATCCTGGAACTAAAACAAAACGAACCCAAATTTTTGATCCCGCAGCTGCTAAACGCTTACCAAATTCAATGGTGGGCGCCAGTGTGCCTCCTGTGACTGCCTTATATGTTTGCTCATCACCAGCTTTTATATCTAACAAACACAAGTCAATATCTCGTATCATCTCATCCGTATAGCTCTTATTCAAAAAGCCTGATGTATCTAAGCAGGTGTGTATGCCCATTGTTTTTGCAGCTTTGAACACGCGGGACACAAAGGCGGCTTGCATCATTGACTCGCCACCAGAAAAAGTAATTCCTCCACCTGTCGCTGTAAAAAGATCCTCATACCTGGCAACTTTGTCAATCATAGCCTGCAGATAGACGGGCTTACCGTCTCGCATCTTCCATGTATCAGGATTTTGGCAATACTGGCAACGTAAGGGACAACCGCTCATAAACACTGTCATTCGGGTACCTGGACCGTCCACAGAAGTATTAATGTCCCACGAATGAACGAATCCAATATCACCAGTTCGCAAGGCTTCAATGCGGTCACGTCTATCTAATCCAATAGGAGATTCAAAACCAGATAAGCCTCCCATTAACGTTCGGCTCTGATAAACCTTCGACTCTTTCAACATATGTGGCTTAGTCGTATGGAATTGAGTAGCTGCAGTCATCAGCTGCCTCCCCGCAACGCAAAAGTAATAATATAAGCAAACGATAACGAAAGGGGCGGAGCTGCTGCCCCGCCCCTTCTGCTTGTTCAAGTTAAGTCAGCGCAACTACGAAGTACTCAACTTGAAAATTGATCAGTCACTCACAGCACCCTGATGGAAAGTACGTGAAATGACATCTAGCTGTTGCTCACGAGTCAGCTTGACGAAGTTGACAGCATAGCCAGAAACACGAACTGTGAGATGAGGATACCTATCAGGATGCTCAACAGCATCTTCCAGTTGTTCCTTACGCAAGACGTTGATGTTAGCGTGATACAGTCCATGACCATTTCCGGAGTCAAGAATTCCGACCAAATTCTTAACGCGCTCTTCCTCATCACGGCCTAACCCGGCAGGAGTAATAGTGTTCGTGAGTGAAATACCATCAAGAGCATCATCGTAATCGATCTTACCTACCGAGAACATCGATGGAAGCATACCATGAGCATCCATACCGTTCTCCGGGTTTGCACCTGGCGCATATGGAGTTCCCTTCTTATGACCAGACGGGAAAGACCCAGTATTGTGACCGTACTCTACGTTTGAGGTAATGGTCAGGATGGACTGAGTAGGAACAGCGCCACGGTACACGGGAAGGCGCTTGATTTGTCCCATAACCGTCGAAACTGCCCACTTCGCTATGTCGTCAGCACGATCGTCATCATTACCGTAAACAGGGAACTCGCCGATTGTCTTGTAGTTGACAACTAGGTCATCATCAGCATTTTCCACATATTCCGGAGTACCTTTAGCATCTTTGTTATAAATCGGGTAGACTTTGGCGTATTTGATTGCGCTCAGAGAATCTGCTGCAATAGATAAACCAGACATACCACAACCGAGTGTACGGTACACTTCTTTATCGTGTAGAGCCATCTCAATGGACTCATATGCATACTTATCGTGCATATAGTGAATGATATTTAGAGCCTCAATATAGGTCTCTGACAGCCATTCAAGAGCCTTCTCGTAGTTGTTCTTAACTTTCTCGAAGTCCAAGGTGCCATCAACCTCAGGCTGAATAGGTTCAATAATTCCCTTGTCAATCACCTGCATGCCGGTCATCTCGTCGCGACCACCATTAATGGCATAGAGAAGCGCCTTAGCAGAGTTAACACGAGCTCCGAAGAACTGCATCTGCTTGCCTACACGCATAGGAGAAACACAGCAAGCAATTGCTGCATCGTCGCCCCAATGTGCGCGGATATCCTTATCGGACTCATATTGAATAGCAGATGTATCAATGGAGATTTTAGCGCAGAAACGCTTGTATCCGACAGGTAACTTCGGATCCCAAAAAATAGTAATATTTGGTTCAGGTCCAGGTCCCAGATGATCAAGTGTTAATGTCGCAAGCAAGCGGAAGGAAGTCTTAGTCACTAACGGACGACCATCATCACTGAAACCAGCATCAGACCATGTAGCCCAATAAGGATCACCGGAGAAAATATTGTCGTAATCTTTGGTACGCAAGAAACGAACGATGCGTAATTTCATGACAATGTTGTCAATTATTTCTTGAGCATCGGTCTCGTCAATCAATCCTGCTGCCATATCTCGTTCAAAATAGATATCAAAGAAAGCAGAAAGACGACCAATTGACATAGCCGCACCATCTTGACTCTTTACAGATGCCAAATAAGCCATATAGGTCCACTGGACAGCTTCCTTAGCTGTCTGAGCAGGACGGGACAAATCCAAACCGTATTCATTACCAAGGATGAGAAGCTGCTTGAGAGCCTTAATCTGTTCTGAATGCTCTTCACGGAAGCGAATCCAGTGCTCAATCTCCTCTTCAGTGAAATCATTACGGTAGGGTATTGAGTCCTTGTCAGCCTTTTTCCGTGCAATCAGTTCATTGACGCCATATAGGGCTACTCGACGATAGTCTCCGATGATACGTCCACGACCATACGCATCTGGCAGACCGGTAAGAATCTTATTATGACGGGCTATCTTAATTCTGTGAGTGTATACATCAAAGACACCGTCGTTATGAGTCTTCCGGTACCGAGTAAAGATTTTCTTAACTTCTGGATCTGGTTCTTTACCAGCTTCCAGCAGAGCCTGCTCTACTACACGCCAACCACCGTTTGGCATCATAGCGCGCTTACACGGAACATCAGTTTGCAAACCGACAACTACATTGTCCTGAGTGTCTTCAGCCGACTTACCATCAATGTAACCTGCCGGGAAAGCATCAATGCCAGCTGGAGTATGAGTGTCAACATCATAAACACGCTGCTTGCGCTCCACAGCTAAGAAATTATCGTCAAGATATTTCCAGAGGAACTTAGTCTTGTCCGTCGCAGGTTTAAGGAAGGACTCATCTCCAGTGTATGGAGTGTAGTTCTCCTGGATAAAACTGCGCACGTCTATGTTGTTCTTCCAGTCTTCACCTTTGAAACCCTGCCAAGCCTTTGCTTGGAGCTCCTCGGGAGAGACCACCGTCGGTGTCTCAACTGCTGTCATTGTCACTCCTTATTGAATTATTAGTTGCGCTTCATCACGCTTGTGCACCTTGGTTTCATTATAAGATAATTGCTCTCCATAAACCCCCTTTAGAAAACATGATATTAGTCACAGTATACAAAATACTATTGCATCTACCGTGTCCAATTATGTATTATTTTTCCGATTCCTCTGGCAGAGGGTTCCATGCACTTTTCCATTTTTTATTTTCTTCTTCCCAAGCTTTATTGCGTTGTGCTGCTATTTTCCATGCCGCAAGAGCCTCCTGTTCACTGGCATACGGTCCCATTCTCTGATCAAGAGGCGAAAGTTTACCATGTTCTGCCCGCCCCGTCGTCATATTGAAGTACCACTCTTCAGGCTCAGACATCCGTGCACCTTTCTCGACAAGGACTGCGCTCCATGACACTAACAATTTCATGATTGCAGCATTTCAAAAGTCCAGAAGTTACTCTGCAAAGACATTAGTAATCGGTAGACGACGATCTCGCCCAAATGCTAATGCAGTAACTTTAGGACCTATCGGGTATTGACGACGTTTCCATTCAGCTCGATCTACCAAATTCATGACAGTATCGATAGTGCCAACGTCAAAACCGTCAGCCAAAAGGTCAGCTCTTCCATGGGCTTTTTCTATGTATGCGTCCAGCACCTGATCTAACAGAGCATAGTCTGGCAAAGAATCAGAATCCTTCTGCCCTTCACGTAATTCAGCTGACGGAGCTTTAGTGATGGAAGAAAGAGGAATAGGTTCGCGCTCACCTACAGCTTTAGCCTGAGCATTGCGCCAACGTGACAACTGCCAGACACGAGTCTTAAGAAGATCCTTAATGGGAGCATATCCACCCACGGCATCACCATAAATTGTAGAATATCCGCATGCCAATTCGGATTTATTCCCGGTTGCTAGAGCCAGGAAACCCTTCGCATTTGAGTACGCCATAACAATGACACCTCGAATGCGAGCCTGCAAATTCTCAGCAGCCACCCCTTCGAGGTGAAGCTGCTGTTGGAAGGCTTCGAAAAGATGCTCAATAGGTTCTACAACATATTGAGCCCCAATGCGCTGAGCTAAGTCAGCAGCATCATCCTTTGAACCGTCAGAGGAAAACATACTAGGCATAGAAATTCCGAGTACATTCTCACCACCGCACGCATCGGCAGCCATTGTAGCCACTAGAGCTGAGTCAATACCACCAGACAGCCCCAAGCACACACCTCTGAAATGGTTCTTAGACATGTAGTCTTTCAAACCAAGCACGCATGCTTGATAAGCTGCTTCATCACTAGGTAGTTGAGGTGGTCTAACCTTGCTTGCCGAAAGCCGAGTGTGCTCCTCGGTACCATTGGCAGGTAATGTCCAGAAGCTTACATCTTCCACAAACTGTGGTGAGCAATGCAGCAATTGCCCTTCCCTACTGGTCACAAAAGAACCACCATCAAAAATGAGATCATCTTGGCCACCGACTTGATTGACATACAGTAGTGGAGCTGCAACTTCTTGAGCTCGTCGCTGAGCCAACTCAATTCGAGTGTGGCCTTTCCCCTCTTCATAGGGTGATCCGTTGATAGTCAGAAGGAGATCAATGTTTCGTGAAAGCAACTCCTGAACTGGACCACCATCCTGCCAAATGTCCTCACATATAGTGACGCCGATTCTTTGCCCTCGGATATTCAAGACCACTGAACGCTGTCCTGGTGAGAAAATACGGAACTCGTCAAAAACTCCGTAGTTAGGAAGAAAATGCTTGTCGTAAGCGGCCCAGACCTGCGCCTTATGAAGTACCACCATCCTATTTCGGGGCAAATCCTGTTCGTGATCAGTACCTACAGTCCCCACGACAACAAACAATTCCCCTAGACCCTCGTCACTGATTTGCTTTGCCAACGCATTGGCTTTATCCCAGGCTGCAGCACGAAAAGTAGCACGAAAGGCCAGATCTTCAATTGGATACCCAGTCAACGTCATTTCAGGAAATACCACTACATGCGCGCCCTCCTGGGCAGCTCTGCGTGTGTAATCTAGAACCTTATTACCATTACCTTCTAAGTCACCTACACAGGTATCTATCTGAGCCAATGCAAACTTAAGATCTTGTTTTTCCTCAGACAGCCCATACTCAACATGTTCGTATTCCTGCGTTCTTTCCATGGTATAAGCCTACCTGAAATCCTACCCAAGAACGTGTCCTTCAACGTAGCCTCAAGGCGGGTTATCACTGCTCGTTCCAGCACATACAAGAATGGCCTAGGCAGTATGTACGGTATCCACCCAGGCCAATCACTATAGCAGTAAAACCTACTGTTCAGACTTATGAGCGGTTGCTACTTTTTCTGAGGCAATTCGCACTTTAATAGATGCTAATAACGCAAGCAGAAGCATTATGCAAGCGAATGCCAAGGCAAGCTGACCAGCCTGCACAAAGCCTGAAGTAAGGGCATCAGTGACCTGAGGACCTAGAACACCAAGTTGTCCATGTGTCCCTTGCGCACGCATACCTGAAATCATGTTTCCTGCTGAAGACTTTACTCCAGCAATCAACCCGTTAATCAGTTGCTCAGGTAATCCTTGAACAGCAGACAGCTTGTCTGGGAGGGTAACACCTACAGCTACAGAGAGAGCAGTTCCTGAAACAGCAGCCCCTAATGCCGTTCCCAATTGACGTATGGTTGATTGGGTAGCCGAACCCTCACCAGATTGTGCAATAGGCACTCCAGAGAGCACAAGACTGGTTAACTGCGCAGAAGCAAATCCTAGACCCAAACCGTACATTACCAACGCAACCATCAACGGCCACAGTGGCAGGGATGGATTCATTAAAGTGATCGCAATCAGTACACCACCGATCTCTAATAGCAAGCCAAGCTGGACTGTACCTCCTGCGCCTAATTTTGCAGAGACAAAACGAGCTAAACCACCAGAGACTATGGAGCCCAACGCAAGAACTGCAATAACACCACCGGCTTGCAAGGTATTAAGAGAACGAGCATTTATGAGATACAGAGGCAAAATAAAAATAACAATGAACTCTCCGGCATTAATGATCGCTGCAGTAAAGTTACCCCAACCAAACGTTGATATTTTGAAGAGCGTCACATCAAGCATCACAAGGTGTCCCGAACGTTTACGATGCAATTCCACAACTACAAAACCTGCAAGTAGGAGCATTCCCAGCAGTAGGCAGACCGGAATAATTGAGATTGGCGCTAATTGCGACCAAGTCAGCGAGCCAATAGTAAAGTTTGTGGCCGGATGCCACCAACCGTAGGTCTCACCCTCGATGAGACCAAAAACAACGAATGCCGAACCGAACGCAGACAAGAGAATGCCCCCTGTATCAGACAGCAGACCTAGACCACTACTTGCACCCGACCCTTGGGCTTTGCTCTCAGGTACAAATGGGAAAGAGAAGAAGAAAACAATGGCTCCCAATGGTAAGTTCACCAAAAAAATCCAGCGCCAACCGATGGTCTGAGTAAATAGACCACCCAACAATGGACCGATAGCTGCGGCAGAGGACATCACTGCTCCCCAAACACCGAAAGCTGCTGCACGGTATTTGCCACGGAAGTTAGCAGATACTGAGGAAAGCGTTGATGGCATCACCAGAGCGCCACCAACACCCTGAACAACTCGCGCCAGTAGGAGCATACTTCCTGTATGAGAAGATGCAGCCAACACTGAGCCCGCCACGAAAATAACCGTACCAATTTGCAAGAGTCTCTTACGCCCATACATGTCACCAAGTCGACCGGAAGGCAGGAGAAGAGCCGCAAGAACAATGCTATATAAGGCAGTAATCCACTGGGCATCAGTAAGGTTGATGTGGATTGCATCAATAATAGCTGGAATTGAAACATTAACAATAGATGAATCCAAGACAATCATGGCTAAGCCTAAAGCCAAGACCCATAGGGCCTTCCACGGTGGTTTCGGCTCACCAGTAGCTATACCAGTCTTGCTGTCAGTTTTATGATTCATGACTTGCCCCTCCCTAGAGTTGCCGAACTTTAAGGCTGTACAACCCCCAAGCTAATGCACAAACTCAAGTTCGCGACAACTTGTCTCGAACATTTACGACTATACGACTTCCCCACCCCAATACGCAATAGCATTACAGCAATCTCGTTTCTAACGAAACTCCCCACGTAACGGGCATAGACAAACATACAATACAAGAATGAACTCCATACCCAAGATCACAGAAGGTGATTAATGCCCAGAATTACTGAGTCGACAGTGAATGAACACAGGCAGCGCATGCTGACAGAAATTTTGGATGCCGTAGAAGACATTCTAAAAACAGAAGGACGCCAACAACTCACCATGTCAGCTGTCAGCCAGCGAACTGGCATAGCCCGTAACTCCCTCTACCGATATGCTTCCAATGCTGACCGCTTGTGTGACATGGTCTTAGCCCGTCGTTTACCAACTTGGTCAGAAGCACTTCAACGTGCGCTCGATGGTCTCAACGACCCAAAAGACATCATTGAAGCATGGTGCCTTGTGAATCTTCAACAGGCGAGCGAACATGGACACGGCTGGCTCATGGATCTGTTTAGCTCTTCACAACATGGTCGGCTTCGTAAGACATTTCTGTATGCAGACCAACACAATACCCAATCCGTACAGAGCAGTCATCCCCACAGTCAGACCCAAGACACAGCAGCAGAACTACCCTTGCTCCACTTTCATCAGTTAGTCAATGGACCACTCATTGAAGCCTGGATGCTCTTACTACCAAACCGCGCTCAAATAGGTATAGAATTAACTCGTGGTCTCGTTCAATCAGGCATGAGACTGATCGACTCAGCACAGAGTAACCCTCAAAGGCAGTCTCAAGAATCAATTAACAGTATCGTAAGCAGTGTAATTGCTAGCGTACACACTGTAGTTGAGACACTCACATCTCAACCTGATTGAGTCACCATCATAATTAGGGTATAAGTATCCGCAGTTGATGCAACCGTACCCAAAGTACAATAGCCCAACCGACACTGAGGAAGTGATTGAATTGCGCACGATAGGAAATATTGTTTGGCTTTTGCTTGGTGGAATTGCCTTATCATTATCTTGGGCGCTCGTTGGAATTATTTTATGTCTTACCATACTTGGCATCCCCTTAGGGTTGCAAGCATTAAAAATGGCTCGCCTAACCCTGACACCTTTCGGTATGACTGTGTATTACGGCAATGGTTTAGGATCAACTTTAGCTAATATCTTATGGATACTATTGGTGGGCTGGTGGATGGCCTTAGGGTATGTAGCAGCTGGATTAGCCAACATTATAACTATTATTGGCATACCTTTCGGCATCCAATCCTTCAAGATGGCACAGCTTTCCCTTATGCCGTTTGGAGCACGCATTGAAAAGCAGTAGTTCCCAACCACTTTTCTTATCCAAAGGAACAACAGTCGAGTTGAAGTGAAATACTATAGATATGACAAGTGTAATTATGCATACATCAGAAGGCGACATTCATCTTGACCTTTTTGACCAGCAAGCCCCCCAAACTGTTCGCAACTTCTTAGGTCTGGCAACCGGAACCCAAGAGTGGAAAGACCCCATCACAGGTGAAACTCAAAATGACCCATTCTACAACGGCCTTAGTTTCCATCGGATTATCAAAGACTTTATGATCCAGGGAGGCTGTCCTTTAGGCACAGGAACTGGTGGCCCCGGATATGAGTTCGATGACGAAATTGACCCAAGCCTTACCTTCGCAGAACCATACAAGCTCGCTATGGCAAACGCAGGAACTCGACGCGATCCAAGTACTGGGGAAGTTCATGGCACTAACGGCTCTCAATTCTTCATAACAACGGTACCAACCCCTTGGCTTGACGGGCATCATACTATTTTCGGACAGGTAGCAGACGAAGAGTCTAAAAAGGTTGTAGACACTCTCGATGCTGTAGCAACTAATGGAGCAGATCAGCCTTTGGAACCGGTCATAATCGAAACTATAGAAGTCCTCTAACACATCAATTATTTCCATCACTAACGGCCGGATTCCCATAGGGAGTCCGGCTTTTTTGCAAATTACTGGAGGTTGGTATGAGTGATCTGAATAGTATTGGTTTCACTCAGGCTCAACGCGAAAAGCGACGAGTAAACGTTGCCATTTTAGGAGCAGGACGCATAGCATCTCATATGGCTGAAACTCTCATGCGGATGAATGCGCACCCGTCTTTGAGCAACATAATCAATCCGTATGCTGTTGCTTCGCGCTCACTTGACCGCGCAAAACAATTAGCTCATCGCTATCGCATTACCAAAGCATACGGATCCTATCAAGATCTACTTTGCGACCAGAAAGTTGACTTAGTATATATCGCGACCCCACACAGTTTGCATGCAGAACAGGCCACATCATGCTTGCAAGCCGGTAAGAACGTTCTCGTCGAGAAATCATTCACCATAAATGCCAGGCAAGCCAACGAGGTTCTTAGCCTAGCTCGTGCACGTGGGCTTTTATGTGCTGAAGCTATCTGGACCAGGTATATGCCCTCATGCAGAATACTACATGACATACTGAGCTCAGGTCAGCTAGGTCACATCAGAGCAGCGAGCGCTAACCTCTGCTATCCAACAACCAGCAAAGCCCGCATGACTGACCCCTCTTTAGGAGGCGGAGCCCTGCTGGATGTTGGGGTCTATGCCCTCAATTTTCTTGATATGGTCTTTCAAGCAGAGCCAGTCAAAACGATACACTCAACTGCCTCTCTGTATGCCACAGGAGTCGATGAAAGCAACTCTACCACTCTCATATACCGCAATGGTGCATTAGGCATCGCTGTTTCTTCAATGTCCGTATCCTCAGACAGAACAGGAACCATTTGGGGCAGTAAAGGATACGCGGTGTGCTACAACATCAACAATATTCAGAAGATTGAAACATACAATACTGATCACCAATTACTGCACACTTATGAGATGCCGCCACAAATAACAGGATACGAGTTTGAAGTAGAGGCGGCAGCGCAAGCAATCTTAGCTGGTCACGTAGAGTGCCCACAGATGCCCCATGCAGACACCATGCGACTTATGGAGCAGATGGATTCTATTAGGCAGCTTTGTGGAGTTCACTACCCCGGCGAGAACTAGTTTGATGTCAGTTCCACCTGTTCGCACTACTCAACAGAACTAGTCGTCCCTGCTACCCATATACATGAATCGTTACTGGGTTGTTTTACTAGTCCTCGCTATCATTGTTCACCTGTGGACTGTCCCCACCTGCCTGGCTAGGACTGCCTTGAGAACCTGCTGGGTTTGATGCAGATCGCAGGATAGTGCGAATACGTTCTAATCGCGGACCTAGCTCACGCTCATAGCCACGATCGTTTGGATGGTAATATGTTCGTCCTACCAATTCGTCTGGCATATACTGTTGTGAAGCAACAGCTCCTGGCTGATCATGAGCATACTGGTAGCCTTTATGATTACCCCACTGCTTCATCAATTGAGTTGGAGCGTTACGCAAGTGGATGGGAACTTGCCCAATATTACCTGCATCGACATCAGCCAAAGCCTGATCAATCGCCATGTATGAAGCGTTAGATTTCGGAGCTGTAGCAACAGCTAGGACTGCTTCTGAGAGAATAATTCTAGCTTCAGGCATACCAACCATGGCCACTGCTTGAGCTGCAGCTACAGTCGTTTGTAAAATTTGGGGAGCTGCCATACCTACTTCTTCTGCAGCAGCGATCATAATCCTTCTTGCAATAAAGCGTGGGTCCTCACCCGCTCTGATCATCCGGGCCAAATAATGCAAAGCCGCATCTGGATCTGAACCACGCATTGACTTGATGAAAGCCGATGCTACATCATAATGATCATCACCTTGTTTGTCGTAACGAACACTTGCTACGTCCATAACAGAAGCAACTACTTCCTCAGTAATCATCGACTTACGGGCGCCTTTTTTCCTCGGTTGATCTCCAATCACAGCGTCAGCAGCAGCTTCAAGTGTGGTCAATGCTTTTCGAGCATCTCCTCCAGACAGAGAAATGATACGATCCTTTGCTGCTGCATTCAGTTTAACCTCACCTTTGAGTCCTCGCTCATCGACCAGAGCTCTCTCCAGCAGCTTACTTAGGTTGTCGGTATCTAAAGCTTCTAGTTTAACCACTACTGAACGGGACAATAGAGGTGAGATGACCGAAAAACTCGGATTTTCTGTTGTAGCAGCTACAAGTGTTACATCTCTGTTTTCCACAGCTGGAAGAAGAGCATCCTGTTGAGACTTGGAAAACCGGTGAACTTCATCAATGAAAAGTACCGTTTCCTGCCCGGTAGACACTAGACGCTCTCTAGCATGCGCAAGAACAGCACGTACCTCTTTTACACCAGATGTAACTGCCGACAGCTCTTCAAAAAACCTGCCCGATTGTTGAGCTACGATATAAGCCAAGGTAGTTTTACCTACACCAGGAGGGCCAAACAAAATCACCGAGCTCGGAGCTGTCAAGTTCTGTCCGCTTGATTGATGAGCACTCGCCAACCGTTCTAAGGGTGTTCCTTCTGCCACTGCTTTCTCTTGTCCAACAACCTCATCAAGCTTCCGTGGACGCATACGCACAGCTAATGGCAAGGTGTGTTCTTTCGGAACCTGCGCTAGCGCAAAAAGATCATCGTCCATAATGTAACCCTCTTCCTTGCACCCTTTCTCCCCAATACCAGCACAGGACACACATGTATGAAATTATAGTAGTCTCTACGTTCATACCTGCATAAGATCCTCAATGGGTCCTACCCGATAATCTGCGAACGTTACTTGCCCATCCTCTTGGGAAGCGTCGATATCAACTAGACCAGCGATACCCCAGTCATGCTCCCCTTCTACATCATCAAATGTTTGCAATACCCGCCATTGGTGCTCACTCTGTTCTCGTGACTCATCGAGACGGAAGAACTCAGAAGAACGAGCTTTGTTGTCGGTATTAATCGCTTCGTGTTCCCTATAAAACTCATCCAAAGCATCCTCCCATGCACGAATACCGTAGCCCCAGTCAGCATCCAATGATGCGAGTTCCTCGGCACGATCAAATGCAACGAGTTCTACTCGATGGAAGAGAGCATTACGGATCAACAGTGTCAATCCTCGACGATCTTGAACAACTTGCTCATGAGCAGAGGAAGGCACTAGATCCAAACTCGATTCCTCGGACCGCCCAGAAGAACCTGCTGCATCCCACTCATCAACAAGCGATGAATCTACTGAACGCACAACGAGCTTGAGCCATGCAATAATGTCATCTAATCGGTCGTCTAATTTACTATCCGGCACTGTTCGACTAAGAGCTCTATATGCATCTGACAGGTAGCGCAAGAGCGTACCTTCCGAACGGGAAATGTTATATCGCGATATGTATGAGTTAAAATCCGAGGCTGTTTCAAGCATGTCTCGTAAAACCGATTTCGGCTTAAGTTCAAAGTCCTTAGCCCAGGGCACATCCCTACAATATTGCTCGAAGGCTGGTTCCATGAGTTCTTCTAACGGGCGGGGATAAGTGACAGCCTGCAACCGTTCCATTCTCTCGTCGTATTCAAGTCCATCAGCTTTCATGTCCTGCATAGCAACATCACGCATGTGGCGTTGTTGAGCTTTGAGAACCTGTCGTGGGTCCTCCAAAGTTGCTTCGACCATAGAAATGAGATCCATATCATACGTCGCAGAGTCAGGATCCAACAGTTCCACTACAGCTAAGAGGAAGGGAGAAAGCGGTTGGTCTAAGGCGAAATCATCAGGCAGATCAATGGTAGTGTCGTAGGACTGAGATCCATCTGGATTTGTAAACACTTCGAGAACACCAGTATCTTCTAGAGTCTCGAAGATCTCATCTGTCCTGGTATGCAACGATACCTTTTCCGTATCAGACTGCAAAGAGTCGTCAATGAGTTGATCTATCCGAGTTCGAGCATCGCCACCCTGAGCTACCTCGTTCAAAATCATTGAGTGTGTAATCTGCAAACGAGACTTCAGAGTTTCAGGTTGAGCAGCTATCAAATGTTCGAAGGTTGTTTGACTCCATGTGACAAAGCCTTCGGGGGCTTTCTTTTTCTTTATCTTTTTTAATTTCTTGGGATCTGATCCAGCTTTAGCCAATGCCTTAGCATTTTCCACCTCGTACTCCGGCGCCTGTGCCACCACTAGGCCCTGAGAATCAAAACCCATGCGCCCAGCCCTACCAGCTATCTGGTGGAACTCTCTGGCACGAAGTCGACGCATCTTACTGCCATCGAATTTGGTTAATGCCGTCAATACGACCGTGTGTATAGGAACATTAATTCCAACCCCCAAGGTATCGGTACCACAGATCACCGGCAGAAGACCTTGTTGTGCTAATTGTTCAACCAACCTCCTATATCGCGGGAGCATGCCCGCATGGTGAATCCCAACTCCCGTACGTAAAAGACGGGAAAGGATTTTACCAAAGCCAGTAGTAAACCTTGTTCCAGAAATAGCTTCCTTGATGCGCTCTCGATCTTGCTTATCTGAGACACCAGAGCTTGAAAGAGCCTGTGCAGTGTCCAAGGCAGCATCCTGAGAAAAATGAACAATATAAACGGGTGTTTGCCCTGTAGCTATCAGCTGTTCAACAGTATTAGGAAGGGAGGTGTCCACATACCGGTATGACAGTGGAACTGGTCTAGGAGCATCGGCAATAACGTCAACTGAGCGACCTGTTCGCTTTTCCAATTGTTTCGCGATCTCAGATACGTCACCGAGTGTTGCAGACATGAGTAAAAATTGAGTTTCATCTAGCGTAAGCAGTGGCACCTGCCATGCCCAGCCACGATCGGGATCACCGTAAAAATGGAACTCATCCATCGCTACACAACCAATATCAGCGTTTTTGCCTTCTCGCAACGCTTGATTAGCTAAAATTTCTGCGGTACAACAGATTACGGGAGCATCGACATTGATGTGAGTATCACCGGTAATCATACCTACATTTTCTTTACCTAGCTCTCGCACTAAGTCAAAAAATTTCTCGGATACTAAAGCCTTGATTGGAGCGGTATAGTATGAACGTTGTCCAGTACTCAAAGCGATAAAGTGCATAGCTAAAGCTACAAGCGACTTACCTGAGCCTGTAGGTGTGTTCAGTACGACATGATCACCAGCAAGCAACGACATGACTGCTTCTTCTTGATGCGGCCAGGGAGTGATGCCGCGTTCTTGAAGCCAAAAGGAAAAACGTTCGAAAAGTTCATCTTCAGTCACATTCCGTCTATCACCTACGTGTGGAACTAATCCTGCTAGCGACATACGATCACTGATACCGCTATTCACAGCAGTGGATTCATTCTCGTCAGTTGTCTCATTATGCTGACACATATTGGACGATGCTGCACCGGGCTGACTAGGAAAAGACATATTCCCTACTCTAGCCGTCAGCCCGGGCAGACTCACTCATGATTTTTCAGTTGAATGGTTCTGTTGATCAATCGCATCATCATCTGTTTCTGAAGATTTGCGTTTCCACAGATTGGGTATTTCCCGGTTATGTACTTCTTCTTGCGACTCTGGATGTGTCTCATCATAGCCTTGAATATACCTGGTATGTCGCCATTGGCGGATAGATGCATTAGAGCCTCTATGGTGAACATGGTGCTGTAAGGGAGCACCACCATAACGGTTCCCGTCCACTTCTTGCGCAACAGCAATTTGATTGACATTAGAAGCGTCCATAATTGCTAGCGGGGCAACTGGCTCAACATCAACTGGAGTTGCAGTAGCAGCGGTTCGCTTTTGCATATGTTCAGGTAATATACGTGCCAGTTTTGACAAGAGTGCACATACAATGAAGTAGATAACGGCAGCCACTACAAGCGTTTGCAAGATGTTGAAATACATCGATCCAAGACGACGAGATTCTTGCAGAAGATCCGTATACATGATAATAGAGCCCAAAGCTGTATCTTTCAAAACAACAATCAGCTGAGTAACGGCAGCAGGAAGCATAGCATAAATTGCCTGTGGGACCTCAATCTGCATGAGTGCTTGAGTTTGTGTTAGACCCAAAGCAAGACTAGCTTCACGCTGACCACCTGGTAAATTACCAACACCCGAACGAATCAGTTCAGCCACTACTGAACCGTTGTACAAAATCAGCGACAATACTACTGCCCAATATGAAGCTTCACTCATACCTGAAAATGCGAACCAACGCCAGAAGAAAATCATCAGCATCAGCACAGGAACAGCACGACAAAACTCAACAATCACACCAGATATGGTTCTTACTATTTTGCTGGGCAGCAAACGTCCCATACCAAAAATAAAGCCATATATCATGGAACCAAGCACAGCCAGTATTGAGGCCTTGATTGTCATCCACAAGCCTGGCAGGTAGAAGTCTGTCCAAGCCTCCGTTTCCAATGCTGGTTTCCAAAGTTCCCACGACAGCTGATTTTCACCATCAGGTGGATTGTGCAAACGCAGCAATATAAGGACAATTACCAGAATGAAGACCAAACCTGCCAGCCAATTTGCTATACGTATTTTTCGCAGGCCTCGAGGCCCCGGTTGATCAAAGAGAAGGGAGCTTTCATCCTTTGTTGTACTCATGGACTTATCTCCTAACTGCTAGCTTGTTGGACAGGAATGTAGTCAGGGCACCTATAGGTAAAATCAAAATTACATACCCCATGGCAAAAATGAAGAAGATAGCTACGATTGAATTGGCATGATACTCAATCATTTCACTCATCAAAGAAGAACTTTCTGTTGCCACCGAAGCCGCTGCAGCCACAGTTGAATTCTTGAGTAAAGCTATAAATGTATTACCTAACGGTGCAACCGAGCCACGGAATGCCTGTGGAAGGATAATTTGGAATGCGGATTCACTAAAACTGAGACCTAAAGCGCGTGCTGCCTCTGCCTGTCCCAGTGGCACCGTGTTAATACCTGAACGCAAAGATTCACAAACAAACGCTGCCGTATATAAGGTGAGCCCAACCACTGCAAGCCAGAAGAAGTTCACATCAAACTGATTGGAAAAGCTTAATTTCAGTTGAGCGAACGCACCCAGTACCATAAAGACCATAATGATAGTGAGCGGCAAATTCTGAAAAAGAGCCACATAAGCCGCTGAAACTGTACGCAATGAAGACACGGGCGAAATACGCATGACAACTAATACGATGCCCAAAATCATTGAAAACAGTGCTGACCAAAGGGTAAGTTCTATATTTACTAGAAACGCACCTGGAATGTCATATTGGCTAAAAAGCTGTAACACATCGTTCATTGTTCATCTACCTTTTGAATTACAGGCGGATTGTATTTCAAGTCCGGCTTGAAATGAGCGCCACGCGTGTTGTATGCAAGTGCTCGCTGCCAGGATCCGTTAGCTATCATTTCACTCAGTGCAGTGTTAATTTGTTGAGCAAAAGCAGTATCACCTTTTTTGATACCAATCCCATAATATTCTTGAGTAAACGGTTTACCGACAACAGTGAGACGACCACGCGAAGCCGAGGCAAGTCCAGCAAGAATAATATCGTCGGTTGTTACCGCATCAACGATACCTGAGAAGAGAGCTGTAGCACATTCTGCATACCCAGGCTGCTCCATGAGTTGTACTTGTGAGGCGAACTTTGCTTTAACGGTAACCGCAGAAGTAGACCCTGTTACCGAGCACAAACGCTTTCCGTTCAAATCTTGCGGACCATGGATCGCAGTTTCTCCTTTTCGCACCATTAAATCCTGTCCTGCTACGAAGTAAGGACCAGCGAAAGAAACTGCTTTCTTACGTTCATCGGTGATTGAATACGTAGCTAAAATCATATCTACATCACCATTTTGAAGCATAGCCTCACGTTGTTTAGATGGAGCTTCCTTCCATATAATTTTATCTTCTGAGTACCCAAGCTTTCCAGCTATGTACTTCGCTACATCGACGTCAAAACCAACATACGTTCCAGCCTTTTTAAAACCTAATCCTGGCTGATCAAATTTTATACCTATCCGAATTTTGCCAGCTTCCTTATCCGATCCACAGGCAGCCAACGAAAAGACGCAGGCAACAGCACACAGTGCGGCGATCAGGGCTCTCCACCATGTCTGAATCCCCTGCGTCCCTTTTACAACACACCTTGTGTGAACGCTCATATGCCCATCCTCACAATCATCTATTTTGTCACCTCTCAGTGGGTAAGTATCTTGGAAAGGAACTCTCGGGCTCGTTCACTCTTAGGATGATCAAAGAACTCATCAGGCTTACCTTCTTCGAGTATTCGACCATCTGCCATGAATGTAATACGGTCTGCAGCCTTTCTCGCAAAGCCCATCTCGTGGGTGACACAAATCATTGTCATGCCTTCTTGCGCGAGTTCAATCATCACATCTAAGACTTCGTTCACCATCTCTGGATCCAACGCTGATGTTGGCTCATCAAACAGCATGATCTTTGGTTTCATTGCCAAGGCTCTCGCAATAGCCACCCTCTGCTGCTGACCGCCAGAAAGCTGGGACGGCATCTTAGAAGCTTGAGATTGCACACCCACTCGGGTCAGTAGATCCATTGCTAAATCCTCGGCTTCTTTTTTGTCCATATGACGAACCTTGATAGGAGCTAGCGTCACATTCTCCAGGATGGTTTTATTAGCAAACAGGTTGAAGGACTGAAAAACCATACCCACTTCGGCTCGTAGACGAGCTAGGTCTTTACCTTCTTCAGGTAGCAACTGTCCATCAATACGGATCACTCCTGAATCAATAGATTCCAAGCGATTAATAGTGCGACACATGGTGGATTTTCCTGACCCAGATGGTCCAACTACAACCAAAACTTCACCTTGGTGGACCTGTAGGTTGATATCCTTCAATACGTGTAAACGACCATAGTGCTTTTCTACATGCGATAGTTCAACCAAGAGCTTATTACTAAGGGAGTCCTTCCTTGGCTCACTACCGCTGTGTGTACTTGATACAGACTCTTCTTTCATCTCACTCATACTTCAGCATTGTAACCACACACTGATAAATCTCTGAAACTGAAAGATTACTGGTAGGTTAACGAATGGGGGGCAGTTATTACCTGCCCCCCATTCGTTAACCTCCAGTTTAAAGACGTTAATCTTCTTCTGGCTCGTAATCTACGCCTGTCTCAGCCCGCTGTTCGGGTGGAATAGGAGCTGGAGCACCAGTCATAGGATCTTGACCGCCTCCGGACTTAGGGAAGGCTATGACATCACGAATGGAGTTGGCTCCTGACAAGATTTGAGCTGCTCTATCCCAGCCAAAAGCAATGCCTGCATGGGGTGGAGCACCATACTTAAATGCCTCCAGCAAGAATCCAAACTTGTCCTGGGCTTCTTCATCACTAATGCCTAGAACCTGCAAGACCCTGTCTTGAATATCTGTGCGATGAATACGAACTGATCCACCGCCTATTTCTTCACCATTGCAGACTATGTCGTACGAATCACTCATCGCATGAGCGGGGTCCTTGTCGAAGGTATCAATCCAATCCGCTGAAGGCATTGTAAAGGGGTGGTGCATAGAAGTCCACTGCGAATGACCTACAGCTACGTCATCATCATCGGGGTCATCAGTTGATTTAAAGAGTGGGAAATCAACCACCCATGTCAGTGCAAACTCATCAGCTTTCAACAATCCCTGACGTCGGGCGATCTCAACTCGAACAGCACCTAATAATGATTGAGAACTTTCACGGGGACCAGCTGCAAAGAATACGGCATCTCCATCTTCTGCATGCACTGCCTGCTGTAGGCCTTCACGCTCTGCATCTGAGAGATTCTTGGCTACGGGACCTTTGAGTTCGCCATTACCAGAGAACTGAACATAGGCCAAGCCCTTCGCTCCACGCTGGCGGGCCCAATCCTGCCAACCATCAAACTGTCGACGTGGCTGATCTGCGCCACCCTTGAAGACTACAGCACCAACATAAGGAGCCTGGAAGACTCGGAAAGGCGTATCTTTGAAGTATTCAGTCATTTCTACAATTTCATTACCAAAACGCAGATCTGGCTTGTCTGAACCATACTTATCCATGGCATCCTGCCAAGATATACGGTTAATGGGAAGCGTGATTTCAAAACCAGCTGCCTTCCAAACAGCAGCAAGCACTTGCTCAGCCATTGCTATCACATCTTCTTGAGATGCAAAGCTCATTTCAATATCTAGCTGGGTAAACTCTGGCTGACGGTCAGCACGGAAGTCCTCATCCCTGTAGCATCGTGCAATTTGATAGTAGCGTTCAAAACCACCAACCATCAACAACTGCTTCAGTAACTGTGGTGACTGAGGCAGGGCATACCATGAACCGGGAACCAAACGTGCAGGTACCAGAAAATCTCGAGCACCCTCTGGAGTAGACCTTATAAGGGTAGGGGTTTCTATCTCACAGAAGTCCATGTTATCGAGAGCAGCTCGGGCTGCGGCGTTCATCTTGGCACGCAAACGAATATTCGATTGCATCGATGGGCGACGTAAATCTAAGTAACGGTACTTTAACCTGACGTCCTCACCAGGTAGTTTGTTCTCAGATTCGTTCTCCAGAGCTGTTGACACTTGGAATGGCAACGCATCAGATTTCGCCAGAATAGTTATCTGCTGACTTACAATCTCGATGTGACCAGTGCTAAGGTGCTCATTGTCGTTACCTTCGGGTCTCTCCCGCACCTCACCCGTAATCTGAACAACATACTCACTGCGAAGGGGCCTAGCTAGCTCTTCATCGTAAATAACCACTTGAACCAAGCCAGTACGGTCTCGCAGATCAACGAAGGCCACACCACCGTGATCACGCCGGCGATCAATCCACCCTGCAACAGTAACTTCTTGACCAATTTCAGCCTCTGTCACCTGAGTGGCATAGTGCGTTCTATAAGCCGACTGACTCATACTTATATTATCCTCCATATTGCTGGTAACACTTACCATTTCAGGCCTTGCTTACCACCTGCTGTTTGGCATATACGCTATCGGGCATCCAAGACACAAGGTCGGCGTCTACCTGTTCGCCAGTAATAATATTTTTAACTTGATCTTTTTCCTGACTGGCTACCTCAGACTCCCTGGGGAACCAAACGTATGGAATACCAAGATGATCTGCATACTTAATCTGCTTACCTATCTTAGCTGCTGTAGGAGCCACATCAGCTGCAATACCCCGTTTACGTAGAGCATCAGCAATATGATTACTATCCGAGCGAGTTTGCTCATCCCACACCGCCACCAAAACAGCGGCAGGTGAAACACGTGAGGCCTGTGATCCTTTCTGATGTATTACATATGAAAGTAATCGAGACAATCCTATAGACAAACCAACTCCCGGATACGTTCGGGAGCCTTGTGAAGCCAAATTGTCGTAACGGCCACCTGAACAAATTGACCCTAGAGTTTCTGCTCCATCTAGGAAGGTTTCATAGACGGAACCTGTGTAATAATCCAACCCTCGAGCTATTTTCAGATCTGCTATAACCGATCCAGGTCGAATCCGATCAGCCTCGTCAACTATCATCGCTAAGGTGTCGAGTCCTTCACTTGCTAGGACATATGCGTCACTATCCCTGCTTATCCCATATTGAGCACACAGTTCATCAAATCCACGTCTCAGTTCCGCACCATTACTGGCTGTGAATTCTGCGAGCGCAAGACAAGCCTGCGCCTGCTCTACATGAGCGCCGCATTCTTTAATTAACAGGGCCGACACCTCGTCCGGCCCGATTTTGTCCAGTTTATCGATTTCTCTGAGAACTCCTTCGACGTCTTCTAATCCCAAACCCCGGTAAAAGCCTTCAGAGAGTTTTCGGTTGTTAGCGTGCACTGTTGCTTTCGGAAGCCCTAGCGAGCGGAGATCTTCAAGGGCAGAAACCATAACGAGTGGAAGTTCAACCTCGTAGTGATCTGGTAAATCACCGTTCCCAATCACATCAATATCTGCTTGTACGAATTCCCTAAACCTTCCATCCTGTGGGCGTTCCCCACGCCAGACTTTTTGAATTTGGTAACGCTTGAAGGGGAAGGTCAATTCACCGCTATGTTCCACTACATAGCGTGAGAGAGGCACGGTTAAATCAAAATGCAGGCCCAGCCGTTCTTCAACGGCTTTGCCATCCTCATGTCCGACCTCTTGCAGGCGAGAGAGCAGGTAGATCTCCTTACTCGTTTCACCTTTTTTTAAGAGCGAAGAACCAGGTTCAACAGCCCTAGTTTCGATGTTGATAAAACCGTTGAGCTCGAAGACAAGCCGAAGCCTGTCAATCATGGTTTGCTCTACCATTCTCTGTGATGGAAGCCACTCAGGAAATCCTGATATTGATGCGCCTTTTGACATAATTACATATAATAGAAGATGTTGGGGAAAAGTAGCACCACTGTGCGGCGCTTTTCCTGTCTCTATCTCACGAGCTTAAGGAGCTGGCAATGGCCGACGAGACTGTCACCACACCCGAAAATAATACACCTGTACTAAACGAAGAGGTCCACCAGCCAGACAATCGGACTACGGCAGCTGGACAAGAAACTTCACCTGAGAGCACAGCAGAGGCTAATAACTACTCTGCGCACCCCTCACCTGCCGCCCTAGCAAAGAAAGCTACACACATCCCAGTTACAGCTGTCACCAGCTCATACAGTCAGGATCTCATTCAAGCTGCAGTTGCTTTCGGCCGAGTTGACGAACAAGGAACGGTATACGTAACAGATGGGGACAATGAACGTGAAGTTGGTCAGTTCCCGGATGCAGCGAATGCAGATGAGGCTTTGAACCTCTACGCACGGCGCTATCTTGATCTGAAAGAAAAGCTTGATCTCTTTGCCGCACGACTTCAATCAGCCAATATCAAGAGCAAAGAAATTGACGAATCCCTCAAAACACTGGAAATAGAAACCCAAGAACCGGCTGTTGTAGGAGATATTCCTGCCCTCAGATCACAATTGGGTCACATTAAAGAACAAGCTGAAACCAAGAAAGAACAACTAGAGCAAGAACGTAAGGTTCAACTAGCACAGGCTGTTCAAGAACGCACTTCAATTGTTGAAGAAGCTGAAACAATTGTTGCTAGTTTATCTGAACAAACCAATTGGAGACAGACAGCTGATAAGTTGAAGGCATTGTTTGAACAGTGGCAAGAACACCAGCGCACCAGTATCCGGATTGACAAGAAGAACGCCGATGCCCTCTGGAAGCGTTTCTCTACTGCCCGTTCTGCTTTCAACCAGTCACGTCGCAAGTGGGCACAAGAGCGTGATGCAAGTCGTGAACAGGCAAAGAAAACAAAAGAGGAAATCATCAGTCGGGCCAACGAGATCAAAGACTCTGTCGATTGGGCCGCTACATCCCATGAGTTTAACCAGCTTATGGACCGCTGGAAAGCAGCAGGTAGAGCGGGTCGTAATGAAGACGATACTCTCTGGGCTCAATTCCGCCAGGCAGCAGATACCTTCTTTAACGCACGTCAAGCTGACCGCGACAAGACTTCAACAGACGAGCAAGAGAATCTCAAACTGAAAGAGGCCTTAGTAGTAAAAGCTGAAGCTTTGTTACCAGTAGATAACGAACAAGCAGCTAAACAGGCACGACAGGCTCTAGCAAAAATTCAGGAAGAGTGGGATCAGATCGGTTACGTACCGCGTAATGATATGCGTCGTATTGAGAGTCGTCTGGATGCCGTAGACCGTCAGATCAAAGCAGTCGAGGATGCAGCTTGGAAGAAGTCTGATCCGGAAGCTGAAGCGCGTAAGTCTAACTTCGAGCGTCAGCTAGAATCGCAGCTTGCAGAGCTTGACCAGCAAATTGCGAAGGAATCTGACACTGCTAAGAAGCAACAGCTAGAAGCAGAAAAAGCAGCTAAGGAACAGTGGCTTAAGGCTATTCAGTAACCCATCCACAGCAAAGTGTAAGGGGGCTGCATGCAACAAAGGGGAATGCAGCCCCTTTTGTTTCATGCACATGTACTTACGCTTACGCCCAGTTCCACCAGCTATACATTGCGCATGCGTGATGATGCTGAGTCCTTCGCTCCAGTTATGCGATAGGCATCAAATACCCCATCTATCTTTCGAACAGCCGACAACAGCGTACTCAAATGTTGCGGGTCCGCCATTTCAAAGACAAACTGATTCACAGCAACCCTATCGCGTCCTGTGCTTTGAGCCCCTGATAGGATGTTGACACCGTGATCAGCTAGAACTTGGGTAATGTCTGAGAGCAAATGAGCTCGATCGAGAGCTTCAACTTGGATTTTTACAATGAACGTTCCCTTGTTACTGGTCCATGCAACCTCTACAATGCGCTCCGGATGGTGTTTGCGCAAGTCCAGCAGGTTCTGGCAGTCAGATCGATGTACAGAGACACCTTCATTGCGGGTGATAAAGCCAACAATCGAGTCACCCGGGACTGGGGTGCAGCATCGTGCTAATTTGACCCATATATCGTCGACGCCTTTTACAGATATACCACGAGAAGATGAGACAGCATGAGTCTGGTCCACTTGACTGAGAGGCAGAGCCTCCTGCTCGACTTCATCTTCGACTGTTGAACGTCCTACATCGTGAACCAATCGAGAAATTACATTTTGTGTTGAAATGAGTCCATCACCAATGGCTGCAAAAACAGCGTCAGCATTAGGATAATTTAACTCATCTGCAATGCCTACCATAGACTCCGGTGTCATGAGTGTAGACACTGGCAGACTACGCTTGCGCATGGCCCTTGTAAGCTCGTCACGGCCTTCTTCGATGGTCTCTGAGCGACGCTCTTTGCTAAACCACTGACGAATCTTGTTTCGCGCTCTTGGAGACTTGACGAAGCTCAACCAATCTCTTGATGGACCATCTGTGTCAGATTTCGAAGTAAGGACTTCTACTGTGTCGCCATTTTCTAGTTTGGTATCCAAAGGCACCAAACGACCATTGACACGAGCACCCATAGTACGATGCCCAACTTCTGTATGCACAGCGTACGCAAAATCAACTGGTGTCGCGTCAGCAGGCAGAGAGACTATTTTCCCCTTTGGAGTAAACACGTATACCTCGGAAGCCCCTAGATCGTCCTTGAGTGATCCTAGAAATTCGTTCGAGTCTGGTGTCTCACTCGTCCAGTCAGCCAGCTGTTGAATCCATTTAAGGTTATCTGCTTCGCTCAGCTCAGCTTGCTCACGTCGCACATCAGTCTTGTCTGGAGCTGACAAGTCCCTGCCAGCTTGTCCATTTTCTTTATATTTCCAATGAGCAGCTATACCAAACTCTGCTCGACGATGCATTTGCCAGGTACGGATTTGTATCTCGACAGGTTTACCGCCAGGACCTACCACAGTAGTGTGCAAAGATTGGTACATGTTTAACTTTGGCATTGCTATGTAGTCTTTGAAACGCCCTGGTACAGGACTCCACCGGGCATGAACAGCTCCTAATGCTGCATAACAATCCCGGATGGTATCCACGACGATACGCACACCCATAAGATCGTAAATACTTTCAAAATCATGCCCTCTCACAATCATCTTTTGATAGATAGAGAAAAAGTCCTTGGGCCTGCCAGTTACTTGAGCGTCAATCCCCTGAGCATCCAAATCCGCGCGAATTTCGTCGAGGATCTGTTTCAGGTACACATCTCGTTGGCCAGCCCTACGGGCAACGAGCACCACTATTTCGTTATAGATTTTGGGATACAGTGTTTTGAAACTGAGCTCCTCCAACTCAGTTTTGATTGCATTCATACCCAGTCGGTTAGCCAATGGCGCATATACATCTAACGTTTCACGGGCTTTATTTTGAGCCGATGTGGGCTTAACGTAACGCCAAGTACGGGCATTATGTACACGGTCGGCGAGTTTAACAACTAGCACACGAACGTCTCGACTCATAGCTACCACCATTTTGCGGATAGTTTCCGCTTGAGCCAAGTCGCCATAATCCATTTTTGAGATCTTCGTCACACCATCAACGAGACCCGCAACTGTATCTCCAAACTCTTCCCGGCACTCTTCGAGAGTGTAATCCGTGTCTTCCACAGTGTCGTGCAAAAGGCCAGCAGAAACAACAGTGGGGCCCATACCTAAATCTGCCAGAATCTGAGCTACCGCAAGTGGGTGAATAATATACGGTTCGCCAGATTTTCGACGTTGACTGGCATGCTGTTGGACAGCGCGAGCATAAGCCTTAGGCAGCATCGACAGGTCCTCATCTGGATAATGAGCCCTGCAAATCTGCTCAATTGGCTGCAAAGGATTGAGCGGATCATCAGAAATTTCACACCCTAAGGCATGCGAGGAGAGGTCTTCCAAACCGTCTGGGCCAACGTTTGTACCATCATGACTATCATTTTCAACCATGGTGCTCCTCTCCCCTGCAATGCAACTATCCTACACGAGATAACAGTTAACAATCACAGTTTGTAAGCAGTCCTGTGTAACACTCATAGACCAGTCGAACCAAAACCGTGACTGCTGCGCTCTGAATCAGGTAGAGAGTCAGCTACCACAAACCTTGCCTGCACATAGCGCTGAATAACCAGTTGAGCAATACGGTCACCGGCATGAAAGCTGACCGTACGTTCAGGATCAAGATTAATAAGTGGCACCTTAATCTCACCTCTATAACCAGCATCAACTGTTCCTGGGGCGTTTAAAACAGTTACTCCATCATTGACAGCCAGGCCTGAACGCGGATGAACTAAACCAACGTATCCTGCTGGCAGAGCCATGGAGATTCCTGTGGGCACCAACGCCCTCTCAAAAGGGGCAAGGTTAAAGGAGATGCGGGTGCGCAAATCGGCACCTGCATCCCCTGCCATAGCATAACGGAGGTAGGGTTGCTCCGAGTTGTGCTTGTCACCATCTTCCTGCCCATGTTCAGAGACAGGTTTTAGCAACACTTCGATTGTTTCTGGCTCGTTATACGTCTCGTCGTATACCATCAGGCCGCACACTCTTTACATACTGGCTGATCATCGTCCGTTACGTATGCGAGTTGGCTGCGGTGCTTAACCAAGAAGCAAACTGAGCAAATGAACTCGTCACCTTGCATAGGTATAACCGTTACTGAAGCATCTTCATTACTCAGATCTGCACCTGGTAGTTCGTAATCTTCAGCAATGGCGTTCTCGTCATCATCAATGTCAGTGGGAGCATCTTGGCTTTTTTTACCCAATTCTTCGATGGAGGCCTCGTCCTCATCCTTGTCACGAGGAGAATCATAGTCTTGTGCCATCGCACATCCTTTCACTCTGGTTCTATGCAGAACATTTACCCCTAGTTACCCTTCACAGGATACATAAATGTACTGCGGATAGAATACACGATTTATGATGCTCGTAAAATACCACCTATAGGGCACAATAGTTGTGAAGGTACACATTCAGGGAAGAGAAGGTGTTGGGATGCCTCAAGAAGAGAGCAAGACAGCCCGCTTTGACCACGTTAGTGGTCAAGGCAATTTAGTGTTCGCGTACGGCCACGAGCTCTTCGAAGTTTGCGTTGATAATACGCTAGATCGCGCCATTCTCGAAGCCAAACAAATTTTGGAAGAGGAGCACGGAACTCCCATCCCTCAGGCGAGTTTTGCCTTGCCAATCTCTGCAATTCAGGCGGCAGTACGGGCGGGTGAAACAACTAAGCAGGTTGCGCAAGAATTCGCTGTCAACGAAGCGATCGTTCGGCGTTTCGCGAACCCTATTGAGACTGAGAAAAAATACGCAATCGAACAGTTTTTATCAATGTCTGCCCCTAAACGAGGGTCAGGTTCTTCCAATGAAGAAGCCATAAACCGCTCTTTGGAAGCAGCAGATGTGAGCATCAACTCAGTAAGTTGGAACGCGACACGCCGAGGAAATGGTCCTTGGAAAATCCGGGCATCCTTCCAAGCTATGGGTCACGCCTTCCAGGCTGACTGGACATGGAACATGAAGGAAAACAACATTACTTGTGTCAACACCATCGCCCAACAGCTGCTTGAAGGCTCTCAATCCTTCCTGCCGAATACAGAAGATACAGCCCCACCAACCAACCCTGAACTCACCGCTATTCAAGCTCCACCAGCATATTCTGAACCTACAGTGCCTACACCTTCCAATACCAACACGCAGGCGCCGGTTGTTGAAATTTCGACACCTCCTTCAGTACCTGCTGGTACGCAAGGCACAGCTGCTGAAGACAGCACTTCCATAGACAAAAAATCAAGCGAACAGGACAACACGCCGCACACTAAAGACGCAGCCCAACTGCAATCAAACCAAACTGATTCTGCCCGCATGTATCCCGTGCCTACTACTACCGATATGACCGGCGCACAACACACTTCTGAGCCGCTTCAAGAAGGGCCCTCAACAATAACCCAAAGTGTTATAGCCGGTGATCAAACAGACACTAGCATTGCAGATGAAAGCACAAAGGATAACACTGATCAGCAGGTGGATGAGCATCCATCTAATCCACTCACGGCCTGGATGTATGGCGGAAAACGTAAGACAGAGAAAAATAAAACGGTACAGCAACGCGGCGAACAGGAGCCGTCCACCAAAGCCAAGAACAGCTTGAGTAAGAGTGCTGAGCCAGTATCGTCACAAAAACCTGCTAGCAAACCTATTGAAGCACGGACAAATATTACCAACGACACGCCGTCGCAAACTCCTCATGCAACCACTGGTCAAAATACAGTTGGACACCAACAGACATCGCAGGAGACCACCAGTGGCATAAGTTCTGCACAAAAAACAGATTCCAACCAAGAACCCTCCCCTAAAAAAGCTGGTCGATCGGCGGTACCCTCTTGGGACGAAATCCTTTTTGGTCAGTGAACTAGGCCCTTGTAAACGGTAGTGTACTTGCACTTACGCCAAATCTATCAGACATGGAATATCGCTTTCTAGATATGTCTGCGAACCATGCACTCCTGGTAGGTTGATTTCCTGTTCGCTCTGGATACGAGAGTCTACTACTGTAGCTGCACCACAGGCACTAATAAAAATATGGCCTATAACGGACTTAATACGTCCGTCTACCGTGCCCAGTAATCCGTTGTCGAGTATATCTTGCCGAGTTCTCACCACTGCCCGCTCACCCAGTGCTTCCTGCCAGCGCTCAGCTGTACGGGCAGTTTGCTCTACATCATCCAAATACAGCATAACTTGGCGTGGTTCCCCACCGACCAAAGTGATTCCATGCTGGAGCTCCTCATGTTCGGCAATATCAAATCGATCATTGCTGTCTGCAGCCACCATTCCATGGTCCGAAACGATAACAATGAGTGTACCCTTGGGCGATTCTCTTTTAAGTGTTGCTAGTTGAGCATCCACACGTTCGAGAGCTGCAACCCACTCGTCACTCTCCCATCCTGCTGTATGTCCGACTTTATCGATGTCACGTATATACAGGTATGTCAAACCAGGTTTTTGTGCCGCTTGAGCTGCGGCTAATATCCGAGCCCTGGGATCCTTGTTACCGATGTAGTGACTACCGCGCAAGGCAGCTCTGGTCAGTCCCGAGTTCGCAAACTTCGGTAAACCAGACGAAGTGACACGTACTCCTTGTCTGGCGAGAGTTTCAAATATAGTCGGTTGCTGTTGAAGGTCTTCTGGTTCCTGAGCATCACGAAATTGTATCAGTTGGCTTAAGTCACCAGTATCCGGGTTTAATTGTGTATAACCAGTCATACCCGTCAACCCAGGGCAGGTTCCCGTACCAAAGACGCCCATAGCAGCTGTAGTAGTAGAGGGTAAACAGCTAGCCAACGGACGGTTATTATTCTCATCTTGGAACAGAGAACGGAGATACGGAGCGTGTCCCAGGCGAAGACGCAAATTCCAATAACCAAGGCCATCTACCAGCACAACTATGGCTGAAGTGACGTCAGGCAGCCCTATAGCCTTTTGCAGACCTTGAGGATCCTTGTGCACAGCAGTTGCCACAGGATGCCCTATTGCTGCACTTATTGCCGGTAAGACCGAAGAAAGGTGAAAAGCTTGCCCACGCTGGGCAGAATCTGTCTTATCCCCGTAACTGCCGTTCGGAGCTAAGACCGTTAATTCATCAATACTGGCAAAATCATGCATGCAACCATTCAATCATGACCCTGTCTTCACGTCGTCGAGTTTACGTCTCATCAGATTAAAAAAGCACCTTTGGACCGACCTGCCGCTATCATAGGGGCCACAAGAGTAAAGCGAGGAGAGTAATGGCAGCACATCGCAAGAGCAATCCAGGCTACGACGTACGGCAGATCGATGAGCACATTGTTGAAACACCCTTAGGTGAGGAGATGAGCAAGTCCTTTCTCGAGTACGCATACTCTGTTATCTATGCTCGCGCCTTGCCCGATGCTCGCGATGGTCTAAAGCCAGTTCAACGACGCATTATTTACCAGATGGGCCAGATGAATCTGACGCCTGACAAGCCGTACATGAAATCAGCTCGAGCAGTGGGTGAAGTCATGGGCAAGCTTCACCCACACGGTGATTCTTCTATTTATGAAGCAATGGTTCGACTAGCACAACCTTTTGCCCTGCGTTTACCATTAATAGACGGCCATGGCAACTTTGGCTCTCTTGATGACGGTCCTGCAGCATCTCGATATACTGAGGCCAGATTAGCTCCAGCAGCCCTAGGAATGAATGCCAACATTGATGAAGGTACTGTTGACTTTACTCCGAACTATGATAACAAACTCAAAGAACCAGTTGTGCTTCCTTCTGCAATACCTAACCTGCTCGTTAATGGGTCATCAGGTATAGCGGTGGGCATGGCAACCAATATGGTTACTCATAACTTAGGTGAAGTTGTAGCTGCAGCTAAGCATCTTATGTTCCATCCAGATGCTTCCCTAGACGATCTGATGACGTATATTCCAGGCCCTGACCTGCCTGGAGGCGGCATCATCGTAGGACGAGAGGGAATCCGCCAAGCTTATCAATCCGGACGTGGTGCTTTTATTACAAGGTCTGTAACCCACATTGAGAATGTAACGGCACGGAAAAAGGCAATTGTTGTAACAGAACTGCCCTTTATGGTGGGTCCAGAACGGGTCTTAGAGCGTATTTCTGATGGAGTCAAAAACCATAGGATCGAAGGTGTTTCAGGGGCTATTGACCTTACTGACCGCCATAACGGCACCCGCTTAGTTATAGAGTTAAAATCTGGTTTCGACCCAGCAAAAGTTCTGTCTCAGTTGTTTAAGTACACGCCTTTGGAAGACTCTTACACTATTAACAATGTGGCTTTGGTGGAGGGAAGACCCCACACCATGGGTTTGAAAGAACTTCTGGAAGTCTGGATTAAGCATAGAAGAGATGTTATCCACCGTCGATCAGAGTACCGTAAGCAAAAAGCCCAAGAACGCCTTCACTTAGTCGAAGGCCTATTATTAGCTATGCTAGACATTGACGAAGTAATTCAGGTTATTCGTACTTCTGAAAATGCCGACGCAGCAAAAACACGCCTCATGGCTGTCTTTGACCTCGACGAAGTACAAGCTAAGTATATCCTTGAGATGAGGCTGAGACGGCTCACTAAAATGAGCCGTATAGAGCTCGAGGGAGAACGTGATGATCTTAAACAACAATTAGACGCTCTGAATTTAATCTTGAGTTCATCCGCAGAACTTGACAAGGTCGTTATCCAAGAGATGGATCAGGCCGCACAAGCGTGGAATACACCAAGAAGAACTGTTATATTAGACGCAGAGGCGTCAGGCGAATTGGCACCAGTAGCAGTACAAGGAAACGATTCTGCTGAAGATGCGTCTACAACCGTTGCACAAAAACTCGCTCTTGCTGCCTCCGTGTCCTCTCACAGTGCATCACAACACTCCAACCTACAAGTTTCTGATGAACCGTGCACCGTACTGATGAGCTCTTCGGGTCTCATAGCCCGTTCTAACGAAGGTGCTCTGGACATGTGGCAAAGTCGATCTGCCTCTGCTGAGAGAGCTAGCGATGACCAAATTGTCTCCATCTTTACTACTCATACACTTGCAACGTATGCAATCATTACATCGGCTGGAAGGCTAGTGACACTCCCTGTTGCTGATTTACCCCAATTGCCATTAACAACTTCTCTAAGCTTGAGCGGCGGTGTGAGAGCAGATGAACTGATCGGTATGACTGAATCCACACAGCCAATAGCGGGAGAAAAGGCTATTGCTGCTATTGATACAAGTGACAGTAGACCTTTAGCTATGGGTACCACGAAGGGCGTAGTGAAGCGTTGGAACCGGCAATCCCCTAGCACCATGGACTCATGGAGTATCATTGACCTCGCAGAAGATGACAGACTTATCTTCGCAGCACCTGCTGAAGATACAGATACTTTGGTGTTTATCTCAACTGATTCTAGCTTGCTGAACTTTGAGGCAGGTAAAGTCAGACCCCAAGGCCGTAATTCAGGCGGTATGACAGGTATCCGTTTAGCGGAAAATGCACAAGTGCTGTGTTTTGCTGTAGTCCCCCACAACCAAATAGCCTGGACCTATAGTGAGGGCGACAATGGTTTAAGCAGTCAAGCTGGTGCTGTTGTTCTCACTGTTGCGGGTGAAGAAGAAGCCCTGCCGGGAACTGATAATGGGGCTGCGAAAGTAACCCCCCTGCAAATGTATCCAGCAAAAGGTCGTGCAACTGGTGGAGTACGGTCACAGCGCTTCCTGAAGGGACAAAATAGACTATTACTCGCGTGTGTTGGCCTTTGGCCCTTACATGCCTCAACAGCATCTGGTCATCCGGTTGAACTCCCAGAAGTCGATATGAGACGAGACGCTTCTGGTCAGGAACTCGCTTCACCGATCGCATATGTTGCCTAGGAAAATAAAAACTGCTTCCGTTGCTATTGCCAGTATGTAGGAAATAACAACGGAAGCAGTTTTATTATCAGCAGAATCAGGTATCGATTTTAGAACGGTCAAAGTCATCTGCATTGTCAACGATAAACTGCTTTCTGGGCGGCACGTCATCTCCCATCAGCAGGGGAAATATTCTTGTTGCCTCCTCTGCATCCTCCATACGGATACGACGAAGCATTCTAGTGCGGGGATCCATAGTGGTGTCAGCCAATTGGTCTGCATCCATCTCACCAAGTCCCTTATACCGTTGAATATCCTCGTTATAGGTTAAACCCTGTCTGTTGAGATCGGATAGCTTACCTTCCAATTCATCATCAGAATAGGTATACAGGAACTCTCCCTTGCGTTTTCCAGTTAGCGAAATCCTATGCAGTGGTGGGACAGCAGCATAGACGTGTCCGTGTTCAATAAGTGGACGCATATATCGATAGAACAGAGTAAGTAGAAGGATCCTAATGTGTGCACCATCGACATCAGCATCTGTCATCATAATGACTTTGTTATACCGCGATTGGGTAATATCAAAATTAGCACCTGATCCTGCGCCCACCACCTGAATAATAGATGCACACTCTTTATTCCCCAGAATCTGAGAAATTGAAGCCTTTTGTACATTTAAAATCTTTCCGCGTATCGGCAGAAGAGCTTGAAAAGCCGAGTTCCTAGCTGCCTTTGCCGTACCTAGAGCAGAATCACCCTCTACAATAAACAGTTCAGCCACATCATCATTACCTGGCATACAATCCGAAAGTTTAGCGGGCATAGAAGCGGACTCTAAAGCATTCTTGCGTCTCGTTACTTCCTTGGTCTTTCGGGCTTGAATACGGGCATGCATTTCGCCAACGATTTTCTCCAAGACCCTACTAGACTGATCCTTAAATCCACGCTTAGAACCGGTGATCATCTGCCCGAATTGATCATCCGTCATCTTCGTCACAATAGGCTTAACCTGTGCAGTCCCGAGCACATCCTTAGTCTGTCCTTGGAACTGCGGCTCAGCAATACGAACAGTGATAACCGCAACTAGGCCAGCGAGGACATCATCCCGTTCGATCTTAGTATGCGAATCTTTCAGATTAACCTTGAATTTACGGGCGTTAGCCTCGACTACCTTACGTATCTGACGGGTCATAGCATTCATAAACCCATCTACATGCATACCTCCACCAGGTGTGGCAACAACATTCACAAATGATCTGATAACGCAGTTGTAGTCATTAACCCAGCGCAGGGCAATGTCAACTCCACAGGTACGGGCTACCTTTTCTGCATGTAATTCTCCGTTAGAACCAACTTTCTGAGTCTCTTCTTCATAAGTATCTTCACCGCTGATGTGCCATATGTCGCTGATCGGTTCACCATTAGACAGGTAGTCTACGAAATCTACAACACCACCCGTATGTAAAAATTCTTCAACCCTCTTGTGGTCGGTTGATGGATGATCCCATGCTTGCGCAACAGACGCCAGCGAAGGCTCTTGTTGTTCTGTCTCCTGACTCTCCTCAGACGAGACTACTAGAGGTGGTTCGTGGCTAGTAGCATCTCCACTCACTGCATCGACTTCAATACGCTCATCGCGACGAGAATCACCAGTTTCGGCTATGTTTTCGTCGATAACAGTAATTTTGAGCCCTGGAACCAAAAAACTCGTCTGTCTCACACGATCAATCAGTTGTTGATAGCTGAACTGAGCTGTCTGGTTGAAAATCTCAGGATCAGCCCAATAACGAATACGAGTTCCTGAATGATGTGCGGGAGCATCACCAACTACCCGTAATTCAGTGGGACGTCCTTTGCGAGTTCGTTTAAATGGCGAATGTGGCGACGGATGTTCTGGATCCGTATCTGTATACACTCCGGGGTGTCCCTGGTGAAATTCCATCCGATAGGTCTTGCCAGCGCGATCGACCTCAACATCCAAACGTAAACTCAAAGCGTTAACAACCGAAGAACCTACACCGTGTAGGCCACCCACTGCATTGTATGAAGCATTGCCAAACTTTGCACCAGCATGAAGTTTGGTTAGGACAACTTCCACACCGGTAAGACCTGTCTTCGGTTCAACATCAACTGGTATGCCGCGACCATCATCCTCAACTTCAATTGACCCATCGTCATGGAGGGTAACCTTGATTTCCTTGCAAGCACCAGCTAACGCTTCATCTACTGCATTATCTATGATCTCCCAAAGACAGTGCATAAGTCCCTGGCTATCGGTGGTACCAATATACATACCAGGGCGCTTACGAACAGCATCAAGTCCTTCTAAAACAGTTAACGAGTCAGCACCATAAGCCTCGTCCGGAGTTTTCTTACTTGTCGTAGCCATATCCCTCACTGCTGTAGTTAGTATTCTGAGCCTTTGCCAGCTCTCGCGTAATCACTGATCCAGGAAGTCACGCAAGGTCTGTGAGCGTGAGGGATGGCGCAGCTTGGACATCGTCTTTGACTCGATTTGACGTATACGCTCTCGTGTAACACCATACACTCTACCAATATCGTCTAGAGTCTTAGGCTGTCCGTCCTCTAAACCGTAGCGCATCTTGATAACACCAGCTTCACGTGGACTGAGTGTCTCCAAGACCTGTTTAAACTGCTCCTGGAGAAGCGAGAATGCAACAGCATCCGAAGGAGCGATGGCATCCGTGTCTTCAATTAAATCACCGAACTCGGAATCACCGTCTTCACCTAAAGGTGTGTGCAAAGAAATAGGCTCACGACCATACTTCTGAACTTCCTGGACCTTCTCTACAGGCATATCGAGTTCACGGGCTAACTCATCTGGAGTCGGTTCACGCCCAAGGTCCTGAAGCATCTGCCGCTGCACCCGGGAAAGCTTATTGATGACTTCGACCATATGAACAGGAACACGAATAGTTCGAGCTTGATCAGCCATGGCTCGCGTAATGGCCTGACGAATCCACCAAGTAGCATAAGTCGAGAATTTGTAACCCTTGGTATAGTCAAATTTTTCTACGGCACGGATAAGACCTAGGTTACCCTCCTGAATGAGATCCAAGAAGAGCATGCCGCGACCGGTGTACCGCTTAGCAAGAGAAACAACCAACCTCAAGTTGGCTTCCAAAAGATGGTCCTTGGCCTTCCTACCATCGTTAACAGCCCACTTGAGTTCTCGCCGCTCCTTAAAACTCATTCCGTCACCGTTGATATCCAACAGGTGCTGAGCGTAAAGGCCAGCTTCGATTCGTTCTGACAAATCCACTTCTTGTTCTGCATTCAGCAGAGACACCCGTCCGATTTGTTTCAAGTAGTCTTTGACAGGATCCGCTGTAGCTCCTGCGGTGACGACTCTGCGCTTAGGATTACCCGAAGGAGTGAGATTGTCGTCATCATCATCGTCAGAAACAACAAATGCACCCTTGACATCTGGCGGGGTCACTGTCTGTTCAGCACTATCTTCTTCGTCCTCAGCCTCGTCACTTTCTCCGGTACCATCATCGTCAAGTACATCGTCAACCACATCAATGTCAACCTCATCAACCTTGCTGAGGTCTTCAATATCTATATCAGTATCCTCAATGTGGACATCCTCAGTTTGGATAAGCGATTCATCATCAATTGTAGTGGAGGGCGTTTTTTCAGTTTCGTTAACTGGCAAGTTATCGTCAGATTGTATCTTCTTAGTCTTTGCTTGTGAGACTTTTTTAGTTTTAGCAGCTTTTGCAGAATTCTTAGTCTTACTGCCAGTATCAAGTTTAGCGCCGGTGCCTGTACGCGTCGATTTAGATCGAGATTGGCTGGCCTTTACTTTCTTTTGCTGCTCGTTGCTGTCAGACTGTGTGTCCTTTGTGGCCAACGTATCCTCCTGAAACTCCACACCCACAGCCTTACTACGCTATGGGCGCACTGATGGCAAGGGCAAATTATCAACTATTACAGTGAACCATTCCAACAGGACTATTATTCCCGGTTGATCGAAATCTAGCAACTTGAAGTGGGTTGAGTAACCCAGGCTGGTCGTACATAATGGCGAAAAGCTGCTTCGATAATTGAAGCAAGAGTACACCGTTCATTAATCTCAAGTGCTCTTCGAGCTAATGCAGCACCCTCATCAGCTCCCAACCACCAGTGCAGGTAAGCCAAGACAGCCAGAGGCTGCTCTTGGAAAGATTCGGGAACCAATGAGACAATCTCTTCAAGCATCTTTAAACCAGCACTACAACGGGTATGATCCGGCCGGATCCGTGAATCTGTAAACGCTCCATCCACTGCTTGACACAACAAACGAACGCTGGATTGTTCGTGCGGCTTACAGGTTAATTGCAGCACAGTATCAGGTTTGAGCTGTTCTCGATCGCACAAAAAAGAAACAATGAGAGCATCTCGAATTGCTAACGTTTCAGTCATTCCTATAGCAATAGTCAAGCGTGTCAGTTCATCTAGCTCCTGATAGTCCTTTTCAGAAGCAAGCAAATTGTGACACCATAACGTCACTGGATCCTTCATCAGTTCCTTGTCTGCTAATGCAACACCAAGTTCTCGGCGTTTTGCGCGATAGGTAGAAAGGAGCTCTGCGATATGCTGCTCTATAGCCATCGTACCTTTGGACTTGTTGTGGTCGTTCTTCCTCGTTGTCATTGGTGTATCTCCTCAACTCCTGTAGTTCACGGATTGCTTGTCCTCATGACCCTCACCTTGGCATAGTTTTACAAGATAGATAAAGCTAACCTGTCAATGTGGTTGATTGTGAATCTGTTTGCACAACAAAGCTCAATAAGGGGACCCGTACCGATAGGCTCGCAGTATGCCTCATACCGATCTACAGCGGTTCCTTGAACAGCGCATGGAATCAGTCATATCGTCCTACTTCAATAGCTGGTCTTCACAGTCAGAAAAACCGGTACATGATTTAGAAGAGGCAGTTCTTGAACAAGCAACAATATCTAATCGAGGTGGTAAACGACTCAGAGCTCACTTACTGCTAGCTACTTATTGCGCTGTCAAATACCCTAGTACAACATCCGTTACTGTCGATCAGCTGCCCTCGGAACTTATAGATCTTGCCTGTGCACTGGAACTGTTCCAGACATCAGCACTAGTTCACGACGATATTATTGACCAAGCTCAGCTTAGGCGTCATGAGCCTTCCGCCTATATTGCACTTGACAACGTTTATCGATCTCTAGCTAGCAAAACGCATGAAAGCAAGACTATGGCTGGACAGGCCTTAGGCATTCTTTTAGGAGACCTCCTGTCAACCACAGCATGCGCTCTTGCAAACACCTCAGCAGACAAGTTTCCACAATCATCAGCAATTCTTACAGCTTTTTTCCACATGATGGGAGAAGTAGATCAAGGGCAAGTGCTCGACTTCGGTATGGAAATAATGCCTCTACATGATCCAGAAAAACTCAAAAGAACTGCCCTGAATACCATTAACAAAAAAACCTCCTCGTATACGACCATAGCTCCAATTGAGTTGGGTCTCTTGGCGGCCGGCAAACCACCAGAAATAGCCAGCAATATAGCCAGCAATATAGGAACGAGCTTAGGTCTGGCATATCAGTTACGTGACGACTTACTGGATGTGACTGCAAGCTCAGACGACTCTGGAAAACCTCAGTGCGGAGACATCTATGAGGGGAAAAGAACCGTCCTCTTAGCAACTGCACTGCAACGTTCTGACCCTGACCACAAAAAACGATTGATAGAGATTTACCAGGCATCTCAGCGTACTTCTGAAGACGTGTCTTATGTAAGCACTGACTTCCACCACACTGGCGCCATAGATGCTGTTCAGGAGCTGATTAAAGACCTAGCTTCAAACAGCATGAGTGCCATCCAAGACTCCTGTAAAACGCTGAACATAAGCAAAATGGGGCAAGAACGCCTGGCAGATGCCTGCTCTCACTTTCTTTTTTAGTAAGTCAATCTATTTTTTGATGCTATAGCGGTAGCATAAGAAAGGGCAGCTGAAGGCGTTTAACCTGCTCAGAACAACACGCTCGAGTGGATTTTTCGCTAAGAACCAGCTCAACAACACTGTTTTTACTTGGGAAGGCCATACGATACGACTATGAGTGAAGCGGGACAGGCAAGTACAGGTCACATTATCGAGGGCCGCTACCGCATCATAGGCAAAATTGCCGAAGGCGGGATGGCCACAGTGTATGAAGCACTGGATCAGAGACTCTCCCGAACTGTGGCTATCAAGATAATGCACACTCAGCTAGCACAGGGACCCCATCGTGCTGAGTTTGAAGAACGCTTCCATCGAGAGGTCAGATCAGCAGCAGCCATAGCCAATTCGCATATCGTACAAGTTTACGATACGGGACAAGTCAATGGCCGAGAATTTCTCGTCATGCAGTACATTCACGGGGTTAACCTCCGTCATGAAATGAACGAGCAAGGTACCTTCTCGGTACGTGAGACGCTGCGCATCATTGGAGAAGTTTTGGATGGTTTAGCCAGCGCTCACGAAGCAGGTGTAATCCACCGAGACATCAAGCCAGAAAATATTCTGTTGAATGACCGGGGAAACGTCAAAATTACTGATTTTGGGTTAGCTCGTGCTGCTTCACAAACCACTCTGTCAACTACAGGCATGCTGTTGGGCACCGCAGCATATTTACCTCCAGAGACTATTGAAAACAACCAAGCTACTCCACAGGGTGACCTCTACGCCGTCGGAATTGTCGCGTATGAGATGCTCACTGGCTCCGTTCCATTTGTTAGTGATAATCCGGTAACAGTAGTTTTTAAGCATGTTCATGAAGATGTTCCATCTCTTACCCAGGTATGCCCGGGAATTGACCCTCAGATCTCAGACTTTATTGCTGGTCTAGTAGCACGACCTATTGATGACCGCCCTAACGACGCCAACCAAGCCCTTGAGAGCATGAAAAAAATGGCCACAAAGCTAAGCCCTGACGCCTTAAGCTTCCGATCTGGAACATCTGCTCCTTCTCAACCTCAACAAACTGGCAAACCTGCCCTGAAAGGCTCAACTCCCCTGGCAGGAAATGTGTCTTCAAACGTGGTAGAGTCAACAGCAAAACCTACAGATCTGTTTGAACATATTAATGACCCAGTAAGCCAACCAGATACTCAAGTGGATACAGCTCAAAGCCAGGTGTCATCATCAGACAAGTCTGAGCGTGGAGATCAGAAGCCAGTAAACACACAAACTAAACAGTTCCTTGCGCCTGCCGATACTCCGGTAGCTGATGAACAATCTACTGAACCTATGAAGGCAGTATACGAGCTCAGTGAACTTGATAAAAAGAAACCTAAACGCTGGCTTAAAAAGCTCATTACAGCTCTTGTCATCATAGTCCTCATATTAGCTCTAATGGCTGGAGGTGCAGGATGGTGGTATTTTAAGGGACCAGGTTCTTATTGGAAGCTCCCCCGACCATCAGATTCCTCTTGCACTACCAACAGCGTCTGCTCAATAGAAGGTGCTGACTTTACGAAATACAAACAATCTCTTACAGTTGCTGGAATACCACATGAGGAAAGCCAAGCATATAGCGATACCGTGCCACAAGGACACATCATTTCAGCTGAGCCCAAAACAGTAGAGTCACATATCAGTAAGCGTAATGGGAAGGTCAAACTGGTGGTTTCTCGAGGCATACAGAAAGTAACTGTGCCTGCTGATCTCCTAGACCCTCATACTGAGTCTGGAATGCACCCCATTGATGCCCTGAAAGCAGCAGGTTTCAGCAACATTGTACATGATGAGAACCAAGACCAGTATTCAATGGACCTGCCAGCAGGAGCAGCAATAACAGTAACCCCACAGCCAAACAGTACCGTAAACCACAATGAACAGGTTACGGTTACCCTATCCAAGGGCAAAATGCCTGTCAGCATGCCTGATATTGTTGGGAAAAGTAAACAAGAAGCAACTAATGCCCTGAATGCAGCTCGACTAGCTACCACCTACAATGAGGCTTGGTCCGATACCATAGCTAGCGGCCAGATAATTTCAGCTTCCGCCAAACCAGGAAGCCAATTACACTGGGGAGACCAGGTAAGTGTAGTGGTATCAAAAGGCCCACAAATGGTGGAATTAGATAACTTGGTCGGTAAAAATAAAGATGAGGCTATTCAGATTCTCAAGGCGAAGGGCCTCGACGTAAAGATAACTGCTCCGCTCGGAGATATCTCTCACACTGTACGCCTGCAAAGCCCTACACCAGGACCAATACGAGTTCACGGTGAAGATGGAAAGCCTACAGTAATTACGTTAACTGTGGTCTAACGCCGGTATGACTGCCGACTTACAATGTTCACTGTTGTTCCAATTTGTTCTTGACAACTTGAGCATATACATCTACGTATTCTTGTCCACTCAAACGATTGATTTCACGCATCATCTGGTTAGTTAAATCACGTATCTCTTCACGAGTAATCTGATTGACTGATTGACGTCGAACCTCAATTGGTTTGCCAAAGATAATTCTCGTCTTACCTTTGCTGGGAATGCTTTGCCCCGGCCTTTGAAGTTCTCGTGTACCAATCAGGGCAGTCGGGACAATCGGTGTACCTGTTTCGATCGCCAAACGTGCAGCTCCCGTGTGTCCCCGGTACAGACGACCATCAGGACTACGTGTGCCTTCCGGGTGAATACCGAATACTTCTCCCTGTTCCAGGATGCCTCGTGCTGTCTCAAGTGCCCCAAGGGATTTTGACCCCCCTGAGCGATCAACAGGAAACACTCCTACCGAGGTAAACCACCATTTTTTGAAACGGCCTTTTAATCCTTTCCCAGTAAAATACTCGGCTTTGGCCATAAAATGGATCATTCTTGGACTTACTAAAGGCAACAACGCATCATCTATCACGGCTAAGTGGTTGGAAGCAATTATTGCCGGACCTTGCACAGGAATATTCTCTAATCCCTCTACTCGTGGCTTAAACCAAAACCGAGCTATAGGTCCTATGAGCTTAACAAAGAACCAGTAATCCACAAAGCCTCCCTTTGTAGTAATTCATGTAGTTGTCTAATGACTTCCGCCAAGGTTACTCTTAGATGTATGACCCAGCATAAGAATAGCAACGACGATGACAAGCTTCAAAATGAGGCAAAATCCATAGGGGACGCTGACCAAACAGATAGCCAATCTTGGCAAAATTTCATGGCTGCCCACAGCGAAGATTTCAAAGACATTGAATCATCAAGCACAGCAAAACGGTTCAAACGAAAAATACAGCGAGAAAGCAAAACAGCAGCACTTACTGTAAAGGATTTACCGCAATCATCCTTCACAGATTCTAACTCAAGGTATGGCAGAGGACCGCGAGACTTTACTTCCAGCTGGTTAGATACAGATACCATCATGGATCAAGAATCTCCGTTTGTTCCACCCAATCCAAGCTTTGATAAACCCAGCGCAAGCTTCATCTTATACTCAGTGCTCGCCATTATCGGAATAATAGGTTTAGTTTCAGCCCTGTTTGTTCACCCACTACCGACTTTCCTAGGACCTCTTGCTGCGTTATGCACATTATTAGGTATCTCAGGTCTTATCTACAGCCGACAAGACTTCCATCAACGCAAAGACCCTGACGACGATGGCGCCAGGGTCTAAGTCAGTGCTATAAGGAGTTTCTCATAAGCTTATAGCTCGTTATGCCCATGGCACATCTTGTACTTCCTACCGGAGCCACATGGGCAAGAAGCATTCTTTGAAGTCCCAGGGAAAGTTCTTCCATCTGACCACGGCGTATGCTCTTCCTCGGTCTTGGGTCGCTTGTTCGTAGGAATGTCCTGCTCTGCATGGCTGAGAGGCTCAGGGCCAACAAGAGCGATATTTGCATCGGCATCTTCACTGTCGTCAGATACTGCTTGAGCAATATCTTCAGCCTCATCAGTTTCATCGGGATCTACTGGGGCGTGGTACTCGACATCTTCTTTCACGTCAGATACCTGATCACTACCTAGCTCTTGTCCGTCGTCTTCTTGTTCTTTCTCGGACTGGGCCAAAGCTAGTTCACTCTCTGCAACCTGATCAAGATCCACATTAAAGAGAAGCTGAACGCTCTGCTCTTTAATAGCATCAATCATAGAGTTGTACATCTGGAAACCTTCTCGTTGGTATTCAACCAGAGGGTCACGCTGTCCCATGCCTCTCAAGCCAATACCGTCTTTGAGGTAGTCCATTTCATAGAGATGTTCACGCCACTTTTGATCAAGAACCGAAAGTACAACACGACGTTCTAGCTGTCGTGATGATTCTTCACCCAGCTGATCTTCACGCTCTTCGTATACGTGATTTGCATCTTCCAGGAGTTCCGCTAAGAGCGCGTTGACAGCTTTATTCCCCTTGAGTTTGCTGATGGTCTCCTGAGTCTCTTTCTTGTCAATACCAACTTTGTAGAGACTATCGAGTGCAGTCCATAAGCCATCCCAGTCCCAATCGGCTGGCTTATCGGAACCCTTCTGAGCACCATGAATGTAAGAGGTAATAGTGTCTTTGATGAAGCGTTCGATATCTTGTTGGATATCTTCACCCTCAAGAACTGCCTGGCGCTCCGCATAGATTACTTGACGTTGCTTGTTCATGACGTCGTCATACTTAAGCACATTTTTCCGGATCTCATAGTTACGAGATTCGACTGTTTTTTGTGCATTACGCACTCCCTTCGAAACAGACTTCATTTCGATGGGCTCACCTTCAGGCATGCTCGTGGAAAGAAGACGAGCCACCAGTTGGGTATTGAAGAGCCTCATAAGGTCGTCTTCCAAGCTCAAGTAGAAGCGTGATTCTCCAGGATCACCCTGTCGTCCAGAACGACCACGCAACTGATTATCAATGCGTCTAGATTCATGACGTTCAGTGCCTAATACATACAGGCCACCCAAGTCGATAACCTCTTGGTGCTCATCTTTGACCTGTTCTTTAACTTCCTGTAGTGTCTCAGGCCAAAGCTTCTCGTACTCCTCTGGAGTATCTTCTGGAGAATAACCTTGATCTTTGAGCTTTTGGTCAGCCAAAAACTCCACATTACCGCCAAGCATAATATCCGTACCACGCCCAGCCATATTTGTTGCGACAGTGACTGCTCCCTTACGACCAGCGACAGCTACCACTCCTGCTTCTTTGGCATGTTGCTTAGCATTTAAGACTTGGTGGTCAATACCTGCTACTTCTAGGAGTGACGAAACAACTTCAGAAGCCTCGACTGAAGCTGTACCCAACAAAACTGGCTGCCCCTCGGCGTGGCGTTTAGCCACATCCTTGATAATAGCGGTCAGCTTTTCCTTCTTCGTTCTGAAGACGAGGTCTTCCTGGTCTTTACGAATCATGGGCTTATTGGTTGGGATAGGGAGTACACCCAACTTATAAGTGTTCATAAACTCAGCAGCTTCAGTTTCTGCTGTTCCCGTCATGCCTGCCAGTTTGTCATACATGCGGAAGTAATTTTGCAAAGTGATGGTTGCAAATGTTTGGTTTTCGGGCTGTACTGTGACGCCTTCTTTAGCTTCAATAGCCTGATGGAGACCCTCGTTGTACCTGCGGCCATGGAGAAGTCGGCCTGTGTGCTCATCAACAATGAGTACTTCGCCTCCTTGTACAACATAGTCACGATCTTTAATGAACAGTTCCTTAGCTTTTATAGCATTGTTAAGGTAGCCAATTAACGGTGTGTTATTGGGCTCATACAGGTTATCTATACCGAGGAAGTCTTCAACCTTGGTAATTCCAGGGTCAAGAATACCTACAACCTTTTTCTTTTCATCTACCTCATAGTCTTCGTCACGAGTCAGTTTCGGTGCCAATTTTGCAAACTGTCGATACCAGCGCGTCACATCACCTTCTGCAGGTCCTGAGATGATCAACGGCGTACGGGCCTCATCAATGAGGATGGAGTCAACCTCATCCACAATCGCAAAATGATGTCCACGTTGTACCAAATCTGACTTATCCCACGCCATATTGTCACGAAGGTAATCAAATCCAAACTCATTGTTGGTACCGTATGTAATATCAGCCTCGTACTGCTTGCGGCGTACAGCAGGCTTCTGATCAGTGATAATGCAGCCTACGCTCATGCCCAGGAAACGGAACACACGACCCATGAGTTCACTCTGATAGCTTGCTAGATAGTCGTTAACGGTAACGACGTGAACGCCTTTTCCTTCCAGAGCATTGAGATAAGCCGGTAAGGTAGCTACCAGAGTCTTACCTTCACCTGTCCTCATTTCAGCTATGTTGCCCCAGTGCAGAGCTGCGCCACCCATGAGCTGAACATCGAAGTGTCTTTGGCCCAACGTCCTTTTAGAGACTTCACGCACCGTCGCAAAGGCTTCAGGCATTAAATCATCAAGTTTTTCACCATTCTTCAAACGTTCTTTGAAGGTAACGGTCTGCCCCTTTAGCTCTTCGTCGGTCATTGCGGAGATTTGATCCTCCAGAGCGTTCGTAGCTTTCGCCACATTTTCCAGCTTATGAAGCTGGCGCCCCTCACCCATACGAAGGATCTTGTCCAAGACTACTACCACGTTGCGCTCCCTATAATTCTTCCCGACATTACTCGAATATTAGCCAAGTTGACCCTGCCAAGGCTCACGCCCTCCCCTATATTACGCAGGCAACCGGATTTCTCCAAAAATACCACTTCTCACGAACATTACTTAATTCTTCATTCCTTTCTTCACCAAAGCGAAGAATATCAGTAGTCTCAATCAGGACTTGAGCAACATACAGCAACTCTCTTACAAAGCAGCATTTATTCTCGGTCAACAGATCTCTGATTATAGGCATATGAGAGCACTGAGACTGGTGCCCACTTCGTCAAGCTAGGTGGACACCAGTCTCAGAACACAATTAACAAGGCATTTCGTTCATTTCAGGTATTGTTGTTTGCCTAATGACTCGAAAACATTACTTACCATGTTGTTTACCATGTGCTGGTGTGTCTATTTCGAATACACCGTATGACCAGCCGTGGCGGCGATACACCACAGATGGCCGTCCTGTCTCAACATTGACGAAAAGAAAGAAATCGTGACCAATGAGTTCCATTTGATAGAGGGCATCATCAATACTCATAGGCTCTGCTATGTGAAGCTTACGCCTGATAACAATAGGTGTGTCACCAACTTGGACTTCGACGGACTGACCAGGACCGAGGTCAGAAGCCATTGCATCTTGATGGATAGAATTATCAGGATTCTCTGGTTCTGCTGGCCCTTTTGACTGCTCAACTAGAACCTCTTCGGGTACTGGATCTATTTCTAAACCGCGGCGGTGGTCTTTACGTCTGTCTCGTATGCGGCGTAGACGCAAAGTCAGCCTATCTAAGGCTTTATCAAAAGCAGAAAACTCATCTGCACTGGATGCTTCTGCTCTAATAACTGTTTTTCCCGCCCAAACAGTCATCTCCACGCGCTGTGCCGAATCCGCCTGTCGCGGATTACCCTCATGGGTTAGTACTACTTGAACTCTTTGTGAGTCGGGAGCAATTGCAGTCACACGATTCATCTTGCCTTCAACGACATCGCGGAACTTTTGTTTAATCTGCGTATGGCGTCCCGTAATGACAATATCCATGTGAGTCTCCTTAAAAAGACGGGTCGAACCCGTACCGATACTTGAAGGCTACATCACCTTCATAGTACTTACCTAGTGTAGCTGAAAAGAGCTGAAGATACACTACTTTGCTTCGGGTTCAAGAACTATTGTTTGTTCATCATAGATTAAGACAAAACGCACTTATACTTTGAATCAGCTATGCTAGAGCAGTGTGAGATCTTTCGATGGCCGCGGTAAACATAATTACTGAGGAACTTCCGGGCTCCATAGAGCACGATGGCGGATAACGTCCGCCCAGGGTGACCTGAGAGAAAGCGCAACAGAGAGTAGACCGCCTGTTTCTATAGAACAGGTAAGGGTGAAAGGGTGGTGTAAGAGACCACCGGACTGCTGGTAACAGCCGTCGCACGGCAAGCCTCATCGGGAGCAAGGCCAAGCAGAAGGCAAATAAGGTTGCTCGCCTAGTCTTCGGGTAGGCCGCTAGAGCCTGTCGGCAACGGCAGGTCGAGATGGATGGCCATCCACTTCTTAGCGAGGTGACAGAACCCGGGGTATGAAAGGTCTCACACTTTATCTATTCAGTCACTACTTGCCCAGGGGAAAAGGTCCGCGGCTACTTGCTTGATGAGAGCTGGACTGTGTCCCTTTCGTACACCAGCAGACCACAATCTCCTTCTTCTAACGTTTTCATCCAGTCCCATCGTTTTCTTGGCTACTTTTCGACCTAACTCATATGCCGACTCGACAAAGAGACCTTCGTTGACTGCGGAAGCGATGACTCGTTCCGCCGTTGATGCTTCCACTCCCTTGCGCTTCATTTCACGGAAAACTCCACTCTCACCTAAATTTCTACTTAAACAGTATCGTAGGTAGGACTGTGCGTAAGCTTGGTCATCGATAAACCCAAGCTCTTCCAGGCGGACTAACACTCGTTCCACTACTGCTGGGGCATAGCCTTTAGCCTGTAAGCGTTCAGCCAATGCTTGTCTCGGACGGGCAGCAGCATCCAGCAAAGTCAGTCCGGCTTCTTTACATGATTGTTCATCATACGGATCGATAAGACCTGAATCACCAGTGCGGTGGTTACGACTACCGAAACCGCCTTTTTTAGGGGTACGCTTGTACCTGCGCTTTCCATACCGCTTGTCGTTGGTACCATTATCAACAGGCAAATGCCCATAGCTTCCTTTATGGAGATAAGCTTCCTGCTCGGATGACTGCTTGGACTTTGATGATTCTGAGCCACCGTCAAAGCAACTGTTGTCACCCTCCCCTTCCCCAGTTGTCTCAGCTTTCGTTGGCACAACTGGGGCCTTATGAGCTAAGTTGATTCGAACAGGATTGGAGGCTAAAAAGTCCGATACATCAATCATGACTATAACCTATTATGCTTAAGCTACAGCATCCTGCTTATCTGTATTGCCCTTCGCGCTCATTTCCGGGGAATTCAACTTACCGGGAACATCATTGGGCGCAGTAGATTGGTCTCCAGATGAAGTTTCTATCCCATCGCTTGCTTCCGTGTTTACGCCGAATGCTGACTTGACCTTATTTTCGATCTCCTGTGTGAGTTCTGGATTATCCTTCAAGAACTGTCGAACATTTTCTCGTCCTTGTCCTAGTTGATCACCTTCGTAGGTAAACCAGGAACCCGATTTCTTTATGACGTTAGCCTGTAGCGCCATATCTATAACCGAGCCTTCTTTTGAGATACCCTCACCATACAGTATGTCGAACTCTGCAATTTTGAAGGGCGGAGCCATCTTGTTCTTCACTACCTTGACTTTAGTTCTATTTCCTACAGCCTCGTCACCATTCTTCAAGGTTTGAATACGGCGGATATCCATTCGTACTGATGCGTAGAATTTCAAGGCTTTCCCACCCGTAGTCGTTTCAGGACTGCCAAAGAATACTCCGATTTTTTCTCTCAGCTGGTTAATAAAGATAGCTGTTGTATTCGCCTGGGCCAAGGCACCAGTCATCTTCCTCAAAGCTTGACTCATTAATCTAGCCTGCAGACCGACGTGACTGTCGCCCATATCTCCATCAATCTCAGCCTTTGGAACAAGAGCAGCAACAGAATCAACGACAATAATATCGAGCGCTCCCGAACGAATAAGCATGTCAGCAATCTCTAAAGCTTGCTCTCCATTATCTGGCTGAGAAACGATCAAAGAATCTGTGTCGACACCTAACTTTCTCGCATACTCTGGGTCCAGTGCGTGTTCTGCATCTATGAAAGCTGCTACTCCACCATTTCGTTGTGCATTAGCAACAGCGTGCAGGGCCAAAGTTGTTTTACCCGATGATTCAGGACCATAGATTTCAACAATTCGACCTCTCGGCAAACCACCTATCCCCAATGCCATATCAAGCGCTAGGGAACCAGTAGGGATAACCTCAACATCTTGGGCAGGCTTATCCCCGAGCCGCATGGCTGAACCCTTGCCAAAGTTTTTCTCAACTTGCGCCAAGGCTGTATCCAACGCAGCCTGGCGACGAGGATCCATGCCGTCTAAATCCTCCACTTTAGACTTGGCCTTACTACTTGTCTGGTGTGCCATGAAGCTCTCCTTATATCGATAGTGCTTATCACTCAGCCTAATGAAAGACATCAATCAACTGCTATCTCTCAGCAAATGTGGTCACATGTGTCATAAATTCACATAGACCCATACCACTTTTCTTTCCGGTTGCTATCAGTATAACGAACCATGCGAACATATGTTCGAACTCCGTTGGTTATGCAGCCGGTAAAGGCGGAGCATTGTGATCTTTCCCCCAGCGTTTACTATCTGGTACTTCCATTTGATTGCAGAGAACATTCCAGATTACACGGGGTTCAATACCAGCAGCCAAGGCCTCGACCACCGTCATTGAGTCCAAGGCAACCAGACCTTGATCCCTTGCCAAACTTCGTCCATACACACGACCAAATACTTCTTCGAGCAAGGCCCAAAATTCACGTTCTCTCACAATCCACCAGCTTAGATCACTCAGAGCAGAAACGCGAAACGCCTAGCTCAGAGAGCTAGGCGTCGCTTCCTATCTACTATCTTGTGCAGTGTAACGTTTTACTATAATCTTCGAAGCTAACACTATTGAAAGTCTTATGACTCGTGCGACTCCAGGTAATCAGCAACAAGTCTCAATGTACGTGGGACGCCAAGGCCCAATGCATCAGCAATTGAACTTAACAGCTCAGAACTAGCTTCCTTTTGACCACGCTCCACTTCGGATAAATACCCAAGTGACACTCCAGCCTTTTCGCTAACCTCACGCAGTGTTTTGTGGTCACTTGTCCGGAGCTCACGAAGAACATGTCCTAATGCTTCTCTCAACGAAACATCTTGTTCTTTTTGTTGACCCTGACGAACCTGACCAGCATCTTTCTGGGTAGGTGTAATACTGTCTTCCTGCATCCACATTCTACTAAGATTCGCCTGACGTTCTTCTTTAGCTTTCTTTGCAGCCTTAGCCCGCAAGACTTGTTGCTGTGCAAAAGCAACAGCCCTACGCTGAGCTGGCGTCAAATCTCGTACCCGAGCGTTCCTATCCTGGTTCGTTACTGTTGGGTTCAATTCAAACGTATCTTCGGACCTGGTCAACACGGTATCTGCCTTGTTCATCACAGCCCCTTTCGCCATATCTGTATTCTTTCGTCACTATGACCAAACATAGCCTAGGGTGAATTATTCCCAGCAAGAAATTGTTATTTATTTATGTTATTTATATCACTTATTACAATCAGCAACTAACTGGATTCCCCGAAAAGGCAATTCAAACCTAGGCATTTACAAATTGAAATAGCCGTCTCAACAGTTGCAAAACCGTACTACGGCGAACTGCCTCACGAGTACCTTGCAGGTGAAGTTCATAAGAATAGGTGCTATAGCCAACAGCACTTTCTTTGCCTGTCGATACATACTGGGGTACAGCTAAACCTATATACACTAAACCTGCGGGGTGTCCATGATCCGGACCCGGGCCTGCTACACCAGTTGTAGCTAACCCTACGATCTTACCAGCCGTCGACGGCTGAGCATATAAGCTAGTGGCACCAAGAGCCATCTGTTCAGCAACTACCGGATGAACAACACCATGAGCATCGATAACAGACTTCTCCACACCCAAAACACTTGACTTAGCAGCACTGTCATAAGTGACAGCAGAGCCCAAAAACACCTCAGAGGCTCCTGGTATGCGCACGAAGGCATCCGAAAGAAGACCCGCCGTCAGCGATTCCGCACATGCTAGATAAAGCCCACGACGCTTACAGGCAGCTAGTATCATTCGTGCCAGCTCGTCACAGCGCTCCTGAATATCATCAGTCACTTTCATGAGTCCCTCCCGTTTCCCTAACAAAAATGTGCATACGAGTTAAGGGCTAACGAAAACTATGACTGCCAAAGACAGCAAAAAGATACCTGGCCCCAGAGTATAAGCACAGTATAAGAGCCACCATTATAATACCCAGGGTTACAGGCATGTACCATGAGCCAATCGATTGAATCGGCAGCAACAACATAGCCAGACCTACGCATTCAAAGAGTGTCTTATACTTACCGGCCTGAGATGCAGCAATAACATCCCCACCATTGTCGATAACAAAGAAACGCATGATAGTAATACCTAGTTCACGCACTAAAAAGAGAACAGTAATCCACCACCACAGTTCATGAAAAACCGAAGCAATTACTAGAGTAGAGCAAATCAGGAGTTTGTCAGCAATAGGATCTAACAACTTACCCAACTCAGTGATCTGATCAAATTTACGAGCTAAATAACCATCTAACTTATCTGTAGAAGCCGCAAGAATAAAGAGACCAGCAGCAACCCAACGCATAGCAATATTGCCTTGCCCCCATGGTCCGGCACTTATATACAAACCCATAAATACCAGAACCAAAACAATGCGTGTATAAGTCACAAAGTTGGGTGGGCTATTCCAACCTTCCAGCAGCGGATGCTTACGCTCGCTCACTGTGGACTTCGAATCCTCCTGCATTACCTCTCCTAAATGCTGTTGCTTGCATAGTTCACTACACATCTACTTGCGCTCTCACCGCTCCCCGATAGTCTAGTCCATTCAGTTACCTTGAGTGTCTTCCTGAGCCGAACTAATGGACGAAGTCTCTCCTCGGATAAACGCTAGAGCCTCCTGAAGCTGAGGAGGCTGTATGAGTACCTGGCGCGCCTTAGACCCCTCTGAAGGCCCCACTATACCCCGCGATTCAAGGAGATCCATCAGACGACCAGCCCTAGCGAATCCCACACGCAACTTCCTTTGCAGCATTGAAGTAGAACCGAACTGCGTGGTTATAACCAGTTCAGCTGCTTGGAGCAACTCATCCATATCATCACCGATATCGTCCAGGATTTCTCGCTTTTCCTCTTTCTTCGCCATTTGTTCTATATCCTGACGATACTCAGGTTTGCGCTGCGTGCGAACGAAGTCAACTGCGTTACGAATTTCAGATTCCGAAACCCAAGCTCCTTGAACACGGGTTGGCTTAGCCTGCCCCATTGGCAGAAAGAGTGCATCTCCTTGACCTATTAGAGTTTCAGCACCGGTGGCATCTAGAATCACCCTGGAATCAGTTGAGGAAGAAGTTGCGAAAGCCAACCGCGACGGAATGTTCGCTTTAATGAGTCCGGTAACTACGTCAACGGAAGGACGCTGTGTAGCCAGGACTAAATGCACTCCAGCAGCGCGGGCAAGCTGAGTAATGCGCTGAATGGAGCTTTCAACATCATTTTTAGCCACCATCATTAAGTCTGCCATCTCGTCAACGACGACTAATAAGTATGGATAAGGAGCTACCTTGCGGTTGGAACCAGCAGGCGCGTGAACTTTTCCAGCTCGGACTGCTTGATTAAAATCTTTGACATGACGGAAACCAAAGAACTGGAGGTCATCGTAGCGGGCATCCATCTCTTTTACAACCCACTCAAGGGCTTGAGCAGCTTTTTTAGGATCAGTGATTATAGGAGTCAATAAATGAGGAATGCCAGCATACGCTGATAATTCAACACGCTTAGGATCCACGAGAATGAGCCGAACTTGCTCCGGCTTTGCTCGCATAACAACTGAAGTCAACATAGAATTGACAAACGAAGATTTACCTGAACCTGTAGCACCAGCAACCAACAAATGCGGCATTTTTGTTAGATCAGCAGTAACATAATGTCCTTCAACATCCTTGCCAACCGCTGTCAACATAGGGTTGTCATCTTGCTGAGCTTCTTTGGACCGCAACACATCTCCCAAGTGTACAATCTCTCGATCAACATTAGGGATTTCAATACCAATTGCGGACTTGCCAGGTATAGGAGACAGAATTCGAACATCTGAGCTAGCAACTGCATAAGCAATATTGCGCTGAAGATTGGTAACTTTCTCTACCTTAACCCCGGAACCAAGTTCTACCTCATATTGAGTCACTGAAGGCCCACGCAAAAATCCAACCACCCTGGCGTCAACGTCAAACTGCTTGAAGGTTGATTGAAGTGCTTTAATAACGCTATCGTTTGCCTGAGTACGAGCGGCATGTGGTTTACCACGAACCAACAAATCAGAAGATGGCAACATGTACGGTTTAGAAGGCGCATCACCGTTAGCAGTATTTTCCTCTAGCGGTTCAGAGTGTTCGACCGGTTGACTTGGTGACGAATCATGAGATTCTTGTACTTGACCTAGCTGCTGAGCAGCGGCCGCTGCCGCCGCCCAAGGGTCTTGCGATCCTACCCCAGAAAGCTCAGCTTCTGTGACTGGTGCTTCATTGACAGGCTCATTGGGAACTAACTGCGACAGAGCGGGAACAACGGCAGTCTCTTCGACATTGTGCATTCTTAAGCTCGAATCAGGCTGCTCTTCTCGCCTGTCTCCTGATCCTTGAATGTAAGCTGCTCGGTCAAATGGATCATCTGCTTCATAATGCTCAAGTTTAGCCTTATCTTGACTCTTTCCTCGACTATGGAACATTCTCTGAAACCAACTACGCTTGAGCCCGCGTTTTGGAAGAGCAGAATTCGTCTCTTCCCGCCCCTCATCTGTATGGGTAGGCACTCCAGCTGCTAGGGCAAGGGTATCGCCACCCATGTGAATTTCATTAGGGAAGAATTCATCTTCACTCGTCCCCTCTGGACTGTGCACCACTGTTTCATGGCCCTTTTCAAAACGTTGGGCAACAGGCGCAACAACGCTGTCCATATGAATTTCGAGAATAAGCATCAGGGCAAAGATTGCAAGCAAAACAAAGATTATAGTTGCAAAGACTTTAGAAAGACCCCATGCCAAAGGCGAACCTACAGCAAAGCCTAACATACCGCCTGCCTGACGAACATGTTCTAGATCAAAACGATGTTCAGCCGGTGCCTTGAGTATATCCAAAATAGAACAAACGGACCACACCAGCAGGCAGACTCCCCCGATGGAGTGCGCATTGCCTGAATCTTTCCCAGAGTATACGAGTAGCCGCCAAAAAGCCCATATCAAAGCCACTGGAAGAATAACACTCGGCAAACCAAGCAATGTTGAAGCAACTATGTGCAACCCCTTGCCGAGCGCACCCTGCACGTGGAACCACTCAGAAGCACTAAAAAGAAGTGCACCAATCAGAAGGAGAAAACAGACCCCATCTTTACTGTATGCCGGATCGTATCGTTCGCCACCTATCAAGACTCGAATTGTTTTACCAAGCGCTCTTGGGAGCCATAGTAAGGCTTTGTACCAGCCCGATTCTGCTGACGATTCGACATTATGTTCCGTACGGGTACGAGAACTACCGCTCGAACTTGTCCCAGCCGCGCTCTTACGCGATCGAGAACCGGAGCTGTTCTTATCTGAGGTATTTTTCCTTGTCATAGCGACTTTAAGAATAGCGTAACCTTAGCCCTTATGCAGCTCAAACCAATGAGCATGCACAAAGAATTCTTAAAGCAAACTCAATAACAATTGTAAGTTTTCTGTACCACTACCCTTACCATCCACTTAATCATCGCAGGTTACTTTTTCACGTATTGCTCCTAAATAATGATGAGATGTAAGCTCATCTGCCTTGGCATCGGCTTCTTCATACTCACCCTTATCAGCAGCAGTAATAATTGCCAAGCTTTGCTCCAAAAGGTTAGGAGATAACGCATCCAACCAGTGAATCCTAGGGTCTCTGCCAAACCAGCTCATTTGTTTGCGCGCAAGTCGCCTAGTCTTCTGTTCAATGTAAGCAAAAGCCTCATCCTCGGTCGACTTACCTTCTAGGTAGTCTTCCACTTGCTGGTAGCCCAGTGCCCGAGATGCTGTGGGTCCAAGTCGAGTACTCAGACGTTTAACCTCATTAACGAAACCCTCGTTTCGCATGGAAGAGGTTCGCAAAGCAATTCTTTTATCCAACTCATTCCTTGGCAGATCTAAGCCTAACTGCACACTTGGAATGAGATAACGGTATCGAGGCAACGTCGATGAAAATGTGGTACCAGTAATCTCGATAACTTCCAGTGCCCTGATAGTACGCCGCACATTTCTAGGGTCCATGTTGGCAGCAGCCATAGGATCTCGCTGCTCTAACTCCTGAAAAAGGGCCCCAGGTCCAACTGCAGCAGCCTTTTCTTCAAGCTTTTGTCGTATCACAGGATCAGTTCCAGGAAAACTCAGTTCGTCTATGGCGGCACGAGCATACAGACCTGATCCACCTACCAGGATAGGTCTAATCCCCCGTCCTTGCAGACTTCGGATCTCTTGCCTTGCTAGCACTTGAAAGCGAGCTACACTCATCGCCTCTTCAGGGTCCAATATGTCAATGAGATGGTGGGTAACTGCTTGCTGTTCTTCCGGGCTGGGTTTTGCAGTACCTATATCCAAGCCACGGTACATCTGGTACGCATCAGCATTAATAATTTCCGTATCCTGACCAATGCTGATGAAGTGTTGCGCTAAGTGAATAGCAAGAGCCGTTTTCCCTGACGCAGTAGGGCCAACAATAGAAATTACTCGTTTGGGTTTTGACTGACTATGAATAGCTGTCTCCAGCACAGGTGGTTTTTTCACATCAAACGACATAGCACCCCTGCCCTACATAGCCTACACGAGGAGAAAGCTTGATATTCATAAATACGAGCATGAGAGTACCTGTAACCAACAAGCAGTCGCTTAGTCGGAGAGCTAATGTGTGTAGATAGTGGAAACCTTCACAGCTGGCAGTCGAATATTTTGAGCCTGCAATGGTTCGCCAAAAGCCTTTTTCCCTTGCAATTTCATCCATGAAAGCTGATTCTACTGCCTCCCTCAGTCGAAAATTTTAGCAGACAACAGACTTGGGAGCGTAGCATAATGGAATATGCTCAAACAGTCAGTCCTGATGACTAGTTGCATGCATCACTATTGTGGGAGGCAAAGATGATACTCGAACGCAGTAGCTCAATTAGCGCATCTGAACTACAACAACGCCTAGCTGCCCTGAATGAAGAGCACAAGGCAGATTTGTCAGACGATGACATTATCACGTTTGTCGATCTCATGCAGGTCTATGAAGGGGCTATGCGAGAAATATCAACCAAGCTAGAGGTTCTTGACACAGAATTTCAAGTGCAATTCTCACACAATCCAATACATCATATGGAGCGACGACTCAAATCCGCCAACTCTCTCATCGGTAAGCTCGAACGGAAAAATCTTCCCATCAATGTCGAATCAGTGCGTAACCACATTTTCGACGTAGCAGGCATTCGAGTAATATGCAATTACAGGGACGACGTTTACTCAGTTTCGCGTTACTTATCTGATCAGTCAGATATCCAGTTACTTCAAGTCAAAGACTACATTCGTAATCCTAAGCAAAACGGATACCGAAGCCTCCACATCATTTACGCGGTGCCAGTATTCTTGACTTCTGGCCCCCACTACACTCCGGTCGAAGTGCAATTTCGAACCATCGCCATGGACTATTGGGCAAGCCTTGAACACCAACTACGCTATAAATCAGACTTACCGGATAACCGACTAGCTGAGCACTCGCAGACCCTTCTTGACTGTGCCAGGTCTCTACAAAACATTGAAGTGCAAATGCAGTCAATCCACAGGGATATATCAGGCTCCCCACAAGAGCAGGAGAGCCATGATGAGCGTTTAGAGAATCATAGATCGTCAAGAGAGCAACAACCTATACAGGCCAGTCATCCACTACACTAAAGGCAAAACTCAATCACTCGTAGGCGTACCAAACCCATGACAGCTTGTTGCGGTACGCCTAAGAGTCAACTAAAAGTCGAAATTATCAGGATCTGCACCAACGCGTTGTCCTGTATCCATAGCGGATATTGTCATCATTTGTTCTTCAGTGAGTTCAAAATCACATACATCAAGATTTTGTACAATCCTGTCTTGGTGTATTGACTTAGGGATTA
>NZ_MWWS01000003.1 GCF_002259585.1 Bombiscardovia coagulans
CACCCAACCTATTACGCACCACCAACGGCACCAACCGAAACCACGACAAAGCCCCCACCACCAACACACCAACCGTCACCATCACCCAACGCCACACACCAAAATCAGAACGCGCAATAGAACCAAAACATACACCAAAAAAAATTATGACCGGTAAGGACAACAACACAAACCAAAACCCAGGACGACCCTTACCATCCTCAAACCGCCACAAAAAACACCACACCACTAAACCAGAAAGCACCCCAACGATGGCCCCCCACAGAATACGCTCACGTGCCCAAGGTCGTAAATCATCAAACAAGACCAGCCAACCAAAAGCAAAAGCAGCTAAAAACACCAAACCATAAAACACGATCTTACGCATCACGCCAACACGAGAAAAAGCCCGCTCACCCTCACCAGCAGGCGGCATAACCCGCACCACCCGAGACATAATCGAAGACATCCACTCCCAATCCTGAACAGATGCAGCCCAATCACCAGAAACAGCACCACCAGAAGAAGAAGCAGAAGAAGAACCACTCTGAGAAACACCAACACCAGAAGCACCAGTACTAGCAGCATCAGCAGTAGTGGCAACACCATCCAATTCCCGATCTACACCAACCATCACACACCCCTTTGTCTTATAAGGAACCAACTATAGAACCTATCGGACCTGCAACAGGTATAAAAGGTTTTAAGTAGCCCAGTTCTTCAGATATCTTGTCTTTCAAATCAGTCTTCAGATGTTCTTCATTATGGACATGCTTTTTGTAGGCACTGACCTCGTCCTTCAAAATGCTGCGTGCTGCTTTAGCCTTCGCTGGGCTCCAGGCCATTTTAGCTATCTCCAATACTCTATTTTGTTGGATTACGTTCTTCCCAGCACCCATGAGGATGCTCGCCCTCAACCGTGCCGGCGCCAGACCGTACTGAGCATATTCGGACAACGAAGAACGAACACTCGTCATAACACGAGCACCACCAGCACGGGCTGACCCGAGGACGCTTTTAGCGAACCCCTTACACCACTGCATCCGCAGACTCTTTCCGCTCTTCAACGAAGAGGTCTTGGCAAACTCGCCAGCTTCTTTCATCCACTTTGACGTTGGTATAAACCCATTCGGCTTGCCCAGCAGCTTGGAAAAGCTAGATACCCCGTATCCACCCTTACTACTGGGATCTCCCAAAGCACGCAAAATAGACATTTTTGACATCCCTTTGGCACCTTTAAGGAGGTTCAAGCCTTCAGCTCCCTCCTTTAACATACCTCTCATACCAGCAGAAGACAACAAAAGGGAAACGGTGCTTAACAATAATTCTTTCAAAGAAATGTCACCCTCACCGTAAGCCATAAGATCGTTCACAAACCCGACAGCAGAGCAGGCAAAAGCAAGTAGGCCTATAATTCCACCACCGCCGCAGAACAAGGCAGCAACACCAAACACAATGCCGCCGACTTCTGCAATTTTGACCACTACTCGCCAGGCGTCGCTGTAATATACTCGCTCCCATGCAGATAAGGAAGGCGTTTCATTTAAAGCACCTTGCAGTTTGTTCGCCGTTACCCTCGCACCATCAATGTAGGCATCTTTGGCATTATCGATACTCTTCATTGCAGCATCGTACGAACCCTGGGCATTCTCTAGTTGCCGGTGAAAACTTGAAACCAAGCGTTCAGCCTGACTAATACGATCCCGAGCACGAACTTCATCCGACTTTTTAATAACCGCACCAGTCGCCTGCTGGTCCCGCAATGTCAGCATGTCTTGTTTAGCTGCTGACGCTTGACTAGAAGCATTATTCAATTTCGAACGAGCTGCATGTAATTCATTACGAGCACTGGAAGCTTTATAGAACGCAGACTTAGCTTTATCTTGCTGAGCCTCCATACAGGCAGCCCAAGCAGACAGAGCCTTCTGCGCCTGATTCAAACCTGTAGAGAATTTACGCATATCCGTAGGAAATTCATTTAGGCGAGCTGCAAATCGCTTAGCTGCTTCCCCCACAAATATGGACGACCCACCAGAAGCCTGAATGTTACCAAGCACTTTCGCCATCAAATCAACCGAGGACCGCTTATCCTCCAGCTCTTTAGCATACATACGAACCCCAGCAGGGTCTCCCGGCACCGGATTTCCTGGCAATCCAATTTTGTCCCATTGTATTCCGTTACCCATCAATGATCACCACCATCAATCCACACTGTTAACGTGCTGGTAATTAATTCAAACAACTCAAACAGCAAATCCTCAACATCTGTACAAAAGGTCATTCCCATCACCAAAACCACTCGGCCAGCGTAAGGAAGATACGTTTGAAAAACCGAATAAGGAACAGCCTTCGACACCCCATTTGGCCTGAAGACACGGTGGCCTAACACCCGAATCGCCTTCCCTGCTTGTGGGAGCACCACCTGAGAAATATCAGATTCATCATCACCCTGCGATTCATCATCATTCTCATGAATGGTAGCTACTATGGCGTCAAACGTAGAAATGTCATCTCTACGGGGAGGCTCAGGCAACACGGACACCGTCACAGATGCACTTAGAAGACCATCCGTTGTGGGTGTAGACATTGAAGCCCCATACCGTACGCCCATGGACCATGAAGACGTCAGTTCCTTGTACAACGTGTCTTCCAACTTTTTCTGGTAGATAGACAGTGATGGAAACTTCTCTACAACTTCAGTAGCCTTTTGCTGAGCATACTTGCGCCTACCTTGGCGCGAGAGCTCCATACACTCCCAATCAGAGGGAATATCCAAACTGAAATGGATACGTTGATCACTCGCCGACATCATTGAACCTACTTATTCTTCTCGATGGCCTGGTTGATTTTCTGCGCTAAGTCATTATCAAGTTTTTTAACCTCTTCCAAGACATTGCCCAGCATCGATGCAAAATCTTCGGCTTTCTTGGAATACTTCACACTAGTGCTTTTCATGCGATCAGCATACTGTCCGTATGCATTAATGACCATTGAATTCCCCATACAAGCAACATCGTTCTTAATCAGATAAAAATCATCAAGAGTTTGCTTAATCTGTTCCAATGATTTCTTGACCTTAGCCAACTCATCATACGAGACAACAAGACGATCAGCCATAATCAGTTATTCCTTTCTATCCTTGCGCTGAGGCCACCAAACCGAATCACATCATTTTCTTCGAGTACTGTCCGCTGCTTAGGAGGCAATTGCATATAGTCATCTCCCGAACGAACGAATGTACCATTGGCGGAACCAAGGTCCATAACCCACACCTGTCCGATAGATGTAACACCAAACTCAAAATGCCTACGAGACGTTTGCTGAGACGAATCATCTACAACGACGTACGTGTCGTATGCTTCACCTGGTTGCTCAGGCATCCTACCGACAACACAACGCTGTGCACAAGGAACCCGTCGACCATCAGAAAATAATAAAGCATATGACGGCACCAGGCGTTCACCACCAGATTCCCCTACTCGTGGCTTCAGGGCCCTGTCACGCAAATCCCATCCGTCAGCAGCAGAAGGCTGTTCCATAGGTGGTAGCACCGGTATTTCAGGAATAACTTTAGCTGGCTGGCTTAATGCAACGAGACCATCTTGGTTCTTACTTTTCTTCATACCTACTCACCACCCCATTATTCTTGAAAGTTGTATGGAAAGTCAGGAGACTCATCTACATTGGGGAACTGGATGGATAGGGTATTTGTGCCAATTCTGGCCAATCCACGTCCCTGAGGCATTTCGACACTAAACTGTGAACGTTTCACTTTGGCGCCAATAAGATCTGCATACAACATCTCGTCAGGTTTCAGCAAAATCCCCTGCTTGATCCGCTTCATAGACGCCCCCCAACTTCCAAAGCCTTGCGGGAATTCGATGATATCCCCAGCGAAAATGCAGGATGCATCGCTTGCACTCAAAGAACCAACCAGCCCCTGCATCCACCCATTTGCTGGAATATCCTTGAGTAATTGGCAATCGTCAAACACAAACAAATTCCCCTTAAAGGCATCATCATGGATGCAAGATAAGGCTTCCTTGTCTTCGTTATGCATAAACGGCTCCAAAGTCTCCTGAGTCATATCAGAAGGTGACTCAAATAGACGAACCACGCCCTCCACTGATTTGAACTGCCTGAGTGGGCTATCCTTCGGGGCAGCGAGAACGAGATGATATCCTTCCATCAAAGCCATGTTTGCTAGCCACATAAGCAAGGTAGTTTTACCGCTTTGCATGCCACCAAAAATTGGCAAGATAGGAATATTCCGAGGATCGTAGGTGATGAGGTCATTATCCTCACCACCAATGCCAATTGGGAGCAACCCATTCGAAATGGCATTCGAATCTTTTGCTAACGTGAAGACATCATTAAAGTACAGCTCATCAGGAAGTTGTTCAACATTAAACGGCATATGAAGCTTCTGTATATGTGGATCCATCCCAGCAGACAAGGTAGCTCCCGCTGATCGTATAGCTTCGGACTCTTGTTGCCCTGTTACTCCCTTTGCAATCTGCGCGATTTGTAGTTCAGCAGTACCATCTGAATGATATCCTCTGCCATCGCAAATCTTGTCAGGAACTTCTTTAGACGGGAGGCCTATCTCGGAATAATCAGTCTTGTCGACTAGCCGTAAGAGGATTTTACTATCCGCCAAAAGGGCCATTCGACCCGACAATAACGAGCGGTCTCCCGTAACAATAAAGTGGATTCCAACCGACGGACCCTCTCTCATCATCGTCTGTACGCGGTCTATCAGTGAGCCACTATCGTAGGATTCAAAAGTCGAGCTGTAGCCCTCCCAAGAATCAACCATCACCAGCATATGAGGAAGACTGTCTGCTTGCTGTTCCGAGTTCAATCCACGGTTGAACTCATCAATAGTGCTGTAGCCACCTTTCGACAGAGAAGTGGCTCGTTCTTTGAGAACCCTATCCAGTCTATTGAGGAGGCGTTCGACTTTTTCAGCCTCACTACGCAATGCCACTACACCTACGTTGGGAAAAGCCATGAGAGGAGCCAGGCTACCATTTCCTCCATCAAGACAGTAGATCTGCACTTTTGCAGGATTGAAACGCTGGCAGGCTGAGTACGCAAGAGTCCTCAATGCCGTTGATTTGCCACTTCTTGAGGTTCCTACAATAAAGAGGTTACCAAATGACGTGAGGTCCAAGGAAATTGGACGTTGCTCTTGCTGTTTAGGGTAATCACCCAGAGCGAAAGGAACCACCAAACTGTCTTCATCGGCTCTTTCGTCCGCAACAATCAGATCATCAAGTCCAATTTCCTCTGACAAGGCAGGCAACCAAGGCTGCCTTTGCTCTGGAATGCCCTCCTCCTCAGCTACCTTTCTGATGCTGTCTACCAGTTTCATCAGATCAGTTACACTCACATCACCCTTGTCTTTCTTTGACTTGGGTTGTGCTGGTACGGGCGAACCCATCTGCGGGAAAGAAAGGATCCGCACAAAGGGGTCAGTCTTGTGTACCGTTTGTTTTTGGCTCGGATCTACATACCTTCCGCCAACTCTTGCAGACTGAAAAGGAACTAATGAATTCGACCCTAAGCGCACTACCGCGCGACCAGGGGCATTTTTACCAATCAGAGAAGCATCTTTGGCATCAATAACATCCTGACTTTCACTTTCATCAGTCATTCGTAAGGCTATACGCAAGTTAGTGTTAGCTCTAATTTCAGGAGAAACTACGCCTCCTGGCCTCTGCGTTGCTAAAAGGAGGTGAATACCCAAAGACCGACCACGCTGAGCTATATTAACCAAGCCTGTAACAAAATCAGGTAACTCCCGTGCCAGTGATGCAAACTCATCAATCACGATTAATAGCCTGGGTATTTCTGTAAGCTCTTGATTCATCTCACGTAAATCAACATAGTCATCTAAATCCTTGGCTCCGGCTACTGCTAAAAGATGCTCACGATAATTAAGTTCAGCACCCAAGGAAACCAATGCTCTTGTCACCAAGTGATTATCCAAATCTGTCACCATACCAACAGTGTGCGGCAACTTAACACAGTCTTTAAATGCTGCTCCGCCCTTATAATCAACCAAAACAAAGTTCAGTGCTTCTGGCCTATTAGCAACGGCTAATGACGCGACAAGTGATTGTAACAGCTCTGATTTACCCGAACCAGTCGTACCAGCAATCAAGCCATGAGGACCATCTTTAGCTATATCTAGTCCGAAAGGACCGTCAACCGATTCTCCAATCATGCAGTACGTAGAACGTGGCTGCAACGCCCAATGGGCTTCTATTTCATCTGCTGTTGGTGTCAGCTTGAGCAAATCCAATAACTTGCTCTGTTGCGGAATTGCAGACTGAGTCTCATCAGGACTTCCATCTTCTACGGGAGCCAACGCTAACGATAGAGAATCCAGCCATTGTTCCGAGACTAGATCAGGCATAACATCATTGATGTCATCAGAAACATTGCTCCTTACCTTTAACTTTCCTGCCTCACCTGTCACAACAGTCTGGCATTCCTCTGGCAAAAGCCGCTCATCTGTTTCGATGCATAGCATGAACATGCCAACGCGCGGCCCCTCCTTGAGTAGACGCACAGTACCGGGCATAGACCTCAATACATGGGCATGATCCATGATCACGACAACGTATGATCCCGCCCACTTTTGCATAGACTGAGCATGCAATTGTTCTGTTCTGTCATCAAGCATGGCAATAAGTTCCGAAATTCTCAGAGCAATATCCTCAGCACTTGTAGCTAAAGTACGAACAGCACTTTGACCCTGCTGGGGAACCAGTTGAGGAAGCCACTGGGCGAAGTGCCAGTCAATCTGAGCTTGAACTACGGTAGGTGTATCCTGCCTCATGCTTTTACGTGATTGCGGAGAAAGTAGGTACACGGATAGATCACGAGCTGAATGGAGTGCCGACATCTGAGCCAGCATCCACTGGACAGTCGGGAAAATAATATCTTGCTCGCCCGTGCACCCCAAACAACCAGCCTTGGGTAAGCTTACAACAACCGGGAACTGATGAAGTTCCCACTTTTTAACACGCTCAAACTCCAGGTTATCTGGATTTTCCAAGGATACATGGGAATTTACAGTACCCGTTCCAATTCGGAGACCAAGCCAAGAATCGTCTGTTGCTCTCCTGTTCCACAACTGCGCCGTATGTCTGCTACTGATATCGAGAACAGCAGTAGGATCTGGATATTCCACTCGAGCTTCAGCTATTTCTTGAGTCACAGCACGATTTGCTTTGTCTTTTATTCGTGTTGTAGTTTCCTGGTATTTCTTGAGCTCGGCTTTATATCTTTTTTTACTACTACTATTTCCAGTAAAATACGAGGCAATCATCATAACCGGTGACATAATGCCAAAAGCCAAGTAAGTGTAGTTTTTCAAAAATACCGCCATTCCCACAGACATGGCAAGCGGCAAGAGGGTTGACGCTATTGGTATAGCAGCCTTTTCAGGACGTGTCGGGGCACCCGGCAATGTGAAACGTCTGTCCCTTACCTCATTCTTAATCTTCGGAGGACGCGTGTACAGCCAATGGCCTTGACTACCCTGCGTATCTACCGGAACAGAATCTGGGTGCCCCTGGGTAATGCTGACCATGAAATCAGGAAGCACAATTTCCTGTCCAAACTCAACTTTTGTGGGCTCAACTATTTCATGCCCATCAATCCACACATCGGAGTGCAGTTCAGGTTTAGACCGTTGGAAAAACCATCTTTTATGAAGTGCCCCCTGCCGGACGTTTGGAATAATGCTGACGCCGCCATCAGCATGGACATCTAGAATAAAGTCTGCACTTACTGACACCTTGTCAGGATCGAGCAAGGAGCCAATCCTCAAACTCCCCGGCAGAACATCATAAATAGTTCCCGCATTAACACCACTTATGAAACGCAACTGAACTGCCGAAGGATCATCTACAGAAGAGACCTTAGGATTGATTATCTTTGCCTCATCAGAAAGCAAAGATACCCATGATCCCTCATGAAAACCAATTTGTTTCAGGGTTGACTCCAGATCCACCTGACTGCCGTCAACTGCAACGCCAGTTACTGGACTCGAACCATCCGTAGCCACATTAACCAAGGAAGGCAGCAGGTTCGCTAATGTAGAACTGTCAGGTACATCGACATACACTGTATATCGAGAATCTGTCCTAGCATCATGAATGTTAAGCAGGCCTTTCATTACTTACTTACTTCCTTCATTTTCCGAATGGGTTTCGCCGGTACGCAAGCGCTTTTCTGCGTCTCACCAACAAGGTAATCACTACTGCTAGCATGAGGAGCAAAAGACTACCTGTGAATATTAAACTCACGAAAAGAACCCCATTCTCCCTGACATACTGCAACCAGTTTGAAGCAACAACAACGTAGTAGGTAGAAGTGGAAGAATTCCCTGCAACATCCTCAGTTTGAATTACTATTTTGTGACTATGAGCATCAGACTGCAACTCAAAGGACGGAACTCCTTTGAGTAGGTCATCACCAGACCATTGCTCTTGTTGAACACCATCGACAAAAACCTGTGCAGCACGAATCTTCATGTTATCTTTAACATCAACACCTACAGATTTTTTCTGCGCATAATAAACCCTGTGTGAATCAATACCCAGAGCAGAAACTGTTGGAGGCACAGAGTCTATAGCGAAGTTCACTGAAGCCTCTCCTGTTCTGTCCTCATTTTTATTTTGCATAGTATTTTCAGACAGATTCCCCGCATCATCTGTAGAAGTAAAGATCAAACGGTAGTATCCATCTTCCGTAAACGATGTTGCTGGGATTGCATATGTTGTGGTACTCCATCCATGATCTTTACCTTTGGTAATCTGATACTCGGAATGGTCCATAACATGCATTCGACCGTTTTTCGCCATCTCTAATTTCGATTGCCCATCGGCGATACCGCTGACATTGATTTCTTCAACAGTCACAGGCTGTGGACGCTTCAAGTAGGCACCTCTAAGTGAAGAAGTACCGGATAAGAAGCGATAGGTCGAACCAAACCTGTTGACCGAGAATGTCTTACTTACCACAGATGAATTCCCAGCCATGTCCTCACTTTTTGCCGTCAAGGTATAGACATCATCGACGCTTGACTTTCGCTGAAAATCGGGAATATCTATAACGACAGAGTTATCATTGCCACCTTCAACTGCTTCCATCTCTGTGATTGCAATTTTTCCTCTCCGATCTCCAACAAGCTCGTAGGTTGTGCGCCCATGATCAATATTGTCATCGAGGAATTTGATTTGTGGTGCAACCGTACCGGCATAAGCGGATTTGTCTTCCACTTTTTCGATGTGGAGGTCCGGTTTGGTCATATCAATGACAAACTCTGGCTCCTTCACGACCTCTGCCACGTTGCCAGCTAAGTCTGTTGCATTTGCCTCTAACGTATAATGATATTCTCCACTAAATGGTACCTTTTGTACCCATGAATATTCCTTCACATTACCAGTCATGGACCATCCCATTCCTACTGGTGCAGGAACATCCTTATTGGCATCATTCTTAGCGGTTGTTGTTATCACCGATTCTTTTTCACTGTAATTACGTTCCACTAATGTGACAGTCGCTGTTCTAGGTGCCTTATAGTACATGCCATTTTTACTATCGTTATTATCAAACGTAATAAGCATGACAGGCTTTGTAGTGTCCACAGTGAATTCCGTATGATATTGCTGTGCCTGATGGTTACCAGGATCTGTCACTGACGCATCTACCACCCAATCGCCATCAGCATCGCAAGTCAAGTAAGCCTCATACGAGTGCTGGTCACCACTTGGATTGGCAAAATCTTTTGCATGTAACTCAGTTTCTCTGCCATCGATACTAGACGTAAGAATAGTACGTTTGCTGTCATTTCCTGAAATGAAATCGAAATTCGACTCATCAAGAGATACTTTTGCTACCCTTTTTGCCTTGAAGTATTTACCGTTCCTTACGTCGTTATTGTCATAAGTCACTGTTAGGACGGGCTCCTTAGAATCTATAGCCACACCTATAAGACCCTTGGCATCATTAATCACGCCCGCTGTATCATTTCCATAGGCACTTATGGCATGTGTAGATGAAGGATTGCCAGCTTTGTCTTTCAAAGCAATAGAAGTAGCATCGAATCGCAAACGCTGACTGTCACCATTGAGTTCAAAGGACACAACGCTGTTCGATTCAAATCGTAAACTCGATTTGAGCCTGGATACACCATCGCGAACTAGCCTCTGATCATAACTCAACATAGGAATTTCATCATCCTGGGAGTAGTCTTTAAAGTCCAGAGAAGATTCGTCGACTTGAGAAATAGAATCACCAATACCATCCAGCGAAACATGTAATGAAGACGGGAAAATCCACTGCCAGCGCTGTGGCGAATGTGCTGATAAATGAAGACCACCTAACGTCGGACCTGTGTAATCTATGACGAATTCTTGACTGGCCTCCGCAACGTTTGTATTGTCGCTTTGCAGCCCAGTATACGAGATCTTCAGTTGGTATTTTCCTTCAAGTGGACGTTGAGGATCCACATCAGACCTTGGCATGAGGTAGCCATGGTATACCCAGGTATCAGGTGTTGTATTATCTGGCTTCCACATATCTGACTGAAACGACACTGGTTCGAACGGTTTAGGAGTAGCTAAAGATACTGAAGCTGTAAGGAAGTTATCATGATTGCTCTGGCCCAGTTGCTGGTACAGGGGGAACCAGCGATCGGTAATAGTGAAATCTACTACAGCCTCTCCACGGAAGTAATAGGCAGGATTCGTTGAAGAGGGATTAAGATTTCCCTGTTTTACAGCAATATGTGCTTCTCGTCTGCTATGAGAACTATCTATTACTACAGCATCGAATGGTTGCTCAATTCCATCTTTAGCATGGTACTTATTTACAACATCAATGAGTTGTATGGTCCGTGAATTTCCAGTATTGGTATGCTCTCCAAATTCAGAAGGATGATCCGCCCGATCTCTGACCTCTATGGTGATCATCGAGAGGTTATACATTCCTTCAGCATTAAAATCAATCGTAACCCAGCCCGATTCATCTACAGGTAATGACAGGTTCTTCCTACCTGCTTTGCCAAGAGGATTTCCATTTAAATCTGTAGGAGCCGGTATCTCCACTCGAACTTCTGGATGACACACGCTTCGATTACATTCCCCTCCGATACCAGAGGAACCGTTTTGAGAAGATCCATTAATCTCCTCAGCACCTCGTTGTTCTTCAGGCAGCAAGTCTTGTACTCTAACCTGCATCTTGTTCTCACCAGGACTGGTCACAATAGCATGTTTGCCATCAGCTAAGGGAAAATCGTTAATCTGTTGCAGCCCCGAACCCCGTAGCCCTTTGAACCCAGTAAAAGCAGGGGCTTGCGTATCAATACCAAAACGGGTTTTTTGTGATGAAAATACGGTTGGTAGGAGGTTGTCATTAAAGGAAAATGTAAATGCTCCATTAACAGAACCTTGTCCGTTATTTTCCATCTGCATAACGCTAGCATTGCAGGCCAGACTCCAAGGCCATTCTTCTCCCTGCTGGACATGTATAGCTTGTATATCAATAGGGCAAGCAATCTTGCTATTACTCATTCCTATAGGCACATCATCACGCCAATATTTCAGCATACCGGCATTCTGTTGAGGATCGTTGGCAAGCATCCTCAAGTAGTACATGAAATATTGATCCTTACTCTGAACAGTTACATAAACATCTGAATCGAAGTAATACCGGTCCAATCCATTGCTACCTTGGGGTACTGCAATTGGTCTTTCCTGAGTATTCCTAGAAACCGCTATCCTTGGCTGTCCTATCGTGGTGTAGCTAGTATCAATCACAAGTTTGCTGATCATGTGTGATGTATTTGGCGGTGAATTTGGACTTGCCGCAGCACTATTCAAAGTATGGAAATCGCACTTATTACCCGCCCGGTCAACTGCCTGAGCGTTCACCTGAGAAAAATCATAATAACCGGATGACTGAAAACTGACATCAAAGTATATGCCGTTCCCATCACTACCTTTGGCAATCGAATAGTCACAAGAATCATTACTAGAAAGAGGGGCTTCCGATGGACATTGAATCAGCTGTTTAGGATCTGTAAAGTTTCCGCTCTCATCTACATGTTGATAACGTACCCCACTCAAAACGATTGCATCTAGGTCAGAGACATTGGAATCACTGTTTCCATCATTACCATCTTCTAGAGGATAGGTCTGATTACCATTCGAATCGACTGTAGGCATTGCTGGACGCATATCTTTCGCACGTATTCGAACGCTTCTTTTATTGAATGCGAATTTTGTATTGCCAGCTTGAACGTCATAATCTAGAGAGTTCATTTCTCGCTCATGAGAAAGATAGGTCACCGAAGTAACTGTGGGCTGTTGAGTGTCGTAAACAAACGACAGAGGATTATCGCCATTTACAGGTTCCTGTACGTCTAAGAAACGAGCTAAATCCTCTTGCACTTTTGCTGTATATCGTGCATTTGAATTGTATGGGTACACTGATGCAAAATTAACAGCGCAGGACTGATTCAAAACCGTCCAAGTTCTTGCATGATCGCCACTGCTGGCACTATCGCGATTGGTGCTCGTATAGTTGCTTGAGCTGGTGCAATTGATACTGAGCGGATTCTGATGGTTAGGGTCCCTACCAGGATCTTGTGCAGGTTGCTGGTCAAAAGTCATAGCGTGAAAAGATTGACCTGGATTAGTACGGATTTGATTATTACGAACAACTTGGACTATTTGCGCTAGCCAGGGGTCGCGTGATGACAAAGAAAGCTGATATGCAGAAGCTTTTCCAAATACTCTTCCAAGGGGATCTTCCTGGGCTGGACCAGATACCCATAATCTGACATTTCTGTCAGCTGTCGTGTCGATAATAATAGAAGAAGGATTTTTAACAAAATCAACACTCTGCCCCTGAGCATTCACAGTATTCATGTCGATTTGATTAAGAGGACTTACGAAACTTCGCTCTTGTATCAGGTGTGGATTACCCAAATTATTTGTGCGGTGCTTATATAGGATCTTTAACCGACACTGATCCATCTTGTATTCACTTTGACGATAGTCCTGATCATCACCTGCAAATCTGAGTTTATATTTCCCTTCTGAGATATCTCTTGCAGAAGAGGCATCCATAACTGGGCATGGTTGTCCTCCTTCAATTGTGATATCTGTAATTGATATATCCGATCTTCTAGAGCTGTTGTCATTCAAAAGTTTCCCTTGAACGGACAACTCCAGCGAACGAGAACCAGCAGCAACCCAGGTATAACCATCGGTGATATCGTCTTTGGCTTTTTCTTGGTGATAGGTAAAAGAAACCTCTATAGGTGATCGCTCTTCTGCTGTAGCTAGCTGCGGATATAGCATCTGTAGTACCAGATACAAGCCCAGGGAAAATGCGAATAATACAACAACATGAAGTAATTGAGCTGAGACTCGATGATGTTTATTACTCTTAAACAACATTTACCTAGTCCTTCCAGAGAGGGTCGTCTGCGACTCATCATCAACTGCTTGGCTTGATGCGTTATTACTTCCACCCATCAATGATGTTTGACTTTCATCGTCTGTTTCATCCCCATGAACAGGCTGGTTAGTTTTAGATTGTAGTGGAGACTCTATGGAATGAACCACAAATTCTGAAGCTTTTTCTGTATTATTTTCATGCATTCGACCATGTTGTTGTGGAACTTGAGAATATTGAGGGTCAGGAAACGCTTCTGCGTCGAATGACCCCCACGTGCCGACCCTGGCAGAACGCATACGATGTATTTCTTCAGCCTCACTATGTCCTGTAAGTAAGTTTCGAACCTTCCGTATATCCAATACTCGATATAGAACAACAGCAACCAGAGCTAAAATCAGCGCAAACGCCAAAAAAGTCAAAGCAATAATTCTCCATGACTGAGTACTCATTGTTTGTCTCCTTTGATATCAACAAAAGCATTATTGATTTCAAGATGAACCATTTGACTTGATTGGTTTACTTCTTGCATTTTTTGATCTAAAACGGTGGTCGTAGGATCTACGGTCTTTGCAAGAGATATGGCTTCATCTGCGAGAGTATTCAAAGCTTCCCGTGAGACACCGTCTGCACGGAATTTCCTAGGAAAGATTCGCAAAGCATCAAGCGTAAGGTTGGCTACTTCTACACGGATGACATCATTGCGCTCATGACCACTAGCTTGAACCAACTGTTGCAGACGTTTTGCATATGGCTTATATTTACCTGCATCAGACCCCTCGTTAATCAAGGGCACTACCTGAGTATTGAAATCAGCCATACCGGAATAAATATCAGCCAGACGAGCATTTACATACCCAGAATTGGCAGCAGCATTGTGCATCCAAGGAGAAGCCGCTCTTATACGATTAATTCGAGCTGATTCGCCAGCTGTTCCAGCAAACGAGGAAGCATCTGACATACCGTTGGACACATCGTAGTAGTACCAATATAGCTTTCCTGTTTCAAAACAGAGCTGAGACCAATCATCTGCATTCTTACTCAAAGTATCAGTGTGGTCGGTAATAGTTGAATTGTAAACGTGTTCCTCTTTCGCATCGAAGATGCCATCAGCAGTATACAAATGTATGAGACCAATATATGGTTCAATAGATCCGGGCTTTATAGAAGCAGCTTTGACATAATCGCTCTCAGCTTTCGCAGCAGAGGTAGTTTGTGTCGCCTGGTTCATCCAATACTGATAATCTCCATTGCGGGTCAGATAAGCCATACCCAAAGACACTGCTGAAAGTGCAAAACAAACCACCGAAGCAATAATGACACCAGTAAATTGGTGCCATTTGCGAATGAGAACTTTATGATGTACCTCGTCTTCTTCGCGATAATGACGAAGAGCGTAAGCCATTTGCGCGCAGTCTAGAAAACGATCATCCGGATTGGTCTTAGTTGCTACATCAATGATATTTTCTAGACCTATTGACAGCGAAGGGTTTACAACACGAATAGGTTGCATGGCACCTGATCTTGGATGTATTCCCGTTAGGAGGTTATATAAGGTAGCTCCCAGGGCATATATATCAGTACGAGCATCTACATGACCAGACTCTTTAAACTGTTCCGGAGCACCATAACCAGGAGTTCCTAACTGTCGGTCATCCCCAATGAGTGAAGTACGGTCCTCATTTCCATCCATTTCTATGGCGATACCAAAGTCTATTAATTTGATAGTCCCGTCTGGTGTCACCATAATGTTAGACGGCTTCACATCTCGATATATGACAGGTGGTTGACGACGATGCAAGTAATCAAGTACATCGCACAGTTGTATACCCCAATCAACCACTATGTTTTCGGGTTGAGGTCCTTCACTCTTAAGAATTGCAGACAAGGTACGGCCTTCAATGTAGTCCATAACAACATACAGAGACCCGAACTCATCAATTAAATCGACAATACGAGGAATTGCAGGATGATCAAAGCGCTTTATCATGTTGGCTTCAACAGTGATGCTGTTGATAATCATGTCACGTTTGACAGGATCTGTCACATGTTTAATCTCCTTAACTGCCCACTGTTTATTCAATGAGGTGTCAAGTGCGAGGTAAACAGTAGACATTCCCCCCTTTCCGATTTCTGTAAGAATGCGATATCGTCCACCGATTACCGTATTTTCAACAACCACTTCTCTCTCTCCTACATGTCAGAAGGTATGTGCTGTGGTAGAAAATCCAGCTAGTTATCTCAGCTACACACTCGATTGCACACTTTTGTGCAACTTCTTATGAGCAACCAAGAAGTGTTCATAAGATCGCCATGATAAGCACAACCAACCAACGTTATACACATATTCCAAGCTGATTCCGCTAGGCCAAGATGCGTATACAAACATTCAAATGCCAAGAGGATACCCTGTTCCTATGTGCTAAACCCCAAACTTCAATATGTACATCACTTTGTCAGAAGACACTACCTATTACACAGCAAGTGTTATCCACTTACCCCATAACTGTGTATTCAAATGGAAGAGCGCATGGCACTTAGTACAACTTTCGCATAGGTAGACCGTTGTGCTACTCCCCCAATGCAGCAGCAAATGGTCTACCAGCGAACTACAGCCATAATATATGCCAGCAATGCAATGTAACCAATCGTAGGCAGCATTTACTTGGCATGCCTTCCTCTGTAGGTAGTGAACTAACTCAGTGCACTTGCCAACTGACTATCCAACTCGGTCATAGCCTGCTTAGTCTTATTCAGGAAGTCTTCCATGCCCTGAAGACCATCCACAGTCTGAGTGGCACCCTTTGTAAACTCCTCATATGACCTCTGGAAAGCACCAGAAGCACGATCTGTAACAAAACCACTGCTAACTAAGGCATCAATCTTGCTTTTCAGAGTATTTAACTCAGAAACAAGAGTTTCATGTCCATTTTTCAGATCGTTAACTGCACCGTCTAACTCACCATATGTAACTGATACGTTAGCCATAACTACATACCCTTCGAAAAAATCACAACTCTGTATCATTATCCGAAACACTCACGAAGTGTTCAGACAGTATTTATAATACCATCTCATTTTATTAGTCAAATTAACCTAGACGTAACAAAAGAATTGGTAAATGCTCGAAGGCGACTTGCACAACTCATACTGAGGAATTACAAATTGCTTGCCCTCCCTACAAAGTGGGTGATATCAATCATGACAGACTGCATCAATATAAAAAGTGTTACTTACCTGACCAATTGAAGGCTTGCTCAAGGCAACAGCCCCCCGAAAAAAATTGTTTACTAATAGGTTACAAAAAACTTGGTAGCTTTTGCGAACTATACTCAATATTGAACAGCAGCATCCCTGTGTACAGGCTGTATACGACACAATGGTGTTGTTAAACAAAGGGAATGATTCGATACATCAGCATGCATCGAAGCATGTACCATTCATATCTAGGAGGGTCTTTGAAAGCAGCTATCTTTAAAGAACAAGGACACATCGCAGTCGAAGAAGTAGCCAAACCTAAGCCAACCAACCCAGACGAACTAGTAATGCGAGTAGTACGCGCTTGCGTGTGTGGATCTGACCTATGGTGGTACAGGGGCATCAGTCCTCGAACTGCTAACACAAGCGTTGGCCATGAAGCAATTGGCATTGTCGATCAGGTCGGAACAAACGTGCACAGCGTCGTACCCGGAGATTTCATCATTGTCCCGTTTGCGTTTTCTTGCGGCACATGCCCGGTCTGTCAGGCTGGATTTGAAGCAACCTGCCCCAACGGAGGGTTCTTTGACGCCGGCGATCCTGGTTTAGGTGCTCAAGCTGAATATATGCGGGTACCACAGGCGGATGGCACAGTTGTGGTAGTGCCTGGTGGTCTTGAACGTGCTCAAACTTTCTCTGACGAGATGTTGGCAAACCTACTTACCCTTTCTGACGTAATGGCCACTGGCTATCATGCAGCAGCTACAGCTGAAGTAAAAGCGGGCGACACTGTCGCTGTAGTTGGAGATGGAGCTGTCGGTTTGTGCGCTATTATTGCTGCACAATTACGCGGAGCAAAGCGGATTATTGCCTTATCAGGCCATGAAGACCGACAGAAGATGGCTGTAAAGTTCGGAGCCACCGACATTGTCGCTAGTCGCGGACAGGAGGCCGTTGACGAAGTGAAAGCACTCACCGCCGGGTGGGGCGCAGATGCCGTGCTCGAATGCGTTGGTTCACACGAATCAACAGCTACCGCTCTGTCAATAGCAAGAAATGGTGCCATCGTCGGTCGTGTTGGTGTACCTCATGGCGAGCAAGTTGATGCAGAAGAGACCTTCTTCCGCAATCTAGGCTTGCGCGGTGGTCCCGCTTCAGTACGCACATGGGATCGCAAAATCCTTCTGGACGCCGTACTAGATGGCAGCATCAATCCCGGACAGGTATTCACTGCTGAATACGATCTTGACCATATTGCACAAGCTTATGACGCGATGGACCAGCGACGAACCATTAAATCACTCATACGTGTCAGCGACATATAACTCGGAGAATTCAGGAGCTTGGTTTTTACAGTTGAAAGCCAAGCTCCTGAGCTGCATCGAGAGGAACAGGATTGTAGGACCAGTACTCACTGAGGTTGTCATCTGACGATAAGCTACGTATCTGAGCTTGATCAATATAAATTTCACCGTCTAAATGGTCTGTCTCATGTTGAAAAATGCGTGCTGGCCAGCCGTGTAGACGTTCTTTGTGCTCCACTCCCGATTCATCTTCCCAAGTGGCTACGATGTCAAGCCATCGCTTTCGTACAGCCTGATATCCTTCAAAAGACAAGCATCCTTCATAAAAGCTGGCGCTCGCCTCTCCGATTGCTTCGTAGCAGGGGTTAATGATGACATGAAACGGCAGTTCAGCAATCTCGCGAGGATCCTCTTCACTGTCCCGCACATGGTCCTCAACAACAGCGAGCGCTAAACCCAAACCAATCTGAGGAGCAGCAAGGCCTACACCAGGAGCTTCCAGCATGGTCACATGCATCGCGTCAATCAGTTTATCTAGCGTCTTGCGCTTGAGCTGCCCCCGGTATGGCTCGGTAGGCTGGCGGAGTACCGGCTCCCCCAGCTGTACTATAGGAAGCAGCTTGTCTGCACCAGCATCTGCTAACGCCTGTTCTACGTCAGCATTGAGCTCAGCATCTACTGTGGAGTTCTTGCCAAACATCGCACATTCCTTTACTCTATAGACCCAGCTCGTCGGCAACAACCTGTGCCAACCGGTTACACACTTCATCTGCCTGTTCTTGGGTCTCAGCCTCAACCATAACTCGCACTAAAGGTTCGGTACCGGAGGCTCGTAGCAATACTCGGCCGGTGGCACCTAGAATTTTCTTCTCCTGATCAACCGCAGCCTGCACCTTAGCATTCGTATTCGCAGCAGCCTTGTCCACATGAGGCACGTTTACCAGTTGCTGTGGCAGCTGAGGAAAGTCAGATGCCAGCTGCTTGAGGGTTTTGCCTGAACGGACCACTTCTTGAGCCAACGTCAACGCTGTTAGCGTTCCGTCTCCAGTGGTAGCAAATTCACGGTTAATAACATGTCCTGATTGTTCACCACCCAATGTATACCCACCACGCAGCATCTCTTCCAGCACATAGCGATCACCAACACCAGTCTGCACTGTGGCTATACCCATATCGTTAAGAGCCAACTTCAGCCCTAAATTACTCATAACAGTAACCACTAAGGTATCGTTCGCCAGCTTGCCTTCACGCTGCTTGGCACGAGCCAAAATGCCCATAATTTGGTCACCGTTTACCATGTTGCCGTCCTCATCTACGGCTAGACAACGGTCAGCATCACCATCAAAAGCAACACCCATAACCGCGTCCGAAGCTCGAACCATGGCCTGGAGCTGTTCAGGGTGAGTGGATCCAGCATGCTTATTGATGTTGTAACCGTCAGGTGACGCATTGATCACCACCACTTCTGCCCCCGCCCTACGCAAAGCCTCAGGAGCCACCACAGAAGTTGCTCCGTTAGCGCAATCTACCACAACACGCAGGCCCGCCAAGGGTTTGGGCTGTGTTTTATCAGGCCCAACTGGTGCTATCGCATCGACCAAATGGTCAATATAGAGGTTAGTTGCTGTAACAGTGTCATGAGAAACCCGCCCTACATTTTCGCCTGTAGGCCTTTCCCATTCCTGACCAAGCACCCGTTCAATTTCATCTTCTTTAGTGTCAGGTAGCTTATATCCGCCGCGAGCAAAGAACTTTATCCCATTGTCTGGCATAGGATTGTGGGAGGCAGAAATAACTGCCCCCATTTCCACATTCAATACAGACGTCAGATATGCTATGCCGGGAGTAGGGATAATACCTACATCGATCACATCGAACCCGCCTGCACTCATACCAGCAGCTAACGCCGAAGCCAGAAAATCGCCAGAAACTCTGGTATCTCTACCGATTAAGGCTCGTCTTCGCCCATCCACTCGTTGAGCACCTACGCCTAGGACTCTGACTGCAGCATCCCCTAAGTTGAGGGCAAGCTGTGCAGTCAAATCTCGATTTGCTAGTCCCCGTACTCCGTCTGTACCAAATAGTCTAGGCATCGTGCTCCCTCATTGTCTGTTCTCTAACCCACCTGGCCTACACAACCTACAGGTATAGATTAGCCCTACAGAACTCAGTAGACACAGGCAACAATAAAAGGCCCTGCAATTTCTCCACCTACCAGCACATGTGGCACTTATACGAGCATGCAGAGCCTTGTGTTCATAAACTTTTCCGTTATTTGCGCAAACCTTCGTTATACGTGCGAACGCGGAGGGTACGCTTGGAGGACTCTACATTTTGTATGATCATACCGCGCAGAGCATTCGGAGCCCCTTCGTGCTCCGACAACCAGTGTTCACCAGCATGGACCAGTGTTGCAGGATCTGCCTTATATGGGTAGAGACCACCAGCAGACAAAGGATTTAGGAGGGTCTCGGCGATGTGGAAGGTCTTATGAGCCCACACCCAGTCGACACAACTAAAGAACTTGTCAATATAGGTGGCAAACAAGTCTTCATCACCTGATGCCGAGAAACCATCTGCCAGTGCCCCGATCTGAGAATTCGTTAATTCAGCATTATGCAAGGCCTGATCCCATGCCCAAGCTTTTGCTGCTTTAACAGGGCGTGCAGCTCTCGCCCCCATAGCAAACTCGCGATTTTCAGTGGTATCACGCTTGTCAAGCTCAGCTTGGATCTCTTCATCAGAAACCATATTTTGGCTAGCCAAAGCATGAATCAATGACCAACGCATGTTGTTGTCAACCTCGATACCTACCAAGTCACTGGAACCATTAAGCATGGCATGTACATGGTCCTCAAAATCCTGATCGTCGCCATAACCTAAATATGCCTCAACGAGCTGGAATTGTTCATCTGAACCAGCCTCTGCCTGCTCTGCCAAGTGCCAAAGACCTTCAGCAACCTGCTGCAAAATCTCAGGACGTTGCTCAATGGCAGTGTATTGGTGGGCTGTGGTATCCAGCTGAGAAAGCGCATACCGGAAGGTAGTGGACTGACGCTCAGTTGATAGCGTTTTCAAGACAAGAGCTACAAAGTCAGCAGCTGGGTACTCTCCGTCACGGGTCATATCCCAGAAGCTCAATAGAATCACAGCACGCGCTAACGGGTCTTCAAAGCGGTAAAGATTCTCTTGAGCAAACTTCAGAGAATCACCATCAAGACGTAGTTTGGCGTATGTCAAATCGTCATCGTTTATCAGAATGAAGTCCGGTTTGCGCTTACCAACTACTGCTGCCACCTGCGTCGATTCACCGTTGATGTCTAGCTCAAAACGCTCCGTGCGGACAACCTTGCCCTGAGCATTCATATTGTAGAAACCAACAGCAAGACGGTGAGGCCTCAAAACAGGGAACTCATCGGAAGCACTCTGCTCAATGCACAGGGAGTTAATAGTTCCATCTGCGTCTACGCTCAGTTTGGAAGACAATGTGTTGATGCCCGACTGCTCCAACCACTGGGCCGACCATGCTTTCAAATCGCGACCAGAGGTTGCCTCCAGCTCAGCCAACAAATCTGCGAGCGTAGCGTTACCATAGGCGTGCTTGTCGAGATAGTTGTGAATGCCTTCAAAGAACTGCTCACGCCCTACATATGCCACCAGCTGCTTTAACACAGAAGCGCCTTTTGCATAGGTAATACCATCGAAGTTCACTTCTGTATCGTGTAAATCGTTAATTGGGGCAACGATGGGATGAGTGGTAGGTAACTGGTCCTCACGCAGAGCCCAAGACTTTTCACCCGAGCAGAACGTAGCCCAGTCAGAGTCCCAATCGGTGGCTTCAGCAGTAGCAAGTGTAGACATATATTCTGCGAAAGACTCATTAAGCCACAAGTCATTCCACCACTTCATAGTTACCAGATCACCGAACCACATGTGGGCCTGCTCATGCAAAACAGTTTCGACGCGACGGTTAATCTTGGCTCCGGTTGCCTTAGATTCAAAAATGTACTGGTCACGGAAGGTAACCAGACCAATGTTTTCCATTGCGCCTGCATTGTATTCAGGTACGAAAACCTGGTCATATTTGGCATACGGGTATGGCACTCCCCAGGTCTTAGCATAGAAAGCAAAGCCTTTTTGGGTAATGTCAAAGAGGTACTCGACGTCTTTATCCAAGGCCTCCTTCAAAGACTGGCGGCAGTACAATCCCATAGGTAAGGTACGACCGTCTTCATTAGCATATTGAGTAGTCCACTCAGCATAGGGACCGGCACAAATAGCAGTTAGGTAAGAACTCATTTTAGGAGTAGTTTTGAAGACCCAACGCTTGCAAGACTGAGCAGGAGCCTTCTCCAATGTCCCAGGTTCTGTCTGCTGTTCTATGGACTCAGTAGACTCGACCGGCATATTGGCCAGAACAGTCCAGGACTCAGGTGCCACTACTGAAAAGTCGAACGTTGCTTTCAAGTCAGGTTGGTCGAACACTGCGTAGACTCTTCGGGCATCCGGTACCTCAAACTGTGAGTATAGGTAGACATGACCATCTGTAGGATCAACTGAACGATGCAATCCCTCCCCCGTCCGGGAGTAATCACATATAGCGCTTATCTTTACTACATTGTGAGTCTTCAGCCCTTTAAGTTCAATACGACTGTCTCGATAAACATCCTCTGGATCCAAGCTAACACCATTGAGTTCTACCAGAGTTACTTGGGAAGCGATTAAGTCTAGATATGTGGAAGCACCACGCTTCATTGAATCAAAACTAACTTCAACCTGAGAGAGAAAACTCTGCGAACCTTGGGCCAAGTCTAAACTTACTTTGTACTGAGGGTTTGAAACAATACTTGCGCGCTCTTGAGCTTCCACGCGAGTCAGATTTGCTCCTGGCATGTAAATGCGTCCTTTTCTATACGGTTCTATCGGCTCATGCACCTGTCTAGACTGCATTCCTCTCTATGAAACCAGTACCACAAACAGGCATGAATACTTCCACTCTATCCGAAGCCATAAGCATTATAGTCAACTAGAAGCACGGTAACTTGCTTAACGCCTACATTTATATACCCTTATTTATACGTAAATAGCTGCTATCAATTACTTGAAACTTATTCGAAGCAAAAACGGGATACCACTTCCCTTTATTGATAGTTATTTATAGTAAGTAAGCATTTGAACACATTTACAGTCGACAAAATGTCAGCCAGATGTACGAGATCGTAATAATAGGTTACACATAGCAAAAAAACACTTTTAATTACAATTTTTCCCCAACCGACAAGCCAAAAGATTCGCACAATATGAATATTCTGTTAAAATGTAAATATAAAGTGAAGAATTACCTGTAAACTGCTGGTTTTTTATGTCAATGGTGAAGCAGGATTATCAGTTCATTTGTGGCAGACGAGAACTCAATCTCTAAGCTCAAAGTTGGACACGTTGTATGGAGGATTTTTAACTTTGCGCGCTCTACGCTCGACCAGTGCAGCGGTACTATCGATAACAATTGTCATGTGTGGATTAGTTAGTTTGAGTCAGCCAGCACAGGCTGATCCCCTCCCTCCACAAAACCAGGAACTTACTCAGAGTTCTGAATCAATACATAGTTTCTTGCTCAACCCCGCTTCGGGACCTGCTAACGCACAAGCAACTACTACCATCGAGCTACCGACTTCATTTGACACTGTAAAATATAGTCAAATCAACGCAGGGATAGAACACTCACTGGCTATTGGTACAGATGGGAATGCCTATTCGTGGGGAAGCAATAACTATGGCGAATTAGGCAATGGGCAATCACGCGAAGAAGACTATGATCTCGATCAAAAAGGAATGCTTATACAAGTAAAAATGCCAGATAGTATCAGTTTTACCCACATTAGCGCAGGGCGAGAACACTCACTGGCACTTGATACCAACGGCCATGCATGGAGCTGGGGCCACAACAATGCCGGCCAACTTGGTGACGGCACCAATCTCGATCGCACTACACCTGTACAAATAGCAAGCGACACAACATTCACCAGCATCAGCGCAGGTCAAGAACATTCACTGGCACTTGATACCGACGGACATGCATGGAGCTGGGGAAGCAACTATAGCGGGCAACTCGGTGACGGCACCGNCACCAACCAAAACACACCTGTACAAGTAGCAAGCGACACAACATTCACCAGCATCAGCGCAGGTCAAGAACATTCACTGGCACTTGATACCGACGGACATGCATGGAGCTGGGGGTACAACTATCGTGGGCAACTCGGTGACGGCACCGATACCAACCAAAACACACCTGTACAAGTAGCAAGCGACACAACATTCACCAGCATCAGCGCAGGTGNAGAGCACTCACTGGCAATCGATACCAGCGGACATGCATGGAGCTGGGGAAGCAACTATCGTGGGCAACTCGGTGACGGCACCGATACCAACCAAAACACACCTGTACAAGTAGCAAGCGACACAACATTCACCAGCATCAGCGCAGGTGAAGAGCACTCACTGGCAATCGATACCAGCGGACATGCATGGAGCTGGGGAAGCAACAATGACGGACGGCTCGGCGACGGCACCTCAACTGAACGCGATACACCTGTACAGGTAGCATGCGACGCAACATTCACCAGCATCAGCGCTGGATATGAGTTTTCTCTTGCATTGGATACCAACAACAACATTTGGAGTTGGGGAGCCAGCTATAGCGGGCAACTTGGTGACATAACCACCGACCGATATCTCGATGTGCAAGTAGCTTGGCCAACATATAACATTACAGAAGTAACCTTCGATAATAATCCAGCTAGCAAAGTTTCTGAAGATCCTGATACTCGGGCATGGACGGTAAATGTTCCTCTACATAGCAAGAGTATTGTAAACGTTAAAATTACTTATCGCCGTGATATCCGTAATATCAACAATGAGATTATGGTTGGTACATCCGTCGGAACCACAAAATTGCGATATGAATATAAGGATACATACACTGTTCAATTTGACCTAGGAGGAGGACCAGGAATCACACCTCCCGCTCAAATTGTTGTACAGGAGGAACGTGTTACTTGGCCCTCCGGATCTAATCCGAGCTGGAATAATCACTGGTTCGATGGCTGGTTCACCGATAGTGGCAAAGCTTGGAACTTCAATGACCCAGTAACCAGTAACATGACTCTGACTGCTAAATGGGAAGAATATCAGTTCTCTCTTACGCCCACCCGTGGGCCAGTTAACGGGGGCACCCCCATTTCAATCAGCGCACCAGAACCACCACAACACCTTACATATCACGAAATTAGTGCCGGTTGGTATCATACTTTAGCAGTTGCTTCTGATGGCAAGGTATATGCTTGGGGACGAAATGATTACGGCCAGTTAGGCAACGGAACTGAAAATGATAGCAATACACCAGTACAAGTACCTACACCAGATGAAGTACACTTCACTCAGGTCAGCGCAGGTCGACACCACTCGTTGGCGATTGACAGTGTTGGTAACGCTTGGTCTTGGGGTAATCAAATTGAACAACATACACCGAAACGTGTAGAAGCTAATACAACTTTCACGAGCATCAGTGCAGGATGGAAACACTCATTAGCACTCGACAACAGCGGTAGAGCTTGGACATGGGGAGCTAATGACTGCGGACAACTTGGTGATGGCACTATTGAAAACCGATTAACACCCGTTCTCGTCAAGACAGACGTCAGATTCACCAAGATCAGCACAAAATACAAACATTCACTCGCCCTTGACCACAAAGGACACGTATGGGGTTGGGGTTGGAATCAGGAAGGTGAGCTTGGCAATAGCAGAGCCAATCCGAATCAGCTCACCCCTGTACAAACAATTAGCGATAGCATCTTTAGCGCTATCAGCGCAGGGATGTATCATTCAACTGCACTAGATAATTTAGGTTATGCATGGAGCTGGGGGCACAATGACAAAGGTCAGCTTGGCACCAACACCACTACTGATCAGGCGTGGCCAAAGCAGGCTAATACTCAAACCCCTTTTTCCTACATTACCGCTGGTTCTAACCACACAATAGCTCTCGATAAGTACGGACTTATATGGAGCTGGGGAGACAACAATTCAGGCCAATTAGGCACAGACAACACCATACCCCGGCTGTCTCCTCGACAAGTGTTTACCGGTTCTTCATATAAACGCATTACCAGTGGAGATTCACACACGACAGCTCTGGACACTGCCGACAGCATATGGGGTTGGGGAGGTAATCAATATGGTCAGTTCGGCAATAACACCACAGACGATGAACCTCACCCCACACCAACTGTTCAAAAAATTCAGCAAGTCATTGATATTACTGGCATAACTTTTGATTCCATTAGCATTAACCCAACACCAGCGCAGGATGCAACGGGCCGAAAATGGAATTTTACAAGTCCAGCTCACTTGGAGGGTCCAATTGATATTGTTATCCATTGGACCTATGGTGGACTAGAAAAAGAGGACTATGTGATCCCTAGTGGTTTCCTCTATCAAGCTCTCACCAAACTTCCAAAAGCTGGTGACATCCCGCTGACGAGAATCAGTGGCCTCTCGTTATTACTTTTCAGTCTCCTCGGCGGTCTCATTTTGGCACGAAGAACAATATTACGAGGTAAAACCAAGTAATAGTAGAATCCACCTGTCACATACACTCAACAGTTGTTGTTCGTTTCTTACACAGGGCGACAACAACTGTTCTATTATTGGCAGATCAAAGCCTTTTCACAATTACTTGGATAGACAGGCTGATCCCTATATACTTGACTTCCAAGTTCTCTTGGAGACCTTCAATATGATTCCATTCGAACGTTGTTAGCCAAACACAAACTTCAATCTGATGAAACAGTGTTCAAGCTATACACTGCAAGTGCTTTAGCACCTAAACGACTTACTATCACCACCACATACATAACACAGTAACAAATAATTCATCAGTATTGATTTGCATATAATTTTACGAACTGCCTCGAATCCATCGTGACGATCACGGGGATAAACAATCAATGTTGACAGTTCTAAAACACATAGATAACTACCACAAGGTTGTATGCATCCGACCATGTGCGAAAAGATATTGTGCACTGTCTCTTTATGACAACGATTCGGGTTTTACGAAACTTATCGTAACCATAACCGCAATATAAACAGTACAATATAACCACCTGGTTCCCAAAAAGCTGAGACAGCAGTGCGTTTTCCATAAGACAAAATTTGTGGATATGGTGGTTGAATTAACAACTCTCCCAAGCTTGTCATTCACGATGTTAATCGTCGATAGATTACTGGTTTCAAGCCCTGAAAAAATCTGTTTCATTAGGGAATACTTCATACCGTACCTTGTTTTTAGTATACATATCCATACATTTGGTCCACTAGTCCCACTGGGACATTTGATAAAGGAAAATTGACGTTCTTACAAGCATCGGGAAAGATAATATGGCATTCACGCTTCAGCAATTGAATCTGCTCTGCCAGTACTCTTACGGAGTAAATAGGGCAGACGTGTTAACAACTCCTGGAAAACATGATTTCAATGTTCCACAGGCTGGTTCCTTTTGGATTGCCGAGTCACAATACGACCACGACAGTGGCTTTGAGGGAATGATAGCTACTCCTATACATTCGGACGGTCAATTAGATTACGCCCATATCGTTGTTGTTTTTGCAGGATTCAATTTTAAGGATGATGCATATCACGATACTTGTTCCATTTTCAACATACTATACCCGTCTCGGAGGCAACCTGTCCGTCAGGTAATTCAAGCCGAACGGTTAGTTCAACTTGCAAGTAACCTATCTAGGGATCACGGCTATGACACTTCTACTATCTTGCTCACCGGTCACAGTCTAGGTGGTTGTCTAGCTCTCATCTGTGCACTACGCAACAACGCAACAGCCAAGACCTTTTGCGCACTCGATCCCTGGCCTTTACTAACCGCAACTGAAGCGACTAATATCAGATCAGCCATAGAAAGCGAACAGCTTGTCGATTATCGCCTTTCAAAGGATCTTCTGACAAATCCCGTCAATCGACTGTTGAGTGGAGAAACAAACCGAAGTGCGAAAGTAATTTGGTGTGGACAAGGAAATAAACCTCCTTACCATTGGTTAGGAGATTTTACGTTCGATGCCAGCGGTCATTTACTTACACAAAAGCACGACCCTACACCACCTCGAAAATCACACTGGTATCCAATTGACTGGCAGCGGCTGCATAGCAAACTACTAGTCATAAGCAAGCGTATGCGTGCACCTTTTGCTCGCATAAAAGCCCTTATCTCAATAGCATCAAGATAAGGGCTTTTATGCGAGCTTTGGTTATGCGCTAGGAACTTCCACGTCCGTAGCGATGTCTGCCACGACTGGAACAATGACCGGACGACGGTGGAGTTTTCGGGAAATCCAACCACCCAAGGTACGTCGCATCAGCTGCTGAAGCTTATAGGTATCGTGTGTACCTGAAGCCATAGCATCTTCTAGTTGAGCAACTATCTGATCTTCAATCGCATGGAATTCACGTTCATCTTCTGCAACCGCATTCAAATAAATCTTCGGACCTGAGACTACTTCATGAGTCTCAGTGTCAACTACAGTAAATGCAGAAACGAAACCTTCTGTACCGAGAATACGACGTTGCTCTAGTTCCTCGTCGGTCAATTCACCAACCGAACCACCATCTACATACACATAGCCACAAGGAACAGAACCCACGACAGCAGCCTGTCCGTGATAGAGATCAACCACGTCACCGTCTTCTGCTAGAACCACATTCTGCGGATCCACACCAGTCTTTACAGCAATCAATCCATTAGCTACAAGATGTCGATTTTCACCGTGGATTGGCATGGCGCACTTTGGCTGGACAATGTTGTAGAAGTGTAAGAGTTCACCCTCTTCTGAGTGACCAGAAACATGGATAGCAGCGTTGTCTCGATTCACAACACGCGCACCCAAACGAATGAGCTTGTTGATGATTTTGTACACACCATGTTCGTTTCCCGGTATCAATGAAGAAGCCATAATTACGGTATCGAACTCGTTAATACTGATGTCGCGGTGAGTACCATCAGCAATACGTCCCAAGGCCGCCATGGGCTCACCCTGAGACCCAGTGCACATATAGACAATCTCATCGTCAGGAATTTTATGAGCATCTTTAATATCGACGACGGTGTTTTCCGGCAAGTGCAAGTATCCCAAATCGGCAGCTATACCCATGTTACGGACCATAGAACGTCCAACAAAAACAACCTTGCGCCCGTGCTTGTGAGCAGCATCAACTACTTGCTGGACACGATGCACGTGGCTGGAGAAAGATGCCACTATTATTTTACGCTGTGCTTCACCAAAAGCTTTATCGAGAGCTGGTGCGATAGAAATCTCAGGCTTAACGAACCCAGGAACCTCAGCGTTTGTAGAATCGACCATGAGCAGGTCAACACCTGACTCACCTAACCTGGCAAATTCACGTAAATCAGTCAGACGGTGGTCTAAAGGAAGGGGGTCGATTTTCATATCGCCAGTATCGATAATGTGTCCGGCAGGCGTGCGAATTGATACCGCTAGAGCATCTGGAATCGAGTGGGTCACTGATACAAACTCAAGGTTGAAGGGACCTACCTTGAGCTTGTCGCGTCCATGAACTTCCACGGTGGTTGGATGCTGATGGTGCTCTTCACACTTAGCAGAGACAAACGCAAGCGTCAGCTTAGATCCAATTAACGGAATATCTGGACGCAATTTGAGAAGGTAAGGTACGCCACCAATATGGTCTTCATGCCCATGAGTTAGCACCAATGCATCAATCTGATCCAGCTTATCTTTAATGTAACTGAAATCAGGCAAGATAAGGTCGACACCCGGCTGCTCTTCCTCTGGAAACAGTACACCGCAGTCGATTAAGAGAATGTGACCATTATACTCGATCACGTTCATATTACGACCAATCTCACCTAAACCACCCAGTGGGGTAATCCTCATGGAACCCTTGCGGTATTTGGGAGGTGCAATGAGTTCTGGCTGTTCTGGTTTACTGACACCAGCGCGACGGTTATTAGAACGGGTATCAGTCCTACGTTGGTTTCCACCAGTCCTTTTACCATTCCTGTTATCGCTTTTTGAACGACCTGCACTGTTCTTACGAGTTTTTCCAGTGCTTTTACTATCTTCTTTTGTTGTCTTTGCCATTTCCACTTATATTTCTATTTGTACCCCCACCTGTGTGAGGATGACGTTTAAAACTGCCTCTAGCACCGTATGACTCCGGTTGTTTTCTGCAACCCCTGGGGGATCGGTGCTGCCAAACTAGGCACAGTCTTATAAAGTTATCAGGTGCCAATGCTCTTGGGACTCATAGAACGCCTCTTGCATTGGCAGGCTCTTCACTACTTATACGCTACTTCACCGTCGGGACTCACAGTTGATTTGTCTTTTTGTCCCTTTTCCTACTGACTGCCCATCCCAGCAATGCCAATGGAACAGAGCAAGCAGTCACAATCCAAGGAATCATCATTGCACCGGGAGGCCCAAAAGCATCAAGAGCAACACCAGCCAGCGTAGAACCTAATGAAGTACCAATAGAAGAGCCTGTGTTAAGCCAAGACAACCCTTCCGTCAACGAGGAAGAATCTACTGTGCCACGCACAATGAGATTACCCGTTGCATAAATAGGTGAGACACAAAGACCTGTTACCAGCTCAACCATACCCAACAACACTAAATTGTTCATTGTCAATCTGAATCCTACATAGCCTATGGTCAGCAAGATTAAATATCGAAGCAGGTAGCGCCAACGTGAGCCCTTGAGTTTGAGTGAGCCAAAAATTAACGCCCCGCAGAGAGAACCCACTGCAATCAACGAGAGTTGAAGGCCCACAATTCCTTCTTTACCCATCTGTTTAGTTAAGGCTGTTACGGTTACATCTACCGCAGAGAAGGACATATTAAAGACGATAAAAATAATGAATAACAGGAAAACCGCTGGGAATGATAAGGCGCTCTTTGCCTTGTACCGTCCCTGATGAGCACCTGGTTTAACCACTCCACCCTGGTCTACTGGAGAATTGGTAACGCGACCTGCTTGGCCTAACTGTTCCTGACTAACTTCGGTGATTGCTGGAGGTTCGGTAGACCGCAAGGAGAAGAAAGCAAGGCCACCCAGCAGCAAAGCAGCAACGGGCACGAACAATTGAGCTACTGGATTGACAGATGTAGCCAACCAGGCTGAAAGAATGGGACCTAAAATGAAAACACATTCGTCTACACCAGACTCCAATGCATATGCTGTATTGAGGAGCTCTTCTCCCCTAGCTCCTTGGGGAGCCAAGGCCCATGCCCAACGGGTACGCACGAGGGCACCAAAAGCAAACTGGGTTAATCCCATGAGGACTGCCAATATAAACAAGAGCCCTATAGAAATCCTATGCATAGCACCAAAGGCGAAAGCAAGCATAGCTACAGCTTGGACACTCAACACCACAAGACCCACTTTGCGTTGTCCAAACCGATCGAACAGGCGGGCGTAGAAGGGTGTCACAACTGCTGCCGAGAAGGTAAAGACGGCGCTCATGAGCCCTGCCGAAGTCCAATTGTTGTATATGTGGTTTAAGGCAAGCACAATACCTAAGCCCATCATCGCAACAGGCAAACGAGCAATTGCTGCTGAAAGACAAAAGCCCTTGGCTCCCGGCAAGCTAAAAAGTTCCGAGTATGGGGACTTGGTTTTTGTTACTGAATCCATCAGTTTGTACCTCTTGACACACCTGTCGGCAATTGTTCTTGCTTATCCTGCATTCCCCAACGTTCTATTTGTTGTGAAAGATTGGCAGCATAAATAAAGATGTCGTCGTAAAAGTCTCCACGCTGTGAACGCTCATCGGGATGATCAGCTCCCATGCGAGACGCCACACAATCCATACCTATGTGGTCATAATAGGAGACATCACAAGAAGAATCGGTGTGCAAAAAGAAGGCATTTGCCCCTTGTTCTTGCAAGTAAGAGAGCATATCTTTCCAGAGCAGAGCCCCCACACCATGACCTCGTGCATCAGCTGAAACGAGGAATAACTTTAATTCCGCCTGCGCATAGTTCAGCACATCGGATTCTGCTTCTGCTTCGTCCTCCAACCGTTGCCAGAAGATCATTCTAGACAAATTCTGTTGACCTTCTGGGGTTACCTCTAACTGTGCATCAACCGCTTCCAATGATGATTGAGCACTCTCGAATAGGAGAGGTTGACCGCCCATAGCCAGAAGAGTCACTCCCATGAACCTGCCATCTAGTTCAGCTATGCGTGCCCTACTCGTACCAATGAGATAATGCAAGACGAAGTGCCTTGCATTTAACTCAGCAATATCAGTACTTACAGTTTCTCCCTCACCCCAAGTGCGGTTGAACTCATCCACTATTTGGTCTACGTCATGCCAGCACATGGGACGTATAATAACCTGCCCTGAATGCCCTTGTATTTCCTTCTGTACCTGTGTACTTTCACTCATGAATGCTATGCCTACGTCTATTCCTCATTATTGGGCAGCTATCTGCCTGTCACTTGTTGAACCCGCTACTATCCAGCAAAAGTTGCAATATCACCACTACAATTGAAGAGCATCAATCATTATCAGATTGTTCGGGCAGACCAGCCAGTATTTCAATTTCAATATCTTGCTCGCTCTTCGTTCTTGCTACGATTAAACGTTGAGTAGAATCTTCTACACTTACATAGTAGAGACAAGCATCGATAGAATCCAAAGCAATATTCTCTTTACGAGAAAGTAGAAGACGGTACAGGTCAAGTTGTGCAAGTTTCGACTCACGCTCATCGGACAGCAAGGGTTTGTGCCCAGTCTTCCAATCTACAATCGTGTAACGTTTAGTATTATCGCTGAGATTTAATCCACCAGCAAATACCGCATCGAGTTTGCCCTTTACCACCTGACCAGCGACCACCGCCACTATAGGTCGCTCAACCCAGACCGGTTCTCGATCAGCCCACTGTGATTGAGATAAACGCTGCTCCCACTCCAAGAGCATTTTCTTGCGACCAATTGCGCCTTGCTCACGGGCATCTAACGTGTCTGCTCCAAGTTCATCTAACTTGTGCTTCTCCACCTCTAATTGTTCTACGAGTGCTGCTCGCGCGGCCAACGAATTACCGTTTATATCGCCAGATGACCTTCCTAAATCACCGTTCGGAAGTGCAGTAATCAGGCCAGCCGTGTTTTCCAATTCAGGCAGCAAAAAGTCGGCCGCCCAAGCATGAAAGGCAGTACCAGCTTGCGCTAATGGTGAGGGCACCTGAGGGATAGGTCGGACCACACTCAGCCAATAGCGACGCTCTGCTGGTTCGCCTAACGCTCCAGAACGTGCTTGAACAGCTGTAACTGATTGTGCGTTATGGCTAACAACTCGGGCTCCCACTTGTTTCAAAACCTCAGTATCATGCACCAACACGTCACCTTGTACACCTAGACGTCCTGAACCTGCTCTCAACAAGGTACGTGCATGAGCGTAGAGCGAGTTACCGTTCAAACTCTTCTGGCTATATTCATGTACATCCACTTCAGCAACATGTCGGGCAGATTCTGCGAGCGCAGTCTGTATGCGATTACCTAATTGTACCGGCCATATACCTGTCATCTCACCACCGGTCAATTCCATCTCTGGAGCTTGCTGAAGAGCATCACTTACCACGGACTGTTCGTATTCCGCAGCCCTCTGCCCAATGAAATATCCACGGGGAATCAATCGTTGAGGATCAGCATCTTTCTCGTGACTGTTCAGCCAGGCCGATCCAGACATAACGCACTCCGTACGCCCAGCAAAACCAACTTCTAGCTCACGCCAAAAGTTAGAAGCACTGTTAGCAATAACTTGATACACATCTGTCTCACTGGATGCTGTTAGAGCGTTCTCAGGTATAGCCTCAGTGCCATCAAGTAAGGCTGGATCCAGATTGGATGTTTGCGCACTAAAGGTCACTAAGAGATCATGCCTGGCTCGAGTCAAAGCCACATACGCTAATCGGCGCTCATCATTATGCAGTCGGCGCCCGTACTCCTGAGGTTGACTTAAGTAGTCCGGTATAGCGTCCTCAGCCAATACCACCTCTCCTGTTTCAGGATTGCAGCTAGCCGCTGTGTCATCTACGAATCCGGTACGAGAGCGCAAAATACCATATGCCTCATTTTCCAAGCTAGTCAGCGTTAACCCAGCCAATGCCTCTTCAGTTGATTGCTTGTGTGAAGCCTGATGGGGAAAGCGCGGTAGGATTTGACTGTCTGCTCGCACAGGTACGGGTACGGCTGTGGAATCTTCCAACCAAGTCTTTGCTGTACTTTCATAAGACATTGGTAAGGAGTCGGTATCCCAATCCCCCTGCGCTAGTATTGACAAATTGTCGCCTTGATTGCTGGGGAAATTATCTTTTTTCATTCCCACAACAGCAACAGCATCCCATTCCAGTCCCTTTGCCTGATGAATGGTCATCAACACTACATCTGCATGTGTATCTATGGCGGCAATAGGCTCTTCCGGACTGGTACTCATAGCGTCAATCCAGGAGACAAAACCCGCTAAACTTGCATTCACTCCCTGTGGCAGCTCCTGCACATACGCATCAACCTGCTCAAAGAATGCACTCAAACTGGCTCTTGCAGTCGAAGCATCGATGTGGTCATCTGACTCTTTTAATGACTGTGCTACGACCAGGTCAAGATCCAAATCGAGAGCCCTAACAGCCGCTAAGACTGCCTGTCGGAGCGGCGATGATGCCTGGGACTGCGCCTGACTGAACACACGCGAAGCCTTAATAAGTAAGGAATGCCCCTGTGGGCTTATTCGTTGTGCCTTTGGGCTCGACATGAGTTCAGGGAAGTCATCTTGCATGAGCATATCAACCAAGAAAACCCCTGTATGTAGTTGGTCCCGATGTTTTCGTACTTGTTCATACATGTTTTCAGCTTGCAAACCAGCAGGTGCGATTCCAGCTTGTACTAAGGCCTGATACTGACTCTCAATATTAAGCTGACTAGCTAAGTCTGATAAAGCACTGAGATCCCCTGGGGTCAAGTTGAACCTGGGCGACGCTAACAACCGTAAGAGCGAATATGAATCTGTATGATCACAGACTAAGCGGAGCAGCGCTAACAAATCCATAATTTCAGGACGGTCAAACAGTGCAGAATACCCTATTACTTGCACCCGCAAACCTGATTCTTCCAAGGCTTGTTGGTAATCAGGCATACTAGTTTTTGACCGGAAGAGCACAGCAACGTGCGGGGCACCCTTATCTAACCCCTGTTCATCTGCTTGACCGTACATGGATACAGCACTGCGGACGAAACGAACTACACCGTTAACTTCCTGTCCTAAGGTTTTATACCCAAGCAAACCTAACGTTCCCGCGTCGGCATCATTCCGGGGGCTTAGCTCACCAACCTCAACTTCTTCAAGCTGAGCGCTAGTCTTTGGCTGCCCGTCGACAGACCTGCCTCTTAAAGGGGCAGTCAGCAGATTTGCTGCTTCCAAGACTATACGTGAATTGCGGAAGGTTTGAGACAAGGTAAGAGGATCTTTGCCAGACTGACCATAGGTATGCAGGAACGCCGTATCAGTGTGCGGCTCCATACCGAATTCTCTCTGGAAGGTTTTGAACGCACCAGGACTGGCACCACGCCATGCATATATTGATTGGAAGGGGTCTCCTACTGCACTCACCGCCGAGCATTGTTTACCAGACAGCCTTTCCTCGAAAACCTTACCAGTAGGTTCTGAATGAAACAGAGCAGCCAGCAACAAGGCTTGAGTGGTTGATGTGTCCTGGTATTCATCCAGGAAAACATGAGAAAAGCGACGACGGTAGATAGCGCCTATTGATGGAAACCTCGTGACCAGCTGAAAAGCAGCCAAAGTGAAGTCCGAGAACTCAGCCACACCAGCCGCACGCTTAGCTTCTTGATAATATTGCACCAAGGTGAGTAGGCGTTCCCGGCGCCGGACAGTGCGTCGCAAAGAATCGGCCTGCCATAAGCGGAACGAATGTCGCTCTTGCCGCATCTGCCCGAGCTTGTCTTCTATTGTTGATCGTGAACTTTTACCGGGTTTTTTAGGCAAACTCATAGCGGTTGTTGAAGGGCACTTAGCAGGTATTGCTTCTGAGCCAACTAAAGCATTGACACGGTCGAGGAAAGCAGCATCCCAAGATCGAATACGGGATATTGCATCTCCAAAGGTGGGACAATCCTTACTGATCATGGCAGTAGAACACGCTTGACTCAAGGCCAGCACATCCCGCACAAGAGTCTTGAAGGCGCCCGATTCGCCCTCATCCTCGTTAGGACTCAATGGCGGCTGCACCTGCCCCTCATCTGCCACGTCATCCACATGGCTAGCAAAGACGACATCCAAGTGTTCTTGAACCACCTGTGCAGCGAGTTGAAAGGCTCCAGCATCGGTAAGGGGCTGAGTGCCCTGATCCATACCAACCAAGAGACCATACTGCCCGACTATTGCTTGGAAAAAAGCATCATAGGTTTGCACTTCGGGTTTCAAGAAAGCTGAATTAGGATCCCAACCTCCCTCTTGCCCCTGGGCCGCCACTGCTGCTGATACCCTAGAAAGAAGCTCAGACGCAGCTTTCTTGGTAAATGTTAATCCCAGAATTGACTCTTGAGGAACTCCGCGCTGGATAAGAGAAACAATGCGGTTTGTCATCGTCATTGTTTTTCCTGATCCGGCACCCGCTATCACCAATAAATCGTCTTCTACCGAGGCCTCAATAATTGACTTCTGCTCGTCGGTATACTTCATCGTTGGTCCTCCATCACCGTGCCAGCCACGAATTCCCAAGCTTGACAATTGCCATTCTTGTTTTTCTTGTGACAGTGGACCGAGTCAAACATGACATCTTGCAATTGAGTGGAGAGTTTAATTCCGGCAGCAAAACACACTCGAGCAACCATAGTCAGAGCCCAAATCCCTTGATCAGTTGATTGAACCTGCCGTACAAAATCCCAAGTCTGCTGTCTAACGCCGTTCGGCGTACGTACACTGAGAGGGTCAAGCTTGGCTAACTTGCTCAGTTTTCCTTGATAAAAGCGTGGTTCAAACACTGTATTAAATCTACCCTCTCGAAAGAGCGCAGGCTGGTATACCGTCTCAGCAGTCCTAGACCAAGCAGGAGCATGACACATGGAAACATCAAACAAAACCGCCTGACTCACTGGGTCTGCCTGTTCCAAGCTGCTCATTGCAGTAGAAGCACTAGCTCCAGATGCTTGTTCACTTGTAAAGGCTAAACCTAACTGGTAGCACACCAATTGTAGGTCACTAAAGACCTGAGGACCGGTGTGCTTAGTATTACCTGTTTTATAGTCAACGAGACGGTTGACTCGCATTCCATCAATTTCTCGATGCTCTAAGCGGTCAATACGACCAGACAAGGTAATGTTCGTATCCAAAGAGAGGGATTTGGGGAAGCCACCTGAAAGGGCAGAAATCAAAGCAAAAAATTCTTCCTCTTCAAGTGCATGTTCGGGGTATGTAGCATTCCAAATGGCAGTGAAATCACCTGGAGTAAAGCTGGCCGTGAACTGTTCCTCCTGTTGAACATCAAGCAGGGTCCCGACCACAACAGGCGTTTTCCCTCCACTGGCGTATCCTTCCTGGGCACTCTTCACAAAGTACGACGCAATATTACCTAAAACTGAGCGAGCACGACTGTCCCGTCGTCGGACTTCGTATGCATCCTTTGGATGAGAAAAAGTAGGGAAATGCTCAAGCAAATCACGGTATATTTCCATCATCGAATCCGTCGTGTACTCGATCAGCTTCTGACTACCTACATCATCTTTACCCAAGTCCAGTCGACCAGGACAATCCAGCCCATCTTTGCTAGCTTGCTCAGCTACCTGATGTATCAGACTTCCAAAGCTCATAGCTACTGAGCTAGCGCCTGGCCCCGAAAATCTGTTACCCATGGCCCATTCCAAGGGGCAGGACCAAATATTATCTACGGCCGAAGGGGAAAGTGTTACATGCTGTACTGAAGTTCCCTCAGTTCGCGTGCTACTGGGCTGACTAACCTGAAATTGAGCTTCCTGGGAGCTGTACACAAAGGGCCAGTTAGCAGGATTCGCTTCTCGTAAGCCCTTATGCGCCAAAAGACGTAGTGTTGCTGCAGCGTCATCAGCTGTCTCAGCACTAATGTACTGACCACCTACAGGCAGTTCATGATTGTTCCGAACACCATCCAATTCCTGGATAGAGTGACGAACTAGTATCGATCGTGCAGCTGCTACCAGCCCCCGCTCTCCCACTTCTAAACCTGAGAAAAGCTTAGTTGAATCGTCACGCTCACCTACTTGAGTAAAATGAGCCTGACTCACATCACTCACCCGAGGGAAGAGCTCAGGAAGAAACCCATAGAGAAAATCGGAAGGTACTGTCGAGTCATTCCAGACCGCAGATACTTTCAATTCCCGTTCAGCACGACTTACTGCGATTAAGAACCCTTTTTCTTCGGCATAGAGGGTGTTTTTGAGTCGAGAGTTATGTGCTCGCTGACCTGGTTCAACCTGACGGATGGAACCATACAGTATTACATTAGCGAGGTCTTCGGCTCCAAAAAGCATATCTCGAGGCACCAAATTGGGCCAGACCCCCTCTTGCAGGGATGGTAACCACACAACCGGCCAAGTCTGGGCCAAGGCAGCAGCCCCTGCGGGAGTAGTGAGCGTGACTGCATGTTCCACAGGACCAACATGTGCCAAAGAATCAGCTTCAATCTGCATGCCCTCAACCTGAGACATGAAGTCGTTAATACTAGCAAACACTTGTGATGAAGTCGCAAATTGGAAAAGTCGCATCATGGCATCTAGGCGGTCATTCGCCTGCTCACCAGCTAAAGAAGCCTCTAACGATTCAGTTTGCCATTGATCAGCTAATCCCGTTGCCTCCCAAGCCTGCCAAAGCACATATTCTGGCTCGTCATGATCTAAGGAATCTAAGCCCCGAGCTGTTTTATCAACTATGTACAAGCAGTGTTCTAAAGCTTTGAGATCTGGATCAGTCTGATGAGAGTCAGCGATTGCTTGCAAAACTTTCATCACTGACTGACGCAATCCGCTCTCACCAGCCCCAGCTGGCAGATTACCTTCCTGCGATTCAGGTACTCCATCGAACAAGAGAAGAGTATACAGAGCATCTACACTTAACGAATCCAGCCCTAACTGCATCGAACCTGGAGCAGGTGAGGCAATACCGTCCATAAGCGAGTCATCCACACTCACGCCAGTCTGGGCTTGAAGCTGGTTCCTCATATTCTCATGCTCTTGCACATATCGCTTCCACTGTGCACTCATCTGTCTTATGGCAGCTGCTGATGTTACATCTGCCCCACCATCAGCATCAGAGACCTGCACCTGCTCTATATGCGTTAGTGACACGACAACTGCCAGAAGCGTATCAAGATGACCAACACGGACAGGTCTTGTGGTCTGCCAGTCAGGCAATTGAGCCTGTATAAGAGGACTAGATAAGAGTGTTCGAAAATGTGAGGCCAAGCTTTGTGCTTGTTCCTTGGCTTGCTGGTACTGACTAGCATATAAATTTTGAGACCTTGCTTGAGCAAGATGGATTAAAGCAAACAGCCCCTGAACTGTCGGTACGTCTTTGAGTGGTTGAGCAATGGAGGAATACCGTACAGGAACCCCCTCAACCCGTAGCTTTTGCCCAATGGAACGCACAGTCGCATTGTCATGAGCAATGACGGCCATATCATTCCAGTCCCAGTGTCCGGCAAGAAACTCGTGTTTGACCTGCCAAACCACATCAGCTTCTTCTTGGTCTGGCTGTTGGAAAAGACGGGCTGTAACCGAACCATCCGAACAGAGTGCACTGCCACTGTCCAGTGGAGTAATCGGCGCGGTGTGTTCCCAATGTGGCATTTTCCCAGGTCTGTCAAACAGAGGATCAGCATTTTCTTCTTCATCAAGAATGCTTAAACTAATGCGTGCAGTCAGTAAGTCAGCAAAGGATGCGGGACGAGTAGAAGACATTCGTTTCTCGACAGCAGGTGTACAGCTGTTATGAACATCCTGCTCAACCTGAGTTATCGGTCGATAAGGCAATTGCAAACAGACTGCTCCTAAGCAGCCAAAATCTGCCGGCAGGAGCGACCTCCCCGCTATATAGTCGTCTTGGTGTACAAGCTGCCGGATCCTTCTAGACAAAAACTCCGGATAGGAACCACGGAAGGCCTGTACTGATTCATCATTGTTTCCAACCAATACAAGCCGCACTCCATGCTCCCACAACGCCTGCACGAAGCCCATTCCAGCTATAGTCAAATCCTGCCAGTCATCTACCACCAGCATCCGAGGCAAAGCAAGACCTTCAGTGTGAACTACTGCTTCTCGACTTGCTATCAGAAGCTGTGATGAATCCAGACGATATTCTCCTCTGTAGGTAGATTCAATTTCATCCAAGTATTCCTTCCACAGCGCGAAAGCGAGTCGCCATTGGACATTCAACCGATCGCGTGCATCCAAATCAAGTTTCTGTTGTGCTAAAGCTTCCAGTACATCATCTTGGCCTAATGTGTCCAATCCCAGTTCAGTCATGCGAGCTATCATGTCTCGCAACTGGGCAATAAAGCTGTCATCTACATGATCAGACAATTCCCTAGCACCTATTGGTGTTTTGGTAACTACTCCCGACCAATTCACTTCACTAGCAAAATAACGCTCAAGTAAGCGGCAGGATACACAATCGTCTCCAGACCGTACATGAGCTACGTGTCGGGCTACTACTGTTCGCAACAAGGCATCTTGCTCTGCACCATTAAGCAGTTTAGGAAGTGCCTGGCCGTTTTTTAACTGACAGGCAGCAGTCAACAGCTGGAAAGCGAACGCTTGTAAGGTACCGACCGGTCGAGTTTGGCCTAGGGAACCCATCTGAGTAATAATATGGCGGCTAAGCTTATCTGCGGCATGACGACCAGAAACCACCAGCCTAGCTGCTCCATCACCATAAGCTCTCAAGGCAAGCAACAATACTTGGCTGGCTACAGTCGTTTTCCCTGACCGAGGTGGCCCCGCTAAGCACACCACCCTGCTAGGGCCACCATCATCAGCAGTGAGCCCCACCTCGATGAGTTCTTCAACAATTTGAAGAGCCTGTTCCTGGTCCACTAACCTCGTTTGCGTCATAGTTTCAGCCTACGATTCGGCATAGTCTACCGAGATCATCTCCCTCAAGCAGCTAACTAGTACACAGTATTGCAATGAGTGTAAGAGTACACCTTTATTTCAGTTGCTTCTCAAAGCCTTGCGAATACTGTCTATGTCTGCTTGACTTCCTCCATGAGCGAGAATGTAGTCAGCCACACCACCATATTCAGAGTCAATTTTGCTCAAGATTTCTTCGATGAGTTCAGGAGGTGTCAGCACCATCATCGGTCTAATAGCTTCTGGAACAGATACGCCTGTTTTTTCAATTGCAGCCAGCATAGCGTCCTGCCAAGCTCCGCTCAGGTTCTTCTGAGAAGCAGCATAATCTGCAACGATCTGCTCACGTTTAGCGCCTGCCAAGCTGAGAATGAAAGCGACTGATGTACCAGTGCGATCCTTGCCAGCTGAGCAGTGAATCAACGTACCTTTACCTTCAGAAGCAGTCTGAGCAACATGATGGACAATATTGACATAATCTTTCCCATTGTTTGCAATGAGAGACAGGTAGGTCTGGTGTAGAAGCTCAGCAGCATCCTTATGCTGGCCTTCCCTCTCTTGTATATCTTGCTCATCTTCTGGCATGGCACCACTCAACATGGGAATGTGCACTTTTTCGATACCGTCAAGATCAGGATCAGGCTGTTTTGTAGCCTCTTCATCTGCCCGTAAGTCAAGTATGAGCTTCAACGGTGAGGCCTCGAGCTGTCGTTTACCTTGTTCACTGAGGCCAAATAGGGCTTCAGAGCGGTAGAGCAACCCCCCAGTTATATGCCCGTTATCTGTCTCCATTCCACCGACATCACGGAAGTTATACAGTCCATCAACATGATTTATTCCTACCAATATTTCCCCTTAGTCTTAAGTGTTCTTCAGCCAACTACCACACAGTATAAGCCCATCACCTGGCATTATCCTCGGTGGTGGACTACTGTAGCACCCCGTTATTACTGTTCCTCATACGAGCATAATATTCTTGGCATGCACTATGCTCCTGCCTCTCTAATAGAATGCGGGTATGGGTATTGACTGAACGAGAACTCAGGAAGAAGGTGTAGAAATGACGGCAGTAACTGGAGCAGCACCAATGCAGCATCAGGCTCCCGTTATCCGAAACCTCAGATATCTACGCCCACTAGGCTCTGGCGGAACCTGCTGGGTTTATCTTTACGAACAAAAAGAAGCCCAGCGGTTAGTTGCAGTCAAAGTCTCAAAGCAAAGAGCCAATAACAAATCCCATGAACTCTTTTTGAAAGAAGCAACGTTCATGGCCCGCCTTTCCAAGCATCCAGCTATTCTTAGCATTTTTTCGGCAGGTGTGAGTCGGGATGGCCACGACTACATTGTCATGGAATACGCTCCCGGTGGAAACTGTAAGCGCATCATGAAAACTAAGCCTCTCAGTCAGCCACAGGCACTGAATTTGGGGGTGCATATTGCCTCTGCACTCTATACTGCTCATCAGCAAGGCATTATTCACCGTGATGTAAAACCTGGAAATGTACTCATTACAGCTGATAACCTGCCAGTATTGGCTGATTTTGGTATCTCAGCCTCTACATATCGTGCTTCTCAGGCCAAGGGGCTATCAATTCCCTGGGCTGCTCCAGAAGTCATTGCTCACCAGTCTGGTGGATCTGAGGCTAGTGACATTTACTCTTTAGGCGCAACTCTGTTTGGTCTCTTAACCGGTAAGTCACCATATGAATACGGCTTCAAGGTGCACAACGAACAAGAGTTGTCTGAGGCTATTACCACTTTAGAGCTCCCAAAACTGCGCCGAAGAGAAGCAGACACCGACTTTGAACGAGTCCTGCGCAAAACAATGGCGCACAATCAAGAAGAACGTTACTTCTCTGCCCTTGATTTTGCAAGAGATATGCAAGTCTTACAGGCTCACCTCTACGGGTCAATGACACCGTTGATAGCTCATAACACTGATCCCTATCCTACTAGTGAGGAATTGGGAACGAGCGGACGTTTGGCAAGGCTGAATACTTACCGGTCACGGGGGAATCAGACAGCATTGCGAGACAGAGTCCCGACAGGAAGTAATCCAAAAACATTAAACCCACCACCTCCGAAACAGCACAACACACGAGCCTTATAACACCATTGGAATGATCCTCATTCGAACCGTATAACCTGCAAGCAAAGCCGCCGAGCTGAAACAACACCTAGAACTTGGTATGTACCAGTAAGCTGTCTTCATTCTTTCGTTTGAGGCTTATTGCTTGTACCATCTCAGAAAAACACACTTCACTGTTGTGTCCCACACGAATTAGGCCATCGATTATGCATGGGTCATGTCATACATAAATAGCAAAACCCGCCTTGGCTCATTACCTCGGCGGGTTTTGTTAGTGCAGTAACTGCGAATCCAGCTTACTCATCAGCTCCGAATACGGAAGCCTCACTGTCGCCAGTGGAAGCAGGATTCACACCCTGTCCACCATCAGCCGGTTCACCGTGTGACTGATCAGTGTTAGATGAGCCATCCTCAGACTTGTCGTCTTCAATCTGAGCAGCTATGTCCAAGTTGCTTGGCATTTCCATACTCATGTCGAGACTGGCCTGTCCACCCTCATCATTCAGGAAATCGTCCGGGTTGAAATCATCTCCTAGTTTCAAGTCACCGAAGTCGATATTGGAGAAATCGACATCTGCCAAATCTGCATCAGACAGATCGCCAGATCCATTGTTCCCCAAGCCGAAGTTCGGGTAAATGGTATCGCGAATAGCCTTGTCTGGTTCAACCTTGGCATTGCGGTAACGAGCTAAGCCGGTTCCTGCAGGAATCAGCTTACCGATAATGACGTTCTCTTTGAGACCCTTCAAGTCATCGACCTTCTGGCTCAAGGCTGCCTCGGTAAGAACACGAGTAGTCTCTTGGAAGGAAGCAGCAGAGAGCCATGAATCTGTCGCCAGCGAAGCCTTAGTAATACCCATCAGCTCTGGTCGTCCAGCAGCAGGCTTGCCACCCGCCTTGACGGCCTTCATATTGGCAGAACGGAACCTTGCCTGGTCAACTAACTCACCTGGCAACAGATCAGTATCACCAGAATCAATGACCGTAACACGACGCAACATCTGATGCACAATAACTTCAATGTGCTTGTCGTGAATATCAACACCCTGAGAGCGGTACACAGTGTGCACTTCATCCACGATATTGACCTGAGCCGCACGAGGTCCGAGAATACGCAGAATCTTCTTAGGATCGACCGAACCTTCGATCAGCTGAGTGCCAGCTTCCACATGCTGCCCGTCTTTCACCAACATGGGTGCACGACGTGTTACTGGGTAGCTGAGTGGCTCGATAGTTCCATCATCAGGAGTCAATGTCACCTGACGACCTCGATCAGTGTCTTCCACCTTGACGGTTCCAGGGAACTCAGCAATCGGAGCCTCACCCTTAGGAGTACGTGCTTCAAAGAGCTCGGTCACACGAGGTAGACCCTGGGTAATATCGGAAGCCGAGGCCACACCACCGGAGTGGAAGGAACGCAAGGTCAGCTGGGTACCAGGTTCGCCGATGGACTGAGCAGCTACAATACCGACTGCCTCACCCACATCAACCAAGCGCATGGTGGCAAGTGACCAGCCATAGCACTTAGCACACACTCCGCGACTTGATTCGCAGGTCAGTACTGAACGGCACTTAACTTCTTCTACTCCATGAGCAACCAAGTCACGAAGGACATCCATTGACAGAGCATCGTCGCGCTTGTACAGCACGGTCTTGCCATCTTGTGGATCAAGGACATTCTCAGCAAGCAGACGAGAGTATGGACCACCGTCAGCAGCTTTGACGAGAACTAGGTTACCGTTATCATCGCGCTCAGCAACCTTCATAGCCAGGCCTCGCTTAGTGCCGCAATCTTCCTCACGGATGATGACGTCCTGAGATACGTCCACCAGACGACGGGTCAAGTATCCGGACTCAGCCGTGCGAAGTGCAGTATCAGCCAGACCCTTACGGGCGCCGTGCTGAGAGATGAAGTACTCCAAAACGGAAAGTCCGTCGTGGTAGTTTGACTTCACCGGTCGGGGGATAATTTCACCCTTCGGATTGGCCACGAGACCACGCATACCAGCAATCTGACGAATCTGCATCCAGTTACCGCGAGCACCGGACTGGACCATGATGTTCACATTATTAGCATCATGGAAGTTGTCACGCATGGCATCCGCAACCTTATCGGTGCATTCAGTCCACAGGTTAATCAGTTCCTGACGACGCTCCTCATTGGTCAGCAGACCCATGTCATACTGGGAGTTGACTTTATTAGCCTGACCCTCATATTCCTTGATGATCTCTGAGCGATCTGGCGGTACGACGATATCTGAGAAGGCCATAGTAACGCCAGACCAAGGTGCGCGTGTGAAACCTAGATCCTTAAGGGCATCCAAGCTAGCCGCAACCTGTGCTGTGGAATAACGAGTAGCAATGTCATCGACGATGCCAGCCAGTTTACCCTTAGCTACCTGCTCGTTGACGAACGGATAGTCAACAGGCAGGGTACGGTTGAAGAGCACACGCCCATAGTTGGTAGCAAAGAGCTTGGAACCGTCTGTGAAGACTTCTTCCTTCACCACATCTGGGCTGCCTGGCTCAGGGTCTACGGCCTTCAGCTCTCCTGGCTGCCAATCCTTAGGCATTACAAAATCTGCAGGAACGCGCAGTAGAATCTTCGCCTGCATATCGATTTCGCCCAAGTCTAAGGCCATACGTGCCTCAGACATAGAGGAGAAGATGCGGCCCTGCCCTTTGGCACCATCCACTACGGTCGTCAAGTAGTACAGACCCAGAATCATATCCTGAGATGGCATGGTGACTGTGTGTCCATCAGCAGGCTTGAGAATGTTGTCCGAAGCGAGCATGAGTGAACGTGCCTCAGCCTGGGCTTCTGCTGATAGTGGCAGGTGGACTGCCATCTGATCACCATCGAAGTCGGCATTGAAAGCTGCACAAGCCAATGGAGGCAGGTGGATAGCTTTACCTTCAACGAGGATTGGTTCAAAGGCCTGAATACCAAGACGGTGCAAGGTTGGTGCACGGTTAAGCAAGACAGGATGTTCTGCAATAACTTCCTCGAGCACTCCCCACACTGCAGCGTCACCGCGATCAACGAGGCGCTTTGCTGACTTCATGTTCTGCGCAAAGTTCATGTCCACTAAACGCTTAATAACGAAGGGCTTGAAGAGTTCCAAGGCCATCGGCTTAGGTAGACCACACTGGTGCATACGCAAAGATGGGCCAACCACGATAACAGAACGACCAGAGTAATCAACACGCTTACCCAGCAAGTTTTGACGGAAACGACCCTGCTTACCTTTGAGCATATCTGCCAAGGACTTCAAAGGTCTGTTTGAAGCACCTGTAACTGGACGGCCACGGCGACCGTTGTCAAAGAGGGAGTCAACAGCCTCCTGAAGCATCCTCTTTTCATTGTTGAGCATGATCTCAGGCGCATTCAACTCTAGTAATCGCTTCAAGCGATTGTTACGGTTGATGACACGACGGTATAGATCGTTCAAATCCGAGGTTGCGAAACGTCCACCATCCAGCTGAACCATTGGACGCAGGTCCGGAGGAATCACTGGGATTGCGTCTAAGACCATTGCTTCTGGCTTATTTTCAGTGGTTAGGAAGGCGTTAACAACCTTCAAACGCTTTAAAGCACGAGCCTTACGCTGGCCGGTACCAGTAGCAATCTCTTCACGCAGTTCCTTAGCTGCAGCTTCCAAATCGAAGTCCTGCAAACGCTTCTTAATTGCCTCTGCACCCATGCAACCTTCGAAGTAGTCACCGTAACGGTCCTGCATCTCTCGCCACAGGTCCACATCACCTTCCATGTCACCAGGCTTCAATTCTTTGAAGCTGTCGAACACAACGGTCAGGCGCTGGATCTGATCGTCATAGCGTTTACGGATTGAGGTCATATCTCGCTCTGCACCGTTACGCAGACGGCTCTTCATGCTGCCTTTAGCTTCATCGGTTTGTTCGAGTTCAGCTAAATCTTCTTCGAGTTTCTTAGCACGTTTTTCGATTTCAATATCGCGCTTCTTCTCCAGCTGAGCTATCTCGTTATCAAACTCATCCTGAAGATCTGGCAGGTCCTGATGACGCTGCTCATCATTTACTTTAGTAACCATGTAGGCAGCGAAGTAAATAACCTTTTCCAAATCCTTAGGAGCTATGTCTAGCAGGTAACCCAAGCGAGAAGGAACACCCTTGAAGTACCAAATATGGGTAACTGGAGCTGCTAGCTCAATGTGACCCATACGTTCACGACGGACACGTGACCTGGTAACTTCAACCCCGCAACGTTCGCAAACAATGCCCTTAAAGCGAACACGCTTGTACTTACCGCAGGCGCATTCCCAATCTCGGGTTGGCCCGAAGATTTGCTCACCGAAAAGACCATCTTTTTCCGGCTTAAGCGTTCTGTAGTTAATAGTTTCTGGCTTCTTGACCTCGCCGTAGCTCCAGCTACGAATATCATCGGCAGTGGCCAATCCAATTCTCAGTTTGTCAAAAGCATTGACATCCAACACTATGTTGTCCTGTCTTTCACAATCATGCAGCTCTATAATCTGCTGCTTCTTCGACTCTTAGGGGGGTTACCAGCGAAAGTACGTTGGTAACCCATATTGGCTATCCGCCTATCGATACTCCGGTTCAGGAGCACTCTGGTCAACCTTAGCTGATGCATCGGGTCGGGCTCCGATATTGAAGCCTAAGTCATTAGATGCGTCCACCGGATCATCTTCCTCATCGCGCATCTCAATGGTATTGCCTTCTGCATTGAGAACTTCAACGTTAAGAGACAGCGACTGCATTTCCTTCAGCAGTACCTTGAAGGACTCAGGGATACCTGCCGGTGGGAGATTCTCTCCTCTAACTATGGCACCATATGCTCTCACGCGACCATCGACGTCATCAGACTTTGTCGTCATCATCTCGTGCAGAGTGTATGCAGCACCATAGGCCTCAAGGGCCCAAACTTCCATCTCACCGAAGCGCTGACCACCGAATTGTGCCTTTCCACCCAAAGGCTGCTGTGTAATCATCGAGTACGGGCCTGTGGAACGAGCATGAATCTTGTCATCGACCAAGTGGTGCAACTTGAGCATGTACATATAGCCCACTGAAATTGGCTTCGGGAAAGGTTCACCTGTACGACCGTCATACAGTACAGCCTTACCATTATCACCAACAAGCTTATTGCCATCGCGGTCAGGAAGGGTGCTCTTGAGGAGGCCTCTAATGGTCTCAGGACGAACACCATCGAAGACAGGTGTAGCTACAGGAGTACCTGGCTCACCCTTTTCTGCACCCTGAGGCACGTACTTCTTCCACTCAGCTTCCAAGTCGGGATCCAAACTAATATCCCAACCTGCATGTGCAATCCAGCCCAAGTGGAGCTCTAGCACCTGGCCAAGGTTCATTCGGCTAGGTACACCCAGTGGGTTGAGCATGATGTCGATTGGTGTACCATCAGGCAGGAAGGGCATGTCTTCTTCCGGCAAAATACGGGAAATAACACCCTTATTACCGTGGCGGCCCGATAGCTTATCACCCTGGGTGATCTTCCTGTGCTGAGCCACATACACCCGAATCATACGGTTGACACCGTTAGGCAGCTCATCGCCGTCTTCTTCTGCCTCTTCGCGTGTGATTTCCTTAATTTGAATGACAGTACCGGTCTCACCGTGAGGCACACGCAGCGAAGTATCTCGGACTTCGCGGCTCTTCTCACCGAAGATAGCGCGTAGGAGTCGCTCTTCTGGAGTAAGTTCAGTTTCACCCTTGGGGGTCACCTTACCGACAAGAATGTCGCCGGCTTCGACCTCTGCACCAATACGGATGATACCGCGTTCGTCTAAGTTAGCTACTGCATCCTCACCAACGTTTGGCAGATCCCGAGTAATCTCTTCAGCACCCAACTTCGTTTCACGGGCATCAATTTCGTACTCTTCGATATGGATAGAAGAGAGAGTGTCATCACGGACAAGGCGCTGAGAAATAATCACGGCGTCCTCGTAGTTGTATCCATTCCATGGCATGAATGCCACTAGGACATTCTTTCCGAGAGCCATTTCGCCCTTCTCAGTGGCGGGACCATCGGCTAGAACTGTGCCTGCTTCTACACGTTCACCGTCTTTAATTAGTGCAACCTGGTTGTAGCAGTTAGTCTGGTTCGAACGCTGGAACTTAGCTAAGCGGTATGAAGACTGAGTGCCATCGTCGTTCATAACACGAATCATGTCAGCTGAGACATAAGTGACGACACCTGGTTTTTCTGCCACGATCACATCGCCAGAGTCCACCGCAGAGCGCCACTCAGATCCGGTACCCACCAGAGGACGTTCAGACTTGACCAAAGGCACGGCCTGACGCTGCATGTTGGTACCCATGAGAGCTCGGTGGCCCTCATCGTGTTCCAGGAATGGAATAAGCGAAGCGCCAACAGAAACCATCTGTCGTGGAGAAACGTCCATCAAATCAACTTCGTCAATAGGCACATCTATTGCCTCTGCCTCGGCATTTCTTACCAAAGCCTGAGAGTCTACAAAGTGCCCATCATCTGTCAATTCTTGGTTTGCCTGAGCAATGGTGTGTTCAGACTCCTGATCAGCAGTCATGTAGACCACATCATCAGTAACTTGCCCGTCAACAACCTTCCGGTAAGGAGTCTCAATGAAGCCAAAGGGATTGACCCTCGCGAACGTTGCCAAAGATCCGATCAGACCGATGTTTGGACCTTCAGGAGACTCAATTGGACACATGCGCCCGTAGTGAGATGGGTGTACATCTCGCACTTCCATAGACGCACGGTCTCGAGAAAGACCTCCTGGACCCAGGGCTGAAAGGCGACGCTTATTGGTCACACCAGACAGTGGGTTGTTTTGATCCATGAACTGTGACAACTGAGAAGTTCCGAAGAACTCCTTGATGGTTGCATTCAGAGGACGGATATTGATCAAGGACTGAGGAGTGATAGCCTCTGCATCTTGAGTGGTCATCCGCTCACGAACAACTCGCTCCATGCGGCTCAGACCGGTACGAAGTTGATTTTGAATCAGCTCGCCAACTTGACGAACACGGCGGTTGCCAAAGTGGTCAATGTCGTCCACATCTACACGAAGCTGTACATCTTCACCATCACGCCTGCCAGCAAATTCCTTGCCACCGTCATGTAAGGTAACTAAGTACTTGATGGTAGCCACGATGTCTTCAGGACGAAGGCTGCGGTCATTGTAGTCAGATTCTAAACCTAATTTACGGTTAATCTTGTAACGACCAACGCGGGCCAAATCATAACGCTTTGTGTTGAAATAGAAGGATTCTAACAGGTTGCGTCCAGCTTCTGGAGATGCAGAGTCAGCTGGTCGAATCTTGCGATACAGATCAGTCAGAGCTTCATCCTGACTATCGATTTGTTCCTTCTCTAATGCATCCAGAACTAACGGATAGCCCTTAAAGGCCTTACGAATATCCGCCTTGGACATACCTAGAGCCATCAGGAAGACAATAGCGGACTGCTTACGCTTGCGATCCACACGTACGCCCAGAGTATCGCGCTTGTCAATCTCGAACTCAAGCCAAGCTCCACGTGATGGGATAATTTTCGCACCGAATACTTCCTTGTCAGAAGTACGGTCAGGGGTACGATCAAAGTAAACACCAGGAGAACGCACAAGTTGGGTAACAATTACTCGCTCAGTGCCTCCAATGATGAACGTGCCATGAGGAGTTTGCAGGGGAAAATCACCCATAAAGACTGTCTGGCTCTTGATCTCGCCAGTGTCTCCATTTTCGAACTCAGCATTTACGTATAGAGGTGCAGAGTAGGTGTAATCCTTTTCCTTGCACTCCTGTACCGTGTGGCGCGGTTCTTCGAAGTAAGGATCAGAGAATGTCAGACTCATGGTCTGGGCAAAGTTTTCAATAGGAGAAATCTCTTGGAAGACTTCCTCTAACCCTGAGACGTGTGGCACCACATTGGTACCGTTGGCCTCATCTTCTTCTACCTGCTGTTTCCACCGCTCATTGCCGATGAGCCAGTCGAAACTATCAGTCTGAACACCCAGCAAGTATGGAACATCTATAGGCTCTTTAATAGAACCAAAATTCACGCGGTCAGAAGCTTTGTGCAAGGTGATTGCAGCTTCGTCGGCGCGTGCATGGACTTTTGTAGTATTCTTTGCAGCTTTTTTGGCAGCCAAAATGGACTTTCCTTATCGTTCGCCGTACTCGATAATTCCTGTATGCGTTACTCCAGAGCAAGCGCCGAATAGCCTCTATATGCCTAACTGCGGGCGCCTCCTCTATGACGCATGCCCGCTATATGACACACCTCATACAAATTCATAAGTTTACTACGTTATTTTGCAATTTGCAAGTACGACTATCATCGATATTGACTACACCACAATCCACTTAGCCTTATTCAACTAGCAGGGGAACAACTTGGGATTTGACCTTGGGATTTGACTTGAGAATGAGCTGTGCCTTGTAGCTTCCCGAGTTTACTTTAGGCAAACGCTCACTACTTTGACACTGGTCTGTAGTTGAGTTTGCCTCCCAACGAATGTTTTGCTCATCGCGATCTCCCTGCGCCATGAGCAAAAGGCGGTTATCTACTGGACAGGAATCCGAGCGCCAGATCGTTTGATCTCCTGAAGTGATCACCAAAACACGCGAGCCATTTGAAGCATCAATAAGACAGGAATCTGAACCCTCATGCCGGATTGATACAGTAAAATCTATATAACCTCCCACCATTGTTGAAGGTTCAGGGGCGCTTAAAGCCAATTCCGTATCGTTAGAAGAACAATTTGGAATGCTGGATTTCTCATCGTTAACAGCTGGCTTTCCCTTATCTTTTACAGCCTTTTTATCCTTAGCCTCGCTCTTTTTATTGCTAGCAGCAGAAGAAGGAGTTGGAGCTGCTGAACTCGATTGGCTGGTAGTTTTCGGCTGTTCACGCGAGCGGTTAAGCGAACGTATGCCAGCAGAGATTCCCCAAACCAGTCCTATCAATACAAGCAGCAAGATGATAAGAGCTACGATTCGCCGCCTACGATACACTTTGCGCTGGCGCTCACTAATCTTCCTGTTCGTCATATTGCTTTATTCTACTGGCTTACCCGGGCAAACGAATAGAATCTCCACCCACGATCTCAATAAGCCCATCGTCGTCGAGTGATGCCAGGCAGGAACCGAGTTGTGAGGCGTCAGGCCAGAGGTTATCAACCTCATTCATAGGAAGACTGGAACCCACTGGCAATTCACGTAGAGCAGCCAGAATGACACCTCTGACCTGCCGGTCAGTACCACGGAAATGCTGGCGTGGTCTAGTTCGCCCCTCCCCCAATCCTGGACAACCTGCTTTGAGAAAAGCACAGACGCCATTCAATGGGCATTGAGAGCAGTCAGGGTTCTTGGCAGTGCAAACGAGAGCACCAAGTTCCATAGTTGCTTGATTCCAAACCACAGCTTCCTGAGCTTGACCAGGCAAGACCTCTTCGGCCAGAACTTTATCTTGTGGTTTGGTAGCGCCTCCATGTGATTCAACTCCAGTAAACACACGGGTCAGCACTCGGCGAATGTTGGTATCAATAACAGCCACTCGCTGACCATAGGCAAAGGAAAGAACTGCATTTGCTGTGTAATCACCGATACCAGGCAAAGAGATAAGTTCTTCGTAGGTTTGAGGTAACTGATTGTTGAAACGATCTCGCACCTGTTGAGCACATGCTTTGAGCCTTAAAGCCCTACGAGGATATCCCAACCTGCCCCATGCCGTGATAACTTCAGCTGGAGTCGCATCCGCCAGAGTAGCCGCATCAGGCCACAGCTCCATCCATTTTTTCCAGTACGGAACTACCCGGCTCATCTGTGTCTGCTGGCTCATCACTTCACAAACCAAGATCGCCCATGGGGTGGTACTTCTATTCCTCCATGGCAGATCACGCGCACCGCTCTCCCACCAGTGAGCAAGCAGTGTATGGGATCGCTGTATTGGTCTTGGTACGTTTTTCTGCGAGCCTGTCATAATACTCTCATTGTGAGTGAACGGCCTGACTTTCAGCTGTCGCTTTCAACGATTAGGTTAGTGCAGTATGAGTGAGCACGAGACAGCAAATCAGCAATCTGCGGCAGAACAGGTTAGCAGCATGTATGAGTACGGATATCGAAAAACTGGATATCAGCCTGATGAACTCGTTACCGATGCTCATGGCAACCCTATAGCAGTGACCGATGCCATGCTACGAGCCGAGGATGCAGCTAAACAGGTCACTACAACTCCTCACCTGTGCTACTACTCTCCTCGCATTCCAGGTAATACCGGGTCAGCCATCAGGTTGTGCGCAGTGACGGGCACTATCCTGCACCTTGTTGAGCCACTAGGATTCAACCTCAAAGATACCAAGCTGCGTCGGGCGGGGCTTGACTACCACGATATGGCACACGTGGTCTTGCACCCTAATTTCGACAATGTGCTGGAAACCATGCCCAACTCACGTGTTATTGCGTTCACCGCCCATGCCAGCAAGCTCTACACGGAAATAGAATATCGTCCAACTGACATCTTGCTCTTTGGCCCCGAGCCAGGCGACATTCCCGATCCTATGGATATTATGGGTGGCCCCCATATAGCTGAGCAGGTTCGACTTCCCATGCGACCTAGTTTGCGCTCACTCAACCTCACTAATTGCGCCTCCATTGCTATCTACGAAGCATGGAGACAGCTTGGATTTGCTGGCGGTCAGTAAGTGTGAGCACATACTGCCGCTAGTACTGTCAGACCTCTCGTTCAGCAGATGACGAGGCCACAGCAGCAAGCGCCCGGGGGCAGCGGAAACCCAACCGGTCAAACTCACGTGCAACTTCCTGAGCCACCAACTGTGACTGTCCTTTCTTCACAAGTGCAATAATTGACCCACCAAAGCCGCCACCTGTCATACGAGCACCGTAAGCTCCTTGCAACCGCGCAACGTCAACCGCAATATCTAATTCTGGAACTGTTACCTCATAGTCATCCCTTAAAGAGTCATGGGAGGCATCAAGGAGCTGACCTGCCCGATCAATATCACCCACCCCAAAAGCATCTATAAATTGTCCAACGCGCGCTATCTCGGTAATAACATGTCTCACTCTTTTGCGTTGCGTAGGATCGCTTAATTTGCCCAGAACTTCATCCAAAGCCTGCTGTGAATCACTGGCTGACGCCACTTCGTCTGCAACTACCCGTAAATTGTCAACTCCGAGAGTAGCTGCAGCATCCTCACAGGACTTCCGCCTCGCTGCATATTGTCCATCGTTGAGTTGATGGGGGGCCTGGGTGTCTAAAACCAGCAGTTCAAGTCCATGAACAAGCAGGTCAAAGGGCACTTGCTTCACTGACTGCAAAGCAGATAACCCGGGCTTGCAATCCAATTCGATAGCATGCCCGGACTGGCATCGCATCGAAGCAGATTGGTCCAAACCGCCTGTTGAAGCACCTGCCATTTCATTTTCAGATCGAATGGCTGCATCAATAAGTGTCAGCCGGCCCTCGTCTGTGCTCCCATAGCCTAACTGGTAAACGTCATCTAAGGCTAGAGCAGTGGAGCAGGTCATTGCTGCCGAAGAGCTGAGTCCAGAACCTACTGGGACACAGGAAACAAAAGCTGCATCAAAGCCCCCCACTTGTTCGAAACCAGCCTTACGCAAAGCCCAAGCCACACCCACTGGGTAAGCAGCCCATCCCTGGACTCCACCAGCCTGCAGTCCATGAAGTTCAGCTAGTTCGATTTGTTCGGGAGCAAATGAAGAAACAAGACGAACCTTGTCATCTTGCCTGGCTCGCAAGGCTAAAAACGTACGATGAGGCAAGGCAATGGGCAGACATAGGCCCGCATTATAATCAGTATGTTCCCCGATTACATTGACCCTGCCTGGAGAAGACCAAACGCCTTCTGCCTCATACTTGAAGGTCTCCCTAAATAGCTGTTGTGCAAGTCTGGTTCCACAGCCTTGACTACCTGTAGTCATGGCCTCCACGAATTCAACAGTTTCCATTCCGTACGCTCCTTTGCGTTGTCAGCTGGGGGTACACAACCACTAGCTTTCGATATCTATAGGTCCTAGTTCTTGAAGACGATTTGCGATTTTCTCAGGTGTAGTGTCAGAAATCCATGCAGCCATGCCCGATTCCGACCCTGCTAGGTACTTCATTTTATGGGTTGCGCGACGCAAGGAAAAGAACTGGAGGTTCAATCGGTAATTGTCCCGTCTTGAATCTCGAACTGGGCCCTGGTGCCACGCAGCGATATACGGGAGGTCCATACCTTTTCCGTCACCTTTATCAAAGAAAGCATTGCCCCTCTGGAGAAGAGTCGAATACATCTGCGCCAAGTCCCAACGTTCTTGATCATTGAGCTGATCAAGACTTAAAAGACCATTTCTCACTGGTGCGACATGAACCTCTAATGGCCAACGGGCTGCGGCAGGAACGTAGGCGACCCAAGAATGATTACGCATCACAATACGCTCTTCTGCTTCTATCTCAGCAGATAAGATGTCTTGCAGTAAGTTACCCCCTGTACGTTCATGGTAGACCTGGCTTTGATGAAGTTCAGCTTCCATCTTCGGTGGAACAAAGGGGTAGGAGTAAATCTGCCCATGTGGATGTGACAGTGAGACACCAATTTCCTGCCCATGATTTTCAAAAGGGAATACTTGTTCAATACCATCCAAAGCGCTCAATTCAGCAGAGCGAAAGGCCCATGCCTCTACGACGGTACGTAAACGTCGAATTGGTAATTGTGCAGGCAAAGCATTCTCATCAGGATCAAAGCATACAACTTCACACCTACCATTGGCTTCCCGTTCTTCCCACAGGTGGTTTCCATTAATATAAGTCGTCTCGAGCTTGTCACCAGGCACTTGCATCATTGAAGGGAAGCGATTCTCAAAGACCACCACATCGTAATCAGTATCTGGCACTTCACCGTCTTGATATGGATCGCCTAGTTTACGTGCCGCCAGTGGATTGCCGGTTGTAGATGCATTTGGACCAGCTGTAATGGGTCGATCCATACGGGCAGTTGCCATGGGAATCCAATCACCTGTAAGTGGATCTCGCCTCATCTGTGGAGCTTGTGGAGCTACAACCCTTCCCGCCTCATCAACAGTTGAGGCAAAGCGATCAGCTAATGGTCTCGGATCCTTGAGCTCACGTGTTTTACTACCGCTAACATATTCTGGGCTGTCATCCAAGTAGAAGAACTCGCGTCCATCTGAGAGTTTAGTTGGTGTAATACGAATATGTTCTTGCGCATACTCACCCGGCTGGTAGTTATGAAATAGACATTTCTCCTGCTGTCCTAGCTCGCGTTGATTCATGAAACCCGCCTTCCTGCCTGTACACTTCGATGTGAAATGACACTTATCTGCCCCCATGAGACTCGGCAATGTGTGCATCACGACCCTTTTCTCGGGGCGTAAGAACGAGTTCACGGACTAACGCCTTTGTCTCGTCAACATACTGTTTATCGAGCCCATCGTCAGTTATAACAGTATCCACTTGGTCAAAGGATGCGAACAGAGAAAGCGAAGTGCATGACCATTTGGTGTGATCAGTCAAAATAATCGTGCGGTCAGCGATTGACATAAGCGCCATATCAGTAGCAGCTTCCAAAGAATTAGGCATCAGGAAACCTCGTGGAATGGAGACAGAATGGGTGCCTAAAAAGACAGTATTAATCCTCAGAGAAGCCACTACCTTATCTGCGATAGGACCTACGAGCGAGCTAGATCGAGTGATTACGCCGCCAGTAACTATAACCTCAACGTCTTTATTCTCCATAGCTTGGACAAGTTCTGCCACCGGAATGGAATTCGTTAAAAGAGTAATACCTTCGCACTGGCTAGACTCCAGCAAGTGTTGCGCAAACACATAAGCAGTGGTGCCACCACCAACAGCGATAACATCGCCTGGGGAAACATAGGAAACAGCTCTGCGAGCAATAACATCTTTGAGCCCCATATCCATCTGAGACTTGACTGAGAAAAGAGGTTCAGCCAGAAGAGATGAGGTGGTAACGGCACCACCATGCACACGTTTCAGTAGACCTTTATCACTCAGGTCTGCAATATCACGCCGAATAGTCATCGCTGAAACACCTAGCTCGTGCGATAGAGCACTGATGCGTACTGCACCTCGGGTTCGGAGCCTATTAAGGATCAGATGTTGCCTCTGAGAAGATATCATTTGAACATTATCGCACACTTTCGCCCAAATACACAATATCGGCGAGCATACTCATCCGTCACTATAATGTACGCGTTATATCAACGATTATTAAAGTTGCCATAATCATTATGAGCAATGAGTTCCGCGTCTCAGAGTGAACATTCTTAACATATGTTGTTTACAATAACGTTAGAAACGAACAACTTGCAATATCACCCTATCGTGACCTCAAGTCTGCCACAACACGACTAATCCACCATGACGTAACACGCACCATAGCTTCTACAACGATTTTCAACCCCATTTTTGAAGCACCCAACCGTCTCTCTATGAACACAATTGGGAGCTCGACAATATTACCGCCCGCTTGCTGAACCCGTCGTATCATATCTATTTGGAAGACATAACCAGCAGATTCAACCTCCTGCAAATCCAATCTGCGCAGCATACTAGCTCGATAAGCCCGAAAGCCAGCTGTAGCATCGCGTATTGGTAAGTGTAAAACTCGATGAGCATACCAAGAACCGCACCGAGATATGAAATCCCGATACCAAGGCCAACCCACTGTCTTGCCTCCAGCCACACGCCGTGAGCCTATAACCACATCAATATCATCCGCTTGATCCAGTTTTTGTAACAGTCTCGGTAAATCTTGTGGACGGTGTGATCCATCCATATCCATTTCACAGATAGTGCAATATTGACCCTGTAATCCCCATGCGAACCCCGCTAAATAAGCTGGCCCCAGGCCTCGAGGTCCATTGCGATGAATGACATGCACCCGGGTATCTTGACCAGCTAAAGCATCTGCTATGCGCCCTGTCCCATCAGGCGAGCAATCATCAACGACCAAAATAGTAATTTCAGGGCAATAATCCAGAACTTGCCCTACCGTAGACTTGATGCTGGCAGCCTCATTATAGGTAGGCATTACCACTAATACACCTGCACCCCTAGACAAAGCATCCGATTGCTTATCTGGCCTGGGTGTCGATACTTGAAGTACATGAGATGCTTGCATCAGTGGCTCCGCACCTTAAAATCAGCAATTCCAAGCCAGGAGTCTACAAGCGGTGTCCCTGTCTCAACACCTACCGATATAAGGAGAGTATTCCCGGACATGAAATCACTTTCTCTATGCATGCTTATGCCCAAAACCCAACGTATGTCAGTCCTAACTGTAAGTTATTGCACTGGCAAGAGTTCCTTGCCACCTCAGGAAATCAATGAATGTGCATCACGATTTGCCGGCGGACCGACTGTAATTAATTGGGCTGCGCAGCAGGAGCAGCAGGTGGAGCAGGAACCGCAGGTGCAGCCGGAGCCGCTGGAGCGGCAGGCGGTGCTGCTTGAGGCTGATTACTTGCAGGCGGATGAGTGGCTGACTGGCTCTGCTGGTTTGCCTGAACTCCACCCAAGTACTTGGGATCAGGATTACCGTAATTGTTGTCTGCTGGAATACCGGCCGCATTCAAGTAGTCATTCATAAACTTCTTCCAAGCTGGCGTAGCAATGTACATACCGTACCAATTGCCCCTTGAAACCCCGTTTATAGACTTACCAGTAAAGGAAACTTGACCTTCTGCATTACCAACAGCTACGTATGCAGCAACCTGAGGCACAAAACCGCCAGTTAACATGTACGTATCTTCATGAGTACCAGTCTTAGCGAAAGTCTTACGCCCACCATCAAGCTGGGTCGTATTAGCTTCTCCACCGGGCTGTACCACACCCTGGTTGAGGGCATAGGCTGTTGTTTGCGCAATTTTAGGATCGATCGCTTGATGACAATTTGCTGAAGGAACTTGTATTTCCTTATCGCTTCGGTCGGTAACCTTCTTAATAGCAATTGGAGAACAAGCCACACCGTTAGCCGCAAGCGTGGCATATACATTAGCCATAGTCAGCGGTGAAGCATAAGAAGTTCCGATCGTCATAGATGGCTGGAAAGAGTTTGCAGAATACACGTCCATCTGATTACGAGTAGAGTTGTGGTAGCCCAGCTCCTTGGCTGCATCTGCAACCGCACATAACCCAATCTGCTGGGCCATAGAAGCTTGAGTAGTATTGTGCGATCGCACTAAAGCTTGAAGCGGGGTCTCAGGTGATACTGTACCACCGCCTGAATTTGAAACCGACCAAGAGCCACCAAAACCATACTCATTGCCTTGGGCATCATGGCAAGAGAAAGACGAGTTAGGATATGAAAGCATCGTCTTCAAGGGCTGATTGATTGATTTGCCAGCTTTCATCCAGGCAACCATATTAATGGGCTTCCAAGTAGAACCTTCAGGAAAGCCTTGTCCGCCACCATCAACTTGGTCAACAGCATAATTAATAGCAGTCCGCGTACCACCACTTGCACTCTCAGTGGCATCATAGATACGATTTATTCCAAATCCAAGAACTTCTCCAGTTCCCGGCTTAATTGCAGCCATAGAGACTTCAAAACCTGATGGGTCATCGACAGGAACAGTGGCACGGGCAGCTTCCATGGCAGCGGAATTGGCTGCTACATCCATGGTGCTGTATATTTCTAGCCCACCTTCCTTGAGAAGCTTATTGCGATCCTCCTGAGTCTTACCGAATTCCTTTGAGTTGAGAATTTGTTTGGTCACATAATCACAGAAGAATGCTGCATCTCCAGCAGCTTGACAGCCTGCACCGACGCTCTGAACATGCAACATTTGGTCCAAAGGCACTGCTTTTGCCTTCTCACTTTGTTCCGAAGAAATATACCCCTCACGAGCCATTAAATCTAAAACGATATTACGCTGCTCTTGAGAAGCAGCAATATCCACAGTCGGATCAAACTTAGCAGGATTCTTCGTGACTGCTGCTATGGTCGCCGCCTCGCCTGAATTCAAATCTTTTGCATGCTTATTGAAGTAGCGTCGCGCAGCTGTTTCGACACCGTAAGTGTTGGTACCAAACTGCGCGATATTAAGATAGCCTTGTAAAATTTCAGCCTTAGAGTACTTTTTTTCCATTTGGACAGCGATCAGCATTTCACGCATCTTGCGAGCGACAGTTTCTTCGCGAGCGTGATATTCAGCAATGGGGTCATTGTCTTGCTCAGCCTGATTCATCAACACATTCTTGACGTACTGCTGAGTTAACGATGAGCCACCTTGCGTGTCACCCTGTTTGACATACGTTTGAATAAAAGCACGTAAGACACCTTGCATATCGACGCCAGAATGCTCGAAGAATCGACGATCCTCACGTGCAACGACTGCCTTTTGCATGGTATCAGAAACCTCTTTAAGAGGTACCACAATACGGTTTTGGGCATAAAAAGTAGCAATTACTGTCTGCCCATCCGCAGCATAGATTCTTGACTGCTGAGGCAAATCATTGACATTAAAGTCAACATTATCCACATTCAGATCAGGCATTAAATTCTTTGCAGCCGCATTAACCCCATATACGCCAGGCAGGAGGAAACCAGAGACCACCACTCCTCCAGCCAAGCAAAACATCAAATAGGCTAGCATGAGTGCGAAAAAGCGGTGAACAGTCATCGACTTCTTGTTTTCAGGCATGTAGTCCATATTAGAACTGCGGCTCTACCGACACAGCCGACACACGCAGACTTGGACAAGGTTCACAAAAGTTGCAGTTTACATGCGTGAGCGACGAATTAATGCCCCCGGATGGTAGATAATAATCGTGCGGCCTTTACGAGAAATCCATTTTCTATTAGAGAAGTCCATCAAAGCTTTGTTAACTGTCTCACGAGAAGCACCGACCAACTGAGCCAGTTCCTCTTGCGTAAGGTCGTGGGGAACCATCAATCCTTTTTCAACAGGCTCACCAAAGCGGGTCGCTAAGTCTATCAACGTTTTAGCCAAACGAGCTGGGACATCCATAAATACTAAGTCCGAAATTCGTTCATTATTGGCACGCAAACGGCCTGCAAGGACCTGCAACATATCGATAGCTACCCTAGGATGCTCATTAAGCCAAGCAAATAGGTCATCATGCTCCAATGCAGCTACTTGTGAATTATTAACCATTACCACAGCTGAAGCAGTACGTGGACCGCCACGTGGATCAAAGACTGGTATTTCACCGAGAATCTCACCCCAACCGTGAATACTTAAGAGTTGTACCCTGTGATCTGGAGACTGTCTCACTAACTTAACTCGGCCTCTTTTCAGCAAATACATTCGCTGGTCAGTATCCCCCTGACGAAATATGGTCGATCCTTTAGGAAGGGTGTATTCCTTGAGCAAGCCTAACAGTTGTTCTGCTTGTGGTTTCGGAATCTGCTTGAAGAGGGCAGTTTGCATCAATACATCATCTTCCGCAGGGCTTTCACAAGACTTACGAGCCACCACCATTTAATTCCCTTCCCAAGTCACCGTAATCGTCTTCGACTGCTGTGACCATCACTTTCTATTTATACCGGTTAATACTTGGACTGCTACCACTGTTCTTCAAACGAGACACAAGGCAATTGTCGAATTTCCCACCAGCTACATCATATGATACTAGCTGTCCATTGAGTTGAGCAAAAATATTTTGCAGCTAGCTCATTTCCTTGCACTGCCATTTGTTCATTCACCACAGACAAACGAGTTGCGGGGGCAATATCAGGCAATGTAGCCACAAGCGCCTCCGTTAGTTGTTTTCTGCTGAGGCGAGTTTGCCTCTCGAGAGGATCAATTCGAGCTTTAGCCGAACGAACAGCCTTATCTACGACTTTTTCATCAGAAGTATTAAGCACTTGAACCATCTTGTCAGCATCAATACTGTAGGAAAGCATATCATGGTGTAAAAAAGCCCCTACTCTACCAGGGTGTACTGGTAGCCGACGTTGGGCTGATCCGCCGATTTTTCCTTTTGGAGAAGCAATATCATTCATACCAGTCCAACCAGCTGTGATTCCTAAGTGCTCCAGACCCTTGAGTAGCCACACATCACACAAATAATATGTCAAAGTTCGATTCAGACCACTAGCAAACGATATTGGAAGATACAACGAATAAGTAATCACCCGGTCTGGTTCAGCGAACATGGCCCCACCGCCACTCATTCTCCGAACAACAGTAAAACCAAGTTCGTGCGCCCTTGCCACATGCACTTCATTATGTAAAGACTGAAAACGGCCGATAACTACCGCAGGGCTCGCCCACTGCCAAATACGCAAGCTAGGCGGTTGCTCACCCCGGTCGACAGCCTGGAGCATAGCCAAATCTAGACCTATCTGCTCTGCTGGTTCACGTTCCACATCCATGATGACGTTGAGTGGTAACTGCCCCCAGCGGTCAAAAAAGTCACTTGTCTGTGCATTCGTGAAATCATCTAGAGTCAGTATACGATCCAGTAAATCTGTTCGTGTATGTAAATGACCATCTATCGTATTCGTTGGATAGCCAGGAACCTGAGTTAGTGCCCGAATCAATGCAAGCGTTATCGTATTCGCATTAATACCGATCAGATAGCTATCTTTATATCGATTAATTACAGCTTCTAACCGCCCATTAATGTCACCCTCTGCTAGGGGAAGGACAATATTCTCAATTTCGCGTTCCAGCGCTTTTAGAATATTGAGTTGATCGCGAGCTGCATCGATAAAAAAATCACCGTCTATCTGACAGTGCTCAACATGAGAAGCACCCCTGGTAAGAAATACCTGTGGGTTCAATTGAACACTTACAGCAACCAGCTTACCGCCCGGGAGTTTGCATTCACCACGATAAGTGGTCAGTGCTTGACTAATCACAGTACAGCCTTCATAGGGCAGTTACTCAGTGAGCTCAAGACCATACGCATCTTTATGGTGTGACGATCCGGGGCGTGAACACAGGATAAGGATACCCTCAAGAATTCCCCAGGCCCAAGAGACAACCGGTCCTATAAAGAAGAAGAAGGCGCCGATGCAAGTAATCATCAGCTGAGCCATCCCCCTACCAGTGTTACCGAGGTAAAAGTTTTGCACACCGAATGCTCCGAGGAAAATACCTAGCATACCAGCAACCAGTTTACTGTGTGCCTTTCTGGTTTGGACCACAGGACCGGAAGCAGAACCAGAAGTAGGCTGAGTTCCCATCTGCTCAGGTGAAAGCTGAGGATACGCGGCGTATTGATTACCTTCCAGTGAAGGCATATATTGCAACGGATGCGACGATCTTACAGTACTATCTTGTGTCGTTTGGCTTGGTGTAGAGGTAGCCACACGTGGTTCGCCCGAAACCACCGATTGTGCCTGCTGCTGAGACTGAGGCTGCCATGCAGGCTGTGACCCAAAAGCAGCTGCTTGATCAGGTGCAACAGCAAGAGAACCGTTGTTGACTGCTGGCGACGGGTCAGCCTGAAACTGTCCATGGTACATCTGTACTGACGGATCCACCGGATTGGTGGCAGGACCTGCTGGACCTACCGCGGGCTCTATAGGCTGAGTAAACTGTCCAGCTCCAGGAGAATAACTGCGCTCTGGTACCCAGCCTTGAGTTTGATAAGTACTGAACTGACCAGCCTGAAGGTTGTCAGGCTGTGAATTCATTGGTTGGTAATCCATAACAGCCGGATAAGTCGGCTCAAGATTGGTAACTGGCATTTGATTCGACTGATCTGTCTGATAAGCCCCTGAACCTGCTACATATGTTGATGCTCCAGCAGAACCCGAATGCACCGTCGGTTGCGACGATGCAGAAGGCATAGATGATGGTGCATTCACAGCTACCACCGGATCGACGTGAGCTACCTGAGATACCGGAAACACGGGTTGATTCACCTCAGGCACTTGCCAGTTAGGCAGCGGTGATGATGGCTGCCATGATTCTTCCAGTCTATTTGCGACAGGCTGTTCGGGTACTGCTGCACTACTATCTGTGTGAAGGTAAGCCTGGTAAGGCGATGATACTTCTGGAACAACCGGATACTCTGCTGGTACTGCCTGCCAAGACTGAACGTCTGGTGGCACATTGCCATACGACTGATCACCTTCCGGCGTATTCTCAGGTTGATACTCACTCATAATATTCCCTTCACCACTTCGCTGCCAGCATTCAAACATGCCGACAAGCTCAGACTGCCAGAAAGTCCTGTTAACTCCTCAACATATCTTATTCAGTATAGCTTGAATCCTGTAAACCAGTTTTCGGGCAGTTTTACAAGAGGTCTGGATCATCAGGAGTAAGTATGGATAAGCAAAAAGCATTTTCAAGAGCTAATTCTTCCCACTGTTTATACCGTCCTGATGTTCCCCCATGCCCACCATCTATTTCAATCTTAATTATTGCATCTGCTCCCACAGCTTCTTCCTGCAAGCGCGCTGTCCACTTCAGCGGTTCCACATATAAAACACGAGTATCGTTAAGGGAGGTTGTAACCAATACCTTCGGGAAATGAGTACTACCGAATTTTCTCGAACGTTCTTCCTTGTCTGGCACATTTTCGTATGGTGTATATTCTTTCATATATCGGTAAACCGTTGGATTGTGTAAGGGATCGCCCCATTCGTCCCATTCAGTTACCGTCAAAGGTAAGGCTGGGTCCAGCATAGTATTGAGAGCATCCACAAATGGAACATCAGCCTCGATTCCCGCGTACAACTGGGGAGCCATATTCGCCACGGCACCTATCAGTAGTCCACCAGCTGAGCCACCGTTCGCCACAGTCCTGTGGGGATCTATCCATCCGGAATGTTCCAGTGCTGCTGTGACATCGATGAAATCTTCAAACGTATGCTTCTTATGAAGTCGACGACCCTGCTCATACCAAGCACGACCCATCTCTCCGCCGCCACGCACGTGCACGCACGCATACACTACTCCTCGATCGAGTAAACTCAATCTTCCCGTAGAAAAACCAGAATCAGAAGCGATCTCGTAGGCTCCATAGCCGGTAATAAAGCAAGGTGCCCCCGTGGGACGGACCAGTTTGCCAGTATTCTCTCCCTCAGATTGCCAAGCCCCAGAATGCATACTACGGGGAGCACTCAGTACTTGCGAGCATAGTCCCTCGGTAGGTTCGGCCCCTAAGCCAGACAAGGTTCCCCTACGCCATACCAAGGAAACCGGAACTAAAGCACCATCTCGTACTTTTACCCACATCCTGCGCTCACAGTATTGATCAGGATCAAAATCACCTAAAACTTGTGCTCGTTTTAACAGTAGGTCCTCACCAGTTGCCACGTTGAGTTCATGGAGTTGCGCTGGGCAAGTATACGAGCCAAAAGAGTACCGTACAGTCGGCGCATCATAAGAAGGGTTATCAGCAGCAGCGATGGAATACATTTTGTTTTTGTCACCTCCCGCTGGCTCAATTTCGCGGAAACTCCATGGCTGACCTGCCTCAAGATCTTGTGCTGCCTGTTGTGCAGAAACCACGCACAGATGAAGCAGGCTATCAGCCCTATAACTCATAAGCACGAAGTGTTGATAGATCCCCATGCCTTCAATACTTAATCCGCGAGATCCCTGCAAAATAGCAGGATTCCCCTGCCAGTAATAGGGCTCATCAACACCTGCCTCCCTGCCTGTCGTAACCTGCTCACAGCCATAGGGAGAACCTTGAGCTACCACAACACCTTCATCGCAGCTGAAGGGGGGCCGATGGATTCGCATGTCTATGAGACGAATACTAAAATTGGGATTTTCAAGGTTATGGTAAACCACCGCAACAGGAAAACTTGACTCAGTCCCATCGGGACTTTTGCAAGGCAAAGAAGCAAATGAAACATCGTATTCCACACCCTCTTGCCGTTCGATAAAAGTTTGAAAAACCCCTTGAGGATTAGACAGGGAAAGTGTGAGTATTTCACTAGTGGTCTTCGAACTGGTACCGATTACGACCATGCTTTCATCGAAACTCAGACCGACACCTACCCAAAAGCGTTCATCGTCCTCCTCGAACACACACACATCTTCACTTACATCGCAACCAACTTGATGTCGCCACACCGAGCATGGGCGCCAGGCCTGGTCCACCTTAACGTAAAAAATCCACTGTCCATCTGGAGTCAACACGGGACCAGAAGAGACCTGGTCAATGTGGTCAGGCAAATCAAGGCCCGTTTCCAAGTCTCTCAAGCGTATGTCGTACCTCTCATCACCACGTGTATCTACGCAGTAGAGGAGCCAACGACCGTCGGTACTCACATCTAAACCACCTAGACGGTAAAAATCATGCCCCTGAGCTTCGCGGTTACTATCAAAGAAAACTTCCTCGCCTGGCTCACTTCCTGGCTCAGCAAGTGCATCTATGGTAGGTGGAGTCCAGTCGTCTACATCCTTAACCGGAATACGGCACTGTCTTGCATACTGGTCACCTTCTCGGGTACGCGTGAAGTACCAGTATCCATGCATGCGCGTAGGCACAGACATATCAGTCTCAAGTACACGAGATTTGAATTCCTCAAAAAGCGTATGCTGTAGCTTCATAACAGGTGCTAAACGCTGTTGGCAATATTCATTTTGAGCTGCAATGTAGGATGTGGTCTCTGGACTATCCTTATCCCTCATCCATTCATAAGGGTCAGTAAAGCGGTCACCGTGTATTTCCCGTACCACTGGAATCTGCTGAGCTACTGGCACATCGGAGAGTCTAGTTGGATTGGTCATATTCTGGCGGCAAAGAGAAGTCATGAAGTGATTATATGTAAGTTCTCTAACAAACATGGCGTAAGTACGGAAGCATGGTCTTCATCAGATTAGCTCCCGTCGTGCCATAGAAGATCGGAACATCAATGTCAGGCGCTGGACGACTGTTGGACCATCCCAATGAGGATAAGCTTGTTTCACTCGGACCCAACTGACGGATGCCGATTGCTAAGACTCGGCCAGGATAGCGTCTTACAACATCAGTATACGTTGTAATATCTCGCTGCCCATCATCTCCAAAGAGAATAAACCGCATATTAGGAAAGTCAGCCATGAGCTGTCGTATAAACTCGTGTTTATGCTGCACGCTCGTGGGGACAAAGGTCTTGGGTCTTGGGTCCAAATCCCGAAGGAGTAACGGACCACTAGGGAATCCATGGTCTTGGATAAACAGACGAATAGTACGTTCCACATTCCATGGTGATGCAGACAAGTAGAAAAAGGGCATCTGTGGGTCTAAATCATGGATACGCGTATATAAAACGCTCATGCCCGGTACCGATACACGCTTCGTTGGATTCGATAACAACAGGTTGTATGATGCCTTGAACTTACTGGTAGCTTGTGTGACTAAAATAGTGTCGTCCACATCAGAAATAACGCCAATACGCGCCGAAGTAGGAATCGTATAAATGGGAGCTGAAACAAGTGAGCGACCTGGCACATGATACGTTAGCTCATGGAGCCCTACGGATAAGTTATGCTCTGCTACCAAATCCAAATACCCTGACCGGTCAGAGCGAATACTGTTGCTGCTCTGGTTACGCCTTGAGTCAGGAGCGTCATAATACTCGAAGTCGCCAAGTTGCGCAGATTGGATAGGAACAGAATCTATAGCCAACGAGACTCGAGTATGAGGAGCCGGAACTGTTAGTGCTGTCCATATCCCCCGACTTGCTGAACTAGTCTGAGGACCAGGTGGAGAAAGAACTGTACGGCAGATAAGCCGAGAATAGTGCTCAGTTCCATAACTCACATAAGGCTCAACTCGGGGGTACCAGCCTAACCGACGGCTCATATTCGTTGACAACTGGACCCAGAAGTCGAACGTACTTGTCACGCTTTTGCGTACTAATTGGATAGGGATGGACTGTCTGTCAAAGCGTTCATTTGGTGCAGCAGTATCGAAGCTAGACGCAACATGACGAGCACGAATGGCGGAATGCCGTTTACGACCTTTGCTCTCAGTACTAGTCATGGATATACCTTCCTAGCCGTACTGTGTTGAACTGCCCCGCACGTTATTGGGCGTCAATAATTCTAATGTAGGAATCAGCATCCAAAAGTTCAGGCTGATCATCGTCAAGTTCCAACTTGAGAATCCAGCCTTCACCGTATGGATCTGAGTTAATCACAGAAGGATCATCTGCTGCGGAACGATTAACATAACTAATAGTACCTGCAAGAGGACAAATCAACGGTTCCACCGCTTTAGAAGACTCTAGTTCTACTACTTCGTCTCCTGCATCAACATGTGTCCCAGTTTCCGGTAGGTCAAGGAAAACCAAATCTCCAAGCTGTTCTACTGCGTACTCAGTCACCCCTAAAACAGCAGGTGTTTCAGCAGTATTTACCCAGACATGATCCTGTGAATATGATAACTGCTCAGGAACATCCAGATGCTCTGAATTCTTCTGCGATTGTGTAACCATTTCTCCAGCTTATCTCTAGGCCTCTAATAGGCAGACACATAAATTGGGCGGTATTTGCTAACTTGGTTTAACGCACCGGCTGAGTTGGCTGATCTCCAATAACCTTGACCATTGTACCGATTGGGCAATTGTCATAGATCCATTTGGCATCTTGTTCATACATATTGATACAGCCGTGAGAACCACGGTTTGCTGCGTCACCATGAGCTATAGCATCATAATTCCACAGCGCAGTGTGGAATCCTTCTGAACCATTGTAATAGGAAACCCAAGGTACATTTGGAGACACATAACCTGGACCTCGCATGGTTTGAACAGCGTAACGGACGTTAATGAAGAAGGTCCCCAAGTCTGATTCATCACCATTGCGGGGCAGACCTGAACAGATAGGGAAGGATTTAACCTGCGTTGTTCCAGCATATGCGGTAGCAGTTTGTGTTGTGAGATTGACTTCCACCCACATGTCACCATTGGGAACGTCGTAATTGACAGTACGACTCTCTACTTTGTGGGGTTCAACATCTGCGACAGCCTTTATCGGCGTTATCTGACCAGACTTCAGCTGATCTAAGATCTGAGTGGCTGTTGTTCCTGTATCTTTGATTTTGACACCATCAACACCCTTATTGGTGACAGTCAACACCTCACCTTGAGGATTTTTAATATTTTTTTCAACAACCATGTCCTGATTGAGATTGGCGCTCAGTTCTTTGGCTGCATAAGAGGTAACTGCTTCAGTATCGTAAGAAAGGGTAATTGTACCTTTTTGAGGATCAGAAACTGGTTTAATCCATTGAGCTACTTGCTCAACAGGAATGGTCAGAGTACCGCCTTTGCCGTTCTCAATTACCATGGGTGTAGTGAGTCGCTTATTGGCATCGTCAGCAGCCTGAATGGCCGTATCTTTTGTGATTGGCATGCTTGTATCATGATAGCTAATCTTCACGGGTATAGTTTGTCCTGGACTCTGAGATATCTTCTCCACTGCGCTGGTCACACTATCCATGCGAGGAGCACTTCCATCCTTACCTTCATGAGCTAGAAAACGATGAGAGTCCTTATCATAAACTATCGAAGATGGAAGGGATCGCTTGTCTTGGTGGACAAAGGTCTCAGTCAAATAATTATTCATAGCACCTTTGTTTACAGACACCACCATCGGTACTGATTCATGCTCAAAAGGGTTGAGTTTTGCAAACTGATTGTGGTTTTTGGCTGACAGAATATTCTGTACAGTTGCTCCTGCATCCACTTGTACACCCAGCTCCTTGAGCTTGGCTGTAGACCGTCCACCATTACCATCACTGATAGTGAGACCGGAAGAGGCAGACTTAGAAGAAACCAACTGCTTCAAATCATGTTCTGAAAGACCCGAAACATTCTCTCCCGCAAAGCTGACACCTGGTGCAGCCTTGTGCGCATAATATGAGCGCGCACCAAAGAACCCAAGGACCAACACTGTGATTATCAAGGCAAGTAGGCCCGAAATAATAATGAGCGAGAGATGAGACCGCTTATGTTTGGCGACTGCATGCCCCCTAGATGGCTGAAAATCAACAGCCCCATTGTCGGTTTGCTCCGGTTGTATGTTCATATAAGGTGCATAACTGCTATCTTGAGAAATAGATGCAGTTGGTGGTATAGCCGTCGGCATTTCCGTATGCATTTGTCCGACGGAATACTCAGGCATTGGCTGAATATTACCAACATGCATAGTATTGTTAGCGGCGTGTGCTGATTGAGAGTTGCCGTTTTGACCGTATTCACCTGATGCCCCATATGGAGGAATTCCGGCCCCACCAATCACTTCGTCGGTCATCGCTCACACCTTCCGTCAGGTCTTCTACTGTCAGACAACTATAGCCTATGGCCACGAAACTCACTCGCAACAACTGACCTCACAGCATATGCCCATACCATTGCTCAATCATGTAATGAGCAACGGAGGCTTGCGTTGGTGGCACTATAGTGCCCTGGGACAGAGCTTGACTGTATTCATCCCGGCTTACCCACAGCGCATGGTCTATCTCCTGCCCGTCAACAGTAACATCATCGGTCAGTGCCTGAGCTTTAAAAGCCACCATGAGAGATGATGGAAACGGCCAAGGCTGCGAGCCTAGGTAGCGCATGTGACCTAAGGGTATCTGTAACTCCTCCATGGCCTCCCGGCGAACAGCTCTTTCAAAACTCTCCCCTGCTTCCACAAAGCCCGCACACAAGGAGTAACGATCTGGTTCCCAAGCGGTGTTGTGTGCCAGAAGAAGACGATCCTTGCTATCTACGATTTCAGTAATCACTGCTGGTTCAATACGAGCAAAAAACTCTCGACTCGGGCCCTCTTGAGTACACACTTGCTCCCAACCATTAGCGAACGGCTGAGTTGAGGCCCCACATGATGGGCAGTATTGTTGGCTATTCTGCCAAGAACTCAAGGCTACAGCACTAGTTGCTAAGCCCACATCCCGAGAAAGACCACGGGGAGCAAAGGACTTTAAATCCAGCCACTCAAAGCGAGTCTGAGCACGGTCGATAAAGTCACCAACCTCTTTGGCAGTGCTGCTATTGGTAGACAATTTTTTCGCTAGATCGAGGTCAAGTGCAAAAAAGTGCTGTTCTGAAGCACTCCCCAAGAAGTATAGACTCGACGAGCCACCAGGGGCTGAACCCACAAAAGATGGTACGTATTCGCCAGGCAATAGGGCGAGACTTAAGGTACCTGAACCTTGTTGTGCTCGTTCTAGCGACCCATATGGTACCCCTAAGCGCTGCCCTTGGACAAGCATGACGAGAACTTTCTTCTGCCTAGACAACTGTTGAAAAAGACCACTTTGCCTTCGTAAGTGTGTACAGTAGTCGACTTGAGATTGAGCCAGCGGTAAAAAAGGCAACGTCTGAGCCAAAGAAAACGGGGAAAAATAGGTCTGCTGAGCGTCCACAGTATTTGCCTTTCTTAGGACTCTTGCACCCGTTGTACGAGTTCTACAAGTGCGCGCGCAACGGTATCAGGATGCTCTACAGCACTGAAATGACCACAGTTAGCAATTGTTGTAAACATACGTTCAGTGGCGGTGAGGCCTTGAACAAGACTTGCCATCCGTTCAGGTGGACTTGACGGATCTAACTCCCCTGAAATCACAGCTACTGGAGCTGTAACTTCAGGTAGGATTTCACTTTGGTCTGGCCTACCAGCAGCCATACGTTCACGCCAGGCAATACCTGCTGGATTCTGATCCTTGATCCAAGCAGAAAACATTGCCACAAACTCAGAGGAGCGCTTGATTGTTGAATCGTGCTCTGTTGGCTGCGCAAAACTCATAACCTCTCGAACACTATCTTCCTGTTCACACAGCTGAGCTACCCGCATTCGATTGACTTTGCTATCAGGAGTATCCGCAACAACGTTAGTATCACAAAAAGCAAGTCCTGCCACACATTCTGGATGTAGCCTCTGTATAGCAGCCGTTACGTATCCACCCATTGAAAGACCTACCCATATAGCCTTTTGGTGACCTAGAGCAGACAATATGTCAACATAACTTTCTGCAAGCAAGTCGAGCGCTTGATAGTAGGCACCATCAGCATCCCTAGCACCACTATCTTGCAGGCTCGGCACTGGACTGAGCCCAGCTCCGGGCATATCGGGAGCATACACAGAAAATGACTCTAAGCCCGCCTCTTCCGCCTGCTGAGTGAGATGTCTGGCACATGTCAGCCACATTCGATGGTCTACCGGAAAAGCATGTATAAGCACAACTGGCACAGCTGTACCTGAATACAAGACATGATTGATAATTTTCATATTGATTCCATTCTTCTCATCAGCAGCCTCCCACCAGCTTGCTTGCCCCACCACTGACTAAGGCTTCACTTACCAGACGCCTGCCCACAGGAGGGCCTGTTGCAATATCTTTTCATGCCCACCCTGCATTTGTCGGATAAAAATATCAAGTGTTTCATTGTGCGGGTCAACCCATTCCACATCCAAGGTTTCATCTTGAGATTTGCAATCACCAGCCATAGGAACGAGGTAGCACAAGGCTATAGCATGTTGACGGGCATCATAATACTCAGATGTTCCTGGCGTTGGGAAAAACTCTGCAACAGTAAACGGTACGGGGCTTGGTGGAAGCACCGGTAGGGCCAGCTCACCCAGATCTTTGGAAATGTTACGCGTCAGGGCTTCACGTATGGTTTCGTGATAACGGATGCGACCGGTAATTAACGTTCGTTCTATATTGCCATCGTCGTCAACACACAGTAACGTACCCACTTGCTTTACACAACCCGCAGTATCGATACGAGCAGGGACCACTTCTACATATGACAGTGGTAGCTTAGCCCTTGCCCAGTTGATCTCCTCGGCATTAAGCCAGCCAGGTGGATTACCCTGCCCTGAGTCCCGGATAAAGTCTTCAGGAGTGATATGAGAAAACTCGCCGCGCGGTCGATCCGCATCAAAGTCCGAATCGTCCGGTATTTCATCGTGTAGTACTGGCATACTTCATATTATCCGACTATATTTCCATTGGTTCAAGCTCAAGCTACCTTCGAGCCAACAACCAGCATGAACCACTAGGAATGAGTTCGAGCATACTATTTCCAAACACAATGGAATTTTAAAGATACCAGGGATGTTGATCTGGTAAGGTCAATGCACATTTTCAAGGAGCGACCATGACGACAGTAACCCTCAACACACATAACTTTCAAGAAACTATGGAAAACAACAAGCTAGTTTTCGTTGACTTTTGGGCTACTTGGTGCGGCCCTTGCAAGGCTTTTGGCCCGATTTATGAGAAAGCTTCTGAAACTAATACAGACATAGTTTTTGGCAAGGTAGATATCGACCAAAACCAAGAACTGGCTGCTACTTTAGACATTCAAGCGGTACCAACACTGATGATCGTTAAAGATGGACAAATTATCTTTAAACAAGCTGGAGCCCTGCGAGCTTCAGACCTGGATAGCGTCATCAGCCAGGCACGCAAGGTCACTCTAGACGAAGGCGACAAAGAAACCGCTCAAGCATGAGTCAGCTACTGTAACGAGTTACTTTGGTATATGAGGTTACAGTCAAGGAATTTTGCATGTAACCTCATTTTTACTCTTACAGCTGTTCAATTGTACAGATTCGGCACTGAGTACTACAGTTGTATAGAAGCATGCTTGCCGGTGGTACTTTCATGCCATAACAGCATTTAGCGAAAGTAGCATGCGAATGTGAACTATTTGCATGCTCACATGGAAAGCCCACCGAGGATCTGTAAACAGAGATAGAGGAGCGTAATGCCAACCCATCGTAGGAAACATACAGAAGCTTTAAGAGCATTGACCAAACGTCAGTGGCTAAGACTTGGAGCAGGTTGTGTTGCCCTGACAATGGTCGTAGGTGCAGGTTTTGCTTCACTAGGTTTCTATCAAAACCAAGATGCAACACCACATCCAGCCGCTACCGCCTATTCCGCAACGCAACCCGAACAGCAAGAAGTCTCCCGAGATTCTGTTCGTGCAGCCCTCTCTCACCGTGAGGGCGGTTCCAGTGCTGGAACTTCCTACGTGACTGTGCAGATTAATGGTGCCAATAAAATTGTTTTAGGCGAGCACTTCACTACAGTTAAATCAGTCCTTGACGCAGGCAACATTGTTTTAGAACCTGGCGATCAAGTCACTCCTTCTTTAGAGGAAAAGGTCACAGAATCGACAGTCATCAAAATAGACCGGTCTGATTCTAAAATAGTCACTGAGAATTCAACCATTCCCTTCAATACTATTGAAGAGAAAACTGACAGCTTGCCTGCCGGCACTAAAAAAGTAAAGACAGAAGGCAAGGAAGGTGTCATGGAAACAACCAGCCTTGTGACTACGGCTGGCTCAAAAAATCTATCAAGCAATGTCTTTGCATCCTTTGTTAAAGAAGCACCAGTCAACAAAGTCATACAGGTCGGTACAGGAGCAGTGGTTACTGCAACTCCTGGAAAGAATGGCCCTGCTGGCGCACCTGCACCAACAAACGCAACAACAGCTCCTGTGGGAGAATCACAGAGCATTGCTCACGGCATAGTGCTTTCTCGAGGCATGGGCGAAGGAGAATTCACCTGCCTTGTACAGCTTTGGAATAAAGAGTCAGGTTGGCGAACCAACGCCGCTAATCCTTCTGGTGCATATGGTATCCCCCAAGCATTGCCTGGCTCCAAGATGGCATCAGCCGGCGCTGACTGGCAGACCAATCCAACGACACAAATTACCTGGGGCTTGGGATACATCGCCGGCCGCTATGGTACACCTTGTGGTGCTTGGTCTCACTCGCAAGCTACTGGCTGGTATTAAATTTCTCTATACTAAAATCCCCTACTCATACAAACAATATGAGTAGGGGATTTTAGTATGCTCTTCCTTACGAGATATCTTCATACAGTCTCAGAGCAAGACTACCAGTCTCACTTATTGCTGTCTGGTACCCTGATTGCTCTGTTACTGTCTCTCAATAGATTGAGGGGGCTGGATTGTACAAAAGCCAATCCAGCCCCCTCAATTCGTATTGCTTAGAAGATAGCTTGCAGAACAAAATCAAGAATAAAGAGCAGACCAACGATCCACATGATGGGATGTACTTCTTTGGCCTTACCCTTGCAGGTCATAGTGAGGCAGTATGTAATAAAACCAGCAGCTACACCATACGAGATCGAGTAGGACAAGCCCATAAATATCGAAGAGAAGAAAGCTGGTATAGCTTCAGACAAATCAGTCCACTTGATGTCCGCAAAACTCGACATCATCATGCAGCCCACGACAACGAGTACAGGAGCCGTAGCAGCTGATGGCACCGCGGAAATAAGGGGGGCAAAGAGGGAAGACAGTGCAAAACAGATAGCTATCACCACAGAGGTCAAACCTGTGCGCCCACCGACTGCAATGCCTGAAGCTGACTCCACATACGTGGTGGTGTTGGAAGTACCAAAGAGAGCACCTATAGAAGTAGCCGTAGCATCAGCGAAGAGAGCCTTATCCATCTTTGAAGAGAAGCCCTTCCCTGTCTCCAGTGCTTTTTCATCAGCTTCTGAGAAGATACCTGAACGCCTTCCCGTTCCAACAAACGTACCGATAGTGTCAAAGGTATCCGACAGTGAAAAAGCAAAAATAGTTACTAACACAATCGGCAACTTAGCTGGGTCAGAAAAGAGTGCGGGGAAACCTTTCGGACTGAAGATCGCTAAGAACGTCTCAGGCAATTGGGAGAATGCCTCACCCAAATTAACTGATTGAGCCATGCTCGTAACACCCATCGGTATGCCTAAAAGGCTAACTGCAATAATGGCAATAACAAATGCACCTCGGTTAAGGAAGGACCAAGCCCCCTTACCCTTACAAACCAAGAGGATAATAGTAATAGCCAAACCAACTAGGAAGAGAATGGTTGAGGGCGTATTAAAGGTAGTCAAGCTAGGATTTGCACCAGCAGCCGATGACTTATCAGGACTAAAGGTCACAATACCTACATTGAGTAACCCGACGTAAGCTATAAAAACACCAATGCCACCACCGATAGCATGCTGGAGGACAGGTGGAATAGCCTGAATAATCATTTTACGAAGTTTGGTGGCAGTAACGATGATGTTGATAATACCGCAAATAAATACCATACTGAGCGTTTCTTGCCAGGAAAAGCCTAATCCCTTAACAACAGTGAAAGTAAAGAAGGCATTAAGACCAACACCAGGAGCCACACCATATGGCACATTCGCAACAAGCCCCATGATCAAAGTACCAATAATCGCGGCAATAATAGTTGCAATAAAAACAGCTCCCCATGGCATGCCAGCCGTGGAGAGCACTGAGGGGCTTAATGCGATAATATAAGCCATAGAGAAGAAGGTAGTTATACCTGCAAGCACCTCTGTAGAAACTGTGGTATTATGCTCTTTAAGCCTGAATAGCTCGTGCATAGTTCTCCTAATATGTTGGTTTTAGCGATCCAGCATAATGAAGAATATCACGAGCCTAGGCTCTTTTTTTACCATAACGTCACAATATGGACATCAGTCGTGCATAGTTGTTCGTTGATTTTGATGGACGTGCTACAGACGTTTTGCATAGAACAAAAACATTACGGCTGCGGTTCATGTTTGGGTATTGCCACTTACTTTTTACCTGCTCCCCTACAGCATCGATCTAGTTCTAACAATAAGAAATATCTCATGAGTATGAACGAGCCACTATAGCCCTATCTCACAAAGCGAGCGACGCACTGTTATAAAACTTACCAGCCACTTCGAAACACCCCAATGCAGGTATAAACAGGGCAAGGTTAGCCAAAGCGCCCAGAAATATAACGCTCCGTATCCTCCTCACGAGGGTTAGAGAAGATAGTAGAAGTATTATCCATTTCTACGAGATGTCCAGGCTGACCGACTGCCTTGAGATTAAAGAAAGCCGTATAGTCAGAGACACGAGCTGCTTGCTGCATGTTGTGCGTCACAATCACAATCGTGTAATCACGCTTGAGCTCGTTTATTAAATCTTCGACTGCCAGTGTGGAGATAGGATCCAGGGCTGAGCAAGGTTCGTCCATGAGGAGCACCTGTGGATGAACGGCCACAGCCCTAGCTATACACAGGCGTTGCTGTTGCCCACCAGACAAACCGATACCTGGTTTATCGAGTCGGTCCTTAACTTCATTCCATAAATTAGCTCCGCGTAAAGCCCACTCAACGAGATCATCAGCATCTGCCTTAGCGATACGACGATTGTTGAGACGGATACCTGCCAAGACATTCTCTCGGATTGACATAGTTGGGAAGGGATTAGCCCGCTGAAAGACCATTCCTACATCCCTACGAACGGCAACGGGATCCACATCATCTCCGTATAAGTCTTGTCCCTCAAGCAGCACTTGTCCTTTGACATGGGCACCAGGAGTGATCTCGTGCATTCGATCGAGGGTTCGCAAAACTGTTGACTTACCGCATCCTGAGGGGCCTATAAAAGCAGTGACCTTGTTGGCATTGATTTTCATGTTCACATCTTCGACGGCAAGAAAATCACCATAGAAAACATTCAGATGGTTGATATCTATGCGCTGACCCATTACAAGCTCACTCTCTGGCAGAGTTCTTGGCCCACAAACAGCAGGGATACCCAAGAACCATAGGTAGATATATCTAACATTATTACTTCTCCTCTACAGAAAAGACCTTAGATATCAGACGACCCAGCAAATTCAAAAACAGAACGATGACAATGAGTACGAGAGCTGCTGCCCAGGCCCGTTCCATGCGAATACTGGCTACACACCCTGGATCTGCACCCGGACCACACACTGCCAATCCTTGAGAATACTCGTTATACACATACACTGGCAGTGTTGTCATGCGCCCAGAAAACAGATTGAAATTGGTGGAAACAATAAAACCTGATGCAATCAGTAATGGTGCTGTCTCACCAATCACGCGAGCGATAGCCAAAATAACACCTGAAACAATGCCTGGCAAAGCAGTACGCAAAACGATCTTGGTGATAGTACGCTGTTTGGTGACCCCGAGCGCATATGCTGCCTCTCGCAAATCGTTAGGAACCACCCTGAGCATGTCCTCCGAGGTTTTAACCACTGTTGGGATCATCAATAACGATAAGGCTATCGAGCCAGAAAAACCGTTAACCGCTCCTGGCCCCACAATGGTAGCAAACATAGAGAACGCAAAAAGACCAGCTACGATAGAGGGGATACCACTCATAACATCTACCAAAAGCGCAATAGCTTTTGCTATCCGTCCGCCGGCAGCGTATTCGACGAGGAAAACTGCGCACATGACACCAATAGGAACTGAGATAACCATGGCACCAGCAGTTACTTCCAGGGTACCAATAATGGCGTGTAGTATCCCCCCATGGCCACCGGTGAGTGTTGGGTTGCCACCAACTACGCCAGCCATATTGTGCGTTAAGAAGTCCCAATTCAAACGTTTTAGACCTTTAGAGATACTGACCCATAACACTGAAACCAGCGGAACAAGAGCTATGAGGAAGGAAAACACAACGAGTCCGGTCATCACAACATTATGACGCTTACGGGCACGAATTGAAGACCTAGTAGGTCTAAATCGATCAAAATCGATAACGGGTTTGGAACCACTCTTGAGTTTCTGCTCGACCGCTTGTACTGGGGAAGACGTTTGCTGACTCACTTGCTGCTCCCTTTACCGGTAATACGCCGCGCAATGAAGTTGACGAGAAATGTGATCAGGAAGAGCACTAGACCTGTTGCAATAAGGCTTGCAACTCCCATAGCATTTGCCTCTGGGAACTGTGACGCAATGTTTGCCGCTATGGTCTGACTGGTAGAAGCCCGTAAAAGGTGTAAGGAGTATGAGAAACCAGGAGACAAAATCATCAGAACAGCCATGGTTTCACCTAAAGCACGCCCCAAACCCAACATAGACGCAGAAATAAGGCCGGACTTAGCAAAAGGAAGCACCGCTAGTCGGATAGTCTCCCACTTAGTGGCACCCAAGGCAAGAGCTGCTTCTTGCTGCAATCGCGGTGCTTGTGCACATATATCGCGAGCAACTGAGGTGATTATCGGCACAATCATAACCGCTAACACCAAAGCTACAGTAGCCACAGAGCGTGCAGGTGCTGCCACGGGTCCTGAAAAGAGAGGAATCCATCCTAGATAGTGCGCAACCCAAGCCCAAAAACCAGTGATAGCTGGCACTACTATGAGGGCTCCCCACAATCCGTATACGACAGAGGGAATTGCTGCCAACAAATCAATCACAGAGCTGAGTAATGTAGAAAGTTTACGTGGCGCATAATGAGTGATAAAGAGCGCGATACCTACCGAAATTGGGAAGGCTACCAGCAGAGAGAGACCAGCGATAATGACTGTACCAAACAGTAATGGTCCTACGTACGCCAAAAAGCTCGTCACACGACCACCACTCAGCGCATCGAGAGCACTGGCACGATCAGCTGGAGAGCCCGTAAATGCAGGCAATGCACGCAGGATCAGAAAAAGAGTCACGGCAGCAAGCGCTACAAAAATAACGATACCAGCAGTCCAAGCCAGGATTTTAAAAATCCGATCTGCTAAGTGCCCTGACTGTGTTGCATCGGCTTCAGTGAAGGAAGATACCTGATTGCTCTTACAGTTGTTGACAGGTTGAGAGCTCGCCATATTTTTCATGCTACCCCAATTTCTCGAACTGAGTGCGCAAACCCCTGACGAATATTGCTGCTTAAGGGCACAGATCCTGCATTGCTTGCCGACTGTTGTTGTCCAGAGTCGCTTTCCAGATACGTCAACCAAGACTTGGCAAAGTCAGCTTTTTTACCGTTAGCATCATTGCGATAGGCTTTGCAAACGACATCGTATGAGATCAAAAGAATTGGATACGTGCCTGCCTTGTTTGTGGCATAATCCACGTCCAGCACCTTACGCAATGAATTCGCGCCTTGTGGCTTAAACGTCACCTTGTGTTCCAACATAGCGGCTGCAGTTTGTTCAGTAGCCGGTACATATGAACTGCCTACTCGAACTGCCACTGTACCTAATCCGTTTGTCTGAGCCACGTCAGCATACCCAAAAGTGCCCTCTGCTTGTGTGAGAGTCATGACCAATCCTGCGGTTCCCTTGGCACCCTGACCAATATCATTAGGCCAGTTTTGACCCGGCTGATAAGGCCATGCAGGACCAGCTGAGGCTTCCATGTACTTCAGTAAACTCTTGGTTGTACCAGACTTATCCGAACGATGAATGACAGTGATAGCTAAATCGGGCAGTTCCACATCTGGATTAAGCTCTGCCAATCGCCTGTCATTCCACCGAGTAATCTGGCCTTGGAATATTTGAGCTATGGTGACTGGGTCCATGTTCAGGTGCCGGTTAGGTTTATTCAATCCCGCCTGGGGCAGATTGTAAGCTAAAGCGATTGGTGTTACATAAACCGGTAGCTCAAAAGCACTGCTTCCAGCACACACCGATTTCGACTGTTCAACCTGATCGTCGCTCAATGGTTCATCAGTTCCCGCCCAAATAACGGAACCGTTCAAAAATGCCGTAACTCCGGCGCCTGAACCAGCAGGATCATACGAAATGCGAGCCCCCGTATGGCGGTATTGAAAGCCAGCGATCCACGCCTCATTAGCAGATTGCTGAGAAGAAGCCCCAGAGCCTGCAAACTCACCAACTATGTGACCAGATTCAGTCTCTACTTGACCTTGCGAGTTATGCTGCGGTACTGGCTGGTTATCACCACAAGCTGCCAGACCGACAGAAATAGTAAGAGCTAGTACAAAGGCAGCCCCTCGGGCAAAGGCGTTTTTATGCATGCCACTTCCTCAACTCGTCATTCCAACCAGCTACATACTAGCTTAATCGTATCCACCGATGAATCGCCAGAAGACTTCGTATGGCTGGCGTACTATACTGAAATAAGGAGTTGGACATATCTTTCATGTTGTCATAAAGGGATAGAAATACAGTTACATTCTCTTTATTTCTAAGACAACAGAATGTTATTGATTGCCCCGCCACCACGATTACCAGACAATCACGCATTGTGCAGACAAGGAATTGGCTATTTGTAAGCCCATACACCCTCTCCGATGCTTGTGAACTTATACAGAAAGAGGAAGTGGTTGTGAATGCGGAAACCAGAGCTTACTGCAAGCAAGCAGACGCTCAGTAGAGAGGCATCGTTTCAGAATGGGAAGTTGACACGACCCGCACTAATCTCCCTCTCTGTACTCACTGCGATTACCTTCCTAGGTAATTTCACTCAGTTACAACTAGCGAGTGCTTTACCTACTATCGTTTCAGAATTCCACATTTCCCTAACAACCGGACAATGGCTCACTTCCATCTTCCAACTCGTCATGGGAGTTATGGTTCCACTTACCGGCTTCCTCACTAAGCGCTTCTCCACCAGAGAAATAGTCATCACTTCGATGACAATTTTTACGATCGGCTCTGTACTCAGCTGGCAGTCTTCCTCGTTCTCTCTGGTTTTGCTGGGGCGTATGTTGGAAGCGATTGGCACCGGTGCCATGTGGCCAGTTCTACAAATCACTGTTTTCTCTATTTATCCTCTAGCTAAACGCGGTATGGCTATGGGAACTGTAGGTGTAGCCATGAGTGTAGCTCCAGCTATCGGTCCCACCTTCGGAGGCTGGCAAACTGATTCACATGGCTGGAGGTCCATCTTCCTCTCCTTAGCTATTCTCGGTGCCTTCGGTCTAATCGCAGCCACCGTACTTTTACGCAACTTCGGTGAAATCAACAAAACCATAAAGACAGACTTCTTCTCTGTCGCTCTCTCAATTTTTGGCTTTGGCGGGCTTATGTTTGGTTTTACCAATATTGAAAACGTACCTGTCACTAGCCCTATGGTCTGGCTTCCCATGATTATCGGCCTAGTTGGCATTGTCTGGTTTGTGCTCCGTCAACTTCATAGGACCAATCCCCTACTCAATCTGCGAGTCCTTAAGGTTAAGAATTTTACTGTTGGCACAGTCATTGCTTCTCTATCCTTCTTTGCTTTTAGCTCTGTTACTGTGATTTTGCCACTATATATCCAGACTGATCGTGGTTTTTCAGCTACTATGTCCGGTCTCGTTATGCTGCCTGGAGCTATAGGGACTGCTATAGCCCAATTCTTCGGTGGACGTCTGCTTGACCGTATGGGAGCTCGTCCGGTCGCACTCACCGGCTGCACTATCCTCTTCATCGGCACTCTTGGAATGAGTATGATCGGTGCAACAACATGGATTGGCATGGTTTCTCTCCTCCAATTCGTGCGTCAGATTGGCATGGGATTCACTCTTATGCCTCTCACTACATGGTCCCTTAACAACCTCCCTTCTAAGGATTTGTCAGCAGGCTCAGCAGTAACTAACACGGCCAGACAGATCGCTGGCGCAATAGGTGCTCCTATTTTGGTGATTGCGATGGAAACCATTACTGAAATGCACCATCAGTCAGTTGGAGGCGGTGCCGCTACAGCAGCAGCTTCTAATATTTTCGGCGTGCAGTGGGCATTGCGAATTTCAGCTATTATCTGCTTTGCTATGCTCACCTTGGTTTACTTCGGAGTACGAGGAGAGGATGCAGGTTCTGGCCGTGCTATGTCTCGCATGGTTTTGCGCCGTATGCACCTAGTTCATGTGCCCGCAACGGCAAGTGGTTGGCAATCTTCAGACTCCACTCACGAAGCCACGGTGAAAGAAAAATTACAATAGTTAACAGATTTCAACTGTTGGCATACGTATCTTTGCTGATTGCTGAACAGCGGTAGGTACTACATATATACGTATGCTACCGCTGGACCAAGTTTCCCGTTTATCCAGCAACTCACTACTTACATTCGGTGATCATTTCTGTGGCAAAGCTTGGTTGGGACAACTGTGGAGTACACCAAGCATGGCATCCTTCTCTTGGCTGGTTACCGTCAACCCATATTTGGCTTTAACACCTATCTGCCGCGAGACATAGTCACATCGGTAATCAGTTTTGGGCGGTAGCCAATATGCTGCCGAAGCTGCCCCCTTATCCTGATTAGTCTGCCCATCGACTGCCAACAAATTATAGGGATCATTCCCTAATTGATACCGCTTGGACTGATTCCACTGACTAGCTCCAGAATTCCATGCATTCTCTAGGGCAACTACATGATCAATTTGCACTAAGGAACTCGTATTTGCCCCTCTTTGGAATCTGATAGTTTTACCAGTATAAGGGTCATGAAGAACTCCACTTTGAACCTTGCACCCACCAGATTTGGTATATCTGACGTCTTGCAGGTCTCGGGTAAGAACATCTTCTCGGACATTACAACCATTTCCATCATCATCAGTCTCTTTAAACCCGAACGAGTCCCGCTGGTAGCGCTGTTTAGGTTTGGAATGATCTACGACGCTCAACTGATTCAGAGTTCGGGCTGCGTCACCAGACGCTGTTCTCATACCAGTCATCCGCGAAATTCTAGGATTTACCCTTGGCAGAATAATACCGATAGTGATCCCTACTACTACAGCAATGACTAACAGGATAAGTAGGCGCTCAGTCAAACTGGATGACCTAAAATGGGCTGACGGTACCGGCTGCACCCGTTGGTTTGCGTTCATCATGGGCTTAGGATCACTGTGAAGTTGACGGCCGCTGGAAGATGTTCCATCAGAAGAATGAACGCGTCCATTCACTCCGGTTTGCTTTGGATCGCTCACTGGGTCACTACTCTTCATCGAACTCTAGTGGTCCAGAACTGAATGGAATAGACATCATCTAACAATCCTCCTTTTGCAAATTACTCAGTATCAGGCATAGGTGAACGTCAGTGGATCGTGACCGGCACGATTTGGGCTGTCTAAAGCATCAACCTGAGCCATCTCGTTGTCTGAAAGACTGAACGAAAAGACATCTATATTCTCCTTTTGCCTGAAGCGGTGCACTGACTTAGGAATGACGATCATTCCATGCTGAATATGCCAGCGCAAAATCACTTGTGCTGGAGTTACAGCATGCGTTTGAGCGATTCGCTCAATGAGACCATTTCCAGCTTGCAAGTCAGCTCCTCTGGCAAGTGGAGAATATGATTCAATGGCAATCCCATGCTGTCTACAAAACGCGACTGTCTCTCGCTGCTGCCAGCTAGGGTGCAGTTCTATCTGATTGACCAACGGGTACTCACCAGTTTGCTGGCACAAACGCTCCATGTGCTCAGGCAAAAAATTACACACACCTAGGCAACGAACCCTGCCTTCGGCACGCAGGCGTTGAAAAGCTTTCCAAGTTTGATCACTGCGCCAGTCAAAGGGTGTAGGCCAGTGAATCATATACATATCTATGTAGTCTGTTCGTAAAAGGGCGATCTGACGGTCGAAGGCACGCAAAGTTGGATCATACCCTTGTTCAGAATCCTTAAGTTTAGTTGTCAACCATAGCTGTTGCCGCTGCTTTCCGTCAGCGTAACCAGCTGCCATCAACCCTTGCCCTACACCTGCTTCATTATCATACCCAGCAGCAGTATCGATATGCCTATACCCCACATCCAGAGCAGACTGAACTACCGATGATGTTTGACTGTCCGGTACTCTCAAAACGCCAATACCTACTTGGGGAATCTGAGAACCATCGCCCAATGTAACTGTCGGTATCACTTCCATTTGACTGCCAGCTCCTGTCCTTCAGATTTGCATACTTTTTGCAGTATGAACCACTGTAGTCGCAGAATACAACGACAGGGCCACTCTCCTCCTCATTGTGGTCAACTGTTCACGACCAGTAAAGACAGTAAAAGGTCAGCAGCTACAGTAAGCAACTGCTGACCCGAACGTTAGGAAAACTACCCTATCAGTGCTGATTTTCCAATCGATGGTAGATTTCTTCCATCATCAAATCTTTCTCAAAACGTTCTGGAGTTGTATGCTCATCAATAGTAGCCAATTCAACTCCTGCGATCCTTGCGAAATCTTCCCAAGCTTCACGACCGACGGATGTAGTCATGCAAGTATGGTGGGCAGCCCCTGAGCGCAGCCAGCACTCGGCCGACACCTTGAGACTTGGCTGTGGTTTCCACAGTGCGCGTGCGGTAGGAAGTACCCTGAGCGAGCCATCCGGAGGCACCACATCAGCCACATTCATGACTAAACGGAAACGCTCACGCATATCTGCCATAGATATCACCACCGCATCCTTGTGAGGCGCAACGGTGAAAACAAGACGCACGGGGTCTGCTTTGTTACCAATACCTAGAGGATGAATTTCCAATCTAGGCTTATTGATCGATCCTACAGACGGGGAAACTTCAAGCATATGAGAACCAAGTATTGCCTCATGCCCCGGCACGAAGTTGTAAGAGTAGTCTTCCATCAGGGAAGCGCCACCCTCAAGACCAGCGCCCATGACCGCACCGATACGCACCAGCATGGAGGTCTTCCAGTCTCCTTCGGCTGAGAATCCGAAACCATGCTCGGAAGGCAAGCGCTGCGCTCCTACCCCAGGCAGCTGACTTAAGGATCCCAGGTCTTCGAAATTATCAACTGCAGCCGTTGCTCCATAGTCATTCATCATGTTCACCAGGCCAGCTTCTTCCTTGGCGGCGGTATACAGCGAATCATAACGAGCATCTAGCAGCTCAGGTGCCAGGTCGTATTGAGACTTGTAGTCTTCAATGAGCATCTTAACCTGATCATCTTTGACTTTATCGACATAGGAAACTAGTTCATTAACAGACCATGTGTTAACTTGGGTCCCGAAAACTCGCTCAGCTTCGGTCTTGTCACCCTCAGTAACAGCAACATTACGCATGTTGTCACCCCAGCGCATGACCCGCATGTTCTGAGCAGCATCCCAACCAACACAAGCCCTAGCCCAAATGCCAATTTGCTCAGCCACTTGTGGATCTGTATAGTGACCGACGACGATTTTACGGGCAATGCCCAAGCGGCTCAGAATATATCCAAATTCACGATCACCATGAGCAGCCTGGTTGAGGTTCATAAAGTCCATGTCAATCGTGTCCCATGGAATCTCAAAGTGATGCTGAGTATTCAGCTGGAGCAGGGGCTTAGTCAATACTTCAAGTCCACGAATCCACATTTTTGCTGGCGAAAAAGTGTGCATCCATGCCACAACGCCGATACATGCTGGATTCGAGGAAGCCTTAGTCATAAACTGCTTGATAGCGTCAGAAGATTTTAAGGTTGGTTTGAGAATAAGCTTCACAGGGATTTTACCTGTTTTGTTGAGTTCATCCACAATTTCTGTAGACTGCACTGCCACCTGGCGAAGGGTATCCTCACCATAAAGGTCCTGCGAACCCACACCGAACCATATTTCCTTACCTTCAAATGGATTTTCCATCGTTCTACTTTCTCATCATGCCTCTTGAACTCGTGATCGAGAAGCAAATTACCAGACTTTACTTATTTCCTAAAGATGCATTAGCAATCAGTGCTGCCCATAGACGTTCTGATAGCGCTCATTCAGTTTGGCGATATCCGCAGGGTCAATCTCAATGATGTCCCCAAGTTGAGCCGCAACCCACATAGTATGTGCGACTTCTTCAGTCATAGCTGCAGCTTTCACTGCACTTTCAGCATCCTTGCCAATGGTGAAGGGGCCATGATTTTGCATGAGTACAGCCGGAGAGTGGGGATACTGTTCTAATGTCTCAACTACTCCCTTACCAATCTCTTCAGAACCGATAAGACGGAAAGGTCCGACAGGCACAGGCCCACCAAATTCATCACCCATCATAGTCAAACCACAGGGAATATTCTTACCTGTAGCAGCCCAAGCTGTCGCGTAAGTAGAGTGCGTGTGAACCACCCCATAGACTTCGGGCATGTGTCGATAAATGTATGCGTGAGAAGCTGTATCCGAACTCGGAGATTCAGCACCATCTATGACATTACCTTCTAAATCAGTAACCACCATGGACTGCGGTGTCAAAAATTCGTAACGAACACCAGAAGGTTTAATCACCATCAAATCAGCAGTTCGCAAGCGCTGAGAGACATTGCCTGCGGTCCATACTACCAAATTCCATGTGATCAACTGCTGGTGGAGGGTAGCTACCTGCTCACGTACCTGTTGGACCTCAGCACGTACCTGTGCTGGATAATCTTGTAAAGTGACCATTACATCTCCTATTCTGTCTGTATGTTGTTGCTGATACTCTGTGGTACACACCTCAGGGAAGCCGACGCGGTTATGACTCTAGAGGAATGCTCTTTATCGCAGCTTTTTCAATAGGAAGTCCCTGTTCGAATCGAGCAAAGAACTTCTCAAAGCCTTTTACATCGCTAGGATCTGCCTGCTCGGTGGTAGACTGCACATCTGCAAAGACCCTGGAATCCAAATAATCTGCCAGATCACTGTCAGTGTGATGTAAGTAATCAGCTAAGACAGCCATGCCCCAAGCACCGCCTTCTGCGGCTGTTGCCATGACCTTGATTGGAGCATTGAAAGCGGCTGCTAGTATCTTTTGCGCCACTTGTGGGGTTGCAAAAATACCACCATGCCCTACCAGCGAATCAACTTGAACACCCTCCTGCTTCGTCATAACATCCATGCCAATTTTGACCGGAGAAAAGGCAGAGAATAGCTGAGCCCGCATAAAGTTAGCCAAACTCATCTTGCTTTCTGGCCCCCGAGCAAAAACTGGACGACCTTCGTCTAAACCAGCAAGGAATTCCCCAGAATAGAAGCAATAATTCACCAAACCGCCAGCATCGGGATCACCTTCCAAAGCTGCCCGGAAGAGGTGAGCATATAGTTCATCGGTTGACAGCGTGGCACCAGTTATCTGAGCGAAGTCTGCAAAAACCTTGACCCAAGCGTTCAAGTCCGAGGTGAAGTTGTTGGCATGACTCATACCTGCTGGATCTCCCGCAGGTGTATTCACAGGATCGACTTCGGGATGCAATGCATCCATACGGTGTTCAAGAACCACCATAGAGAAAATTGATGTTCCCGCAGATACATTGCCTGTACGCGGACGGACAGCATTTGTTGCTACCATTCCAGTACCTGCGTCACCTTCTGGTGGAGCCAGTGGTATGCCGGCCTGAAGGGTACCTGTAGGATCCAACAGTTTGGCACCTTCTTGTGTCAAAACTCCAGCATCAGCCCCTGCCAACAGTGGTTCAGGAAGAAGTTCGGCTATATCCCAAGGTTGCCCCTTCACTTCCGGCAACTCACGGAATTGCTGAAGCATACCCCTATCGAACTCGTGGAGGTCAGCATCTATGGGAAACATACCAGAAGCATCGCCAATCCCCAGTACCTTGCGACCACTCAGCTTCCAGTGTACATAACCAGATAAGGTTGTCAGGAAAGCTACATGAGGTACATGCTCTTCGTTATTCAATATAGCTTGGTACAAGTGTGCAATAGACCAACGTTCTGGGATATTGTATTGGAAACAGTTAGAGAGGGCAAGGTGGGCCTGGTGAGTATTGGAGTTACGCCAGGTTCGGAAGGGAACCAACAATTCACCGGCATTATCAAATGCCAAATAGCCGTGCATCATAGCAGAAAAGCCCATTGTTCCAACACAGGTCAACTGAAGACCGTAACGTCCTTGAACATCTTGAACGAGAGCAGCATAAGCTGCCTGCAATCCCAGCCAAACTTCATCAAGAGAGTATGTCCACAGACCATCTACCAAATGATTTTCCCAAGCAAAATCACCAGAAGCTATGGTGCGATATCCCTCGTCGATGAGAACAGCTTTAATGCGGGTAGACCCTAATTCGATGCCTAAACTGGTCTTACCTGCTTTGATTGCCTCTGCCGCCTCCTTGTCCCCATGAATATCCACTACATTCTCCATAGCTCGACTCCTTTGTAACCGACGCATAGTCTCCGCTGTGAGACGCCAACTTTCAGATAAGGTCTTCAACGGTCCATCTGAAAACTACAATGTTAGCGCTCACACTCCTATATAGCATTGTAGCTTTTAGCATCAAAAGAAGCAAGTAGGCGAAGAGTACCACTAACCTCGTGTCACAAAAACAACTCTACCTTCGTACTGCATGCCCTAAGGAAGAGCGCACGATAACATCTGCCCCAATAAGACCAACACCGTGCTGGGTAGATGAAAACTGTGCTGGTTCTCCCTGCTTCATCAGTGCCAGCACCTGCCTCATTGTTGCAACACCTAGGTCAGCAAAACGTGGGCGAACCGTTGTCAGCGGCGGAAACATATTGTCAACCGTAGGAATGTCATCAAAACCGACCAAACTAATATCTTGAGGAATTCGCAGACCGTGCTCATGCAGGGCACGCGCTACACCTACAGCTTGATTATCATTGGCTGTCACTACTACAGAAGGAAGAGCATGACCACTCATTCCTCGTTCATCTATGAGATGATTCATAAGCCCGTATGACTCACGTGCCTGCCACGTAGAAGATCGTACAACAGCCGTTCGAATTCGATAACGTTTAGCTGCCATCTGCCAAGAGTCTAACCGAGTGGTAGCATCTCTCCACTGGCTTGGACCAGCCACATATAAGGCAGTTCTATGACCTCTAACTGCAAGCAAACGCGCCACTTCATGAACTGCTCCCCACTGATCAATACCAGTAAAGGCAATCTGAGAATCATCAGTCTTAGCTTCCACCACCTCATCTGCTTTGATGGCCCCATGGGTCGAAGTCACAATCACACGAGGCTGGCTCACCTGAGCTTTACAGGCTGCCTCGAACATAGCATCAGTAGGAGTAAGAAAAATGAAAGCATCCACGTTCTGCTGCAAAAAATTTTCACATAATGACTCAAAGTCATTCTGAGTGCAGTGCGTCTCATTCACCATCATCACAGACATAAACAGTCCATGCTCACGAGCAATGGACTCAATGGAAGTAATCGAAGAAACGGGACCAAAGTAGTTGACCCCACCCGCAACCAGGCCAATAGTGCGCGAGCGATGGGAAGCCAGAGCCCTGGCCGAGTTACTTGGTCTGTAGTCTAGGCTCTCAATTGCCTCCTGCACCTTACTTCGGGTAGCTTCAGATACGTCAGGAGAATGATTGATGACACGGGAAACAGTCTGATGCGAAACTCCTGCAAGCTGAGCAACTTCGAACATAGAAGGGCGATTAGGGTCCTTAGACCTTCCTCGGGTCACTGACATCTGCCGCCTCATCTTTCCACCGATTACCAGGATTTAGCTTACACTCTCTTAGTCCATAGTGCTGCTTACCAGCTTTCGAAACACCTGTACGATGATCTCTAGCTCAAGTGCCAACTCTTCCGATGGTAGGGTGTCACCCCCAGCTCAGCAATGGCTTGTCGATGCTTAGCAGAACCATACCCCTTATTATGTTCCCAATCATAGGGAGCATATTGAGGATTCTTCTGAGATAATTCCACCATGAGACTGTCCCTAGCTACTTTAGCTATGACCGAAGCACAAGAAACACTAGCACAGGTCGCATCAGCTTTAACGTGTGTCATCACCCTTGGCATCAATGGCAAATTGGGCGCTTCTACCATGCAACTAGCCGGAGTAATATAATCATAGGACCCGTCTAAAATAGCTGAAATCTGTATAGGCTGCCCACCTTCAGAAAGCGAATTTGCTCGTAATTGGAGGCTCTGTTCTACAGCTTCCAATGCACGTAATCCAGCCAGCCCGAGAGCATACATGATTCCCCACTGATCAATCTCTTGATTACTAGCCACCCCTGTTGCCCAAACACAAGACCATGCTTTCAAACTCTCTACCATGCCTTCGCGAGCAGCAGGAGTGAGCATTTTGGAATCGGCTAAGCCATACGGCACGCTCAGTCTAGAAGAACTCGCGGCATCCACTACCGCAGCTCCAACCATGACAGGTCCTGCAAGAGAACCACGGCCTACTTCATCCAAACCAATAACATAGTGTGCACCCTCAGCTATCAGTTGCTGTTCTACATCAAGTGTGGGAACAATTCGAGCTACACTCATTGAGCTGTCTCCTGCTTCCAATTATCGGCATTGCTATTAGGAACATTCGCAAAGACATCACGATGGGTATCAATACGTTTCCAGTGCTTCAAAGGCCAGCAGATCATAAAAGCCACGCCAACAACATTATCGATAGGAACCATACCTCCATCACCATCACTGCTATGGTAGCGAGAATCGGCAGAATTATCACGATTATCACCCAACACGAAAATGTGACCTGCGGGTACCAACACATCAAAACGGAGAGAACTGGGTTGAACACCTGGCTTTATATACGCTGTTTCATCTATAGTTTGTCCATTAATCTTGATGGGGCTGCCTGCACCTTTACATTGAACCCTGTCGCCTGGCATACCGATAAGACGTTTGATAAGAAAATCATCTTTATCAAATCTGCCATCTCCTGAAGCTCCAAGCCAACCAGCGGGATCATGGAACACGACAATGTCACCTCGCTGCAAGTGTCCCACATTTAAGGTGAGACCATGCGTAGTCAATACACGATCGTTGACTAAGAGTGTATCTTCCATTGAACCTGAAGGGATGATGTACTGCCCGAGCAGGAAAATACGAATTGATAACACCAGCAAAACAGGAAGCATACAGACGGTAAGGAGTTTGCAGATACTCTCCCAGACTCCACGACGGGCGTTAATAGGCAACACCACTCGTGAAGCATGGCGGGGATGAACAGCAAAGGCTCTGCCCATCTCTTCGTCAGAATTAGGCGCAGAATTGTATGCAACTGTAGAACCTGCACGGGGTCTTGCCGCATCATTGTTATTCACCATGCAGACTCCATTCCACACCACCACTATCATGTTTGCAGATAAGCTATTTGCAATAGATACTTTAGTTGCAATTGAACAAAAAGAGGGCCGGAAGTCTCATGACTTTCGGGCCCTCTCGGCGCAGCTCTATTGAATGAAACTAGTTACCTCAGCGAAGGTTACTAGCCTTACAAACTCACTTAGCCTGATTTGCCTTGGCATCACGACGCTCAGGAATACGAGCAGCCTTACCCCGCAGGTTACGCAAGTAGTAGAGCTTGGCCCTACGCACACGACCACGGCGAGTAACCTTGATGGACTCAATCTGTGGAGAATGCAGAGGGAAACGACGCTCAACACCAACACCAAAGCTGATCTTACGCACTAAGACAGTTTCACGCACGCCCTTACCTGAAATGGCAATGACAACACCAGTAAAAGTCTGAATACGGGTGTGATCACCTTCTCGGATGTTAACGTTGACTTCGATTGTGTCACCTGCACGAAAAGCTGGAATTGCTTCAGCATCCTTCATGTGCTTGGCGTCAAATTGCTCAATGGCATTCATAATAACCTCCGTCGCCGCCGCATATCAGCGCAACTTTTTGTTGAGGAATGAGGATTACACACCACTAGTACCCCAGTCCGCATCTCTACCCCACGGGTTACCCCATAAGGAATGCCAGTCCGCCAGTTTCACTGGCTGGACCTCAAGGGAGCTGACCTATGCGGCAGTCAGCATCCCGACACAATGTACATGCTATTCTACTCTTAGTTCGAGACTCGCGATAGGACTGTGTCTACCGGCGATGTGCCCTATAGAAAGCAATCAAAGCCTGAGTTGACTGATCTTGCTGGGCTAGAGCTGCATCGTCTTGCGAAATAGCAGGAGTGATCTCTTGAGCCAACTTTTTACCTAGCTCAACACCCCATTGGTCAAAGGAGTCAATGCCCCAAACTGTGCCTTCAGTAAGGACAATGTGCTCATAGAGAGCAATTAGCTCACCCACGGCATAAGGAGTAAGTGCCTGACCAAAGATGGATGTTGTGGGTCGGTTTCCAGTAAAGACACGAGCAGGCACAATGGTCTCGGGTGTACCCTCTGCTCGAACCTCCTCAGCTGTCTTTCCAAAAGCCAAAGCTTTCGTCTGAGCAAAGAAGTTAGCTAAGAAGAGCTCATGAACGTCTTGATCTGCGTCCTGAGTTGGATTAGCAGTATTAGCGAAAGCGATAAAATCAGCAGGAATTAAACGAGTTCCTTGATGGATGAGTTGGTAGAAGGCGTGCTGACCGTTAGTGCCAGGCTCACCCCAGAAGATTTCGCCTGTCTGGCTAGTTACTGGCGTACCATCCCACCGTACTGACTTGCCATTAGATTCCATCGTCAGCTGTTGCAGGTAGGCGGGGAAGCGATGGAGGTACTGATTATAAGGTAGAACGGCATGAGAGTGAGCACCGAAGAAATTGACATACCACACATTCATCAAACCGAGAATGGCCACGACATTACGCTCAAAGGGCGTGGTTCGATAGTAGGTATCAATATCATGGAAGCCCTTCAGGAACTCCTCAAAATGTTCTGGACCAAAGACCACAGCCAGAGAGGCTCCAACAGCGGAGTCTACCGAGTATCGCCCACCTACCCAGTTCCAGAAGCCGAAAGCGTTGTGAGGGTCAATCCCAAAAGCCTCAACCTTATCCAGGGCTGTAGAAACAGCCACAAAGTGACGTTTTACGGCTTCAGATCGTGAACTCTCAGAACTATCGATAGCTCCCTGATCCTGGAGCTTATTAAGCAGCCAGGTGCGGGCTTCACGAGCGTTAGTGAGCGTTTCCAATGTGGTGAACGTCTTAGAAACGACGATGAACAACGTAGTCTCCGGGTCCAAATCTCGGGTCTTCTCCGCAAGATCATTGGGATCGATATTGGAGACGTATCGAGCCGAAATACCTGCGTTCGCATACGGCTTCAAGGCTTCGTATACCATAACGGGTCCCAAGTCTGAGCCACCAATACCAATGTTGACTATAGTTTCAATTTTCTTGCCGCTCACGCCCGTCCACTGGCCTGAGCGAACCTGCCTAGCAAAGGCGTATACCCGTTCAAGGGTATCCCGAACGTCTTTTACAACATCCTGCCCATCTACGATTAGTTTGCCTTGATCCTCCGCAGGCCGACGTAGCGCTGTATGGAGAACTGCCCTATCTTCCGTATTGTTAATATGCACACCAGTGAACATCTGCTCTATGCGCTCATCGAGCTTAACTTCTTTGGCTAATTGAGCGAACAGTTCTAAGGTTTCTGGTTTAATCAAGTTTTTCGACAGGTCAAAATGGAGATCTCCAGCTTCAAAGCTCAGCTTGGCTGTGCGCTCCGGGTCAGCATCGAACCATCGGCGTAGATTGATACCCTCACTTTGTAAGTCCTTAAAATGCTGCTCCAACTGAGCCCAAGCAGGAGTTTTAGTTGCATCGACAGGAGGATTGATGGCCATGTATGGTCCTTTCATCAGCGAAAATCGTCAACCACTCAGACAAGGCATCTGAGAACGGCTGTTTTCTATATTTTCAAGGTACTCACAAAAGAGGACACAACACGCTCGAAGCAAGCGCCTACCCAATGCGCATACTTGCTATTTACTAAGACCGATTGACCTAAACAGCGGTTGACGAACCAACCTATCAATAAGAGATACGAGCAAGGCAAAGAATAAGGCAAATACTATACCTACCAAAAGGAATCTGCCATACAAGCCCTGTTGTACCATACCTCCCAATATGCGAGCACAATACGGATCCCACAAGCTGTTAGACAGAGACTGGACAATGTAAAACCCTAGAATCCCTGAAGCCAGTGATTGAATAACCTTGCTCAGTTTCAGATGAGCAAATCCCAGATTTTGCTTCAGGGCACAGGTCAGTAGGGCTGCCAAAGCCAAAAGAAAAGCTAAAATTGAAGTTGACTTGAAAGAAAGACTGTACAGCAGGTCTGTACGCCCTAAACCAGCCCAAACACCAGTAATACCAATAACTACTACCATTAGACAGAACAGTATATTCCGCCAGAAACCGCTGGTGACCCACTTACTAGATTGAACCGTCGAGTGCTTCTTGTGTACATAGACACCGAGAACACCAGCTACAGCATATGAAACCATATACGTTACAGCACTCATCTGCTTTCGCCAGTTGAACAGACCACGTTGAACAGGATCACCCTGTTCCATAAATGCAATGTAAACGTTAACAATATATATACCCAACACGAGCAGCAGGAAGAGTACCTGCGCCCACTTATTATCTCCAAAATGGCGTACAGCTACTGCCCAGATAGGTGCCAAGATCACAAAAATAAGGTAAAGCCAGACGAACTCCAAGCCAGGTCCTATCCAGAAAATAGTTCCCGCAGCTGGTATCCGTAGCACAAAATGATCCACCAGCAACATCAGTATTGCGTATACAGCAACTGTGGATACCACCAATAAGCAGCGGCGTAGACCAGCCTTGAACTGATCCAACCAGTAACCCCGTGAGCCTACTTGCCTGACCATATTTGGCAGCATATAAAAACCTGAGATCATATAAAAAACATGATTGCCCCAAGAACCTAACAGTGCGATCACACCCATACCCCATAACAGCAACCAAGGTATAGGCAGCGAACTATTTGCAAGAGCCGACGATACCACTACATGTTCAGGACCAGGTGTGACTCCCATATGCGTCATACCCCAGAACCACGGGGTAAAAACATGAAAGATAGAGATACCAGCAATCGCTGTCAGCCGTAAGGCTTCCACACGAATATTCCTATGTCTGGGTATGGATGCTTGTTGCTGTTGTTCTGCCTGTGTGGTTGCCTGGCTCATCCTTTTTATAACTCCTCTTTCAGCATCCCTATAGAATGTGCAGTATCATTCGAGCATACGAGCCACTCGTCTCGTTAGAGAATATCGTCCTGCCCATCTCCTGAGAGCTTGGAAACCATGGTCTTCACGTCTTGACTACGGGCTCTCGGGGCAATAAGCAAGGCGTCCGGCGTATCAACCACTACAAGATCATCTACCCCTAATAGGGCTATTGTCCGCCCTGCAGCTGGAACGACCACATCACCAGCACTATCGATGTAGCTCACCAAGTCTGCTTCACCGAGAATCTTAATATTTTGACGGTTAGATGAAGGCAACAAAGCTGCGATAGAGTTGAAGTCACCAATGTCATCCCATCCAAAACCACCTGGGACAACCGCCACACCACCAGCCGCAGCAAGAGGCTCGGCAACCGCATAGTCAAAAGCGATTTTTTCGATTCCTGCCCAGTACTCATTCAAAGCCGCCTGCCTTGACTCCGGATTAGTATCCCAGGCCTGAGCAATATCCATTATCGCCGAGTAGAGGTCAGGCTTGTAGCTCTTCAGACAGCCTAGTAGGGTATCTGCGCGCATCACAAACATACCAGCATTCCAGCGGTATTCACCAGTAGCCAAGTACGCTTGAGCCGTAACGGCGTCTGGTTTTTCCACGAACTCGGTTACCAAACGCGCATCAGGAGCGCCTGTAATCTCTGAAGCCAGGGAACGCCCCTGATGAATATACCCAAATGCAGTTGAGGGACGCGAGGCAGCGATTCCAATTGTAGTCACATATCCAGCCTCCGCAGCAGCAACCGCTTGACGCACTGACGTAGTAAAAGCATCTTCGTCACGAATGACATGATCAGCAGCAAACGATCCGACCACAATATGGTCCCCGTGTCTGCGGGCCAAAACTGCCGTAGCCAAAGCAATAGCAGCGGTAGAATCGCGCGGTAAAGGTTCTGCAAATACCGCATCGGATGCCAATTCCGGTAACTGCTCACGAACAGCCTCGACATGAGGAGCACCAGTAGACACCACGATATGGTCAGAGCCGCAAATGGCAGCTAGCCGACGAAAAGTGCCCTGGATCATACTCTGGCCTTGACCCAGCAAATCGAAGAGAAACTTAGGGTGATCTTTGCGGCTTAAAGGCCATAGACGAGTACCCACTCCTCCAGCTGGAATAATGGCATAAAAATTGTCGAAACTCATATTCTCCATTCTCGCAAGGTGCCGGTACATGCTCATCTCAACCCGCCCATGTAGACAAATCGAACCCTCAGGCTAAAATGTAGAGTTGTCTACATGGCCGGACGCTGCGTATGCAACGCCTGCTGTCATCTGACAGGCCACTTTAGCTCAGTTGGCAGAGCGTCTCACTCGTAATGAGAAGGTCGACAGTTCGATTCTGTCAAGTGGCTCGAATCTGACTTTTACTGAATTCACGTTACCTACGTCAAACACCTGCATCATTCTTAGAACAACAGATTGTGTATAGATACCACTTGGGCAGTTATAAAAAGAAACATCAACAATGAAAACGCCCTAAACCCTGTGCGCATGGGGGGACTTGAACCCCCACGACCGCAGTCACAAGAACCTAAATCTTGCGCGTCTACCAATTCCGCCACATGCGCAGAGCAATGAGCTCGCCTAACTAATATAGCAGGACCTCATCCTAATGGAACAGGTCTCCCGACATTGGGCGGGTTGAAGTTCACGAATACCTAGCACGTTCAACCCTGTACCACCAGCTTATAAAAGGTTTTCCACAAGAACAGGCATAATGGCACGCAATGCCTTCCCACGATGGGAGATTGCATTCTTCTCCTCAGCAGTCATTTCAGCAGAAGTTATCGGCAGCCCATTGCGCACAGCCCGGTCTGGTTGCTCGTCGGGAACGAAAATCGGATCATACCCAAATCCGTTCCGACCCCGGGCCTCATGGATGAGGTGACCAGTCATAGTCCCTGGACGAACAAACTCCAGATCCCCGTTACTAGCAGGCAACACCAAAGCCGCAGCTGTCACAAATCGAGCACCCAGCTGATCTTCAGGCAAGTCCTTCAATTGAGCTGAAAGCAAGCGGATATTTGCACCGTCATCACCATGCTTTCCTGCCCACCGAGCAGAAAAAATCCCCGGAGCTGCACCCATCACATCTACCACCAGACCCGAATCATCTGCAAGGGCTGGCAATCCCGTGCGATGAGCCACATCTCGTGCTTTAATGAGGGCGTTTTCTTCGAACGTCACTCCATTTTCAACCGGATCAGGCAAACCCAATTGACCGGCAGACATAAGCTGCAACTCACCCACTTTTCGGTGCTGTTCTTCAGTCAACACCGCTAGGCATTTTTGCAAGATAGCCTGCATCTCCACCAGCTTGCCCTCATTATGGGTGGCAACAACAACTCTTCTGCCTTCCTGGACCATCGTTACTCCTTTGCCTGTTGTGACGTCACCACTTGCCCTAATTCAGCCCTCAATGCCTTCCTTTGAAGCGTTTGCAGCTCCTTGTTACCTTTGGTTGCCAGGTCAAGCAAAACCCCAAGCTCTTCACGGTCAAACGGGCGATGTTCAGCAGTTCCTTGAATTTCAATGAACTCTCCTGAACCAGTCATAGCCACATTCATGTCTGTCATGGCTCGGCTGTCCTCTACATAAGGAAGGTCCAACATCGGTTTACCATCTATAACTCCTACAGACACTGCTGAAACCTGTGAGCCCAGCACTTTCTCAGCACTTTTGATATGGCCTTTACTTTCAGCCCAAGAAAGTGCATCTGCTAAAGCAATATATGCACCTGTTACTGAAGCTGTTCGGGTGCCACCGTCAGCCTGAAGAACGTCACAGTCAATCTGTATTTGGTTTTCTCCTAAGGCTTTCATATCGACTATGCCTCGTAAACACCGACCAATCAATCTAGAGATTTCTTGAGTTCGACCGCCTACTTTACCTCGGACAGACTCACGAGCAGTACGTTCAGAAGTAGCCCGCGGCAACATAGCATATTCAGCCGTAACCCAGCCCAAACCTGATTCCTTACGCCAGCGCGGCAGCGTAGGTGAGAAACTTGCAGTGCATAGGACTCGAGTATCACCACATTCAATAAGAACAGAGCCCTCAGGGGCATTTGTCCATCCTCGCGTGATCCGAACAGGTCGTATCTCATCTGCCGCACGCCCATCAGGGCGTACAACTGTTTCATCAGAAAGCAAATTTGCAATTGCAACCATAACCTTGGCCTTCCCGCATTCCTTGTAACCGACACATGCTTAGCCGGTATACGCTTATATATACGTTTATACGTTTGTCGCTGTACGAATACGATTCACACACTCAATGCTGTTCGCTTTGGCAAAATACGGTCGATGAGGAACAGCGCTAACCCTAGAGCAAAACAAACTACCAGGTATTCTGCAGCATTGACTGTCAGCCGTTCCCAACCTAAAGCCTTAATATCAATGCCTGCATAAGGAAAAGGACTACCCGAACTACCCGGACCAGAACCTGCAGCTATTCCCGACCCGGAAGTCGGCCACACTGCCGCCCTGACCAGTACAAACGTTAGGTAAATTGGTAGGTAAGCCATCCACGAGAGTGTAAAGTGCCAAGCAAAGCGTCGGTGAGGGTCAAAAAAGAAGAAATCAAGAAAAGCCATACCAGGCAGAAGAATTCGCGTTATCAGACCCAAAGGTATATACCACACCCGTAAACCGTCCATCATGCCCGCGGAACCATAAAAAAACCATACGGCGAGAGCCCCTATCAGCACGTAAAGTGTCACAAAACCTTTAAGCCAAGCTGGCGGTTCAATCCCTTTCAACAGGGCAGCAGCAGCAGCCCAAAGCATAACCACTGCCATAGCAAAGGCTGCCTGAGTCTCCAGGGGAATCCAGGCACGACCGAGACCGTTCAACCAACCACTATAGGTACAAGCCAGCGCTAGGGCCACCACAATACAACGGTAGAGTGCTACCAAATATCTCATACCTTGTAGCTTATTCCCAAGCCTTGGCAAGCACAGTAAGAGCTATCCAAAGGAAGACCATTATTGCCCTATCGCCCTCGCCAGCTAAGCTATAGAACCAGTAGCCAGACCGGCATAAGAACGATTGGGAGTCTCAATGAGCACTAACCCTACTAACAGCATGTCCACTGCCTTACTGACAGACATGTATGAATATACGATGCTTGATGCTGCTTTGCAGGACGGCACTGCCAACCGCCGGTGCGTTTTTGAAGTCTATACTCGCCGCCTACCTCAAGGCCGGCGATACGGTGTCGTAGCAGGAACCGGTAGACTCATAGAAGCTATTCAAAATTTCCAACCGTCTCAAGATGATATAGCCTTTTTGGCCGACCGAAACATCGTGAGCACTGCCAGTATTGCATGGCTCGAAAACTACCACTTTTCTGGTACCATCCGCGGTTACCGCGAAGGTGAAATATTTTTCCCCAACTCCCCCGTCTTGCAAGTAGAAGGTACCTTTGCTGAGTGCACTCTTTTGGAAACCTTGATTCTCTCAATTCTTAACTATGATTCAGCTGTAGCATCCGCCGCCTCTCGAATGGTTTCAGCAGCCAATGGGCGACCTTGCATGGATATGGGTGCCCGCCGAACCAATGAATGGGCGGCAGTTTCAGCAGCCCGGTCTGCAATCATTGGAGGCTTCAGCGGCACATCAAATTTGCAGGCAGCAAAGATGTACGGTATCCCCGCTATCGGTACAGCAGCTCACTGTTTTACACTCTTGCACGATAGCGAGCGCGACGCTTTTGTTTCACAAATTCAGGCACTTGGCAGCAATACAACACTGCTAACTGATACCTACTCAATTGAAGAAGCAGTTGCAACAGCCGTGGAAGTTGCCGGACCCCATCTGGGTGGAGTCCGTATTGATTCAGGTGATTTAGCCGCACTGGCCCAGCAAGTTCGTAATCAATTAGATGCATTAGGCGCTAGTGAAGCGAAGATTACAGTAACAAATGATTTAGATGAGTTTGCCATCGCTGCTTTACAAAATGCACCGGTAGACTCTTATGGGGTAGGAACCCAACTAGTAACTGGCTCAGGGGCGCCCACTTGTTCTATGGTATACAAATTGGTAGAGCGCGAAGGATCTGACGGCAACATGATTCCCGTAGCCAAGCGATCTCAGAATAAGGCAACCGTACCAGGCCGAAAGATAGCTTTCCGCTCATATGAATACAAATTAGCTACAGCTGAGCACGTGCTCTCAGGTAGCCCTGGCGCACTGGCATCCTTCCAAGTTCCAGATAACTGGCGTGACTTGCTAGTGACTTACATGCTCAATGGCGAAGCCACCAATGCATGGACCGGCAAAGAAGCGATGCTAGCGGCTCGCGAGCACCGTGCACAATCCTTATCCGAGCTGCCTCTCAGCGCCATGAGTCTTATGAACGGTGATCCCACTATTCCTACCCTAGAGCACATACTGTAAGTTGTGCCCTAAAACCCGGCATTTTTCATTTCTTCGTAAATACGCTTGCAGTCGGGACAGACAGGATATTGAGATGGGTCGTGCCGGGGTACCCATACCTTGCCGCACAGAGCTACTACAGGCCGTCCAGTCAGTTTTGATTCAGCGATTTTCTCTTTAGAAACATAGTGAGAATACCGATCAGCATCACCATTATCGCTCTGCTGGGCTTCTTCCTTAGTTTCAGGCCGCTCTAAAACAGCGGTATTCCCACCCTCATCGGGGCTAGAAAACGGAGAAGTGCTCTCATCGTCAGTCCAAATATCCACAATCTTACTCATGCTGCCATCATACCCATTCTGCTTCTGTGGTCATAATTTCCGTGGTCATAATTAAGTACAGCTCTGAACGGTAACTCACGAACTGTTGACATGTAAGCGTCGAGGCCCATCTGGCAGTCAACAAGCACCATATGGACTACTCATTTTCTAAGCTGTAAAACAGGCGCACACCCTCCTGAAGACACCCTATGGTGTCATAAAAATCACTATCGCCTGGCCAAAATAGTGCTGTTGACCTCGAATCAATAGTGCTTGAGCAGGGAAACCTGAGAGCCGGACAGGTTCAAACTGTCTGCTTGGTAAACGAATTTCACCAGTCTGCGTTACCGGGTTCAGCCGCAATCATCGGTATCGTTTACTACAGAACTGACTACTTGTACAAGAACACCGTGACAGGAGTCACACGCTAACGCGGTATATACAAAAGCTCAAGGCAACAAACTCTGTAGTGTTGAGTTTCCAGCCTGCGCGGTAGGCTACTTGTATGACTATAGCTGTATGCCCAGGGTCCTTCGATCCAGTGACCTCAGGACACTTAGATGTGATCGAAAGATGCGCTTCTTTTTTCAAAGAAGTTCATGTGGTGGTCGCCGTCAACATGGCCAAGCAACCACTCTTCTCTGCCGCAGATCGCGTATCTATGATTCGTGAAGCCTTGGAAGCAGACGGCTACCCGCACATCACTGTCACGTCAACTGATGGACTGATTACTGATTACTGCAAGCAAGTAGGTCCGTGCGTCATCGTCAAAGGTTTACGGCAAAACGGCGACTATGAAGCCGAGTTGGGAATGGCCCTCGTCAACCGAAAATTAGCTGACGTAGAAACGCTTTTTCTACCAGCTGATCCAGTGCGTGAGCATATATCCAGCTCAATTGTGAAGGACGTGGCTCGACACGGTGGCAGCATACAAGGTATGGTGCCAGACACAGTAGTAGGTAGACTCAAGACAGCAATGAACAAAGGAAAGAACTAGCATGGTGCAAGCAAGAGGTGAGAAGCAGAGCGCAGAGATGTCTGGCAACCAATACAACCAGAGTCATAGCGATCCCAATGATCGCTTTAAACCACCAGCATCCGTAACAGACTTGCCAGCCCAAGCTCCTGCGGTGGTTGTGGAGGATGACCGGACTAATTCTTCATACGCTATTAAACGCACCAATGCCGGTTCCAAAACAGGTACCTCCCTGCCTGCTGTAACCCTAGGCTCATCGATAGTGGAAGCTGCTCATGGCCAAACACCGGAAGATCACAAAATTCCAGTTGAGAACAAGCCCACTGCTGAGCCAGCCAAGGAGACTTCTCGCACACTTCCTGAAATGCCAGATTTGCGTGAAGATGCCAAACCTTCAAGCTCCTCAAATGCTTCTCGAGCAGAATTCACGACCGTCTACGACATCATCGATAAGTTGGAAAACCTCCTTGACGAGGCTAAAACTTCCGTTTTTACTCCTGGCATAGCTAAAATTAACCGGGAAGAGTTTATAGATGCCCTGGCCGATCTTAAAAAAATGCTCCCCGTACAATTGGAGCGCGCCTCTGCTCTTATGAGGGAGTCTGAACGCCGTTTAGAAAGAGCACAGACCCAGGCTAAAGCGATCACTTCTGAGGCACAAAGCCAGGCTGCCGACCTAGTCAAAGCAGCGGGTGAACAGGCTGAGTTTTTGGCCGGTCAAGAAAACGTAGTAGCTATTGCACAGGAAAAAGCTCAAGCTATCATCGAACGTTCTCAAGCTCAGGGCGATAAGCTCGTCCACGGTGCCAACGAATATTCAGCCAAGGTAATGGAAGCGCTAAGTTCTCAATTAGAGCATTATCAGCAAGATGTTCAAGCAGGTATTCAGGTACTGCATGAACGTGAACGCGAAGCAGCTTCTCAATTAGAGCAGTCATATGTGGAGGATCATTGATGGATAAAACAACAAGCTCACCATGGGCTATCTCAGTAGCCCAGCTGGCGCAGCATGCTGGTCAATCTAAAGCTATAGACATAGATTTCCCAGCACCCAGTGGCATCGGAGACGACATCGTGGGAGTTCGCGAGGGCGACCTCATCCACATGCAGGCCAATATTGATTCGATCGTAGATGGTCTAATCCTTAACGCTCATGTGAGCGCCCCCATGCACGCAGTTTGCACCCGTTGTTTGAAGCCGTTGTCCAACTCAAAAGAGCTCGATATAGTTGCTTTTTATCCTTATGATATGAAAGAAATTGATGAGAGTGAGGGCGACCTAGAAATTGTAGCCGGAGAAGACGAGGCAGATGATGGCAATACGTATCCTCTAGCTGCTGGAGGCACGGTCTTAGATGTTGAGACTCTCCTCAGAGACAACTTGGTCGAATCTATTCCACTAAAAGTACTGTGCAAACCAGATTGCAAGGGTCTATGCTCCCAGTGTGGTGTCAATCTCAATGAGAATCCAGACCACCACCACGACACTAGCGATGACCGCTGGGCCATTTTGGAAGACCTGAAGGCTCAGTTGGAACACAAGGAAGAAACTACGAAGTAGGCAAGTTCATCAACTAGCCCCAATAAGCAGCCATCATTTGACTAGGGTCTGCGCTAAGATTGGCTCACGCTTAAGCTCAACTGATTTCGATCGAAATAGAGGAATAATATGGCACTGCCAAAGTATAAGACTTCGCGAGCAAATACGCATTCTCGTCGCGCCAACTGGAAGACTCAAGCCGCAAGCACGGTCACATGCCCCAACTGTGGAGCTGCAACCCTGTCTCACATGGCTTGCCCCACTTGCGGAAGTTTTCGCGGTCGAGTCTACAGAGATGCGATTCAGTCAAAGTACGCAGTAAAGTAACAAATGGATGCACGGGCGTACACTCACGCTCTTGCCGGTAAAAGAGCCCTGCCATCGACGGGTGGCGGGGTTCTTTTATACTCAAACAGTATTGGGATCCTACTATGGGTTCAGGAAGGAACCATTATGACCGAGCACATGCCGCAAGAAGATGCAAAGACGCCAAATGCTGATATGCAGCATCACATCCAATCACAATTACCTGCCCAAGAACTTTTCTCTGCTCTCGGGCAAAGCCTTCAACCAGATCTCCTCGTTCATGCGCTTACCCACCGTTCCTTTGCTCATGAACACGAAGGCCTACCAACTAATGAACGGTTGGAATTTTTAGGTGACGCCGTTTTAGAATTGGTTTCCACAGAGACACTCTATAAAATTCATCCAGATATGAACGAGGGACAATTAGCTAAAATGCGAGCCAAGGCTGTGTCTGAAGAGTCACTCTCTGCTATTGCCCGAACCAAGCTTCACCTGGGCCAGTACATCCTCTTGGGACACGGTGAGGAGGAAAGTGGCGGAGCTGACAAGGATTCTATTCTTTGCGATACCGTGGAAGCTTTAATTGGTGCTGTTTTTGTGGAACACGGCATCGATGGTGCTCGCGCAACCGTTCACCAATTGATCGATGACACCCTAGCTGAAGTAGCCACAGAAGGACCAGCACTTGATTGGAAGACCTCAGTCACAGTTAAAGCCCATCAGCTTGGTTTTGGTGACCCAACCTACCGCATGTCAGTGAGTGGACCCGAATATGCACAGGTCTTTACTGCCGATCTCATTCTGACAGGAACCGAATCAGTGATCGGGCAAGGCCAGGCATCAAGTAAAAGAAAAGCTCAATTAGTAGCTGCTGAAGCAGGGTGGAAGGCTCTTGACGACAGCGAAACAGTGAAACAACTCAAGCGAGAAGTTTCCACTATTTGAAATGTAGAACACGTACAGTCAAATATTGGCATAGTATGGAAGAATCCCTCTAACAGGAGAAGTACTATGGCAGCGCCTACACCTCTACAAGCATTCAGCTCAATTCCTAAAGAGCCTGCGACACCATCAATAGGGCAGACAGACCCCCAAGGCGAGAGCATGACGGGAGCCCAAGCTCTCATTCGTTGCTTGGAAGATCTAGGCATTGATGTTGTGTTTGGTATACCCGGAGGCCAAATACTACCAGTCTTCGACGCCATAACAGATGAGACTAAGTTCCGCTTTGTGCTCACCCGCCAAGAGCAGGCAGCAGGACAAGCAGCGCAAGGCTACGCTCTCGCTACTGGCAGAGTAGGCGTCTGCATGGTCACCTCTGGGCCAGGAGCAACCAACATGGTTACTCCTATCGCAGAAGCTGCAATGGACTCAGTACCTTTAGTGGTGATCACTGGCCAAGTATCCGTTGAATCCATCGGAACTGATGCCTTCCAAGAAGCAGATATCATGGGCATCACTTATCCAATTGTCAAACATTCGTACTTGGTCACTGACGCCCGAGATATACCTCGAGTTATGACTGAGGCCTATTACATAGCGCAAACCGGCAGACCTGGTCCAGTACTCATTGACTTAACAAAGACCGCTCAGACACAACAAGTCGCATACTCTTGGCCGCAAAAACCCATTCTTCCTGGGTACAAACCAACCACTAAAGCCCACGGCCATGTCTTGCACGATGCCGCAAAACTGCTGTCACTATCGAAGCGCCCCCTTTTGTATGTGGGAGGTGGAGCAGCTCGAGCACAGGCCAGCAGCCAGGTTATAAGGCTCTCTGAACTCACGGATGCACCGGTAGTAACTACTCTGGCAGCAAGAGGCGTAATTCCAGATAGCAACCCTCACTCACTGGGTATGCCTGGTATGCATGGTTCAATATCTGCAAATGGCGCTATTCAAGAGTGTGACTTACTCGTCGCTATTGGGGCCCGCTTTGATGACAGGGTCACAGGTAAGTTACGTCAATTCGCCCCCAATGCCAAAGTGGTCCATATTGATATTGACCCAGCTGAAATTGGTAAAAACAGGGCAGTCGATGTCCCTATCGTAGGTGATGTCGCTCAGGTTCTCGATGATTTATGCGAAGTTACCCAACAAACTTTTGCCAGAACTAACAAGCCAGATTTGACGGCTTGGTGGCAACGCATTCACTCCTGGCAAACAGCTTACCCTCGCACTTATGAAAGTTCTCCGACTGGACAGATAGAGCCTCAATGGGCATTACAGGAATTAAATCAGCTAGTTCCAAAGAACGCAGTTTGGGTTACAGGCGTGGGCCAGCACCAGATGTGGGCCAGCCAGTTTATTGATTTTGAGCATCCACTTTCATGGATATCCTCATGTGGCTTAGGGACTATGGGCTATGGGCTACCTGCTGCAATCGGTGCAGCTGTGGGGACCAAGAATGATCGACAGGTCTGGCTTATTGAAGGAGACGGTGGTTTCCAGGTATCTAGCTCTGAACTAGCTGTAGCCCGCCAAGAAGGGCTTCCGCTCAAGATTGTTATCTTCAATAACTCCTCATACGGCATGATACGACAATGGCAACATCTCTTTTACTCTGCCCATTACTCGTATACCGACTTGCATGACGGGACGGTAACACATCAAGGTCAAGCTACTATCAATGCTATGCCACCGGTCCCCGACTTCGTTAAGCTGGCTGAAGCATACGACTGCTTAGGATTACGTGCAAATTCCAAAACAGAAGCTGTAGCAGCCTTTACACAGGCACTTAATACTAACGATCAACCAGTAGTCATTGATTTACGTGTATGGTCAGATGCACAAGTTTGGCCTATGGTGCCGCCTGGGGCTTCAAACAGCGAAATTATCTACAAACCTGGCGTCACACCACTACTTACGCAGGATTCTCGCGAACAGTCGCCAGAGTAAGCACATTTAACTCCCAAAGCAGGCAGCTAGCACATAGAAGGCACATGATGGTTAACAATTCAGCTACACACTCCGAAGCTCGGCAACATATACTTTCTGTCTTAGTGGAGAACCGCCCAGGTGTGCTGGCCCGCGTCACAGGCTTGTTCGCTAGACGGTCGTTCAACATTGATTCACTCTCTGTTTCTTCCACAGAGCGGGCAGACATCTCTCGTATCACAGTCACTACTGACGCCGAGCCTGAGCCTCTCGAACAAATCATTAAGCAGCTTAATAAGCTCCTCCATGTTTTAAAAATTGTAGAGCTTAACCCAGAGCAGGCTGTGGAGAGAGAGCTTGTTCTCATTAAGGTAAAAGCTAACGAACGCAACCGCTCAGATGTCTTAGAAATCGTGAAACTCTTCCGAGTAAGGGTTGTCGATGTACACCCAGAGTCACTTACCATTGAAGCAACAGGTGCACAGGGTAAGCTGGACGCTCTTATGGGACTGCTGACACCTTTTGGCATGGTAGAACTAGTTCGTTCAGGAGCGGTGGCGCTGACCCGAGGCCCCAAGGCACTCAGTGAAAAGGTTCCTGAAATCCAAATCGGTGAGCGCTTAAACCGGTAAATGGTTCCCAACGCTCCAAGCCTCGCGCTAAATTAGAGAATCGTGCCTATCTATGATCTCGGTTTGGAACATGTTTCCCTTTCATTTGCCACTAAAGATATCTTCGACGATGTAACCCAAGGCATTTGCGAGGGTGATCGAATCGGGATAGTTGGCCGCAATGGTGACGGTAAGTCAACTCTTTTGCGTCTACTGTCCAAACAAATCGAACCTGACTCTGGACGGGTAACAAGAAGGGGTGGACTCACACTAGGAGTACTGGACCAGAGAGATCCCTTGAATGATGATGATAGTTTACGCAAGGCTGCGCTTGGGAACCGTGAGGACTATGAGTGGGCTTCTGATGCCCAGTCCCGTGAAATTGTAGAAACTCTCTTAGCCGGTATGGACTTAGACAGCCCTGTGGGTTCCCTTTCGGGTGGCCAGCGTCGGCGAGCAGACCTGGCCCGTCTTCTCCTCAAAGACTGGGATATTTTAGCCTTAGATGAACCTACTAATCACTTAGACATTGTCACTATTCACTGGCTGGCTGAGCACTTGCGAAACCGCTGGCCAAAAGGTTCAGGCGCCCTCCTGCTGGTAACTCATGATCGCTGGTTCCTTGATGAAGTCTGTTCAAGCATGTGGGAAGTCCACGACGGCACTATAGACCCCTTTGAAGGTGGCTATTCGGCATACATGCTTCAACGAGTAGAGCGAGACCGTCAAGCGGAGGTCGCAGAGAATAAGCGACAAAACTTGGCACGCAAAGAACTTGCCTGGCTCACCCGCGGAGCAAGAGCACGATCAACGAAACAAAAGTTCCATGTCAAAGCAGCGACTGAGTTGATTGCAGATGTTCCGCCTATGCGCAATACCTTAGAACTCAAGCGTATGGCCACCTCCCGTTTGGGTAAACAAGTAGTGGATCTCAAAGATGTCACCAAGTCATATCCTATTGCCAACAAACCAAACCAGACCCGTACAGTTATTGACGACGTAACTTGGCTGATCGGACCAGGTGACCGTTTCGGTGTCGTAGGCGCTAACGGCGCAGGTAAGTCTACCTTGTTAGGACTCATCGACGGCAGTGTCCAGCCTACTGCTGGTCGAGTCAATATAGGCAAGACCGTTAAATTCGCTGTGCTTACCCAGCGCTTGGATGAGTTGGAAACTTTAGGCGCATACAAGATTCAAGAGATTCTCAGCCGCTATAAGTCTAATTATGAGCTGGAGGGTAAGGAAGTAACACCTACCCAGCTCATGGAGCGACTAGGGTTCTCCTCCGCTCAGTTGATGACCCGTATCCAAGACCTTTCTGGCGGACAGAAACGTCGTATGCAGCTCCTTCTCATCCTCCTTGACGAGCCAAACGTACTCATTATGGACGAGCCAGGCAATGATTTAGATACAGACATGTTGGCTGTCATGGAAGACTTATTAGACTCATGGCCTGGCACCTTGATCGTTGTCTCTCACGACCGCTACCTACTAGAACGTGTAACCGATCAACAGTTTGCACTAATAGGTGGAAAGGTCACCCACCTGCCCGGCGGTGTGGATGACTACCTTGCCATGGTTGAACAACACCTGAGCTTGAACACACTCAGTTCAAGTGGGTCGGACACACCCGGGCAAGACTCAGCCCTCAGCATTACCTCGCAAGAGGCAGGTAAGAGTGCTTCTGGTAAGTCTGCCCGTCAAAATCAGCATGAACTCAATAAAAAATCCCGTGCCATTGAACGTAAACTTACCAAACTTAACCAAGAGATACACGATCTACAAACCAATATGGCAGAACACGATCCCAGTGATTATGCTGGCCTGAGCGCACTCAACGAACAGGTTAAGACCATACGAGCGCAAATCGACTCCCTAGAAGAAGAGTGGCTGTCGATAGGTGAACAGTTAGAAGATTAACCGTTCATTCCCTAACAGGTTGCGCAGCACAAGTAGAGCAGCGAGCAGCAAACGCAGAAAAAAGCGAGTCAGCCATAGGCTGAATAAGAGGATCAGCCTCTTGAAAATCACTGACCAGCTGAGCTATTTGGCTTTTTTTCAAGCCTTCTGTAACTTCTGGCTGTTCTAACCATTGTTCAAAGATCGGCATCGTCACTTCAAGATGGAATTGCACGCCCAAAGCTGAACCTTGACGGAAGGCCTCTACTTTAGTGAGAGGGGACTTAGCTAACAATTTGGCATCAGGCGGTAACGTAACGGAATCAGAGTGCCACTGTAGAACCGTAGTCTTTTTATCAGCCCATGAAGAGACGGCATCGTCAGTAGCTACCCACTTCACTTGGTCAACTCCCCTCTGGAGGGTTTTACCTAGTGTTAACTGACCACCCAGGGCTTGAGCTAAAATTTGGTGCCCCAAGCAGACACCTAAAACCGGTATTCCAGCACTGTGAGCTGCTTTAGCCAACTTAGCCTCAGCTTTGAGACCAGGAAAGTGCTCATAATCATTAGCTTGCATAGGCCCACCAAGGAGCACTATGCCAGCGAGTTCTTCTAGCGGTGGTAACTGAGGTTTCTTGATCGTAGCAACATTCATTGTCACCCGCTCTAAACCTACATCTTCCAAATTATCTTCTATACGGCCAGCCCGTTCCCAGGCGGCGTGCTGCACAATGAGGACCTTTCGATTCGGCATACCCCTATGGTGTCACACAGTACGGTCTTATCGAAGCGACCAGTCACGGATACGCATTGCACATGAACCAATTCATTCCAGTTTCTAGAGCTCCCGACCCCGACAAGAGCATAAAAAAAGTAAAAGCTTACACCATTGGCCACGAAACAAGAGTGGGATTTGGGCACTGGGCTGTGGCAGGACTCCCCCAAGCTAGGTCTTATCGCAATTGGTTCATGCTTTTACGGCTTCACTATGATCAATACAATAATGGAGTGCCCTCCAATAGCGTTCAAATACCTCGGGTACCCTGATGAGCAGCCAACTCATTATGTCAGGTAAAGACGGTAGCATCATTGGTATGAACACGAGCCCTAATCCGCTTAATTCCAACGATTCTCTGAGCCAAAATGCGACAGACCTGAGACTGTATGACACAGCCAGCAAGACTGTGACCACCTTTGAGCCCATTGAACCAGGCAAGGTCAGCCTGTACATCTGCGGAGCAACTGTACAGGCCTCACCCCATGTAGGACACATACGCACAACCCTTGCCTTTGACGTAATTCGCCGATGGATGCTTAAGCTTGGCTACAGGGTAACGCTTATACGTAACGTGACCGACATCGATGACAAGATTTTAGATAAGGCGGCAGCAGCGGGCCAGCAATGGTGGGAACGAGCATCCATCTACGAGCGTGAATTCACAGCTGCATACGACGCTTTAGGGGCATTACCCCCAACATATGAGCCACGTGCAACTGGCCATATTCCGCAGATGATCGACCTGGTCAATAGGTTACTAGAACGGGGGCACGCTTATGTGGTACCCACCCCAGAAGGAGTTCCTTCAGGAAACGTGTACTTTGATGTAGAATCTTGGCCACAGTACGGTGCTCTTACCCACCAAGAGACAGGCACAAAAGCTGCTGACGAACAAGCGGCTCTTGCTGACTCAATGGGCCCCAGCATCGATACCACCACGGCAAACAAGTACAGTCCTGTTGATGATGCCGACACACTCGCCAGCAAGCATGGGCCACGAGACTTTGCCCTCTGGAAGGCCTCAAAGCCAACTGATCCTATGACTGCCCGCTGGGATACTCCCTTCGGCAGTGGTCGCCCAGGTTGGCATCTTGAATGTTCAGCCATGAGCCACCGTTACCTAGGTGAAGATTTTGACATACACGGAGGAGGCCTTGACTTGCGCTTCCCCCACCACGAGAACGAAATGGCTCAATCCCACGCTGCTGGCTGGGGCTTCGCTCATCGTTGGATGCATACCGCTTGGGTGACTCAAAAAGGCGAGAAAATGTCCAAATCCCTTGGCAATGGGCTATCCGTTTCAACTGTTCTTGCTGCCTATCCCGCTTGGGTGGTCCGCTATGCCTTGGTTTCAGTTCACTACCGCTCCATGCTGGAGTGGGGTGATCAAATGCTCTCCGAGGCACAGGCCGCTTACGAGCGCATTATTGGTTTTGTAGAGAGAGCCGGCAAAATGCTCAGTTGGCAACCTACCCGCGAGCAAGTTACCACTGTACCAACAGACCAGCTACCTACTGACTTCGTGAACGCAATGAACGACGATATCAGGGTATCGGAGGCTCTGGCGGTTCTATTCGCTACCATACGTAGAGCTAACACTCGCATGAATGAAAACCCATCTGATGCAGAGTTAGACCAACTCCGCAACGACCTTCTCCAAGTGCGTGCTATGCTCGACATCTTCGGTCTAGACCCACTTGATCCTCATTGGATTCAGCCAGGCCAAGGACAGCAGGCAGATGCAGCCCACAAGGCCTTAGATAGGTTGGTTCTTCAAGAGTTAACCGATCGAACTACAGCCCGCCACGCTAAGGACTTCGCTCAGGCAGATGCCATCCGTGACCGTCTCACGCAAGCTGGCATCACAATTGAAGACACTCCCTCTGGTTCCAGCTGGCATCTTGAGGACTGACAACATGCACAAGATGATGAGAGATAACAAGTCATCCAGAGGCTTGCCCTCGATCTAGGTTAAGTAGGAACTTCCTCAAATAGATACCTGCTAGGTACCTACACCAGGAATACTATCTATTTGACGTACATTTCTCCCGGCTGCAAGTTAGAATTGAGACATTATGGCTGCATTTTCTTCACTAACGGACAGACTGTCGAACGCGTTTACGCACTTACGTTCCAAGGGCAAGCTCAGCGAAGCCGATATTGACGGCACTATTCGTGAGATTCGCCGCGCCCTGCTTGACGCGGATGTTTCCTTAGATGTTGTACGTTCCTTCACTGGGAAGGTTCGCGAACGAGCCTTAGGATCCGAAGTTTCCCAAGCCCTGAACCCTGCCCAACAGGTGGTTTCCATAGTCAATGATGAGCTGACGCAGATTCTGGGCGCTGGTGTCGACCGACCCTTAAACTTCGCAAAGACCCCACCAACTGTCATTATGTTGGCTGGCTTGCAGGGTGCTGGAAAAACCACTCTAGCCGGTAAGCTTGGCTACTGGTTAAAAGATGCAGGTCACACTCCTGTTCTGGTAGCAGCTGATCTTCAACGACCAAATGCGGTAACACAGTTACAGGTCGTGGGCGAACGTGCCGGTGTACCAGTCTTCGCTCCAGAGCCAGGTATTCAAACCGATAGTTCCGATGTGGTGTCTCCAGGGCAAGCAAGTGGTGACCCAGTCAAAGTAGCCCGTGATGCCATAGAAGAAGCCAAGGGCAAGCTCTATGACACAGTCATTATTGATACAGCTGGTCGCCTCGGCGTGGATCAGGAGCTCATGCAGCAGGCTCGAGATATCCGCGACGCCGTCCATCCGAACGAAATCCTCTTCGTTATAGATGCCATGATCGGTCAGGATGCAGTGACCACTGCTCAAGCATTCGATCAGGGTGTAGATTTCACTGGAGTCGTACTTTCTAAGTTGGATGGTGACGCCCGTGGCGGTGCTGCCTTGTCAGTTGCGTCTGTAACTGGCAAACCAATCCTGTTTGCTTCCAATGGCGAGGGGCTGAAGGACTTTGAAGTCTTCCACCCCGATCGTATGGCTTCCCGTATCCTTGATATGGGTGACATCTTAACGCTGATAGAGCAAGCCCAAAAAGAGTTCGACGAAGAGGAATCTCGCAAGGCTGCTGCCAAAATGGCCGAGGGCTCATACGGGCTTGACGACTTCATGGACCAGCTTCAGCAAATCCAAAAACTCGGGTCACTCAAGTCCATCCTTGGTATGATTCCCGGCATGGCTCAGCACCGTAAGGAGCTAGAGCAGTTTGATGAGACAGAAATCGACCGAACTCAAGCCATTATCCGTTCAATGACACCCGAAGAACGCAGGGATCCAAAAATTATAGATGGCTCCCGTCGGGCTCGAATCGCCTATGGCTCAGGCACAACAGTATCCGCAGTTAACAGCCTCCTTCAACGCTTCGAGCAGGCTTCCAAAATGATGAAACGCATGACAAATGGGGTTCGTCAGATACCAGGAATGCCTGGGTTTGGTGGGAGCAAAACGAACAAAAAAGGCAGGAAAGGAAATAAGAAAAAAGGTAAATCTCGCTCTGGCAACCCAATGAAGCGCGAACAGGAAGAACAAGCATTGCGCCAGCGTCTCTCTGGTGCAGATAAGCCCAGTGCAGGATCATCCTTTGCTAAACCACAAACGGCACAAATGCCAGAAATCCCACCAAACCTAGGTGGCGGTTTATCAGGCTTATTCGGAGCTTGATTCCACTGTGAGCACCATACTGTGGGTTTTGCTCCTACTGTGCAGCTTATGGATGGCTTTGCGTTTTCTGCCCCCTGGCTGGGACTGGCACCGACCGTTGCCAGAGCTGATTGCACTTATTCCCCTACTGTCAGCACCACTGCTCATTATCATTGTTTGGTCACTGGTTGAAGCTGCTTGGGCACAGACTATTGTTGGCACGCTCCTACTCACCTTAGAAGCTCTGTGGGAACTACCCTTCTTGGTAAAGCTGCCTAACGGTTTACTACCGTTCCTGGCAGGCTTACCTCCGCGGAGCCAGCCCAACGACTCTGGCAGTCGTCAGCACATATGCATGATGACGTTGAACTGCCGGTATGGCAAAGCTAGCGTTGCAACCATACGTAACCTTGTCGAGAGTAAACAAGTAGAAGTTCTTGCTTTACAGGAAGTGACCCAAGAGTTCCTCAAAGAACTCGACACTACTGGTATTCAATCTCAGCTCCCCTATCGTTCAGTAGGTCCAACAACCAAAGACGATAATGGTGGTTGTAATGCTCTTTTCAGCAAGATACAACCACTTGAACAGCAATCATCCTCGGTTACTATACCTGCTTCAGCCGTTCCCACGATGACACTCCCTCTGAACAACACCACTCTTCGGATAGCGTCAGCTCATCCAAAATCCCCTCAACGTGGTGCAATGAATTGGGGTAACAGCATATTGGCTTTGTCTGCATTAAACCTGATTACCTCGGCAGACCCATTACAGACAGTAAACGCTGGTGAAGAAACTCAACAGCACAAGGCATCTACTAGCTCTTTCGAATGCGTCATTTTAGGAGATCTCAACTCTTCTCTTTACCATCCTTCCTTCCGCCGTATGCTCAAAGATGGCCGACTCTTAGACGGCGCTGTGTCATTACATCAGGGTATTCACCCCACGTTTCCAGCCAACTGGCCTGCGCTACCACCACTAATCGAAATCGACCATATCCTCCATTCACCAGGCCTCATGCTGCAATCACTCGAGACACTACATGTTGCAGGAACTGACCACTTAGGTTTACTCGCACATATAAGTGAGTGCGAGCAGGAACATAAGACCAGCCATTGAACTTCTGCCCACGTATGCGTTTATCTTTGCTTTGAGATATAATTTTGCTGTTATTCGTGCGAGCGGGCCCTCTCATACCGTGAGGACGAGGAACACGTGGTGCTTGATTTGTATGCCCCACATAGAAGTCGAATACCACAATTCTAGTAACAAGGAGAGCCATTTTGGCAACCAAGATTCGTCTGAAGAGAATGGGCAAGAAATTCTACGCCTTCTACCGTGTAGTCGTAGTAGACTCCCGTAAAAAGCGTGACGGTAAGGTTATTGAGGAGATTGGTACATACAATCCAAATACCCAGCCTTCAACCATCAACATCGATTCCGAGCGTGCCCAGTACTGGCTTGGTGTAGGTGCACAGCCAAGTGAACCTGTCTTTAACCTGCTCAAGATTACCGGTGACTGGCAAAAATTCAAGGACCTGCCCGGTAAGGAAGGAACATATAAGGTTCCTCAAGCAGAGAAAGACATACAGGCCCGTATTGAGCAGGCAGAAGCTGAAGCCCAGAAGCTTAAGGCCAAGAAGTCTGAAGCAGAGGCCAAGGCAAAGGCAACAGCTGAAGCCTCCAAGTCCAGCGAGACTGAGACCGCAGAAGCAGCCGCCGAAACCGAAGCAGCTGCTGAATAAATCACCAAAAGACAATTAGAGGGGTAGACAGTTATGCTCGCGCAGGCAGTCGAACATTTAATTAAAGACATCGTCGATTTTCCTGATGATGTTTCAGTTCGTTCCCACGAGAATGCACGCGGCGAACTCTTACGCGTGCAAGTCAACCCTGAAGACATCGGCCGAGTTATCGGTCGTAGCGGAAGAACAGCTAATGCTATTCGAACCGTTGCTCAGGCTATCTGCGATCACAAGATTCGCATCGACATCATGGATGTGCGCCAGTGAACGCGGATACTGACCGCTATACGGCAGACCCTCAACAGTCTAGACTGTTGAGGGTCTGCCGTATAGGTCGTGCGCAAGGTCTGAAAGGCGAAGTCAATGTATTCGCCTATACGGACGAACCAGAACGTCGCTTCTCCCCCGGCTCTGTCTTAACCCAACCCGAAGAGCATCAAAGCTTTACCGTTGAAAGTTCTCGCCGTTTTAAGAGCCGCTGGATTGTGCACTTCACAGGTGTTGACAACCGAACTGCTGCTGAATCCCTTACTGGCATAGAATTATATGTTCAAGCCGAACTACTTGCAGATAATACAGATGATGATGCTTGGTATTTAGAGGATCTGGTCGGTCTCGATGTCCGCATGGCTGCCGGTAATACCTTGGGAAGACCAGCAAACGAGCAAGTCGGAAGAGTCAGCGCTGTGATTGACTCCCCTGCCCAACAACTCTTAGAGGTTCAGTTAACCTCTAGCAAGCACGGAGATAGTGATGATGGCACTGATGTAACTACTGGACTAGTGCCGTTTGTAGAAGAGTTGGTACCCGAGGTCAATCCTGAAGAAGGATACATACTCATTGATCCACCAAAAGGTCTCTTAAGCTTGCCTGAATAGGCATACACTTTCATCCGAACTTGCAAAAAACTAAGGCAGGTATTACCTGGCTGCACCTGTACTATACTGCGAGTCAACGATTGCGACAAAGCTACCGTTGACTCGCCTGCTACATATCACTGACAACCAGATACGTCATATCCAAAGGACCATGAACACCGACTACTAGCACCATTTCAATATCACCAGTGTTGGATGGTCCGGTGATAATGTTGATGTTGGAAGTCTTGAGTTCACCTGCCTTTATAGCCTTGTCATAGCGATCCATAGCCTGCCTGGAGCGAGGTAAAATTCTGGATTTACGGACGATTGCCAAATAGTGCACCGGCAAGAAATGAAAAGCCCTCCCCTGCCCTGGCGTCGTAGCAGTAGTAATACTACAAGACTCAGCCAAGAGATAATCTGCAAAAGCTATAGCAGCACCTGCATGTTCTGCGGTAGTGATGTTGGTTGTACGACCTGCTCCAGGTTTCCAAAAGGTTGGTGCTGGATCCGTGAGACCATCTCTCCAAGACTCTAAACCAAAATCAGCATACAACTCCGAAGTGGGCAGTAAAAGATGGTTGTGATCGTTGGCTTGGTAAGGGTCATCCTCGTTATTAGTGATCTTGTCGCGAATAAAATCATCTAGGACGGCCGGCAGGTCCACTTTCGTCGTAACCTGTAAGTTCACGTTGACTGCCGTACTGTTTGCCTTAGCAATTTCTAATAGCTCATCCTGGGTCTTTCCTGAGAGGGTTGTCTCAGGTAAGTCATTGACAGGAACTAACGGGTTATCCTTGAGCTGGTGACGGGGACGACGGGCCTTCTCAGCGATGTTATTGAGAAATACTTCGCGATCTGTCATTGCTCAAGCCTTCCTCTCAGCTTGTATTTCCTGTTCTCGTTGAGCCGTATGCTTGGCTATCTTAGGATCCACATCAGCTGGTTTGTGAGTTTTGAACCAGCTACGGAAATTTTTAGAGTGAGCCGGTGGATCAGGCAAATCACGAACTTTTGTCCAACCGCCAAACACAAAGGGCATCCATTCCACGTGCTTGTCGTCGGAGTAGAGGTTCTTAGCAGCTTCAGGCCCTTTTCTAGCAAGAGGAGCCATAGCTAAGTGGTCTAGTCCCAGAGCAGTTCGGAAGAGAGAAGAATGGCCTGTTCCCAAACCGACGACGCGCATCACTACATCATCTATGAGCTTACTTTGATGAATGTCGTCCATCTCAATCTCACGATGTTTGAGCAACAGCTTGTGCAAAGGAATTTTAACGGGGCAGGTAGATGTGCAAGCCGTACACAAGCTGCACGCATAGGGCAACTCGGCAAAGTCATCATAGTTGCCTTGCAAGACTGGAGATAAGATTGAACCTACAGGACCTGGATAGATAGAACCATAGCCATGACCACCAATATGCCGGTAAACTGGGCAGACGTTTAAGCACGAAGCACAACGGATACATTGCAGGATCGGCTCGAAGTCAGTACCCAGGGCGTTAGAACGGCCGTTATCAATAATGACCACATAAAACTCTTCAGGACCATCCGACTCTCCATCAACCTGCCTAGAGGTAAAAGTGCAATACGTGGTAATCTTTTGACCAACTGCTGAACGGGCCAGCATATTATCAATCGTCTCAGCCTCACGCATACCAGGTACGATACGTTCCATCCCCATGCACACCACTTGAATTTTAGGAATGGCCATACACAAGTCAGCATTGCCCTCATTGGTGTCTAAGTTGATCATACCGTTATCAGCTACGGCAAAATTGCAGCCAGTAATGGACATCTCATTCTCAAGGAAGCGCTTGCGCATTACCTTACGGGCAAAACGGGCTAAGTGCTGGGGGTCATTGTCACCCTCATAACCCAGCTTCTCCATAAAGACTTCTCGTACCTGATCGCGGTTCTTATGGAGGGCCGGAAATACTAAATGAGTAGGTTGGTCCCAATCATCCTGCTGAAGAATAAACTCAGCTAAATCTGTCTCCAGTAACTCCATACCAGGAATTTCTAAGAGAGCCTCATCTATCCCGATCTCAGTGGTGACCATAGACTTGGACTTGACCACATGTTTGACTTGCTTTTCTCTGGCTAAGTTTGTTATAAAATCACGAGCTTCTATGTCAGTCTGAGCGAAGAACACATGTCCGCCATTGCTTTCAACATTATCGGAAAATTCTTCCAAGTAATCAGGCAAATATCGTACAGTGTGCTGACGGATTTGTTCACCAAGTTTGCGCCAGTCTTCCCAATTGCCCAACTCTCGGCGGGCACCCTCACGTTTAATCCACTGGGCATCCTGGGCTTTTGCTACAGCTTTCTGCGCGAAAGTGTCTTCCTCGGATTCCTTAACACGAGTAAGAAAATCATGGTCACTGCTACGAATCATGCTCCCAGTCTTCATATCAAGACCCCCTTGCTTTCCTGTGCATCCACATAGGTAACTCGACTGATATCAACATCGTGGTTGAGTACCTCAGCAAGATGCATAATCGTAATGCTTTCACCTCGCCGGTTGCAACGACCACCTATGTTCATTAGGCAAGCCGGGTCGCAAGAAATAAGAACCGATGCATTGGTCGAAATCACATCATTAACTTTTTCATCAACCATCTGCCGGGAGATTTCTGGTTCCTTCATGGAAAACATGCCACCAAAACCACAACAATTTTCAATGTGCGGCAAGGGAACCATAGTTAAGCCCTTGACGTGATCTAGAAGGGCAAACGGGCTTGTGCTTTCACCCAAGAGCCGGGTCATGTGGCATGAACGATGATAGGTTGCCACTGCATCCAGCTCAGCACCAGCATTTTCAATACCGAGTACACGGTATACAAACTGCGAAAACTCATAGGTCTTATCAGCAATAGCCTGGGCCTTAGCCTGGTAAGCCGGTTCTCCCTTAAGGTGTGCGGGCAGCTCCTTGAGCATGTTGACACAAGAGCCAGCAGGACCAACAACATAGTCTGCATCGACACTCAGCAGAGCATCTACTTCATTGTGCATCACATGCTTAGTGGACTTAACATACCCGCTATTATAGGTAGGCTGTCCACAACAAATTTGTTGCATAGGCATAAAGGTTTCACAGCCGAAGCGTTCTAGTACCTCAACCATGGCTTTGCCAACATTAGGGAACATCATATCAACCACGCAAGTAGAAAAGATAACTACTTTCATGTTCACCCCTCACTTCTTTGTCAGATGTTCTATTTTTGGTCACCACAGTCAAAAACAACCTATCCTACGACTCCAAGATAAGTACTAGGTGCCCGCCACCCCACAAGCACGACTGCAAAAGACAACCAAAAAACAGATACTTATATCATCTCACCACAATCGACTCATAGAGGCCAAAATAGGAAAATCTCCATATTCTGGTGTATGCATACTAGCTCTTGCGGATACATCTAAACTACATTTAGTACCTTGTGCCCCTTACTGAAGGGGCAGATGAGCAGTTTTCTTCTTCCGAGCCATCAAAACATAAGCAGCTGAGATGGCAAGAACTACCGATATGACAACAACAGCAATTATCGGAGAACCGGTTGAAGCAAGCGTTGACTGACCATGCCCTGACTGTGTTTGCCCTAGTTCAGTAGTTTTAGTTGGAACATCTGCTAGGTGCTGAGCCGCATCACTCGAACCCTGCTTCCTATCTACGAGTCCAGGAGCAGCGGGCTTGGGGTCGGTTTGTTGCTGTTGTATGAGTTTTGGTGGAACTGGGTTGGTAGGAACCGGCTGAGGTACAGTTGCTATCTTATTGGGAGCGTATGCCAGAGTATACGTTACAGGAACAGCCCAAAAAGATGAGGGTATCGTTCTGCGCGCTGCATCCAGGTGAACGGTAAGATCTGGCCTCAGTCTGATGAGGGTATAGTTACCGCCAATAGCAGCGGGATTGAGTGTCCACGTATCACTACCACCTACACTAGCTTGAGGCATTTGCGCTGCCACTAGAACAGAATTGTCTTTCTCCATGGTGAACACATAGTCTAATGAACGTATATCCTTGCCTGAACCCTTGATGATGGATATATCCACATAATGAACTTGATCAGCATGTACAATCCCATCTATCTCATTACCAGCTATGTCATACCAATGCACACCCAAACCAAACCCTGCCTGGTGTAAGCTTTGAATACTAGCTCTCAGTTCCTGCCTGTCAAAACTAAGCTTGGACAACTGCTCATGGCTGAGTTGTAGGTTCGGATAGGTGTGCTTATCCAAGGTAAATTCCTGAAGGACAAAAGGACTCGTACCGTCGTTCTGATGAGCAGGTACAGCAGGCTTAAAATCTTGCCCGACTATTGTCTTGAGCTCGGTAAGATCATCAGAGCTGAACTGTGTATTCAAATGAAAATCCACGGAAGCGCTGATATTCGGAGCACTTCCCCCCTGCGGATTACCTGAAGCTGTTGCATTCTCTACTAGCCAACCATTCGGCACGTTAGTGACTTGGATAGCCTTAGGTTTAGCTACTAACTGGTAGTTCGTTTTCATATACGTAAATCCATCAATAGCCTTACCATCTGTAAGAATATTGATACCGGAAAGCTGCTGGTCTACTGGCAATACATGAGCTTGAGCAGACTTAGGTGAAAGACCAAGAAAAATCAATGCTACACATGCACAAGTTGCCGCTAATCCTTTTCCATACTTGTGCTTGCTTAGGTATGTAAGACTCATACATCCACTCCTCAATGTGAATCCACTACTGCCTCAAACCTACATCCTCGTAACTGCTAATACTTACTATCTAGCCTAGTAGCCACATAGGCTTTTATCAAACCAGGAAGTCAATCCTATGAGCGCTGGAACGGCTATATATGGCATGATAGGACAAGCGAGCGCTCTGCCTGACTGGGCTACTAGATACAGTTGACTGCATGAAGATTGACATAGTATCTGTGTTTCCTGAATTCTTCGAGGTTGCTCAACTGAGCCTCCTAGGTAAGGCTCAAGATAAGGGGATACTTCAAGTACAAGCGCATAATCTACGCGACTGGACTCACGATGTACATCACTCAGTTGATGACACACCGGTCGGAGGTGGGGCCGGAATGGTAATGAAAGCTGAGGTATGGGCTGAGTGCTTGGACGATCTCCTTGGACTATCTACGTCTGCACCTACCCAAGCCCAAGGGACTTCGCCTGCGGACGCAACAGGATTCACAGACAGGCAGCCCGTACTCATTTTCCCTAACCCTTCAGCACCCCTCTTTACTCAGTCTGCCGCCAGTGAGCTCAGCCAGGCCGAACACCTCATTTTTGGCTGCGGCCGCTATGAAGGCTATGATGCCCGCATTCCTACGTACTATCGAAGGCAAGGTATTCAAACTCGCGAGTACTCCATTGGTGATTACATACTGAACGGCGGTGAAGCAGCCGTGGCCGTTATGGTAGAAGCCATCACCCGCTTAATCCCAGGTTTTATGGGCAATCCCAATTCCATCATAGAAGAATCCTATACGGGAGACGAATCTCTCTTGGAATATCGCCAATATACTCGCCCCAGTTCTTGGCGCGGCATAGAAGTACCATCCATCCTAACCTCTGGAGACCACGGTAAAGTCGATCGTTTCCGGCGCGATGAATCCCTAGAACTCACCTCAAGAATCCGCCCCGATCTCATTGAGCACCTTGACTGTAACCGTCTCGATATTAAGGATAAAAACAAACTCCGTGACTTAGGTTGGAATGTCGATGGATCTCATCCCCGGCATGGCACGCAAGGGCGTTCCCACTTATAGGTTTCCACCCATAAGCTATTTCTTGCCCAGTAGCAACGTTTGTAAGGAAGTCATGCCAATAGAACCAGGTAAACAGTCACTCACATTCGATGTAGTAGATGACTGTTTCCCCATAGGTCTTTGCCTGGCTGACACCCCATCCTTGAGGTGACTGAGGTGGTTGGGAGCGTGTAGAACGTTCAAGTATGACGATTGATTCCGTGGTTACCAGACCTGAACTGATCAATTTTTCGAGAATAGTATCACACTCTTGTGAGTCCACATCGTATGGCGGATCCATAAAGATCACGTCAAAGGTTTGAGCACTTGCATGAGCTGTCCCTTCTGGTGAAACAGCTCGTGGCTCCTTCATAGATTCCAGGTAACGATCGACAGGAAGGGATACCACCTGGGCGTAGTCAGTAGCAGTCCAGGAGGGTGCAGCTTTAAGCTCCTTCAAGGTGCGAGAGAGGAGGGCAGCTGCCTTGCGGGAAGATTCTACTGATACCAAGCTAGTAGCGCCTCGTGAAAGCGCTTCAAAGCCAAGCGCCCCTGTCCCAGCGAATAAGTCAAGAACCCTGGCATTCTCTAACACAGACCAAGCATCCAAATGCGAAAAAATAGCTTCTTTGGTTCGATCGGTGGTAGGCCTTGTTCCCTGTAGCGCTGATGGTATAAGCAAACCTTTGAATCTGCCGGCGATAACACGCATATTGGGCCTGCCTTGATAAGAGCGTATATGAACTTGCCCTATTGTAAACTTGCGTCCAGCCAACCTGTAGATGGTGTTTTATACCGCCCAGCTGTTTGACCGCTTATGAAAATCTCAGGTTGACGTAAGGAAAGTTTCGTTACCCCGAACGAAGTCAAGAACTGCACCAGCAAGCTGGACCTCATCCCCTAACTCCGGATCAGAAGTCAACAGGGTCTGGGCATCCTGCCGAGCGTCAGTGATCAGTTTAGCGTCCGTCACTACTCGCAGAAGTTTGAGGGAAGAACGACCTCCAGACTGTGCATCACCAAGTACATCACCGGCCCCACGTAATTCGATATCAGCCTGAGCAATTTCAGCACCGTCCGTAGACTTGCGAATAACTTCTAACCGGCTGGCTGCTAATGAATCAGGATCTGCCCGAGAAACCATAAATGCCCAACTATGCGTACCACCACGACCCACTCGCCCCCGCAACTGATGAAGCTGGGACAGCCCGAAACGATCAGCATCAAAAACTACAACAACTGAGGCCTGCGGCACATCCACACCAACTTCAATCACCGTAGTAGCTACCAGCACCGGAGTTTTTCCTGATGAGAAGTCGGCCATGACCTGTGTTTTCGTCTCATCATCATCCTGACCAGTAAGCGTAGCTATCGCAATATCTTGGAACTGGGGCAAACTAGACAGGCGGCGGCTCATTTCCTTCACAGAGTGCAAAGGCACTTGCGATTGACTGTCTTTATCCTCAACATATTGGGGCGCATACGGGTCCATGGCAATGAAATCATCGGCAGGGACTTGCAAAGCGTTACTGGCAGCCTTTGTAGCTAGCCGCTGAGTATTGCTACTGGCCTGCCCAGCATCATCTTCCCCGTCACTAATTCTGGGGCAGACGATATATGCTCGTTCACCCGCCTGCACCCGCTGGTGGATAAGCCAGAACATGTTGCCCATAGTAGTCGAATCTACTTCTGGAACAATGAATGTCTGTATCGGCTTACGCCCGCCTGGCAATTCAGTCAACTCTGAAATATCTAAATCACCAAACCACGTCATTGCTGCCGTTCGTGGGATTGGAGTAGCAGTCATCACTAACAGGTGAGGCGACTTTTCTGACTTGCGTCGTAACGTTTCTCTCTGCTCAACACCAAAACGATGCTGTTCATCAATAACCACCAACGCTAAGTGGGGAGCTTGGAAGGTCTTAGAAAATGCGGCATGAGTTGCAACAACTATACAAGGTTGTCCTGAGGCTATAAGAGAAAGCACCCGACGACGCTCCGCCAACCTCATTCCACCGGTAAGTAACACTAAAGGTACGGGAGATGGCTTGTCGGTTGAGGTCTGCAAACGTAAACCTTGTATCATGCGACCAATTGACTCGACATGTTGCTCAGCGAGCACCTGAGTGGGCGCCACTAATACCGCCTGATATCCTGCGTCGACAGCCTGGAGCATAGCAGCCAGAGCCACTACAGTTTTACCAGAACCAACTTCGCCCTGTAACAGCCGCTGCATAGGATACTGCCGAGCCATATCTTGGTATATCTGTTGGATGACTACCTGTTGCCCTTGCGTAAGCTGAAAAGGCAAGGAGTCAATAAAGCGTGCGGACAAACTACTGGCTTTTGGTTCTGGACAGGTGTATGTTGTAACATCTCTTGCTTGGTACTTGCTCCGCAAAAGTGCTGTCTGAGCAACAAGCGCTTCTTCAAAGCGCAGAGTATTCACCGCAGCACGAAAATCCTCAACTCGGTTGGGAGTATGCATGTCCAACAAAGCCTGAGACCGATGAAGTAGCCCCCTGCTAACCCGCAGCTTTTCAGGCACAATATCTGGAACAGCTGCCGCAAAAGCTTCACTGTCAATAACCTGGCTTGGCTCTTGGTCTGCATCTGTGCTTTCCCCAATCGTTTGCGTTGACGCTTCGAGATTGTGCCCCTCCACAGCCAGCGCAAGCATGCGCATGATAGAGACGATGGTGTCGTGGATATGATCCGAAGAAATACGAGAGTTGGCATGGTAGACAGGTCGCGGGCGAGAAACTTTAGATAAAGCCTGTGCCACGCTCTCTGCATCTGGACGGATAGATGTCGACAGAACAGTATGCTGTTGATCATCGCTCACCTGAGGTGCTACCACCAGTACCTCAGGGTGAGTGAACTGTAGTTGATCGTTAAACGTGCTTGGCTCTCCGCCAATCACAACGGTTGTTCCAACCTGCAACCGCAGGTTCATCCAGTCTATATAGGATTTACGATGCGAAAAGAAAACAAGCTTAGCTGATCGAGCTACCATACCGCCCGTAGTATCAAAGTCACTATCTTCTACAGATACCTCCAGCCGAAATCCTCGGCGTACGCCCATTGAAACAACTCGCATCTGCTCTACACGAGCAACACAAGCAACTGGAGAACCTAGCGTAATTTGGGATATTGTGCGGACCGGAAGCGGATCAGTAACCCTGAAAGGATAATACGTCAGGGCATCAGCAATAGTGATAATGCCTAGTGATTTTAAGGCACTAACCCGGCGCTTATTCGTCATCAGAGATGACACTGTACTCTGTAAAGACAGTCCTTCTCCAGTTGACATACACGTCCTCCTCTTGCTTCCGACTATATCGGAAGGCTAGGAAGCTTTGAGACAGAAAGATACACAAAGGCCTCTAGAGCACTGCCCTAGAGGCCTTTACCATATATCGCCCGTATTTCAGGCTGCTACGCGCTGCACCTTGCCAGCCTTCAGGCACTTGACACAGACGCGAACATGTACATTCTCGCCGTCAATAGTGGTGTGCACCGACTGCAGGTTGGGGCGGAAGACGCGCTTATTGCGGATATGTGAATGAGAAACACTGTAACCAGAGCGCGGGCCTTTGCCGCACACTGCGCAACGAGCTGCCATGATGACTCCCTTTGACGTCGTTCTTCCAAGTCCTACCGTGTGTTCTCTTAAGAGCTCTATGCGCTGCACGAACACACAACTTGTCTAAGATACCACAATTCCTAGCACTTGACAAGCTCAGTATGTATTACCGCTTATTAGAGTACACGCATCCACGGTCAGATCACTCCATACCAATCGATCAAACTGGAGTATTGCCAACTTGCCCCCGTCACCAGTGCAGTTACAGAAACGCCCGAAGCAGTCATTCATGACTGACTCCGGGCATACAGAACTGCTCAACCTTGGACTACCAGAACTTACGCAAGGAGTTCAGCTGAAGCAAACTGACTGTTGTAAAGGTCTGCATAGAAACCATCTTGCTTGAGCAATTCCTCATGCGTACCGCGTTCAATAATACGACCGTGGTTCATGACTAAAATCATATCCGCATCACGAATAGTCGACAGTCTATGCGCAATTACAAAAGACGTGCGGCCTCGACTCAAAGCATCCATGGCTTTTTGGATAAGTTCCTCAGTACGGGTGTCCACTGAGGAAGTAGCTTCATCCAAAATCAGAATCGGTGCATTTTGTACCATGGCGCGAGCAATCGTCAGCAGCTGCTTCTGCCCTTGAGAAAGTGAGGAGTCGTCAGATAGCACCGTATCATAACCTTGCGGGAGAGTACGGATAAAGTGATCCAGTCCCACTGCCTTGCAAGCTTCTACTACTTGCTCATCACTGACACCTTGCTTATCATAAATAATATTTTCTTTGACGGTACCACAGAAAACCCAAGTATCTTGCAAAACCATAGAGAACTGATCATGGACATTCCAACGAGGTAGGTCCCGGGTAGAAATTCCATCAATGCGAATGTCTCCAGAATCTGCCTCATAGAACCGCATCAGCAAACTAACCATGGTCGACTTTCCAGCTCCTGTAGGACCAACAAGAGCTATCTTTTGCCCCGGTTGAGCCTCGGCTGTGAAATCATGGATGACAGGATGCTTACCGTCGTAGGAGAAGTTCACATGATTGAACTCTACGTGACCCTGTACTGGAGCAGCATGAGCACCTGCGGCAGCACCTAAGAGCGCAGGTTTGCTGGATTCATCTTCCATTTCGGGTTCATCGAGGAAGTCAAACACACGTTCCGAAGCGGCAGCTGTACGCTGGAGGTTCTGGAAGGCTTGAGCAAACTGACTCAAAGGCTGAGTAAATAGCCTAATGTACATCATAAAGGCCACAATCACACCGAATGATATGCTGCCATTGAGAACTAAAGCGGCACCGACTACGCACACGGCAACATAGCCAAAGTTACCAACAAAATTCATTAACGGCATCATGAGTGAAGACAGGAATTGGGATTTCCATCCAGAATCGTACAGATCATCGTTATAGCGTTCAAACTCTGCAATAGAGTCCTCTTCACCCGAGTATGCTTTAACGATGATATGACCGGTATACATTTCTTCTACATGCCCATTAACATCACCAAGGGCAACCTGCTGGCGTACGAAATACTTCTGTGAAATAGCCATGATTACCATCATCAATATACCCCCGATGACAGCTGCTCCTATGGCCACAAGCGTCAAAATCACGTTATTGGCAAACATCATAATCAGGGAACCCACAAAGGTAGTGATAGAAATAACAAGCGAACCTAAGCTCTGGCCTAAGGTCTGTCCTATGGCGTCTACATCGTTCGTAATGCGAGAAAGAACATCCCCATACGAGACCTTATCAAAATACTTAAGAGGCAGCTTATTGATTTTATGAGAAATTGCCTCACGCAGACCTTGTGAGATACGTTGTGTAGTAGTAGCCATAATCCACGACTGCACATACGTCAGGAGAGCATATCCCAGGTAGAGGCCAACAAGAATAAAGCAAAGGTGCTCTACGTATTGCAAATCAATAGAGCCCGCTATAGGGCGCCCGTGAACTACCGCCGGTAATCCATGAGCGATAGCATTGGTCACATCTTTCAGTTTGTCAGGGCCGATAATCTGGCAAGCAGCCCCAACTCCACCAAAAATGAAAGCTACAATTACTGCCGGCAGATAGCGACGAGAGAACTGGGCCAACTGTTTCATAGCTCCACCAAAGCTCTCTGGACGCTCTACCACTCCTCGAGAAGGTCCGTGTCCCCGTCCAGCTGGACTGGCAACTGACCCAGAATGTGGTGAACTCATAGTCATTAACTCCTTGAAAAAGTACTACGTCTACACGCCAGGGCACGCCTGGCTCCAATTTAGGGTCTTACGCTGCCAGTTCTTTTTCAGTCAGCTGGCTCCTGGCAATTTGCTGATACACTTCACAAGATTTCAGCAATTGTTTATGAGTGCCCTTACCGACAACCTTGCCTTGGTCTAAGACCACGATTTCGTCAGCGTCCATGATGGTGCCAATCCTTTGAGCAACAATCATGGTAGTGGTACCCTTCATTTGCGTTTTGAGAGCATCACGCACTGCACGGTCAGTTTTGAAGTCAAGTGCTGAGAAAGAATCGTCGAAAATTAAAATTTCAGGCTTACGCCACAGGGCTCTTGCAATTGAAAGTCGCTGCTTCTGCCCTCCGGAGACATTTGAACCACCCTGCGCAATTGCTGCACGGTATGTTCCAGGCATGTCGGCCACAAACTCTTGCGCTTGGGCAACCTGCACAGCTTCTTTTACCCCATCCAATTTTTCTTGCTCATCAACATTTTTGGCCTTATCACCATATGCCACATTGGATTCGACCGTACCCCGGAACATCAAAGATTGTTGGGGAACATAGCCAATCTTGTCCCGCAAATCTTTGACTTTATAGTCGCGCACATCAACGCCATCAACCATAACCTGACCAGAAGATACATCAGCGAAACGGGGAACGAGGTTAATGAGAGTTGATTTACCTGAACCAGTAGAACCTATAAAAGCTATAGTCTGACCTTTCTTGACTTCAAAGTCTACGTGCTCCAAGATTGGAGCAGATGCACCATGGTAGGTAAAAGATACATCACGGAAGACCACACTGCCATCTTGGTCAGGCTTACCTGAAGATTCACTACCATCCACAATAGTAAGCTTGGTGTCAAGTACTTCCATAATGCGTTGCGCAGAAACATCAGCACGAGGCCACAGCACAAATACCATACTCATCAGAAGGAAGCTCATAATTACCTGAACTGCGTATGAAGAGAAAACCACCATATTGCCGAAAAGGGTTATTTTATCCATTAAGTTGGCAGCATTGATAAGGTAGGCACCGATCCAATAAACAGCTAACATAAGTCCGTTCATAATAGTGTTCATCAACGGCATCATCAGGCTCATAGCTCGAGTCGTAGAAAGCTGTGTATTCGTTAACTCACTATTAGCTTTGGTGAACTTGTCCTCTTGATAGTGTTCAGCATTGTAGGCGCGCACAACCTTCAAACCGGTCAAGTTCTCGCGGGCTACTTGGTTAATATTGTCAGTTAAGCGCTGCATCCGTTTAAACTTGGGCATCACAAAAAGCATGAGCAAAAATACAGAAACCAAAAGAATAGCCACAGCAATTCCCGTAGTTACTGTCCATTCAAATCCCTTGCCTGCGATTTTACAAACTGCCCAGACTGCCATAATAGGAGCCTTGATGAGCATCATCAGGCCCATGGTAATGAACATTTGTACCTGAGTTACATCGTTTGTTGAGCGGGTTATCAAGGAAGCTGTAGAAAAGTGGCTGAGTTCTTCACGAGAAAAAGACTCCACCTTAGCAAACTCTAACGAGCGAAGAGTCTGGGAAAAGGAAGATGCTACACGTGTTGCAAAGTATGAAGTAATAATCGCACAAACCAGAGAAAGGAAGGATACCATGAGCATTTTGCCTCCGGCCTTCCAAACCTCGCTCATTTGACTACCAGGCGTCTCCACCAATTCGGTTATGTCTGACATGTAGTCAGGCAGCTTAAGGTCTAGCCAAACTTGGCCAACGATAAAGGCAATCACCACAAACAGCTGACCGACCTCACCCTTGGAAAGATATCGACAAATTCGTATCATGCTCGTTGTTCCTTTAACTTTCTTGGTAAGCAGTAGATTGCTTATATCTTTTACTAGACCAGCTATGTGTCTGTACCCTTCAAATAGACGCTAGCTATACATCTCCGTGCAACTCATAAGGTGATGAAATGGTTTGGTATTGCAGCCGAACACTTGTCATGCCCACAAAATGTACCCTGCCCAAACCACCTGTTGAAAGGAAAGTAGTAGATCCTCCGCCCATCACTCAAGTTGAAGTTGAACAAGTTGCTGCTTGCTTAACACGCATTTGGAATCTTTGCCCTGAACACTGCACAAAAAAAGAACACAGACGAATAAATTCTTGGGTTTGTGCTTTCCCCATCTGCTCAAAGATCCAGCAAATATCTTCTTGCATCATACTATGTGCAGCCTGATTCCGCTGACTACCGGATTCAGTGATAACAACATGCACGTTACGGCGATCCTGTTCATCGCCAGATCGGCGCACTAATCCTTTCTCCTCCAGTGACTTCAAAAGTGAAGAAACCCTGCCAGAACTCAAGCCCACTAATTGAGACAGTTGCGAAGGCGTAAGACTACCAGATTGTTCCAATACTCGCAGAATAACCGCTTCCCCCCGCATAGAACGGTCTACCTGATCCGGAATCATTCCCCTGTGCTTCATGACTAGCTGTGACAGTTCTTCAAAAGCTTCCTGCGCGTATGTCAATCCTATACCTCCCACAAACATAGCCATTAACGTCTGCCCTATACACTTTATCTTCTACCCAAAGTTATTTTGAATAGAAGATATTATTTCACAATTACTACACAATAGGCTCCTCGTTCTCTGCGGAAAGCAAGGAGCCTATTGAGTATTCAAGGGTAATTAGTCAGCTTCAGGCACCCTGTGGGGTAAATCAACAGCATCACTGTCAGTAATTTCACGAACCACTTTGCAGGGGGTACCGACCGCCAGAGAGTGGGGAGGGATATCATGAGTCACGACAGAACCGGCACCGATAACTGACCCCTCACCAATTGTGACACCGCCTGTGACTGTCACATTAGCAGCAAGCCAGCAGTTAGAACCTATAGTGATAGGAGCACCGTACTCATAGTCAAAGAGGGATCCATCAGCTGCCTTGCGTAAGTTACGATCCTGCCAGCGTAATGGATGAAGGGGCGTCATAATCGACACGTTAGGCCCCATCATCACGTCGTCCCCAATCGTAACTGGGCACACATCCAATACCGTAAAGTTAAAATTAGCAAAGACACGGTTTCCAATAGTCGTAAAAATGCCGTAGTCAAAGTAGACTGGCCCTAAAATCTCACTATAGGCCCCCATATGAGGTACAAGCTGCTTCATAATCGCCGCCCTCTCTTCCCGAGAGGTTTCAGGCAAAGAATTGTACTGACGGCAGAGTTCATGGGCTTTATCCCGCAAGGATCCCAATTCGGGCGACGCAGCATTATAAAACTCCCCAGCCAGCATACGTTCACGCTCACTACGTTCCCCTCGTAGATTTCCCTTATCTAGTTCACTCATTATGATGTCCCTTCATGCTTGACAACTTACTCCAGTAACCACTGTAGCGGAGATTTGTTGCTGCAAGCGAGATAATACCAGTAAAATGCAAGCTATATTACAGGATTCGTTAACTCACGAAACAGTCTACCAACTATGATTATGAGTACAGGTTCCTGTCGTCAGTCAAACGTTGAGGAGAGCACTCATGCGATACTGCACCTATGATTACTTGCCCGCTCAGGCCCGGTTGATTCGAGAGCAGGTATTTGTAGACGAACAGGGGTTTCACGATGAATACGATCACATAGATGACCTCTGCCAGCATTTACTCGCTTTTGCTTCACCCAACGATTGGGTAAAACTAGAACACGCGAACATGACAGTGGACCAGAGCACAGATGGTCCTGTCGCTATCGCCACTAGTCGCTTTTTTGCAAGCACCCCCAAGGGCGAACCTCTCCCCCAAGACCAGGCTTCCCATGCCACAATTTATACCATTGGCCGAGTAGCTGTTGACAAAGCTTGGCGGGGGCTGCATTGTGGCGCACAGGTCTTAGCAGCAACAGAAGCAGCTATTCGCCAGCGCGGAGGGCGAACAGCAATACTCCACGCTCAGGAACAGGCGAAAGACTTTTACACCAAGCAAGGCTACCAAGTTATAGGAGAGCGTGACTACGATCAGCATTGTCCTCATGTGTGGATGAGTAAAGACCTCGATTGAGCACTTTCATAAGCAAACGACTTAGACCTCAAGCCGAAAGCAACAAACACAAATCTCAGAAAGAGAGAGCATGAGCCACACCTTACTCATAGCATCAGATTCAGATCACTCGACCATCCAATTGGGTGATTTTGTCTTAAACTGGTTCAGCCACAATACTTGGCGCATTCTGCTTTTTGTCATAGTGATGCTTGGAGCCGGTCTAGCCTCACGTTTCGTCTCTGTTGTTATGCGTCGCACCTTAGAACACACTGCAATACCATCTGCATCTATTTTTATCAACATCGTTAAGGTGGTTATTTGGATCTTCGCAGCAGCTTGCGTACTTCAACCAGTCTTTGGCATAAATCCAACTACTGTGGCGACAGCATTAGGTGTCTCTGGATTAGCCTTATCTCTAGGTCTCAAAGACACGATTGCCAATATCGTCGGTGGTTTTGGCCTCATGCTGAGCAAGGTAATTCAACCAGGAGATATTATTTCAATACAAGGGATCACAGGCACAGTCAAGGACATCAATTGGCGTAACACGATAGTTGTTGACCGTACCGGCAACGAAATGTGGATACCGAACTCAGTACTCAATACCACAGCTCTCGAAAAGATTCCCAGTGCAGGAGAAGCCGTAGCTATTGTTAGCTTTACCGTACGAGGCAGCGAAAATCTGGACACTTGCGCTCAGCAAATAAAGAAGACCGTAGAGCATTCCACCAAAACACTCATGATGCCAGGGAATCCCCCCATCGTTCAATTCCAAGGCTTCTCACCTTACGGAGTAAATGGCAAAGTAGTCATGTTTGCTAAACACGGTGTTGTTGCAGCTGACATGCAAGATGCCGCCACACGCGCCTTAGCTGGACAACCATATCTGGTGCAAGACACTACTCGTCTCTTGCGCGAAGAGGATGCACAACATTAATAAGACCATTACTCCAACACCAACCGGAGCAACAACTTGACTTATACCTATCCGTCTAAGCTACAGAGTCCATTAGTTTACCTACAGCTGTCAGCAATAGGGCACAGTTGCCATGTTATACAGCAAAGAATGCTTGCAGCACATGGGGACCCATCTTACTGGTTACACAACCACTTACACATGCAGGTACCTTATGCTCCCGCCCACAACCCACAGTAGCCTGAATCGGTAGGTGCTTTTTCTCAGCAAGCCCATTATCCTCAATACAAGCAAGACTTATGGCAACAGAAAGCGTGCAGTACACCCACAGTGGCGGGGTTATTCAGCGCAGACACCTTCAATCAGTTGAGTAATGAGGTCACTGTAAGAAATACCTGTAGCCTCCCAAGCCTGGCGGTACATGGAAATAGGCGTAAAACCTGGCATTGTGTTTATTTCATTGACCATGATCTGACCGTCTGGCAGCACGTAGCAATCTACACGACTTAAGCCGCGTCCATCTACAACCTGGAAGGCCTTGGCAGCAATGTGCCGAACCTTTTGCAAGGTCTCTTCTGGCAGTTGAGCTGGCACTTCAACATGAGCAGCAGTCAAGTCCATGTATTTGCTATCAAAATCATAAAAAGCCTCGTCAGAAGGTTTGTCAAGTACAATCTCTCCTGGCCAGGATGTCTGCGGTTGCTCACCTTCAACAGGGTTGAAAACTGCGCATTCAACTTCGCGAGCTTCGATCCCCTCTTCAATCAGTACACGCCAATCATGCTGAGAAGCTTCAAATAGTGCATGAGCTAGGTCCTTCGCGTTCTCTTCTCCTACTTTGGTCACACCAAAGGAAGAACCGGCCCGCGATGGTTTTACAAAGACAGGATACTTAAGTCCAGCCTTGCGCACGAGTCCGACAAGTTCGTCACCAGCCGCTTCAATGGACTCACCACAGGCTACGGTGCGAGCATCCACTGTAATTCCAGGAGCTACAGGTATACCAGCAGACTTGAGCAACACCTTAGTGAAATGCTTATCCATACACACTGCTGAAGCAAGAACAGAGCAACCAACATAAGGTACTCCCATCACCTCCAGGAGTCCTTGAACTGATCCGTCTTCTCCATAGGGGCCGTGTAAAACAGGAAAGACTGCATCAATATGCCCCAATGAAGTCAGTGAAGCACCTTCAGCATGCAGTTCTTGTGGGCTCAAAGCTGCCCGGTATCCAGCTGGTCGTTCGGCGGCAGCCACCAGGGTCTCATGACTACCCGCATAGAAACCATCTCCGGAGCGAGCTATATCGAGTACAAGAGGCTGAGAATGTTCACTCAGTCTGACCTCAGGAAGTTCTCCACTCCCTAAATCCCAGTTACGAGGATCTTCGCCGTTGACAATCCAGATACCATCTCGTGTGATTCCAACAGGAATGGGCTCAAATCGCTCCCTGTCGATAGCTTTGAGGACACCAGCAGCCGAGATACAAGATATGGGGTGCTCATCAGCCTGACCACCATACAAAATCACAACACGCTGTTTTGTCATACGACAATTCTCCTTCTTGAAAGGCCTGCGTCTATTCTTGTTTCACTCACACAACCCAATGAGAAGCAGTTTTAGGTTACTTTGACGATTAAAATCTGCTTATTGTAGCTCTGCGATCAGCATATCACAAACTCAACATGAGCCCTGAGATGTATCCTTATTCCCCAATAATCGGCCCACCGAACAGTTCTGTCACCAGACCAGCACCATCTAATCCCTGATCTAAAACATGGCTCATGGCCGTAGCTAAAGGAGTTGCTACGTGCAAGCTCTGTCCTAATTGCACCACTGCATCAGTAGTAGGGACTCCTTCAGCAACTCCATTACTAGCTAGGGACGCTTCTTCCACACTCATTCCCTTGCCTAAATTAAAACCGAACGTATAGTTACGACTTAAGGAAGAAGCACAGGTAGCTATCAAATCTCCAACCCCTGCCAAACCAGCAAATGTCTTAGCTTGAGCTCCGGCAGCCTGCCCTAACGCCGTCATTTCAGCTAAGCCTCGAGCTTGAATCATGGCAGCGGTATTCTCTCCGTAGCCAGCTCCACGAGACATACCAACAGCGAGCGCAGTTACATTCTTCAGAGATCCACACAATTCTAGTCCAACAACATCAGATGAGACGAACGGTTTAAAATAAGCCGTTTCGCACGCATTAGCAACTGTTAATGCTGTCTGTTCACTACTAGAAGCCACAACAGTTGCTGAAGGCTGCCGGGCAGCAACTTCTTTACTTAAATTAGGACCAGATACAGCTGCAAACCGATCAAGTGGTAGTCCCAAAACTTCCGTGACTACCTGATCCATGCGTTGACCAGTTTGGCGCTCAATGCCCTTCATGAGAGAAACAACGATAGTGGAGCTGTGCATGAACGCTTTGAAAGGCTCAAGAGCTTCGCGGGCATGCTGAGCGGCTATGGCCACTACAACGATCTCAGCACATGCAACAGCACTCTGCCGATCAGATGTAGCTCTTACATTATCGGGCAAACGCTCAATACTAGGCATACGTCTAGGATTTCTGTGTTCTTGATTGATAGAGTTCACAGACTCAGGATCAATGTCCCACATGGTAACCTGGTTACCCGCATCAGCTAGCACTTGCCCAAAAGTAGTACCCCATGCGCCTGCTCCCAGCACCGCAATATTCATCTTGCTGCTCCTTGGATCTTATGTCAACGTTCTTTGAAACCAGATAACAAACACCGCTGTCTGCACTGGGCAAACTCAAGCAAAACTATCCTAAGCCCACAGACGCAAGCCATCAAGTAAGAGCGCGTTGCGGGCGAGGCCTGCGGCTCATTGAGGGATAGTCGAAGTACCCTTCAACTGGTGGTTCACTGGCACGAATTTCCGCCATGATAACTTCCATTCGATCCCTCAACCGCTGACATAGTTCATCTACTACTTCCTTGGGAGGTTCCTGCCCCCAAGTATCCATGTCTTCCAAGAGATCCGAGTAATCTAAAGCATGGTCAAAGCAGGTCACCACGTTTTTCCGTGGCCATGGCCACCAATGGTTGATTGAAGCAGCTCCCCAAGTCACACAAGGATAGAGAGGCACCATATAACCAAGAATGCGGGATGACTTCAGTGCAATAACACCAACTCCTGGCTTGAACGACATCGGCCACTTCAGTGGATCCCGCGTAACAGTACCCTCCGGCCAGATAGTCAGCGGGCGACCAGACGTAACAATATTGATGGACTCAGCCTCAATCTGCTGTGCCAAACCCGAGCGCCTCGGCACAGGTTGCATCCCTACCCACTGGAACCATTTACCAATGACTGGCCAGCGTCCCATTTCAGCTTTTGCCATAAACCGCGGACGCCGCCCCAGGTGGAAAAGAGCCATCATAGGTACAAACACATCAAACTGAGTCACGTGGGTTGCCGCAGTAATAAAAGTACCAGTTTCAGGCACCTGCTCTAGTCCCCAAGCGTATGTCTTGCAAGAGGCCCGCATCACCTCAGATACACCAGCTAATAGCCTGGCTGTAGCTTTCGGATTCTGCTCATCTATTTCAGCTTGATTCGGCTTCCTTGGACCAGTGGGGTAATAACGAGTGGGATCCACCAAATGATGGACTCTCCCCAGTCTCTCAACTTGCTGGTTGGAAAGAGGGTCAACTGCCGAGCGAGGTGAAGGTTTACCTTTCGATACCATACTTCTATTGTGCCTCAGGTGTTGACCGCTACCAAACCAATACTACAATCTGCCAGCAGCAAATTTCTTGCTGACACCCACACACAGTACGTATAGACGGAACCTGGACCACTTACATCAGATTCGCAATTAATCGATATTGGCACCCAGAGCCACCAATTTTTCTCTGAAATCTTCATACCCACGATCAATCAGAGAAATACCACGTACCTCAGAAGGGCCCGTTGCAGTAAGGGCTGCAATCAAGTGACTGAAACCTCCACGCAAATCTGGAACATCGATAATTTGCCCTTGCAAGGGTGTAGGCCCAAAAATGACCGCGGAATGTTCAAAATTACGTTGCTGGAAGCGGCAAGGTAGTGACCCCAGGCATTCCCTATACAACTGAATAGTGGCGCCCATCTGCACTAAAGGTCTGGTGAAGCCAAAACGGTTTTCATACACCGTTTCGTGAACTATAGAAAGACCTTTAGCCTGGGTCAACGCAACTACAAGGGGTTGCTGCCAATCAGTCATGAAACCAGGATGAACATCGGTTTCAATGGCTACAGGGTGAAGATCACCACCGGGATGCCAGAAACGAATACCCTCATCACGAATATCAAATTCACCACCTATTTTACGGAAGACATTCAAAAAAGTCATCATATCGGGCTGCTGAGCCCCTTCAACGTAAATGTCTCCGTGTGTGGCCAGCGCTGCTGAAGCCCAAGATGCTGCTTCAATTCTGTCGGGCAATGCTGTATGAGTATATCCCTTGAGCTTCTTAACACCCTCAATACGAATCGTTCGATCTACATCAACTGAAATCTGCGCACCCATTTTTTGCAAGACTGCAACTAGGTCCATAATTTCTGGTTCTGTTGCTGCTCCTGAAAGTTCAGTCTTACCCTCTGCCAATACCGCAGCTAGCAAGGTTTGTTCAGTAGCACCCACCGATGGATATGGGAGGTGAATTTTAGCTCCATGCAAGCCATTAGGGGCAGTGATATGGATACCTGCCTCATGTTCCTTATCCACTTTGGCACCTAGTTTACGAAGGGTATCCAAATGGAAATCAATCGGACGAGAACCAATCCTACAGCCGCCGAGAGCAGGAATGAAAGCCTCTCCCATCCTGTATAGAAGTGGGCCTGAGAAGAGAATGGGAATACGTGAAGAACCAGACAGCGTATCTACATCTGCCACATCAGCAAGTTCTACTGTGCTGGCATCAATAGTGACTACACCCTCTTTAGGCTGAACGTTGACCTTGACCCCATGCAAGCGCAAAAGATCCGAAACGACCTGGACATCGCGAATTTCAGGGACATTTTTTAAGACTGAAACGCCTGGCGCTAGTAGAGCTGCAACCATTGCCTTAGAGACAAAATTCTTGGCACCGCGCACATGAATGCTGCCACCCAAGGGCTTACCACCAACGACGTGCAGAACATCATTCTGGGGATCAACTGTTGCCATTCCCACTCCTCTTTGTACGTACTATGCGCCTAACCAGCCGGCACACTCTCAAATGCACCATCACCTATTGTAAGTTTGCCATAAGGACTGTAAGTGTTAGGACAAAATGCGCGCGCAGCCTAATAAGCTGGCAGCTCACAGCGGAGCGTAATATGGCATCGCCCTATAAACCTTAAACAAACACACGTTTGTCGTGCTGTTAGGAAGACACAGGGCTAAATTCCATAGCAGTCACCAGTAGTTGAATAATGATGAACACAACAAACCAAAAACTAGCCCACGAAGCATACACGCCTTTGTACGCATGGTTGGCGGTAATAAAGTTCTTAATTCGAACCCTTGCTAGGTACAACACCAGTACACCCAAGACTATGCCAAGTACAAGAAAACCTAAATTAGTCCAAAACTGGGCTTCTTCAGGCAATGCACTAAAAATAACGCTATCAATATTAGAAATAACCATGTTATTGACAATGTGCAATAGTATGGACCAGAAAATAGAATACTCACTTGCGATGTATCCTAAAAGCAATCCCCCACTGAAGGCAAATAAACCTTGAGATACGTCCGAATGGAAGAAGCCAAACATCGCAGACGAAGTAACAATAGCAAAGACTTTGCCGTAGCGCTGCAAGCCCTTCATGATAACGCCACGGAAAATGATCTCTTCGACGATGGGGCCGAAGAGGCTAGCATATACCAGCATTGCAACTGTGCCCGAGGCAGCCTGAATCCTTTCAGAATTGCTTACTACTTCTAAATTGAGCTGTTGAACAACCCAAGAAAAGCCAATATTGTAGATGGTAGATAGGGACTGACATGTAAAGAGAAGGCATACAGCACCGATAAAAACTAAAGGCGGCATGCGACGCTCGCTGCGATGAAAGACACCATCGCTAGACGTATCTGCTATTTGTGATTTATGAGTTAGTATCCAAAAAACGAAGGCTGAGGCCACGCAAATTAAATTTGTAAGGCCTACATAAGAGGAAGAACTGAGTTCACCAAATGCGGCACCTAATGAAACAGACTGATGGTGCATCGCTTGCATCAGTGTAATAAGGATGGCCGCTATTGCTGGTCCAATCAACTGCATAACCACCAAGTAGAGGATCAGCATTCCTGCTTGCTCATTCAAGCTTGCGCGAATTTGCTTCATTGAAGCGTGTGGCACATTAGCTCCGCTAGGAAATGCTGTACTCGATACATATACCCGAGAGCTCATGTCTGTTAAGGTTGTATTTGCCTGTTTCCCTTGATTGGGTTGCCATAACAGCTTCATAGGCTACCCTCCCCCTATGCTCGTGTGCAGGATCCCGCTCTCGCTTTCTATCCTACCGACAGTATGTGAAACTGAAGTTGTTGTATATAGTGTATCTCCACCTCCATTCCACAATATGATAAACAGCACAAACGAAGTAGAAAAGAACGTATACAGACTAGTGACAGAATCTCCAAAGAATGAAAAAGATTTGAATGCCGATTACTAGCAGAAACCAAGGATTAGTCCAAGAAGCAAATACATTGGGTGCAACATTATCGTTTGCGCTAAAAGCACGCACTCGGTGATGGTTAGTAAGCAAGATAGCTACGCCAAGCAGCAGCACCAACAACCAAAATAGCATTTGAATAAAACTTAGCGTATGTCCTGCAAAACCCATTGTACGCAAGCTTATGCGTAAGACAAACGGGAGTACGGTAGCAATCACATTACTGAATATGTGCAAGCCGATAGACCAGATCAGCGAAAATTCACAGGCCACATATCCCAAGACTAAACCTAGACCGAAGGTAAAAACCCCCTGAGAGAGATTGCCATGCAAAACTGCAAACAGCAGAGAAGATGTGACTATCGCAAAAATTTTGCCATAGCGCTTCAAACTCGTTAGCACCACTCCCCGGAAGGCAACTTCTTCTACCACAGGCGCCCATAGGCAGCTATACACGGCTATTGACATAAAAGAAAAAGGTGTATCTACCACGCCTATATTGGTGAGATTAGACGAAACTACCTTACCTGTTGTTTCCCAGACACCAAAATCATAAAACCTTGAAAACGCTTGACAGCTTATCGTCATAACCACACAAGCGATGAGAGTAAGGGGAGGTACAGAACGTAAAGAACGGTGAAAAACACCATAAGGACCTGCATCTTCTATTTTTGACCGCCAATAGATCACGGTAAAAGCAAAGACCACGGCACTGGCCACCACATATAACTCTGATACTTCCCAACTACTTAAGCTAGTAACCACTTGTTCTGGAGAAAAACGAATACCAGCATACAGACGTTGGAGAATAATGAGAGCAATACCTGCTGTATACCCAATAATCTGCATAAAGATGATATAGAAAAATATGAAAACTGCTTGATCACCCACAGCGTTCCTAACTCTACCTAGAGCAGAACGGGACAGCGCAGCAGAGTTTTGAAGTTCAGTAACCGTGCCTTGAACCTGTATACCTGCATGACGAGGTGCACCAACTCCGTCTTTCACCTCATATCGCATTCGGGTTCGAGAACGCCTTGAGTCACTAGCAGCATGTCTGCCTGTCATAAAAACTCCCGTATTGCTATCTGCCGGTGGCAGGCGTTTACCTTCCCCTAGGTTAAAGTACACCAAACGTCGCACAAACCCACATTATTTGTAACACGTAAGCCATCAGTAACACAATGGACTTACCTTGTTTACATGAAAAACCTATCATAAGAGGGTATGGCACATTCTTCACATACAACAGTAGCAGACCATACCTGCTTCCAAGATGCCATGACTCATGAGTCATCTGTTTCTACTAACCAGACTACAACTCGAGACAATTGGGTTCACACCAATGTAGGAGTCTTAGATAAAATTGTGGAAATACTGGAGGCCCTGGAAGCTGGACCTATCAGCTTGGGACACTTAGTCACTACGACAGGGTTGGCAAGGCCTACCGTCCACAGGCTAGCTATGGCTCTAGAAAGACACCAATTCATCTATCGTGATGATCAGGGGCGTTTCGCACTCGGCTCCAGATTTGCTGAATTCGCTGCGAGTGCAAGTGAGGATCTCCTACTAGGCGCAGCGAATCCTATCCTGCGCAGCCTACACAATCGTACTGGCGAGTCAGTGCACATCTTCCGTCGCCAGGGAGACAACCGTGTCTGCATCGCTGCAGCTACTCGTTCTAGTGGCGTATATATTCCTACACCACTGGGAGCATTATTACCTATGCATGCTGGCTCTGCCGCACAAATCTTACTTGCCTGGGATGCTCCCGAACGTATCCATCAAACCTTACGAAAAGCTCGGTTTACCGCCACAATCCTTGCAGATGTCCGTAGGCGCGGTTGGGCAGAGTCTATCAGCGAATATCAGCAGGGAATCTGTTCCATCTCTGCACCAATTCGAAGTGCCACAGGGCAAGTTATGGCTGCTATATCTATAGCCGGCCCTGTAGAACGTATGAGCTCAACACCTGGCCGTCTCTATGCTCCTCTAGTTATGGCAGCTGGAAAATACTTAAGTGAAGCCATGCATGCTCCAGTTCACTAAATCGCAGTGTGCCGTTAGTGGTTAGTACTCCGAGTCGACTATGTACGGTCCCTCTTACTTCGATCACTATGGGACGACACATAGCCAGCAACCCGGTTTGCAAGATTGCCTGCAAGGATGCTCGGCTTCCGTAAAAGGTTGAAGGCTTCACCCTTAGATGTGGGCATATAACTCATTGCAAAAGTATAGGCCCTATGAGAACTCGGGCGGCCAACCAATTCACCAAACTCTAAAAGCTGTGTCCGCGGTTGGTAAGGATGACGGATATCAAACTCAAAGAGTCTAGCTGCTCGTTTACTCGAAGCAGGACCGTAAGAACCAAAACCACAAGTAGGGGTAACACCCAACGTAATGCCATCCACTGAACCTACAAAACCATTTCTGTGGTCGTGCCCAGCAAAAAGAGCGAAGTAACCAGCTTGTTTTAAGATTGCAAATTCCCCACTGTCATGGTCGGGACAAGAAACACCTTCTCCCAGAAATGAGCCAGCCAAAGTCTTGTTGTCATCGAGGACATAATAAGCCTTATCGAAGGAACGATAACCTTGTATAGCATGGGCAGTCGTAGCCGATACTGGCCGTAACAGCTGGTAAAACTGCGGTATCGGCATATGCTGAAAGAGGATAGATGGACGACCGATTCTGGCTGGAACCTGACTCAGGAAGGCAAGAGCTCGACGCGAAGGACTGCCATACCCACCCTGACGAGCATAATCTCCAGAATCTAACAACACTAGGTTCATAATAGGCTGCTTGCCTTCAGTGTCCGCAACAGGTAAGGCAAAACTACCGGGCTCACAAACAAATGCCTTCTGTTTGCTCATACCAGACGCTGGTACCGGTCGCGCCAGGTCTGAACGGGTGGCAGCAGTCGACTCAGGGTTGAGACAGCCGGGGAATTCGCGGAAAATAGCATCTAATTGATCAGTATCAAGCCCGCATTGGAAATCGTGGTTACCGTAAGTAACAGCAAAAGGAATTCCACGTTCAACCAATGGTTCAACTATTTGCGCTATTGTCTTTCTGACGGCATCAGCGCTGCGCTGGAGTTCATACTCTCGCTTGCGCTCGGGCTCTTGGGTCCTATCTTCAGGTAAGGCAACCTGGCCAGCTTGCGACTTCTTACCTCCGGGCGTTAACCCTTGCAAGGCATCACCCACCCAACGGCTCATAGACAGACCAGCTGAATACACCGAGTCAAGTGGTGTAGACCAACGACGCCTACGAAAGGTTTTTTCGTAGGAAGTATCATAACCAGCTATCTGATTACCAGTAAAAATAACAAGATCGGGTCTCGCTGCGTCACAGGCCGCAGCAATCAGACGAATAGTGTCAGAAGAAACTTTTGGTCCTTCTTGAACGTCAGCTAGTTGCAGAACCCTAAACTTGCCAGAATGATGGAATTGCAATTGTTTCAAGCGCGCGGACACAGACAAGGGTCGGTCATCTGGAGCAGCTTCCACAGCCCGCTGGTTCTTCAGAAAATAGTGTGCTTGACTCATATACCTAACCCTACTTCACCTACCCCACTACGCCAAACATCTTCCTGCAAGGCTACTATTGTCTCCTGAACTACTTCGTCCCTTAAAGAATCCTTCGACGGCATTGTTTCCGCGCTCTTGGCAAGAACACGCAGAACAGACGTACCTGTTAGACAGGGCACACTTTACGCGTGATAATAACTTGTAGACTGTGGTTTGATAGTTCTAGCATGAGAAACTTGCTATATTGGGAGCGTTTCTACTTTTGAGAGGTTGAGTCACTATGATACACAGACAACGAACGCTGCTTGACACAGACATGCAGCATGTTGTCAACAAACTCCAGGCAGAAGAAACATCAGTAACTCCCTACCGCAAGGAATACCGCAGACTTCTAGATAATCACGGAAAAATGCTCCGAGCAGCACTGTTGCTATGCTTCGGGCGAATTCAAGATGATGACAACCATCAACCTTTCAGAGCAGACAGTCCCCTGCTTACAGGCGCTGCCGCTATCGAAATGCTCCATCTAGCTACACTAGTACATGATGACGTTCTCGACGATGCTGACACGCGCAGAGACCAACCGACAACGCATAGTATCTATGGGAACAAGGCTGCTATTTACTTAGGAGACTTGATTTTATCCCGTTATATGGAAATTATGGCAAGTATTGCTCCCGATACCGCTTTCTTACAAGAGCAAGCAGGCACTGTGTGTGAAATTGTGAGCGGTGAGCTTTTACAGGAGTCAGGCCGCGGAAACACTCACATTACCCGTGAATATTATGAGCGTGTAATACAGGGCAAAACCGCAGCCCTCTTCCGTCTGGCATGTACAACTGGCGTCAAATTAAGTCAAACTAATCCAGACCCTGATCTGCTTAAGAGTGCCCATGACTTCGGACAGCACCTAGGGATGGCTTTCCAAATAATCGACGACATCGGTGATTTTGATACATCCCACGCGTCTGGTAAGCCCAAACTAGAAGATATACGCGAAAACATCTATACCTTACCTGTTATCGAAGCCCTAGCATCAGATCAATCCTTTGCTCAGATCTTAGAAAAACATGAACCGCTCTCAGTTGTGGATTACCTTACAGCACATCCTGAATTCATAGCAGCCAGCAAGAGTCGGGCAAACTATCACATTCAGCAGGCACAAAAAGCAGTAGAGAGTGTGACCACTACTCCATCAGTACTCGATCTACTCAAAGATTTGACCAGCACATTAGCACGTCAACTTTAAGAACCCTCATTGACATCACCGACATCTAACCTATAGAGCTGCCGGAAACGCGGATTATTCTGATATAACTCAGCAGGTGAACCTTGCATTGCTATATGCCCATCTTCCAAGAACACCACTTGGTCAGCCTCTTCAAGCCCCTGCAAGTGGTGAGTGACCCATATTAGGGTGCGGCCTTCGGTAGCAGACAGTATCATCTGCATCAACTGTCGCTCAGTAACTGGATCCAAGCCAATTGTTGGCTCGTCAAGAAGAATAATGGGCGTATTTTTTACGATGATTCTTGCCAAAGCCAAACGCTGTCGTTGCCCACCAGAGAACCGCGCTCCCCCTTCCTGTACCGGAGTATCAAGACCCTTAGGCAAACTGCGAACGTACTCGTCCATCTGTACTGCCTTGAGCGCCTGCCAAATGTCACTATCACTAGCTTGAGGTTTCCCAAGTCGAATGTTGGATGCAATAGTGGTATTGAAGAGGAAAGGTTGCTGATTGAGATAGCCAAAGAGCTGGGGTCGTTCATCCTGGAGACTAGCAATAGGATGTCCATTCACCAGAATGCGACCCTGATTCGGTTGAAGATCACCAAGCAAGAGCTGCAAAATGGTTGTTTTACCTTCACCACTCGGTCCCAGTAATGCTATCTTTTGACCAGCTGTAATGTGCAAGGAAACATTGTCCAAGAGCTTGACCTGCCCAGGCCCATACGCGAATGTAACATCCTCAATGTCAATCGTCTGAACAGGCTCACCGAGGCTCATTTGCGGACCTGGCTCTTGCTGTCGAGCATCCACCCGTTCACTCAACGCATTTAAATGCTGTAAAGAGTCACTGTAAAGCGGTACTTCCGCACAAGCCTGAGCCACCACGATGAAGCAGTCAACCAGCGGAAACAGCGAAAGAACAACGGCAGCTGCGTAGTCGGCTATTGACTGATTGCCGGTCATAAAGATCTGACAACCGACTACTAGCACCACTGCCATGACTGCAAAAATAAGCTGAATATTAAAATCTCGCCAGCGTTCGAAGCACTGTTGCTGAGCTTGAGAATCCATGATTCGGTCGAACTCTTGCTGTCCTATCTTCGCGAATTCTTGCTCCCTGTGTGTAATGACCCAATCACTCAAACCAAGATAGCTTTCAGTCACTTGAGTATATTCGTCCTGTTTCTTGGACTTTTCTAGAGCATAGTGTCCGTCGGAAAAAGCGAGAGACAGTAAGGGTATGAGGATAAGAATGAGGGCAAAGAGGACGAAAAGCAAAAGAGATGCTGCCCACGAGAATACACCTACCGCAATCGTAACGATTACCCACATGATGTATGCGACAACCGTTGGGAAAATAGTACGCAGGTAAAAATTCTCCAAGTGTTCCAAGTCATCGGCCAAAACAGAAAGTACTGTACCTGTCCGTTCATGTTCCGACAAGAAGGAGGCATCTTTGGACAGTGTGCGGTAAAGCTGAACTCTCAATTTTGAGACAACTCTCAACACCCAATCGTGACTGCGCGTCCGCTCCAGATACTTAAAGACAGGACGACCGATACCAAAGGCACGAGTAAGCACTATCGGAACATATACCACGAAAATATTGAATGGTTCCCTAGCTGAACGACTAATCAGAAAGCCGGAAGTAAACATAAGTCCGGCTGCGCAAATAAACGTCAACGTGCCAAGAGCAAAGATAAGAGCCAACAACACTCTATTTTGCTTAAGGAAAGGCCAGAACCAGTGATCATTATGCCACAGTTTGAGGTAGTTGGTGCGTTTGGAACTCCGACTCGATGTATTACTTGAGGTACCCATCAATCTGGTTGCCTCCCATCTGTTCCATTAAGCGGTCAAGAGGACCATCCTGTCCGATCACTTCACTAGGACTTCCCTGAGCCACTATCTTGCCTTTGTCTAGCATAATTACCTTGTCTACATTTGACAGCCAGTGCAGTCTGTGGGTAGCAAAAATAACGAGATGGTTGTCCATAATAGGCAGCAGTGTTTGCTTGAGCTCATATTCTGTTTCGATGTCCAAGTGTGCCGTCGGCTCATCGAATAGCAGTATTTCCCGAGACTTATCAAGCAAAACACGTGCTAAGGCAATGCGCTGAGCCTGTCCGCCAGAAATACCACGATGCCCCTCGCCTATTAAGGTTTCAAGACCATCTGCCAGAGTCTCTAACCAATCAGACAAACCGGCTTCTTGAGCTGCAATACTGACAGCTTGATCATCTGCCGTAGGAATATAAAACCGAATGTTCTCAGCGATACTTCCCGAGAAAATATATGGGGTCTGTGGAATGTATGCGATATGCCGCTGCCATGCTGGGAGGTTCAAACTGTGGAGCTGATGACCATCGACAGTAATACTGCCGGAAGATGGTAGGTCGAAACCTGCCAGCAATTGAACCAACGTGGACTTCCCAGCACCAGAACGACCTATGACTGCTACTTTTTCAAACCCACTCAACGACAAAGTAAGATCGTTCAGAGCAGGCTCAAGATCCTGAGATTCACTTGTGGGAGAATCCTTGGTTTGGTCTTTCGAGGCCGAAGGATCCTTGCTGGAATTTGACGACATCGCAGACTGAACAACTGCGTCTGGTTGAGGTTTAGTGGGGTACGTAAATTGCACATTGTCCATGGTCAGCTTGCTATCAGCTGTCCAACCAGACCAATCAATATTAGGCTCTAGCTCCGGCTCTGCACGGTCGAGTAGCCTTACCATGTCCTGCAAAGCGTTCTTACCATCAAGGGTGGCATGGTAGTCATCGCCGAACTGGCGGATAGGCAAGAAGTAGTCGGGAGCCAAAATGAGTGCAAACAGGGCAGGAAATAGGGGCATACTGCCATTGATCAGACGATTACCCAAGAAAACTGCCATCATAGCTATGGCTAACGTTGTGAAAAAATCTAAGGCGAAGGTAGAAGTCAGAGCTACCCGGATAACACTCATAGTGCGCTTGCGGAAGCGTTCAGAGACTGAATAAATTTCTTCTTCATAGTCCTTGTTGATACCCAACATCTTCAATGTCGGTAGACCTAAAATAGTGTCTACGAACCTAGTGTTGAGCTGGCGAAACTGAGCGTACTGTTTATCAGAACGGTCTCGAGCAGCCAATCCTAAAATTGCTAGGAAGAAGATCAAGAGCGGGAACATACAAAGCAGGATAATGCCGCTCAAAGAACTCTGCGTCCAAATGACTGCAAGAGTAATCAAAGGAATAAAAAACAGATCCATCATCTTGGGAAGGACCGTTTGAATATAAGTCTTAACTTGATCAAGTCCGTCGATGAGCATAGTGACCGTGGAACCTGTACCTCGTTGGCTCAAGACGGCAGGCCCTAGGCGAAATACTTTGGACTGAACTTTGGGGCGCAATCCTTGTACAACTTCATCTGCATAATGCGAAGCTAGTTTTTGCTTGGCTACTTCGCACAAGTGACGAACAACGTATGCCGCAACAAATACAGCCGTCGGTACTAGTAGAGAGGACAGAGCCCTAAGATGCCATATTTGCACCAGAGCCCAGGTCAAGCCGAAAGCTTGACCTGAGATACTAACCCCTTGAAGGATGGAGAGCATAGCCAGTAATAGCATCTGACGCTGAATACCAGCGAACTGAAAAAGACTCTTATCTATCAAGAGGTAAACTCCTCAATCTAGTATCGACGGCCTTTATATCAATGCACAGCAAGTGGTTTACGCAAATCAGTCATACTGACATCATTGGAAACCAAGCGCTTGCGCTGGATGAAGTAACTCCAGACGAAGTAGGCCAAAACGATTGGCAAGAATATGCACAATACAATGGTCATAATCTTCATCGTGTAAGGAGAGGCGGAAGCTTCCGTAATCATCATGCTCTTTGCAGGATCCTCAGCCACCATCACTCTTGGGAAGATTCCGTTGAAAATCCAAGCGATAACCGCCATCAAGGTGATGCCTGATGAGGCGAAAGCAAAACCACCACGCTTCTTCACTGTGCTTACGTGCCCACATATCGTAGCTGCAAGAATGACCACAGTCAGCATCCAACTGGTAACCGGACGCAACTTATAGAAGTCAGTCATGAAGAAAGCTAGGATAACGAAGACAACTAGTGCAGGATAAGCGATCCAATAGAGTTTCTCAGAGGTATTTAGCATACGTCGAGAATCCCCTGGACCTAGTTTCAAGCTCAAGAAGTGCAGGCCGTGCAGGAAGCAGAAGAAGACAACTGCAATTCCACCCACGATTGAGAGCCAGTTCACCACATCAAAGAAGCCTGCCCAAACGTTACCCTTGTCATCCATAGGAACTCCCTGGATGAAGGAAGTCAACATCATTCCAAGGAAGAAAGGAGCAAACAGGCAGCCGACGAAATTGGCCCACTGCCAGATGTTACGTTCTTTGTCGGTCAATGCTTGACTGGCAAATTCAAAGGACACGCCCCTCAAAATCAGCGAAACCAAAACCAAGAAGAGGAGAATGTAGTAGCCAGAGAACAGCGAGGCATACCACAGTGGGAAGGCGGCAAACATAGCACCACCAGCGGTAATGAGCCAGACTTCATTGCCGTCCCAGTGTGGGCCGACTGCTCGCATGAAGAGAGCACGCTCATCACCATTTCTGGCCAAGAACCGAGTTGCCATACCTACGCCAAAGTCGAAACCTTCAAAGAGAAGGAAGCCTGCGAAGAGGAGGCCTATAACACAGAACCACATAAGTTGCAGGAAGCTCATGCTAACGCCACCTTTCTTTGAGTGCCGGCAGTAACTTCTACTGGGGTGTCTCCTTCATCGGGCTGGTAGAAAGGCCCCTGGTGAAGCACACGACGGCTGTAGAAGATCATGACTGTTCCCATAAGCAGGAAGAGCAGGAAGTAGACCACGCAGGTAAACAACACTTTAGGCACGGTGCTAGTTGGAGAAACAGCATCGGCAATGGTCTGGTATCCATATACAATCCAAGGATAACGGCCCATCTCAGTGACTAACCAGCCTGAAGTTGTAGCTAAGAATGGAACGAACGTAAACAATCCCATGATCCACAACTTCCACCTGCTCTGCCACAATGTATTTTTCTTTTTGCGGGTAAACCAGAGCACACAGATAGAAACCACAGCAAAAGCAAAGCCGATACCGACCATTAATCTGAAGACCCAAAACAGGAGTGTGGTCGGCAGGTAGTAATTCATATCCTCACCGAATTTGGCGTCATACTTCTCGTGCAGTTCCTTGTTCACAGAGTTCATGCCACGTACTTTGCCATGATTCGTGCCATAGTAAAGTATCGAACCTTGCTCGGGGATATCAACCGAAGCCTCAACCTTATGATCTTTCTCATTGATCAGTGCCACTGCCTGCCAGGGTGCAGGATCACCAGTATCTTCATAAATACCTTCGATAGCAGCCAACTTCATTGGCTGATCATATACAATGAACTTTCCTTGCAAATCTCCCATCAAAATAGCAAGGCAAGCACCAATGAGTCCTAACACGGCTGCCATGCGAAGAGACCTAGTGAAGAAATCTACTTTTGCAGTTCCTTCAGCGTCTGCCTGTACGCTTTCGACGTCTTTCTTGCTCTTGATATGCATACGCAGCAAGCTCCAAGCTGAGCAACCCATAACCACGAAGGCACCGGTGCATATGGAAGCAGCAAAAACGTGGGGGAATTCAACCCACAACTGAGGGTTTGCGATGAGATCTTTAAAACTCCTCAAACGCACATGCCCGGTGGCAGTGTTAATTTCAAACGCAACTGGGTGCTGCATAAAGCTGTTTGCTGTGAGAATCCAAATAGCTGAAAGAATGGAACCGATGTTAGTAAGCCAGATAAACACCATGTGCCAGACTGGCTTGAACCTATCCCAGGTAAACATCCACACACCAATAAAGGTGGATTCCAAGAAGAATGCCAACAAGGCTTCAATAGCCAAAGGAGCACCAAAAATATCTCCCATAAAGCGGGAGTAATTGGACCAGTTCATACCGAACTGGAACTCCTGAATAATACCTGTGACAACACCAACAGCGAAGGCAAGCAAGAATATCTTGCTCCAGAACTTCGTCATCGTCTTATACACATCTTTCTTCGTCACTACGTACATGGTTTCCATGATGGCTACGGCTAAACCAATACCGATAGTCATAGGTACGAAGAAGAAGTGATAGATAGTTGTCATCGCAAACTGTATTCGCGATAACTCTAAAACACCCATTATCTTCCTTCCCTTATCTTTCTCACTGCTGTTAGATTGTTGTTATAGTACAGGACTAGTTGCTTTCCAGCATGGCCTTTACACCACCGAGCTCGAAAGCAGAACGATCACTAGTAATCTTCTTCACCAATCCAACTTTCATACCTTTGAGCTTCCAATGACCTAAGAAGTTGATCTGAGCCACACCTGCTAGAGGTCCCAAAGAGCAAACTGTACCCGTACTGGTATATGTGAATGGTATGCCAGGGCGGCCCTGCATACGTGCCTCGATATTGCGGGCAGCACAATCCGCCTGAACAACAGAAATCTGAGCTGTTGTGGGATACGGTCGATGAGTATTCGGATCCATAGCCGCGCAGACATCTCCGATCAGGAACTCACAGGGGTTACCTTTGACGCTTAAGTCTTCTTCAACTATGACGCGATTTCGCTTCTGATCGTAACCTGAGTCAGCGATAACTTTGCTACCTTTGACCCCGGTTGCCCAAATAATGGTGTTGGCATTGAAAGAACTGTCTTTACTAATAACCTTACCTGGCTCTATAGCGGTAATCGAAGTTGATGTGTAGAACGTAACTCCGTGATCCATCAAGTACTGCCGGGCCCAAACAGCCAAGTCAGGCTCGAACATGGGCAGTATCTTGTCTGCTGCTTCAATACACGAAATTTTGACCTTGTCCAGCGGGAAATGATATTGCTTAGACAATTTTGGCAGCCTATATGCTAATTCACCCATGTACTCGATACTGGTAAAACCTGCTCCGCACACAGCAATAGCAAGATCGTTCTCATCGTGAGAGTACTGGTAGCGAGCTAGGTGATTTTCAAGCTCTTCCTTGGCCCGCAGAGCAGTTGGGATATCAACCAGAGGAAGGCTGTTTTCCTCTACGCCAGGAATACCAAAACTCTCCGATTCAAAACCTAATGCATTGACCAGGTAATCATATGACAATTCGGAACCACTAGCTAACAACACACGATGCTGTTCTCGATCAATTGTAGTGACCCTATCAAGAACAAACTTGACACCCCTGGGAAGGACACCCTGAATGTCGAAAGTAATATCGGCTACCTCTTTGGTACCAGCAGCCACTTGATGGAGCTGGGTAGACTGATAATGGTATGAATTCTGATTCACCAAGACCAGCTCAGCATCTACTTTGGCCGCTGCCAGCTGCCTAACTGTGCGCAAACCTGCGTACCCGCCACCTAGAATTACTATCTTCGTCATACGCTCACCTTTTTTGCTAACGCTTCTCTGTCGTAGCGAGTCAGCAGATGCTGGTGTGCAATGCACCATAGCAGCATCAGCCAGCTTCTACCGATATAAGAACAGTATATAAGAAGGTAAACATTTTGAATAACCCACAAGCGAAGAAAAGTACCAATACGCTATATTCTGTATGATATGCCACACCTGTGCATACCTAAGCCACTTACGCAAACTAAGACTCAAACTACACCACCATCATCATGTTTTCCTAGTAGCTCACTGCACAGAGGGCAAAAGTTGTGATGGCATTCCCTAACCTGAATAGGAACGATGCTCAATCACAGACAGTCTACAAACGTTCGTTCTTGAATCCCAATAAGCGGTTACTGCCAGTAATCGTATATACAAAAAACGGCCTCTTGCTTATGCAAGAAACCGTTTTTGGTTCATGTGCTGGGGTACCTGGACTCGAACCAAGAACAGATGAACCAGAATCACCCGTGTTGCCAATTACACCATACCCCAATGGGCTTGTAGCAGGTACTTGACATCTACTACATGGCCTTGTACCCCCGACCGGATTTGAACCGGTGTTGGCGCCGTGAGAGGGCGTAGTCCTAGGCCGCTAGACGACGGGGGCTTGCTATCCGCCGCGCCATGACCCGGTTCAATGGGTCACGGACACAACGAATAAAATTATATGCTACGCCAGGTGCTCACGCAAGTTCTGCAACCGACGGAGTGTCGTATCTTTACCTATAATCTCAAGAGACTCAAAGAGCGGTGGCGATACCCGACGACCCGAAACTGCTACTCGAACAGGCCCGAAAGCAAGACGAGGCTTGTAACCACCTTCATCGACGAGCGCTTGAGTCAAAACATCATGCAGGTGGTCAGTTGTCCACTCGTCCGCAGACACTCCATCAAGTGCCTGACTGGCCTGCGTCAATACCTCTGCGGCAGACTCCTTAAGCTGCTTACGGGCGTCTGGAGCCGGTTCAAGATACTCTTCCTGACTGAGTAGAGACTCCATCATGCCTGGAACCTCCCCCAAGAGTCGGACGCGCGGCTGTACCAGCGGGGCAGCCGCGTTAAGAATCTCGCGCTCACGATCACTCAAGTTTTGCCAGGAATCAGAGGACAGCATCCCTTCACGCTTGAGATAAGGCAGCGAGCGCTCCAAGAAATCATGTGAGTCGAGCATACGAATGTGTTCAGCATTGATAGCTGTAGCCTTGTCGATGTCGAAATGGGCAGGATTTGCTTTGACATCACGGACATCAAAGTGTTCAACCATCTCGTCCATAGAGAAGACATCACGGTCAGGAGCAATAGACCAGCCCAGCAGTGCTAGATAGTTCAACAGTCCTTCTGGAATAAAGCCGTTCTCCCGATGAAGGAAGAGGTTGGACTCCGGATCGCGTTTCGACAGCTTTTTCTTACCTTCACCCATTACATAGGGCATATGTCCAAAGACAGGCATTTCTTTCGCTATACCAAGCTCAATGAGATAACGATAGAGAATAATCTGTCGCGGAGTGGATGAAAGCAGGTCCTCACCGCGTAAGACAACGTTGATCCGCATCAGAGCATCATCTACGGGGTTCGTCAGCGTATAGAGAGGATCGCCGTTAGGGCGAACGATGACATAGTCTGGAACCGAACCTGCCTTGAACTCAATACGCCCACGGATCAAATCATCGAAAGCTATGTCCTCATCCGGCATTTTGAGACGGAGAGCTGGTTGACGACCCTCAGCTTGGAATTGAGCTTTTTGCTCATCTGTGAGCTTACGATCAAACCCGTCGTAGCCGAATGCTTTGGGGCGACCTGCTGCCAAATTACGAGCTTCAATCTCCTCTGCGGTCGAATATGACTCATAAGCATAACCGGCCTCAAGCAGCTTAGCCGCCACATCTTGATAAATGTCACTTCGCTGGGACTGACGGTACGGGGCATAAGGCCCACCTACTTCAACACCCTCATCCCAGTCTAAGCCCAACCACCTCAAGGCATCGATGATTTGGTCATAGCTTTCTTCACTATCTCGGACAGCGTCGGTGTCCTCGATACGAAAAATTAACTTACCATGGCTATGCCTTGCTTGCGCCCAGTTAAAGAGCGCTGTGCGCACCATACCGACATGAGGTGTACCGGTTGGCGAGGGGCAGAAGCGCACACGCAAGTCATCTGGGAGTTGGGGTTTAGCGTTTTTGTCTTGCTCTTGACTCATAGAACCTATTGTGCCTTGGCAGCCAGACGTTGGCTTCCTAGCGCAGCTCAAACTATCCTCGAGTTTGTTCTGCCTGGCGGTCCTTACTGTAGTGCTCTGGAATAAAGCGTTGTTGGTCATGCAAGCGACCCCACATTACCAGTTCATCCTGTTTCAGCGATTCAGGCACATCAATAATACGTTGATTAGACGAACCTCGGAATTGTAAGAGCGAATTTTTGAGACTGTCAATATAGCGACCATCGACCAAAACATCAACGTAAGCAAGTAGGGCTGCCTTATCATCGGTTTCACCAGGCCGCATCAGCTCCTCCCACGTATAGCCTGTCCAGCACCAAATATCCTTACTGTGACCATACTCTCGGCGAATACGTTCCGACAACCTTAGGAGCATGGGAGTATTCAGCATGGGCTCACCGCCCAAGTATGTAATTCCTTGTACGTAGGAAGGAGAGAGATCGTTGATAATACGGTCCTCTAACTCTTGTGTATAGGGCTGCCCAGCTTGGAAATCCCAAATTGAAGAGTTATAGCAGTTGTGACAGCGAAAGGGGCAACCGGAGACATAGATAGAGCAGCGAATACCCTCACCATCCGTCATTACTAAGGGTTTGTAATCGGCCACAATGAAACGGCTCAGTTTGCGACCGTCCCACTGGCCCGCCTTCGGGTTGTTAGTTAAAGGACTGGGAATACTTGGCCCTCTCCCGGACTCACCTGCTGCAAAATCTCGATGAGAGTGACCAGTGGATACAAATCCTTCTACTTCCTGAACCATCCTAGGTAGTATTCCTTCCCTTTGGTATACAAACCCCTTGTACTCATTGCGAGCCATGTAATTACCTATGGCTGCACCGACCAGTTGAATCTTGTGCAGCATAACCGCAGGTAACTAGAAATTGGTGGTTATTGGTAGTTCCCATGATTGCTTCTGCATACACGACTCACCTCCACGCCAAAGTATTACTCTTCCACGTCGTCAAACCACTCTTTAGTAGATCCGTCCTGTAAGAGCACATGTCCGGTCTGCCCCGCCATGTGCTTAACTCGATGCGTAATCTCTTCATGCCTGCCATGGACCATAGGACGCTGCACGGGATTACCCAGGTAACCACAAGTCCGTTTTGTTACATTGCATTGTTCTGGGTCATCGTTACCACACTCTGGACACTTAAATCCTTCTTCAGTAGGTTCGAAGTCTCCTTCATACCCGCAGATAAAGCAGTGGTCAATAGGAGTGTTAGTACCCAAATATCCGATACCGATGCCGTAAGCATAATCCCAAACCGCTTCCAAAGCCTTGGGGTTTGCCTGAAGTGAGGGGAATTCACAGTAGTTAATGAAGCCACCCGAGGCTAGATAAGGGAAGTCTCGTTCGAACGAAAGCTTCTCCATTGGAGTGGGCCTCAGCCATACGGGATAGTGGAAGGAATTGGTGTAGAAGTCATGATCAGTCACTCCTTCGACCTTGCCAAACTTCTCTTGATCTAACCGGCAGAAGCGATCAGTCAATGATTCAGCAGGAGTTGAGTATACAGAATAGTGATATCCTTCAGCCTTCTCCCACTGCTTACACAATTGGTTCATCCGACGCACGATTGAAAGAGCAAACTCCTTGCCTTCAGGATCCCACGAGTGATCCTGCATCCAGTCCTTACCATAAAAGACAGCAGTAGTTTCATACAAGCCTATATAGCCCAAAGAAATTGTTGCCCTGTTATTACGGAAGAGCGTGTCTACCGAGTCACCTGCCTTAAGGCGACCAAAAGCTCCAAACTGATAGAGCGTAGGTGCATTGATAGGTGTCGCCTGCTTACAGCGCATGATACGGAATTGCAAAGCGTGATGAGCTACTTCCATACGCTGGTCAAACAGCTTCCAGAAGCGGTCCTTGTCCCCGCGCGACTCGAGAGCAATGCGTGGAACGTTAACTGTGACCACTCCCAAATTCATGCGGCCCTCTTCTTCATCCTCACCGGTTTCAGGATTAATCCAACCCTGCAAGAAGGAACGGCAGCCCATGGGAGCCTTAAAGGAACCAGTTATGGTAATGAGGTTTTCATAGAAGACAACGTCTGGATACATGCGTTTAGTGGAGCATTCCAAGGCTAGTTGCTTCATGTCATAGTTTGGATCACCAGCATCAGCATTCAAACCATGCTTAATCGTAAAGACGAGTTTAGGGAAAATAGCTGTGTGCCGGTCCTTACCCAACCCTCGAATGCGGACTAAGAAAATAGCTCGCTGAATCTCTCGCGCGAACCACGAGGTACCCAAACCGAATCCAACTGTCACAAACGGTGTCTGCCCGTTTGAAACACGATTAGAGTTAATCTGATACTCCAAGGTTTGCATGGCATCATAGATGTTCTTCCGAGTTACAATCTTGGCATACACTTGGCGCAAACGAACAATGGCTGGCGCATCGAGATCAAAAGGAGTGTCCTCGTCCAAGGCTGGACGGTCATCAAGGTGGAGCCAGGTAGATTCACGAGACTTGAGACCACGGACTACTTCTTGAGCAATTTCGATAGGCTCTTCGTCAGGAAGCACCGCCTCTGCCATCGCATAGTTCTTTTGGTAGTCTAACTTGGCATAATCTTCCAGCATTTCGTCAGCCCTATTGACAGTCTGCCCACCATACTGGGAACCAGCAATATCTTTGATAATCTGCGTTATCTGTGTGGCGGCTGTACCGATTGACTGCGGGGAATCCATCATCGCATTACCCAGCTCAAAACCATATTTAAGCATGTTGCCAAAATCCGGCAACGAGCAATTGGTCTCAGCAGTAAAGGGAGAGTAATCGGCATCGTGGAAGTGAATATCGCCCTTCAGATGGGCATTAGAAACATCTTTAGGAAGCATCTTTAAAGCGGATGCCTTAGAGACAGCACCAGCTAAAAGATCACGCTGTGTGGCATAAACATTGGCATCTTTGTTGGCATTTTCACGCACTAACGACTCATCATTAGATGTTAAGCGGTGTACAGCCTCATTAACATCGGTAGCCTTAGCCCTGCGTATGTCGCGATTCAATCGGTATGCAGTATAAGCTCGAGCAACATCGTAATAGTGCGCATTCACCAAGGCATGCTCAACTAAAGTCTGTATGTCTTCTATCCTCACTGGATTTGTATAGCGATTGCGAATTTCCGATTCAACAGAAAGCGCCATTGCTCGAATGTGCTGTTTAAGCTTGGGGTCGATATCTCGATCATCATCATGAAATGCAGATTCAACAGCATTCATAATATTCACAGGATCAAAATCGACAATACGCCCGTCTCGTTTTTCCACAAGGATGTCTTCAACGCCATCGGACACATCAGCACTGTTACTGTCTCGTGTCTGATCTGACATGACCTGCGTGTCCATAACTCTCGCTCCTTTGAAGCAAGCACACCTCTTGTGTCCGATGCTTGCATAATTAGGCTTATACACTGTTCTTAGCTATTCAAGAATAGCACCACGCATCACTATATCTAGTGGTTAGACAAAAGAGCATCACTATATGTAGTTAGTTATGTCAGAAAAAAAGGAATCTTGTACCATAACCCAGCTTTGCCCCACACAACACAATCGGCTTGACGTCAAGGAAAGCATAGGCCAGGTGCCAAGTGCCTCTCTTCCATGCCTGTTAGAGAACTGACGACACGCCTTAAACCGTCAAGACTGTATATAACAAGACGACATGCTCTACTACCTTTACTACTCCGTAACCTATGGAGCTTTTTCTCACCACTCTTTTATAATGAGGTTAGCTTCGCGCGGTTGGTGGCAGCAGCCGCGTTCAAGGATCTTATTCAGTGCAGCGCAGGTACCTCTTAGGGGTGTCGTCGTTGGCGATTCGAGACATCGCGCGGGCTCCTCACCTTCCCGTTTAGCGGCCTCGGCATCGCAAGCTCGTGCACACTAGCACGGAAAGCAAGGTGATTGGCAATGAGAATTTCATGTAAGACACAAGTTGGCACTAACCAGAGTCGCCAGCAACCCTCACGCAAACAAACTCGGAGGCGCTCCCTACTAGCCCTCGTTGCTGCGAGTGTTTTGACTCTGGGACTATCAGGATGTGCCAGTACCAATTCGCATAATTTTGCAGCAAGCGATGCAAATCCCATTTCGTTCATGCTGGATTGGACACCCAACACCAATCATGTTGGTATTTACGTGGCCAACAGCAAGGGGTATTACCAGGACTCGGGTATTACCGTGAAGATACTGCCTACAGCACAAGCTGGTGCGGAAACTTCCGTAGAGAATGGGGTGGCAGATATCGGATTCTCAAAGTTAAGCAATTTAGCTGATTTCAACGCTAAGGGAGCACATCTGAAACTCGTTTTCAATTTGGCGCAACAGCCTATTGCCCGCTGGTGTTCATTGGCATCACGGACAGACATCACCAGCCCTAAAGACTTTGACGGGAAAACATTCGTAAGCTTCGGCTCTGCCGAGCAGACAGCCGTAGTGAAACAGATGATCAAATACGCTGGGGGTAAAGGAGATTTCACAACAGTAACGTCAGGCACTAACACTTTTACCACGCTCACCAGTGGCAAAGGAGACTTTGCTGGCTTCTATGTATCTTGGGAAGGCGTGCAGTCAGACTTACAAGGACCTAAGCTTAATTGCTTCACTCAATCAGATTGGGGAGTGCCAGGTAATCCGGATCAAACTGGTTTCGCCGTCAAAGATTCATGGCTCAAAGACCCCCAACACAAGGAGAACCTTACCAAGTTCATCCAAGCCACCAAGCGGGGGTATGATTGGGCCCTTGCCCACCCTGACGAAGCTGCTGACATTCTGGTCTCTCAAACTCCCACAGCCCATATAGACCCTCAGCAAGCTCGAACTTCTATGAAACTCATAACCCAAGAGGGTTATTGGACCAACCAGCCCAAGCAAACCACTGTTCCAGGCCGCCTCAACATGCAAGACGCTCAGACCTATCTGAATTTCCAATATGAAGCTGGCTCATACCAAGACAGCAAAGGCAAACCAGTCAAGCAAGCACCACAGGCCCACAACTTGTGGACTGATGAGTTTATACGATGAAACAACACTTCTCACAATTCTGTAGGCGCGCCCTCCCGCCTACCTTAACCGCCGCCCTTATCCTTCTTGCGTGGCAACTCTGGGTCACTTGGGGAGGTGTTTCCGAGTTAGTCTTGCCTTCACCTGAGCATATTGTTTTTGCCACTATCGCCAATCTCCCTGACCTCATAAGTGCAAGCAAAATCACCACAATAGAAGGATTAGCAGGGTTCGCGTTGGCAACCGTTGTAGGCTTATTCATGGGAATAGTCTTATACTCTTGGCGTTTTTTGCACGATGTGCTCTACCCTCTTATTGCGACAGCTCAAATGGTGCCACTCATCACCATAGCTCCGCTCTTTATCATCTGGTTTGGTTTCGAGCCAGTCGGCAAGGTGGTCATCGTTGCAATCTTTAGCCTCTTCCCTATTGCCATTCAAACATATCGCGGTTTAGCTGAGGTACCGAACTTTTATGAAGATGTGGCCCTGACATGCGGTGCCAACCGTTTCTGGACCCTGTGGCACGTCAAACTACGTGTGGCAGCCCCACAAATATTCTCGGGTCTGCGTATCTCCGCAGCATACGTCTTTGCCACAGCGTCTACTGCGGAATACCTTGGAGCACAGAACGGCTTAGGTATTTGGCTTCAATCTGCCTTCAACTCTTTCCAGACCACCCTTATTTTCAGCGCTACCTTCGTTATCGTATTGTTAACTTCCGTATTACTTGGGGTGATTGCTCTTGTGGAAAGAGCCACTATTGGAGAATGAGAACAAATTCACAGAAAGCCGTCTGACAACTCTGCAATACTCATTATCTGTCATACTAGTAATACCAGCATGTCTCATTTCAAGCGTGTGATTAACATAAAAATGACCATACGAGGTCGATAGAAGTATAGAAGAGGTATACATGCCGCAACTTAACGAGGATTCCAACAACTCGAATGCTGCCGGAAACTCACCAAGCCAGCAGCCCCAATACAGGCAGCCAGCCCCACCCCAGTATGGACAACAGGTGCCTAGCACCCAACAACCCCAATACGGGCAACAAGTTCCTAGCCCGCAGCAGCCAAGATATGGGCAAGCAGCTCCATCACAGTACAGTCAGCAACCACAGGCCCAGACCCAACCACAAACCCAGCCTCAATACAGGCAGCCAGCATATGGGCAACAGACACCAGGAGCAGCACAATATGGCGTACCGGGCGCACAGTATGCACAGCAGCCCCAAAACAATGCACAGGCAGGCAACCAGAATCCAGGCACTCAAAGTGCATTCCCTCAGAACACACCAGTTTATAACGGAGTAACCAACACCATGGCTGTACCTAGTCTCGATCAGCCTTGGTACGGCATTGGCTTTACAGACGCAGTCAAACGCTTCTTCAACAAGTACGCCGACTTCAAGGGACGGGCTTCAAAGGGAGAATATTGGTGGGTCATACTCTTCGTTTCCCTATGCAATATACTTTCCCTTTTCCTAAGCGTCCTCCTGGGAGAAGCTGGCACTTTTATTGACTCAATCTGGCATATAGCTATATTCATCCCACTTCTGTCGGTGGCGACGCGCAGACTGCATGACAGCAACCTGTCCGGAGGATGGCTCACCCTTCCAATTGCAATGTTCTTCAGTGGTTTTATGCTAGATGTAGTTACTTTAGCAAGCCTGCCTACAACTCTGTATAATGACCTGCAACCCGAAGACCTCTACGCCTTAAGTCCTGCGATAGGAACAATGATAACTATTGGCGGATTACTTATGATCCTGAGTATAGTTGCTTGGATAGTCCTTACTGTTCGAGACAGTAAACCAGAAGGAGCACGTTTCGACCGCCAAACCCCACCCAACTATCAGCGCTAATACCTGTGTGGCTCAGCATTTGCCATAGCGCTTAGCTGACACCACGCATAGAGTGTTAAGCACAGATTGCGACCCGAATAGACCACGAACATTCACAGTTCTACCGGTGGTTTATTCGGGTCTTCTGGTACATGCGCGAATTTAGCCCTTAGAGCTTCACGACTTTTGCGTTCGTCATCCTCTTTAGCTTTTCTCTGGGCTTCTTCTGGATCCCAGAGAACATCGACACGGTGCTGCTCCCATTCCTGCTCCAACAGCGGCGCAAGAGCTTCACTGAAAACCACTACTGCCTCTTGCTTCTGACCTTGACTACAAGTTACCAAGAGATCTTGCAGCTGAAGGTCAGAGATATAACAGCGAGGAATTCCCACACGATCGTTGAACTCATTGACTACCAATAGGATCGGTAAAACCTTGCGAGCATCATCCCTGCTGGCACCCACTGCCTGCCCTAACTCGTACGCCAACATAATAGATGCTGACAAGCGTTCAGCAAGAGCCTGTATGTCACTTGAATCTATGTGATTCGTTTCGTCTGTATGCAGAGATTCCACAGCTGCTTGCAGTATCTGCTGAACAACCTGACATTGTTCTTGATCCCAGCCGGCTTCCAAGTCACCCACGGTCTGCATTATGGCATCAGAATCAGGTGGAAAACCAGTCAGACCATCGTAAGCATTGTTTGCCGCCAGAAGCGCATCAACAATAGACTGAGGCCGTCCGGGAATCTCGTCAGCTCCCTCATACACAAACTCTGCATCAGCTATAGTCACATCCTGCCCAGTCATAATTCTCGCTAGACTTTGTGTCATCCTAACCTGGAGGTTCTCACCATACTTAGTATCGTTATCGAGCTGGGTTGCATCAGTCAATGGCCACAATTCAATGAGATTAGCAGCTGCTTGAGATGACTTTACCACACCCGGTAAGAGCGCCAACTTAGCTACCATACTCATATCGAATTGACTCATCATGCCCTCCTCGGCTTTGCTTCGATGGCGATCTATGCTACAGCTTACCTACTATTGTAAATAGTGTATTGCGCCCTGCGCAGCCACCAGCAGGATCTGCATACGTTATGCCAAGCACTTTCTTACTGTCATCATCAAATGTAATAGAAGTTACTGAAGCTAGGGCTGTACCACGCATAAGCATATTATGCTCGGGACGGCCAGTTTCCAAGAAATGACGGAAACTCCAAATAGGCGACTCATGGCTTACAGCGATTATTTGCTGCCCTGGATACCGATCGACTTGCTCGTAGGCAAAATCTCGCACCCGTTGGGCTATCGACTGGTACGACTCCCCCCAAGAAGGTTCCATAAGATTGGTTAGCAAGCGCCAATTACCATTACGCCAGAGGGCACCCTCCCCTTTGCCGATACGCTTGCCTCGAAACTCGTTACCCGCTTCGATGAGCCTATTATCGAACGCCAATTGGAGGGGATCGTGCTCCTCCTCTTGCCGGGTTGCGTTTATCTCATCACAGATAATTTGCGCCGTTTCCTTAGCCCTATCAAGGGGGGAAGAATAAATGGCAGCTACGCCCTGAGTCGCAGGGTTCAATGACAGGAAGCGCCCTGTTGTCTCAGCCATTCTCCGGCCTGTATTGGATAGGTGAAAACCAGGGAGCCGCTCATAGATCACGTGCTCTGGGTTATAGACCTGACCATGTCGGACAAAATGAATGGTCGTTGCAGACAAAATACCGCCTCCTAGTACTAATATGAACACACGCAAAAATTATTGTTTTTCTGCGTGTCGTTATCTCTTTCCACTAAAGTTTTGCACGGATTGCCTGTGGCCACAAGTCGAAAATACAATCCATCTACCACTCCAGAATACTCACCCTTCGGTGAAAGGAATCCGATGCCCAATCAGGTCATCGCTGCGGTCAAAGAAGTAGGACACCGTGTTGTCGACGGTTACGCAGAATTACTCAGAATGCCCAATACAGCTCGTTTCGCTACCGGAGCTGTCATAGCTTCCATGCCTGCACCTATGGTTGGTATGACCATTACTATTGCTGTTCAGCATAATTACGGTAGCTACTCGCTCGCTGGAGCCCTCACAGCCATTCAAGCCATTTCTATGGCTATCGCGAGCCCACTGATAGGTAAGCTAGTAGATAAGTTTGGCCAGAAGCAAACAGCTGTTCCCACAATTATTATCTGGCTGCTGGCAGCTGCCAGTCTCATAACAGCCATCACCTTGAACGCCCCTGTTTGGGTGCTTTATTGCCTTACCCCGTTAATGGCAGCTATTCCACCTTGGGGAGCTATGAGCCGTCACCGGTGGACTACCCTGCTCAAAGGTGATCATATTCGCACTGAGCGCGCACTATCCCTGTGCGGCGTCTTTGACGAAGCCATGTGGGTAGTAGGTAATCCACTAGCATCAATCCTGGCTGTTTACTCTGGAATTGTGGCCTTTGCCTTTACCGGATTGTGTGTAGTTGTTGGTGCCATTATGTTCTTAGGAGCTTTGGGAACAGAACCACCCTCTCAAACTGATTTAGCACGCAAGGAAGGCATCACCCGTAAAGAGTACCGTAGACGACAGGCAGCCCTGCAAGCCTCGCTTCAAGGTGAAAAACGTAAATCTACCTTTTGGAGTGCTGGACTCATCGCTGTCTGCGTTACTTGGTTTGGCCTAGGCGCTTTCCAGTCAGCAGCCTCAATCTCGATTATTTCTTTTGCCACCGAACAGAACATGAAGCAGATGACAGGTTTTGTCTTTGCATGCTTCTCCTTCAGCTCTCTCATCGGAGCTCTCTTTTATGGAGCAAAAAGCTGGTCGACTCCCCTATGGAAACGATTCTACTTCTGCCTCGTAGTGGTCAACTTAGGCATTGCGTCCTTCCTTTTCGCACACAATTTGTGGACCATTATGGCTATTTACTTGATTATTGGTATCTGCCAGTCTCCCACCTGGATTAACGGCAACCAGCTCATGCTCCACCTAGTGCCGCCCATCCGCTTTACTGAAGGTATGTCTTGGCTCAACGCCATGAATGCAATCGGGTCGTCAGCTGGATCAGCTATCGCTGGTATCTTTATCGATTCTTATGGATCCCGTGGTGGTTTTGCGGTTGTTTCTACATTAGCGCTCACGAGTTTGGCCATAGCTTTCGTCGGCTTACGACAGATTCGCGCATCCACTGAACAGCCAGATTTGACACTCATGTCTCGTTGAAGAAAACACCACCACAACTCAGCAATGTGATTGTAAGGGCATGCTGTAAGATATCCATGTGCGAAAACTCATTGGACAAATTGCTAAGTTTGGAATCGTTGGCTTCATCGCTTTTGTAATTGACTTCGGCGTTATGAATGTCCTCCTCTACTTCCACCTTAACAATTTAGTTGCTAGCACTGTATCTTTCCTACTCTCTTTGGCTTTTAACTACCTAGCAAGCATGAAGTATGTGTTCACCCACCGGGACGACATGGCTCGTTGGATGGAAATTCTTGTTTTCTTCGTTTCTTCGGCCATCGGCCTAGGTATTAACGAACTCATCATTTGGGCAGGGACTGCTATGCTGCCAATCGATGCTTCACAGACCATGCATTCCAAGTATGTGCTGTACTCCAATGCCGCAAAGATCGTAGCAACAGTTATCGTATCTGTCTGGAACTTCCTTACCCGTAAATGGCTCCTCGATGCTCCTACAGAGGGTAAGAATGTGTCAGAAAACTCTCTTTCCCGTCGCTTGGGCAAATTTTCACTACAGCATAGCCCCTTTGGCTGGCAGTAATAACCATCTGGGATTAGGCTTATCAGTGTAAGTATTGCTGTTAGAAGCATCCAGACTTCTAAGGAGAGTAATTATGCCTGTTATCCATACCCATATCAGTACCCCGTTGAGTGCCGACCAGCGAGACAGAATTAAGACCGCATACGGCAAGGCCATCACTGCTATTCCAGGTAAAAGCGAAAACTGGCTGATGTGTCCATTCGAGGACAATATGCCCATCTATTTTGCTGGCGACGATTCCAAGCCCGCAGCCTACGTTGAAGTCAATATTTTTGGCTCAGATGTCGATCGTTCAGTATGGGAGCAGCTCACTCAGTCCATTATGCAGATCCTGAAACAAGAAGCCAGTGTCCCCTCCGACCGTATGTACATCCGATATACAGCCACCCGCGACTGGGGTTGGAACGGCTCCAATTTTTAGTTGTTGATGGATTGTTGGTGGGTTGGCTAGTGTTTGGGTTGGTGTTTGTAGGCTAGCTTGTGTTTCGGCCGGTGTGATCGCTTGATTGATGGCTTGGGCGTTCGCTTGGATGATTGCTTGATTGATTGTTTATGTGTTCGTTTGATTGATTGCTGGGATGATGGTTTATGGGTTGGCTGGTGTCCTGTTTGTTCACGCTTACCCGCCAACCAACCATGCTTTCCTGGTTGTTTCACACTCACTACCAGCCAACCACTATCAGCCACCAACACCACTACCAATACCAACAACCACCAAGGAAACGAGGGAACACTAGGCTTACTCACAGCTGCCTGCCGGGCCTGAACCGGTGTAGGAAACACTCGCTGACCCGTCACAAAAATACGCTGCGTGTTAATCCCTAACGGAGTACACGTCACCAACGTCACTAAATCCTGACCCTCAACCGGTTGTAAACTACGAGTCTGTTCGGGTTCAACAACCTGTGTGTTCACGACCTGATACGTGACCACGTGATGGAAACTCGAGATAGTGAACTGGTCACCAACCTTGACTTTATCCAAATTCGTAAACAACGTCGCTTGAGCCAACCCCCGATGCCCGGTCAACACCGCGTGGGTACCACTACCACCCACCGGCACACTCGTGCCTTCTAAATGACCGATACCCATCAACAAGGTAGCATCACTGGTACCGTGATACACCGGTACATCAACACGAATACTCGGCACTTGTAACCGAGCCATCAACCCGTGTCCTGCTGGCAGGGTCTGCTCGTACCGTTCATGGAGATCCTTACCCTGTTGACTAAATGGCTGGTTCGTGTTTGCCCGGTAAGCAGCACCAGCATGTAACGCGTTGTTATACGCGTACGCGGCTTGTATGTAACGCTGCTCTTCTTGCGCTGATACCTGACCCTCATGTGGTACCCCTTGACCAATCAAGCGTGACTGCTCGTACTGAGCAACCCACGAAGCAGCTGACGGATACACCAACGCGCTCACACCAGCAGCTACCAACACAAACACGAGTAACGCGCTCCACCATTGACCACGCCGTACACGCTGCCACCATCCCACCCGATAACCCACCTGTTCCACCCTTGCCACTACCCGTCATACACGCCAGCCCACACTACCAACACCACACCAAGCCACACACAAACACCACCCCCATGATCCATGATCCTTGTCTAGGCTTTACGTAGTACGCCCCTTATCAGGTTCTTCCTACACACGCCCCTGTCTAAGTTTTTACGTACGCTCCTGAAGAATCTTCCTAGACCCATGACCAGGTTTTACACACACCCGTGTTCAGGTTTTTCTTAGACTCCTGACTTAGGGTTTTTCTTATGCTTGTGTTTAGGTAATGATATGCGGGGGTTTACCAAGGTTTGGGAAGAGAAAAAAGACCAAACCCGGTAAACCCCCGCCACCAACCGTGGCTTTGCTGGGGGGATTACCATACAAGCCACGGTAGTCTTCTACCAGCAGTGAGTATTCAACCAACACTCACTCGTGATGATTTCTCCGATACACCAGAAC
>NZ_MWWS01000004.1 GCF_002259585.1 Bombiscardovia coagulans
GATTGATGATTGTTTCAAAATCAGGAGCGTACTTAGTTTTAGCATTAGCGTCTCTCTGGTTTGTGTTTGTTGGTGTTTGAGTAGCTTCTGCTAGAGATGGTAAGTCTTGTCCTTTTCCACCAGGTTTAGTATCGTATTGTCCTCCTGTGGAACCAGGAGAGTTTTTTGGTTTACGCGCATCATTGCTCATGCGTTTTATCCTTTCAGCACTAGATTATATGGTACAAGCACACCTATGCGCTTATCGTCAACCGTTTTCCATACACCATCATCTGGTAAAAGACACTCGTATTCACCGTTGAATACTTGCTGCTTATTTTTGGACGCATATAGATAAGTGAGGGGTTGTACAGGAATGACTAGTAGAAAGGTGACTCGCATGAATGAACTCACCAGAAGACAAAACAAGGATTGCAGTATTACTGTCATGTCCTTAATGAGAGTGTTAAGGGATAGACAGGATATTCGTAATCGTATTATTGGCTTTCCCGCGAGAAAACGTGACCGTTACACGTTTAAAAACATTGTCAGTTCACTGTGAGGACGGACATCATGCAATATTATCGTAAGTCTAAAACTCTGGTAAATGACACTGTGATTAAACGGTTACTACTGTTTGAACAAATAAAACCATGGTCTAAACCTAATACGACGACAGAACGCTACTATTTCACGTTTGATGCTGTCGTAAAACTGTTAGATATTGATGTGGCTTACTACAAGAGCGGTAATTGTCGTAAATGTTATCTCGGTGAGGAGCGCATTGCCAATGGGAGAGCCATTTACCCGGGCATGAAATTCTTTATTGAACATCATAAGGTGTTCAGTGCATGGAATCCTTATGAATACAATACTGCCGAAATGATAGCCACAGCCTTACAAGTAAAAGAGAATACGATGAAAGAATCATTACCCCAGTCACTGATTGACGACTTCTTCGCAGCCGGTTATGCTCCTAGAACAGTGAAACGCTATACTAGTGCTATCACTCTTTGGCAAGCTTGGTGCCAGCAGGAGCAATTACAGCCGTTATCCGCGCAAAGAACCGATATTGAACATTTCAGTGTTTGGTTGAAAGACACGAATCATAGTGTTAATTCGATTCGATCTACTTTAGCTGCTATCGCTAGCTTATACCGGTTCGCTTATCAAGAGCATTATATAGATGCTAATCCTGCTGCTCATTTACGCCGACCTAAGCGTGAGACACATTCACAAGGCAGCTGGTTAAATAAAGAAGAAGCCGAGCAAGTAGGACAGCAAGCTCAACGTGAAAATGATCCGAGAATCGCTGCCTTGTATTGGTTGTTGTTAACCACGGGCATACGAATAAGCGAAGCACTTAATGCTGATACTAGTAGTATAGAAACCACGGATGCTGGTACGGTACTACGAGTAACACGTAAAACCACATCACACGGTAAACTCTCACAACAAATACTCCTACATCCTACAACCGTAGAATGTATTCACAGAATGCTTGGGACCCGAAATGAAGGCCCCTTGTTCATATCGTCTACTGGTAAAAGACTAGATGATGATGCAGCTAACAGAATGCTCATGTATGTAACATATCGAGCTGGCATACACAAGCATATAACTGCTCACAGTTTACGTCGCACATTCGCAACCCTTTGTCGTGATGCGGGTATCCCTGATCGTGACATCATGGCAAGCGGCGCTTGGAGCAGCCCCACTATGATCGACTATTACGACATGGAACGGATAAGCACCGATCGGCATGCTGGCATACGGTTAACAGACTGGTTAATTCAATCATAAGATACGTGAATTGAAACACAATACCACGATCCGTATGATGCAGTCGCGTTACATAAACATAAGATTTTTCCTGCTGGCGCGATAACTGGACAACTCTCTGCCAGCAGGAAACCAGTTCTCATACTCATTCAATCCATCCATCCGTAATCACACTCAGTTCATGAGTATGCACTATACTGGAGATCTGATAGACGAAGGGTTGAATGTAAAAAACATGGGAAATAACTATAATGAGCACTACTATGAGATCACGATGCACGCAAGGCAACACAGTGCATTATCAGTGGTTCGGACAACCAATCAATGTAAACAACAATGAACAATTTATTCACGTACTAGCACGCACGTACGCGCAAGAAGTAGCAAACGATGCACTACATGAAAGACAATTAAACTCACGCACATTCAATAAATTCGTAGCACGACTAACCGCTGACACAGAACAATTTCTCGAACGCATCAGCCTCGGTAAAATAAAACCAGGAAGTGAAGTCACACAAGTCGCCAGATGGAAAGACAAACAGTGCCCTCTGACAGAACTACGCTGGCATCATTTTGACAATCTTTTACAAGGTAACAATAAAACCATAGAAACACGCCATTATGTCGCAGAACCAGCCATTCATCAAACCTGCGTCTACGGTCTCGTACTACACCGCAAACAAGTACATATTAATAACAACACTACGAATAACGAGACTCATGACGCGATCATCAATAACCTACAAAACCAGCAAATCGACCGAGCAATAACCTTATGCAAACTCGGAATCGACTGCAAATGGAACATAGACCTATTTAAAGCAAAACTCCAAACACAGCCTAATATTCCATAGGGGAATACTCATGTGGTAATCTAATAATGCATATGCATTATTATAAAACGCATTAAAGGGCAAAATAAAGGGGAAAGAATGCGATCACCATACTCATATGAAGAACTCGCATACGACTTATATAAAGCCGAAAATGATGTCCTCAACAAACTCGTAACCATGCGCAAACAACGCAAAATGTCACAACAAGACCTGGCAGACGAAATGGGAGTCAGCCAATCATACATCTCAAAAATAGAAAACGGTCAAATCAAACTCACTTCACTGCTAACCGAATACGCATTAGAAGTAGGCGCTCGCATTGAATATGAAGTGGAAGATGCTGAACAGAAATCAGAAGGTAAACGATATTACTCACAGTACAGTATTGAACGTAATGGTACCGCTCTGCGATCGTGGTCAGATAACAGTATGAGCTGTGATCGCATATCCTGGAGATTCATGGCTTCTTTGCCTAAATCAAAACAACCAGCTACAAGCACTATTATTATTGACGCTATACCGCACCAAGATCAAGATAAAACAGAATTTCAAAGACCTGTTGTTGATAAGGAAGAGCTAATCCATGCACGTTGAACAGATAATGTTGTATAGTGATGCAGCAGAAAGTAAACTCGAATACGACGACACTGGCGTAAAAGATAATAATCTTCAGTTCTCGCTACAAATCGATCCATCTGATAATAAGCCCTGGCCATATGAGATAACTTTTTATACTCAGTATAAGAGTAAAGACACAGATACGGTTCTTTTTGACTCGACACTCGAATATGCTGTTAGTTTTTCTGAACCACTCCCAGATCCGTCTAATGCTCTTGTTTTAATACCAGTAGTGTGGCCGTTTGTTAGACCTGATTTAATCAGTCAAATGCGTAGATACGGTGTAGGAGCTAACTCAGTACTTCCACTGTATTTACCTTCAGATGTTGTGGAAAAACGGTTAGACAGTTGAACAGACGAACAATACACACAATTAATTGTACAAACTGCGAATCTAATACATGCATACTCATCTAAGAACTCATAGGGAGTATCGCATGGTAAACACTAATTATGATTCCGGTAATCCGATATTAGCCTTCTAATGATACCTGCTTCTAAAACGTTGTGAACACATAAAAATGCTTGTATTAGCGACAGTCAATAGCTTATCACAGTGGTAGAAGTAATGAAGTTACCGTGCTTGTAGTGACTGTAATGCATATACAACACTGGTGAAAAGCTTTTTCCTTCCTTGTTTGTTGTTCAAATAAGAGAAATATCTTATATGACGTATGTCAAAAGGCACTGGTGTATCGGATGTGCTCGTTACTAGAATCGTTGGTTTTTGAACACCAGCCGCATAACCAGCTTCAAATAGCACGTTAGCATTCAACTCACTAATATCAGCGATGACATAAGCAGAACTGTTTATCAGTTCAATAATTTGCTCGGGTATGCTCGTTGGATCATAAAATTCATCAACTCGTTTAGCCTCATAACCTTCCTGAGAGCAAGCTTGTTTTATAGTCTCATAGGTGTCATCATATTCTGCTTTGAACGACATCATAACAGCAACACGGTTTGAAACTATCTGTTCAATAGGAAACTGGTTGATACGATTTTTACAATCTGGTCGCGACTCGAAAATATTGCCAAGTATTTGGAATAAATCACCTTCCTTAACTGCCCAATGAGTATGAGTATTTTCCCATTCAACCATAGAGAAAGCTGATAAATTATCTTGCAAAATCTCAGCTGTGAAAGAAGGAATGAAAAGTGATTGTTTAACATCATCTGAGAAGGGCGCTGTAAAATATCCAACTCGTACTGGAACCTTTACATCATCCTTAAACTCTTCCACTAAAAGAACAGGAAGTGTTTCAAGTTTCCTTCTATCAATATCACCATCCGCAGTGACAAATTGTCGTCGAATATGATCTTTCGTATAAAGGCGTTCCAGTATCCGATCTTTTGTAACTGAAGTAACATCACCCTTTGCACTAACAATGAGGTTAAACATACCCAGGCCTCCCATTTATTCTTACATGAGCCTACTTGAAAGTGTAACCCAAATTGTATTTCAAATTGTTACCGAGTGTAATGTTTTACGTGTAGTACTACACTTTTAAAACTCAAAATGCCCTGGTGCAAACAGTAATGGAATGAGAACATCAGTTTCATCTCCACTGCTGCTGGCATTCTAGCAGCGGGTTTTGGTGTAGATCATAACCCAATCAGAATGACAAGCGAGTCAACTTGTCACGGATCTGCGGCAATACATATCGCCTTCCCACTGCTTCGGCAGGGGAGGGCGATATGTATTGATTGCATCATGGTGCTGAGAAGTGGTTTCTAAGACCTAGAGATTCAGGTAGACTGGAGAAGTGAAAAAAGTTGGACTTCGTCCAGCTCGCTTGAAGGCCATCATAAGTATTATGGTGGCCTTCGGTGCTTTTCAGACGATAGATCAGCAATTGGAGATTTTGCGTTCGAGAAAATTGGCAGTTGATGTTGACTCGAAACACTTCCTATGCCGCGAAAGGAACTACGACATCATCAACAGATATAATATTGGAATCAAACCTTGGAGGACTCTATGGCGGAGACAATGACGGAGCTTCCTACGCTCCTTGGAAAGAGGTTAGATACTTCTTGGCAGGAACAGGAAAATATGGCTTTGGAAGCAAGGAATCTTGGAGCAAACTAAGCGAGGGGAAGCCGATCAGCTCCCAGAAGACTATTGGAAGGGTCTCCTTGTAGAAACTAGGGCACTTCTTTCAGGTCGGTATGAACGCCAGAAATCTAATAGCGGTTGTAGATCAAATTACGAAGGGAAGATGACTGTTGAGCGGATCGGTAAATGCTGATTTGAAAAGTTCTTATGTTGCTGCATTGAAATCAGCAATGGGTGAAAGTGATCCTCTAGTACGGGATGGTTTGCTGGAATCATTACAAATGTCAACTCAAGGAAACCATGAACTTGATTCAATATTCCAACAGGCTACGTCACCTGCGTAATTGCCCTAGCCTCCGGGAGACTTGAGAGCGGTGGCAATTTTTGCGTTTAGTGGATAGCTTACCGAGAATTGCTTTAATAAAGTCTCCCAGAGACTACACGCATGATATAGTTCTTGCATGCAAAATATGCATAACTGCAAAAAAGATGCAGATATTGTCTTAGTAGACAGCGCGTGTGGTGATATCCCCACCAGATAAAAGATCAGTCTTGTAGTCTTATGAGGGTGAGTCCGAGGGACTCTGAGCTGTGTCGCGTCGGATGACAGCCATCAGGACAGGTAAGCAGAAAGTGTGGTCGTGGCCGTGCCATTGAGTGCTCGACTGTGCATATCGTAGTAGTCGAGCATGTCAGAGCTGGTCCATCCTCCCGCTGCCATGATGTCTTTGTCGTCGACTCCGGCATCTCGTGACAGTGTCGCGAATGTACGACGTAGACTGTGCGGTGTGATGTGATCTAATCCTATACTCATACACAGTTTGACTACTAAACGGCGAGCAGCACCGACCGGTAATTGCTCTCCATCACGCCTGAAAATGGGGGCTGTGTCTGGTGCAATCGATATTCGATCGAGAGCTTGACTAGTTTCTGCTGTGATAGCTACTTGCTGATGCCATTGACCTTTACGAGGTAGTCGCAGCCAAGGAGCATGTCCGGTGTGATGGTCACCGGTGGTAAGACTGATTGCCTCAGTGATACGGCACCCGTTGAGGAGTAGTAGTCGTATGAGTGCATCTAGGCGCAGGTCCGGGCTGTGTTGTGCAGCTTGCAGTAAGTCTCTAGCTTGCTCACGGGTGAGATAACTGCCTTCGGAATGTAAGCTGACTCGAGGTCGTCTCACATACGGGCTTGGGTCTTGTCTTACTAGTCCTGCAATGGTGAGCTGTTTGTACAAATTGCAGATCACCGAGAGACTGACACTACGGTAGCGAGTAGAGTAGTCGAGATGCTCTTGGATATATCTGCCATACACCTCTATATGACTGGCAGTGGCCATTAACGGATTTATAGCATTGTCATTACACCACACCAACCACGTATTGATAATACTTTTATATGATGAGCGAGTGGTGTGAGTGTGTGGCGCTAAATATCTTGCAATCACATCATCTAGAGTCACCTGCGCCATATACGGACTGTCTCCTTATGGATTAGTGGCAAGTTTGCAGGGCCTTTCACAAAGGGTGGTATCCATTGTTTACGCCTTAAACTGTGGTCAGGCCCGAATGCCTGATTACGCCAAAAGCCTCTGACAATCCACCTATGGGTCCATACTCTCGGCTCGTTGGTATCTGAGTGCGATAAAGGATTACGGAGATTCTCACGCAATACCAACATTTTCACGTGATGCTGCTGTGGATCGTGGGCTACGGGCACTCGGTCTAGTGGCGATGATTGAGCTTGTCGAGTTTGACAGACACGTGGCTCTTGGCTTAACGCCCATACCGCTATCAAAATATCACCCAGCACTTGTGTTACAGCCGGGTGAAGAGCTTGTGGTATCTCAGCTAAGGGTAGCCCACCATGAGCTGTTCGTATATCCGGATCAGTGGTGTATAAGTGTGGTCGTATGATCCACACGCGACCATGATTGCTAGGCTCACTACCATCAATGATCCAATAGATAGCGTTAATGCTGGGCACAGCTATCGGCATATCTGAGAAGTCAAGCGGTAAACCACCATCAAAGACCATAAAGCCTGTAAGTGACGGCGGTTCTACGTCTGGCAAACCACCAGCTTGAGCGGTATCGACTGATAATGTAGTCATATCACGACTCACCCACCACAAAGGAGCTACACGCAAAGCATCAGCCTCACTCCAAGCTTGAGCTAAGATACCCTCATACGATACTGATTGCAATACCTGTGATTGCTGAACAAGCCTGTCCTGCTGATATTGAGCGAGATGAGCGCGTATCCATGGTAGCCAAACTGGAGTCAAACGCGGTTTACTACGCTTGCGGCTCATGATCTACACGCACATCATCGCTATAATAAACAATCATCGCGTCTGTATCCTCGCGGACTCGATGAGCAATCGCTCTCCACCAAGCAGCAGGCTTACCTTCTAACGCTTCATCGTCAGTGCGCGGCACTAGAATCACATCAGCTCGTCGCTCAATCTCTCGCGCCACAATTTGATTAAACTCAACCTCTAAATCCGCTAAATCTTGTGCTAACGAGTCAGGTAATATACGGTTCCGTTCCCACCGTTGTACTGAGTAATCAGTCACTCCCCACCGGGCTGCTAGCCATTTAGCAGATAATCCCATATACTCACACAAACATCTCATCTCTGCTGGAGACACAATCATCCCCTCCTCAATAAAAGAAACTGGCCTATGCAATCACAGGCCAGTTAAAACGTACTTACCAGACCGGGTTAGCTTTATCTAACTCCCATGTTTCACCGAATGTCTCTTCATGTGCTTTAGCGTAAGCCGAGAAGAATTCTTGCTCAGAACAAGGAGCAAGCTTATCAGCTAGCTTCTCGCGAATAGCCGCATCCATAGTATTTGTAATAGCATCCCACTGCTTGACATCAAACTCAGTACCTGCGGAGTTGATTATAGTATTAGTAGTCATGTTAGAGCCTTTCTGCTCATCTCGGGCTTGCCTTGTGCTTCCCGCTGATACCTATTACTATGGCACAAACGGTTTGATATGCAACATGAGATTATCACAGCGTGTCGCACTGTATGGTAAATCATATGCTCATTTATGCTGGTATTCTATGGTCATATGTACATCGATGATCCCTCAGACGTAAGCCTGCGCCCTACACGGCGAGAAAGCTATGACCAGACCACAGATAGACATGTACAAGTCAAAACACTTTTATACAAGCGACTCGATAGAGTCCTCGATCAGCTTCAGGACCCACATCTCACTGTCTCACAGCAAAACCAACTTTTCCGAGAGAAAGAAGAGATTAAGGCTGATATAGCATCTATACGTGTCGACGGTAGCGAGCAGGACTATCAAAGACTCCGTGATAAATACAGACACAAATAGTGGTGTGTGTATACTCACACCCCGCGGCAGGCAGAAGGTATATTGGTCGAGCTTACTTGTGCGTGTAGGTATAGTAAAGGCAAGCTTTCATGGAATATGAAGAAAATGTGAAGTTTGTCTCTGTATCATAGACCGTGCGCTCTTTGTGTACTATTGTAAGAATTAAACATGGTATTGCTCCTTTAAGGAGAATAGCTTAGGTTCGCATATCATATGCGGACCTAAGCTTCTTTTTATATGCTTTCTCTTTTATCTTTTGTCTGTGTAATTGCTACCTCGGCCCGTAAAAGTGGATATAGGGACATTACTCGCTCTACTGATAGTCGCGAACTGATCGTCCATCGACGATCAAAGCAAGCTGCATCATCACCGCCACCCGCACCAGCATAACTGTGGATCAGGGTATAATATTTCGTGTGAGTGAAGGATCCTTTAGTTCTTTTGGCCATGACGCACCATGCGTGCATCCGGTCCTCATATATTCCATCAAAGATAGCGTATAAGCTGTCGCAAATCCGCCATACTTTCTCAATTGTGTATGTGACTCCGTCAGATGCTGGGAGCTCAGCTAGTATCTCTTGCTCAGACGGCATCTTCTCCGTCTGAGGCAGACTAGCGGCTCTCTCAAGCGCACGCTCGGCTTCAGAGACTAGTGATGTAGTCCTGTCGTCACTCATGTGATACCCACCTATCGTGAGCTGTAAGTACATCCTCATATCGTAGGTGTCATCCGCTCCACAGTCAGCATAGACCTTGTAGGAGTGATGCTCTTGTGGGTACGCGATGAGGTCTGGCAGTCCAAGAGCTACAAGAGAGATGCACGTAAATTCCATGTCACGCACTCCTGCATACTGATATGTGCCATCGAGTAGGGCAGTGATGATTTTTTGAATAGCTCCCTCTGGCCCGTATGCTCCTAGACTGTCTGGCGCACAGACCGTCTGAGCATCATGCTTGATTGTAAACACTGTTTTTGGTGACTCTCCTTGTATGGGTAGGAGGGTGACCGTCACATCAGCTGGGTACAGTGGCACACCGGGCACATGCTCTATCGGCTCTTTGTCATGTCCGAGCTTGTCAGCATCCTCCACCGTGATATATGGGTACTCATCGTCGCGTAGTGTCATAGGGAAAGAGACGACTCGATCCCTGATATCCTGCATATCATACAAGAGACGCAAAAATTCGTTAGTATTTACTGTGTCTTCTGTGGTAGTCATTGTGTCTTACTCCTATGTGAGATAGTGGAGCTTAGCTCCAGTGCTTGCCGCGATCTGTTTTGCGATCATGCGATGCCATGCCGCGGGCATACCGTCAGTATCCCATGCTGCATCAGTGCGAGGCACAAAAAGATCACTATCAGCTGTAGCGATACCCTCCTCGATGATGAGGTGTGCCTGCGCTTCAAGGGCTTGGAGGTCTTGGGCGATAGCGTCTGGTATGGTCCTATCGCCCTTTTCCCATCTTTGCACGCTTTGTCTATGTACTTTCCACCTGCTTGCTAGCCAGTCAAGGGAGAGGTGGAGCGATTCTCGTGTCGCTTTGAAATCTGCTGGAGTCATGCCATCCTTTCTTCTGCTGTTACATATGGCTTGCGACGATACTGCCTTCTTACGTATGGTGGTCGATCAATTTTTGTGAAGCTGATAGCAGCCTCATCTATAGCTTCTCCGCCTACGATGCGACCAGAATCATCTTTTATCTCTTGGTCGAAGATGTCGGGGTAGTCTTGCATGGGCTTAGGTCCTCCCCAGTAAAGGGTGCCTTTTACCAGTGTGTACCGGTGGCCCTTTTGCACGCAGGGATCACTGCCGGTACTCCACACATCCACCGCTGTGACACCGTCAGCGCAAGTCTTTCCGTCAGCACTCCATACCACCGTCCTTCCGACACGGGCAGACTTATCGGCGTCTTTCATATCTACCAGCGTGCGATATGAGTAAGCATCCATCGTAAAGTGATATACATCCTCGATCAGCGCGAAAACTTTATCTTGATCGCTGATATCAAAGGACCAGTACCCACTGCTTCCGGTGAAGTAATCTTTAGGTGACCATGTACCTTTTAGCTTTTTTGCTTCTTTTACAAATGTCTCGTCATAATCGGACATGACCCTGATCTTGCCATTGAATGCGATTGCTTTTACTGGACTATAATCATGTGTCATCATTTTTGAGCCTTACGCTACTCTGTGGGCTGCCATGTGCTTCCCGCTGATATCTATCACTATATACCGATCGGATATAAAGTGCATCCGGATTAAATGCGGGCGTGTCGCACTCTCTCTTCACACTATCTGATGGTTACACCCCTCTCTATGTGAAGAAATTGTGGATAGGCTACACATAGGCTACTGTAATTTTACTGAGGCCATGCATATCAATATCTATAGCAGCAGAAGCCTCAGTCTTCCAAACTGATTACGCGGGTTCGATTCCCGTCATCCGCTCCACATATATAATCTTGTTCGTCTCAGCCATACTGTTTTTATTGTTGGACGGAGTATGTAATAGCAGTTATGGGTAGTCTTCTGTGTTTTTGCGCGGTAATAAGCACCCTTGTGTTGATATGAGATTGAGAATTTCATATATTCTTCTACATCTACCTACTGTCTCAACAGGTATTATGGTTGGTTGTACTGATAGGATACATTTTAGTAAACTGATGGTTGAATATTAGGCGTGAACAACCAACGTACTGGTTCTGAGTAGCTAATGTTTTCATGATGGGTTATACCGAGTGAACGTTGATATGAGAAAAGGAGGCGACTGCCAGGATGACAATGAACACTCTTCAATCAATCTTCCGGGGGGTCTCACGAGGGGCAAAGATAGCGCAAACTCAACAGCCAACAACGCGCAGTATCCTAGCTCCTTTGACAGCCAGCCAGTTGCAGACCCAAGCTTGGAACAACGTAGGCAAAGCGATTCGACAGGCGATGGACACTCATCCTGCTGAGTACACTAACTACTCAGAAGATTGAATATTAGGTTTCACGTTCTTACCCTGGGTTAGATTTTCTTCTCTCATTGTTTGTAGGATAATGTGAGAACATGCCGGAACTGTCACATCCACGTTGATTGGAGCCGTGCCTGCGGGGCCGCACATTATCGATTCAATAATACGAAAACGCAAATAGGCACTAACGTCAGATGACTTTTTACGATACCTTACATACAACTACAAGAAAGTCGTGCCGAAGCCGGGCTATCATTTGTTACGTTAAGACAATTTGAACGCGAACACTATCGGACCACAGATAGAACGAGCGCAAGCAGGCCATGCTTAAACTCGACTCAGCACTCGGCATCGAATAAGCGGCCGGCTTGAATTGGGTAATGCGTCGCTGCTATTTTGCTTGCGAGTCAAGTTATTCATGCGGTTACCATAATGTGGATAAATCGGAATTATTGCCATTGTTTATGGGTTTTGCAACATTTACCTGTGTTTTCAAGCAAATGTGAACCGTTGTAGCGATGTTATAGTTTAATTGTCAGCAAAGAGGGCAGTGGAGGCTACATAATGCTATCTTGCTGAGAATCTAAGAGGCGGGAGGCGAGATGACAGATACGTTGAGGAATGCTACCAAAGAATCAGTGGATGCTGTCGCCGGGGGGACTGTGATTCCTGTCAGTGATTCGACACAACCGGAGGATGCGGCGATCAAGACCTTGCTCGCGACGGTCACAGATAGCCAAAGGCACGTCAAGCTCCCTATCCGTGTGGGGGATATAGCCCATTCGCTTGGATTGATTGTGCAGTCGCTCCCACTTCCGACTGAGTTGGATGGCATGCTTATCAAGGATAAGCCCCAACAGCCATTCAAGGCGGTTTCGAACTGTTATCAGGCTGAAGTGCGCCAACGCTTCACCCTTGCCCATGAGTTGGGTCACTACATCAGACAATACCAGGAGTGGCCTTCGGATGAGATTACGGTGGAGCCTGAGCATCGTGACCGAAACTCGTCCAAGGGTTTCGACCCTAATGAGATTTGGTCTAATCGTTTCGCCGCGGCGCTGCTGATGCCCGCTGCCATTGTGCGGAAGTACTGGTCTGAAGGCAAGACCGATGAGCAGATGGCCAGAATATTCGATGTGTCGGAGAGTGACATGTCCTTCCGGCGCGTCAACCTCGGTTTGCGTTAACGGGTATTGATCGGCGCTGAAGGATATAAAAATCAGCGAGGTGGATCAGACCGTCATTGAAAAGGGCAAACAGGAAGTGCAGGCGTTGCTCTTGGATATGAGTCAGCGCAAAGAGAGGCTGCTGGGACTGGTTCTGTCGCCGGTGAGTTGTGGTCTGAACAATGTGCGGTGGGGGAGAGATCGGACACTACCGATACTGCCTCTTTGGATGACAGCGGTGAAGGTGCTGAAGAGCAAGGCGAGAAGACCGATGAGCAGAGGCGGGCACAGGAGCAGCGTAAAGAGGACGAAAAGATAAAGAGGCTTGAGCTGGAGAATGAGAGCCTACGCCAGCAGAACAATCTGAGAACCATATTGGGGTATGTTCTCGAACATTACCGGACCGCTGGACTAGACGAGCGCAAGCAGGCCATGCTTAAACTCGACTCAGCACACGGCATCGAGTAAGGGTTCTCAGATACGAATATTTTCATGTGAAAGAGATACTGGGGAATAGATTGTGGTTTGCGTGTCTAAAAATTTATGCCACTGTGCACAGAAAGAATCAGAAATGCAATATGGCTACGACTGAGTGGTGACCGTTTCTGCTGTTAAAAAATCACGTTACGATTGTCGCTGGTTCCTGTAGTATAAGAGATACCAGTTTATTATCAGATAAACGGCGTTAGGGAATATTAAAGAAAAGGGTGGCGCCGCGTGGATATGAATTGGTATCGAAAGGAAGAAAACAAAATGGCGTTGCGTTCATTGACCCAACACTATGTTATCGATCCGGCCAAGGTGTCAGAGATTGATTTGGACGAGTCAAGAAGGAAGACCCAGGAGTTCATGTCAGGTTTTGTCTCCCATTACATTGGAGATGACGAGGAGCTGCGTCGTGAGGCCGGGTTTACTGCAAACAAGAAATAGTTAACACGCCTGTTGAATATTATGTGGTCGGGGTGAGCGAGTTGGATACTCACCCCGACCAAAACTTTGTTAAGTCCATCAAAGAGCAGATGGCGAATTTCACCCCCCATAAGGCAAGCAAGACAATCGTGGACTTTATGGCCACTGGTGAGGTGTACTGGAATGAGGATTGTGGCGAGTCCCGTACCTATCTCGTACTCGAGAAGGGCAGCAATGATCTCCTTGGATTCTTCACTCTTGGTATCACAAGCCTCGAATGGACATCGGTCAAAAACAGTGAATTCTGGCAGGGGCTGTCTGGAAAGAAGCAAAAACATCTGTCTCGACATATGCATAATAAAGATGGCTTCATTGGTGTATACACGATCGGAGAACTTGCCCGCAGGAATGATGTGGGGCGTGAAAGACTTCCCGGGGAGACGCTGCTGCAGGAGGCCTTGGCGAGAATCTTGGAGGCTAGGCAGATAGCAGGCGGACGGTTCGTGCTGGTGGACTCCAGGAAAAAACTGTATGAAAGGCTGTACAGTAAAGCCGGCTTCCAGAAGGTGGCCGAAAAAGAGTCGCCGAATGGTCCTGATGATGGGATCTTTTTCATCAGCATGCTGCCTATAGAGAATCTTTTGAAGTCGTCCGACTGACATCGGCAAGCGGGATGGATCATCTGTGTCTGTCCGAACCAGGTGGGGGGGGTGGCCCCCACCATCCCGTTTTGAACTATTGCGTTTTTGAAACAGTTGTCCGCTTATGCGAAGACCCCGCCGAAGCGGGGCCAAGTGAGTGGTTCTTACTGCTTCTTCAGTCGGATGTTGGTCGTCGTGCCCATGGCGCTGGACTGATACGTTATCTCGCCGTTAGAATACTTGAAGTTCTTTGCTGGGTCTTGGGATCCCAGGAGGCTTGCCTTCATCTTCTCAGTGTCTCCGGTGCTGGTCCACGAAAAAGCACAGGCTTTTGTTGGAGCGGTGTAGCTGCCTGACCAATATAGGCTTTTAGTGTCCGGTGCTATCCTATTGATTTCGATGCTATCAGCAGTAATGGTGGCTTCCTGATAGTGGTCTTTTTCGCCATTGACTTGTTTCCACGTTCCTGTAAGGTCTGCTGGTTGTTCTCATTTTTGTTCCTTTAGGATTCACAGAACATCAATAAAAACTAGATGTACACCACGCAAAAGAAACAGTCAGTAAAAATAAAGAAAATAAGGGACGCGCAGTGAATATGTTCCATACGGACAACATTATTCCCTAACGTTTTCGCCTTAAGAATTGACTAATCCAAGAATTACGACACGTAGCTAAGTTTTTACAAGGCTATGTAAAAAATTGTGGTATAGGCGCCGTTATTGTATTATTAATATTGCTATTAATAATTTAACAATTATGAGTAGCAATCAGTAGTCAAAATTGAAAAGATAGGAGGTGCTGCGAGAATATGAATGAAAATAAAGTAATGACATACGGTGATGCCAGAAAAATAGCTAGGGAGCTCGCAGAGGACACGCTCCGTAATTATTGGACACCCGGCAAATTTCCCGTCGACCCTATCAAGATTGCAACAGCGGCAGGTGTCGAAGTGTATGATTCGCAGCTTGGTACAGATCTCTGGGGAATGCTCGTCGGTGGAGACAACTCAGCGACCATGTATTTGGATATAGACCAGCCATCGAGCAGAAAGCGGTTCTCCGCAGCACATGAGCTTGGGCATTACATGACGCACGCGTCCGCAGACAGCTTCGATGGGTTCACGGTCAAACCTATCGGATCTGGTGAGGGGTACATCGACGCGAGGTCTGACGAGAACCGTGGGAACGTATTCGAGGTTATAGCTAACGAATTCGCGGGAAGCCTCCTCATGCCAGAGAAGAAGTTCCGTGAGTTGAAAGAGAGTGGTAACTCGGATATCGACATAGCTAATTTTTTCAAGGTTTCCGTGGATGCGGTCTCCTATAGGTCGAAACTCCTAGGATTGACATGTACGCCATAACCGACAGCAACGGAAATGAAATCCTCGACAGCGACGGAAATGTGCTATTCGGAGATGATCAGCCCGTCACGGGTGCTGAGCTTAAGGATTCCGTGAAGGAAGTAGGATTTCGACAACCAGTAGATGGTAGTCAGCGGCTTGAAATGGTTGAGGATATGAGTCCAGAAAAAGGACCTTTTGGAGGATCTTCTGAGGCTGCACCATTACTGGCGGCATCAGGATGGCATCCATTCTTGCATTTTTTTGTAAAAGTGGCAAACATGGTGCATGGGGAAGCTAATCCATGTGACAGGGTGAGAATGCTCAGTGCTGAACATCCCAAGTTCTTTTTGTTTTCATGGATCGCTGATGAGTTCTTAGAAACAATTGTAGTAGCTGGATCGGTTATGTTCATATGTATGGTAGTGGAAAAGACCATAGGTGTGAGCTTCCCGATTCCCTTTTCATGGTAGTTCACATGCTCACATGTTGAGTGATGTACGGATGAGAGAAGATCAATGGTTGCATATTGGATTCAAGGGCTAAGAAGTGATGTCGATAAGTATTCCGATTCATGGATTCCATTGACATATGGCAGAATTCTAGGAACTACGAACAGTTTGCCATCTGGTACAAAAACGTCGCAAAGCGAGTCATTGCTAAACATAGGAGCTAATTCCTATTATTATGTCGGGTTCGAACATCCTTCCTTTGGTAGACAAGTATTTGCTTTCGAACCCGATTTTTCAGATATGGGGAGGACGCTTTTCAAGGTATCTCCCTTTGATACAGGTGCTGTAGCCACTGGACGGATATCCACAGTCTCAGATGAATTTGCATTAAATACTCCAGAGCAAAAAAAGGCTTTAGTTTCTAAGTACTCTTTCGGTCGTTGCTATCAGGATCAGTTTTCAGAATGGACCAAAAGCGCGTATGATACTACATATGTTAGTGAATATGTTGGCGGCAAAGTTCCGAGTAAACATTATTGTGCAGAAATAGCTATACCCTCATCAGGAAGCGTGTCGGACGCGCGTTGCTGGGTATGGGAGGCGAGAACGTCCAAAGAAACTCTACCCGACACAACTTCCGAAAAAGAGGAAACGGTTAATCTAAAACTGTGTCACATCTGGATCACTGCTGATGATATGGATTTTCTTAAAGGGGAAACAATCAGGAACTTGGAATACGCCATAGGAGATAGAAAACGAATTATCAACTTTCTCAACAATAATACGAAAGTCACACGTGTTGAAGGACTAGATGCATCAAGGGAAGCACGCCGATGGTTGGAGGTGAATCAGCAATGGTAAGAACAGAATCGAATTTGAAGTTGTGGGGGTTTGTTGGTAGCTGCGATACAGAAGCGGGAGGCTTCTTAGCGTATCATCCTGCCTTCAAATTGGGGTCCGACTTGTATGTTGCGATGAAAGATGAATGGGGCTTGGCTGATAAAGAAAGCTATAATTCTGTTCCTGAAGGAGAAGCACACTATCTTACTCCGGTACCAGAGGGTATGATTATCCAATCTGGCGACCTGGTATGGCTTTCGTCGGCTAAGTTCTTCAGGAATGTCCTAACTGTAGGTGGTAGACTTCATCAGGTCTTGACGGATATGGTTTCATGGAAATCGTTGCAGGGTGCTAGATTCAGATTAGGAAATTTGAACGATTTTATTAAGTATAGAAATGAAATCTATAATAATGCTGTCATATGCTTAGATAACCAGCTGTTCGATGATATGGCAAAACGTTCTAATTTGATTGAAAAAACCTTTAACATTGTTGACAGTATAGCGTATCGCGAGATAAATGCACCATATGCTCCTGTCTTGCACCAGCACATAGAGCGTGCCCTTTATTATTATGAGATGAAACAGATTGACAGCTATGAGTTGTTGAAGCTGGATGCCATACAAACATTCGAAGAGTTGCATGGAGATGGAGCAGTATTCGATGAAATGGTTCATAATCGCGAGGAGAATTTAAGAGGTCAACGACTATCCGATAGAGAGTCACCACAGTCGGATTACTCATCCGCAGCCTTAGAACAAGACTTAGACGACCTAAGCGATATTTATAAAGATTACAAACAATCTTTGCAAAATCTTTTGCTAAAGTTTGGATCCCTGAAAGGTGTGAATGATGGAATCAGACGATAAAGAAAAAACCGATAACGTCAGAATGGACAACGATGTTAGATTAGTACAGTTGGAAAAGTACCAAGAGATAGTTGCTCAGCCGGATTACGTAGATAAACTAAAAGCAGCTCAGCATAATTATGTGACTCCCATACCATTTAAGGTTGGTGACATTGTAGAGTGGAAACCAAACATGAAGATGCTGCCATACCCAACATATAGTGCACCGGTAATCGTTGTTCGTATGCTAGGTGAACAGAAGTATGAGTCATCGAGCATCTTCCCGACACCCGTACTGCGAAGGTATGACATGCTTATAGGCTTCATAGATGGTGATGGTGATTTCACAGTGCTAAAGGCTGATAGTTCCTGCTTCCAGCCTTGGCGTATGGATTCATCGGAATGATTCTTAGACTTGCACTGTGAGTGTCAACAACGAGTGCTTATGGAACAGGCGGGGGGGTACTCCCGCCTGTTTTTTACTACTAACGTGCAGGAAAAGAGCCTATTATGTTAAGACTACACTTCATGTGAGCCCATGTTTTAGGAACATTTTCCGCTCTCCTTGGCGAGGCCATCTAATTCGTATAAGTGGGTACTGGAAATTTGCTGGGACTGGCCGCCTGAAATCGTTCGTTTCCGGTGGTCTGGTGTCCAATTGACAAAGTAAGAGTTTGCATAGTATGACACTTATGTTCACGAAGTAGGCGTATTACCGTTGATATAGCACAACAATCGATGGGGTGTTAGCTTACTGGTATGGTCTGTCTTGAAGAAAGTTCCATGTTCCAATGATTCTGAGATATGAGAAGGTGGTGAAAACATGGCGAAGGCAAGAGATGTTGCTCGGTATATTCTGAGTCAAAGGCATGCACAAGGTCACATGACCACGACATTAACACTACAGAATTTACTTTATTACTGCCAGGCATGGATGCTTGTGGCAAAGGACAGAGAACTGTTCAGCGAGCTGATAGAGGCAGGGGAGCATGGCCCAGTAGTACAGGATAGTTTTACCTCATATTGCGGGAGTCATAAGTACATTTTCCCACGAGAGATTCTTGATAGTGATGCCAATCAGTTGACTATCGAGGAACGGTCTCTCATCGAACATGTCATGGAATCATACAACGAAGTGGAGGACGGTGACCTCGACGACAAGCTCGAGGAGATAAGTCATGCTGAGAATCCATGGTCTGATGCCAGGGAAACCGACGATAAGATCATAACACGAGAGAGCATGCTGGATTATTATTCCGCATTGCAGGCCGACCCCTCCAAGAGCCATGCGGCACCGATACCGAACTTGACTGACGTGTCTGACCGAACGTTCATTTCCCAAGAAGATGGCGACTGGATGAGTTCCCTGCTGGCCGAGTGACACATGATGCGAATGCATAGAAGCCACACTATAGGACAAAATAGTCAAACGTGACGAAACCCATAGTCTTGGACGAGTTTCTTTACAGAGAGCCTGAACCACGGAATGCGTGTGCGAGGCAAGACTACCCCTGCCAATCTCCTCCAAGTCCAAGGTTTAACGAAGCAATAGCACCTTAAAAGCAAGTAAGGGTTGCACTAGCATGAACCAAAACTGATAAACAGCTTCGGGCAGTAATGTAGCATCGTTGGCGTTTACAAGGCTTGTGTAACTAGATTAGCTGGTGACAGTGTCTGGTATCAGGTATGAGTTATTCGATATTTCATGTTGTTAAACTAGTGCTTGTTGGTTCATATTAGAGATTGTCGTTTATGATGATGTATAACGATAGTGACAGTGGTAGGGAATTGTTAGAGGGGGGATTTCCTGTCTTATGGGTCTGTTTTCTTTTTTGGACGCATATTCATAGTGTCACTAGTTTACGTGTTTGTTACCAGTACACTGGTAATAGAAACAACTGTTATGAAGGGGCGACTATGAACGTTGCAAACCAGTCGAACGATGAGGTTAATGAAACCAGTAAGCCATTACCATCTAAGACACCAGGAAAGAAAACTATCAATATTCAACGCTTGTGGGTGTTGGTGGTTGCTGTCAGTGTTGTTGTGGTGATGGTGGTTGTGGGTGTTTTCTGGTATCAGCATGCTCAGCAGCAAGCTCACCAGAAAGCGTTTAGCGCTTGCACGAACGCGGGTACTCGTGCTGAGCAAACCAGTAAGCGGCTTACTCAGAGTGTGCAGGATGCTCGTACTCTGGTCTCAGGTGGTGAACAACAGGTAGCAGATCCTACTACAGTGAAAACACTTGCTGATACGTTGCACACGGTGAAAGAAGATGAGCTGAGTGTTTCATGTGACCCGGGTATGAGTACTCGTGAGTTGGAACATAGTGAGCAAGCGGCTAACACGTGGAATACACGGCATGCGCAACTGCTCACAACTCTGGACCATCAACGTACTGTTGTGAATGCTTCTCGAGTGAAGAAAACTCTCGTTGATGCTCAAACCCAGTTGCATGCTAAGAAGGAAGAAGCTCGTAAACTGTTAGCTGATTCTGAGCATAAGGTAGCGGATAATACGTGTCGTGAAGCGTTACAGCAGGCTATAGGTGAAGCTGATCAACTTTCTTCAACTCAAGCAGATGATTATGTGAAAGCTGGAGCTAATCTTGATCGTACGATGAGTTCCGTCACCCAGAACATGAACGCTACTATGCTTGTTGCTCAACAACCAGTAGCTACTACTCCTAATAATCCTGCTGCTGTGAATGCTCCCATGGGTACTCCGGGTCAAGGTTCTTCCCAGCCGCAAACCGGTAGTAAACCAATAACACCCGCACCGGTAACACCGCGAGCGCCAGCCCAACCACAACCAGCACCCGCACCAGCGCCTCGAGTTCCAGTTCCCGCACCACAGCAACCAGCACCAAGCGGTAATGATGATTGGGCATTATTCCCGGGAGGAGATCATCACTTAATTTGCAACAATGGCAATTGTGTTGGTAATTGAACCCATAAATAACTAACTAAATCCCCGGTTGTAACTGTCTATGACTGGGGATTTTTTATGCGCATAGGTATGGGTAACTCTATGAAAGGAGTACCTATGCGACAAACGTTGCGTAAATTTGGTATGGCGTTGATAGCGTTTATTGTTGGCGCTGCCACGCTTATAGGCGGTACTGTAACCGCTCAAGCTGCCACTAACTCGGGACCAGGCTACTGGTTTAACCCGTTTAGAGAAGGACCAGTATTCGCTGGTAAACACGGTGTAGGACTAGGTGTATTAGGTATGAAAGACGGTTTACCTGTCTACTGCATCGAATCCGGTATACCTGCTGGTAGTTTAGATGGCAACTGGCAGCTAGCCGATGACATGAATTCAAGAATAGGCGCAACTCTAGTAGACCGAAATAAAGGCGATATGAGTGATATGACTCAAGCCGCCGTCCAATACGCTATCCATGATCATTTAGACCAAGGATCATCAGCTTGGAGTGTCTACAAACGACAAAGCCTTGAGGGTGCCAACATGGCAGACGTAGCCAACAGAGCAACACAACTATGGAATGATGCAGCACAAAATGTCCCAGACAGTGGTGCGATAGACTATCGATACACACAAGCTCAACGCGAAGGAGATATACGAGTTTTTATAAAAAACTCTGCTGGGAACTACGTGCAAGGGATACCTTGGCGTATTGAAGTTTCTGGTCCAGTGAATGTAACAGGACCGACTTCTGGGGTGACTGGTCAAACAGAGACTGTTATCCATTGGAAGGCAACCGGTAACGGAGATGTCAGAATTCGTCCTTTCTATAAAGTTTCGACTGCCAAAAAGTTAGCGTCATCCTCTCAAGATGTATTCATGGCGGGCGACCCTCTAACGAAAAGTGGCAATGAGGTTCAGTTTAGGGTGCAGTTGAGTTTCCAGCCTACTGTTAGTACTCAGGTGAGTTCGAAACAATTAGCGCGTGGTGAGCCTGTAAAAGATAAAGTTACTTCTGGTCTTAGTGGAGATGCGCCATGGGTGCCAGGCACCAGTGTTCCAGCGCATGGTTATTATTTCCAAAGTAAAGCTCCTATTGATTCGATACCGCAAACTGGTGGTATTGAAAATCCTGAAAACGTGGACTCGTATTTAGCAAGAGTGAAACAACGTTATGGTGAGCCAGTAGCTACAGCAGATACTGTGTTTACTGGGCCGAATCAAACTAATGAGGTAACAGGACAAGCACGTGGTAGGCAGTATGTGAATCCTGAAGACGGTTTGTTTGGTAACTGGGTTTGGATTATACGTAAGAGTGATGCAGGAGCTGCTCAAGGTAATATTAAAGCCGATTATATTCACACAGCAGGTCAAGTACCTGAGTCTAGTGTTCATCATATTCAAACATCCGTTTGGTCTGAAGTTGCTGAACCTCATGCTATGACGGGTGCTGATATTCGAGATGTGATACATGTGACTGGGTTGCCTAAAGATTTGGGTGATTTCAAGGGTGGTAATGGTTTTGGTGCTGATGAGCGTAATGCGACAGTACAAGTATGGTGGTCAGGTGCTACCGGAGCGGATGAAGGTGTTAAAGAAGCAGACATGCGTTTCATGCCTTCCACACCACAAGCCCCGACACCTGATGCGAATCATAAGCTCTTACAAACACTGACGTATGATTTACGTAAGCTTATTGATTTAGAAGGTAACACGTATCATCAGCGTTTAGATATTCGGGTTGCTGGTGGTAATGCTGGTAGTCCTTTAGCTGATGGTTCTCACGTGTCGATACCGGGGACGAAAACCGGGTATTACACGTTTGTTTTCTCGTATCCTGGTTGTGATCGTGTAGCGAAATATACAAGCGCTTATAATGATCAGTTCGAATCAACGTTCGTGACGAAAGAAAAGGCAACGATTGATTTGACTTCGAACACTAACCCGGATTCGGTGCTTGTGGGGGAAAGTTTCTTTGATGTTGCGCATATTGTTGGTGATTTGAATATTACTCAAGGCGCGTATGTTACGTTTGATGCGTATCAGCCGGTTGTTGGTAAACCTGATCCTAGTGTGGGTAAGATTCTTGACCAGGATAAGCATGTGTTGTCTGCTGACCAGTTAACTACGCTTCATCAAGGTCATTCCGTGGATGTTCAATCATCATCGATTCAAGCTCAGTCAAGTGGTACGGTGTACTGGCAGGCTGCTTTACATGATGCTAATGGCACTATTGTAGCTACTCATGAGCTTGGTATTAAAAGCGAAAGCACGGTGATTAAGGGTGGTGGAACGATTAGCTCCATCGCTCAAACTCAGGGTGCTGTGGGTGGTCCTGCCTGGGATATTATCACTGTTGCTGATAAAACGAATGGTGTAGGTCGAGGTAATATTCCTGCTGGTTCGATAGTGCGTGTATCCTACTATAAGCATGAAGGGCAAGCCCAACCTGTTAAGGGACAGCTGGTAGGTACGAAAGAGTTTCCTGTAGATATAGCTAAGCTTGGTGCTCGCCCTGGATCATATAGTTTCCAAGCGAATGTTGGTACGTATCCAGCTGCTGGCCAATATTATTGGGTGCATCAACTCATCGGACCTGATGGCGCTGTGATTGATGAAGGCCATTATGGTGATGATAGTGAGCGTACACCAGTACAAGAGTATGCTACGGATACTGCTAAGAAATGGTTGTCCACTAATGATGAGCAGTATAGTACGAAAACTATTGAAACCTATGATGCATTAACCCAGAAATATTATGCTCAATGGGGTTCAGACATGGAATCAAAGACTCGTGAGGGTCAAACCATGCCTGGTACGCAAGCACAATTTAGTATCTGGTCTCACACTGGTGATGTGACTCAAGACGCGAAGATTGTAGATGGTAAGCCTATTGATCTGCCGAAAGTTCCTACGAATAAGCAGGAGCATTTCGAACAGAAAATCAGGTCTGAAACCTTCTCGCTACCTTCTTCCATTACTCCTGGAACCTATTATTATCGGGCGCGTGTCACGAATAGTGTTGATGCGCAGCATTTACGTGATATAGGTGTCGCTTCAGATGGTCTTGTCTGGGAAGCTCCGCAACGAGTAGAGCGTGAAAGCTTTGATGTGATTCGCGTTACCTCTCGTGCTAGCGAAACCGCGTGGACCACAGACCAGCAGCATGTGGAAGAACAATTGATCGTGGATGGTAATCTACCTGCTGATAGTAAGTATGAAGTGGAATTATGGTCTCGTGATGCTAATGGTATAGCCGTGAAGAAAATCAGTTCCACTGGTGTTCAACCTATTCCTGCTGCTATTACAGGTCATGGTGTGATACCAGTGAGTATGAACGCGCCTACAGAACCGGGAGGCTACCAGTTCCGTCATAAGATTTGGACTCCAGACCAGCAAGGCGGGCCAGTAGAAGCTAGTACTGCTGGCATCATATTGCCTCCTGATTGGGCTCCCGCACCAGATAAGCATGCTGGATATCAGCACAGTGAACTCATCGCTAACACGGATCACGATGCTAGTGAACAATTCGAAATGATTCGTATCACTACTGATGTCACTGGTATGACAGGTATTCATACCACAGCGAACGGTGAGCATTATTTGAATGTCACTAAAGGTGCTCAAACCAATGATCACGCTAAGATTGAAGGTCATGTGCCAGCCGGGTATAAGCTTGGATTCCGCTTGTATAAGCAGGCTCCTGGTGATGATCCCACACAAGACAAGCAGATAGCTTCTATCGCGGCCACTGATGTAGCTGAAGCAACGACCGTATTACAATCCGCGCTCACTGATATCACTGATCCTGGTGACTATTACTGGCAGTATGTGTTCACTAAAGCTGACGGTAAGCCTTGGAGTCCAGACGGTGAACGTGAAGTGGTTAGTGATAAACGAATTAAAGCTGAAAGCTTCCATGCGGTGAGAGTCACTACCGCCACCTACCAGTGGAGCAGTAAACATGGTAAAGCCACAGACACTGCTATTATCGACGGCTGTCTACCAGTAGACGCGACGATCGGGTTTGAATTACATGAGTATGAGTCTAAAACTCAAGCAGGGTCTCTATCTCCCGTGAAACTATCCGACCTGGGTTATAAGCCATGCACGAATGGTGATAGCACACAACAGGTTGTTTCCCGCGAGGTAAGCGTGCCGCAAGCTATCGACTATTATTGGGTGGAACATGTGCGCCTGCCTGGTGATGATACTGATTTCCATCGAGGTGATGAGCGAGTACCTCACGAGTCAACTCGTGCTATCGATGCCACTACACAAGTGACACCACAAATCATGCTAGGTATGGCCATTCACGATGACACTGACCTACAGCATATTCAATATGCTCAAGATGAGGATATTCGAGATGATCTCAAACCAAGTTTGAAAGCCTCATGGGAATTATGGAAGCAGGACACCACTAGTGATGATAGTGCTAAGGATAAGCTGGTAACCACGATCGATAAGGAGGGTGTGCCTCTCAGTGACGGGCAAGCAAACGCTTCCTCGAGTGACATTATCCCTACCGATGTGGGCATGTATTATTGGCGTATCCGTATCAGCGGGCCTGACGGTAAGCTCATCAAGTATGGATCTGCTCGTGATCTAGCGGAAACCTTCCGTGTGATTACAGCAGTCAGTCATACGCAACGGCTCATCCAGTCTGGTACACCCGCTACCGACCAGGTCACGATTACCGGTCCTGTAGCACCTGGCACGATGGTGTCCTGGAAAGCATGGCGTCAACAGCCTGGTGACGGGTCAGCAGATGAGCAAGTCTTAGACTATTATGATCCCGCTCATGGTGCTGCCATTGTTGAGGGTGCTCAAGCTCGTGGTGCTCTCACCACAGGTAAAACAGTGATTACAACACCTCACGCTTATAAGGAAACAAAACCTGGGGATAGTATTTACTGGCAGTTCAGTATCACCAGCCCACGGCGAGATGATAAGAATATGCTAATGACTCCAACCCTAGGTAAAGATGGTGCATACACTACGCATCATTTAACCCAGGCATGCCCGACCACATTACAAGCTCCTCTTCCAGGACAACAGGAAGAAGCTAGTACACCTGATAGTAAGTCGTGTGTTTTACAGCCTCTATTCACGGATAAAGCCCGGGTTGAGGATGAAACCTTTAACGTTATCAAGGTTACGACTAAAACTAAAGGCGAAGCCATGGTAGGTGACATGATCCATGACACAGCATTGATTGAAGGTACTGTACCGTCAAGCACGAAGTATTGCATCGCGTTTGAATACTGGAAGCAAGACAAGGGTTCTGATGTGAGCTTGGATAAGCTGGAAACCACTACTGATTGTGTGCCTGTACCTGCTGGCGCACATGAAGTACAAGGACCTGAGCATAAAGCGGTACATGCTGGTCTTCACTATTATAGGGAACGCTTGCTGCCATCAGAGCATCGGGACGGACCTCCGATAGTGTACGGTCAACCACGTGTCCCAGGTGAAAGCGTGAATGTGAAACAACCGCCATTACCAGTAACGGGTACACGGTTAGCGGGTATTCTAGTGGTTGCCGTGCTTATGGTTCTTGTTCTCATTGGTATACATGCCAATGCTAAGCGCAGTAACCGTATAGCACACCATAGGAAGCAAGCATAACTGCTGAATGCTAACTATAGGGGAGGGTGAATACTGTTATAGTGTTCACTCTCCTTTCTTACTGAATCTGACAAACAATGCTCTGGTAATTAATTTCAGTACGAATAGACGCAAGATACAATGGGATAATTATGTGCTTACCAATATCGTTGCAATTTGAGGGCAAACAAAGTTGGACTTGGTTCATCATTATTGAAGATTTATCTAAATAAACGTATAAGCGTGATAATCCGCGCATAAATGCGTATTCTTAGTAAGTATGGGACAAAAGACAATCAAAGTTAGTGACTTCAATCGGAAAATAAGTAAATCAATCAGATCAGGAATGGGCGTACGTCGACTTTCAGGCAGAGCACTAAGTAGGCAAATTGGTCGAAGTGAGACCTATATAAGGGCACGCATAAAAGATGAAGCAGAATGGGCACTTTCAGACATTGAGCTTATCTGCCAAGCGTGGGACATCAGCCCAGAAAAGCTGTTTACTGAGTAGTTTTTCTGGAATCCTCATATCTTTTGCAAAACTCAAGATTTGCCCCATCGTAAATCGACTAGGGTTTCGCTTAAGCATCCTTTGTTGTAGTTCTCGCCACAGTGAGAATACGTGCCATAACAGCAGTCTTATCACACCGTCTCATTACGATGTGAGCTTCTTTTACAGTGTACTGGTTACTCCCAATTGCGTGAAATCTATCTATCTGTCTGCTTGTCTTGAGCGCACTTGCATAATGCGATAGTGTCTTGAACTTATTCGTCTTTTTTCAAGAACTAATATGGTGAACATGAGAGATAAAAAATATAGATCTAACGATGCCGTTTCTTCTTATATGAGAGATGTCATGAAACGTAAAGGCATCACACAAGACGACATGGCAAGAGCAAGCGGTCGCGCTCAGTCATATATAGCCAAGCACCTTATGGAACACTCCACATGGAAGATAGACGACATCGAGGCAATAGCACCACTCTTCGGGTACCCCAATGCGTTATCTCTTATGTCAGCTGCTTTTGACTATAAAAATTAATCTTACCTATAGTGAACACTTTGCCACGAACATCATAATTGCGCGATTCGCACGTATACGAAGTACAACATAGCGAACAAACTCAGTCCTCCCGCCCCAATAATTCCTAACTTACGAACTCGTTTCCTTGTCATTGATAACAAGGTGGTAGCTTAAGCGGTAGGGTACACCTCATTTCGAGTACAGCGAGGTTGTAATTGATATATTTTGAACCATACTATTTTTACGTTTGTATAGGATGCGAGAAAACAAGCATGCAGCTTGTATAGTGCTGTTTCAAGGATACAACTTGCAGTGTGCTTCGAATGACTGAGATTGCTCAAACAAAGTATGAGAATACAATCCTGTAGTGTTTTCGAGTGAGTGTGACCCAGAGCTTAGTGTTTTTTAATGATGATGATGATAAGTACATTCTTAATCGCATTGTTAAAGAGTATGGTAATGCGACTGGGAGGGATCTTGAGTGCAAGAGTCACAATGAGGTCCCGTGGTTGGGTGTTGTCGATAATTGAGCGCATCCCTTATGAATTGGCTTTTTACCATGGGACTTTTACTTAAATACGTGACTTGAACTACTGCAAAGTTTCTGGAAGCTGCTACGTAAAAACTATTCTGGTTGAGAAGAAGCTATGCCACGAATACGGCACTTGAAGCATCCAAACGTTCTTACGGTATATTCACTCTGTTGCGGACAATTGGTGCGTACTACGATGGAAGTACGCACCAATTGTCCGCAACTATTGAAGGGTAAAACTGTGTGCTAACCATGCTCTTCGTTGGTATTACCTTTATTTCAGCTATTGACTGTTGTTGGCAGACCGAGCTTTTCAAAGAACGCTTTGTTCCGTTCTTCTGCTGATTTGAGCAGTCCATCAAAAGAAATAACCTGGATTGTTGTCCCATAATTCTCGTTATAACCAAAATAACTTAAATGGTCCTGAGCTAGTTTAAGTCCGCTCATTTCGCATTGGTCTTTCAACGTTGGTGTGAGATCAGCGATAACATAACATTGCGCAGGTGCGTCTTTCACGGCCGTTATTGGTCTTCCTTTCGCAGTACGTGCACTGCCATCGCGGATTTTCTTAAGGTAACCCAGCACCTGAGCAATAGGGTTCTTGTCTTCCGTCGTCGCGTCATTCCTCATAGGACGCTTGAACTCTATCACCGTGACTGACGCGAGGGACGGGGTTGCCCTGTCCGCTGTCAAAGTCGGGTTACTGAGAGTCTGTGTTGCCAGAATATCTGGACGATCTACGGATTGAGAATCGGTAATTGGCATCTTGTCCAGAGGAATGTCGGAGGCTAGATAGTCATGGAAAGCTAAACGTTCATCGATGACCCATAAGTTCGATTGGTCTGACTCCAAGTCATCTGAATTAATTTGCATCGGCATAAGCAGTTGATGAACAACCGACTCCTTACAGTATTTTCCGTCATCATTACGCTCAATTGCTTTGGATAACAGATCGAGAATAACCTTTCTTCTCGAAACATAAGCTGCGAGGTCGGACTTGTTAAGATCGCTAACATCTTCCAGATAATTTTTGAGCCTTGATTCAAATGCTTCATCTAGTTCCTGGTTATGAACATCCGCGAAAATTTGTTGCCCTTTTTCGTATACCTTAAGCTGTTCAGCGAGGAGCAGTTTATGCATTTCAAGGTCAAGTTCCCGGTCGGACACTGTCGGGTCTACAGTAATACCATCCTGTTTCATTCTCTTTATTAATGGCCTGTATCTCGGTTCCTTGTGAGCAGTGAAATTTTCAAGGCGTTCTTCCCCAGATTTTTTTATTTTCTCAAGCGATTTCCTTAAAAACCGTTCACTACATGTAAGTGCTTGTTCTCTAATCGTAGTCATAGTAAGAGGGTCGTTTTCAAATAGGCCATCGTCTTGTATATCGAATGCTGTTCTATCCGATCTGACATTTCGATTAAGGTAATCAGACGATAAAAAGCAAATATAAGAGAATTTGGATTCTTCATCTTCTAGTTCACCGAACAAACCAGGGAGTTTACCGGTCAGATTCTCTTCGAAGACGGTTCTGTCACCCGCACACCAATAGAGTGTTGGTTTACGCTTAGCATGAGTTGAACGCAATTTATACTGCACAAAGTCAAATGTCTCCGATTCGATCTTAAAACTATCACAAGCGTAATCCGATGCATCAGAATCATTGAACAAGTCATCCAGAGAACTGTTACCGTCAATATCACGTACCGTAATTTTGGGAGCACCACCAGGTCTGAGGAAAAACCAGAGACAATGCTCCAAAAGTGCTTGAGCAATGGAACTTCTTGTTTTTAATGCAGCTTCACGATACTCTTTTTTGAAATCATTGAGCATAACCTTAGTGCCTGGAGAGTGAAACGTATGGTTTAGACTGTCGGTTTTTTCTACTTCATTAGTGATGGAAAAATCTATCGAAACTTCCTGAAGTTTCTGAATATCATCAACATAGGCACTTTCAATATGAACTTCTTCGAACGCCTTAAGCCATAGTAACCTGCCCATGCCTCTACAACCCTTTGAAACTTTATAATCACTATCCAAAGTCTCGAATGATAGCTGATTCTCGGGCGTGAAACCGATACCATTATCCCTGATCACGAAACCAGTAATAGGTAATCCAGAAACATCCGATGCGTCGTTTTTAAACAGCGCACCCTGTTCTGGTCGATTGATATAGATATCAATTTCCCCATGGTCTTGATCCGTTGGGAACCGTTCATCAATCGCCTGAATACTGTTGACAACAGCCTCAAATAATGGAAGAAGTGCATGGGTTTTAGGAAGACTCGTATTGGTTAGCCTTCCTTTCAATGAAGTAGTCATCGGCATATCAGGCATCTCCTCTTCGATACGGTCACGTTCAACGTTATCATAAGACACAAGGAAACTTGTCTCATTATTTGTCATAACATATGTCCTTTAACAGCCTGAATGCTTAACATAGTTTCACTACTTTGTTTACGTAGTTGAAGCATCATCCAAGTAAAATAGCAATATCAGCATTGTGCATACTGTAGTTTTACTGCTTACATGGTATTACTCTACTCATTGAAACGGCTGACCTGTATACAAGCAAGTCAGCCGAATGGTTTTACCAGACTGGTTGTTCGCTGTCTAACTCCCATGTTTCACCGAATGTCTCTTCATGTGCTTTAGCGTAAGCCGAGAAGAATTCTTGCTCAGAACAAGGAGCAAGCTTATTATGCAGCTTTTCACGAAGATCAGTATCCATGAGATTTACAATCGCATCCCACTGATTGGCATCAAATTCGGTGCCATTACTGTTAATAATAGTGTTATTGGTTGTTTGAGAATCGTCTCTCTGGTTTGTGTTTGTTGGTGTTTGAGTAGCTTCTGCTAGAGATGGTAAGTCTTGTCCTTTTCCACCAGGTTTAGTATCGTATTGTCCTCCTGTGGAACCAGGAGAGTTTTTTGGTTTACGCGCATCATTGCTCATGCGTTTTATCCTTTCAGCACTAGATTATATGGTACAAGCACACCTATGCGCTTATCGTCAACCGTTTTCCATACACCATCATCTGGTAAAAGACACTCGTATTCACCGTTGAATACTTGCTGCTTATTTTTGGACGCATATAGATAAGTGAGGGGTTGTACAGGAATGACTAGTAGAAAGGTGACTCGCATGAATGAACTCACCAGAAGACAAAACAAGGATTGCAGTATTACTGTCATGTCCTTAATGAGAGTGTTAAGGGATAGACAGGATATTCGTAATCGTATTATTGGCTTTCCCGCGAGAAAACGTGACCGTTACACGTTTAAAAACATTGTCAGTTCACTGTGAGGACGGACATCATGCAATATTATCGTAAGTCTAAAACTCTGGTAAATGACACACGACGTGAACCCACAAAAAGTGGTGTTATTGGTTTGTTGGCGTCTGCTCAAGGGCGTAGCCGTGAAGATGAGATCGAAGATCTTGTTGAATTGGAATTTGGTGTTCGAGTTGAGCAACGAGGTCGCATCATCAGGGATTTTCAAACTGAGAAGACTGAAAAGGGCAAGTCTATGCCGCTTACAAACCGGTATTATTTAGCTGACGCGGCCTTCCTTGTTGCTCTATCGGGGAATGATGAATTACTGATTAGTCTAGATAGTGCTTTGCGATCTCCCAAGTGGCCCTTGTTCTTGGGTAGAAGGTCTTGTCCAGCTACGCTACCGATTACTCTTGGCATTCATGATGAGTATGAGGATGTACGAGATGCTTTGTGTCGTGAGTCCTGGCATGCTGCCTCTTGGTATAAGAGACGGTATCATTTACCTGACCTAGATGTTGCATGCGACGCACATGAAGGCGAAATATCCCAGAATCAAGCTGACACGCCCTTGAGCTTCAGCATGAAGCAGAGACGGTATGCCAACCGTGCTGTCCATCATTTCCGGGTACCTAATCCTGACTCTGTTCATTCAGAGGAAGTGAAATCCAGTGATTCCATGGGTTTTCCTGATGTGACAGAAGAAAGTAGTGTCGATTTCATGTTCTTCGAGGAGATGTAATGTATCTTTCACGTATTCCTTTGAATATGGCCAGGGCTGGAGCCAAGCAGTTGGTCCAGTCTCCATACAAGATGCACTCTGCTGTTGAGCATGCTTTTCCTCCAGGGGCACCTCGAGTGAGTGACGAAGGTAGGCTATTGTGGCGGCTTGATTTTTCTGAACGCAATCACAGTGTTTTCCTCTATGTGGTAAGTGTAGAAAAGCCTGACTTTACACACATAGTGGAGCAAGCTGGATGGCCCGCCTATGCAGAATGGGAAACAAAAGATTACCATACTCTTTTGAATAAAATAGCGGTAGGTCAGCAGTGGCATTTTCGGTTACGAGCAAACCCTGTTCGACGAGCAGCAGACAAGAGCAGGTATGGAATAGAAGACCCGCTCATAGGAAAAATTGAAGGTCATGTCACTGTTGGTCAGCAGGAGCAGTGGCTTCTTAAGCGTTCCCTCAAAAATGGTTTTCGGATTTTAGGCTCTGACGAAGGACTTCACCTCACTGTTCGAGAACAGCAGAAGCAACAATTTCGCAGACAAGGGGCAACAGTTACTCTTTATACAGCTCTCTTTGATGGTGGTTTGGAAGTAACAGATGCCGATGCTTTTCGAAAGATGCTCTCTTTTGGATTAGGTAAAGCTAAGGGATTTGGTTGTGGTCTCCTTACTATTGAGCCTTTCATGCAGCAGAAGTGACTGTTTTCAGCTAGTTTACAGTGGAGTTTCCATACTATGGGTGTACCTAAGCATGCTGATCCAACTCATCAAGACCAGTCGTCACAATCAGTTGCTGGGGTTAAATGTGAAGAATACGATGCACAAAAACAGCATCATCGTGCTTCCACAAGCAATTTGATGGGAACTCCTCCGCCAGAATTAGCGGTTCATTTCCACTTCTGGCCAGCGCATAGGAAAAGACCGCATGAAGCAAGCAACCCTTGAAAGAGGAAGTCATTACTGATGAGCAAGAACGAACGAAGCACCACTCACGAAGCACAGTTTACCGAGTTGGAACAAGAGCAAATTGCTAATATTCAACTATTTTGTCTTCTAGAACCAGGTACCCAGTTACAATGTTTTGATAAGTTGAGACCTTCGCAACAGCGATACACTATTGCTCGCAGTACACTGTTTTTACGAATACCAGCAAACACTGATTTACGGGTATTTACAGGTTATTTTAATTCGCAGAACCAGCAAGTATTCATCAATGTTGGACAGCAAATACCTGATGACGTAGCATATGCTCGATGTGGTGTAACGAATGCACAGGGAGCAAGAATCATATGGCATTTCGACTTTGTACCTGAGCTAACAGAAAATGATACTGACAGTAATAAGCTTCCCTCTATATATAATCTTTCTGATTTACAATACGTGCGAGCTTACATACAAACACCTATTACAGAATTTAACCCATTGCAAGATGGTCAATGGGATACACCCGTCGGATGCTCTGTCCGTATTGAACATCTACCTCAAGGATGGACGGTAAACAAACGCGTTCAACCAGGCAGCTCAATATACCAGATCATGAGTGCTGATAACACTATTACCAGAGAATGGAAGTTTAGTGCTCAACATGCTCAACCACCACACCCGTTAGGTTATACTTCATGATCGTTAGTGTGAATAAGGTTATACTGTTATCAAGGAACACTTAAGCAAATGAGATTAACGAATCTTATTATCCTTGGCTTAACAGTTTAGCTAATTGTTCTGCATCCATGAGTTGGGCACCACTGCCTGCATCCTGTACAGGCACTGAATCATTTTCATGGTTACTAGTATCATTTTCGCTCGTTGATGAGTTAGCAGAAAAAGTGGTTTGTGATTCGTATAATGCTTCACGTAATAATGCTAGTATCCCATCTGAAGCCAATGCTTGTTCATAAGGAAGGCTGATTCGTTCGGTTAAATATCGCATGTATTCGCCGTCTGGAGGGTTATCAGGACCGTGATGACGTAACGTGTCTAGGTAGCGGGTTTCATTAATATCTTCAGGTAAACCGATAAGATTAGTGAGAGTGCGTCCGTAGATTTCTGTATCTGATTGTGTATTGGTTCCAGCCCAATAGGTTTTGAAGACTTGTCCACGTTCTCCTGCGAGTTCTGCTCTACCAACGCCTTTCGAGACACCTTCATCGAGAATGTTCGCCGGAACATTAGGCATGTGTTTAGGATCATGGAAGACACCGTTGACGAGACTATCACTAGGGTTTGGTCCCATGACGATTCGATGTCCAAATAAGTCGCGTGTGGTGGGACCGAGTCCTGATCGATCGTTTACGGTTTGTGAGGCGAGTATGAGTCGATATCCTTGTGCTCGAGCTGTGCGAAGTAATCGTAAGGTTTTAGTTTTAATATCATATTCAGCTTGCCCAGTAAAAGTTTGTTCTATGACTGCTGGCGGTGTTTTTTCTGAGTTTGGGATGCTTTTACAAACGCTGGCTGTGTCTACCAGACTACTAAACTCGTCTATTACTACTACATGTATCGGGTATTGTTGTTTAGCCCAGTCTGGAATCATGTACCAGCTTTGCCAACCATTTTCTTTCCATACTTTAGCTCGTTCACCATGCTCAATTTCTTCTACGAGTAGGTTAAGTACGCCTGCTGCCTGGACTATGGATTCACAGCCCCAATGATGTGGAGTCACCCAAGGACGCAGCCAGTAAAAGTCAGTACTTTTGTTGTCCAAGTCAATGACACTTAAATCAACATGTTGTGCAATTAAACCTGCTAGTATCGCATTCAACGCTACTGTTTTACCTGTTCCTCCTTCGCCACCAAGAAGGAGAAAACTGCTTTCTTGCCAGTCAATGACAGCTGGCTTATATTCTAGCCCTCCAGCCTGGGGGAGGAGCACTCCGAATGGGGTGAGTGCTTGTTGTTGAGCAGTACCTAATTGAGATAGCGGATATTCGTGTGCAGGTTGGAATGAGGCAGGTTCGCCAGGATGGATGATAATAACACCTGTTTTAGCGTTAGCTTCGAACCACCAGCCTAAATGACCTATCTGCTGGCAGGCTTCCTGTACTTTCTCATCATACTTACTGGGAGTGTATATGATAGTGTGATCCAGCACGCATTCCCATCCGCCTTCTAAGGTTTCTTTTACGCTTACCTGCCAAGGATCAATGTTTAATGCGTTGGCAAGTAGTCCTCTTGCAGTTGATTGTGCTGGTGATAGTTTCTCAATAACTGCACGTCCTTCATAGGGGTGAAATTGTGTGAGTTTAAATCCAGGGTATTTCTGCTCATACATTGCTTGTACTTTTGCTCCAGCACTAGGTGTGCTTTGTGAGGCGGAAAGTCGAATCTCACGACGATTTCCTGACCCTTCTACCGAGCTGACACTGCGATCAACTAACACAGCTACATGCCTATCCTGGTCAATAAAATCAAGTACAGCGTCAGCAGCATCTGGATTACCGGTTTTAAATTCTTTAATTTTATGATCTAGTAAACGTCTATGACTGGCATTATTAGCTGGATCGAAAATAATATTATTTCCCTGACGGTCTTTTACTTGCGCCGGGAATACACATTCAAACTGTTTCATGGTATTTTCTATGCGACTTTGCACAATACTTCTAGTGATCTGTCTTCTTATTCGCTTATTCAAGCTCCTTTTGAGAGTACTTTAACGTTGAATAACAAGCTGACTCGCTCGTAAAACAACATATATGGGTTTTGCGCGAGTGCTCTCAACACAGACTATGTCCTTCCAAGATCAACTACACTGACTATGGAAGGACATGTTAAGGGGAATCAAAGCTCAACGATTAGCGAAATAGGGTGCAAGATGAATCTTATCGGAATGAGACTTCCAGTATAATTCAAGTCGTTGTTGGTATTTCTCTTTTAATTGGTCACTAGCCGCTAGCACCTGATTCATCTCTTCGTCAGTTAAATAAATTCGCTTCTCGCCTTTAGACTGGAATGGATCCTTTTGTCCGATCTTATGATATTTATCAAAACTAATATCATCGCTCAAATTCTGGTCTTCATTTGGTGCTGTAATATATGGGTCTCCTTTAGTTCGACCATATTTCTTCCAATAAGCTGCACTCATATCTTCGAAATGACTTAGATTATATTCAACAAATACATCATGTAAGGATTGTTGTTTGTCAGGTCGTTCTTCCATGTCATCATATGGGATGGCTGTTTGAATAGTTGGTTTAAAGAAAGCTATAACTGGTCCACGCATTCCTAGTGTCACATAATCATAGTTACGCTCATAATAAGACCTCCATTGTTTAGCATCGTTTTTCACGTCTGGTAATGCGTTTATGAATGCGGTTTTTTCCTTAGCATTGAATATACGAGCTTCAAGTGGGTGTTGTATGGCAGTTAAATTGGGAAGATCATCACCTTTTCCACCTGGTTTAGTATCGTATTGTCCTCCTGTGGAACCAGGAGAGTTTTTTGGTTTACGCGCATCATTGCTCATTAAATACTCCTTTAATCTTTGTCTGTGTTGGCACTAACACCTATGCCGCATAGCTCAGGAGTATGAGTATTACCGATATTATGGCTACTGCATGGAAAGCTTTCTGGTCGAATGTAACCTCACCAGGATTTCTTAGTGTTTTCGTAGCTCTAGTTGTATGTTGTTTATTGTTAGGGTTTGCTTTACGTCGAACTTTACGTGCTATTGATTTCGCACTACGTGCAGGCGCGTTCCTGTTAGCAGTCACTTTTATCGTCGGAATCTTAGGTGTTCTAGGTATTCAATTTACCTGGCTTAACCCATTAATTAATTGGTTTCTTGAAATAGTTCATGCTCCCATCTATGTAGGAGTTCAGATTATATGAGTAAACGTAAAAGTCTTTTATCAACCGTTCTTGACAAGATTGTAGCGATTTTCTTAGTCTGCGTGCTTGTTGTTATTCTTATCGCTTCCGGGGGATGGAAGGCTATCAGTAATGCGTTTGGTATTGGTGATGCTGATGCTAACATACACCAGTTAACACAATCACATGAGCAACCTTCTCGCGAAAGTGATGTGCAAAGTCTTAATCAATGGTTAGGTAAAATCACTAACCCAGATCGAAAACAACCATCACATGCAAGTCAACCATCTTCATCAAACAAACGTCCTCATAGTAGCCAGTGGGGAACCAATCCTGCACTCTGGCAGGAGGCGTTAACCACTGTAGCTAGTATTCCGATAGCTCAACCACATATCGCTGGATATAATCGCCAACAACAGTTCGGGGGATGGGCTCCAGCCGCTAGCATGTGCGGTTCAGCTACAACACGAGATGTCATTCTACAACGCGATCTTACGAATACTCATCAAAATAAACGCTGTCAGATAGAAACAGGTGTTTTACAAGATCCTTATACGAATAAAACAATAATGTTTACGAGAGGGAAAACCACCAGCAGTAGTGTACAAATTGACCATGTAGTCGCTTTACTGGATGCGTACGCTTCAGGGGCTCGAACCTGGGATCAGCAAAAACGTGTTCAATATGCTAACAGTCCTGATGTGTTGCTTGCAGTCGATGGGTCTGCAAATACGGCAAAAGGAGCTGGATTAGATTTTAACAATACATCGCAGTGGAGAGCCCAAAATAGTGGTGCTCCAAATATTTGGATGCCAGATAATCCTCAATATCGTTGTGATTATATTTCTAAAAGAGTCTCTATTAAACACACATGGGGGTTGACTATGAGCGCGAAAGAGAAACAAGAAACTATTCATGTGCTCAGTGGGTGCATAGCTAAATAAAGCTGATAACAATACTGGTTACGGCTTGTATGACGGTACGAACAATGGTCGTATACGTGTAAACAATTTGAATAATCTGTGGATTTTACAGTTCATTGAAGGAGGAGTGTTATGTCTATTGCCTTGTTTGCAAAACAACATCGACGAGTTGAATTGATGAAGGGATATGATGCTATGCCAGATGCTACTTTGCAGGAATGCTGGCAGAGGCCTTTTTATCTGTTTGCTCGAGGTAAAGGGCGTGCCTGTCGTAAAGAGCTATGGATGTTTGGTGTATTCGTAGCTATTATGTCTCAAGGCTTGTCAAGATTGTTTGATTCTGGTGCTCTGATTATTATTCCTACACTGTTTTCCATAGTATGTTGTATTCCTCATTATGCTCTCATGGTTCGCCGTTCGCATGATCTGATGCTGTCAGGCTGGCTGGCATTGCTACCGGTAGGTTTAACGTTTTTAGCATCTGTTATTGTCACATGCGAAAACATGCATGTTGGAGATGAAAGTCTGTTCGGTGGGTTAGCAATAGTGGCCATAGTGTTGGCTGTTCTTTCGCAGGTTCCGCTTTTGTGTTTTCCTTCCCGTTATCCTAAAACAGTAGAGGATACAGTAAATGATGAAGAACGAGATAATAGTTGGAATGCTGTTAACAGTATTCAAGTAGGTGATACTACTAGAACGTATTAACGTATAAGCTGTTGAGCGAATATAGTGTCCCTCATCAATATTACAAGGTGGGGGACACTATTTTTCTGGTAATTCCACTTGGTAAATGTTGCTACTGATTCGCCATACTGATGATAATAATGGGCGATGAAATAAGATAATCGTACGTTTAACGAGTTGACGGCGCATAAATCCACCTAAAGTGGAGTACTGGGCTATTATTTTACGTTGTCCTATCTTACTTATTGTTGCATCTACTGGTCTGACAACATTCTTGTCTGTCGTGTTTTCTCCTTGAGGTAAGTAAACGAAAGATACTCTACTTCCTACTTGCATGTTAAAGGTTATTGGATGTCCATCAGCATACACTTGTATTACACTCATGATTTATCCTTTCCGTCTTCGTTAATATTGAGCGCATTAGCATCCATAAGAGCATCATGCCAGCGGTTTGCGTACTCGGGTAGTGTAGGTCCTTGCCCTGGTGCCCCCCATGCAAGTACATGAGGTGTTCCATCAGGATTAGATACTAGTAAATCGTAAACGAATTTAGTGGGCGCTTGAGTTTCGGCTTTTTCGTGTAGAGTGACGCTTACTCGTAATACTGCGGTGTCTGATGTGTTGCCTTCGCGATTAATTTTTCCGCGCTTCAAATATGCACCATGATCAATCGTGGTGGATTGTGCTGAACCTAGCATGAGTGGCTGATATGTTGCATTCGCATCAGGGTCGGATACCACGACTTTTAAACGGTCGGGGTCGGTACTCATCCATGCTTGCCCCCATTGGGTTACTAACGTTTGTAGCGCAGCTGATGGTTGTAAATCATTTAATGTGTCAGCCCAGCTTAATGTGGTGTCTGGTTGGCTTTGTGATATAGGAGGTAACGGGTTTGCACTCACTCCTGCTACGGGTATACCGTTATCTGTGACGGTAACATGTACTTTCCACCATCTGTTTTTCTTGTTTTCAACAGTTAAATTATGGGTTCGTACGTTTGCTTGCGTATGACCATCACTCAGCGTATAAGGTTGTGAACCATCCCAGCTGACAATATGCGCGCCTTCTCCTAATGGATCACCATGTGTCAGCCAGGTTTCTACGCTTGCGTAAGCTGCTTGTTTACCTGTTGGATTGAAATCTGGGACGATTGGTTTCGGCGCTGTTGGCTGGTTGACGATTGCGCCAACAAGATAGATAACCAGTATGAATTCGATAATTCGGATAACACGCCACCATTTAGTGCGTGCAGCCACTAGTTTTACGAATTGTTTATCCGGGTTTTCTTCTGGTTTCTGATGGGCTCGTTGCCAACCATAGTCTGTTTGCGTTCGTTTTTTCCACATGTTCTCTAACTATGCGAACGATAAAGCTGCATAGAAAGTAAAGACAATTCTTAGAGAAAGGTATCATAATGCGTAATTATGGTGGGTTTATAGCTGCCCCGCAAATTGTTGGTCCGTTGCGTGATGGTGTCCAAAAGTTTGTTTCCACTATCTCCAGTAATAGTGGACTCATGACATTACTTATGGTAATTGGCGGTATTGTTATCGCAGTTTGTATTGCATTGTTACTGCTGAGAAAGTTTTGGCCACAAACCCCTATAGGAAGACAAATGAATGAAGGTAACAGCAGTGTCGTATGGTGTATCGTAGCTATTTTACTGGGTACTGTACTTATTTTACCTGGTCAAATTCTACCCTTCCTCACAGCAATTATCGCTAGTTTAGTACAGTGGGTTATTCTAAACCCTTTGAGTATGATTTTCGGTATTTAATCATGCTGTTTGATTTAACGCGAATTTCAGGCGAGCGCGTCAGCCAGGTTGATGAGTTGAAAGTGGCAGGACGTATTTGGTTGCGTTCTACTGATTTATTGCTCATCGGTGGTGGTGCTGTGGTGGGTGTGATGATAGCTCAGAGTATTCGTATGCTTACGGTGAGTTGGATTCCCTATTTATTGATACCTGTGTGTGCTTGTGTGTCGTATGTGTTGTTTTCGCGTAAGCGTTCTGTTGCTGGTGAAGTGCATGCTCGCCGTTTTGATCGGTGGCGTGATAAACGGCGTGCACTTGATGGAGAGTTTATTTTACCTGGTTCTAGTCGAGCGTTTAGTCCGAATGGGTATCGGTTGATTATGCAGCATGCTCATCCTGTGTATGCGCCTCGTTCGTATTCGTAAGTGTTGGCTGTTAGGAAGCTGTGGTGTTTTGTGAGTAGTGTGACAGTGGCTATTGATTCGTTGCCTGTTTTGCGCTGGTCTGATGTGACGGGAGCGTTGACTAATCGTACTGATGGCATGATTGAGATGATTACCAGTTCGTTTACGTCGATTCCTTCTAATCTTGAGGGCGTGTTTTTGTCTGTTGGCAATAACTTGTGGGGGTCGGCAGCTCAACTGGTTAAATTGTCGAGTGGTGTTGATTTGACAGCTACGTTTGGTCCTGTTGCTAACCGTTTTGCTGGCACTATTTATACGAGTTTGACGGGCGACTGGATGATTTTGTCGCTTATGATTGTGTTTGTTTTGGTTGCAAGTTTGATAGCCGTATATCGTGGTCAGGGTGTTCGAGTGTTGGGTAAACGGTTGTCGGCTCTCATCTTGGGATTAGGTTTATTTGTGTTTATGGGAGCCTCTTCAGCTGCTCATCCTACAACTGCTGCTGCTGGTACACCATGGTGGATTACCAGCACTGTTACTTCTGTGGTTGGGCAGGCTGGAGGTGGTGTTGGCTCAGCTTTATCGCATGGTATGGATGCTTCCAATTCTTTCCTTGCGACTGATAATTCTGGTAAGAATGCGCCTGATCAACTGTCATGTCGTAGATATTTAGCTCAATTACGTAAAGATGCGGCACAGGAAATGAAAGATCCGGTGATTGATTCGTTGAGTCGCATGTGGGAAGAAACCGGATTACGCATGTGGACGCGCGCCCAATATGGTTCTGGTGATAATGGGACGCAAGTGTTTTGTCGTGTTTTAGAAACGCGAGCTGGTGTTCCTTCAGAACAGCAAGCGCAGATATCTAATAAAGCTCTTGGGGTGGCGAAAGATAAAATCACTTTAGATCAAAATGCTGTGGCCTGGTATCCGCGGCTTATGATTATTACGAGTGAAAAACCTGATTCTGATAAAAGTGGTGAGCAAGTTGCTGACGCGAAAATGATTGATCGTATGGTCACTATGTTTGACACGTGTGGAGTTACCAGTAAAGGTGAAGTGTATGTTCGTCCTGGATTCCAGTTTATTAATGCGATCCAGGGTAAAGACCGTGGGATAGGTAAAACTGAGGATTCTGCGCGTGATTTGAGGGCGAATTGTTCAGCTGTTTTAACTGGTGTTACTGGTCGTTCTGATGCTCCAGAAAATTATCGGATGATTCTTCCTGGTACGCATACTCCGAAAGTAGGTTTTATTAATAAGGATGGTGATTTCGAAGATATTAAAGACGGGCACGGTCCTGACGAGGATACGAGTAGACAGTATGCGAATGATGCTGGTGGCGCTCAAATCCGACAGTTAGTTGGCAAGTTTGATGTGACCGGTAAATCCAGTTGGACTACGCTTGCTGACAGTGATAAAACGAATCCGGGTACATCTGCTCAACGACAAAATGCGATCAGTACGTTCAGTCAACAACGTAGTCCTGGTAATTTAAGTGATGTTGGTGGCTCGCTAGTGTTTGTAGTCTCAGGTTTAGTGAACCTACTGATTTGGGGGATTCTTTTCGGTGTAATGCGTATGGTTGCTACGATTATGAGTTTTCTGATGAGCGCTGGTGGCTTGTATTTCGGTTTGCTAGTATACGCGATTATTCCTGATAAAGGTGGTAAAGCGTTAACCAATGCTGCTAAACAGTTGACAGGCATGTGTGCTGGAGTTTCCATTCTTGGTATTATTGCATCACTGGTCAGTATTATCGCTAATGCTCTCATGATGGGCTTAGGGTTTTTCACATCTAATGGTAATACGTCCTCTACGGTAATGCTCATGAGTATATCTTCATTAGTGGCTGCTCCTATATCATTGTGGACGTTGAAATACTTGTGCGAACATGTGTTTAACATTGGTAACCCGTTTAGTTTGCAAGCATTAGCTAAAATCATGGGTGGAGCCACTATTTTTAATGGTATGAAAGCTGCTGTTGGAGGACTTGCTAGTGGTGCGGCAACACTGGTAGCTGGGGGAGGAGCTATGTCCGCGGTTGCTGCTGCTACTCGAGCTTCTCAAGCTGGAATGCGTGGCGGTTCAATACTACCAACATTAGCTAATGCAACCAGTAGTGGATGGGGTTCAAATAAACGCAACCAGGGTAAGAATAGTAACCATCAGCATCTCAACACGCATGGTAGTCTTGCTGATCAGTCCACGATTCCTATGAAAAGCAATCAGAAGATAGGAAAACCACAAGTCAAGCAAGTGCCGCAAGACACACACTCTGTGCAGCATACTCGACAAGAGCTTCAACAAGCGAATCAAATCATGAAAAACAGCTTGTATGAGCAGGCTTCTCGTGAAGGTCTTTCTGGTAGCGAAGCAGATGAGCGTGTCAACCAGCTTATGCGAACACGACGCTCCGCTGATACTATCGGACAGATTGCCGATGATATTCATCAGGCTCATGCTCAACAATCAGTATCACATCACAGGCAACGAAACCGGTTGACCCGTCCTACACCTATGGTTCCACCACAACGAATAAGTAAACCAACTCATACACCATTACGGCAGGCAGCGAAAATTGCTACGCAACCGTATCAAGCTTTCGCCTGGGCTGCGAAACAGCATCCAATAACCAGTTCACTGATGGTGGCAGGATTAGCACCCAACCTGCTACCTATCATGGCTGGAAGCATGCTCCTAGGTCATTCAGCTCTACACGAGCGTGGTCTCATCCATCGCGCAACTGTTACCATGGGAACACGATTAAAGCAGCCACTCAGTCAAGCGGAACAAAGTTTACGCCACACTGCTACTAATCTTCCACCGGTGCGACCACCATTTAGGCCAGCCCATGACTGGACCATTCCCTTGGAACGTTCACGTGCTTACCAGCAAGTGGAACAAGCACACCAAACATACAAGCAACAACAGCCCCCTGAACCAAAGGCTCACCAACCATCATCACACAGGATGCTGCAAGCACAACAACCCTTACAAACAGCAAGGAAACCATTAAAAGAACATCAACAGCAAACAATACGAACAGTAGACGTTAAACAAGCAAACACAGGACAACCTAAACGTGACGCGCCAACACAATCCGAACACACACCACAGTAAGAACAAATGAGCACATGCCATTAACCAGTGGGAGAAGACGACTCTCGAACACTCCCATCCTCTCCCACTGGCGTACCTAGTTCACAAGCTGAGCGCATAGAAACAGGCATGGATATTCTCACAGATAACATTTCACCCTATTGGCTAGCAGACCCTCTCATAGCACAAGCCAATAGGAAGACCGTAACACGTATGGTTTACGGAAACCAACAAGTACCCCTATCATACATAACTGGATTACCTTCTTGCCCACTACCGGTACTAACCGTGGAAGGCGCTACTCCAGAACACAACATGTTCAACGGCTTATACGCTTTACCCTTCATATATTTACCTGAAGAAATATGGTTACGCCGCCCAGGAGAACTCCTCGCTGTCTATCACATGCGAATCATAATCGCTCTGGATATGCTCAACCTACTTACCGTAGAAGACGGCTTATGGTTTACGCCCATCCCAGAAGCCCCTAACACACCAGAGCAAGTAAATCGCTTTACCCGATGCTACACACGACAGCACACGAGCAATGAGTTCAATACGATACGCAATCGCATCGCAGAACAAATGACACAAACCTGGCCTGAAGGTTACTCATTCGAACAAGAATGGCAGTTTGCTGACAGTCTGGCTGACTTATCAATGCGAGGTTCAGCTGTACTCATGGCACAACGAGCGCTCGCATTAAGTATGGAAGGAGGACAAACTGCTGAATATGCTGTCTCCTTGCTGCGTGAAGCACAAGCGTGTTACGGAGCATATTTCAATCCCACAAGCATGGATCCGCATAGTGTGCGTGAGTGGATGACAGCACACCGTGACGATGCTTATAACCTGTTTGATCAACTAGTAACCGTTGGTTTAGAACGACAGGAAGTTGCTAATACAGTCCGGGAGGTGCTTGATGACTAATGAAATACGAAATAAGCAGAATGAGCGTGAAAAAAATAAGTTTGTTTCTGAGAGCTCACAACACAAGTGGGGTTTATGGATTGGTATACTCGCCCTGTTCATACTGCCAATTGAACTGTTACTCAGGATATTAGGATGAGAGTAAAACGGTTTATCTTTCGATTATGGTCAAACTATAAGGCTATCAGATATACCACTATCATGCTGTCGACAGTAGGTTCCACTGGGGGATTCGCATGGCTGGTGAACCGGTTGTCCGCATGGCGCAACCGATTAGAAACAAGCATCGATAGTCCGGAGTTTATAACCAATGAAATCATTGATGAACAACATTCGCGTTGGCCAACCATATCATTTGATTGGCGTTTAGCGAGCGCATACTGGTGGGTGGTAGCACTGATAATAATTTTTATTATCGTGTGGATAGTTGCTCATATTCGTGTTGCATCTCCTCATAATGGGTTTACTCGTGATCCTCGTCGTGAGTTTACTGTTGCCGACCGTCAATGGATTGACCAGTGTACGGCGCGTCAGTGTGAGTATCGGATTGGTTTAGGATTGTTGAGATGTAATCGTCGGGCTGAACAGTTAGATCATTGGTATCCGTGGTCTAAAGGTGGAGCGACAGACCGTCATAATCTGGTGAACTTGTGTGCGCATCATAATCGTAGGAAAAGCGATAAAATTCCTACTGTATGGTCAACGAAACTGTTATATCATGCTCGACTGCATTATTTCCCACCACAATATCGTGGTTTTACTAAGCCTGATGGTATTGATTATCGTATGCTAGATACCGATACTAGTATCATTGATGAAGATTACGTGTAATGCAACGAACTTTGGACGCATATTAAGAAGTAGTTACCGCAAGGTAATCAACCTATATATTCATGAGAATGAAGGGACAACATAAATGACAGCATATACACTAGTGGTGGATTCTAACGAGAGTCTACCGCTACCTATAAGTGTTCAAGAATATCAGAAGAGGACGGAACATGTTGTTAGTGAGTTAGCCGATATTAATCCAGATTGGAGCGCTCAAGCAGCAGAACGTCTCGCTGATTTTGATGATTATGGTGGTACGGTCCACGATTTTGATGGAGCTATGCTCCACGTATATGAATTATGGTCTCTTGAACATACCGGCTTTCCTGCTTCATTCGGGTCAGGATGGTATTCTCCTGACGGCATGCTCAACGTGTGCATGGAGGACATAGACCTTGAATCAGCTATTGACTATGCTCATATGCTCAACCGTACCATAATTCGCATATGGTATTGCACTGAAGGACAAATACCGGGTCGATTCCAGTTGTTTACTTTGTAAGTATTATTGCTTCTGCTGTTTTAAAGCATACTGTAAACTACTGCTCGCATAGGTTCGAGCATGCCTTTTAATCCGTTTGCAGATACGAGCACTGCTTCCTCGAACGATTCTCCTGTAAGAGACTCATGTTCTGAGGCTACACCACAACTTTCAACCGCACCATCGTTACCAATGCAGGAGCGTGAACTGTCTGATGTGCCTGAGGCTTTTAATGATGGTCTCATAGTTGAGCAAGATGGTGATCCTGTTGAGCCTATGAGCGACGAGGAAGCTTGGGAAGCTGCTTGGGCTCCTGTTGAGCCTATTCGTTCTGACACGAATATGAGTGCTGATGATACACCTACATTCTGTGACGAACTGAATACTCTTAGTGATGATGACCTTATGAACCGGCATCACAATGATGATAGTGATAGTACGAGTGTTCACGGATCATGGGTAGAACAGCTTGATACACAAGGAGAAGAACCGCTTGATTTAGACTGGCGGCAAGCCGACGATGATGAGCCTACAGGACCTATTGATCTTGAAAGCGATATTGATGCTATCAGCAATGAGGAAGACGACTGTAGTAGTGAGGAACAATCTGCTGTCGACTGGAATGAGTTCATAGATGATTCTCACGAATGGTCAGATGAAACTGAAGAAGAGAATACTCCTAAGCACCATTGGTTAGAACAGGTCAAAGCATGGTTCTCACGATCATGGAAACCAGTTGTTCTCATCGTTATACTGCTTGCTCTCATTATCGGCTCTGGTGTTGGCGTTCGATCATGGACTGCTCATCGCTCACATCAAGCTGCTCTGAGAAAACAAGATTCGATTTGTCAACAATTATTGGATTTACGAAAAACGTGGACGCGCTTAGAACATGATGCTCAGTCTCTCACTATTCAAACGGGATCTACTCCTAGTTTTTCCTGTTCGGCTGATTATGAGACTATGAGCCGACAGGTGCAACAAGCAAACCAACAGATTACACGCACCCAAACACTCATACAACAAACTATTGCTCAACGATGGCAAACATGGAAACCTCGATTGCAACAAGTTTCCAACCAGTTTCCTCAATCCAGCGATACAACCAAACATGATGCGCAACATTTAGCAGTTCAACAGCCTCATACGATCGGTGAGCTGACTAGCATGGAACATCAAGCTCAAGCACTCATAGTCAAGGCTGAACACGAGCATAAGAGTGCAGAACAAGCAGCTCAAGCTCAACGCCAACAGGAAGAAGCACAACGCTTACAAGCCCAACAACAGTCTTCTCAACCCGCACCTTCACCAGTCAAGCCAGCACCTCAACCACGATACATGCCATCACATGCTCAACCTAAAAACCCAATCCAACCAGCTCCCGCACCACAACCAGCACCACCAGTTATGCCTGTTCCTCCACAAGGCAATAGTGATGTTGACATGTAAATAATAGCGGTACTCGTTTGGTCCACAGCTCTACTATCACATATGATGCCGTTCGTGTTTTCCTGGCACGAACAGCATCATACGTGTATCTTTTGCGACTATATGGTTTTACAATCGCATTGGCATTATAATTTGTACTGGATCGTCTTCAGAACCTTTTATTTGAATCGGCTGTTTCGGGTTTTGTACTCGTATACAGACTGTATCGTTTTCGAGTGCGCTGAGCGCATCAATAAGATAAGAAGCGTTTAATCGCAAGGGTTGTGAACCACCCTCTACGCTAGCAGCCAACTGCTCATCGCCTTGCAAATCAGCGCCATTCAACGCTATCGTAAGACCATCACGTGTTGAAGACAACTTCACAGGCGTATCCTTTTGGAACATATCAATCGTTTTTAATCGTTTAACAGCCCCTAACAATGAACTACGATCTGTTTGTATAATCCATGAAGCATCGGTCGTGGGATGAAGCTTCGACTCAAGATTCGGATATGTGCCTGCTATCAATGGGAACACATCAACAGTACGTTCGCCAACAATTTCGATAACTCGATCGGTAACACCGAATTGTACAGCTTGAACACTGACCCTTTTCAACCATTCGGCACTGACCAGAACATCTCCCTGCCACTCACAGTTGTTAATACTATTTTGTGCCATCCTATATCGGTCTGTGGTTTGAACAGTCAATTTTGATCCATCACCCAACAAATGAATTGCTGTTAACACGGGGGGCGTATCTTTTCCGGGATGACCAGCTGCGTGCACAACACCTGAGACCAGTCGAGATAAACTCCCAGCTGTTAACGGATACAGTCGCTCAGGCAGTACAGGCCATGGCATTATATCTGCTTCTCTCATTACAGCCATACTGAGTTTAGTGTTGCCGGCACTTAACAACAGTTGATGTTCTTTTGCGTTAAAATCCACATCTACTTCACCAGCAGAAAGCACACTAGTAAGAGCCGATAACCATAATCCATTAACCACGATTTGACCAGCTGAGAGAACATCACCATTTACCATGGTCTTACTCCACCCCGAAACACCACCAGTGGTCAACACCAATTGATCAGGAGGATTAAAGTCCATGCGCAGCATTTTGTTTGCTGATTGTTTTCTATCAATTACCCCTGTTACATGTTGTGTAGCGTTCGCTAACTCTTCAGCATCAACTAATGCTCTCATATTTGTTCCTTTCATATTTTGATGAAAAAATTTCTTACTATATATATGCGTCATATGGCATAGATGCGTAGCATGTGGTTTCAACTTGTACCTATTCCTAAAAGTCAGCCCGATGATCAGCAAGCTTTCCTCAAACGAGCAAGACGTGCTGCTGAAGCACTTGGATTGACCACTAGACCAACCTTCGATACTTTTATGGACGCGGCTCACCATAGTGATGGGATGATAGTGGTTGCTTCCGGCTCCTACCGGTGGATACATGTTTGTGACAGTATGGATGAACAAGCGGTTCAAGCAGTGGCAAAAGCATGCGATAGTACAGCTATCGCGTGTGATAAACCCGTCATTCTTAATGAACATCTCGTGTGGGCTCATGCGGTTGTGCCGGCTTCTGCTACCTTGTCTCGAACCGCGCGCGATGAACTCGATACTGGAGAAGAAGTACGCGTAGATCCACCTGCTAACGGGCTTGTATACTTACAAGTTCGACGGCAAGGGTTCATAGAAACTCGCCGCGCTAAAAACTGGTTGGCAGACGAGTTTAATATGAGTCCTGACACGTCTAAACTCCAAGAAGCAGGAGTAGGAGTCAGCCGTATTGGTGCCGCGATGCCAAACCGTAAAGATGCGTTAACCCTAGCGGCATCTACGGCTAGCGCACTAGATTTAGGCTTAACTGGTTCTGGTGCTCATGTAAGCCGACCAGGGGTAGGACTGTTAGTTTCGAGCGCACTTATCTTGGCTTGCTCCCTGCTTTGTATCATGGTTTGCGGCATCATTTGGCCAGCTTTTTTCAGTATCACCTGTTTTGGTATAGCTCTCATACGGCGTATGCGCATGCATGCTGATGCGGATTTGTATCAACGACCCCGTCACCGTTGGCTACCATGGCCACGCATGCGCCGATCGCAAGCAGCTGATCTTAAAACACGTTCTGCTGGCGATGACCAGAACTGGCAAAGTAAAAAACGTGTTCATGCTTATGCGTATCAGCGCAGCACGTTGCCTATTCCAAGTGGAACCTTATTAGCGTTATGTCGTCCAGCTGACCGAGAGGGCAGTCAAACACGACTCAGTTTTTGCCCCCAGAATCTCATCCATGCCGACGGACCACGAGTTGGTGTCGATGCAGTTCAGCGGGATGTGCGTATACCATCTACCGCAGTATGGGCAGGTATCAGCTTGTTTGGTGGTCCCGGTGGCGGAAAATCGAATACGATGCACGGTCTTGAACGATGGGCAGTGGAACATTGTACCAGCTCAGATGCAACCATCATATTCGAATCCAAAGGCTCAGATTCTGTACCTATTTTAAACCAATTACTTCAATCTCCACGATTAGTGGACTTAAATAATCCAGCAACTCCCATGATCTCATTACTAGGAGAAGGAACAACTGCACGCCAAGCAGACAGGTTTGCCTCACACATGAAAACCGCTTTAGGCGAACAACAAATAGGCCCAGCATCACGCCTTTACCTCCGCGACGCCGTATGGCTAGCATTAGAAACACTTAACAAACCATCATTACAACAAGCCTGCACAGCAGCAGGACTCATCCAAGCCCCCAACACATGGATAGACTATGCGATGATCATCCTCGCAGGACAAGGAGCACAACAAGCAAGGGCACTCGCACATGCCACTACTATGGCAATTCCCCATACCCCTGCCATTCTCCAAGCACTAGAACGCTTACACGGTGCAGTCAATCCACAAACAGGACGGCCTTCAATATCAGACAGTGAGCTTATTAAACGATTAAATGCCCCTATGAACAAAATGAGTTTACTCGCTCAAACACCAGCCATTAACAGTACACACAGAAAACTAGTCACATGGCGTCAAATCATACAACAACATACAACGCTCATTATCAACATGGGCGGCAGCGTACAACCCATAAACGATAGTCATGAATCACTACCTGATGACGTAAAAACATTGATAGGAGCCCTCCTCTTATCTGGCCTAAGAGAGGAAACAGAACGCACATGCGCCGGCTGGCAAGATGATAACAAACACGTACGAATCTTCATAGACGAACTCACCGAAGTACTTGGCCCACATTCCAATAGAACCTCAAACACTGAAGTATTAGAATGGCTACGCAGTAAAGGACGCGCCTTTGGCGTTGAACTTACCACCGGAACACAATACCCAGAACAAGTAGACCAACAAACTCTCAACCTACTCCTCGGATTCGATACGGTTATCTGTTTCACTCTTAGAGACATGCAATCAGCAACTACTTTGGCTCAAACTCTGAGCATAGAACCTGAACAAATCCTACAGCTAGCAAAACATAATGCTCTTATCAAAACTGTCTCTAATCAAGCAGTCACCCTCCCAACAATGGCATTAGCCATACCACATTTTGATGCAGGAGCACCAGCATGAAGTAACGTGACGCATATAGTATGTATGAAAACATTATCATTTGAAGACAGAAACAAGTTAGACAAAAAAGTCAGCTCTTTATCATGGACACAAGAAGCGCTCGCATTCGGTTCAGATCAGCGCAGACTCGTTGCTTCATGGGTTGTTGACACGGATTTAGTGGATTCAATTATTAGAGATTTGTTCCCGCAACCTAACCAGTGTGAGCAGATGATTGAGTTTACTAAGCCCCGCATCATTGAGAAAATCATTGGTGTTGAGCTTATTTCAAAAAGTGACATGTGGAATTGGAATAATCTGTGGGATCCTACGCGAACGACTAGTTTTTGTGCTTGGGTTCGTCGTACTAGTCGTGTTATTGCTCTTCGCAATGCTCGCCGAGAGCTACATAAGCGTACGATTGATGACACGACATTTGAGAACGAGGAGGGTTATAACAGAGTTTGGGATGATGCTAAGAGTACTAATATATTTGAATCTCATGTGGAAAGTATTTTCGATACCGTACCGTCTTTAAAGGTTCCGCGTCCAGTAGGTGAACAACGCAAGCAATTGTTGAGTCTGCTTTCTCAAACGTCTGCATACCATACTGTTCGTTATGCGCAGCGTTTAGGATGGTGGGATTGTTCATTGGACGAGGTAGACGATGAAGTAAGTGCAGCACTATTACTTACTCCAATCAACTATAAGCAGATGGAGATACTACCCAAGATGCTACCTTCACATTGGCAGTCTTTAGGCCATTTATATGCGCCAACCCAAGCTAAAGGTCGAGTAAGTGTAGATGAAGCCGGATTACGGCGAATGGTTTCAGAGATAGCTCAACAAGACCATTTATTAGAATGGAATGTTTGGTTACGATTAGGTACTGCTGCCGCTCAATTAGCTGTGGGTTAACAGTAAGGGTTCGGACCTTCAAGCTGGAAACCTAAGTCTAATGCCATGGCAATCAGCCATGCGCTCCATCGAGCGCCTTTCGTACGTGCATCTAATATCCATCCTAGGTCGACTCGAGCGTATGATGATACTGTGCTTCCCGTCCATTGCACTGCTTGTTTAACGTGACGAATGGCTTTACTTCGCGTGGTATCGAAAATAGCTTGGTCTACCAACCATGCATGTATACTCAGCATGCGGCTATCAGTTTCACAGGCTTGAATTAACCAGGGCAAACACTGTGTACCATCAGTTTGAGCTAACTGTCGTAAGTGTACAAGTAGTGCTGCTCGTTGACGACTTGCTTGCTGATTTGCTTTACATCCTACTGACGCGTCCACGGCCAATGATTTCTCCTTTGTGTTGAAAAACTATCAGGTTTAGCACCTGCCCATATGGCTGCATGCTGCAACCATGGTGGTTCATTACCATGCTTCCAACCTGGTTGACGTTGATCAATCATGCGAGCGCTTTGTTCGGTCCATTCGTCTGTGCCTCCCCATTGTGCGAGTCCTTGCAAGAGTTGGCGCCATTCTTTGTTTTTTCGGGCTTTCAGGTGAGTGGATACTGGTGAGACAGCTAGTATTTGTTCGGGTTTATTGATTTCGTGTAGCGCATCTAGTCCGTCGTCGAGTTGTGAGCCTGTTTGTCCGATTCTGAAGAGTATGCGTGCTGCTCCGTGTTCGATGAATGGTCGTATTACACCTCCTGCGAATTGAGATGTGTCTTGCCACATGGTTCGGTCTATTCGGTCCGCGTCCACGATGATACTGTCGCATGATTGGCGTAATGCGACTAGTGCTGAACCGTATAAATCGGTAATGGTGTCTGCTTGTGCTTGAACTGGTCCTGGTAAGAAAGCGAATGCTGTTCCTGTTTGTCGGGGCATGAGTAGTGCGTGTGATAGTCCGAGGAGTTCGGCGCGCTCTAATCCTATCCCTCTGTCAATTTGTAGGAAGGCTCTTTGTGATTGCTGTCCTGGATTACCGTCTACTAGTACAGTACGGCAGCCCGATAGTCCTAATGCTTGTGCTAGTGCTCTGGCAGCTGAGCTTTTGCCCAAACCTCCTGATCCGCCGGTGACAAAAGTTACAGGTGCGTTAGTCATATTGTCTTCTATGCGAGAGCGTGACGCATATATATAGTGTAAACATTTTCGGAATATAGACAGGAGGAAATAGCTTATGGAAACGAATGTAGTGTTGGGGCAGTCGATTCCTCAAGGGAAGGTAAACCAACCGGTATTCGATTCTAAGGAGGAGAAGGTACCAGTTCAGACTCATTCTGTTCGTAATGGTAGGCATGTGCGCGCCAGTACTGTTCGGATTGCTAAGAAAGATATTGAACGGGTGTTGCAAGCTCAAGCTATGTTGAGCAAGTCGTTAGTGAAAACCACTGCTCGCGTTTTACAGCCAACAGGTGACCAAGCTGATCTAGTGGCTGTTGTTTTATCTGATAGGTATGTTAATGCGGTTCGTGTCGTAATAGCAGCACATGATCAGAAGAATGATATTCAGCGGGTGATTGATTTGGTTACCGTTTTAGGTAAGCATGCTGAGCAAGTGAAAGATGCTGCAAAATTGTGTATTGCGATCAACCCAAGTCTTAAGGAACGGCTTACTGTCAAGGGTAAAGACATGGAGTTAGCTCAACATATAGCGCAGGCTGCTCCTTCATTATCTGTTGATGAGCTTCGGGGAGTCATCAGATGAAAGCGCAAACGTTAAGCCTTACTCAAGTGTCGAATTTGCTGCACTGTCCGCCTCGGATTATATCGATTTTGGAGGCATGTAAGTGGTTTCCTGTGCGCCAAGAGGATGGTTCGTATTCTGTAGCCGATGTGAAAACAAGCATGAGACAGCATCCGTGGTTACGGCAGTTGAATATCCCCATGTGTGAGCGTGAGCTTGCCCAGTTGAATCCAACACTGAGGATACCTAGAAAACGTGGTGTGATCGCTGCTGGGCGAACTTACTGTCGGTTATGGGAAATACTGGATGCTTCTTTCCATGATTTGAATACCCGCGAAGAGTGAGGATAGGTTTATGTTCAGGCTACGGATTGAAGTATTCAAGTCAATAGGGTTTTTACACTGGAACCGTTACTGGTGCCCGTTTGTGTTGGAAGGAGGAGCAACTGTAGGTGAGTTTACCTGCGGATGGATTCGACTGTCAGCTGGTACATGGGTTCAAACCTGTAATACTCGTTTAATTTCGTGGCTTGAACGAATATGCCAGTAACCAACGTACAATAACGGTGAAAATATCATAATGATCATAAAGAACAACTAATGAAGGAGAAACAATGATGAAAACAAGTGAGCAAGGTGGAATAGATTACGGTATTCAACGAATCGAAGACGGTGCTTATCTAGCAGATGATAACGCTGACGGTAGCGCTCCCGAATGGGTGTATGAGCCAGCTGATGCAACAATGTTCAGCACAAAAGAAGAAGCGTTAAGCTTTGCGGCTTTGTGTGGGGTAGCAGATGATCCTGATGAAGGGCTACCAACATTAGAGCAAGCGTATACGGTAACACAGATTGCTTGGCAGAGTGAGGAAGATTTACAGCCAGACGATATCGATCAACAATTATCAGATTAAACGGTATACCGAAATTACGTTGAGGCCATATGCTGACACTATATGCCTGCATATGGCCTCAACTGATGCAACAGCGTATGAGAACGCGTAGCAAAGAACATTACTACAGGTCAGTATATACAGCTTTAATCCAGGAACGCATTTCTGTCAGTCTTTTAGGTGTAACCGTTTCCATTTTCCCAGTTTGCTTATTATATGTTCGCCGCGTCCAAATAGTGTGTGCTAAACGTTTGTCTCCTGGTTCTAGTTCAAGAAAACATTTAGCTGCTTCAGGAGTTAATGCCCTATGGTAGGCCACCATCCGTGCCACATTGCCTTGTCCGGAACCTGAAGAGTATGCTTCCAGCTTGGTTATACCACGGTCTTTACTAGTGAACGCACGTGAGTTTACCAGGCTCTTAGCATACTTAGTATTACCAGTACGATTTCGGACTGTACCGTTACCATAACATAATTCCCAGAATGCTTGCGCTTGTATGTGCGGCTCATTATCTAACTCATGTAATGCTTCCGTGATTTGCCGTGTAGTTTTCCTGTCGGGAACACCATTTGTTGGCTGGTATAGCATACGAAGATACGAGCGTGCAGCCGCACCCTTGGATTCACGTTTCGCTAAGGTTTTAACAACAGGTATTTTCTGTCCTGTTGAATCTCGTAGGAACCGTCCCTTTTGATCACGCTTGTATACTTTCCTGCGTTCTGTGATTACATGTCCGGCAGCATCACGAGCATCTTTCGTATAGTTGATAAACGCCCACGCACTATCAGCAGTATTCGGATAGCCTGCTCGAATAACATTTTGTGCAGCTTCAGCATCCTCATAAAATAAATCTTTGAGAATTGTAACCGCCTGATCCTGGTTTTTACGGTGTCGTAAACTATTAACTATATGAGAAGCAGGAATATAACGTCGATTAGGACTTGATTCAATTGCGTTGCGCCGCTGATATGGTGAAGCTAACCTGAAGGCTTGTTTCACTATTCTTTGCCGATACGCTTCCGATGGTATGCCAGTCAAATCAGCATTCAACGTGTCACGTACTGCCATTCTCACGTTTTTGTCAGCACGTAAAACCTGAGCATTTAATCTAGGATAACCCTGTGCTTCAACATACAAGATTTGCCCATTTTCATCTACCAATTCGAGCCCAGTGCCTCGAATAATCACAGACTGAGTGCCTTTAAGAAGCTCCAAAGTCTCTTGTGCAGAAAGTTGAACCTCTGGTTCCTGAATTCGTGCACGCGTATTTACTTCATCCAATACTGGTAAATCAGCACAATGCTTTCCTACCATCACATCGAATTGGCCACCAACACCACCGGGACTGCCAGCTGGCTTACGAGCAGGTTCACGCATCTTACTCATCCTCATATACTCCTTTAGACAAGAACATATTTACAGGAGTATCTATGTGCATAGCAGCAAAGCATGGGTAGAACGTACAAACGTCAAGCAAACCGTCGGACAAAACAACAAACACCAGTAGTCGTGTCATACCACACGCCTATTAGAATAATTACCATCATAGTGTCCATATTGCTCATCATGTTCGGACTACCAGGCATGCTACTAAACAGCATTGGTTTCTGGTTCGCATCTGTCATGGCACGAAAACCAGAATTAACCGGATTTGATGCATGGCGTCAACCTGAACCATCAAGTCCACGCGAACAACGTGCTCTACACAGTTACCGAAAAGCTAAAGCATGGTTCGCTCGATGGCAAGATTTTGACCCACGTTCACCAATATTCATGTGGACAGTAGGCGTGGGTGCCACATTCGCTAGCCTCCAATACCTGTTTGCATGGTATACCAACACAACTAACACACTATGGATGACCTGGTGGTCATTAACTGGAACAATGATTGGCACAAGCTTATTTCTCGCAGCATGGATAGGTGCCAAACATACGTCTATGACACGAACACACTGTACTTTCAGACCAGTAAAGTGGACCAAAAGCCGATCAACTCAATGCTTAGGTTTTGCACTCGCTGGCATACTAGCCAGTTTACTGGTATGGGCATTAACCGGCTGCTGGCCTTTCCTCGTCGGATTACCATGCTTGTTAACTCCTATACCAATAACACATAGTTGGAAAGCTGCTCGCAGTCAATTTACTGCTGATATAGAGTCAGCAACCATGTTAGATCGTTGGATACAACAAGTGAAGAAACCATCGTTCCGCTCGCGTCCCATGATGGTAACACAAACACAAACAAGCCCCTCAGGTGAGCGAATGTTTCTCATATCAGTCTCCCATCCCAATGAGTGGGTTAACCAGGCAACAAGAGATGATTTACGCCCATATGCCAACAGTGAAAACCTGGATTTAGCTTTCGTTTTCCATGGTGACGATAAGCTTCATGCGCTTGCGAACATTGCTCCCTTACAAACCCCAGATCCGATAGCACTAACAAGCAATAAGGTGAGTTTAATGGTACGCTGCAACATGGAAACAGCGCGCCTTGGATTCAATTACGCCACTTGGCCAGGCTCTTCAATATTACTACCCGTTGGTTATAGTGACAGCAAGGCAGCTGCTTTCGTATGGAAAATAAAAGGCCCACAACCTGATTGGATGCAAGTACAAAGCAGTTGGTTACGCGGCTCAACGGACGGCGAACTAGGGGATTGGGGTTCACTCATTGGATTACACATGATAGTGGATCCTAGTTACACTCATGGTTGGGTATATCGGGGAGAAATAGAAAACATCAGTTTTGATGATGATAAAGCTGCTCGCTACAGGTTCCAGCAGTTCAGCACCACTACTGATACAAAACATTATCTATCACTCATAAGCAACCATGAACGCGATCTTGACACCTGGGATAATGCGTTAAAAACAGTGAAACTACCACCGCCTGTAGCTATCCTTTATGACAATGCTGAACGCTTTGAAACACAAGATTGGGCTCTACAAGTTACTCCTATGGGTATCAGTCAACAAGGTGGTTTCCAGGCGACGGATTATATGAGTATTGATTTACGTCCTGCCATGGGAGACAGTACAATAGCAGACGTACTTGGAATGCCAAACGCGACTGTTCGAGACTCATGGTATACACGTTACTTTCGTTTTGTGCAATCAGTGCCAGCAGTTAATCCACGTATACCAACAGTATTGCGATCCGTAAGGGGATCTTCAGCCGCTCATGCTCTGTTAGCACAAGTAATAGCTTCTCGCGCGTTTGCATCTATTCTTAAACGACCTGCGCTCGTAGGTAAACCTGAACAAATGTCCAACACTGACGAATGGACATTATGGAGAATACCTGTTGAACTCACTGGGGGAGTAACCCCAGCTGATGCAAGACGCGCACAGCCCAGACTCAAATCTATGATGGGTGCTGATATCGCGTTATGGCAATGGCTTGATGCCAGTCACGTTATTCTATGGGCAGGCAACCAATGTCCCACACAAACTAACCAATGGCGCTATCCACAGTGCGCAAAACAAGCAGTGAAACTATTACTTGATGATGCTTGGGCTCAAGCCGGTGCTACTACTAAAGATGGGCGCAGCATCACCACCATCTCATATGCTCCAGCTAAAGGAACACTCAAAAAAGCTGTGTTCACGATACCAGCGGGATTACCTCCCGATAAAGTTGAATCATGTGTAGACGGTTTCTGCTCAAACGCAGGATTCTCTTATTCTAAAACCCTTCCATCCGCGCAAGCAGGACAATCCATCATGCTTGTTAGCGAGCGCATGCCGTTACCGGAGTATGTTGAAGCCAATTGGAATACTATTACTGGTGAAAGCTTACAATTACCGTTTGGAGTGTTAGATGACGGTAGTACAGCTGTTTGGAATCCTCATGATACTCCTCATCTGCTTGCTTCCGGTACTACTGGTTCTGGTAAAAGTTCTGTGTCTCTCACCTTGGTTCAAGCGGCTTTACGGCAAGGTATACAAGTAGCAGTAACAGACCCAAATAAAGGAGCTAACGATTTTAGGCCTATCCGCGATAAACTGATAGCGTTTGAAGATACATTAGAAGGTTGTTGTGCGCTCACCTCATGGGCTGTTTCACAGATGCGTTATCGCGTACAATTAATAACAGAACATGGTGGGGGAGACTATGATTCTCTGCCAGAAGCTATTAAGCCACCTAGATTGTTAATTCAAATAGACGAGTTTAATTCGCTGCTAGTTAAAGATAAGTCTAAAACCGCCAACCCTTTGGGAGATCCGGAAATTGATAATCAAAATACGTTGACAGACTGGTCTAATGGGATTCGTACCAAAATTGGTTTCAACGTATCAACTTTACTAACCCAAGCTCGTTCAGCAGGAATCATGCTCTTATTAGGCGCTCAACAATTAAATGCTGGAGATTTAGATCTGCTACCACAAGCATCTACAGCGAAAAGTATGTTAGGACGCATTTTCTTAGGTAATGGGAATACGGCTGGTAACGTGAGTCAAAACAATGTTAGAGAAGCAAACCGTCTTTTACGTCAAAGCGCAAGAAATGGTGGTATGCCTAAGGGACGCGGCCTATATGAACGTATGGGCAGATCAGTAGATATGGTGCAATGCTGGTATTCTGGGCAAGGAGAAGCGTTAGCTCACTCATGCAGCCAGCTGCCGGACGCGAAACCGGTTGATCTGAGCTCATATATGCCCGCTAAACCAGAATTAGTAGGAGTTGTTACACCTGCCGATAATGATCGCGTGCAAGTCAGTTTAACTTCCACTACTGATGATTGGATTCTAGATGATTAACACTCTTACCTAGCATCCAATAAACAATCAGATTAGCGTTGCGAAAACAAGCGAGTCAAACGATTACCCCACACTCGCATAATCCACCAAGGACCAATAAACAGGGCACCAGTAAAGAACAAGCTTGACCATAAACGAGATGAACTGCCAATAGCTAAAACAATCAACCCACTGGCAACCACCCCTAAGAGAAGAGTAAACCAACGCGAACAACCTTGTTGTTTTTCATTAATTTTGTGCATACTTTATATATGCGTCCAATTTGCATGCCCAACTATCGAAAGGTGAAACACTATCACTTTCACGCATAGTTTCCAGCATGACAGCTATAGAAACAGCAGGCACATTTGCTAGACATCAAGGACAAGGATTCGTACGTACCATCGACGGGTCCGCATGGCTCTATTGGACACTACCTTCACAACCCAGCGTCAGAGACGCAGGATCATGGTCCGATAAACTCAAAGCTGCCCGCCCAATCCAAGTAATCCTCCCTGCACTAGCAGCATTAGCACCACGAGTTCCACTCATGGGACGTAAAGTCGCCAAAAGTTTCTACCGGCACATCCACATCCTAGCTATAGCCACACCACAACCATACAAACCCAGCGACAATCTAGACACCGAAAGCCGAATACGACTACAACGAATATACGCAAACACCCCAGAACACGACCGCTTCACACTCGTCGGCGTTCGACTAAACAGCGGCGGTGAAAAACACCAAGGATTTTGGAGCAAAGTAGCATCCTGGATCAACCAAGCCGAAACAGACGAAGACGGAACAGGCATACCAGACGAAGCCTTCAACACCGACCGAACACGTATCCAACACATATTCCAAGACGCAGGATGCAGACCACCAACTGAACACGAAATGCGCCGCGCACTAGCCTGGTGGCAAACCAACCGAATGCCAGAAACCGTACCAATCATGGTAGAACACGAACACATGCACACCTTCCCCAACATCCAATCATGCCGACTAGGAGAAGACCTAAGAAATACCCGCATCGACTGCACCACCTGGAGCAAACGAATACAAGGCTCATACCCAATGACCATCGTATCCTTAGGATCCCTACCATTCCAAGGCCAAGATGAACGCAACGAACCAGACGCAGACTGGGCAGCCACACTACTCGCAAGCGCTCGCGGTTCTGGGCAGGGTGCTTTAGCATTATCTATTAGGGGTTTAGTTGAACCCGGTGAAGCTAGTAGAGAGCAAATTGATAAAGATAAGCAGAATGTGCTTGATAAAACATTGAAGCAGCTAGAAGATAATCATAAAACTAATGTTAGTGTTGCTAATGATTTATCTGAAGTTGATGACATTTACCAAGTGAATGGTCGCCCGTGGCCAACATTGATTGATGCTCATGTGCATGTAGCTATTCCTGATGTGATAGATCAGCCTAATAAAGTCATGTATCCGGGAGAGGTTCGTTTAAATCCAGATCGGCAGGAAGCTGCGTTTCAAGATATGATGATAGGAAGTAGCATTTCATATAATCCTTCTCCTGTTTATTGGCCAACCCCGATTTTAGCGTTTGCTGGCCTGTCTGGAAGGTCTGTTGCAGGCGAGGATATGGGACGGGTGCGTAAAAAGGTTAAAGGTCGTTCGATACCTCTTCCAGGTGCTCTTCCTGGCGCTCTGCTAGGTTTTTCCGAGTCTGATCGCCTTCCTGTGTACTGTTCGCCGTTCGCATCTAGGTTTTTGCATTGTCCACCAGGGTTACTTGTGTTATCACGAACCGGTGGTGGTAAAACACGTGTTATGCTTCATTTAGCTTCTCAATGGTCACTATTACGCAATCCTGATAATCCATCACAAGGTATTCCTGGAGTGTTTTTTGATCCGAAACCGAATTCTGATGATTTTGAACCATTCGTACATAGTCAAAACGGTAATATTTACAGGCTTGACGATCCTAAATCTGAAGCGTTACTCGACCCGCTACGTTGCATGCCTGCCACCATGGGAGAAGAACGGGTACAAACAGCAGTGGAACTGTTGGGACAAATTCTAGGTGGCGAATACGGTGACAGACAGCTTGAACTCGCGTTAACCTCTATTATTGGGTATGGAATACGACATGGGGCAGACTGCACAGGTATAGCCGTACAACTAGCCTATGAAGCGTACGAAAATAAAGCGACAGATTACGAAACAATTAGTCCGAAAGTCGCTACCATTTATCCTGAGCTCAAACGTTTTGCTTTAAACCAGCCGATGTTTCGACTCATATACGGCACAAAACCCGGTGGAATGCAGTTAAGTATTTCTAATGGTTTGACACTCATTTCTGCTGGCACTATGAACATTATTGGAGAGGGAACACAATCAGTTCCAAACGCAGTACAACGATGGGTAGTGCGTATGGCAGCTTTAGGTGGTGCCGCATCCATTATCGGACGGAATGGATATATTGCCATGGATGAAGCTTGGTCACTACTCGGGGACCCGTATGGAGTTTCTGTAGCCAACCGCATGGGACGACTTGCCCGCGCTCAACATTACATGTTCATGATGGCATCCCAAAAGGTTGACGAATTCGCAGATGCAGGATTAGAAGATTTCGTCGGACGTTTCATTGTTCTCGGTATGGGGTCAAAAAATGAGTTAGCAGGGCGTAAATCTCAAGCTGAATCAGTGCTGATGCTTACCAACCAACAACATAATGATCGCATGAGAGAACGTATCACTCATGATCAAGTTACAGATACAGATTCTAATACTCCTGATTGGGATAGCTTGTTTGCCTTGTTTGACCCAGACACTGGTCAACTCTTACGAGGCTCTATCGGATACTATATAGGCGTTGACCGGTCAGCTATTCCTGTAGAAATTAACGTGTCTAACACTCTGGTATGACGCATATATAATGGTATGGCAAATATTACGACATTAACAACAGCACAAGCTGTCAGTTTAGAGCACATCATCCAAATTATGCGTTCATATGGTTTTGACCATGAAGGACAGGGAATACGTTCTTCGAACGTTCATATCGAAAATCATGAGTCATATATTGTTTTTTGGCTGGAAAGTGAACAATCAATAGCCAATGGAACATTAAATAGGAACGGCAAAGGCTTGTGGTGGCTTCGAGAAGAAGCACAACAAACTATTCACGTCCAGTAATAATATGGTACAAGCCTATAATGATACCGAGGATGTAACCAATAACATTGATTATAAAATTGAATGCCCACTTGAAAACAACCAAAAAAATCAATCCAATAATGGCACCGATAATGAACGCTATAGTGAAAACCATAATGAACACCTTCCTTTCACTATTTATTATGCGTCCGAATTTTGCATCATCCATTCATTATGCCACTGTTCAACCATTTTCGGATTCAAATGAAGGCTTTTTGCAACTTTCTTCCTATCAAGATCCTTCGCGAATACTTCATTAAACAAAGCCTGTAAATCCAGTTTTGCTTCAGCACTAGGTTCAACACCGATAGACGGTATATCCTCTTGTACCTCTACTTTTTGTTCAACACCAGCAGATAAGAGATCATTAACTCTCTCTCCACGAAGAACTTGCTGCCCCCTTTTAAACATGACTTCAAAATCTTTACGACCGTTATATACTCTTCCATCAGGAAGCCGTTTTACACTGTCAGGACGCTTTGTATGAGGATTAGCGTTACGCCCATCTGATAGTCTCATACCTCCACCAAAAGAAACTCCTCGAACAATTTTATCGTTGATAAATTCCATCATATTCTCATCCCATAGTTGATCACGTATATGCGATGGAGGCAAACCTCGTGTATGATGATCAATTTGCCATTGTTGAACACGTTGTTGGTATCGTAAACCAACTCTCATTTTATGCTCAGTCAGATTCCATGGTGGTAGTCGTAACACTCGTTGTATTTTCACTGGTGCTTTAACTGCGCTTGCAACGAGCTGAGGACTATAACAACGAGTCGGATCTATCGCTATCGCCTGACGTAACCCAGCTAATCTTTCAAATAAATATCGTTCAGCTTCGCGTTGAGCATCAGAAACATTCAGCAAAAACTTGTTTAATTCACGAACCAATGGGCCAGGTTGATCATTACTCCCTAATGCTTGTTCAACTAGCGCCATTTCTTGCTCTGGAGTACAAACCGGCTGATCGCGATAATCTGCGCTCAACCCAGGTTGAGTAGCCCGCAAATTAGATGCTAGCCACCGCCATTGTTTGTCATGACTGTCTAACTCGTTATACAAGCTGATTCTATTGCGTTTTGACTTCGGATTGTTTAAAACAGGCAAATCGCTTATATCATGCGACTTATAGTCATACTGTCCACCAGTGCCACCAGGGCTATGTTTTGGTTTTCGTGATGTGTTGCTCATGACAAGCAACTATGCGCTCATTCATCTTGAATGATGATCGCTCGTATAGTCGCTACTAGTTGATTCGCCTGATCCCGATACTTTTGATAACCTTTCGATCCTACTTGTGCTCCTCGAGGGCGAGTTTTCAGGTTCAACCGTTGGCATTCCTGATCCCAGACACTTTGCGATTCCACTCCGGGATATTGAAAAAGCTTTTGCTCGTATGCAAGTCCTGTACGAGCGTTTCTGAGAGTCATTCCTTCGCGGTTGAGAATGGCGTCAGCACGTAGATTCGGATGTTTTGCTACCAGATAGTCAGCAACCTGATGATCTAGAACTACAAGTTCTATGCTTTGTCTTAGATTTGGTTTAGGCCGTACTGATGCAAACAATGTTTTCAACTCTTGAGGATCGACCCCTGGTTGTATGATCTCTCCGTCAATTATACGTTTCAACATAGCTTGAGCTTGTTTGTATGTTACATCATGCTCATATAGCCATTGCATATTTGGTTTAAATTCTGTTAAACATGCTACTTCCGGGTTAGCGTTTTTATATGAACCTGTATATCTATCCATAATTTCTCTCTCTTTTCTATTTAAATATTTTAATGATTTACCAGAAAGCGCAGCCTTGGTTTCTTTCCACGCTTTTAGACCTCCGCAAGTACTATGTATGCCACTTTCATAGATTCCATTATGAAGGGGGAGGTATCGTGTTGTTTTTCTTTTTCCTTCTTTATAATCTATCCGTTGCTTATTATTAATTGTTTTTACTGCTTCGTCCCAAATCTCTGCTTCCGTATCATCTGTGACCACGTGTCCGAGACTTCTTATTTCAGCTTTATGCCGCTCAAAAGCATAGCCAGCACGTAAAAGGGTAATCGGCACATGGAATTCACGCTGGAAAATATGTTCCAATTTAATATTTCGAGCTATGTGAACAGTATATTTTAAAGTGAGTGTACGTTCAGGATGAAGTCTCATCACGTCGCATATTGCATTAATGATAGCTTCATGAACAAGGTCTTCACTACGAGAGGGATTACAGATAAACGTGTTGAGCTTATATGCTGCACTATACTCATAGGAAGGATCTGAGTACTTTTGTATTACTCTTTCGAATTCGGCAGAAGTAATTGTTTTCATACTTCTTATATGCGTCCAAAATCGTTAAAAGGAGGTCAAGCACCAATTGATACAACGGACGCGCTCTGTTAGCACTTGGTAAACAACAGTGGATTGTCTCTATGGCATAGGTTCAGGTATGGCACTACATGCAAATAGGAACGATCGTCGTCCATGTATTGAACTGTCCGCAACTATGGTCACACTTATGCTGGTTCTGCTAGCCATCCAGCTTGGATGGCAGTATGTTGGCACTGGCCTTGATCAGGACACTGTTTCTCAGCAGCTAGAGACGAGAAGTAAACAGCCAGTAAGTAGTCAGGTAGCAGACCGTATTGCTCCTATTCGTCATGATCCTCCGCCTTTGGAATCAGCTCCCATCCCCGGTGAGCTTTTTGCATATTTACGTATACCAGTTTTTAGCACACAGTGGAGGCTACCTGTTCAAGAGGGAGTGTCTACGCAAGTTTTAGACAACCTAGGCGCAGGACATTATACAAACACAGCATTACCTGGGCAAAAAGGAAATTCAGCTTACGCTGGTCATGCTACCGTAACTGACTTAGGTACCATCAATCGACTACCAAGTCATGCGGAAATTATCGTAGAAACTAGCACTGCCTGGTATATCTATCAAGTGGTACAAGGTCAAGTGGTCCAGGACACCAATACTAGTGTTATTTCTCCTGAAGCCATTAAAACAGAACGTGGATTAACTCTTACGACCTGCTGGCCTATGCTATCTCTCACTCCTACTCATCAACGATACGTATTACACGCAGCTTATGAAGGATGGATAGCAAAAACAGATGGTATGCCAGAAAGTTTAGCAAACACTCATCTAACATCAACCGACCAAGTTGTTCGTACCGTTCATCAAATTTCTCGACAGATACAAGTGCCGTTTACTGGCATATTAGCGATTTGTTTCTTTATTATGTGGATGATTGCAGACACTATTGCTTGGATGCTGTGGCACCACCATAAATCTTTGCCCAAACAACACTACAATTTATTCTCCTGGATATGGTGGTTGCAAGCCGGCCCTCCTGCTTGCAATGGTTGGAAACTCGTATTCAGCAGAATTATCAGAATCGGCTTGTACATACTGTTATTTACGGCAATCACATTTGCTTGTTGGCATTGGTGGTGTCCTTATGTGGCGAGCAATATAAATATGTTTTCTAGCCCTCACCCTCTCATCAAATAATTAGGCTACAAATATACGTCCCGAATATTAAAAAATCTGTAACAATCAAACATCAATCAGGTTATCTTGTTGTCCTTTACCTGTTTATCTCTAATTGTTCAACAGATATAAGCAGTCAACAGCTAAGCATGCTCTATATAAAGAGCAGTGAATTCTATAAAACAATACTAGAAAACGGTACGTATTTTAATCCGATAAGCACATTTTAGGACGCGCTCCTCAAATTGGACGCATATATATAAGTGAAGCCATTAACCAACGCTTATAGAGGAGGTCAGCATAATGGCTAGTAAAACAATGAAAGATATCAGCGATGAACTCGCTGATGGGGAAATTACCCTGTATGAGGCTGCTGAGCAGATTACCTTAGTGACGTCTATGCAAAAGCTGTTAAAACAGCGGCTTGATGCATTAAAAGAATTTGTTACGGCATCGCTCGACCCGAAAGAGCATTTGACTACACATACGGGAGTGGTCACATATAAGCGTGGTGCTGAGCCGAAATGGAGAGTGAAAGACCCGCAGGCTTTCGCCATATGGCTTGAAGAGCATGGTGAAAGTGAAAGCGTGGAGCAAGTGCTGGTACCTGCCGAGCATGTAACACAGCCAGCTGCGATCGAGCATCTTGTACATCAATATAAGGGTGAACAGCCTGACGGAGTGGAGTTCGCTGGCGGAACAAGCGACACCATAGCTATAAGCAAAGTAAAAGCTTGGTCTGACATTTTTGAGGATCAGCAAATGGTAGATGCCGCAGCACAAATGCTTGGTATTGAATCAAGTGCAGCAAACAAGGAGGAAGACGAATGGGACAAGATTTAACATCTACTACTGAATCGATTTTACATGCTCAAATGCAGTGGGCGAAGCTTGCGCAAAGCAGCAATATTATCCCGGATGCTTACAAGGGGAAACCTGACAATATCCTGGTGGCACTCGGATTCGGGCAGTCTATGGGGTTAAGTCCAGCGGAGAGCTTGTATCGGATTAATGTTATTAAAGGTAAGCCGACGATGAGTGCCGAGCTGATAGCAGCTCAAGTACGTAAAGCAGGTCATAAGCTGCGCATCACCAAAGATGAGAAGAATGTGAGTGTGACAGCAACCATCATCCGCTGTGATGACACGGACTATCCAATTAGTGTGACACGAGATAAAAACTGGGTAGCAAGTATGGGGCTGACAGACAATCTCAATTACAAGAAGCAGCCGATGACTATGCTGACATGGCGTGCAATTAGTGCTGTAGCACGGGAAGCCTGCTCTGAAGCTTTATATGGTGTGGCGTACACGCCTGATGAAATGCAAGATTTCGAATTCGATAGTGACATTGATATGAAATTGGAAACTACTAATCCTGAATCTTCCACACCTACCGCTGATGATACAGAAGCCCCTGTGTCAGCTGAAGTGATGGCTTCTAATGAGCAGAGGACTAAGGTCACGCAGCTTATGAAAGAGGGTGGTGTCACTAATGGCGAGCAAGCCCAGACTGCTTTTCAAGCGCTTACAGGTAAGCCACTAACCTCAAGTAAACAGCTAAGCGCTGAAGACGCTGAAACCTTACTAAGTGCCCCTGATCTTGTGGTGTCTCGCACCAAGGAAGCACTATGTATGAAGTTTCGCAGTTTACATAACATCGTGTCCTGATCTTGTGGTGTCTCGCACGAAGGAAGCACTAGCAAGGAAGGTGACAGTATGAGTATACAGAGTGATATCTGTCGTATTACATATGAGGAGCATACCGATTGGGCATACTGGAATGTGAAATGCGATGCGGTGGGATGCAATACAACTGTCGCAGTATCAAAGTACCCACTACCAGATAATGCGTATGACCACGACTTAATTGATGTGGATAAGGCTTGTTCTGCCGAGGAGGCTAAAGACTACGCAATCAGGGAAGCCGGTTGGCAGTTAGGGACCAGAGGCATTCAGTGGGGACACGTCTATTGTCCCAAGCACCGCAGTCCTACAGAAAATGAGTGATTATAATGATGGAATTAGGCTTTATGCAGGATTATTACACGAAATCTGACATAAGTAAAGCATATTTTTACTGCGATACATGTCATATGGTCCGGTATCGATCTGACTTGTGCAAGGATACGAGTAGACCGTGTCCCCTGTGCGAGGATACATCAAATCTGTATGAGCGGTATATGACCGCATTAGATACTGTAGATGCTCGCTGTAAGTCGCGGAACGATCATTATACGGGCGATAGCCAAGGTTTTCCCAGCCTAGGACCGATATTCGCTGGTAATCCTCTCGGAACAACCACGCACATACGTTTTTCCCTACAGGATGATCCCACTACCTATCCATTACTTGCTACTCGCAAGACAATCTCAACTATGTGGAAGGCCGACTATCAGGATTTGCTCTACTCCATACTCACAGGACAGGATTTAGCGCCGGTTCGCACTCGAGCTGAGCGGCTCGTCGATTTGGTGGTCAGAGACATGGCAAGTAGGAGCGAATCATGATCAACGGCGGTAAGCGAATGCTTGTGACAAAATCGCAGGCTCGACAGCTAGTTAAATGGGCGAAATCAGATACGAATCCTGCGCGGCAGAGAATTACCAAGTACGGAAGATACGCATACTATACCAACTCTTTTCTTGCGATCCGGTGGGATTTGGAAGATTTGAATGTGCCTGATGGGTCATGGATCGGGCTAGCGGTAAATTGCGATGTGCTCGATGATGAAAACACGAAGTTTGACTTAGACACTGATCACAATATGGCTGACTGGTGCAAATTAGCACCGCGTCGTGCTCACTGGGATTTGATGGATACAGACCGGTGGAATCAGCAGGACAGATCGAGTAGGTATGCTGCACGTTTAGAGGAGCTGTTTGTGTACCCGGATGTGACATACAAAGTCAAGTCGGTATCTTTCGACCCACAGTTTCTTACAGAATTTTTATCCTTTTTCGCAGCTTCTTCCGGTCCTCTCCCGGTAGAAATGAGGCCTTCTTCGAGCGAAAAGCCGGAGACAGAGGCTTGGATTTTCCGAGCGTCAATCGAGGACAGGGTGACAGGACTGCTCATGCCAATGAAAAAACACTATGTCGACGATATTAAAAATTAGACATATCGATAAACGGAGGACTAAATCAAATGAATCATGCTCGTATCGCGGGATGTAAATGCAAGTCGTGCACGAAGGGTGACGGCTGGTGTCCTGACTGTCGGAAAACCGCTATTTATTGTCCTAAAGCTGACAGGCATTGGATAGCATGCAATGACCCGGTTGTACGCGACCGAAAATACGCAAAACGAAGAGGTCACTGGTGGAACATTTGAACCGCCAGAAAATCAAGAGGTCAGTATGAGTCTTACGACGGACATCCCAATGTTGGCAATAAAGTATAAGACTTTTCGAAGAAAGAAATACACAATGACTAACGAAAATCTCATTAGAGAATGGTACGAAGAACTCGATATTAATGATTTTCGATATCTACATATTCGTGTAGTCATGGAAAACGGGGACATTTTTTGTAACAAATTGTCCCCAATGTCCGACGATGACTATGCTGTAGGTGTCAGCGTAGATAATGAAAAGCTCCCTCTTGAAATTCCGATTCTCATGCGATCTTGCGCTGAAAAGTTTGTACGATATTCCTTTACCGGAATCCCCAAACCTGTACAACGTTTAACTAACTGGGAGCCTTGCCTGGGTGTTCAAGAGGTATCTCTTGTCTATGATGAGCGCGAATGGACTGTAATAAACCTTGAAGATGCATGTCCAGGTGATGCGGTCGTCATCAATAACTGTCGATACAGCGTGCAAAGTGCACCAGATCAAGGTCATATAACAATACGCACATATCCTCAATGTGTGGTGGAAGTTTCGTGTGATGCTGTGACTGTTGCTTTACGACCTATATCAACACCACTAATACCAGCCAATCCTGGATTTTATATGAATAAAGACCAATCCATCTGGATGTACACACGATATCGTAAATGGTGGTGTCTTGCAGGCGAAAATGATTCGACTGAACAGGTGGCACCCGATGACATCACACCTATATGTTTTAAGCAAACAGCTACTCCACCATTTGAAACCACTGATGCAATACCAGATAGCGCACAAGTGGAATTTTATAAGTGTAAAAAAGGCAAAATTTGGATGCGCACACAATATAAAAATTGGTACGTACTCAATGCTTGGAATCGTCCTGTCAAAGTAAAGCCAGATAAGCCCACAAACTATATGCCGCTTAGGCGTGTGACTCCTGTGCAGGTCGAAAAACAGAGAGAGCAGAAAATTGGACGCATATAGATAAGTGAAGCCATCGTTTAAACCGGTGTCTTCTAAAAAGCATAGTTAATAGTTGTTTTATGCGAAAGAACAGGAAAATGATGAAATTAATTAAAAAAGTAAACTATATAGACGATAAATATTGCAGCGTATATGAGTGTGATAAATGTCATGCGTATCTCTTTGATAAGATTCTGCTTTCACGCGGTGACTTGAATGAAGAGGTATGCGAGCCAGAGTGCGCGTTTTGTAACGCTAATGCTTTGCTGTCCCAACAATATTGGATGGCTCTCTGTACGGTAGCTTGGACTTGTCAGCCGAACGAAAAATTTGTTGAAACTGCTCCAGCTTTCCCGTCTTTTGATAATGTGCTCGCCTATGACGGCAATATCGTAGGTGTATTGCTGAAATTAGACTTCCGAGGACGCACTGTCTTCGCAGAAGCATCATCAGTGCGGACTCTCACTATAAACACCACGGAATTTAAATCGATATTAGATGACAATGGCACTGATTATAATCAGCGGACTTTGGCTCAAGCGGTGGTTGACTTGTGCCGTCATGATTTACGGGAAAGAAATAATCGCAATGATGCTGAGTAAATGGATGGAATGCTTAGACGGGAAAGAAATAGAACAATGAGGCTAATTAAAAAAGTATATTATAAAGACGATGATTATTGTGGCGTATATAAGTGCGATAAATGTCATGCTTATATCTTTGATAAGATTCTGATTTCATACGATATCAATGATCCAGAGGTATGCGAGCCGAAGTGCGCATTTTGTGACCCTGACGCTTTGCTGTCGCAACAATATTGGATGGCTTTGTGCACAGTAGTTTGGACCTGTCAGCCGGACGGAGATTGCGTTGACGCTGCTCCAGCTTTCCCATCTTTTAAGTATGTAACCGCCGATCAAGGATCTGTCACAGATTCATCTCTGTGTTTTACCTTCCGAGGAATCTACATTGATGCACACGTGAATTCTGTGCGTCCTTGCACTCACAGCAAGCAGTTTAGATCGATATTAGACGACAATTGCAATGATTTTGATCCGCGCTTTTTGGCTCAGGCCGTAGTTGATTTGTGTCGTCATGATTTACGAGCCAGAAATAATCGCAAGGAGGCTGAGTAATGGCTGGAGAAACACTAATCACCATGGTGGGTAACCTCACCGCAGATCCTGAAGTACGTACCACCGGTAATGGCGGTACTGTAGCTAATTTCACGATAGCTTCCACCCCGAGACTGTTCAACCGCAATACAGGGCAGTGGGAAGACGGCGATGCTCTCTTCATACGATGCTCTGCTTGGGATTCGCAATACAATCCAACCGCATCAAACATTCAAGCCAGCTTAGCGAAAGGCATGCGAGTTATCGCTCAAGGTACGCTCTCTCAGCGCTCCTACCAAGACAAGCAGGGTGCAAAACATACGGTGATGGAAATGCATGTGCTTGAGATTGGTCCTGCTCTTACTCGCAATAACGCTCAAGTGGTACGCAACCCGTCGCAAGGACAAGGTGGCTTCCAAGGCGGACAGGCTCAGCCTCAATCTACCCAGTGGTCGCAATCTGCACCAGCTGGATCTACGCAGAATAGTGATCCGTGGGGGACACCTGACGATGGTGGGTTTGGAGGTAATAGTGATGAGCCAGCATTCTAACCCTTTCTTCGAGGCTGAGCAGCCACCAGAGTACGAGTACTGCGAGTACTGCGGTAGTCCCCTTAATGTCAGCCACCAGTGTATGAGCCACTGCCACGGATACGAGGAGAGCTTCCTATGACACGGAATCGTAAGAGCGCGAAGCAAGCTGGAGCACGCTTTGAGAAAGCCGTGGCTGACTACTTGGCATGGGCTTTAAACGACCAGCGGATCGAACGCAGACACTTATCAGGCAGCGAAGACCGGGGTGATATTACCGGTGTCATGCACGACCAGCAGCGCGTCGTCATCGAATGCAAAAACACGACCCGCATGGACGTAGCTCAACACTTAGCAGAAGCTAAGCAGGAAGCCGGGAATGACGACGCACCCTACTGGGCTTTGATACAGAAAAGGCGTGGTATCGGCATGAGCGATATAGAAAGCACCGGACAGCAGCTAGTACTCATGACCTTAGAACAATACGCGCTGCTCTTGAACCACGGACAACAACTCGGACCAGAAGCAGAACAGGAATTCAAGAGGTATTAGACATGACTCAAGAAACGATAAAAATTAAGCGATTTGCTGATAGACCTGTAATTGACTCCGGCATCAAAGAAGGCGTGGAATGGTGTATTTACGAGTCTCCACTAGGGTGGTGGACATGGTATGGATACGCGAGATTATCCGATGATCACCCATGGCGCAATCAAGATTTAGTCTCGGTCATGCCCGATGAGGATCTACCACATCCTGAAGTACATGGTGATATCAGTTACGGGCCAGATGATGAGGGATGGATCGGCTTTGACACGATACATGCAGGAGACTACATGCGATTTGATTATGGAGCCGGGGTCGAAGAGATCGAGGGACATCGCTGGACCATAGACGAAGTGAGAGAAGAAATCTTCCGCTTGATTAAGCAAATAATACAGGTTAGGGGGTGAGATGGTGACTGACTATCGGATTATTGTCACGGGCGGTAGACATAGGCATCGTAAGGAAGACGGGCGGAAACTACTAGCCGTACTTGAGACCATTAAAGCTCAAAGGTCTGATCCTTGTCGGCTGGTGATTGTGCAAGGAGGATGCCCCACTGGTGTAGATGCCATGGCTCGAAGCATTGCAAGAGAGTATAAGCTACCAGTCGAAACCTACACAGCTGACTGGGATAAGCATGGGCGTGCTGCTGGTCCTATCCGCAATCAGATAATGGCAGACGCTGGCGCTAATTTGTGTCTCGCTTTCCCGGATACAGACAAATCACCGGGCACGTGGGATATGATCCGGCGTGCTTGCGCTACAGGAATCGAAACCCGCATTTATCCAAAGGTAATGTCATGACGAGCATGTGTCCTACAGTGTTAGACCCTGCATCTGGTGGCAGGATGATGTATTTCGACAAGCACGATCCACGTGTACTCTTCGGCGATATTCGAGACGAGTCTTGGGAGCTGTGTGATGGTAGGCGCTTTGATGTGCACCCTGACCAACTTATGGATTATCGCAAATTACCGTTTAAAGATAACTCCTACCGGTTAGTTGTTTTTGACCCACCTCATCTAGAGCATGCCGGAAGTAATAGCTACATGGTGAAAAAGTATGGGAAATTACCGGCAGACTGGAAGCAAAATCTGACAGACGGTTTCACGGAATGTTTCCGAGTTTTAGCTGGGGGGGGGTACTCATTTTTAAGTGGAATGAGACTCAGATTGCTTTACGTGAAGTGCTTGCTTGCACGCCGCAGCGGCCACTTTTCGGGAATCGCCAGCCCAAGCAGACAGGCACGCATTGGATTGTATGGATCAAGGAGGCGGACTCTTGAAATCATGGCTTGACGAGTACACGCTTAGCATCGCTCGAGAGCTACGCAAACCCGCAACACGAAAACAGTACTTACAAAGGTTACGCAATCTTGACCCAGAATACAAGGAACAAAAAGATAATGCCGAAAAAACTATCACTCGCATATTTTCCTGACGCTAAAAGGAAAATTGAAGACTTACGAGGATAACAATATGGACTCCTAACCGTCATAAACTATGCCGGTATGAATAGTGGGCGTCAACCGCTATGGCTGTGCAAGTGTGAATGCGGAAAACAGACGAATGTAACAGAGCCCATCTCAAAAAAGGGAACACAAAATCCTGCGGGTGCCTTAAATCGAACCGTAAGAAACTACGAACACACAAAATACATGATTTATAGGAAGTGATGACGTTGGCTAGACGTGGTTATGCAAAATTCAAAAACGATTTTTACATCAACGGTAAAGCTCGTGAGCTGCGAGCTGTCTGCCCATCAGCGTTAGGAGCTTTCGTATTTATAGTCACGTATTGTTCCGATAATCTCACAGATGGCAGAATCAGTGACAGAGATTTGCGTTACACGTTAGGTGTTACGAGTGAGGAAATAAAAGCCTTATGTTCGGTAGAAATGCTTGAACCTGATAGCGCTGAAGGTTATATGGTTCATGATTACACTGACCATAATTCAACACGTAGTCAAGTAGAAAAAAAGAGTATTGAAAATACTCAATATTATCAAAAAAAGAAAAAACACTCCTATTCAAGTTCTAGTGAGGGTCACTTCAGTAACGATTCAGATACCATTCAGCAATCTGAAAGTGATCTTAATCGGACTAAACACAAGAACACAAGAACACAAGAACATTCATCTAAAGATGAATCCCCCTATAGTCCCCCACAAGGGACAGATTGTAACGGTGTTTCCAGATGGGAACCATCTGAGGAACCGAACTTGCAGTTCAAACAATTCTGGTCATTGTATCCCAATCATGATTATCCAGACGCTGCTGTACGCGAGTTTCGACGGGTGCGCCGTAAAGGAGTAAAACTCGAGGCTCTTATGCAAGGAGCACAGATTCTTGCTAACGAGCATCGTGACCCTAAGTATATTCCTACGGCCAGCAGGTGGCTTCATGATGGAGGATGGAACAACAAGCCTAAACCTCCAGGACAAGCTCAACAAACGGCACCAAATCGTAGTCAGCAAAACCAGGATGCAAATGCAGCCTTGATAGTCCGGTATGCGCAAGAGGAAGCTGAACAAGCAGGAAGGGAGATTACTGATGAGCCTTAATCTTGCTGAAAGCACGCTCGTACTAGCGAAGATACGAGCTCACCACGGTAATGCTCCCATAACTGATTTAGAGGCTCGTACCTTCCAGGAAGAGCTTCGTGCTGATGCTACCTTGTCGGATGCTTTGGAAGCGGTGAAAAACTTTTACGCGGCTAATACAACAGGCCGCTGGATGCTTAGCGGTGACGTGAATGCTGGTATACGAGCCATCCGAAAGAAACGACTACCTGAGGAAGCACAGATCGATAAACTCATGGCTCAAGCAAGCATTGACTCGGATCATGCTCTCACCTATCGTCGCCAGCTCATTAAAGCAATGAGTATGGGACAGGATATTACACAGGCGCACGCTCTCGCGGTCGAAGCATCACACAGACTGGCTATCGAAGCACCTAAGCCGGACCACAAGCCCAAACCGGAGAAGCAGCTCACCGGGACGGTTAGAGCCGCAGACATGAACCTTGAAAACATGATTGGAGGAACACTATGAGCAGAATGTATCGACCGAACATGAATCGGATTTTATGGAACATTAGTGAACTAATAATGGATTCTTTATTGGCTGATTTTTTATTTTGGAAGCACGAGTGGGCATGGATGGCGTTGGAATTGTTTTTCTGTGCGTTAAGTATTTACTTGATTGTTTTTGAGCTCAGAAATTCATACGTACTTGTCGAATCAGGACATATTGAAGTTGGATACAACATGGAAATCATTAATTCCCACAAGGAGCGGTATAAGCATAAAGCAAAGGAGATAGCATGAGTACCAAAAAACCAGACAGATTACTGTGGATTGATATTGAGACAGGCGGACTAGACCCGAACGAATCCCCATTATTGGAGGTAGAGCTGAGAGTCACTGATCGCATGGCTGCCACAGAATTTGAGCGCATCCACCGTCTAGTGTCAATTACTGAGGACAGTCATATCACACTGGACCAGGAAGCTGAAAAAATGCACCGCGAAAACGGGTTAATATGTGACCTGAAAGAACAAGGCATTGATTATACACGCCTATACTCCGACCTGTCAGCATTCACTATCCAAGCCAGTAAGCATGCTCACCTCATACCAGCCGGTTCCAGTCCTCATTTTGATCTCGAGTGGATGGATAAGCAGTATCCCGGTGCTTTATTCGGTATAAGCCACCAGCATGTGGACGTGAGCAGTATCCATATTTTCCTCGACACCATCAACCCCAAACTGATGAACAGTATTCGCAAACATGTCCCGTCTACGAATCATCGCACCTCACAATGTTTGGACCGTGATATAGCACAGTACAAGCTGATGCTTGGAACCCTAACCAACATGATAAGTGACACTACTGCGAGCGCACATACTTGCGTGAGCATCTACTCAATGACAGGTGAAGCATTTTCTGATAATCAGCGTACGCTGCTCTCAATGCCCATGAAACCGTGGGAGGTAAAAAGTAATGCGTGACATGTTTTGGATAAGCTGTATTAGTTTCTTCATCCTGTTAGACATGGTTTGCGCGGGAATGGAATACCAACAAGCTGCTTGGGGACATATATTGGTCACAATGTCTTGTGCTTTAGTGTTCGCTTGCACGCTTTATTTGAAGCACTCCTCAAGGAAGCTGCTTACCAGGATTGTTTCTGAAGACAGGATTAGCTCGATAACAGAGGAACCATTATGAGCCAACCGAGTGCAAAGACATGTCGTCTAGTAGATCGGAGAGATAACTGCCGATGTATCCGATGCGGCAAAAACTTGGAAATGGTAGCTGGTAGTCGTCATCACAGAAGACTGCGCTCGCATCCTTGGCCGGGCCTACATTTGCCGTCGAATCTCGTACTGCTGTGTGGGTCTGGGGATACGGGCTGCCATGGTTGGGTGCACGCTCACCCGTCAGAAGCCCGTTTAGAAGGTTATATGGTGCATGCTTGGGAATATCCGCAATCGAAGCCTATTTATACCATGCGCCACGGGTGGGTGCTTTTAGATGATGAGGGTGAATATCACCCAGTAAACATGAATAACTAACAGAGAGGAGTAAATAATGGATAATGAGGGAAAGAATCTTGGGAAAGTTTTCGCTATTTATAATAGCGAGTATCCGGTTTTCGGAATTGAGTTTATTCGTGTAGAGGATGAAGATCAGATTTATGAGGTTGCTCAGCAATCAAGTGAGCTTTTTAATGATGAGGAAATTGATGTAATTCGTGAAAGACTTATAGCGATTCGGGTCGAGTATTTAGATGATTATGAGGATTTAGACTCTCCTGATGCGATTAAAGCTTATTCGCAATACGGATGGCAAACGTCTGAATCTGAGCTTGTGCCCGATGGGAGTTTATCGGATGGCGACTCGATTAGCAACTCTGATTTATCTACGTATCAAGAAGACCAATACGACCGGTGCGAGACAACGTACCCGGATAAATATAACCCCGGGGCGGTGGAAGCATGACACAACAAATGAATATCAGCGACAAAGTGTTTGTGGTTATGGCAGGAGATGACCCTGAGGATACGCAGCTTGTTCGGGCTGAGAGTGCTAATAAGGCAAGGTCTATGTGTGACGGCATGTCGATGGTGGAGTACAGGTATTTGCGTGCTAAGAGGGTGCCGTGGCTTGATGATTTTGTTGATTTGGGTAGTCCTGACGTGATTATGGCTTGTTTGCGGCATGAGTGGTTTGTGGATAATCATGGTTTTATCCCAGAGTATAGCGATAACGAGCTTATAGATGCAGACGTTATAGCTGCTGAAGGTGAATCAGGCTATCGACGGTACGCACAGCTTATTGGAGCTACTTACCCGGACCGGTATAAGCCCGAGGAGGCGGCATGAGTGAGACAGAGTATGAGGTTGATCGTGCGACTGGCGAAACATGGCATTCTCACGGTGAGGGGGCTGCGATCTCGCACGAAATCTGGGCTGATGATCCTGCTTTACCGTCCCTTAACGTGACCAAAACAGGCGGGATGCTGTGCGTAGAGCTATACACGGAGCACGGGAGCATGAATACCAGCATCAGCGTCACGAATACAAGAAGACTGGCTCAATGGATACTCGAGCACACGAGTGAGGAGGAAGCATGACACGACAGATAGATCATATGGATACAGAGAATATGGTATGCCCTTATTGCGGGTATGAGGAGGACGAAACGTTGGAGTATCCCGACTATGGTGTTGAGGAGTGCCCAGAATGCGGGCGTGAGTTCGTTTTTTCATCGGATACGATACGATACTTCTCTTCATCCAGGTACTCGGGAAGGACTAGTGAAGGGTACGCTTTCGGGCCAAAGATGGGGGCCTCGCACCTAGTCAAGAAGTGTGGATTGTGCGGCAAGGTGCTCGATAGTGATCACGACTATCCAGCATTGTATCAACGGTGTCCCGTTTGTCAGAAGATCGTATGCCATGAGTGTGAGGCGGACCGCAGACCGTGCTGCGAAGAATACAAGCGCTGGAGCGAGGAGGAAGCATGAAGATCACAGGCGATACGCCACTTAAAGAGTATTTCGTCGATCAGAACGGTGAAGTATGGCAATATTGCAGATGGCGCACTCTCAATGAAAGAGCTGTGAAATTCAACGAGACCTGGTCTGATGCTCCTACTCCGTCTCTTAGTGTTATCAATCTTGACCAAGAGCTGTGTATAGAGATATACACAGAGCAAGGAGGAATAAGTCACAGTCTCAGCGTCACGAATGCGCGAAGAATGGCTCAATGGATTCTCGAACACACGAGCGAGGAGGAAGCATGATAGGCCCAATTATATTACTGATAGCAGCCGTACTTGGCTTCATAGCATCGATGATTGCGATGAAGCGGGACGAAAGCGATTCTTATGTTGCACCACGCTTGTGGGGTACCGCAGCGTTTTCTTGTCTCGTAGCCGCATGTGCTGTTTTCTTTATGATAATGATTAAGGTTTTCGGATGGGCGTAAAAACGTTCGAAATAGTGGCAGTTAAAGTGATCATCGACGAAGACCGTTGTACGGGGGAGAAGGCATGATAGGCAAGATCATTTTGCTGATAGTAGCACTGATTTTCTTCATACTGTACATGATGGCATTGCTACAAATAGTTTGCTACATAGTAAGCATGATGGCACTGGCGGCAATGACAGTCCTGTTGCCGCTTGATAGCGAATCGAACAAATTTCTCTTTGTTTGTTCGTCGAGTGCTGCGCTTGGGATTGTCTTGTTGATTATGGTTTTTGGCTTGATGTCGAGGTTCGTATGAGTGAACAAAGTAAGCAGTCTCACACTTTGCAAAAATATCAAAGTGCAAGACAACCTACCCGAATAAAAATAACCCAAGAAAAATGAAAAGCATGGCAGTCAAGATTCGGTTTTTGCTGATATTAGCGATGATTTGTTACACAGCATGGATGGCAACAATGATACTGCATGAGTTCTTTGATAAGAAATCAACCAAATTACTCTTGGTTGAGCGGTGGAGTCGCTCGATTGGGATTGTCATATTGATTGACCTAATCACGGTAGCGTGGATTCTTGCATGAGTATCGAGTATAGGATGTCTTGCTAGCGCTTCATCGGAAATTCGTTAGAAGGTGTACCTAATAATGAGGATGCGTGATATAGACGTACGACAGGCGATGCGTTCTACGTTGCAACACCGCAAGGAAAATGAGTCGGCACTCATACTGGACGAGTTTGATTTGTGTGGTGAGGTACGAGTCGATATCGCGGTTCTCAATGGTCATTTATGTGGGTATGAGCTTAAAAGCGCAAGCGACAATCTCAAAAGATTGCCGAAACAGGTGCGATATTATTCAGCGGTGCTGGACTATTGCAATCTTGTTGTAGCTGAAAACCATCTTGATGAGGCTTTAAACATGATCCACGACTTCTGGGGAGTATACATCGCAAGACAAACCAGTAATGGACGGACCTTCATCAGGAAGCTGCGGAATCCAAAATCAAACAAATCTAATATAGATCCACACGCATTGGTCCAGCTCTTATGGAGAGACGAAACCATTGATATTCTGACTCATTACGGTTTCGACCGGGGTGTTCGCTCTAAAACTAGAACTACATGTTGGGACAGGATGGTGGACAGCTTTTCTCTTCCTCAACTACGAAAATTGGTACACACCCAGTTAAAGACGCGCACCAATTGGAGGTGTGACAATCTTTCTCTTTCAAACCCAGACACTACGCCAGAAATAGAAGGTCACACGCTGACCTGTGATTAGCCTGGATGCGAAGAGCAAGCCAGCGTGGTGAATACTGCTGCTTCGAAAGGCATTCAAGTGCTGTAGAAGTGTGGACTGATAAGTACGGAACAAACTGGTTTCAAACATCAAATGGTAAAGAATAGTGTCCCGAACATCATTATGAAGTAACCCCAGCGCTCGCAAGCACGGGAAGAAAAGCATGCAAGTCATTACAACTTGAAAACATAGATTTAGCATTAGCATATCAATAATAACTGTATGCACTCAAAATCGCTGGGTTTTCGCTATTGATTCCAGCATATAGCTGTCAATATATACCTACCAGATACAGATAGCAACCAGAAAGGACACTAGCATGTTATGTTTGCTTTTATGGACACTATCGTGATATAATAATAACATTAGTTCATTATTAGACATTGCTTTGGCTATATTGAGTTAAGGGTTCTAAGCATGCACTTGGAGCCCTTAACTCTTTTTAATAAGAGTCGTGACTCGACATTTCAGTTTATAAACATTTGGCTGCCAAACTATCCTAATGAGTATAATTTGAATACATACGTACATCAGATATATTGTTTTACAGACATACTAAGGAGCATGATTATGACAATACAATCGCAACAGCTTCCATGGTCTGTACAAATGAACGAGAAATCACGACAACTTTTAGAGAATCCTGAAGAATATTTTCGTAGGGCTGATGAAAACAATTCCAAGTCTATCAACGAAGAGAAAATTTCTTTCAAGAAACTGTTTTCTCATTTAACTCAGGTCTTCCATTCTTGAGCACAGGCGATGATTAAATCATCCTGAGAACAATAAGCTCAACAAGCAGGTTCCATCTAATTTGTTCAGATAAAACCTTTGCATAATGTATTGAATTTACCGTAACACTCTCAGCAGGTGATATACACAACAACCGCATTAAACAGCATTGAAAAAACAACTACAGCATAATGTCTTTGCTAATCACGTCAGCAACTTCGTTAGTACGTTGTGGCCACAGATCAGCATACGTGTCAAGAGTCTCCGTAGCTGAAGCATGCCCCAAAACTGCCTGTAATGTTTTCACATCTGCACCAGCTTTAATAGCCAATGACGCGTATGTATGACGCAAGGAATGAACAACCAGACCATCTATGACATCCATACCTGTTTTCTGCAACGCTGGAACCCAAACACGCATCCTCCAATTATTTGTTGTTTGCCGTCCGCCACGAGGACCACGAAACAGGTAATCCGAATCAGCATGACCAGACAATAACAATCGCAAACAGGGGAGAAGCGGCTCAGGAATAGGTACAATCCTCGTCCTATTCCCCTTCGGCAAGGTTTCCACTAAACGCGATTGTGCGTCAATAGACTGCGTCCTTAAAATACGTATACTTCGTGATTTCAAATCAACATCAGCACACCGAAGCGCGAGCGCTTCACCTATTCGTATACCCGTGTATGCAAGCACATACACTAAGCTAGCGTTCGGCGCGTCCATTGCATCTGCCAGTGTTTTTACTTCTGTTGGAGTTAGATATATACGTTGTATTGCTTGTTTAACACGAGGTATCTTGACCGGGTTAACTGGATTATCGTTAATCCAGTGCAACCGTACTGCTGTATCAAGTATTGATTTCAAAACAATTTTTACAATGGACCGTATAGAAGCTGCTGCTAACGGGCGAGCCTGGCCTGTTTTCCCAGCATACGGGGCAGTACCTTGGCCTAATTGAGCTACCCATTGTTGAATACCATCGACTGTGATTTGTCCTACTGGTACCTGTCCCCATCTAGGTAGTATCCATGTTCTTACTTCTCTGCGGTACCTGGCTTCAGTAGAACCTTTAATGGTCCCAGGTAAGCCTTCTAACCAGATGTCAGCAACCTTGCTCAATGGATTCTTTTTGTCCTTGTTGTTCACATATTTACCGGACAGAATAGTGTCTTCGCATTCTACTTGAAATAATTCTGCTTCAGAACGGGACGCGAAATTCTTTTTTTGACGTTTACCGTCCGACCACCAGTACACGCTCCACCGTAAACCCTTCCCATAATCAGTTGTCCTGAACTCTGTAGGTACAGCGGCTTTCATAGGGTCAGAAGCCCTAGTTAAAGCGCGTTTTACCTGGCTTGACGGTGCGACCTTTACCTTATTACCGTCGGGTAATGTTGTATAAACACTTTTTAACCAACGGTCGTATATCCATGCTTTAGCCATACATAGAATATGCGTCACGTGTTATTGCGTGAATACCATGACGCATATATATAGTTATGGATACTAAAAACACAAACAATACTAATGGAATTGAAACATCAGAGCTTCTTACTCCACAGGAAGTCGCTTCTCTCTTAGCTATACCGATATCCACATTAGCTCGGTGGCGGCAGGAACAGCGCGAAATAGCATATATACGTTTCGGCAAGTATGTCAGGTATCGACGTGAAGATGTGAACTCGTATATAACCGACCATACGGTAGAACCTAGGGAATGATCTTCAAAAACTTCTCCAATGTCCCCTGAATGTCCCCTAGGAGATTTTAAGAACAGAAGATAGGGTTTAAAATCGTTGGTATTCCAACCCTTTCGTCGGGCCGGCGGGATTTGAACCCGCGACCCCTTGACCCCCAGTCAAGTGCGCTACCAAGCTGCGCTACGGCCCGATGGTGCAATCGCACCAAGCATGTATAGTAGCACAAAATAAGACATCTTCCAACAACATGACGCGTCAGGCAAGTAGAGGTCTAAAATAACGATTATCTGAGGTTTTTTCGCTAATTCATCGTTCTAGGGTTAAACTAGTTTTCTGTCTTTACGGAAGGAGACCGATGAATTCCAAAGCTTTCGCACAATGCCAAGCAAAGATGCAGGCACAGGGGATGAGCGAGATAGCTATAGCTCAGTTTAAACGACTGTATGAAACATGGTCATCAGACCAGGTAAGCGGTTCAATACGCGAACAAGATGTGGACCCCTTGCATCATGTGCCAACATTTCAAGATATCCGGAAATCTATGGACATGGATTATGCTTTACAAGCATTTTCAAAGACTGCCTTTCTCAAATTAAATGGCGGTCTTGGTACTTCGATGGGACTTGAACAAGCAAAGTCACTTCTGCCTGTCCGCCGGCACAAGGCGCGCAAAATGCGATTTCTCGATATCATCCTCGGACAAGTCATCACGGCGCGTAAACGTCTAGATATTCAGTTACCACTGACTTTAATGAATTCCTTTCGGACTTCTGCTGACTCAATGCGCGTTCTTAACCGGAATAAAAACTTCACTCAGACAGACGTACCCACCGAAATTCTTCAACACTATGAACCCAAAATCGTAGCTGAAACCGGCGAACCTGTTGTCTATCCTGAAAATACAGAACTCGAATGGTGCCCGCCTGGGCATGGCGACTTGTTTGCCGCTCTCTGGGAATCTGATTTGTTGACTACTCTGCAGGCGCAGGGTATCGAATATTTGTTCATTTCAAACTCTGATAATTTAGGAGCTAGACCTTCACGTACCTTGGCTGGCCATTTTGCTCAGTCAGGCTCACCATTCATGATTGAAGTGGCACTACGAACAGAGGCAGACCGTAAAGGTGGGCATTTAGTAGTAGATAAACAAACAGGATGCCTGTTATTACGAGAGATGAGCCAGGTAGCTCCTTGTGATACAGCTAGCGCAATGAGTATTGACAAGCATCCATATTTCAATACCAATAGCATTTGGGTGAGAGTGGACGCACTTAAAGAAAAACTTGAAGAATACCAGGGAATCTTGCCCCTGCCAGTCATTGCAAACAAAAAAACGGTGAATCCTGCCGACCCAAATAGTCAGGCAGTAATTCAACTTGAAACTGCTATGGGTGCAGCAGCATCACTGTTCCCGAACGCAACGTGCGTTCAAGTCGACCGCATGCGTTTCTTGCCCGTAAAGACTACTGACGACTTGTTTATCGCACGTTCTGATCGGTTCCACCTTACCGATTGCTACGAAATGGAGGATGGCAATTACATCTTCCCAACTGTTGACCTAGACCAACGGTATTACAAGAATATTGCAGATTTCGACGAGCGTTTCCCATATGGTGTACCAAAATTAGCAGCAGCGAACTCTGTTTCTATACAAGGAGATTGGACCTTCGGTCGAGATGTCACCTTCTTTGCAGATGCACGGTTAGAAGACCAACATGTGCCCTCTTATGTGCCCAATGGTCAATTCGTGGGACCACAGGGGATTGAACCTGATGATTGGATATAGCACATTACTCGAAATCAGCTTTTCAAGAAAAGAATAGATTGATTTAAACATTCCGGTACCAATAAGATAGAAAACAACCTATTATAGAAGATATGCGTTCACCAACGCATAGCATATAAACATGTTAATGATACGCGAGGACTGATGGCAGAGGGAACAAACGGTAGGCGACGTTTTTCGGATAAGTGGGGCAAGCACGAGCTTGATGTCCTAGCTGTTTTGTCGTCAGCTTTCCCCCAGTGGCTTACTTCCCGACAGATAGCCCAAAGGGTTAAGGCATATGCCGATTCATACGGTGAACTAGCAGATCAAGCTGCAAAAGCGGCTTTTGCTAAGCAGTTCCAGAGAGATCGAGCTAAGTTGGCTGCCATGGGCATTGCCATTGAGTCTCGCCAGCCTGAATATTCTTCTAAGTCAGAAGGACAAGACTTTGCGTCTTACCGACTGCAACTTGGTGACGAACCGCGCATTCGTATGCACTTTGAGCAAGAAGATTTGCCAATTCTGGCTGCTGCAAACTACTTAGCTCGCTCCATTGCTATGTCGCAGGAAGCTTCACAGCCGGCTCGTCCTGTATCCAGAACCACACCGAGAGTACCTCAAGTACCGATACCAGGATTAGGATTGGATTCTATCGCCCCTGGACTGGGAACTCAACATTTACCAGATTCTTTGGTCAAAGTTATCGATTCTAGACGCTTTGCAGCAACTGTAGATGTTGATGGTGAGCATATCAACGTAGCATATACGGATTCCGACGATTTAGCGATGTTTGTTCTAGAACATCCTGGAGCTTCAATTGTCAGCCCTCAAGAGGCGGTCGATGCCTTCCACCGTCGTCTGCATGCTGCGGAACAGTTCTCACTAGCAGAGGAGTCGATCAGTTCCTCAGCAGCTACTGGTAATTCGTCTGAGATCAGCAGAAATCAGAAAAATGGACTCGCCGTACTACCAGTTGAGCCTGAAGAGGATGCCCAGTCTATACAGGATGAGCCTCAGCCACGAAAGAGTTCAAATGCTTTCCAAACTGGATCAGAGGTAGACCGCCGTTTACGACTGATGCTCTTCTTGTCTGCCCACTTAGGTGAGGAATTCTCCTTAGCTGAATTAGCTGAGCGTTTTATAGGGAAAACACACACAGAAGACGAACTCAAAAAATACGTCAATATTATTCATAAAGATATCAACACGTTAACTACCGTTTCTGACGACGGAGAAATGGCGGGAAGTCAGTTCTTCGATATTGACTGGACACTCTTAGATGAGTCAGGTATCGTTTCAGCCACAAATTCCTTAGGCTTGGAACGCTTAGCAGGCATTTCACCTCAGTATTTGAGTATGCTCACAGCATCACTTAACTACTTGGCTCACTCACCCCTTATGTCTGAACAATCACGCCAGCAAGCTGAGACTCTGTATCAAAGATTACGATCACATGTGGGGCCGGGGGAGACACCTTGGCTATCTTTGACAGGTTACGAGACAGAACCTCCCAGTTTTTCCCTGGTCAAGAGAGCAATTAGCACTGGTTCTTTGCTTGACATGGAGTACACAGATGGAGCTGGTCGAACCAGGCGTAAAATAGTGGCCCCAGCTAAAATATTAGTGGATGAAGGCCGTTACTATGCTGTGGTGTGGACTGATATAGGTGACGCAGCAGAGGGCACGACAACAGAAGCTGATGCTAGTAATCAGTCCGAAAAACAACACACACCTTCGAAGCAGGGGGCAGGGCGAGATCGACAGTGGCAGGTCTTACGCTTGTCTCGAATTGAGCACGGAGAGCTCATTGCTCCTAAGCACAAACTCGATATTCCAGATGTTCCTGCTAATGAATTGCGTAAGTGGAGCTTTGACAATGGCACCGCAGCAATCTTTATCACAGATACGCCAGACGCACCTTTTATTACGTCTTTACCAGGTGCTTCAGTGGAACCCTACGGCAAGGGTCAGAAGGTGCAGCTTGTTGTGTCATCTGATTCATGGTTTGTAGCATTCTGTATTGCACATGCTCGCCACATCAGCGCCGTTGCGCCAGAAACACTGCGTAAAATGATCTTAGCGCGTGCACAACGCGAACTTAGTGTCAGTGAGGATGGACAAGACGAAGCATAACTCAGCTCCGTATACAACGAATATAGTGAGCAAGAGGAGGTAGTGATGCCCGGTTGGGTGTGGCCATTCTTGGTGCTTTTCATGATTATCATCTTTGTAGTAGGCGTTGTTTATGCTGTTCGGAAAGCTCTTCATGCTTCTCGAATCGTAGGTTCACTTGCCCAAACAGTACAAAACAGCCTGAGTACGGCCCAGCAGAATGAAGATGCTGTTACCCAGCAAGCACCTGCTTTTACTCAACCCTTGTCCTCTTCCTCTGAGCGTTATGCTCAAGCACATGCTCATGTACTGGAACGTAAAGCTTCAGCACATAGTAGACATCTGCAACGATGGCAGGTTTGGAAACATTTCAACGAATAAACTGCTTTTTGAATGATATAGAGAACAAGTGATATCGGCTGCCACAAGCAACAAATACATGTATGGGGAGAGAGCCCAAGTGTCACGTCATGCACGCGGATTATCAAAGAAGGCAAACGTTAAAAGGATTGATACTGCCTTGACTACCAACAGTGAAGCGGAACCCAGTCCTTCGCAACGATACGCCCGTTTCCAAAACATGCGACAGCATGCCAAAACTGCTGCTAATGCTTTCAGTAAACAACTCGCCTTCGAACTTGATGACTTTCAAATACAAGCTATCGATGCTTTGGAAGCAGGAAATAATGTAGTTGTAGCTGCTCCAACGGGTGCTGGGAAAACTATCGTGGCAGATTTTGCAGTGTTCCTTGCTCAAAAGCAGAATGTAAAAGCTATTTATACTACCCCGGTAAAAGCGTTAAGCAACCAGAAATACCATGATTTAGCTACCGTTTATGGTGAGGATCGAGTCGGATTACTCACTGGAGATAACTCCATAAATCCTGATGCAGATATTGTCGTCATGACTACTGAAGTTTTACGCAACATGATATACGAACGTTCCACTCAATTGAGTGCACTTCGTTATGTTATTTTGGATGAAATACACTACTTGGCAGATCGTTTCCGAGGTCCCGTTTGGGAAGAGGTTATCATTCATCTGCCAGATGCTGTAAAGGTAGTTGGACTTTCAGCCACAGTCTCAAATGTAGAAGACTTTTCAAACTGGATTGCATCTGTGAGAGGTGATACCCAGCTAGTCGTCAGTGAACAAAGGCCAGTACCTCTCGAACAGCACGTTATTGTTCAAAATGACGATGAGACAGAGCCCGAGGTCTTTGACCTGTACCAGAACAAGATTAAGAACTCACAGACAGACACTCTCAATCGACAGCTTATTTCCAGGTTAGATCAATTAGACTCCCTCGCAACACGTCACCGCAATAAACAACGCCCCAAAGCTTTCAACGGATCACGCAAAGCGCACAGAGGACGTCAAATACTTAAGAGCAGTAACCGCTATACTCCAAAACGTTGGGCTGTTATTGATGAGCTTGACTACTTGAAAATGCTCCCTGGTATTTATTTTATATTCTCTAGAGCTGGTTGCGACCAGGCAGTTAAACAGTGCATCGACGCTGATTTACAACTAACGACAGACGATGAAGCAAAACAAATAAGAACCATCGTAGATAGAATGGTAGAAGGGGAGCTTAGTCGTAGTGATCTACAAGCTCTTGGCTATTCACAATTCAGATTTGCTCTTGAACGTGGTATAGCTGCACATCACGCAGGCGTCATCACGCTTTTCAGACAGGTAATTGAGCACTTATTTGAGTTAGGACTAGTAAAAGCAGTATTTGCAACAGAGACATTAGCTTTAGGTATCAATATGCCTGCTAAATGCGTGATTATAGAGCAGTTAGATAAGTTTGATGGTGTATCACGTGCGCCGCTTACAGCAGGAGAGTTTACCCAACTCACAGGCCGAGCAGGGCGCAGAGGCATAGATACTCTTGGGCATGCTATTGTGGTGGACCATAAAGGCTTCAAACCAGAAACCATGGCAGCTCTTTCAAGTAAGAGGGTCTATCCTCTGCATTCAAGTTTCAAACCAACCTTTAACATGGCAGTAAATTTGCTCAATAGCAGCGACTATGAAACTGCAAGAGACACACTGGCTCATTCTTTCGCGCAATGGGAAGCAAATGGATCAGCTTCAGAACTGGAAAGCCAAATCAATAAGATCGAACAAGCCATGAGCGACTACGAGCATGCCGCCCGGTGTAGCATGGGCGATATTACAGAGCTAGCTCTCATTCGTTCGGGTTTGTCATGCATACAGAAACAAGGCTACCGTTCTCTAAAACGGCAAGTCTTTGACACGGAGTCTGAAAGACGAGAAGCTACAGCGGTTTTAACTCGCAAGGTAGCAGACCTCAACGAACAGGACCGTAATCATCCCTGCCGAAGCTGCCCACACTTGCAAGACCACTTAAAGTGGATGCGTCGTTGGATTCGTGAACGTCGAAAACTTGAACTTTTACAAGAGCGGTATACCTCTCGAACAGGTTCAGTTGCTCGTCAGTTTGATAAGATTTGCAGTATATTGCAAAGACTGGGATATCTGAGACAGGTCGAAAATCGTTGTAATGACAACGGAGAGATACGTTGGCGTAAAAATTACAAATTGACCGAGAGTGGACAGTTACTGAGACGAATCTACAGTGAACAGGATTTGGTGATTGCTCAAACTTTGAGGTCAGGAGTATTAGACAAACTCGATCCTAAAGAACTGGCAGGTGTCTTAGCCGGTTTAGTTTATGTTGCACGTAGGGGAGGAGTTAGTACTCAAGCAAAGTCTTTCCCTCAGACAACCAGTCAAAACATGGCCAAGGCTTCGCTGGATATGCAAGGTATTTGGGAAAGTGTGGCCAAAGCTTGCGAAGAAGCTGGTTTATCAATGGAATTACCGGAATTAGATTTTGGCCTAGCACAAGTAATGTACGCTTGGGCAGGGGGAGAGAGTCTGACGCAGATTCTTACTGAGAATGGCTTGACGGCAGGAGATTTCGTCAGAAGCACCAAACGACTTATCGATGTGTTACAACAGATTTCGCAGGTCGAACCATACTTAGAACTTGAATCAAAACCACTCATTGTGCATGCGAGACAGGCTGTTTCACTCATCAATCGTGGCATAGTGGCTTATACTGGATTAGATTAACCAAGAGCGCAAGGAATAATTATATGGTCCGAGCTGTTCTGTAGCTTGGTAATTAGAGTAAACAAAAGTTGTAGTTGTCTGGCATGGAGGAAGAATGGCTGAACGTAGTCTTCGTGGTATGAGTATTGGTGCAAAATCACTTGAGTCGGATGAGAATGTTGATTTTGCACCTCGCCGAGAGGTTGCATACGTCTGCCCAAATGGACACCGCACAATTCTTCCCCTTGCAGAAGGCGCGGATGCTCCGGATGAGTGGGAATGCCGTTGTGGGCAAGTAGCCCGCTTAGAAGGCCAGGATGACAACGATCAAGGTGATGCAAACAGCAAAGCCATCCGGACCCACTGGGATATGCTCATCGAAAGACGGAGTGAGGATGAGCTGAAGACCGTTTTAGACAAGCGTCTGAAGATGCACCGTGAAGGTTGGTTCCCTGACTACGAGTAAGAAAGAAGATATGAATTCTCCAGGCCGTAAGATCGTTTTACTAGACTTGGACGGCACATTAACTGCTTCAGATCCAGGGATTATCGGTTGTGTACGGTACATTTTTACAGAACTCAATGAACCTATGCCTTCTGAGGCAGCTCTAAGAGGGTTTATAGGACCTTCTATAGCTCATTCTTTACGAGTGAATGGCGTAAAGGAAGAGTTGATAGATCAAGGCATCGCTATTTATCGAAAGTACTATAACGACCTTCCTGTATTCGATGATCCTAATCATCCAGGTAGGAAGGTAGTCGGCCGTCTGTGTTCAAAGATTTATCCTGGTATTCCTCAACAGCTGACAAAGCTACGGTCATTAGGGTATCATTTATCAGTTGCCTCTTGTAAACCAGAATACCAAGCGAAGCCGGTATGTGAGTATTTCGGTTTACAAGAGTACCTGGATGATATTTTCGGGGCAAGCCAAGATGGTAGCAGAACTAATAAAGACCAAGTTATTCAGTACGGATTTGATCAGCTAGCTTTTAATCCAAACCAAGGCGATAGAGCCCTAATGGTTGGTGACCGATGGACTGATGTAGATGGCGCACGAGCTGAAGGTATTGATTGCTTAGGATGTGGCTGGGGTTACGCTGAACCAGATGAATTGCTTTCTCACGGTGCTTATCGTGTTATAGACGAGGTTTCCCAGTTAGCAGATGCGATTAAAGAGTACTTTGCATCTCATGAGTAATGTATGTATGTAAGTAAGTAATCGTAAAGCCGATAATGTACGTTATGTCAGATTACATTAAATGATGTCCTAATTCTGTTATGGCATACCCCCTACATATAGCTGTGCACACAGTCCTACGGCTGTGTGCACGTTCACATTGATTTGTATGTTGTTTATACAAAATGCATAGAAGCATATTCTCTGTGTTCACTTTGCTGTCGAGCAATTTTCTGGCGCAGTCGTTCAATAGCCATTTCTTCGAGTGGTCTGCGCATTTTCCCGCACAGCTCCGAATGCTCATCAAGATCGATATAATCTTCTGTTGACAAATCATCTTGGACTTGTTGCCAAATAACATTAACCGACATTGCGAATACTGCTTTTCCGGAAGTCATGATTTCGAACAGCTGTTCTGAGCTTTTACAATCAACAACCTGATCCCCATCGCAAACAATGGTTACCGCTCCCAACTCGTTCGTAGACTTTTGACTAAGGAACGATACCGCAGAAGTTGCATTCGGAAGATTTACCCCTATATCGAGTAGATGCTTTAATACAGCCAATACCACTATGTCTTTGACTGAATATAACCGACGCGAACCGGAACCATGCGACTGTGTTATGGATGGTTCCATGATCTGCTTACGAGCCCAGTAGTCTAACTGCCGGTACGTGATTCCCGCAACCTTCGAAGCCACACTCCCCCTGTAGCCCCTAGTAACCTGTTCGTCGCCACTCATCGAAAACAGTTGTCCCTGAACAGCATCCGGACTGTCGCCGTGTTCCTGCATGTGATTTGCACCTTCAGATGAAGTGCTCGCACTTTGAGAGCTTGTCATAGGCATTGACAACTTCCCTTCTATGCTCTACATGTTCTCAATATCTTTCTATGCTCACTTTACGATAACGAATGGAAGTAGGAGATGCAATTGAACAATTCTCTTGAAACACGCACAAATGACAATCAAGAAATTACAAGTTTGTCACAAATTGTCATCCATTGCCTTGTATGATTGCGGAATCAGAGAAATACACCAAGCGGAACTTCCCTATCATAATTTCATCACCGTTGTGTAAAACGGCCTGATCCACCCGCTCTCTGTTCACATAGGTGCCGTTCAAACTACCAGCATCCTCCACACTATAAGTTCTGTCGTCACGGCGAAAAATGGCATGCATGCGGGAGACTGTTGAATCATCGAGCAATATGTCGGCATGTGGATCTCTACCGACACTAACTGTATCTTCATCCAGTAAGTATCGTGAACCTGACACTGCTCCCCTGGTTGAGATTAGCAGGGCAGTACCACGTTCTAAACCTGAGATAGTTTCCAAATCTTCCTGAGTTAGTGGTCTATCTCCCGTTGCGGTTACTGGAATATGTAGGGCAGGCATACCTATGATAGTTGTCTCGCCTGCTGCTGGAATCGGTTCTGTCATGTTTCTATTCTACCGTCTGTGCGTACTGATAGTGCTGAGGTTTGCGAATTTGGTCAATTCTTACATCATTTGCCTGCTCTACAGACACAGTTGCATGGAATTGAACTTTGATGCGGGAACCCACACCACCAGCTATCTGTACTGCATTTTGTAGGGCTTCAGGATCTCCAATAGCACGAATTTCGTATGGAGAACTTAGCTTCTGTCCATCGCACTCTAAACCTTGCTTAAGATCTTTCACATAAGTAGACGTTACAACACGCACCTCATTCAAACTGATAACTTCCGAACCAGCATTTCGCAGTTCTTCAATGAGAGTGAACATAGTTGCGGCATCTATACGGTCATCATCCTCGTCTATATGAACTATTATTCCCTTACCTACTGCGGGTATATGCCCAGCTAAGATATCAGAACTTTCAGAGTTCTGCTTAGCGATTCTTGCCGCCTCCTGCTGCTTGTCAGCAGAAGACTTTATTGAACTCAATTGCTGGTTAAGCTGGCTTTTTCGCTCTTCTAACTTATCCACTTGAGTGCTCGTTTCGTCCAGGATTCGAACTAGTTCCTCTTCACTAAGTCCCTCATACGAAGACTTGGTATTGCGTACCTGAACAACATAACCGAAACCCAACAGAGCGCATAGTAGACCTACTAGTAGTGCAGTTAGGGCCTTCACTTTTAGCTGGTGTGAGGTCTTATGGGGAGGCTTACGCCTTACTACCGGAAAGGTTCCTGTACTAGTGTCATCGTTTGCACGTTCGCCCTGGTTAGCTTTCAACGATTCTTGCTGTTGTGAATCAAGAGAACCCGGCGCTGTCTTCCGTTCTTCCATTCAGTTAACCCTTAAAAATAAAGCGACGCAGAGCAGAAACATTCGAGAAGATTCTGATGCCTAAAACGACTATGACTGCGGTAGATAGCTGCGAACCAACCCCTAATTGATTACCTAAGAACACAAGCAGAGTAGCAGTTATGACATTTGAAAAGAATGAAACTACGAAGACTCTATCTGAAAAAGATCGCTCAAAATATGAACGCGCAGCTCCCAAAAGTGCATCTAAAGCCGCAACAACCATAATAGGTAGGTAAGGCTGTAGCGCCACAGGTATATCAGGCTGCAGGAAAAGACCAGCGATTACACCTATGATTAACCCGAGTATAGCTGCCATACCTATTCGCTCCTCTTCGCATAAGTCACGTCAGGATCTCCCGTAGCTTTTAGTGTAATATCCTTGGAGGATGAAATTTGTAAAGTTATATTTGCAGAGCGTAAATTCTTCAAATAATTTTTTTGCTCAGATTGCGCGAAGTGCTCTGTCAGCTCTTTTCTATTCCCAATTGCTTCTATTACATAGGGGCTCTGTACCGAGTCAGTTCCGACAAGAACTGTCTGTCCAGCTAAACGAATTGATGTCTGTGTTCCGATACGTTTACCATTAATTGCGATCGCTTCCGAACCAGCTGACCAGAGTTGACTAGTAAACCACTGCAGATCAGCATCCGTTATAAGGTTGATTTTATCGGTTTTATCCTTATTCTCTTTATTAACGATGGGATTGGTCAACGTTAGCTTGACACCTTGCCCGTGGACTGGTACGGAACCATTTAAAATATCACTCTCAGACGCTTTGTTAGCATCTGTAGCAGCACCAACCTCCCCGGTTAACCTGTCAATATCCACACGAAGTTGAGTAATTTGCGAGCTAAGAGTATCCGTTCGATGGTTAGTAGTTTGAATCTGAGAGATGAGCTTTTCTCGAACTTTTTGTCTGGGGTCCTTATGAAGAGCCTGAACAATGGATGTAACTCCCACACCGACTACAACACAGATAATAAAAACAACAATTCTATTTGCCCAAATTGAAAACTGTGAGCGTTGAACCCTAGGCATAAGCCTAGCATCTTCAAATAAGGGATCTACTGGTCTATTCGTAAGATTATCGATGAGTCTCAATGACTCGTCATTAAGCCTTCGACGGTTTGAAGAAGGAGAATCTTCAGTTTCTTCCTTGACAAGATGATTTGTTAAATCGACTGTGCCTTTCGAAAAAACCGCCCTTCTATGGATCAGTGCACGTTCTGGTGGTACAGGAAAGGAGCTCGTTTGAGGGCTGTTATCAGTCATGATCGTGATCCTGCTGCAATAAACTTATACCTTGATGTGCGTAGACAAGTCCAGCCAACCAGTACAGAGCAACCCCCCAAATGACGGCTGCGAGAGCCACAAGGTGAAGGATCTTGAAGAATGGAGAATGCCATGCATCAGCAAGAATGAGTGCCGGAATGGCAAGCATCAAAACAGCAGTTCCAGTTTTACCTGCAAAATGAACCGGTAAAGGCCCGTAGTCATGCTGGGCTAACAGTAGAACCAGTATACCCATCAACACATCTCGTAAACCTACAAGAATCAAAAGCCACCATGGCAGTATATTGGCAATGGTTAGTGCCAATATACTGCACAAAATCAAGAGGCGATCAGCTATGGGATCTAATATCTGGCCTAACTTTGAAACTTGGTTGAATCGACGCGCAATGATACCGTCTGCGCCATCAGAGACTGCTGATATCAGCAGCACAGCCAATGCAAGGATGAGGTGTCGGTGAGCTACGAGATAGGCAATGACAGGTATGGAAAGAATACGCAACATGGAAATAATGTTGGGTATAGTCCAAATCACATCACGTGCATCAGGACTATACTTTCCACGAGAAAAATGCTCCATAATCGGACGGCTCATCTTGAACTCAGCATCCCTGTCTAGTTACCATTGGCGCGCCAATCATCAAGCTTGAAAAGCTTTTTGCGCTGCTTGACGTATATCGCTAATTGCCTGAGCTCGATCAGCAGCTCCATACACTGCCGAACCAGCAACAAGTACATCAGCTCCAGCTTGTGCCACTATAGGTGCTGTCTGAGAGCTGACTCCCCCATCGACTTGAATATGCGTCGCCATGCCATGGGCAGTAATATAATCACGGAGGCGACGTACCTTATTCATCTGGTTGTCCAAGAATTTCTGTCCACCAAATCCTGGTTCCACAGTCATGACGAGAACCATATCAAACTCATCGATGATGTCAAAGAGCGGTTCCACAGGCTCAGCAGGACGCACCGCGAAACATGCTTTAACCCCCATCTTCCTCAACTGACGAGCTAGACGTACTGGTGCATGGGTTGCACCAGCATGGAAGGTAATAGAACTAGCACCCAGCTGTGCAAATTCTGGTGCCCACCGATCCGGATCTTCAATCATAAGGTGTACATCTACGGGCAAGTCAGTTACTTGGCAAATGCGCTCAACAATTGGTTCTCCCAAGGTCAAGTTGGGCACAAAATGATGGTCCATCACATCAACATGAACCATGTCAGCGCTAGAAATGGCTTGTAAATCTCGTTCGAGGTTAACGAAGTCTGCCGAAAGAATGCTCGGTGCTATCTGAATATCCATAATAGACATTCTATGCAGCCTTCAAGACGGATTCGCGGTGTTCCATCTCAGTAATAGTTCTGAGCTTCTCAGAGAGAAGAGAAGTACTCTTACCTCGACGATTTACTTGTATAAAAGCCACAATACCTAACATACAAACAATAATCGATACCCAAACATTAATGCGTATTCCCAAATACTGATGCGCGTAGTCAATACGTAAAGCTTCTATCCACGTTCGACCAACCGTATACCAGATGATGTAAAGGGTAAATAAGGAGCCAGCTTTCAACTGAGTAAGAGTCTTACGCCCAATCCAAATCAACAGAGCTGCTCCTATGAGATTCCAAATCATCTCATAGAGAAAGGTAGGATGGAACAATGTACCAGTTGGACAACTTGCTCCGTCGTAGCACAGTTCATGAGAACCTATAGCGGTCCCAGAGTGATTGAGTTTCAGCCCCCAAGGAAGGGTTGTGGGAGCCCCGTATAGTTCCTGATTAAACCAATTTCCCAGCCTACCGACGGCTTGAGCCACAAGCAGTGCAGGAGCTACCGCATCACACAGAAGAGCTGCTGGATAGTGTTTGTGCCTGCACCAAGCCCAAGCTGCTAAGCTTCCCAATAAAACAGCACCCCAAATTCCCAGACCTCCCTGACGAAGGTTGAAAATATCCCAAAAGTTGCCATCAGAGCCAAAGAAACGCTCAGGCGTTGTCACGACGTGGTAAAGTCGTGCCCCAATAATTCCTGCAGGTACAGCACAAAGAGCAATGTCGATGATTTGTTCAAAACTACCCCCCACACGTTTCCATCGCACACCTGTTATCCAGACCGCAATACCTATAGCAGCCAGCATTGTTAGAGCATAGAAATGAATGGGGAAAGACCCTATACTGAACGTTGAGATCGGCGGAGAAGGTATATAAGCGAAGGTCATCATGCTCCTATACTACGATAGCGAACCAATATTCTACAGTTTCAGTCTTGAGGCTGTTGCTTTGTAGTCGTTTTGGCGGCTAACTGTCCGCATGCTCCATCAATATCTGAACCGCGAGTATCTCTCAGCGTAGCAGCAATTCCTGCTTTATGGAGAATGTTCAAGAATTGTCTTTCGTCCTCAGGTTCAGAAGCAGTCCAAGGTGACCCTTCAATAGGGTTGAGCGGGATAGGATTAACGTGTACCCAGTTGTCTCCATAGTGGTTCAGTCGTTTAGCTAAAAGATGAGCATGTTCCGCTTGATCATTAATCCCTCGCATAAGCGCGTATTCAATGCTGACCCTTCGCTTACTTGCTACATAGTAATCATGAGCAGCATCTAAGACTTGCTCAGTGTTAAACCGTCGGTTCATAGGCACAAGCTCGTCACGTAATGTATCACTAGGTGCATGCAATGAAACGGCAAGACGTACTGGAATTTTCTCAGCTATGAGTTTGCGGATACCTGGCACAACTCCAACAGTAGAAACCGTGATATTCCGAGCTGAGATACCGAAGCCTTCTGGTGGTTGTGCACTCATCTGTCTTATGGCAGACAAGACCGATTTATAGTTTCCCATAGGCTCGCCCATACCCATAAATACAACATTAGACAACCGCCCCGGTCCACCAGCCATTTGCCCATCGCGTACCATTGCTGCAGCAATACGCACTTGTTCAAGAATCTCACCTGTCGACATGTTCCTCGTCAATCCCAGCTGACCTGTTGCACAGAACGGACAGCCCATTCCGCAGCCCACCTGGCTGGAAATACACAGGGTGGTACGTTTTGGATATCGCATGAGTACAGACTCTATTCGAGCCCCGTCAAACAGTTTCCAGAGTGTTTTTATGGTCATGCCATTATCGGCGACTTGTTGTGTTACTGCTTCGATTAACCTAGGGAAGAAAACCTCAGCTGCCTGCTGACGCATTGTCAGGGGAAAATCACTGAAAGTATCTGTATCAGTTGACAAGCGATTAAAGTAATGATTAGCTAACTGACTAACACGAAATTTAGGTAGTCCTAAACGTTGTGCTATTTCTGTCCGCTCCTGCATGCTCATGTCAACTAAGTGAAGCGGTGGTTTCCCTCGACGCGCATGGTTGGCAGCGAGAACATCACGAAAACCTCCCTGTTCAGCACCTGGAGTAATGCCGGTTTCTACTCGGTCATCATTCATGATAGTTGGCATTTGCCCTCTTCCTTCACGTCTGTTTCTTCACTCACTCGTGTTCTATTAGCGACTAGACTAGGGCTCTTACAAGCCTGTTACCCAGAGAATTAATGCAATGAATGGAGCTGACATCAATATTGAATCTACCCGATCCAACACTCCCCCATGTCCTTTGAGCAAATGACCCATATCTTTAATACCTAGATCGCGTTTAATGAGAGATGCACTTAAATCGCCGAAGGTGCCAGTAATTCCTACAACAGCTCCCAGTAAGAGGGCAACCCACCAAATTCGGCCCCAATCTTGCCGAGCATATGTACATGCGAACATAACAAATGTTGCAACGATACACATGATCATCGATCCAGCCAAACCTTCTAAAGATTTTTTAGGAGAAATACGAGGTGATAATTTATGCTTTCCTAGCCATGCGCCAAAAGCAAGGCCACTAACATCGCCCACTGCTGGAAGAAAAACGGACATAATAGCATGTGCAGTAGGATGGTCGCCGAAAGTAGTAGGTAATACAATGAAACAAGCCAAAAATGTTATATAGATGACTGTTAGCAGTGAAACACCTACATTGGCGTAAAGCCCCTTATTCTGTTGTTTGCTCTTATTGCAGGGAGCAGTGTGCCCACTATGATCAGATATAGCAGTCGAAGACGTAATTTGCAGCTTGTTTGCTACTGCTCGTTTCAATCTGGTACTACTACGGCTTTGGAAGCTAGCACAGATAGTCACTATTAGAAAAGTGAGGAATATAGAGACTGTCAGCCACACCACATGATCTGAACTGTAAAACATCGCTAGCATGGTGGCTGCCGAACAAATCCATAACGGCACTATAGGAATTGATAAACCAGCGGTTGCAAAGTCGACCCTGAGCTCCCATAATCCCAAAGACATAAAAAAGACGATAAGGATCATGAAAGCATCAGAACCCAGGTAAAGGCACACTAAGATAAGAGCTACTAGCAAGACAGCAGTAAGGATAGCCTGGGGCATATTGCGTCCGGTACGAGAATTAATCGCATCCAAAGTTTGGTTGGACTGTATTTTTTGCGGCTCTTCCTTAGTTCTTTCCGCGTGGCACATATTCCTTCCCAATTCTTACTAGTAAGCCGATACTCGCAGGGATCAGACTTCGAGGATTTCTTTTTGCTTGCTTTCCAGAAGTTGATCGATTTCAGTACTCATTTGCTTGGTTACAGCATCGAGATCTTTTTGAAAGCGCTCTCCTTCGTCTTCACCTAAATCACCATTTTTAACAGCTTCCTCAAGTGCTTCTTTGGTCTTACGCCTAATATTACGTAAAGCCACTTTGCCTTCCTCTGCTTTAGTTTTAGCGATTTTCACATAGTCTTTACGTCGTTCTTCAGTTAGCTCAGGCATGCTGATACGAATAACGTTTCCGTCACGGTTAGGATTGACACCTAAATCTGAATCTCTAATGGCTTTTTCTACAGCTGAAACCTGTGAATTATCAAAAGGAGTAACAGCCAAAGCACGTGGCTCTGGAACAGATATAGATGCTAGAGATTTTATTGGCGTAGGTGCACCGTAGTAATCGACCACTATTCCATTGAGCAATGATGGGTTTGCTCTCCCCGTGCGAATACCTGAGAAATTCTCCTTGGTAGACTCCAAGGTTTTTTCCATTTGTGCCTGTGCCTGTTCGACAGCGTTTACCATGAGCACTCCTTTTTACCTTAATAAATAAATCTAGTATTTGACCTTAACGGGTAGCAGAATCTTCTGAACACACTAATGTACCCAACTTTTCTCCCATTAATGTGCGTGTAACATTACCATCTTCTTCCAAACCGAAAACACGGATTGGCATTTCATTGTCCCTGGCCATTGACAAAGCTGACGCATCCATAACTGCAAGATTATCAACCAGGGCACGGTTATAACTCAATTGAGTAAACATCTGTGCGTGCTGGTCTTTCCTGGGATCTGCTGTATAAACGCCATCCACGCCATTCTTTCCCATCAAGACCTCAGTACAGTGTATCTCTAGGGCCCGTTGAATAGAAACTGTATCTGTCGAAAAGTAAGGTAACCCAGCTCCTGCTCCGAAAATAACAACGCGATTCTTTTCCAAATGCCTGATGGCTTTGAGAGGAATATAAGGCTCAGCTACTTGTCCCATGGTGATCGCTGTTTGAACTCTGGTTGCTTGGCCAGCTTGCTCCAGGAAATCTTGCAAGGCTAAGCAATTCATAACAGTACCCAGCATTCCCATATAATCACCACGCGAGCGTTCTATTCCTGCTTGGCTAAGTTCCGCTCCCCTGAAGAAGTTACCGCCACCGACGACGATAGCTACTTGTACACCCTGTTGAACGGCTACGTGTATTTCCTTAGCTATGCGACGCACAACAGCAACATCAACGCCGACAGATCCGCCTCCAAATGCTTCTCCGGACAATTTAAGCAGTACTCTACGAACTGAATCGGGTTGATTATCGCTTGTCTTGGAACAGGTCATAGGAAGCCTTTCTAAGCTTTCAGGAGGTGGTATCAGGCGCATGAAAGCCTTAGTTAACAGTAGTCGTGAACTGAGACAAGCTACAGTACAGCAAAAGGGCTGTCTCCTCTGCAATAAGGAAACAGCCCTCAGAAGTAAACGAATACTGATATGAGTTACTCTTCTTCGCCTTTACCGACTTCAAGGCGTGCGAAAGACAAAGCTTGCCCGCCTACTTCTTTGAAAATATCGCCGACTGTCTTGGAAGGATCCTTGACATACTGTTGGTCAAGCAGCACAGTCTCTTTGTAGAAGGCATTCAACCTACCTTCAACGATCTTGGGAATGATCTGCTCTGGCTTGCCCTCAGCCTGGGATTTTTCAGTTGCAACGCGTCGTTCTGACTCGATTACCTCAGCAGGAACATCTTCACGTCGTAGCCACTTAGGATTCATAGCAGATATCTGCAAAGCTGCTTCATGTGCTACAGCAGAACCAGCTTCATCCGTCGCCACAATAGCAACAATAGACGGGGGCATTTCGACTGACTTGCGGTGTGAGTAAATCTCAACACGTGGTCCTTGAATCTTAGCGAACTGTCCAACCTTGACATGCTCGTGGAAGAGAGCTGCTGCCTCTTCCACAGTATCGTGCACAGTACCGGCTTGAGATGGAGCCTTCTCAACTTCCTCTACAGAAGAAGCATCGGCTTTTGCAACATCTGCAATAACCTCATCGCCCAGTTGAACAAACTGTGGTGTCTTGGAAACAAAATCTGTCTCAGAGTTCAGCTCTACAGCGTAAGCAACTTGACCTTCTGCAACGTCAACAACAGCAGAAGCGATAAGTCCTTCTTGAGCCTTGCGCCCTTCACGGGCTCCAGCAGCTTGGATACCTTTAGCACGAATGATTTCCTTGGCCCGATCCATGTCGCCTTCGGCCTCAGTGAGCGCCTTTTTGACGTCCATCATACCAGCACCGGTCTGGTCACGCAGTTCCTTAATAAGTGCAGCAGTGATTGTTGCCATCTTATCTCCTCTTATTAGCAACTGGGGGCGGGAAGTTCCCGTCCCCAGAAACATCTGTCAATAGCTTACTTTGCTTCGGCTGACTGAGACTGATCCTTTTCGGTTGTTTCATCAGCAGCTTTTACTGATTTGTCACCATTCTCGGAGTCGTCGTCTTTCTTCTCGAGCAAGTCCTTTTCCCATTCAGCCATTGGCTGGTCACTGGTCTCATCAGCCTTGACAGCCTTGTTTGACCGCTCTAGGAGACCTTCAGCTACTGCATCAGCCATAAGGCTGGTCAGCAGGTCAACGCCACGGATGGCATCGTCGTTAGCTGGAATTGGATAAGTAACTTTTTCTGGATCGGTATTGGTGTCCACCAGAGCCACCACTGGAATCTGCAGCTTACGTGCCTCTTCCACAGCCAAAGCTTCTTTATTGATATCAACAACAAAAAGAACAGAAGGTGTACGGTTCATGTTGCGGATACCACCAAGCTGACGCTCCAACTTGTCCTTCTCACGACTGAGCAAAAGGAGTTCCTTCTTGGTGTAACCGGAACCACGCACGTCGTTGAAGTCCATTTCCTCGAGTTCCTTGAGGCGATCAACTCGTTTGGTTACGGTCTGGAAGTTTGTTAGCATACCACCAAGCCAACGTTCGCAAACGTATGGCATATTTACTCTTGTAGCCTGAGTTTTGATAGCTTCCTGAGCCTGCTTCTTTGTTCCTACGAAAAGTACGGTGCCGTTGTGAGCAACTGTCTGCCTAATGAAGTCGTAGGCTTGATCAATCATTCCTAGGCTCTTAAACAGATCAATAATATGGATGCCGTTACGCTCCATCAAGATGTACTGCTTCATCTTAGGATTCCAACGACGGGTCTGATGACCGAAGTGGACTCCAGCTTTGAGCATCTCGCTCATCGTAATCTGTGCCATAGTATTACCTTTCTTGTCGGTTCTTGCCTGGTCATGTGCTCCTGCATGCAACTTCCAGTGGAAGCCGACCGACACAGGGCGCCGCGAGCATGACGCGAATTTGTATGCTGTTTGTCGAACTTGTAGTAATCCTCTCGCCCGCGACAGCTAGAGGGGTACATCTTGCATACATCAAAGAGAATAGCATAAAGTCCGCTCATTCTCAGCTCAATGGTGAATTGTGTTGGCTGTGAAGTGAACGGACTCTAGTTCAACATTCTTCGTAGTTACCTAGATCGTAGCTGTCTCATGGCTTGTCTACGCGCATCCTTTTCCAATCGATCAAGATAAACATGCCCGTCTAAATGATCACATTCATGCTGAAGCATACGTCCCATGAGGCCTTTACCTTCCAAAGTAATCTCTTTTCCTTGGAGGTTTATACCTTTTACTTTGGCGTAGTCAGCACGTCGGGTGGGGTACCAAAGATTGGGAACTGATAGGCACCCTTCTTCACCATACTGTTCTCCACTCGTTTCTACAATAATGGGATTAATCACATAACCTAATTTTCCCCCAATATTGTAGGAAAACACCCGCAAACTGACCCCTATTTGATTCGCTGACAACCCTGCTCTTCCTGGATCGTTCACGGTATCAAGCAAGTCAGTCACTAACTGATGAACAGCTGGGGTAATCGTTTCAACTGGCTCACAGGCTGTTCGTAATACAGGATCTGGGACAACACGAATTTGACGGATAGCCACTCTACGATTACTCCTTTTCGTCAGGCTCGGTAGTTTGACGATTGTGCTCTTCGTCAGTATCGTCAATATCTTTATCGTTTAAAGTTGCTTCCCTAAGTCGCTCTGAAACAGAGGCCAAGGAATCACTAACACTGTTTTTTGCTTTGTCAAAGATAGGAGCAACTGCTTCGGTTGTCTTCGCCTTCAACTTGGTCGATGTTGCGGGCTGGTGTAAGGTACTAGCCTTGGGTGCATACAGGACACGATCGATCAAATCTGCATTTTGTTCGATGACTTTCGGGCGTATAACCTTCAAGCTCGGAGTCATCGTTCCCTGTTCTTCACTAAAGTCCTCAGGGAGAATGAGGAATTTACGAACCGATTCGGCACGAGAAACATCACTGTTAGCTTGGTCAACGTACTGCTGCACGAAAGCACGCACAGCATCATTATTAGCCGCTTGTTCCATGCTCATGTTTTCATCAAGATGCTGAGATTTGAGCCAAGTGCTCAACAGACCCTTATCTAAGGTGATCAATGCACCAATAAATGGGCGTCCTTCACCGACAACCACAGCTTGAGAAACTATAGGACAGGTACAAATTGTTTCTTCCATAGGTGCTGGAGACACATTCTTACCACCTGCGGTGATAATGATATCTTTTTTCCGTCCAGTAATAAAGACAAATCCCTGGTTATCTATTTGCGCCAAATCTCCAGTATGCAGCCAACCATCTTTATCTATAACGGTTGAGTTCAAGGTTTCATTCTTGTAATAGCCCAAGAAAACACTCGGGCTTTTTACTAAGAGTTCGTTATCATCGCTGAGGCGAACAGTAATACCGGGGCCTGGACGGCCTACTGATCCTACCTCATTAGCATCTTCAAAGTTCACACAGCATGGTGCTGCAGTTTCTGTCATACCGTATCCCTGTATGAAGGTAATACCGTCAATGCCGTTAAAGAAATGCGCTAGTTCAGGATTCATTGGTGCACCACCACAGGCAAGGAAGCTGAGGTTTGAGCCCAAGGCTGACTGAATCGTATTGCCAACTGCCTGCATATAGAACGTGTGCTTCATACGTTCTGTAAGTGAATGACCCCTGCCCTCTTGTTCGTCTTGGGACCACTGAGCAAAATGCTTGTATGCTCCTGCAAATATCTTACCAGAGAGTCCAGTTCCTGCTTTTTGAGACGCGGCATTATAAACTTTTTCAAATACTCGAGGTACTGCCAACAGATAGGTGGGACGGAAAGAGCGCAAATCAGACAACAAGTGTTTTGAGGACGAAACGTAGCCGACCACACCCTGGGCTCCAATAGCCACATACTGAATGTATCGAGCAAAACAATGCGCAAGAGGCAAGAACAACATGAGCCTGGAGGGGGCAGCCAGCATATGATACAGGGCTTCCCAGCCTGCAAACACAATATGAGTGAAGTTACGACTCGACAGCATAACCCCTTTTGGTTTACCTGTTGAACCAGACGTGTAAACAATAGTGGCTAGATCATCTGCGTCTACTTGTGCAATTGCTTTATCAAGTTCCTCATCGCTGATGGACTGTCCAAAATCACAAACCGCATTCAACCCTTCAGCTTCGAAGTTGAAGACATATTTGATATTTGGCCTTGTTTGTCTCAGCTGCTCAAGCACCTGTGCATGCTGCGAATCCCCAGCAAAAGCTATAACGCAGTCGACATCATCTACAATCGTCTCAGCTTGTTTGCTTGAGTCTGTCTCATAAATAGGAACCGAAACGGCACCCAAAGCTGCGCAAGCAAAATCCGTAACCCCCCAGTCATAGCAGGTTGCTGCATAAATGACTACCATGCTGCCCTTACGAACACCAAGTGCTAAAAGGCCCTTAGCGACTTGTCGCACCCTATCATGCATCTGTCCGGCGGTTACGTCGTGCCAGGATCTAGTATCAGGATCCTGCCACTGTGCAATCAAATCCTGCGGATCTCTCTCCACTCGATGAGCCAAGAGTGAGTAAATGGTGTCTTTGTCAGTAGTCGGATGCATATTTTCGACTGTGTATTCACGCAACATACTCTAACTATATGAGTGGGGCCAGTCAAACAGTAAATCATCCCATATCAAGAAGAGAACAAACCCAGTTACTGCCTTGAACTTCGATCCGAAGATTGACTTGATAGCGCTGCCCAATAACCATAATCGAAACGATAGCTTCAGCTGCAGTTTCAGACAGGGCAAATATTTCGATGTGAGTAGGCACAATAGGCGGATATGATAACGATGAATCTGAGTGTACCAAAACACCAATAGGTGAACCATGAGGTCCTGTGTGCAGAATTCGCACAAACAAGGCAAACTTTTGTATACAGATCGGGGTTAACAAGCCTTGTAAATAATCAATTGAAAGATGACCTCTAGCTATATCAACAGCCTTGCAAGCAAGTGTCGAAACATATTCCGCCAAATCCTTCACCCATGTTTCATCTACCGACCCCTGTGTGAGACCAGGATCAATATAGCGAACTGGCGCTGACCAATTACTCATACCTAATGTGATTCTCGTCTTTATCGAAGTAGTTGAAGTCCCCAAGTAGGTGCTTGGTGATGTATGCACTAATCCGGATCCGTTCGATGTTGGATCAGAAAGATCGAAAAGGGTTGGTTGCTTATTGCTGCTTTGTTCTGTAGCCATAGTTACCTCTTATAGTCTTCCGACCGTAAATGCAGACAGGTAAATAATCTTTTCGAAATCAGTATGCTACTAGGCTATAAACGTAAGCAATTGCTTAAACAGGTAGATGTGTACATGTGCATGCAAAGACATACAATAATCATTTGTACAACTGCAAAGCAGTCCATAGTGAACCAAGCAAGAGGAGCAATAGTGAGGTTGAGGAACTTAAGAACTACCAAAGGTTTTACAGTTCTTACAGCAGTATGTTTGGTGTTGAGTCTATCCGCTTGCTCGAATGATCGTTCATCACATGCAACCCCTGCTGCAAGCAACACAGCTCAACATGCCAGCGCTGGTCAAGTGGCGATATTCACACCTTCTGACGGAATTACTCTCTCACAGCACACGCCGATCAACAAATGGGCTGCATTGATACCATATCTTGAACAATCTTTAGCGAAAGAAGGGTTCAAAAAAAACGACATCACCAGTAGAACCAATAAAAGTTTAGACCAACAAAGTCAAGAGGTTCAAGACTATGTGGTATCGCAAGTCACTCATCGGAGCAACAAAGATTCCAGTCAAGACCAAGTACCCACTACTATCGTTGTTGCTCCTGCCCTCCAATCCTCCTCTGTAACGCGTCAGTATGGCGACTACACGAGTCACATTACCAATGCCCGAAGAGAAGGCCAATTATCTGATTCGAGCGCAGACGGAATGGGCAAGAAAGCAGACACGACTCACGATCACTCAGATTCACTTGCTAACAAAGATGCCTATCAACGCTTAGTATCAGCTCTTCAGCTTGCACAGAAAAATGGCATGCACGTAGTACTTCTAGCCAATGATATCCACGAAATAGTTCCCGATCTCTTTGTTAGCATGTCCACAGCTGAAGAGATTGGACGCCTTCAAGCTCAACAACTTGTCAGCAAGTTAGAACTTGACAAAGCTAGTGCCAACAACCCTCGATACATTGAAGTCTTATTACCAAAAGAAGATAGCCTCGCTCAAGCCGAAGAATTACCAACAAACAAGAACAGCGATGAATTCGCACAAGCAGCATTCAAGGGTATTTGGCATGTTCTTTCACCTTACTTTCAGGATGGTCGAGTAGTTTGTCCATCAGGACTACTGACCAAAAAGAGCACAGAGAGTGACTGGAGTTTCATCAGCTACGACCCTGGTAACAATACTGAAGCGACCGTCGAAGAACTCACCCGTAGGTTACGTAAAGACAAGACAGCTACGAATAAAGACCAACTTGTTGAAATTGACGGCGTTCTTGCCATGAACGATTTCGTAGCCTCAGGATCTATAACGGCTCTTAGTGATATGGGGTACGTAGGAACGTCAGCAGACATCAATCCTGAAATATCTATAGGTGGAATTGTAGGCAGTATAACCGGCAAAAAGGATGTACAACGCCAACCCGTTCCTCAACCGCAATCTAAAGTAACGACAGAAGAACCAGGAGATGCACGCAACCAGCAAGATCATGCTCCACAGGCAAACCGTGATAGAACACCGCGTTGGCCTATTGTCACAGGTTATGGAGCCTACCTCGATAACATGCAACAAATAGTAGACGGAAGACAATGGATGACTGGTTTAGAGGACCGCTCAGGCTTAGCTCAAGATATAGCCTCAGCTTGTCGTTCACTCAACAAATCTCAACCGATTAAGCAAGGCAGAGTCTCAAAAATCGAAACCGCAGGCAGGTCTGTTCTTACTCTATCCAGACCCTTACTTGCTATTTCTGCAAGCAATTTGAAAAACGGCTTGATAGATCCTGGATATATTAAACCAGCAGATGCCGGTTTATAAAAACTATTCAGGTTTGAGAATAATTTTACGAGACTTAACCTTACTCAAAGGGTTCATATATGTCTGCTGGGCTGTTTTCACTCCCCAATGCAGACAGCGTCCATCACAATGGTCTGAGTGTCCTTCGACTCGAGCGAATTCTTGTCCTGATTCGACTACAGTGCCAGCCTTCAAACCTGTAACAGCGGGTTCAAACGTAACCGTAAAATTATCAATTCGTAAGCTCACTACTTGTTTTCCTGCGACTACCCCCGCAAAAGATAGCTGACCCTGACTAGGAGCAACGATTGGTGCTCCTAAATCAGCTGCTAGGTCCACTCCCCTATGCCCAGGTAGCCATGGCTCTACTGGATTATCGAATTCAGCAATCACTATCTGGTCCGATTTACTTCTTGCTTTCAATGGCCATTTCCAAGCGGCTACACAACCTCTAGCTTTGCCTAATTTCGTAGTGGCGGTTTCTTGTGCGTGTACCAGCTTGGAATGCATACCAATCGCAACACAGTTTTCAAAACCAACAAGACTTGTAGCCAGTATCAGGCAGCAGCCAACTGACAACCATCGTAGAATTTGTGCTTTCTGAATTTTCCTGATCATCAGGAGAAATACAAACATTCGCCTGTTGTCTGTAAATCTCATTACTGGCCTCCTTGTTCTACAACTGTTCTTACAATCCACCTTGTACTCTCATCTTCTCGTAAGAGCAGCAGAACAAGCAGATTGTTCTAACATGTGGTCAAGTGAACGAAATCGGTCTTATACGTTTGCAACTAGCATGACAAAAGGGCCACTCACTGGTATAGCCAGTGGATGACCCTTTTCTAAAACTGATGTTCCAAGAATTACTGGAATACTACTGACAACGACATCTTATTTACTTTCTTGTGCAATCCAGTAATCTAGAGACTTAAGTGACCCGGCTTGCCAGCGATCAACAAAGCCTTTAATTTGTTCGGGATCCTTGCACGTTTCTGGGAACCGCATACATCTTGTATCAAATGGGCAATCACGTGATAGTTTGACGTCGATGACAGTGGATCGATCAGCATTCTTGGCTTCGGCAAATGCACGCCGAGCATCATCTATAGTTCGAACAGTGTAGCCAATAGCACCATAACCTTGAGCAACAGTGGCCCAATCAGTATCCGGCAAATCCACCCCTGAAAGCGGCTGATGAGTATCATCACGCTGTTCAGCCTCAATAAAGCCCAACGATTCGTTAGAAAATACAACATTGACGACAGGAGCATTGTACTTTAACTGTGCCAGAATCTCTTCACTCAGCATGGCAAAACCACCGTCTCCTGAAAGCGAGTACACCGTAGAATCTGGATATTCAAGCTTAGCTGCCAGTGCAGCTGGCACAGCAAAGCCCATAGTTGCATGCTTCCCAGAAACGCACCATTTGTTAGAAGGCTTTATCTTAGCAAGCCGCAAGAAGTTAATATCCACATTACCTACATCAGGAATCAAGATATCGTGTTCTTCCAATTGCTCGTTCAGAATGTTAAAAATGGGTTCAGGCCGCAGCGGAGTGATTGAGTCATTTGCAAAAGAGTCGATCCATTCTTGCCAGTTTTGCTTGCTTCGTATGCAAGCCCGATAATACGGCTGAGATGCTTGCTCATGACCACAATCAAGCATTGCGCGCAAAGCTAACTTAGCGTCAGCCTGAATGGCAACAGATACTTCTGGCTGGAAGCGCTTGCCAAGTTTAGAACCATCGTTATCAACTTGAATTACCTTCGTGTATGGTGCAACAAACATTGATCCAAATGGGTTATCTGATCCTACCCAAACCATCACATCGCACTTATACTGAGCCTCCGTGGCAGTCTTAGTTGCCACCCTACCAGCAGATTGCAGGTAGGCTGGATACTCGTCTTCTACGATACCCTTAGCTGGGAAAGAAGAGATCAATGGCATCTTAAATTGCTCAGACATTTCCACAAGCTCGTCATGCGCCTCTCGAGCACCCATACCAAAATACAGCATAGGAGCTTTTGCTGACTCGATGAGACGGACCGCCTCTTCAATTAAATCTTGATGTGGAGGAATAGGCATAGGCTTCCGGAAATTTTTAGCGGTAGCAACTGGGAGGTTGTCTATGTCCTGCCAAGCTAAATCCTTTGGAATAGTAATAACAGATACCCCGTTATACTTGTATGCACGACGGATAGCTTCATCTACCAGGCCGGGTAACCCTTGAGCGTTAGTAGCAGTGCGGTTGAAGACTGCAACATCAGCAAACATAGGTTCTTCATCCATAGCCTGGAAGAAGTCTATGTTCATGAATTGTTGAGGAACCTCACCAACGAGCGCTAAAACAGGTACACCATCTTCACGGGCGTCATAAAGACCATTCAACAGATGGACAGCACCAGGACCGGATGAGCCGAAACAAACACCTATCCTACCAGTCAGTTTTGCCTCAGCGCTCGCAGCCAGTGCACCGCCCTCTTCATGGCGGACCTGTATAAAATCAATGCGCTCACGTTCATTGTGAATGGCATTCATCATGGAGTCAAATGAGCCACCAGGCATACCGTAAATCCGTGGAACCCCCCATGCTTCAAGTACACGAAGAACCGCATCTCCAGCATTGATCTTGTTTGGAGCAACAGTTGCATTTGACATTATGTATAACCCTCCTCAGCGAAGGCAGACTATCGATTTATAGCCCGCTGTACAACTCGGATTGCTGTCCTCATCAACAACAACCAAGCCATATCTCGAGACTATTACAAAAACCGAAAAAAGAACACTCGCTGCCAGAATTCGTGATATACATCACACACGCAAAAAGTAATTACTACTTGAACTACCCCGTAATTTACGTGATCTTCAGCATGGAATCACCTAATCATGTTCATCAAGTGCGGCAATGCTGAGGACGTAAGACCAACTAGTATGAATGAACCTTTGCTGGAAGATCGTTCAATAGGTCAGTACAACAGTGATGACCGTCGGTATCGGCCCACTCCAGAGTAGCTAACGAGGGATCAGTATCATCATGATGCTGACCTGGCTTGAACTGCAAAGAAGCCCAACTACTATTACCTTGCCAGAACAACGTTAGTGTCGATTGAGCCTCGTCTACCTCATATGAGAAATCTCCGTCGAAGGCATCGAGCGTATTGCGGAGCCGGCACAGAGCATTCAACGATTGAACAACTGGTCGTTGGAGATTATAGTCGATGTCAGCGCACGAATAGAAACGACGGTTGATATCGCGCCCATTATGCGTTCTCTCCAAAAGATCCATATCATTCGTTCCCGCTAGAGCACCTACGTAGTACACCTGAGGTATACCAGGTGTGAAGAACTGTAGTGCTCTTGCAGCCAAGTAGGCTCTATCCTTGCATGCTAATGCTGAATAATAGGTAGAGTTTATCTGATAGAGATCCAAGTTACTTGCTGCTGCGCCAGTTGCCGCTAAGGATTGCCCGCCAGTATTGTGGTGAATTTGTGTGACCAAATGATCAACATCTTCATCAGAAACTAATCCTGCTAGTGATCGGTTCATTTGGTCAGAACCAATATCTATCACACCAATACCATCATGAGTGTCCAAGACTGTCACTGCATTATCTGGTCGCACATCAATCCAATGAGCCAACGCCTCAATATCACCGGTAAAAATGGAATGGAGTATAAGAGGAGGCAAAGCAAAGTCATATACTCTATCGACTTTTGTGGCTATCTCGATTTGTTTTTGATAATAGGAATGAACTTCAATAAGCGTTTCAAGACCCCGAGTAGATGCCTCTGTTTTTATACGTTCGATAAGTTTAAAAGTCTTAGGAATCATAAAACAGCTGGTACCTGCTTCCTTGGCACCATAACCAACAGCATCTAAGCGTATATAACTGACATGACTGTCAGCCAAGCGATCTAAGACAGAGAGCAAGTATGCCCAGCCCTCTTGCGAGTCAGTGTCGATATCAACTTGCTCAGGCGTAAATGTTGTCCATATGAGTCGAGCCTTTCCTGCCACGTTATAATGCGTAAAAGGGAGCCCAGGACGAGGTCTATATATTCCAGCCAAATCTTTTTCATCTACGCCGTTCGGGAAAACCGAAGACAGCGTGAGAAACATCGGAAAGTAAGGACTTCTGTCCCCTCGAGATAGAACGTCCTGGAACTGATATGATTTCCAAGACATGTGATTAACGATCGTGTCTACCATGATCTTATGGGTTTTACTCAGCTCAGTTACTTCGTTCCACGAACCAAGTCGAGGGTCAACTTTGCGATGATCTATCGGATCAAAACCTGCATCTGCGCCATCGTATGGAGAGAAAAAAGGTAGCAGGTGAACACCTTCGTATACTCCAGAAAACCGGGACCGTAGAATTTGTGTCAGCGATGCTAGATTGCCATCACCTAGTCTGTCAACATATGTTATTAACTGAACTTTGTTGTCCATCCGACCTCCTATGCCCGGCTACCGACGCTATTAGAAACAGTTAGCAAAACAGTACCTAATCGCTTATCATGCCTTAATATATTATATGGTAAGTACTTCTTATTAAAGTGTTGAGGAGCAGAGAATAACCATCGTACTATTTACATGGTAGCGACCTTCGATGCAGCATTGAGAAATAGGAGAAACTTATGGGCAGGCAGGCTACCATAACGGATGTGGCTAGAGCTGCAGGTGTTTCAACCTTCACGGTCTCCAAAGCCCTGCGAAATCAACCTCATGTGGCACCAGCAACACGACAACGCGTCTTAGAGGCTGCATCGAAGTTGAATTATGCAGCCTCAAAATCAGCTGCTGCTTTAGTAAGCGGCAAAACCAAACGTGTTGCTTTGCTAATCGGCGAACAGATTACCGGCTGGTTTAACGGCTGCATCCAAGAAGGCATTTACGATGTCCTCAGCACCCGTGGATATGACCTTCTTATTTACCGGGCAGGGAGCAGTAAGGAAAGACAGTCATTTTTTGAACATTTACCGGCGAAACGAAATGCAGATGCCATTATCGTGGTTTCCTTTACGCTAACCGATGCGGAGACTCAGGCATTACAGGCTCTAGATATGCCAATTATTGCTATCCATTCAGATACCACAGACTTTAGTCAAGGATCAGTGCGTATAGACGATAGACAGGCAGAGATAGAAGCAGTCCACTATTTATCGACACTGGGACACAAGCGTTTTTCTTTTCTTGATCGTTATAACCCTTTGCCCGAGTACTCATGGGGAGCAAACCAACGCATTAACGGATACAAGGAAGCCATCAAACGATTCAACCTCGTCGACTGCGGCGTGCTTAGTATGGACAATAGTGGAGAACATCCTGCTAAGAAAGCTGCTGCTGCGATACTGTCAATGCCTAAGAGACCAACCGCAATTTGTGCTTGGTCAGATAATTGTGCACTTTCTTTGATATCAGAACTACGCCAGTCAGGTATCCTCATACCCGAACAACTCTCTGTCATGGGTTTTGATTCTTCGGATGTAGCCGAGCTAGGAGGACTATCTTCAGTCTCCCAGCCAGCCCGTGCCATCGGTGCGAATGCAGCCAAAAAGGCTTTGGATCTTATCAATGGTGTATCACTCGCCGATGCACACACACTCATAAAGACCCAAATCATTCCTAGGGACTCTACAGGTCCGGCCCCAGTCGTTCCGTAGCCGTAACCACTCCTGTCCTCGCTGCTTTACCTAGCCAGGCGAGAGAAGGCTTAGGAAGGCGCTCGAAAGTGGTGCGATCCACAGCAACCAAACCAAAGGTTGGGGAGAAAGAACCCCACTCATAATTATCCAATAACGACCAGTGAAGATAACCTAAGACTGTAACACCGCCTTCCATCTCTTGTAGGAGTGAGGCGAGAGCCCCATATGTATAGTCTATGCGCCTACTGTCGTTATCAGTTGCAATACCGTTTTCAGTGACAAAAACAGGCTTACCTCCAGTTAGCTTCCAAGCTGTTTTCACACCTATACCCAAAGCCGGGGGAAAATACTCCCACCCATTTTTTGTTTTCTCAACATCATCTGGGACAGGCAAGGGCCCATGTTTACCAATGAAGGTCCGCAGATACGCCTGAACACCGATCCAATCATCGTCAACGGCTTGCTCAAAGAAAAATGTTTCTCGCCAATACGCATAGTCTTGGGTCTCATTCTCACAACCCGGCATAGCATGAAATGCTTGAGCCGCCACAGACCATCCTACTTTTTTAGCCGGATCCTGTTTCAGCAACGCTCTTGCTTTGTGGTGAGCTTCAGATATGGTATGAGCAATATCCACATTGGGCTCTGGGAGCGATGAAGCGACCATATCTTCCCCGGTCTCACCACCCTGAGTCATTGCTACCATATTGGGTTCGTTAATAGTACAAATCCAAGTAACCCCGTCAAGCAAGGGTTGAAGAAAACCAACGTATCTGGAGAACAAATTGGGAGCATTAGGATTACGCCAACCCCCTTGTGCTGCAAACCAGTTTGGTACCGTGAAATGGTGGAGGGTGATCATTGGTTCGACACCCTGCTCCCAGCAGAACTCAACGATTCTCCTGTAGTGCAGAAGTTCTGCCCGAGAAAAATATCCTTCTTCAGGCTCAATCCGAGCCCACTCCACAGAAAAACGGTACATAGTAAGACCCGAATCTGCGAGTAAGGAGATATCTTCCTTATAACGATGGTAACTATCGCAGGCATCGCCAGATGGCTCCTTGATGTCCGTGGCTACAGCATGCTCTCTAGCCCACCAGTTGTTATTGACATTGTTTCCTTCTATCTGATGGGCTGCTGTTGAAGCACCCCATATAAAACCTTCCGGAAAATGCAAATTTTCTAACATACTCTACCTTTTCTACCGCTGACATTTGCTTTTCGCTGTTTTTACTTGATGCCACTCATAGTCACACCCTGGATGAAGTACTTTTGTAGGAAGATGAAGAGCAAGAGTATTGGCGTTACCACAAGCACGGCACCAGCTAACAGAACACTATAATTGGTGGCATTTTGCCCAGTCGAGTATAAGGATAAGGCCACTGGCAAGGTATACATCGTATTCGATTGTGCAGCAACTAAAGGCCATAAGAAATTATTCCAGGACGATAAGAAGGTTAGAACCGCCAAAGTGGCTAGGGGCGGCTTGCACTGTGGTAAAACTATTTGGAAAAAAATTCGTAATTCACTCGCTCCGTCTATACGTCCAGCTTCCAAAAGGGCGTCAGGAATCCCCTGCATAAACTGCCGCATAAGGAACACGCCTATCGGCTGTGTAAGGAAGGGCAATATTAGAGCAAAATAAGTGTTTAACATATGTAAGTTCGATATGATCACAAAGAGAGGAATAAAAGTTGCAACACTTGGCACCATTAGGGTAATCATAACCAACAGGAACAGGATATTCTTACCAGCGAAATCAATCTTAGCTAGCGCATACCCAACCATAGAACAAAATATCAGATTCCCCAACATCGTAAAGAAAGCGACTATGAAACTATTACTAAAGTAATTACCAAAGTGAAGCTGTGTAAACCATTGAACAAAGTTTGCTAATGTTGGATTTTGCGGAAGCAAGGTTGGAGGAACTGCCATAATTTCTCTTTGGGTTTTTAGCGAACCAAGAACCATCCAGAAAAATGGAAATACCCATATGATCCCAACAATGGTTAAAACAACATACGTGATTCCATGTGCCTTTCGAAACCGCTTCCACAAACTTATCCGATTGAGCTGAACATACTGGGGTAACTTCGTTGATACATCTGACATATTCTCCCCTCCCCTAATCCTCTGACTTCAGAATCTTGAATTGCAAGAGACTTACCACCGCAATAATGATGAAAAGCACATAGCTTGCCGCTGAAGAAATACCGTATTGCCCGAATCCAAACTTTTCGTAAATATAGTAAGAAGCCGACAAGGTTGAATCCAGAGGACCCCCTTGGGTCATTACGAATGATTCCTCAAAAAATTGCAAGTAGACAACCGACTGCAAAACTGCCCCTAAGAGCAAGGTAGGCTTTAACAAAGGAAGCGTGATACTACAGAATGTACGCCATTGTGAAGCACCATCCATTTGTGCTGCTTCCAAAACTTCTTCAGAAATAGATTGAAGACCAGCCAAGAAAATAATCATTAACGTACCCATATTCCGCCACAAGGTCATGATCATGAGTGCAGGCAAAGCGGTTCTGGTGTCGTGTAACCAATCTGGTCCCTGTATTCCTACAAAGGCCAAAATTGTATTCAGTAAACCGTCTTGCTGTAGGATGTACCTCCAAACAACTGAAACAGCAACCGTACTGGCCACAACCGGCGCATAAAAAAGAGCTCTAAAGAAGGCATTAAGATGACGTAATCCTTTGTTTAATGCCATCGCAAAAGCCAGAGCCACAATCATAGTTAGCGGCAAGCCCACAATCACAAACATACCTGTTGTTCCCAACGAATGTAGGTACCTGGGATCCTGGAAAAGATGAATATAGTTGCTTAAACCAGTAACATTAACGTTAAATGGCGTCTGAATGTCCCTGGCTGTTATATCCGTAAAAGACATCAACAATGAGGCAAGCAAAGGAATCAACATAAATATAGCAAAGACCACGACGAAAGGTAAGGAAAATCCCCAGGCAATAAGAGTTCTTCTACGACGAACGAATTGCATTGAGCCGTTCTGAGTAGAAGAACCAATTCGCCTGTTGTCTAAACGAGGCAAAGAACTCATAGCAGACCTTACATTCCTGTCCCTATAGAGTCCGCCTGTTGCTGGAGTTCTTTGAGCCCTTCATCGACAGAAATTGTGCCTTTGTTCATCTTTTCGTAGATAGTGTCGGCGGTCTTGCTCATTTCACCCCAGGTATACGTGACAGGCATTGACTGCACGTGTTTAAGCTGTTCTCCAAACGCTTGAAGTTTCGTGTTTTCAGTAAGTTCTTTATCTTTCCAAGCCTGATTCGAAGCTGGTAAATCAGCAGTAACCTTATACCAATTAACTTGCGTTTTCGGCTGAACGAACCACTGAATAAATTTCCAAGCAGACTGCTTATTGTTAGAGGACTTGAATACAGACAAGTTGCAGCCTCCTACAAAGGAAGTAGAAGATGTCTTTGCAGGCATAACAGCTGTAGCATACTTGTCGGAAAAACCTGGACCTCCCAGTTCGTTAATCTGCCCAGCAGCTGTCGGCCCTTCGAGCATCATCGGCGTTGCTCCAGAAACAAACTGTTGCATGTTAGCACCCGGAGTTACATCCGCATTGACATTTGCCAGACCATCTTTGAAGAGACTCGTTGTATAGTTCAGTGTTTCTTTAAGCTCAGGAGTATTAAATGTATAAGACTTGTTGTCCTTGCTCACAAACTGCGAACCAGCTGAGAACGCAAAAGGAGACATGCCTTGGAAGCTATCGGTTCCCGTGGGGAACATGAAAAATCCAAATTTGACTCCATCGACTTTCTTTAAATCCTGAGACATCTTCTGTAGTTCATCCCAGTTCTTAGGAGCATGTCCCCAACCTGCCTGCTGAGCGATATCAGTGCGATAATACAAGACTCTTGTATCTACATACATAGGAACTCCTACCTGCGTATTACCTACTTTGCCACTTGATTTCAGTCCTTCGTTCAAATCCTTCATATCCAAGTTTGATGGAACTGGAGAAAGTGCCTTGGAATATGTAGCCATATCCGTATTTCCCATCATGGCAACATCTGGACCAGTACCTGCAGCAATGGCTGTTTGAAACTTGTCCTTGTAACTAGACCACGGGATAGAGGTGACAGAAATTTTGACGTCAGGGTTCTCCTTTTCAAACTGCTTTATAAAGCCGCCCATCTTCTCACCCTCGTTACCCATAGCCCAGATAGTCAACTGACCGTTGGCTTTTGAACTATCAATACTCGTCACAGCAGTATCATCTTTTCCCGCATCCTCTTGAGTGCGTCCACATGCAGTGAGCGAGACTAAAGCAGCAATGCTGACCATCCCTGCAATAAGAGTATGAAAACGCGATATCATCTGAACCTCCTTGATCAGGTATCTAAACGCTTAGATAGCAACATCAGTATAAACGATTAGGTGCACTCGTGTCAACTGTTTAAGGCACTACAACAATGAGCAAATAACAGACTTTAGACATACTGAATTTATCCATGTATGTCCGTTAACTAGATGCCGATATGTAGCACTTTTCTGAGTAGAAATAACAGCATGTAATACAGTGCTTGTTACTTACGTTCACACTCACCATAGATGAACAAGAAACAATCGAAACTGTTACCATATCTTGTCTGAGACATTCATAGGCTCGGAGAGTCTCACTGCATACGTTCATCAGTCAGAACACAGAATGAAACATTCTGTCATGTACACTGATAAGTAGAGAAGAATCGCTTTTTCAGCGTGCATGTACTATTTCGCCAATAACCACAGCGTCAACAAGACTACCAGCTATCCGTCATGCAACTGTTTCTTCCGCATCAGCAGCTTCAGCAGGTTCTTCTTTCCAATACTTACGCATAGGCCAAGCAAGAAGTGCAGCTATGAATGAAATCACAGCAGCCAGCAGAAAAGTCTCTCTAAAACCAAAATACGTAGTAACAAATCCCGCTGCCTGGGAACCGATAGCAAATCCGATAACACCCTGTCAGCAAGCGTTGATAGTTCTTCTTCACTCAACTTATTCCAGATGACAAACGCACAATCCCCAAGTTGTTAATTTATCCTAATACTTTCTGGTCATTTTACTGCCAGTATGGTGAACCCTCCTCTGAGCTTGTCCAAAATGTGGACTGTAGTGGAAAATACTTATCTGCGAAGACAACCTTATCAGCACAAGAACAGAAAAGTCGCTTGCAAAGCTGACTTACCGGAATAATAAATGAATTGTTTCCAACTTTTTTGCGGATGTTTCTAGTTGTATTTATACACATACGACGTCCTGCATATGGTCTATCTTCAGGGCAACCACCGTCTCTACGAAAACTAGTTGATCGATTCTCTTATTTTCAGTATTACTTTTTCAAGTAATTATGGAAGATCGACCATTCCTCAGCAAATTGGAATGAGACAGTATGTTGCTCAAGTTCATACCCATTACCAGTAACTAGGAGGAGTATTTAGTACCTGCATAATCATATGCGAACACCACATATACCAGCCAGGCAATCATAAGAGATAAAGCACTATGATCTCCCTGCCCAGCACATCCAAACCCAACCTCTTGACCGAGTACAGCTGAGTCCTTGTCGCTTGAGAGTGAGAAGCAATGGTTGGAGAGAAGCAAAATAAAAGCCGCCGACGTATCGGCGGCTAGTGAGCTCCCGCGGCTGGGCTTGAACCAGCGACATTTCGATTAACAGTCGAACGCTCTGCCAACTGAGCTACGCGGGAATGTAATCTTGCTTAGCGATTACTAAGCACAGTTTCTATATATTAACAACCGACGTACACTCTCGCAAGGCGGCGTGTCGAGTACTTCCCTACATTCAGGGATAACGAATCCTCAGTCTTCCCCTAATAGTTCCTTGAGGTTTGTTAGATATAGCTGAAAGGCAGCCTGTCCCTGACTCGTTACACTAACATACGTGACTGGCTTGCGTCTTTCAAAAGTCTTGAACATGGTCACATATCCAGCATCTTCTAATTTAGTCAGATGGACAGAAAGGTTGCCAGAGGTCATTCCCAGCATGGTACGAAGCTTTTCAAAGGACAACTGCTCTTGAGTTCCGATTTTGGAAAGCACCGTCATGATTCGCAGACGGGAAACAACATGGATGACAGGATCAAGTTTTATAGCCATATCACCTATCTCCTTGTATGAGTGCTGCCCATACCTCTTCGACCCCGAAAGACAAGAGCTGCAAGAAGCAAGAACGAACCACCACCTATGACTGCCATCGTAAAGAAACCAACCGTCCCAGACAGGAAAGGCATGAACATGCCCATAAGCAACATCAGCAGACCGCCAAGGAACATAGGTAAATCAAATGCATCGAGGATGCTGCCAGACATGTACAAAATACCGACAATAAGAACAGCTATGCAATTATAAAGAATAGCTATCCGATCATCCGACAGATTCAATCGCTGAACTAAACCAGTGCACATGAACATGCCAGATACGAACGCTAAACACCAAGACCAGCCATAGACAGTACCTCTGACCTTTGATTGTCCCCTTCTACCATGAACGGACTTGACACCACATACGATGCTCACTACTACCCCTGCAAGAAGCAACAATCCGTAGATAGTAAAAGCTAGCCCACTGGGCCCCCCAACATTTCGTAAGGATGAGATAGCAAGCACTAGGTAAGCCACCACCCATACCAAACCCCAGGTCACATACAAGTTCTGTCCGCTGGAAGCAAACAAAGCATCAAGCTTACGATTCTCAGCCTCAACTAAACCTAAAGCATGAGCTGGGTCTGTGATGACAGAATCATCAGACGGGTAACTGTTTCCGTTAACCTGAACTGTTTCAGAATGTTCCGATTGAATTTGCCTACCTTCTTCATTTTTCATCGTGTGAAGCTCTTTGGTTTTTTGAGCACTCATAGGGACTCCTTATACCTTATAGACAGTAAGAACTTAATGTTTCTATGTTAACTTTACATCGCAAAGTTGTTTACTGCAAAATTTGAGATACGTTGTGTCTGTTTATTTGGTTGTTTCCACACCAAGAGAAAGAGGCGGCTTAAGCTCTCACATACCACTCAAGGCAACGAATACGAAACTCAGCAGGTTTTGTTTCTATAAACACACACCGACACTGTTTGTTTTACTATCAAATAAGCATTAGTTGCTACTCAGATGCATCCACTTACCCGTTATACCAATGTGGACCATACCAAAATCAACAAACAATCACGGAAGCTCTGCTCCTACCTGCTGTATTGGTAAATTTGCTCCATCGGCATGGCAGAGTCAATAGAGAAATTCATAGCTGAAGGTCGAACGCCCGCCTCAACCAAGTTAACTCCCAACATGGCCACCATGGCACCATTATCAGTACATAGCCTAATATCAGGTACGCGCACGTCGACACCACACTCCTGACCAAGCTCTAGTAGCTTAGACCGAAGTTGGGAATTCGCAGTGAAACCACCACCCACAATCAAGGTATGTGAATCGTATTGTTTACAGGCTTTCATGGCCTTTTTTGATAAGACACTTGCCACAGAATCAGCCAGAGATGCACAGATATCATCCACAGGTATTGCTCTGCCTTCTGCCTCCTCCCCCTCAATCCAGCGAGCCACTGCGGTTTTCACACCAGAAAAACTGAAATCATAAGGGTGCTCCTGACCTGCTTTACCTTGGGTTAGCCCCTGCGGCACACGAATAGCATGAGGATTTCCTGCCATAGCATGACGATCAATGTGAGGCCCCCCAGGGTATGGAAAGCCGAGCAGTCGTGCCACCTTGTCAAAGCATTCGCCAGCAGCATCATCAAGGGTAGTTCCGACCACATCGACATGCTTGGCAATATCTTCCACATGAAGGAGTGATGTATGACCTCCGGAGACAATCAGCGCTAGGGTATCAGCTGGAAAAGGACCGAATTGAAGCTGCGTTACGGCTATATGCCCTATGACATGATTTACCCCATATAGTGGTTTCCCTGCCGACCAAGCAAGAGCTTTGGCTCCAGAAACTCCTACTGCCAGACAGCCAGCTAGTCCAGGACCAGCTGAGACAGCTATTGCATCCACGTCAGAAATGTTCATATCTGCCTGAGCTAAAGCCTGTGAAACTACAGGAACGAAGGATTCTGCATGCGCTCGAGAGGCAATTTCGGGAATAACACCTCCATAACGAGCATGCTCATTCATGGAAGAGGCAACTACATTTGATACGAGAGTGCCACCGCGAACTACAGCCGCCGCCGTCTCGTCACAAGTAGACTCTATTCCTAACACAACTGCTCGGCTCATGTCCTTATCCTTATTCCTGTTCATTAATCACTGCGTTCATATGAGTTGCGCTCTCGTTACCAGATTCAGGTGATATATCAGAAGCACCTATATTCACAGCCATAGTGTAGGCGTCAATACCCTCAGGCTGGTAATACCGTTTACGTAGTCCTAAACGTTGAAAACCAAACGAACTATACAAGTTGAGAGCTGGCTCATTGTCTACACGAACTTCCAAGAGCATACGCTTGGCACCTTGTGAGCCAGCTCGCGCTATGAGCTGGGCAAGCAATTGCCTAGCTAATCCTTGCCTACGGAAGTTCTGCGATACACCGATGGTCATCAGTTCTGCATCTTGCCCGTCATACCAAAAACCACCATATGCTGCTATACCATCTGCATCCTCATACAGCAAATATGTGCGTGCCGGAGCGTTAAATTCTTGCTGGAGCATTCCAACTGTCCACGCATCAGCACCAAAAACCTCTTTTTCCAACTCAGCAAGAGAGACTATGTCATCAGCCTCTATATGACGTAACTTCATACCTGCATCACATGCTTCGATGGGTTTGGTATCGAAATGTCTGGCCTGCGCAAGTAGAGCGGTTCTATACTCCTAACAGGCTCTAGGGCACTGGTTTGCGCACAAGCAACAAAACAGTCGATACCATCCAGCCCGTGGTCAAATAATGAATCCTCCTGCACAACTCCAGGGAAAATGAGGTTATGCCAACTATCAGCATACTTGTCAACACCTCGACCAGTCACGTTGACTACAATTCTAGAATTAGGGTCAGCAGATACAATCTGTGAACACATCTTATTAACCCGATCAACAATACGGTCAGGATAGTCAATATCCATTGTTAGTAGAGGCTTTCCGCTCTCATAACGCGACGGTACTGGTGAATCATACAATGCAAAATACAGTTGCCGTCTTCGAGCATCGTTAACCACCAGTGTCAGTTGACGTACGGGCTCCGAAGCTTTACCTACTATCATTCCATTTGTCTGCATGCAGGAAGCTGCCCACACTGCCTGGGCACTGAGAATGTCTTGTCCTAGTAGCTGAGAACCCACAGTATAAGCAATAGCTTTCGCTGCAACGATACCAGTACGCAAACCAGTAAAAGGTGCTGGTCCGATACCCACAACAATGGTGTCAATATCTTGAGGCTGCTTACCTGCATTACTCATCAGTTTGGCAATTGTAGGTTGCAGCAGTTCAACGTGCTGATGAGAATCGTGTTCAACGATGACATCTTCACCTGCAAGACCCACAGTCAGACCATAGGAGGTGTCAATAACAAGAGTTACTGAACCCTTATTACTTCTTTTATCGTGGTTGTCAAGTTCTATCATTGTGCCAGTGCCTCTTCTAGCTGTGACATACGGCCTGTCCAAGTCGAGCCTACCGCATGAATAGAAACGACGCGCAAACCATCACTACTCAGTACACAGTCGCTATTTTCACTTGCTGTTGAGCGAACTGATAGAGGCCGTTCAATATACACTTCCAACCGCTCTTGTGCTAAGGCTGACGCCATTTGTTGACCCCACTCCATCAAAACCACAGAATGTTCGTCAGGATCTTCTAATTCTTCATCCAAGCCTAACGATTCAAGCTCATCAAGCAACCTATCGGCACTATTTTGTCCTGGTTCATACTCTGTAGAACCTAAGCGGTAGGCATCGACATGAATGAGACGTACAGGTTCTCCCAGTACAGTATGCCCATGAAGTTCTCTAGCAATAGTAAAAGTAGGTGAAACCACCGGAGCATCTACGTGCAATCCTTGCCCAAACCCCTGGGTCAATGTTGTTTTACCAGCACCTAGTGGACCAGAAAGAACTATAACCTCTCCACCTGTGATTTGACCTGCGAGAACCCGTCCAAGTTGTTTCATTCTTGCAGTTGTTGGAACATTTACCCGGAACACATGTGGTTTTCCGTTATTATTTTTGATGCTCACTGTTACCGTCCCTTCCGAGCTATCAGTAAAATAGCTCGTTCAAGAGCGTAAACTGGGTCTCCACCTACCCCTTTGGCTTCTGCATCCGCATGGGCAAGCGATTCAATAACAGCTGACATGCCACCAGAAGTCCACCCTCGCAGTTGGCGGCGAGCAGATCGTATTTGCCAAGGTGAAGCTCCCACTTGACCCATAGTTATTTTTCCCGCGTCTAGGCTGGCTATTTTCGCTAACAATCGTATCTTGTATGTAATAGCACCTACCATAGCTAAAACGTCAACCCCTTGTTCGATACCTTGACGCATCGCTAAGACAGCTTGAGATCCTTTTCCGTCCACAGCCAAATCTGCTACTCGGAAGCCACTCGACTGCGGATTGTCTGTGAGATACTGCTCAACAAGAGTTAATGGGACAGGGTCTTCATCAAAGTCGAAGCAGACTTGCTCACACATAGCTGCCAGTTCGTCTACACGGTCTCCAAGCACACTGACAAGCACTTGTGCAGCTTGGGGCTCCACCTGCCGTCCGTATCGTTGAAATTCAGACATAACGAAAGACAGCTTCGAATCAGCTGTTTTGAGATCAGCTACTTTTTCTTGATAGGCACCAGCCTTGCATAGATTCGTAACAAGTTGCTTGTTCTTGTTACCCCCTGCATATTGACAGATTACGATACTACTCTCTAATGGTGTTGCAGTAGCTTCTTTACAGAAGGCCAATAGCGATTTTTGTAAAGCTTCGTTCGCGTTCTCAAGATGATCTACAAGCACTATTGCTGATGGTGACAGCAATGAAGGACTCACTGCCTCTTCAAACGAGTAAGCGTCACAATCATCTGCATCCAACGTTACAGTATCTGCATCTGGCCTGCTCTCAAGGGCCGATTGCTTGAGAGCATGGAATGCCCTATCCCTAAGGAAAGCGTTGCCACCAGCCATAATAGTGACTGGTGCGAGCGCGGCTTGAACTGGTGTCATACAGCTAATTTCTCCCGATAGGTGGACAAGATGCTGATTATGCAGATGTTCTATCATCCATTGCGGTTAGAACTAATAAGACTCCAACTCTGAGTCCACCACTGCCGCAAACGTTCCCACCAAGAACGGTTGTATGGAGCTCCATACCTGCCAGTCAGCATTTCTACTGGTTCCCTGCCCCATCCAGAATCCTTTTGCAATAATCGCAGTCGCCATTGGATCAGCACCATCCTCATTAAAAGAATCAGGGCAAGTTCAATCACTACTGCACACAGCGCACCAACACACCCACTAGGCCATGGAAGAGATCCTACACTCGAACCACCCAACCAACTCGCGGTAAAAGCCATAACAGATGTGCCCAAACTCGCAAGTTGCACAAAGACCAAAGCTAACCCAGGCAGGCAGCATGCAGTCATCAGCCCTAATAACCCACAGACCGTAGCAAAGTCCACAAACGGCGAAACCATCAAATTAGCCAAAGGTGAAAGCAGAGGAACCTGTGGCGACATCAATATTTGAATCGGCATTGTCGCTGCTTGCGCCATGAGCGTTGTCGCTAAAGACTCAGCTATAGTTCGGGGTAAATGCCGTGCAAATACAATCGAAAGCGGCTGTGAACATGTACTTATAGCTAATACCGCTGCGCACGAGAGAGCAAAACCAAAAGAGCATGCCATTGAAGGATCAAAAAGAATAACAGTTATGGCTGTCCACGATAAAACACTAATTGTTTGCGATCGGCGCCCTGAAATTGGTATAACAGCAGCCATGAGCCCCATAGCTTGAGCTCGCAACACCGAATCCGAAGGATACATAACTCCTGCCAGAGCGATAATACTCGTTATGTGTAATGACGCTTTTAACCATTCAGGGAAGCGCAGACAGACACATATTTTACGAACAAATACTCCTAGCAGCAAAAAATGGCCTCCAGATACTGCCATCAAGTGCATAATACCTGCTTGTTTACAATCACGAGTCAGCTGTGCAGCGTATGCGGGAACAATGTCATCATTGTCATTGTTGGTATCAGATTGAACTGAAATAAAGGGATCTTGTCCCATCACGCCCATGGTCAACCCGGGGACTAAGATCTTTCCTTGATCATCTAGCCTTCGGGTCAGCCGAAGAAAAGTGTCTTGCATCCTAGTGACCATTGTGCTGATTGAATTTGCAGGTGAAAGCTCTACAAGGTTGCTCCTACTATTCTGACCACTGGAGTGGTTTGCATCACCTGATCTCTTCTCAGAAATAAGAGTTAACCAGACGCGCGATTGACCAAAAGTTGCCATCTCAACTTGCGCATGCACCTGGTAAACAGCTTGTTGTTGAACTCTACAGTCTGAACGGTTAGCATACATACGTGCTTTAGCGTTACTGTGAGCAGATACTCCACTAACTGTTATGGTTTCCACTCGTATATCATTTCTACAATCGAAACCACGGCGTTCTGAAACCATAGTCGGTGACAGCACACGAACCCTCGCATCTACGACTGTTTTATGACTTGCGGCAGTCAAAACGGCAACATCACGGTCACGCACGATACAATGCGCAAGCCCCGTGGATGCCGATGCAAGCAGTACAGAGCACAGGAGCATAAGGTGAAGCCCGAGGCCGAATAGATCAGTCCACAGACTACCGCCCTGATTCTCTTGAGCATTGTTCAAGAGAGATTGAAATCTGTGAGTTCCTCCTACTAGAGTTGCTCGTATCCATAGAGCAGTAACAATAAGACAACAAACCAAGAGTGTGAGCGATAAAATAAGCGATGGTGTTCCTACTACGTCATAAAGGTGTGTACTGAACACTTGTTGGTGCGCTGCCGTGATGGGACTGAGGTAACGCTCAAACAGTACTTGACTGGTAACACTTCCGAACCACACAGCCAGTAAACAGGATATCATCCGCCAATCTTTGCTGCCACATTCGCATGCGGCATATCGTACAAACTTCGAACAATAGCCTGTTTTTGCATTACCGAATTGATCGTCTACTTTTTGAGCAGGTGGTACGGAGGTCATTGCACTACCAAACTTGACCGAATCTTGTCTAAGGTTTTAGCTCCTATACCATCTACTTGTAGGAGTTGATCGATTGAAGTAAACCCTCCAATCTGCTTCCGATAATCTATGATTCGCTGAGCCATGACTGGACCGATCCCCTTGACTGTTTCCAGCTCATTACGATCAGCAGTATTGATATTGACACGTTTTTGAGTAGGTACCTGAGGCTCAATAGGAGCTGTGGACGGAGACTGTACTTCCTGTGCTTGTTCATGTACCTGTTCACGTGCTGACTGAGAAGGTATCTGAGAGCGAGGAACTTTCCTCGTATTCGTGCTACTACTGTACTCTTGCTCGCTATCGGATAAGTTACGAGCTTGCTGTATAAACAAGGTCAAACTAGCACATAAAGCGACTGTCAGTATTAACATGACAGCAAACGCATGAGACGGAGTAAATAGTAACCGGGGTTGTTGGCGCTGTCTTGCTCCGCTACTTACGAAGTTGTCATGTGCTGTATCTTGCTTGCGAACACCCACTAGCGTGGATAAATTAACTTCACTACGTTTCCACGGTTCAACGGCTTCCCCTTGTGAAACTGTAGGTTGCCTATGGGCTATCCCACCCAATCTGACAGGCGGTGGCGGTGGTATTGGTGATAGTGTGCCAAACCCTATTTTCATAGAGTCTGTTCTCATATTGCGAATGGAGCTGTGCATACAGCCAGTATTGCCGTATGACAGCTCCACGCAATAAGAAAAACAGGTATGTGGTTAAATCTGAACTAGTTTTAGATAGCCGGAACTATTGAAACTATCTTTGGTGCTTTCACGATAACCTTGCGAGGTTCCTGACCTCCTAAGCGCTCTTGAATGGCGGGTAATGCCAGAGCCTTTGCCTCAAGCTCATCGGCTGTAATATCCGGATTGACCTGTAGCTTAGCTCGCACTTTTCCTTTGACTTGGATAACAGCGGTAACCTGCTCTTGACCTAGGTATTGGTCATCATATGTAGGCCAAGGTGTATGTGCCAAGGATTGTGGGTGTCCCAGACGCGCCCACAACTCTTCACAAATGTGAGGAGCAATCGGAGATAGCATCAGTATTAAGGACTCTATAGCAGATCTTGGCACTTGTGTTAACCCGGTTAAGTGGTTATTCAAGACTATGAGTTTGGATATAGCAGTGTTTGGGCGCATGCCTTCCATCTCTTCAGTCACATCATGAATAGTTTGATGCAAAAGTTTACGTGTTTCTTCAGATGGAGCATTATCACTTACTATAACTTCGCCAGTGTTCTCATCGACAATGTTGCGCCATAATCTCTGCAAAAAGCGCATCCCACCGATGACGTTACGGGTATTCCATGGTCTTGACTCAGCAAGTGGGCCCATGCTCATCTCATACAGCCTGAAAGTATCTGCACCGTAGGTGGCGTACATATCATCTGGAGTGATGATGTTCTTCAGACTTTTACCCATTTTTCCGAATTCTCGGTTGACGTGTTCGCCTTGCCAGCTATAAGTGGTCTGTCCTTCTATTTCCACTTCTTCCACTTCGGCAGCCGGCACATACTGACCGCGATCGTCAGTATATGCATACGCCTGAATCATACCTTGGTTAAAAAGGCGGTGGAAAGGCTCACACGAAGAGACAAAGCCCAAATCATACAACACTTTGTGCCAGAAACGTGCATACAACAAGTGGAGCACAGCATGCTCAACACCACCCACATACAAGTCCACTCCACCAGACTGACCTGCTGTCGCATTGTGATTGGGACCCAACCAGTAGTCAAACTCCTCAGAATCTACCATATGCTGCTCATCTTGCGTATCTATATAACGCATGTAGTACCAGCAGGATCCTGCCCAATTAGGCATAGTATTGGTATCTCGGTGGTATAACTTAGGGCCATCACCCAAATCGAGAGTGATGTTCACCCATTCATCGTTACGACTGAGAGGCGCTTCAGGATTTGAAGCAGCATCATCAGGATCAAAAGTCTTAGGGCTGTAATCAGGCACTTCCGGCAGTTTGACAGGAAGCTGACTATCCGGAAGCAGATGCGGTAGCCCCTCATCATCATAAACAACAGGGAAAGGTTCACCCCAGTATCGCTGTCGAGAGAACAACCAATCACGCAAACGATACGAAGTTTTACCCTCACCAACTCCAGCTGCTTCTAGCCAAGATATAGCTTTTTCAATGGCATCATCTACTCGCAGACCATCGAGAGACAGAGGGTCACCCTTCGCATATGTCGATGCAACACTCGAGTTCATGACTATGCCATCATGAGAAACATACGGTGCCTTACCCCTGTATGCAGAAAGATCGTCACCCGAATCAGGCAGAGGTTGCACAGTGTAAATAACAGGTAGGCCAAACTTGAGAGCGAAGTCGTAATCTCTTTGGTCTCCACCGGGTACTGCCATGATAGCTCCGGTGCCATAGTCCATCAACACATAGTCAGCAGTGAAAACTGGGATAGAAGCTCCTGTAATAGGGTTAGTAGCATACAGGCCAGTAAAGAGTCCAGTCTTTTCACCAGCAGCGTCAACCCTATCTTTGGCGGTCTTAGACTCTGCCATCTTACGATATGCTTGCACCGCTTCCACTGGCGAAGAGTATCCACCCTTCCAACTATCAGGAATATCATCATCCCAGACATCTGGTACGTGTTGGAGCAAGGCATGTTCAGGAGAGATTACTGCAAACGTTGCTCCAAATAAAGTATCAGGACGCGTCGTATACACAACCATTTCCTGAGGGATCTGAGTGCCCTGGATAGGGAATCGGACTGTGGCTCCATGTGATTCACCAATCCAATTGCGCTGCATAAGCTTTACTTTTTCGGGCCAATCAAGTAAATCTAAATCTTCTATAAGACGATTGCCATACGCTGTAATACGCATAGACCACTGCTTGAGCTCACGCTGGAAAACAGGATAATTCCCTCGTTCAGAACGCCCTTCAGCTGTAACTTCTTCATTGGCCAGAACTGTACCTAAGCCAGGGCACCAGTTAACAGGTGATTTTGATATGTAGGCAAGCCTGAAATCGTTGAGAATATCAGATCGCTCGGCCTTACTCAACTGCTCCCAGGTTTGCCCATCGCTGTCATGTCCTGGAATAGGTTTAACTCCACTTGCAAACTTCTCTTCCAATTCAGCAATCGGCCTAGCCGAACCAAGACCACCATCTTTCCTACGGAATTCTGGGTCATACCATGCTTGGTAGATTTGGGAGAAAATCCACTGGGTCCATCGAATATAGTTATTATCGATCGTTGCAAATGAGCGTCTATCATCAAAGCTCAGTCCCATCCGATGCAGCTGCCAGCGCATATTGCTAATATTTTGCTCAGTAGTTACCCGAGGATGCTGTCCGGTTTGCACTGCATACTGCTCAGCTGGCAAGCCAAAAGCGTCATAGCCCATAGCATGCAAGACATTTTCGCCCTTCATCCGATGGTATCGAGATACCACATCAGTAGCTATATAACCAAGCGGATGCCCTACATGCAAACCTTTACCAGATGGGTATGGGAACATGTCTATAACATAGTATGGAGCTCGCTGGCCTGCGTGTTTTCCCTGCCCATCAGTTAGGTTACCCTTGACATTGGCAGCCCAGAAAGTACCTTCCTGTTCCCATTTTTCTTGCCACTTATGTTCAATGGACTGTGCCATTTGGGCATTGTACCGATACTGGGGCTCGCTGAAAGAAACTTCACTTCCTTCATGCTGAGGCGTATGTTCTACTGTGCTATTGTCATTGGCGGTCATAGGCAGAATTATCCCTATTCATCTGGACACAATAATCTATTAGATAGGACTGGCGTATTTAAACTCACCGGCTGCCTGTTGAGTTGCTGCCGTCAATCGCTCGAGGACGGTGATCACTGATAGTCATAGGATACGTCACACTTTGTGCAGCTTCTTGTACGATCCTCTGCCAAGTTCCATCAGCAATCATCGATGTAATAGCTGCATTAATTTCCTTAACCAAGGTTGGTTGCCCCTGCCTTACAGCTACACCGTAGTGTTCACTAGTAAATGGTGCCCCCAACACATGTAGCTGACCACCACCCCAAACTTTATTAACACCGTATAAAATAAAAGAATCAGCACTAACAACGTCTACTTGACCAGTCAAAAGAGCTGTAGCGCATATATCAATACGATTTCTCTCTTCTACTTGCACGCTAGGTGCATGCTCTTTGAGTCGGTTGGTTGAAGTTGAACCACTCACAGTGCATACTCGCTCATCGCTAAGGTCTTCAACACTACGTATGCGATGGTCATCTTTCCGAACCATTAAATCTTGCCCATCAATGAAGTATGGACCAGCAAAGTCGATCTGACTTTTACGTTCTTGGGTTATGGAATATCCACCTACTACCATGTCAAGAGTACCGTTTTGTAGCAGGCTTTCACGGTCAAGAGGTTCCACCGTGTGCCAAACAATCTCAGATGGTACAAATCCGAGCTCATGAATGATGTAACGGGAAATTTCAACATCTAGGCCTGATCGCTGCCCTGAACGGATAAAACCTATACCCGGAGCATCCTCAACAATACCAACATGGATCTTGGGGCCTATAGCACTAACATTGTAATTAGCTGACGAACTCCCGCAGGCACTCAATGCCAGTGTTAATAAACATGAAGTAAGGGCTGCCAGTAGTTTTCGCAAGCGCACCGTCAGTGAAATAGGCATGTACTCAACCTCACTTAAACAGCTTTGACCGAGTCAAGAACCAAGTTACCACACCCGTCAAAAGTGTTGAGATGATGACGACAGCAACAAAGCCCCATGGTTTATCCGTTAACGGCATTCCAAACATACCGTTTTGAAAGTTCATCCCATACATAGAGAAAATGAGTGTAGGTACTGACAGCGAAATCGAAATAATAGTGAAAATACGCATGACATTATTAACATTGTTAGACACGATAGACCCAAAAGCATCTGTCATACCTGCAAGCACGGATGAATAAATATTTGCCATCTCAATCGCCTGCTTATTTTCTGTGATTACATCACCTAAGAGGTCTTCGTCGTCAGGATATTGTTTGATACGGTCTAAACTCATCAGCTTTTCTAATACAATTTCATTGGATTTTAAACTTGTCGCAAAATAGACCAAAGCTTTGCTAAGCTCAAGCAACATCAAAATCTCACGATTTTGCATTGAATACCGTAGCTTCAACTCGAGTTTGTCTGACTCACGATCAATGATACGAAGATACCTCAGATACATGGTGGCATTGCGATATAGAATTTGCAATATGAAACGAGACTTCATGAAGGTGTTGAAGCCACGGATAGTTCCCTCCATAAAAGGATGGAGCAGGATGGTATCTTGCATGCAAACCGTGATGATCAAATCTTCTGTCACAATAATTGACAAAGGAATGGTCTCATAAAAATCACGACCATCACGCTCTTCTACGGTGGGGATGTCTACGATGATCATGGTGTAATCATCTTCTACATCCACACGGCTTCTTTCCTCATCATCAAGTGGAGCACGCAAGTCAGCTAGATCAATACCGGTACTCTGCGCTGTGTTGGCGAGCTCAACGTCGGTAGGCTCAGACAAACATAACCATGCTCCCTTTCGGGGCTTTTCTATTTGCTCAATATGCCCGTTCATGGTGCTGAATACTCTCATCATTGCCATCACCGCCTCTCGCCCTACAACCACGACCGTCATACATGTCGTGATAGCCCTCACAGAGCCACTCATTGCATTGAACAGTGGCAGTGTGGGTTTGGAATCATCACCGCTAACCAGCTTATAGGTGTACCGTATAAGCTTGAGTCTAACCCTATAAGAATAGTCTGCATGTGGACTTCGACACGACAGGACAGCATTCCTATATTGACGATAAGGGAATCGTGTTAGCAGCTACCAGTACCAGGACACTACCGCATTCTGTTACGCAGCGGCAGTCCCGACAGATAACGCTGCACGTTATCGAGTGCGATATTGATAGCTTGCGTTCGAGCTTGCGGTAAATGGTATCCACCTGCTATGTGCGGAGTGATAAGGCACTGAGGTTCGTTCCAGAGCTGGTGATCCTTAGGCAGCGGTTCTGGTTCAGTCACGTCTAAACCTGCAGCTCCAATACTTCCTGCTGCCAAGTATTCTGCTAGAGCTTGGCAGTCAACGGCATCTCCCCTGCCCGCATTGATAATTATGGCATGTGACCTGATAAGACTCAGTCGTTTTCGATTGAGAATATGGTAAGTATCAGGTGATGACGGCACAACCAAAGCCACCACATCCACCTGAGGTAGCAGCTTGTCGAGATCTTTGAAACCAAACATGGTATCAATACCAGGAGCAGCTTTCCTAACATCTCTGCGAATTCCGATCGTATTCCCCCCAACAGCCTTTACTAATTGAGCAAAATGCGAACCAATATCACCAGTGCCGACGATAAGCACCTTCGCACCTCGAACCGTAGCAACCGGACCCCTATCCTGCCATATGTTTTCGCGTTGCTGATCACGATAGTTCGGTAAACGCTTCATCAGAGCCCACATCATTGCGAACATGTGTTCAGAAACTTCTTGACCATAAGCTCCGGAGGCGCTTGTTATCATTGCAGTTTCTGGTAAGACACCATCCACTTCATAGTTGTTGACACCAGCAGAAGCTGTCTGCATCCAAGCTATACGTTTGCATCGCTTGACCTGCGAGACCTGTAAGTTGCCCAAAATGACAGTTGCCTTGTCAGTGAGCTCAGAAGACAGATCCTTATCGAGGCCTTCATCACCCACAAAATACTGTTGGACACCTGAAGCCACCTCTTTGAACGTGAGCTCTTCTTGCTCAGTCAGGGGCAGAGCATTAATAATACATACCTCATGCCTGTTTACCAAGCGAGAGCTACCAGCACTGGCACCGTGAGACCAGCCACCCGACAGACCATGTAAGTTCTTCATGTCCCTATCATAGGTGCACTTATAAGCACATACAAACGTACGATACCTTCTCAAGTGCGACACACTGACTTGTGCTATTTACCCATACGGGTGTAAACTGTTTTAGGTTCATATAAGGGGCTATGGCGCAGCTGGTAGCGCGTCTCCATGGCATGGAGAAGGTCAGGGGTTCGAACCCCCTTAGCTCCACAGACAGGGTTTCCACGGTTGTTTCGGAAACCCATTTTTATTTTCTCCTGCACCATTCAATAGTTTTCATGAGAATACTGTGGATCCGTATCACTGATGGTGATTGGCTCGAATAAGTTTTCTCTTGTTTTCCAAAAGGTTGGCTCGAATATACGCTCATCTAACTAGGTGTAGGCAACTGGTAGATCCACAACATCGAATACCGCTTCACCTTTCACCTTCTTATCGCACGCTGACATGTTTCTGTCAGCGAATCTCCAAGTAACAGGCTAGTCTAGGAAAGTATCAATTTGGGTTAAGGAGCACAGGTGGCATTGTTGAATTCAATTAGATCTTACGCTGCAAAAACAACTGACCGCGTAAGGAAAACCAACCACCGGCAGGGTGCAGAAAATGGACGAGATGGTATAGTACAGGTAAACACTTCTTTCCCCGAGCAATCTGAAACTATTACTCTTCCACATACACACGACTGGTCTCATGGCTACCCAACAAGCACCTTCATTGACAAAAAAACAGGTCTGCTGACCGCTCGCACCGATGGCGCTGGGGAAATAAACGACGATATGACCGTCTACAAGATATATGAGAACCGTGCCCGAAGAGCCCCTGATTCCCCTATGCTTCACTTCAGACAAGGTGATACCTGGGTCTACCGCACAGGCAGTGAGGTTTTGCGAGATATTCGCATGACTGCGAAAGGTCTCATCCACTCAGGATTCAAAAAGGGTGACACCGTTGCTTTTATGTGTCAAACCTCATACGAATGGGATATCATTGATGCTGCTGTTCTTTCAATTGGTGGTGTCATCGCCACCATCTACGACACAGATTCTGCTGAACAAATTCGCTTGATCGTCAACAATTCTGACGCTCGCCTACTCATCGTTCAGACCAAGCAAATGCGGCAGAAAGCCGATGGAGCAATTGATGACTGCCCCACCTTGCAGAAAATTGCCTGCTTAGAAACTGGTGCACTAGAAGAACTCCAAGCATACGGAGAATCTGTACCAGATGAAGTTCTCGACGAACGCATCCGCTCTGTAAAGAAAACAGACTTGTGCTCGATTGTTTATACCTCTGGCTCAACCGCCGCTCCTAAAGGAGTGGAAATGACCCATGAACATTACTGCACGTTAGCAAGAAATCTGACAGCATTTATACCAGATTTGACTGACGATGAAAACGGTTCTATCCTGCTCTTTCTCCCGCAAGCACATACATTCGCACGAGCTATATCTTACGGCGTCATCTCAGCCTCCATGCAAGTGTATATATCGAAGGGTTTACAAAACCTGCTTTCAGATTTGCAAGAATCTAAGCCTACCGTCATTATTGGCGTCCCTAGGGTGTTTGAAAAGATATACAATGCGGCTACACAAAAAGCAGGCCATGGCATTAAAGGAGCAGTTTTCGCTAAAGCAGTTGTTTCCGCACGAGATTATATGGACGATATTACTCAGCTAGGCAAGCCAACTCCCAAAAATGCACTACGTCGGGCAGCCTTCGACTCTGTCGTTTATAGCTCATTGAGAGAAGTCTTAGGCGGTAGAGCCAAGTGGATTGTATCTGGAGGCGCTCCCCTTGATCATGCCCTCTTAAGCTTCTTCCGCGGAGCTAACATACCAGTGTATGAAGGTTATGGCCTGACTGAAACAACTGCTCCATGTGCTTTTAGCCCTCTTGGCACTCCTTACAAAGAGGGATCTGTAGGTATTCCCTTCCCAGGATTCTCAATTCGAATTGCCCACGACGGCGAGATCCAGGTGAAGGGTACCTGTGTATTCAAACGCTACCATAAAAACCCGGAGGCAACCGCGGCCGCATTTACCTCTGACGGCTGGTATGGCACTGGCGATCTCGGTCGACTGAGCAATGACGGCTTCTTGTACATCACTGGTCGGAAGAAAGATCTCATCATCACTGCTGGTGGGAAGAATGTATCACCACGTCCGATTGAGGAGATTATTGAACGGTCACCGATTGTCTCTCAGGCGCTAGTCTTAGGAGATAAGCGACCGTTCATTTCAGCATTGGTAACGTTGGATGAGGAAGCTCTCCGCTCTTGGCTACAAACTCAAGGTCTTGATGATCAGATGCCTATGGAGGAAGCAGCACAGAACGCCGTTGTACGCTCGGCAGTACAGGAGTATGTTGATAAGGCAAATGATGGTGTTTCCAGAGCTGAGTCCGTTCGTAAATTCATCATTCTTCCAGAAGAATTCTCCCAGGAAAACGGTTTGATGACACCTTCCATGAAAGTCATTCGACCAAAGGTCATACAACGTTATGCAGACCTGTTAAACAACCACATGTACACTCCAAAGAAGTAACACCAGAGTTGGAAAGGTAAGCCCAGCAGCTAGAATCCAAGTTTTTGGAGCTGCTTGGGGTTGCCCTGCCAGTTTTTCGCTACCTTGACATGAAGATCGAGTTTAGCCTTGTGTCCAACAATTCGATTGACATCGGTGCGGAGTTTCTTTTTTACCTTTACTAAGTGTTCCGCGCCGCGTCCTATGATGATAGGTTTTTGAGAATCTCGTTCAACGTATATGGAAACCCGAATTACTGCCTTGCCGGTTGTGTTCTGAACCCAGTCGTCTTGATCTTCAGGCATTTCAATATCATCTACAACAACAGCCAATGAGTGAGGCAGCTCATCGTCCAGTTCTTCAAGGAAGGCGCCCCTAACCAGCTCTGCGATCCTATCTTCAACCCCCTCCTCGCTAACCTGCTCTGCTGGATACATTTGAGGACCTTCAGGCATGGCTGAAACTAACACACCACGTACTTCTTCGACATTATCACCATCGAGGGCACTTACCGGAACAATCTCGGTAAAAGCAGCAAAAGCATCAATTTCGTTGAGTTTAGCAACCAGTTCTGTTCGGTTTATTTCATCAATTTTGGTAACAATAGCTATGAGCGGTATGGTCCATTGCCAATGACCATCTTCGCTCTTGCGTCCAAAGTCCTGCCTCAATCTACTCAAAATACGTCGGTCACCTGGACCGATCTCCTGATCTGCAGGAAGCAAAAAAGCTATGGCGTCAGCTTGAGAAAGTGACTCTTGAACTATATCATTAAGTCTGCTACCCAAGAGCGTTTTCGGTTTATGAATACCCGGCGTATCCACTAGCACTAATTGAGCATTCGATCTAGTCATGATACCGCGAATAGCTTTGCGAGTGGTTTCTGGACGAGAAGATGCAATAGCTATTTGTTGACCGACTAAAGCATTGATGAGAGTCGATTTGCCAACATTAGGCCTCCCTACCACTGCCACGAAACCTGAGCGGTATGGCTCTTGTTGACTGTTGTTCTGATTCAAATCAGAAGTTCCTCTCTGTGCAGCAGTACTCATACAATACTCTCCGATATTACCAATGCTTTTACTCAATTGCTAGATGCTGGAACCAGCAGAAGTGTCTAGATATACGCATCACTCATACTAGCGAACAAAAAGACATTACCCTTCTACATCGTTATCTTTGGGCTCAGAGTCCGAAACTGATGCTGGCTCAACAATAATCGTTGCTATTTTTTTCCGTCGTCCAGCAGAGTCGGCAGCGGTCAAGCGTAGACCTCGGTTGACCGCGCTTGAACCCACAATGGGAACAGACCCAAGAAGTTTGGTAAGGAGTCCATATACCGTGTCAACGTCATCCTCATCAATATCTATTTCAAACAGCTCTTCCAAATCAGCAATCGGCGTTCTTGCTGGCAACTTCCAAACATTGTTACCTATCTGGACAGGTTCTTCATGCTGGATACGGTCATGCTCATCTTCTAACTCTCCAACGATTTGCTCAATGGCATCCTCGATAGTAACTAAACCAGCAATTCCTCCATATTCGTCCACAACGACAGCTAAATGGTGCCGAGTCTTTTGCATGTAATGAAAAAGATCATCTACTGGTTTGGATTCTGGCACAAGTACGGCTTTACGTGCGAGGGGGCCAACTTCATGTTCCTTCATGTCGGAATCAAAAGCTATAGCTTTGACAACATCTTTCAAGTAGAGCACCCCAAGCAAATCATCAACATCATCACCGATAACTGGAATGCGGGAGAAACCGGACCGAGAAAACAATTTTAATGCTGACGATAAGGTCGTATGCTTGTTGATACATATCATATCCGTTCGAGGGACCATGATTTCTCTAGTCAAGGTAGTTGACAAGGTCAGAACATTATTCAGCATCTCAGAAATTTCTGGGTCAAAAGCGCTGGCTTCTACCAACTGGTCAACCATTGCACGACCTTGTTCAATTTGGATTTTCTCCAATTCCTCGTCGTCGGATAAATCCCCATTCCGAGAGGTTTTAGCCTTTATTTCTGCTGAAGAAGACCGAGAAAAAGGGGTAAGAAATACCGCTAAAGAAACAACTCGAACATGTTTCAGTAAAATATCAAGAGGCTTGCGGGTACCACTTATTCTAGGCCTGACCTTGACAGAGATGAAAGCAATGACCAGGGCAAACACTAGACCAGACAGCAAAGACACCCACAAGGGTAAAGCCAAACAAGCAGAAATACTGGTTACTAATACACCAGTAAGAATATTGCATGTAATTCTGAAGAAGCTACATGAACCGGTGGTTGCATGGCGGTCAACGATCAAAGTCTGCACTTTATGAACTTTTCCGATGCGCTTCATTCTGGAAAACTGGCTTAATTCGCTATCCGTTTGTAGACCTAAAATCAAATTGTTTAAGCTTGAACGTGTTACACGAGCTACAGCACCTTCAGTGGCTGCCATAACTAATGAGAGCCAAACCAGTACAACTGTTCCCATTGCAAGAGCCGCAAACACCAACATATCAGGCATGCTCATTGGCTTTCTCCATTGTTAGTTTGACCCTTAACAGTTTTGGTGTGCGCGCGTTCGTATACTGCTAGTGCATCACTGACCCCTATGGGTAGTTCAGCTTGTTCCATAGGACCGGACCGCTGTGCCAAGAAGGTTAATAGAAGCTGTCGTTGTAATCCAAACATCTGACGCTCTTCCTGACTGTTTGTATGATCATAACCCAATAGGTGCAAGGTGCCATGAATAGTGAGCAATAGCATCTCTTCCATCGTTGAATGTCCAGCAGATATAGCTTGTTGATGAGCAACCCAAGGGCAAATAACTATATCTCCCAAGATTCCTTCAGGTTGACTACTGACGTCTCCGGGCCTCAGTTCATCCATAGGAAAACTCATAACGTCGGTTGGGCCTTCCAACCCCATCCATCGCTCATGCAACACAGCCATAGGATCAGGATCATTAAAGATAATTGTCATATCTGACTGTGTACTGACCTGCATCTGCTGTAACACCCATAATCCTAAATCGGAGAATACCTTAGGATCTATGGACCATTGTGTTTCATTAGTCACTTCTATGCTCATGACTGCTCTTCCGAAGGTTGCTTATTGTTGGCGTGCTTGCCCTTACCTTGTGCTGAGGCATACCTGTCGTAGGCTTCAACAATATGCCCTACAAGCTCGTGCCGGACCACATCGTGGGAGCCTAAATGAACAAATGCAATATCATCTACATCCTGCAGAATTTTTTCAATACTTACTAGACCTGACGAAGGTAAACCTAAATCAATTTGGGTTGTGTCTCCTGTAATTACCATAGTGGTATTGAACCCTAGACGGGTTAAGAACATTTTCATCTGCTGTCTGGTGGTATTCTGGGCTTCATCCAGAATAACAAACGCATCATTGAGGGTTCTTCCACGCATGTATGCCAAAGGAGCTACCTCAATAGCTCCTGTTTCCATAAAGTGGTGCAGCCGGTCCGCACCGAGCATGTCAGAAAGAGCGTCATACAGTGGGCGTAAATAGGGATCCACCTTTTCAGCGAGACTACCAGGCAAAAATCCCAGGTTTTCACCAGCTTCAACTGCCGGTCGAGTCAAAATGATCTTACTTACTGTTCTTGATTTGAAAGCCTGTACCGCCTTCGCTACTGCTAAATATGTTTTACCCGTTCCAGCCGGACCGATACCAAAGGTAATCGTATGAGTGTTAATAGCACTTACATAAGCACTTTGACCTCTGGTCTTTGGCATCACAGGGCGGCCAGCAGCGTACGCAAGTACTTTTGAGGAACGTGGAGTTTTGCTGACCTTTGTCCGCTCTTCATACGTCACTGACTGTGCAGATGTTGTAGTTCTTGAATGAGCCAATGGTGTAACAGTTATCGTGCCAGAAGTGCTGTTATCACCTATTCTTGCATGATCCAAAAGGTGTTCAACCACCTGTACACTCGCCGGAGCAACTACTGCGGCATCGATGAGATTCGAAAGCAGTTGTATAGCCTGTATAGCTTGCTCGTCAGCTTCTGTGGAGGTAGCTTTCAAACGAATTTCGTCACCTCGTACAAAAAAATCGACTTTGGGGAAAGCATGTTCAATACGGTTGAGAACAGAGTCTGACGGCCCTAGGACGAAAACTGGATCCATACCAGCCGGAATACGGATAATACGTGTTGAAGTAGCCAATGAAACCTAACTGTTGAATGTGCTTTGTAGTAATAAAAAGAAGAGGAAAACTACTGTTGAAATAGACTCGCTTTGAGTTTGAGCTTTACAAACTCGTGTGGCTTGCTGACAAATCCTCACCAGTAAGCACATGAGCATGGGCGTGAAAGACAGTTTGACCTGCCTGCTCACCAGTGTTGAAAACGAGTCGGAACTGACCCAGATATGCTTCATCTGCAATCTTCTGAGAAACATCAACCATATGTGCCAACAGCTCTGGATCAGCTTTTGCAACCTCATCGACGTTGCGATAATGGTGCTTGGGAACCACTAAAACATGCACTTTGGCCTTCGGTTCTATATCGTTAAATGCATATACCGCTTCGTCCTCGAACACCTTGGAACTCGGTACCTGCCCATCAATGATCTTGCAGAAAAGGCATGTATCTGATCCCTGATCTTCGCTCATGAATGCTCCTTCGTTCAGTTCGAGCAATTGCTGTTGTCCCTATCTTATTGCGGGAGAGGGATAAGCTGATTGGCATTGAACTTACATCCACAATCACTCAGCCATCGAAGCGTCCCAGCACATCAGACATGGCAGCTAATGCCAGAGGACCCGCTGTTGAGGCACGCAAAATATTATTTCCTAAACGTGTTGCCTTAGCCCCTGCCTCTACAAAAGATGCAGCCTCAGCTTCGCTAACACCTCCTTCAGGGCCAACAATTACAGACACCCGATACTCATGCCCGAGCCCTACAAGATGTTCAAGTTGGCTACGTACCTCGGGCCAAGAATGTAAGGCATCTTGATGAAGCAATATCACGACATTCCCTCGAGCGCTTTCTTCTTGGCAATAAACTGCTAATTGCCGAGAACTCATGCACGCTTGTAACTCTGGCCGCCAGGCACGTCTTGATTGCTCACTAGCTGAATCTAAAAGATTGTCCCATTTACGTCCTGTTTTTTCACTCTTCCATTTTGCGATTGAACGGTCTGCCTGCCAAGGAATAACAGCATCGACTCCCACCTGCGTTGCCATATCGACGGCTTGTTCATCGTGACCACTCTTTGCTAAAGCCTGAACTAGCACTGTAGAAATTATAGGACGTGGTTCTTTTCCGACAGCCACAACTTCAACCAGACCAGACTGCGGATCTTGAATACTGGCATGAATTCGTAAACCTCGTCCATCCGACAGTTGGAGGCGGTCTCCCTTTTTGAGTCTCATGACTTGGATTGCATGCTTACGGATATGTGATGGCAGACTGAGCTTCCATCCGGTATGAAACTCGTCACAATTCACTGGTGAATTGTCATGAGAAGGATCAAGAAGGAAGAGCGGTTCAGTCATACTTGTAAAGAATAGCGGCAAGTCCAGAACTCAATAATGCCGCAATTGAGATATAACATATTGCCAGTTCCATCAAAACATAAGGAAACAAAACGACGACACGCTCTACAGATAAGTCGTGTAGTTTATGCAATTGGGTGCTATAGTATACTTGTTGTGATTTCACCTGTCCGGGTGGCGGAATGGTAGACGCGCTAGCTTGAGGTGCTAGTGCCTATTTTATACAGGCGTGCGGGTTCAAGTCCCGCTCCGGACACTCTTAAGCCAGAGGCTCTTTTCTTCATACCAGCTTATTTCAAGTCGAGAAAATGAACGTATGCTCATCACCTGCTATCATGCAACATTGTCTACATATTTACCTGACACTTGCATATAGTCGACGATAAGAAGTAAAAGAAGGCAACAGATGCGAATTGTGAAGGTTACTTCAATCGATGATGAGGCATTATATGCATATACCCATCTGACTGATTTGCAATTGCGCAACCGATTGGAGCCCGATAAGGGGTTATTCATCGCGGAATCACCTAAAGTCATAACTCGTGCTTTGACAGCCAACGTTGAACCTATCTCCTTATTAGTCGAAGAGCCTTGGCTTGCACAGATGGAAGAGACCTTCCATCACATAGATGAGGTCTGGGGTCCTGATATACCAGTATTCGTTGCTTCACCCGATCAACTCAAAAGTATAACTGGGTATCGCTTACATAGAGGAGCCTTAGCTGCTATGCGTCGGTGGCCGCTTCCTAGTATCGAGCAAATCTGTAACAATGCGCATCGCATTGCCATTATGGAAAATATAGTCGATCATGCAAACGTGGGCGCTCTTATACGTTCTGCAGCTGCTTTGGACATCGATGCAGTTGTAATCACTCCCTCCTGTGGAGACCCCCTCTACCGAAGAGCAGCCCGTGTATCCATGGGTACTGTATTCCAGGTTCCTTGGACACGAATTAACGAAGACGACCCGCATGGGTGGCCAATTCAAGGGCTCCAACAGATACATAATCTCGGTTTTACCACAGCAGCCATGGCTTTGAGAGACGATTCACTCAGCCTAGACCAGCTGGTCCAACGTTTAGATTCCGGCAGCATCGACAAACTTGCTCTTATTTTTGGAACTGAAGGCGATGGTTTATCTGATCAGACGATCTGTCATTCTCATCTGACAGTCCGTATTCCTATGAGTCATGGAGTTGACTCACTTAATGTAGCTGCATCTTCTGCTGTTGCGTTCTATGCTACAAAACCAAAACTCGCTTAGTGCAACGAAAGGCATATCTTCCTCTGAGAATGAGACTGGTAGGAAGATATGCCTTTACATAGGACGTTGAAAACAAGATCAGTCTTTTTAATCCTGCTTGATATAGTCGTCAGCATCGACAGTGCCACGGACCCGACCTATGGCTTTAAGGCCATGGTACATGATGAGTGTTGCTATTGAACCAATAGCAATGCCATTGAAAGAAATACCCGAGATGGCAAAGGTAAAGTCAGCTATACCAACCACCATAACGACCGCTGCAACGGTCATATTAACAGTTTTACCAAAATCAACTTTGTTCTCCACCCAAATACGCACGCCTAACATACCTATCATGCCGTACAGAAGAGTTGTTACACCACCCAACACTCCCCCGGGTATAGTGTTGATGACCGCACCAAACTTCGGGCATAGACTCAATATGAAAGCAAACAAAGCTGCACACCAGTATGCTGCTGTTGAATAGACCTTTGTGGCCGCCATGACGCCAATGTTTTCAGCATATGTTGTAGTACCAGATCCCCCGCCGAGGCCTGCAAAGAAAGTTCCTAGTCCATCTGAAAGCAAAGCAGTACCGATCCGATTATCGTAATCTCGTCCGGTCATTAAGGAAACTGATTTCACATGTCCGATATTTTCTGCGACCAATACCAGCACAACCGGAATAAACATCGCTAATACTGAGAAATCAGCTTCCGGTAAATGAAACTTCGGCAAACCAAACCATGCAGCTTCTCTCACCGCAGTAAAATCAACTTCATGTCGGGCCACGGCGAAAACGTATCCAACTATAACTCCTAAGAGTATGTTAAGCCTGCCCAGAAGACCTTTGAAAAGCACAGAGATAAACATAACTGCCAGCAAGGTTACCAGAGCAGTGATGGGCGCAACTTTGAAATTATTCCATGCAGAAGGAGCTAGGTTGAAACCGATAATAGCAACAATGGCACCTGTCACTGTGGGAGGCATGAGGACATCAATCCATCGGGCTCCTACTACATGAACGATGAGTCCAATAATTGCTAACAGTCCGCCTGTGACCATAATGCCAAATGACGCTACAGCCAAACCTTTATGGGCTGTGGTTACGGCCATAATTGGGGCTATAAAACCAAAAGAGCTACCAAGATAACTTGGTAGCTTATTCGCATTCATTAACAAAAACAGCGCTGTGGAAAGCGCTGTAAAGAACAATGTGGTGGACGGATCAAAACCCGTTAAAATAGGAACTAAAAATGTGGAACCAAACATAGCAATGACATGCTGAGCTCCGATACCAGCCGTGCGCGGCCAAGTCAACCGCTCATCCGGTTCAACAACCTCGCCTGGAGCTAATGTTTTACCGTTGCCGTGAAGTTTCCAGCCCGCGAAAATAGACATGTTCAGTGCTTTCTTTTCATTCGCCGTGCCAGCCACGGCGGACCGGAAACCTCATAGTATTATGAAAGGCTGACAGTTTACTATCAGGCAACGGTCGAAAAACAGTCATAGCTGTTGCAACACGCCAGATATTCACTCGTCTAGTTCTGGCAATTTACTGTGCAACAGGAAGATTATCCACATCGAGACCGATAGCGGCCAACTGTTCCTTGCCTTCAGGAGTAATCATTGTATACGACCATCTGGGTTTCCAGGTCCATTCTATTCTGAATTCTTCAACTATACCAGCCAGCATTTGAGCACATTGATCTTCAATGAGACCAGTTAAAGGACAGGCTGGAGTCGTGAGTGTCATGGTGATAATGGCACGGCCGTTATCGTCTATCTCCACACCATACACCAATCCTAAATCGACGACATCCACACCCAGCTCAGGGTCGATGACCTGATGAAGTGCTTCTCTTACGTCTCTAGCGGTTACCCTTCCTATCTCATTGACTGCCTTGAGTGGTATAGCTTCTTCCCCCTCACTACTGGGAGCAATGGCGTTGTCAGAAGTCATACTATTGTTTTGTTGAGACTGGGTCGCATGAGGATGAGATGCGCTTGCACTATCTGGTCTTGTGTCAGTAGTCATTCTTTTGTTTTCATCTGTCATGTATTCTTCTCATTTCTGCGACTTGACCGCTGGTACATCCGCAGTTTCAAACTGAGTCATTGCCTGTGCTATAGAAGCTTTCATACCTTCCCAGCCCAAGAGAGCACATTTAATTCTCATGGGGTATCGTGATACCCCCTGGAAAACAATTGCATCCCCTAAATCATCATTGGCTTGGTTATCGTCCAAGCCGACCCCACGAGAGTGCATCAGTAACTGAAAATCCTGAGCAAGTGCCATAGCCTTATCTACAGTCTGCCCCTGAACTAAGTCGACCATAATTGACAAACTAGCCTGCGATATAGAGCACCCTTGACCGTCCCAAGCTATACGTTCTATACGATAAGAATTCCCATTGGAACCGCTAGACACTTCTACATACACTGTTGCTGTATCACCACAGGTAGGATTGAACTGCTGTGACTGAGCAGTTTTGCATGCTTCATGTCCGGAAGTCAACGTTATTCCACCATGAGCACCTATAGAAACCGTTTCCAAACTAGAGTCGGCTCCTGAAACAATCTTTCCATGCGGGTGTTTTGACGCATCCAGAATAACCTCTTGATACATCTCCTGAAGTTCTTGTTCGCCCATTCCAAAATCTTCTACCATGGTCTCAAACTTACTTCTAACTCTCGTCTTGTTGATCGTATCTGTACTGCAACCGCATGCGGATCAGACTCGGAAGAATGATCTGACGTCTGACACAGCATTCAGTAACTTGTCAACGTCATCAATGGTGTTATACACACCTATAGAAGCCCTGCTAGAAGAGTACAGCCCAAAGTGTCGATGGACTGGCTGTGCACAGTGGTGACCCACTCTAATCCCGATTCCTCGGGCATCAACAAACTGGCCTACATCATGCGGATGTACCCCATCCACATCAAATGCGACGGTACCGATGCGACCTGAGCCTGTAGAAGGCCCCAAAATACGAATTCCCTCAATACCACCAAGCTTAAGCATTTCCTGAGAAAGGACCTTTTCGTGAGTAACAATACGGCTCAAACCAATCTCGCTCAACCATTCTGCTGCTGTAGCAGCAGCTACCATCTGCGCTACGGGTTGCGTACCTGCCTCGAAACGTGCCGGAGGCGCCATGTACTGAGCAGGCCTGTCCATAAAAGCCAATTCAACCATGGAACCACCGAAACTTGCAGGAGGTAAAGCTTCCAAAAGAGCTCTCTTACCATATAGGAAACCAACCCCTGTTGGACCATACATCTTATGAGCACTCCATACAGCGAAATCAACGTCCAATGCATGAAAATCAACTGGAATATGTGGAACCGACTGACATGCATCCAGGACCACGAAAGCACCTACCTCATGAGCCCGGCGCACAATGGGTGCTATGTCTGTAACCGCACCTGTCACATTTGATATATGGGTAATGGCTACGATTTTGGTTCGTTCTGTAATTACTTGTTCAGCTGTATCAGAACGGATTCTTCCTTCTTGATCAAGCTGAAACCATCTCAGCTTAGCTCCAGTACGGTAGCTCAATTCTTGAAAAGGCAAAAGGACAGAGTGATGCTCTGCCTCACTTACAACAATTTCATCACCTTCCCGTATAGCAAACTGTTGTGCTGCAGAACCTCCCCTACCTTGGCTAGCATAAGAAAGTGCGGCAGCAAGTAAGTTAAGACCGGCAGTAGCTCCTCCGGTAACGATGATTTCCTCCAGTCCGTCACCATACTGAGCTCCAACCAAAGCAGCCACCTTACTACGGGCCTGATCGAATGCATCTGTAGCTCTAGCAGCTAATTCATGAGTTCCTCGGTGTACGCCAGCATTTTCATACTCATAAAAATGTGATTCTGCATCAATAACACATTGGGGTTTTTGCGCTGTGGCCGCAGAATCTAAGTAGATGAGAGGTTGGCCATGTATTTGTTGCTTTAAAATAGGAAATTGAGCACGAACTTGTGCAAATTCATCCATGACACCTGCCTCCTCATATACGGTAGATAGCTGAAGCTTCTAGAGGGCGAGAATGTATCAAGCTAAAGCAGATTCGGAATCAGCACCATCAGGAAGGTATTGATCATAGCCTGCCTCTTCCAGTTCGTCAGCCAAATCTGGGCCACCTGTTTTAACAAAACGTCCATCTGCAAAAACGTGCACAATATCAGGCTTAATGTATTTGAGAATTCGAGTGTAGTGGGTCACCATTAAGATCCCCAGTCCCGTAGTCTCTTTAGCCCTATTAACACCCTCTGAAACGATACGTAGAGCATCTACATCCAAGCCAGAATCTGTCTCATCCAAAATAGCAAACTTGGGTTTCAATATCTCCAGTTGTAGTACTTCAGCACGTTTTTTCTCACCACCAGAGAAACCTTCATTCACTGATCGTTGGGCAAACTTTGGATCCATTTTCAGCCGTTTCATAGCAGCGTTAAGGTCCTTTGTCCACGTCCGTATTGCAGGAGCTTCTCCATCTATCTCTGTTTTAGCGGTACGTAAAAAGTTGGTCATAGAAACGCCAGAAACTTCTACGGGATACTGCATGGCAAGAAAGAGACCAGTCTTGGCACGTTCATCAACGGTCATTTTCAACAAGTCTTCCCCATCAAGCAGGGCTTGTCCAGAATCGACGATGTACTTGGGATGACCTGCTAACGTATAAGCAAGGGTTGACTTGCCAGAACCATTAGGTCCCATGATTGCGTGAGTCTGTCCAGATTCAACCGTCAAATTAGCACCTTTTACAATCTGCTTACGGCCCTCTTTCGTTTCAACAGAGACGTGCAGATCCTTAATTTCTAGTCTAGACATATTAGTTACCCTCCAAAACGTGTTTCATGGCTTCACTCTCACCTTTTGACAGTCTGCGGTCAATAACTTCCATAAGGTGACCTGCAACACTCGGAACACCTATCTCTTCGACGAGTTCTCCAAAGAAGCCTCTAACAACCAATTTACGGGCTTCAGCCTCTGGGATCCCTCGGGACTGTAGGTAGAATAGTTCTTCCTCCTCAAAACGCCCAACCGAACTGGCATGTCCGGCGCCGATAATGTCACCATTTTCGATTTCTAGGTTAGGCTCAGAATCAGCTACAGCTCCTGGCGTTAGCACCAGATTCCTGTTTAATTCATATGAGTCTGTACCTGGTGCCGAAGGCTGAATGAGAGCATTACCCACCCATGTTGCATGTGCTTTCGCTCCATCCAGTGCTCCCTTATAGACAACACGAGACTTGCAATTGGGGTGGTTGTGAACCACCATCGTTCGATGCTCCATGTGTTGTCCAGGATCAACAAAGTATATACCGAGCATATTGAGCTCTCCACCTTCGCCACCAAACTCTTGGTCCATACGAATACGAACTGCATCTCCACCGAGAGTGACAACTGAATGTCGCAAACTGGCACCAGGACCGATGTGTATACGCTGATTGCCAACTTCTTTTGATGTTGTCCCCCATTCCTGCACAAAGGTAGTTGAAATATGCGAATCAGCACCTGTCACTATTTCAACGCCTTCTGTGAGATAAGCATCGCCAGTATGCTCAACTACGACATCAGCATAGGTACGCTCCTTTGCCACAATGACCAGGTGTAAAGCGTCTAACTGGAGGCCTCCTCCAGTAATGCGAATCAAAATCGGCTGTTCAATCTCACCTTGAAGAACAACAACGTGCGACGCTGTGGCAGATGCCCACTCAACTGCTGACACCCTGTCATTGGGTTTTAAAACAGTGCCGAAAGGTTCCTGCATAATATCTGTGGTAGATACAGAAACCTGATCTTGCGGCGGTGTGCTACCGTCAATCGAAGTTACTGAAATAGTAGTTGTACCTGATGGCTTGAAGACATGGTAGAACTCTTCAAATCGTTCAACAGGGGTAAAACGCCAATCCTCTTGCTTACGTGTAGGAATAGCGTAGTCGTCAGGGTCAAAAGAACGAACTGCACGGTCTACACTTGATGGCATCCGAGCCGGAGCTAGGTATGGATCTGTTTTCTCTTTATCGATGTTTTGCTTCTGTATATTTTCAGCCATCTCAACCAACCGAACCTTCCATCTGCAACTCGACGAGTCTGTTCAGCTCTAGAGCGTATTCCATGGGCAATTCTCTCGATATTGGCTCCACAAAACCACGTACAATCATACCTCGAGCTTCTTCTTCACTGAGACCACGACTCATGAGATAAAAAAGTTGGTCTTCAGAAATTTTTGAGACCGTAGCCTCGTGAGACATTGTCACATCATCTTCTCGAACATCAACGTGAGGATAAGTGTCAGACCTGGAATAGTTATCGACTAACAGGGCGTCACACACCACAGAAGATGAAGACTGCTCAGCACCTTTCACGATTTTGACAAGGCCCCGGTAAGCTGCCCTGCCTAAATTGCGAGATATGGACTTAGAAACGATAGTCGATGAAGTGTGGGGAGCCAAATGTATCATTTTCGCCCCCGTATCTTGATACTGTCCTTGTCCTGCAAATCCCAAAGACATGGTCTCACCCTTTGCATATGGTTCAGCCAGAATACAGGCGGGATACTTCATGGTCGCTTTCGAACCAATATTGCCATCCACCCATTCCATGGTGCCTCCCTCACGGACATATGCACGCTGGGTCACCAAGTTGTATACATTATTAGACCAGTTCTGAATAGTTGTATAACGCACACGCGCATGCGGTTCAACAATAATTTCTACTATTGCGGCATGCAAGGAATCAGTCGAATAAATAGGTGCTGTACAACCCTCTACATAGTGAACATAGGAGCCTTCATCGGCAATAATTAGCGTACGTTCGAATTGGCCCATATTTGGCGTATTAATGCGGAAGTATGCCTGGAGAGGAATGTCAACATGCACACCCTTAGGAACATAGACAAAAGAACCTCCAGACCAGACAGCAGTATTCAGTGCAGCGAATTTATTGTCATCAGCTGGAATGACAGTGCCGAAGTATTTTTTGAACAAGTCAGGGTGTTCATGCAAGGCTGTATCGGTATCCATGAAGATAACTCCTTGCTCAGTGAGATCCTCACGAATCGAATTATAGATAACTTCAGACTCGTATTGAGCCGCGACACCAGAAACGAGCCGCTTCTTCTCAGCTTCAGGAATGCCAAGTCGGTCATAGGTATTCTTAATGTCTTCTGGTAAGTCCTCCCAGTTCTGGGCCTGCTTATCAAGCGGTTTAACATAGTACTTGAAGTCTTGCGCATCAAAGTCGCTTAAATCAACACCCCACTCAGGCATCGGTTTTTCGAGAAAAGCACGGTAACCTTGAAGCCGACGTTCAAGCATCCATTTTGGTTCATGCTTATCAGCCGAAATAGCACGAACAACATCCTCATCGATACCCTTTTGAGCGGCTTCGCCTGCGGCATCTGAATCATGCCAGCCGTAATTGTAGTCACCGAATTGAGAAAGGATCTCGTCATCTTGCTTAATCTTGTCTTCATTGACGCGAGATCGGTCAGAAACGTACTGGCTCATTTCCACATCTCGCGTTATATCCGTCTGCTTTGAGCTGGTACTCATATGCACAGACCTCCTAACACCATTCAGCCGCAAATCAGCAACCTTGTCGTTAGGCTTAACAATAGCGACCAAAACGAGAAACCGCCAGAACTAATTTCAAATAAATAAGAACAGTATAGTGTTTACAACAAAAATAACGTCCGTTGACCTTGAACGAAATCAAGAGCAACGGACGAAAGTTATTATTATGAGGTAGAAGACGAATTCAGTGACGGGCAGCCTCGTGGTCTAAGCTTGCTTTAACCAAACCAGCAAAAAGTGGATGAGGCTTTGTTGGACGGGATTTGAATTCTGGGTGTGCCTGTGTGCCCACATAGAATGGGTGAACACTTTCAGGAAGTTCCACAAACTCAGTCAACTTACCATCAGGGCTAGTGCCGCTAATATGAAGCCCAGATTCGTTGAGTCGGTCCATGTATGCAACATTCACCTCATACCGATGACGGTGACGCTCACTGACCTCTGTGCTCCCGTATAGACCAGCAACCAGTGAGTCAGCTTTGAGCACCGCGGGATATGCACCTAACCGCATAGTGTGCCCCATATCACCGTCGCCTTCAACAATTGACTTTTGCTCTTCCATGGTAGCAATGACAGGATTGGTGCAACCAGGCTCGAACTCTGATGAATTGGCATCTTCAAGCTTTAATACATTCCTAGCATATTCAATTACTATCGACTGCATACCCAAGCACAATCCTAAGGCAGGAAGCTTGTTCTCACGCGCATAGTGCAATGCGCCCATCTTTCCCTCAACACCGCGTGAACCAAAACCGCCCGGAATAATGATTCCATCGACATCTGCCAGAGCCCGCTCAGCATCTTCCATGGTTTCGCATGAGTCCGCGGTAATCCACTTGACATTAACCTTGGCCCAATTAGCAAAACCACCTGCCTTGAGAGCTTCTGAAACTGATAGGTATGCATCAGGCAGGTCAATATACTTGCCGACAATAGCTACATTGACCTCACGTTTTGGATGATGAACACGCTCCAACAAGTCATCCCACTCAGCCCAATCAACATCGTGGAATGGCAAACCGAGTTCTCTTACTACATAAGCGTCCAAGCCTTCATCATGAAGAATTTTTGGAACATCGTAAATCGAAGGAGCATCGACACAATTGATGACGCCTTCTTCGTTAACATCACACATCAAAGAAATTTTATCTTTAATGGATTGACTGAGCAGCCTGTCAGAACGAAGTACTAAAGCATCAGGAGTGATGCCTAGTTGCCGCAAAGCCATAACAGAATGCTGTGTTGGCTTGGTCTTCAGTTCATGCGCCGCAGCTACATACGGAACGAGAGATACATGGACAAACATGCAGTTTTCTGCACCAATATCTCGACGAACTTCGCGAGCTGCCTCCATAAAAGGCTGTGACTCAATATCACCCACAGTGCCACCAATCTCTGTAATGATGACATCTACATCGTCGCTAGCCTGCGCACGCATGCGACTCTTAATTTCGTTCGTAATATGAGGAATGACCTGGACACATTGACCTAGGTATTCTCCTGCTCGTTCCTTACGAAGGACAGACTCGTATATCTGCCCGGTGGTCACATTAGCTTTTTGAGTCAAGAAGACATCTAGGAAACGTTCATAATGGCCAATATCCAAATCTGTTTCAGCACCATCTTCCGTCACGTAGACTTCACCATGTTGGAAGGGATTCATCGTACCTGGATCCACATTAATATAGGGGTCCAGCTTTTGCTGAAGGACACGAATACCACGGCTACGGAGCAACCTTCCGAGAGAAGAAGCTGTAAGACCTTTACCGAGAGAAGACACAACTCCACCAGTAACAAAAATGTGCTTGGTAATGTGTTCTTGGGAATTTCCATGTTGTTTGACCATGGAACTTCAGCTTATCATTGGCATAGGATCTTATGAAAATAATCTGGAAGATAAAATCATACAAAAAGCTATAATGTCTTCTCCTCATTGAAAACTACCTGGACACGCCCATATACATCAGAAATAGCTCCGTATGAAACTATATTCCAGGTACCCCTAGTATATCGCAGGTCGCTGATTGTAAGATCCAGAAACCCTGGCCGCCCTAAATTCACGCATTGAGCAGCATATGAACCATAGTGTTGTGCAAATATGGACTCTCCATATCTCGATTCCGATGAACTGAAGAGGTTGATAAGACGCTGTATGTCCTTAATTTGTGAGATTTTTATCTGACTTAATCTTTGTCTATCTCTTCACTGAAATGTGCTACTGCTTCCAAAGCAAGTCGGTATCCATAAAAGCCCATCCCGGTAATAGTTGCTGTTGCAATGGGTGAGATAACACTATGCTTGCGAAAAGTCTCACGAGAAGCAGGATTTGAAATGTGAACCTCAATCAATGGCATTCCTGATTTACTTACCTGAGCAGCAGCGTCAGCTAGGCTGTAGCTGTAATGTGTAAAAGCAGCAGGGTTTATAACGACCGCTGTCTTTCTGTCTACAGCCTGATGCATCCAAGAGACCATTTGCCCTTCATCATCGGTCTGACGCACTTCAACACTTAAACCCAGTTCCTGCCCCCAAAGTAAGCAATCTTTTTTTAACTGCGTGAGGTCCTGATATCCGTATACCTCAGGCTCACGGACACCTAAGCGACCTAAATTCGGACCATTAACCACTACCACCCTGTGAGTCTTTGTCTCAATTTCCGCTTCAGTCATTGTTCTACCCCTCCTGACCACGTTTCAGCCGCTACTCCCAATAAAGTTATTCGGACCTGATTCGTTCAAAGGCCGCATGAACTGCATCAGTTGGCGGATTGTTTAAGTGCAACGGGTGCCCGATTCTATCTATTATGATAAAACGTAGCTGACTGCCTCTAGTTTTTTTATCCCGATGCATCACTTCAAGAACCTGCTCCCATGAGCCACCGGACCATGATGTTTGCAAGCCTAATGACTGTAAAAGCTCACGGTGGTATTTCACTAATCCTTGGTCACTATACCCCATGAGATTGGATAGCTCTGCTGCAAAAACCATGCCTACTGAAACGGCCTGCCCATGTCTCCATGAAAAATGCTCTATTTGCTCAATAGCATGACCTAACGTATGACCGTAATTCAGAAATTCTCTAGGACCAGACTCCTTCAAATCTACTGAAACATATCGAGACTTAACAATAGTGGATCGTTCGATTAATTCAGTAACTATATCGTTGATGCGATCATTGTGAACAGAACCGTCGAAATGACACAGACAATCTACCTGCTCCTCCAAAATTTGCAAAATGCGCTGATCCATAATAAAACCGCACTTAGCCACCTCACCTAATCCTTCTATGAAGATATCTCTAGGCAAGGTACACAAGGTTCGTATATCAGCTAAAACTCCTACAGGAGTGTAAAAAGATCCCACCAAGTTTTTCCCTTGAATGGTGTTGATCCCTGTTTTGCCGCCTACAGAAGCATCGACCATGGCAAGAAGAGACGTAGGGCAATTGACATACTTGATACCACGCATCCAAGTGGCAGCAACAAAGCCTGCTAAGTCTGTGGCTGCTCCCCCACCCACGCCTACTATTGCATCGGAACGGGTAAAACCGTCCTCTGCTAAACGTGACCACACACCATTAGCAACCTGTACCGTTTTACCTGCCTCAGCATCGGGAATTGTAATGTCACTGACTACGTAGCCAGCCTGTCGCAACAGTGATCTGACATGATCTGCATGGCGTTGAACAGTACGTGTATGTATCAGGGCTACACGGTGGGTCTCGTTTCCCAGCAGAATACGCAAACGCGAGGTCGCTCCTGGACCAATATGTACATCGTAAGGTTCTACACCACTCACATGAACAACCCGTTCCTTAAGCACATCTGCTAAGCGCTGAGCCATCATTTTAGGAGTTGTTCCATGTGAAGGAATAGAAGCCGTTGCTAAGCTTTGATAGACTGGCTGTCGTTCTTCGTACAGTTCCATCCATCTCTGTTTGGCATTATTTTCCAGAAGTGGTCGCTTCAGACCATGAACAGCTCGAGCGCTTGCTTCTTCTGGATCAGCATCGATATGGATAATGATGCCACCCTGGTGCCGATACTGCATCAATGCATCATAAATATCAGGGGTCATGGGAGAACCGCCTCCCAAAGCAAAAATACCCCCTTTGAAACAATGCAAGATACGACAGACAACATCACTCTCAATCTTGCGGAAGTATTGTTCACCATCTTCTCGCACGATCTCCGAAATTGTTCGACTGGCCCTCTGCTCAACTTCTTGGTCAGCATCTGTAAAGGGAAGATTGAGTATCTGTGCCGCTAATTTCCCAACACGTGTTTTTCCTGCGCCAGGCATACCGATGAGTACGGCCACAGGCATGTCTTCCCAGTTCATTGGAGATGCTCCGGCCATGCTTGAAGGTATGACACAACGTTAGATGAGAGTTCTTGAACACTGTCTCCTGCGAATTTATCCATAACGTATTGAGCTAGAGTAAGATTCATCATCGCTTCACCAACAACAGCAGCTGCTGGCACAGCTGTGCTGTCTGATCTCTGATTGATAGCCGTTGCAGGTTGACCTGTTGTAATATCTACAGTTCTCAGGGCTCTCGGAATAGAAGAAATAGGCTTCATAGCAGCCCTAACTCGAACGGGTTCTCCATCCGACATCCCGCCTTCTATCCCTCCGGCCCTATTGCTCAACCTTCCCAGTTTACCCTCGTCAGTTGAAACAATCTCATCCTGAGCCTGAGATCCTAGACGATCGGCCTCAGTAAAGCCATCACCTATTTCCACCGCTTTCATTGCTTGAATACTCATAAAAGCTCCAGCTAAAGCAGCATCAAGCCGGCGATCAGATTCAACATAGGTACCGATACCTGCCGGAACACGGTAGGCTATAACCTCAAAAACACCACCAAGTGTGTCCGCGTCACTTTTAGCCTGGTCAATCCGTGACATCATCCGATCCTGAGCGTTTTCATCCAGAGTCCTTACTGGGGAAGCATCCAAGGCAGTCACATCTTCTGGTTTAGGCAAACGGTATGGCTGATTTCGATAGTCGATGCCAACACCACCAATGGTGAGTACATGCGAAACTACTACTATTCCCAAAGCCTGCTGTAAGAGCTTGGCCGCGACTGTACCCACAGCCACCCGGGCAGCAGTCTCACGGGCACTAGAACGTTCTAAAATTGGGCGCGCATCGTCAAAACCATATTTGCGCATGCCAGTGAGGTCAGCATGCCCTGGCCTAGGCCTACTAAGAGGGGCATTGCGACCTACAGGCGCAAGTTCAATCCCCTCTTCAAGCGGATCAGCGCTCATCACTTGCTCCCACTTAGGCCATTCTGTATTTTCTATCTCAATAGCGATCGGAGAACCCAGGGTCACACCATGTCTCACTCCAGTCAACAAATGTACCCGATCTTGCTCAAACTTCATTCTGGCACCCCTACCATAGCCGAGTCTGCGACGCGCTAGAGCATCTGCTATGTCTTGGCTACACACCCTTACGCCGGCAGGCACTCCCTCAATCATTGCTATGAGGGCCTTACCGTGTGACTCTCCAGCTGTCTGCCAACGCAACATGTGGTCTCCTTTGGTATCCGGTGCATATTGATGTATATCTTATTAGATGGTCTACCTTGTACCCATTCCTGGACTATGTATCTTGGGCCTTGTGTCGGTTCAAGATATACGTTCCAGACAAGTTCATCGTTCTTGGATCCTATTGGGCATTCTCGTTCAGCTCGCATCGCTGTTGGGATATTGCGTTACGAGTCCTCTAGGTTATTGGCCATTAGTAATTGCTTTCAGCATTACTCTTGTTTCAACACTCCTTCAATCCACCTTGGCTCTCATCCGCCCTGGGGCCCTTGGCCTTGGAGACATAACCTCAACCGCACTCGCAGCATTTTCCATCGGCGTTCTAGGTTGGGCCTCCACTATACTATTCTGGTTTTTAACAGGGACACTAGGACTTTTAGCCATAAGCCTCTATTACTGGCTCAACCGTAAAGCAAAATGTGCAACAGACAGGGCAGAAGTATCCTTCCCCTTTGTCACTATCCTTTTCACTGCGGCTATCGCAACGGATATCATAACTTATCTCATACAATGAGAATGTTGCAATTAATAGGTACTGTGTTCAGACTCCCATTTTTTATATTCTTTTACATACTCATTAAATTCGCCTTCACTGGAAGTAAATTTAGTTTCTCCAGAAGTTAGATTGACGGTTACGAAGTAAATCCAGTCTCCAGGCTCAGGATTGCTGGCAGCACGAATAGCTAAATCACCAGCATTGCCTATTGGAGTAGGCGGCAGTCCTTGACGTACTCGGGTATTATACGGATCACTGCTATCGTTAAGCATATCGTTCGTCAACTTGAGTGCCGATACATTCTTACTGTATGCAACAGTGCTATCCATACCAAGAGTCATGCCTTTTTGCAGACGATTATCAATAACACGAACAACTTTACCGTAATACTCAGGCCTGTTGACTTCTGCTTCAGTAATAGAAGCAATATTCAGTATACGTTCACGTTCTTCACCCTGAGCGACTCCTAAGCTGTTTAACTTCTCGATTCGCTTATCCACTAGCGTCTGCAAAATAGTCCGTGCCGACTTCATCTCTTTGACGTTATAAGATCCAGGTTCCATCCACCCCTCAAAACTTCCGTGTGCTTCAGAAGGTAAGATGCCGCTTCCATGATTATTTACAATGGCCTCAAAATCTGCTTTACTCACACCGGAGATCAGAGCTGCTCGTTCAATGACATCACGCGACCGGTCACCAGCACGAACTTCTAAAAATCCACTAGCATTCTTAGGATTAGTTAAAATCGTTACTACATCAGCAGCTTTCATATGTTTTTTTAACTGGAAAGTTCCTGGTTGAATCTTCCCAGCAGCTCCTTCATTCTCCAGTGCTTGTACAAACGCTTGAGAAGATTTAACCACCTCAGCTTGTGTCAAGTTATGGGCAATAATGTCTGCTCCTTGCCCAGACTGCACTGAGAATTCGACTGAACCATTACCGGGACCTGGCCAGTCCGCAACTGTACTCTTTGTTGCCTGAATACGGTGAGATAACTTACCAGCATAATTACTTACCACGATCACACAAGCTATAACTACAATTACGGCTGCTATAGCTGCCCACAATTCTATGACCTTTTTCCTCCTAGATTGTTCTCGGTCCTGCCGAATTTGCCGACGAGAACGCTGCGAAGGAGGCGGTGGCGGTACAGAGGAAGCGTGATCTGCAGTCTCTAACCACTGATCTGATGCATCAAAAAAATCCTGCAAATCGTCAGCCAATGTTGCTCCTCTGGTCTCTTGCTAACTCATCCAAGGCCTCTTGAAGCAGGATAACAGCCGACTGTTGATCTACTTTTGGCCTATGCATCCTACTACCCACGCCAGCCTCGTGCAGTTGCCTGTGAGCAGTAACAGTAGTAAGTCGCTCATCTTTCAGTTCAACTACCGGTACATGCACTAACCTGAGTTGGCCTTTACTCGCCAACATTTCAAGCCTATTCCTCAAGTTTTGCGACCACCGTCTAGCCTTTTTTGCGCTGGGTCCTTCTTTTCCATTCAGCAAAAGCGGATAGCCCACGACAATATGATCAACACTGTCATGTTCTGCCTGCTCGACTACAGCATCTAGAGCTTGGAAGTAGTCACCACCGACTTCAATATTGCCGGCTGGGTGAGCTAAAGTAAGTTCAGGGTCAGACAGGGAAAGACCTACGCGAGCATCGCCTAGATCTATTCCCATCCATCGTGTCTGGCTCATCGGAAATCCTTAGACCCTTTCCACCTGATCACTCAGGACTTGTAGAGCTTGATCAATAAGAGAGGCATCTTGGCCACCACCTTGAGCGAAATCTGGCTTACCGCCGCCACCGCCACCCAAAATAGTGGAAGCCGTACGTACTAAATCGCCAGCCTTGAGTCCCAGCTCTCTTGCTGATTCATTGCAAGCTACGACCACAATTGGTTTTTCTTCCTCACTTACCCCGGCTAGGGCCACTACTGCAGGTTTGTTTTCTCCTATACGAGCACGAACCTGTGTAGCAGTCTTACGCAAGGCTTCAATTGAGCCGAAGTGCCCTACATTCTTAACAGCCAATTGAACGGGAGTACTCGAATGTGCGGCAACATCAACTAGTTCAGGAACGGTTTGCGCAAGTTGATGTTCATACATTTGCGCTAAACGACGATCTGAATCTTTGAGTTTTGCCAAAAGCGTTGCAATGCGATCAGCTAAATCATCAGGGCGCGCACCCAACTTGTCAGATAATTGAGAAACTAAAGCATGCTCACGAGCGTTATACTCGTATGCGCTTTGACCTACTACAGCATCAACGCGACGCACACCTGTGCCGACAGATGCCTCAGACATGATAGAAACAGTTCCTATCTTGCCTACATGATCAACATGAGTTCCACCGCACAACTCACGGCTCCACCCATCGGAACCTATAGTTACCACACGGACAATGTCACCATATTTTTCACCGAACAAGTGCATAGCGCCCAAGGCAATCGCATCATCGAACTTCATCTCTTGCGTGCTCACTGCTAAGTCATCACGCAATCGTTCATTCACCCTTGCCTCTACTGCGTTCATAACTTGACTGCTTGGTGCTTGAGACCATTGAAAATCGAAACGCAACCTATTTGGAGCATCTTCTGACCCTCGCTGTGTTGCCTGTGGTCCAAGTTCTTCCTGAAGCGCTTTATGGACCATGTGTGTGGCAGTGTGAGATCTGGCGATAGCTCCGCGACGGTTCTGATCAATTGTCGCTGTAACCTGGGCGTCGAGATGCAACGTTCCTTCTGTAAGACGGCATTGGTGTACTATCAAACCTTTGATAGGTTTTTGTACGTCATCTACTTCTAATGCAGCACCATCATCAGACAGAATCTCACCCTGGTCTGCTAGCTGCCCTCCAGCTTCAGCATAAAATGGTGTTCGATCAAGAATGACTTCCACATTTGCGGGAGCATTAATCGCAGGAACTGCACCCTTTCCTTCTTGTATGATGCCGATTACGCGAGCTCGGCTGGAAAAGTCAGAGTAACCTAAGAATTCGATAGGTTGTTCGAGCTCTTTCTTCAAATCGTCGTAGACTGATAAATCGACATTATGTCTCTTTTTCAAAGCATCAGCCCGGGCTCGAGTCTTTTGTTCCGCCATCAGTTCACGGAACCTGGTTTCATCGACTTTGACTCCCTGCTCCTGTGCCATCTCGAGAGTTAGCTCTATCGGGAAGCCATACGTGTCATGCAGGGTGAAAGCATCTTGTCCAGAGACCAGCGAATTTTCGTCTTGCTTTGCTTTATTGATAGCAACGTCAAGGATGGTCGTACCGTTCTCTAACGTTCTACGGAAGGCGTCCTCTTCTCCATATGCTGACTCTGAAACCTCTGCAAACGTATTGTTGAGTTCAGGATAGGAAGCAGCCATGGCATCTTTGGAAACCGGGAAGAGCGAAGGCAAAACAGGTTCTGTTACCCCAAGCATGCGCATTGAGCGGACAGTCCTACGCAAAAGACGGCGAAGAACATATCCTCGCCCCACGTTTGATGGACGGACGCCATCGCTCATGATCATCAAGGCTGAGCGTACGTGGTCCGCAACTACACGCATCCTCACATCAGATTCTTCATCCTTACCATACACATGGCCGCTGAGTTTACCCGCAGCCTCTATGACAGGAAAGACCTCATCTGTTTCGTATATATTTTGCTTGCCTTGAAGTAGGTATGCCAAGCGTTCCAAGCCTGCACCAGTGTCGATATTTTTATGTTCCAGTTCTCCAGCTATGTGAAGGTCTGTCTTTGATTTAACATTATCGACCTGGAAGCTCTCAAAAACTAAGTTCCACACTTCGATAAAACGATTATCATCAGCTGCCGGACCGCCATCTTTGCCGAATTCAGGTCCACGATCGACATAGATTTCTGAACAAGGCCCACCAGGTCCCGGTCCACCGGTGGTCCAAAAATTATCTTCCATTCCGAAAATCTGCATGTGCTCAGGGTCAAAACCTTCGTTCTTCCATATAGAACGGGCTTCTTCATCATCCGTATACGTAGTCACCCACATCTTTTCAGGGTCAAAACCATATCCGCCTTGCTCTTGTGGAGTTGTCAACAGAGTCCAAGCGTAGTGAATAGCTTCTTCTTTAAAGTAGTCACCAAAGGAAAAATTACCCAACATTTGGAAGAAGGTTCCATGTCGGGTAGTCTTACCAACTTCATCAATGTCTAATGTTCGCACACACTTTTGATTGGAAGTAACACGTGTTGCTGGTGGAGTTTGTTCACCCATCAAATATGGAATAAAGGGAACCATGCCGGCGATGGTAAATAAGATTGACGGGTCTGAGGAAATCAAAGATGCTGAAGGTTCTACCAAGTGACCTTGCTTTTGAAAATAAGTAAGAAAGCGTTTGGCAATTTCTGATGTACGCATACTGTTTGTTCTACTCCTTGCGGGGAACTCCCCCGCTTTCCAGCCTTACTATTCTGCTTACCCCAAGCACAAGGCGGTTCATGTATATTAAATGTCTTTCTATAGTGAACGCTGACGGGCTTCAAACCGTTCAGTATACTGATTGTTGAGCTCATCTTCACGGGTTTTCATCACTTGTTGAAACTGAGTCAGCAAACCAAATAAAGTCCGTTGTCCAACGTTATCTTCATCTGGACCTAAAATGAATTCTCGAGCCTTTTGCGGCGTATTCGCTCTGACATATGCTTGAGCCTTTGAAACGGCTACCACGCCTACAACAATTCCCGTGCCTATCCAAAAAACACGTTTAAACATTAGACCTCCCGGACTCGTTCCTTACCAGCAGCCTGAGCTGTCTGAGACGGAGCATTATTGGCATCAGAGTTATTTTTCCCACCATTGAAGAAGGACTGGAAGGTGACTCTTATGGCGTACAAGGCTGCTGCAAGTTTAATCAGAGGCTTACCTAACATTGATCCGTACAAATCAGTTAAGGCACCTACATTGTCTGCAGTAGTCGATGCTGCCGCAGAAATACGATTGATATCCTCAAGAGACTTATTAACCTGGCGCACTGTAGTGGTTGACTCGTCAATGGCCGGTATAGCATGACTGCCTGTTTGACGAACTGTATCTGCAATTTGATCAAAGAGTCTACCTAGTCTAATGAGTGGATAGATTAAGAACCCTGCAAGAATTGCAAAAGCGATGGCGGCTATAAGGCCCGCAACCTGACCAATGTCCATCTTATAACCTCTTTCCCAGGTGACACATATATCTGTTAAGGCTATCACGCACCCCGTATACCCCACCCACTAACCGTCAGTTACTGACCATATGACACTATGCGGATAGATTCCTCAAAACTGAGATTGCTATCAAAATCAAAACAAGTAACGGACCCATTCTTCGGCCGCTCACTATGTTCATATGCACTACCACCAAATCGGTGCACAAGACTGAGAAGAGAATTTCCATGCCACACTATGAGCACACGATCATTATCCAAGAGTTGAGGATCCGATGCAATGACTTGAAAACCTTGCTCAACGCGACGCCAGTATTCTGTATCTGATTCTGCATCGTGAAAGGGATCTGCCTCTTTGAGAAAGTCTCGAGTCGCTGCAAGTCCGAACTGTTTTACAATCTGTGTATAGGTCGGTGCACCATGAGGTCCGCCAGCCGCCAACCAAGCTGATCCCATATCTTGCCCTTCAAAATAACCATAAAATTGTTCTCGAAAGTTCATGATAGCTTTCAACTCAGGCCGAGGCTGAGAAGCAATATTTAATTTCAGTATGCGCTGTGCTGTTACCTGAGCTCTATCTGTATCTGAACTGTAGGCTGCACGAAAGTTAATCTGACTGAGTCGTTTTCCTACTTCGTCTGCGTCTGTGATACCTTGCGCAGTCAATGGAGCATTTGACCAGCCTTGCAATCTGTTGTATCGATTGAAGTATGTCTGTCCGTGGCGAACTGCATATATATGGAGCTTCATATCTATTATTATGACACGTGGCAAAGTTGTATAATCTGTGGATACGCAACTCAACGATGAGACTTTCGAAAGTACCAATACCTATGGAACTTACTACGAATGCGTACTGAACTATTTATAAGACAAGATTGTTTATAACAGTAAAGCCCTACACCATACGGTGTAGGGCCACATATAGATAGCAGCGTGAATCTATCGAGCGTAGAACTCCACCACGTACTGAATGTTAACCTGAACAGGAATCTCAGATACATCTGGAACTCGGGTCAGAGTAGCCTTCAGTGAAGCTATATCAACATCCAAATATCCGGGAACTGCTGGTAAGACATCACGGTGTACGCCTTCAGCGGCGATCTGGAAAGGTACAGTAGTTTGGCTCTTTGGCTTGACTTGGATAGTCTGGCCAGGCTTAACGTGGTATGAAGGGCGATCCACAATATTGCCATCAACCATGATGTGGCGGTGTACCACATACTGACGAGCTTGAGCAGTGGTACGAGCTATACCAGCTCGCAAGACTAGAGCGTCAAGCCGTGATTCCAAATCACGCATCATGGCATCACCAGTCTGTCCCGCTTCGTGGGTACCACGTACATAAGCTGCACGCAGTTGCTTCTCTGAAACACCGTACTGTGCCCGCAATCTCTGCTTTTCACGCAGACGGATAGCATAATCAGATTCAGTGCGGCGACGAGTGCGGCCATGCTCACCAGGAGCGTATGGGCGCTTCTCGAAGAGGCGCTGTGCCTTAGGAGTCAGCGCGATACCAAGGGCTCGCGATTGACGAACCTGACGACGTGAACGTTGAACGTTTGTCATAATCTTCCTTGTACTTTCTGTCGTTATCTGAACGCAGACGGCTTTCACCGCCGAGTCAGGCCTCTCCAATGCTTGGTCGTGCGATGCACGAACGACCTTACGGCCGCCGACCCATTGACGGGCTGAGACTCCAGATAGGTAATTGCGTACGCAAATACCAGTTAAAATCTAACCACTGACCCAAGACCATATTTATAACAGCTAGGAAAACGGATGATATACGTCAGCAGCACTCAATGAAGTTCTCATGGGTTACGTCCAATGACGGATACAACATACCCTACTGTGACCTAGGTCCTAGGTTTCGTGCGTTACCAGGAATTGCTAACCTATTCACACTAACAACCATCGACACTAATAGGTCGGTTTCTCACCATTATGCTTTACCATCAACGGTTATTGATTACATACGGTTCAACTATGCGCTTTCATACTTGATGAGGGTAGGAGCATCCAAGACACAGATGGCTATGTAACTGACTACAATGGACAGTTATGCAGACAGGTCCTCGCATGGTAAGGCGATGCTACGGTTTCCATATATGCCATGCTGATGCTGACACGCCACACCATAGACTTCAGAAGTTCTTGAGCGCAATTCAGGTCCTTCATGTAATCTTCTCCAGCAAGGTCATTCATTATCAAAATATGTGGTCTCGCTCTTTACTCTGGATACAACACATGCTTTCCAAAGGGCCACCGTAGATCGATCCCCATAACTTACTAGTTTCATTGTCGAGCGTAAGCCCACCGTCGGTTAGTTATAGCATTGTAAAAGAAGGCAAGCATGAATAGTAAACTCGATCACCCCGTAAATCCAGAGACAACAAAGCAATCTCATACAGAGAAAAGCAATCAAAGACAACTACAAAATCCCACTGACTCTTCAGTTACGTCACCTTCTCAGACCGTATCGGTTCAAGCTTTAACTTCAATGGACGCTCACATACCGTTTTGGAAGGGACTTCCATTCGGCTTACAACATGTCTTGGCTATGTTTGTAGCTAACCTAGCCCCCATCTTCTTAGTAGCAGCCGCTGCAAAAATGACACCAGAGCAGTCAGCTGCACTCATCCAGAACGGTCTCCTCGTCGCAGGTTTAGGTACCTGTCTTCAACTCTATCCCCTATGGAAGTTCGGCGCTCGTTTGCCTATGGTAACTGGCATTTCTTTTACCTATGTAGCCGCGGCTGTAACGATTGTGTCCCATCAAGGATATGGGACCGTTATTGGAGCAGTTATCGCTGGCGGTCTCGTCGAGCTGATATTAGGACTAACCGTCAATTACTGGCGTCGTTTTGTACCACCAATTGTCTCCGCTATCGTTGTAACTTCAATCGGTTTCTCATTACTTTCGGTTGGCGCTCAATCATTCGGTGGTGGTGCAGGAGCACCAGACTTTGGGTCTTGGCAAAATCTCTTACTAGCAACTATTTCTTTGGTGGCGTGCTTGGCTTTCCAGCTACTTGCTAAAGGTACTGCAAAGCAGCTTTCTGTCCTTTTCGGCTTGGTTGTCGGCTATCTTTCAGCACTGGTCTTACATATGGTTGACTTCTCCAACTTCCAATCACTCGATATTGTTTCAATGCCCCACTTGATGCCTTTCAAGCCAGAATTCGATGCCGGCGCCATTATCTCTTTTGCTTTACTATATGTCGTTTCATCAGTTGAAGTGATTGGCGATACTACTGCATTATGCAAGGTCGGCTTAAACCGTAGCCCGTCTGATAAAGAAATGCGTGGTGCAATATCTGGAGACGGAGCCATCTCAATCATTTCTGGTGTTTTTGGCTGCCTCCCATTGACTTCGTTCGCACAAAATATAGGTCTGGTAGCTATGACCAAAGTCGTTAATCGTAAGGTAATTTTCTCAGGCGGACTCATACTCGTCTTAGCCTCATTCATTCCCTGCATTGCTGCGGTGTTCAACTCGCTACCTCAAGCAGTACTGGGTGGTTGCACCATTATGATGTTCGGCAATATCATACTTTCAGGTTTTCAAATGATTGCAGAAGCCGGATTCTCCCAACGTAACATTACTATTGCAGCTCTGTCACTCACCATAGGAATCGGATTTACTCAGGTTCACGATATCTTTGCCACCTTTCCCGTTCTTTTCCAATCCATTTTTGCCTCGAACTGTATAGCGGTAGCATTTGTGGTAGCGGTAATAGCAAATGTCGTTCTACCAAGCGAAGACCACTTTCTCATTACCCGTTCTTGAAGATTACCTACTCCGCATGTATCTCACATAAGGAATATTTGACTGTGCCCTCATATATGCTGTGGAATGCATAGAGAGAGTTAGCATGAATATTACATCTTTCATAGGTTAGGAAGGGACAACATGAGCTTTATGGGTAGTAAATCTGCAGCGCGGCATGCCGATAAGAAAAACTGTCCAATACGATTACTTACCGTTGGCATAGCAAGCATTGCGGCTGGAGCCACTCTCCTAGGCTTCGTTTCTCCCGCACTTGCTGCAGACAATAGTACTGATCAGAACACAGTGAACGAACAAATCGCAGCAGCATCGAAGGCACTTGAAAAGGCCAAAGCCACTCTAACTGATAAAAAGAATGCAGCAGATCAGGCAACTGCTTATAAAGCACAAGGAACTGCGGGTTACTTTAAATACGTTGGAGCCACCGGTGCTTATCAGGTTCTCACAGACTCAACCGTCAACGGCAAGTTAGCTCCTTCCATTAAATTGGGAGACCCTAAGGATGCAACAAGCATAGATAACATGGTCGCGACCATGGAACAGCTGCAAAAAGCAAACCAACTGCGTGTGAATGAAGGAAAGCCAGAACTTAAGGTCTCCGATACCCTAATGGCTATTGCCCAAGCTGATGTTGACTGGGCATCAACGAACATAGATCATCCCCAGCAGTTCACCGTTGGAGAGAATTTGTCGTGGGGTAACATTGACCCGTTTATCAGCTGGTATGACGAAGAAAAGGCTGCACATGACTTTAACGTAGCCCACCCTTCTGATCCTCAGAAGATTGATGGCCACTACCTTAACATTGTCAGTGACAAGTATGACATAACTGGTTTCGCAAAGTCTCAATATCCTAATCCATACAACAACATGACATACGGGCAAACCTTTTACATGAGTTCTGCCATAAAGTCTGTTGCACCTGCCAGTTATGAGGAAAAAGATAAGTCTCAGCTTGTCAGTGCTTCCTACACACATCCTGCTGCTAATATAGCCACCCCAGCCTCAGTATTCACCGCTGCAGCTGACACCAGCAACATCTATGCGGGTTCAAGAACAATGACAGTTGCCGATTATACTGCCAATCTTAAAACCTATCAGAATTGGATAGCTGATCCTCAGAAAGATGTTTCTTCTGCTCAAGCAGCCGTGGATAATGCTCAAGCAGCTTATGATGCTCTTATAGCAAAGCAACAGCCAAAGCCAGGTAACACCCCCACAGCTCCTAAGCCACCGACTCCAGACCGCATCAATCGAGCCCATGGGACAGCACCAGGTTCAAAGCCAGTATCTGATCCTGTGCAAGGAAGGGCACTACCTAAAACGCGCACCTCAGCTGATCCAGCTAAGACACGCTTAGCACAAACTGGCAGTAATATATTAGGCGTAGTCGCCGTAGCCATAGGACTGTGCTTGACTGCGGTATCTGCCTTTGTACTCAAGCGCAAGGCGGTCTAAGGCCGTTATCCATAACGCACTATTCCCAATCGGGGTTCTGCTAGCTGATTGTTGTCACTAGCAGAACCCCTTTTCTGTTATGAGTTATGGGAGCTGAAATTAGAGTTTTTCTATAGGAGCCAACCGTAACAATAAACGTTTTACTCCGTCTGAGCCAAAATCCACAGTCAGCACAGAGTTGTTACCTTTATCCTGTATGTCAACAACCGTTCCCAAACCATACTTATCGTGAGCCACCTTGTCGCCAACACAGAAATCTGCGATGCTCAGTTTCGATCCGGAAGGTTGAGTTGCTGTTGGCGCAGAACGCCGAGCGGTAACTTTCCTAGTGGTCACCTTCCCTGCCCGGCTCGAACTGTATTGGTGTCTTTGGCTGCTCAACGAACTTGATGAAAATCGCTTATAACCGGATCTACCAGAACCGTACGAACTATTAGCATTATATCTTTCATTCGAGGGACTGGCGGTAGCTGATCTGGAAGAGCCAAAGACTGATGATGAATCGAATTCGTCATCTTCATATCCGGAGAATTCATTATCATGCTGATGTCCCCAAGTTCTGTGCATGCGTTCAGTACTTGACTGTTTGCGTTCCCACTCGATGAGTTCATCTGGGATATCATCAAGAAACTGACTAGGCAACATTTCGCTAGACTGACCCCATTGAGCCCTCACAGAAGCACGAGTAAGATACAGACGACGTTTTGCACGTGTAATGCCCACATATGCAAGGCGACGCTCTTCTTCCAATTCGTTTTCGTCTTCCAGTGAGCGCGAGTGAGGGAAGGTGCCCTGTTCCATACCTGGCAAAAAGACAACTGGATATTCTAGACCCTTCGCAGTATGCAAAGTCATAAGAGTTACTTTACCGTTATCTTCACCTGTATCGGGCAACTGATCTGAATCAGCTACCAAGGCAGTTGTCTCGAGAAAACCTGCTAAGGTAGCGTCGGGTGTTTTTTGCTCAAACTCTGCAGCTACCGATTGTAGCTGAGAAAGATTTTCCACACGAGAGGCATCTTGAGGATCACTTGACTGACGCAATTGGAGGAGCATATCTGAAGCTTTCAAGACCTCAGCAACAATTTCTGATGGCTTATTGTCGTGTTCGTTAGCGAATACTCGCAAGCTTTGCATTAAGGATCGGAAAGATTCGAGTTTTTTAGCAGTTAACGTAGGTATGTTGTCAATCTGCTCGTAGTGCTCTATGCCTGACCAAAAACTGACGTTATGAGTATCTGCAAATACACTAATCAACGCTTCAGCTCGTGAACCCAATCCTCGCTTAGGCACATTGAGAATTCTCCTCATATTCACGTCATCATCGGGATTAGCAATGACTTGCAGATAGGCTAAAGCATCCTTGACTTCTCGACGCTCATAGAATTTTGTCCCACCAACCAATTGGTAAGGAATGCCTGCATTGATAAGACCCTCTTCTAGAACTCGGGACTGAGCGTTCGCACGATACATAATTGCCATATCGGAGTATGCTATACCGCTTTCAGCACGAAGACGGGCAATCTGAGTACAAATCCATGCTGCTTCTTGCTGAGCATTATCAGCAGCGTAGCCCACAATCGACTCACCCTTGCCTAAATCGGTCCACAGTTTTTTAGGTGTTCGCGAGGAATTCTTAGATATTACTGCATTAGCCGCATCCAAAATTGTTTGCGTGGAACGATAATTTTGTTCCAGCATAATTGTTTTGGCACCAGGAAAGTCTGATTCGAAGTCACGTATATTGCTAATATCAGCCCCTCGGAATGCATAAATTGACTGATCAGAGTCGCCAACTACTGTAATCCATGCCTGACCTTCTTTACCAGCAGCAACCGGCCTAGCTATCGATTGTTCCTGATCCGACTGTCTATTTTGAAGATGCTGACCATCAACGCCTGCGAGTTCACGTAAGAGCACATATTGAGCATGGTTAGTATCCTGATACTCATCGACTAAAATATAACGGAATTTGTGATGGTAATACTGCGCAACCAAAGGAGATTTTCGTAGCAATTCAACCGTACGTACTATAAGATCGTCAAAATCTACAGCATTAGCTTGGGCTAAGCGATACTCATATTCAGCATAAAAGACTGAGTAAAGTTCTTCTTCGTTGCCAAAACGCACAGCAATTTGTTGTCCACGCTGACCGGGCTTGTAATCGGGTGCAAACGCTTTACGTTGTTCCTGCCACGTTTGCAAATTATTTTTATAATCAGAAATATGCGACAGAATGTTGCGGGGCGTATATCGTTTCATATCCACATTAAGATCCGCACCGATGAGTTTAATTAAACGCTCGCTGTCAGAAGTATCATAAATAGAAAAACCGGACCTGAGACCAATCTCACCACCATCACGTCGTAATATACGCACACAGGCTGAATGGAAGGTAGACACCCACATGCGCTCAGCAACTGGGCCTATGAGCTGACCTAGACGTTCTCGCATTTCAGCTGCGGCTTTGTTGGTAAAGGTTATCGCAAGAATCTGGCTAGGCCACGCACCAAACTGATTAAGAATCCAAGCAATTCTACGAGTTAGTACGCGGGTTTTACCTGACCCTGCCCCCGCTCCTATTAACAGTGCGGGTCCTCGATATTGTACAGCTTGTGCTTGCTGTTCGTTCAGTCCAGAAAGCAAATCATCAGCACTGCGTTGCATCAAGTCAGGATTGTCAAACACTTAGAGCCTCTCAATATTCACTTGGTCGTGTCACTCATAGTCAGGTCAAAATAGAGACCCCAAAGACTCAGTTCTACCACATACGAAGGTCATCTAACATGCAACTATCACTGCAAAAACGCAAAGCACCTCGGAAGATAATAATCGTTCCGAGGTGCTGAGAATAGAGGACAGCTCCAATTACTGGTCCATCTGATCCTTTGCCTTATTCTTCATGTCCGTGGCGCTCTGCTCTGCTTTGGCCTTAGCTACATTGGCATCTGCCTTAGCTTGGTCAGCCGCGTCGGACATTTTATCTTTAGCTGTCTCTGCAGCATCAGACATCTTGTCTTTTGCAGCATCTGCAACATCAGATATTTTATCCCCTGCTGCCTTCATGGCATCCTTTGCACTATCTAAAATACTCATCTGGTCCTCCTTGTTTTTGATATACGCGACATTAATAACGCGTGACCAATTGAGTCATTTTCTATTTTAGCAGAGAAATTACAAAATTTTGACAACTTTGTAAAAATCCTTATTTTAAGCCAAATGGTCACTTAAAAACAAGAAAACTACAAACACTCTTAGGTCAAGCTGAGCGTCTATGCTAGTCAGCATTAAGGTGGGTTCGACAAGTAACAAGCTTAGTTCAAGCCCAACAGGTGTATTCGTCACAACCAAAAGGATTTACATGAAGGAATTAGAGGATCGCATCCGTCGTGATGGAACCATAAAGCCTGGAAATGTGCTCAAAGTAGATGCTTTTCTCAACCACCAATGTGATGTAGCACTATTCGACGCTATGGGAGCACATTGGGCTCAACTGTTTGCAGGCCGTCAGATTGATAAGATTCTCACGATTGAAGCTTCCGGTATCGGAATCGCATGTGTTGCAGCTCGCCATTTCGGAAATGTACCAGTTGTTTTTGCTAAAAAAACGCAGTCCATTAACTTGGACGGAGACCAATACGTTTCCAGTATTTATTCTTTTACGAAACAGCGTGAGTACCCAGTGATTGTTGCTAAACGATTCTTGCAGGCCGGAGAACATGTGCTTCTTATCGATGATTTCCTTGCAAAAGGCAATGCGCTTCACGGACTCATAGACATCTGCAAGCATGCTGGTGTCATTGTCGAAGGCATAGGTATAGCGATCGAAAAAGGTTTCCAAGAGGGTGGCTCAAAACTACGAAAAGAAGGTTATGACGTTAAGTCTCTTGCAATTGTAGAAAAGATGGATGCTGATACCGGCAATATAGAGTTCGCAACGACTGATTGAAACTAGCTAGCAGCTTTTCTACAACTAGCACATTGCGACCTAACCAGCGCTGCCGCTTGTGTTTCTACTGAGTATCAATCCGGCAGAAACACAGTGACATTCCAACAGAGTACTTTGTTGAGTCAAACTTGGCACAGTTTTCAATTGTACGTAGTTTAGTGTGCTTCCATATAAGAGATAATTCGATCTACACCAATCCGCAAATCCTCCATAGAGGCCGCATAAGATATGCGCACATAGCCGTCTCCCCCAGCTCCGAAGCTTGCACCTGGTATAACTGCAACTTTACCTTCTCGAGCAAGACCATAAGCAAACTTCCAAGAGTCTCTCATTCGTTCTGGGAGTTGAAGAAACAGGTAAAACGCTCCTTGTGGTTCCACCACCCGCAGACCAGCATTCCGTAGAGACCTCAGCATAAAATCTCGGCGATCCATGTAGACATTCTTCATAGTCTGAGCATCAGTTCTACCTTGACTAAAAGCCTCTGCAGCAGCATATTGGGCATTAGCAGTCACACAGGTGATGGTGAATTCGCTCACCTTCGCAATTTCAGTGATGACATCAGCAGGTCCTGCTACGGTGCCAATGCGCCAACCCGTCATAGCATGAGATTTGGAAACTCCATTGAGTACGACACTTTGCTCAGGTAGAACTTCCCCCATAGAGACGTGTTTACCAGCATACGTTAGTTCTGAATAAATCTCATCGGAGAGCACAAATATCCCATACTGTTTAGCTACCTCTCCCAATTCTTTAAGCTGGCTTTGTGTGTATGTAACTCCTGTAGGGTTACTTGGATAATTCAGAATTACAACTTTTGCAGAATCACGATGGGATTCTATTGCGTTTTGTAGCTTTTCTGGTGTAAGCAGAAAACCATCAGCTGAGGTGTCAATGGAAACTACATGACCCCCTGCCAGTTGTGTAACAGGAAAGTAGAGGGGGAAAATAGGTGTAGGAATAAAAACGGTATCCCCCTGATTCAACATTGCCGTCAAGCTAGAATATATCCCACCTGTAGCACCTGCCGTTACAAGAAGTTCCCTCTCCGGATCATACCTAGTGCCATATTGATCAGCAAAAAAATCACTCGCTGCTTGACGAAGTTGTAACAGTCCACGACTGTCCAGGTAGTGAGATTGGTCAGCTTCAATGGAAGCAACCGCTGCAGCCTTAATATGGTCCGGTGTCGTAAAGTCAGGCTCTCCCAATGTCAGCTTCACAATGTCTTGAATCTGACTAATCTCTGCATTAAATTGCAAGATGTCACTAGTTGCTTGAGCCCTTACCCTGCGATTCATCTGTTCTGCCAAACTCATGCCCTGATTCTCTGCCTCCATATAACTCTTCAGTTGCTTAATTGCGGTATGTACCATGCCAACAAGACTTTCAACATACGTTCTTTGCCTCGACCGTACAGAATTTCTCCATCCCCGCCCTGTATTTACCTAGTTGGTGTTACGCACATAGCTGGTATTGTATTCATGAGTGTGAACGAGGATATTACTGCTTCTGTTCAGGATTTTTTTCAGCATCTTTCCTATAGGATCATTATTTCACTGTGTCCTTGCCCAAGCAAAATTCGTTACCTCCAATCTACTCTGAGATTGACTACATTCATGTCGTTCGTTTGTGTACCATATTCTTCAACTCTGCTGAATGAGCAAAACAACGATTGGGCTGCCCCTTGCAACGGTATTTTCCAGTCACCTACAGTTCTACATTTTTAATGTGAACTACAGCTATAGAACCGTGTCTCAAACAGGTAAGACAAATGTCGCAAGATTGATAAAAAAACAAAGAACTAGCAGCCTGATTGCCACTAGTTCTTCAATCAACATATTATGCTTACTCCCACTCGATTGTTGCCGGTGGCTTCGAAGTTACATCAAGAACCACACGATTGATTCCGGAACACTCATTAGTAATGCGAGTGGAAATATGAGCCAGAACGTCATATGGTAGCCGAGACCAGTCTGCTGTCATGGCATCCTCCGAACTCACCGGACGCAAAACAATGGGTGAACCGTAGGTACGCTCATCACCCTGCACACCTACAGAGTGAACATCCGCCAAAAGAACCACTGGGCATTGCCAGATTTCTCGGTCCAAACCAGCTCGGTTGAGTTCCTCACGAGCAATAGCATCTGCTTCTCGTAAGAGGTCTAAACGTTCCCTAGTGATGTCTCCTATGATACGGATTCCTAACCCGGGCCCGGGGAAAGGCTGTCGCCAGACAATCTCATCAGGGAGACCAAGCTCGCTACCGATGGCTCTGACCTCATCTTTAAAGAGCAATCTCAGGGGCTCAACCAGCTCGAAATTCAAGTCATCAGGTAAACCACCTACATTGTGATGAGACTTAATATTTGCAGCACCATCACCTCCTCCAGACTCGACAACATCTGGATACAAGGTACCCTGCACCAAGAAGCGAACATCCTGTCCCTGCTCCCCTGCTTGAGCAACTACTTCTCGTGCTGCTTTCTCAAATGTCCGTATAAACTTTTCACCGATTATTTTGCGCTTACGCTCTGGTTCACTTACACCTTTCAGAGCAGTTAAAAAGTCCTCTGAAGCATCCACCGCCATCAGCTTAATACCTGTTGCTTGAACAAAATCATGTTTGACTTGTTCCACTTCGCCTTTTCGCAGTAAACCGTGATCTACAAAAACACAAGTTAACTGGTCACCCACAGCACGATGGACCAGTGCTGCTGCTACAGCCGAATCCACACCTCCGGAGAGGCCACAAATAACTGCATGATTCCCGACGGCTTTACGAATCTTGGCAACTTGATCTTCTATTATATTCGATGCATCCCAGTCTGCTTCTAATCCAGCACATTCATGCAGGAAACGGAATATAAGATCTTGTCCGAGAGGCGTGTTGCGGACCTCTGGATGCCATTGAACCCCATACAGTTTTCGTGATGGGTCTTGCATAGCTGCCACAGGGGCACCTGCAGTATGGGCTAATACTGCAAAACCATCAGGAGCTTCTTTAACGGCAACACCATGGCTCATCCATACGGACTGCTCAGAAGGCGAATCTTGTAAAATACCGGCGGGAGTGTCTATGACAGCTACTGTCTTCCCATACTCACCTAAGGCTGCCTTATCAACCTTGCCACCTAACTCATGCGCCATGACTTGGAAGCCATAGCAGATACCAAGAACCGGAACCCCTGCTGTGAAGATAGCAGGATCAATGCTGGGCGCACCATCAACATAAACAGACGCTGGGCCACCGGATAGGATTATGGCTTTGGGATCCATAGCTAGCATTTGTTCTACTGACATGGAGTGTGGCACTAGCTCTGAGTAGACGTGAGCTTCGCGCACGCGCCTAGCTATCAATTGAGCATACTGAGCTCCAAAGTCAACGACTAGTACAGGTCCGGCTGCCATAGTGCTCCTTATATCATCTTTTAATCTTGTATGGATTATCTACATACCTAGTACTGCTAATTCTTTATGATTATGAACTGACTTTCAGACAAGCTATACATAGCACTAGCTCCTAGCTCAATGAGAGATGAGCACTAAACTTACCTATCAGTTTATCCACTTAGCAATTGCACAAATATGCCAAAAATGTATCCAAAGCGAACAAGAATGAGCGACTATGTGCACACATTCGAACACGCTAGGAACGAAAACAGTCAAAAAGTCGTATCATCCTCGTACGATTAAAGTGATTGGAATAAGGGTTTGTCAGGCTCGATGTGAGTTTACAAACCCTTACAACCGAAAGAAAATAATCAATCGCACTAAAGTGCAGGAGTACACATGACGAATCCTGTTATCGGCACCCCTTGGAAGAAGCTCGACGCTCCCGTATCTGAGGAGACCTTGGAAGCCGTCGACAAGTATTGGCGCGCTGCCAACTACCTTTCCATCGGTCAGATTTACCTTCGCAGTAACCCACTGATGAAGGAGCCCTTTACTCGTGAGGACGTCAAGCACCGTCTAGTTGGTCACTGGGGAACAACCCCAGGCCTAAACTTCCTGCTTGGTCATATCAATCGTTTGATTGCCGATCACCAGCAGAATACGGTCTTCATTATGGGCCCAGGTCACGGTGGTCCTGCAGGCACTTCACAGTCCTACATTGACGGCACCTACACCGAATACTTCCCTAAGATTACTAAGAACGAAGAAGGCTTACAGAAGTTCTTCCGCCAGTTCTCCTATCCGGGCGGTATCCCTTCTCACTTTGCACCTGAAACACCTGGTTCCATTCATGAGGGTGGAGAGTTAGGTTATGCTCTCTCCCACGCATATGGCGCTGTTATGAATAACCCTTCACTCTTCGTTCCAGCTGTTGTAGGCGATGGTGAAGCTGAAACTGGTGCATTGGCAACTTCTTGGCAGTCCAACAAGCTTGTCAACCCCCGTACTGATGGTATTGTGTTGCCAATCTTGCACCTCAACGGTTATAAGATTGCTAACCCAACCATTCTCGCCCGCATTTCCGATGAAGAGCTCCACGAGTTCTTCCATGGTATGGGTTACACCCCACATGAGTTCGTAGCTGGCTTCGACGACGAGGACAGCATGTCCATCCATCGTCGTTTCGCTGACTTGCTCGAGGAAGTATTCGACGAAATTTGCGAGATTAAGGCCTTGGCTCAGACAGACGATATGACTCGTCCGTTCTACCCAATGATCATCTTCCGTACGCCTAAGGGTTGGACCTGCCCCAAGTTCATTGACGGCAAGAAGACTGAAGGCTCTTGGCGAGCACATCAGGTACCACTGGCATCCGCTCGTGATACTGAGGCTCACTTCCAAGTACTCAAGGGCTGGTTGGAGTCCTACAAGCCAGAAGAGCTCTTTGACGAAAAGGGTGGTCTGCGTCCAGAAGTTACTTCATTCATGCCTCAGGGTGACCTCCGTATCGGCGAGAATCCTAACGCTAATGGTGGTCGTTTGCTTGAACCTCTGGATCTTCCTAACATTCACGACTACGAAATCAACGTCAAAGAACATGGTCGTGGCTGGGGAGCTACCGAGGCTACTCGAGTTCTTGGATACTACACCCGCGACGTGCTGGCGAAGAATCCTACAAACTTCCGCATCTTTGGACCTGATGAAACAGCATCTAACCGTCTTGCTGCCGCGTACGAAGTCACCAACAAGCAGTGGGATGCCGAGTACCTCTCTGAGCTTACTGATGAACATATGGCTCACACCGGTCAGATTGTTGAACAGCTCTCCGAGAATCAGATGGAAGGCTTCCTCGAAGGATACTTGCTCACAGGACGCCATGGCATTTGGTCCACATACGAGTCCTTCATTCATGTTGTTGATTCTATGGTCAACCAGCATGCCAAGTGGCTTGAAGCAACAGTCCGTGAAATCCCATGGCGTAAGCCAATCGCCGGTCTTAACGTACTTGTCACTTCACACGTTTGGCGTCAGGATCACAACGGATTCTCCCACCAGGATCCAGGATTCGTTGACATCTTGCTGAACAAGTCATTCAACAACGACCATATCGCCAACATCTACTTCCCAGCAGATGCAAACATGCTTCTCGCTGTAGGTGAGCGTGCTTACAAGTCAACCAACTGCATTAACGCTATCTTCGCTGGTAAGCAGCCCGCTGCTACATACCAGACAATCGATGAAGCTGCTGCTGAACTCGAAAAGGGCGCTGCACGATGGGATTGGGCTTCCAACGCTAAAGATGCTGAAGATGCAGATATCATCATTGCAACTGCAGGCGATGTTCCTACGCAAGAAGCCTTGGCTGCAAATGACATGCTGCAAAAGATGGGCTTGAAGGTTCAGTTTGTTAACGTTGTTGACCTTCTGAAGATTCAGAACACTGAAGAAAACAACGAGGCTATCTCTGATGAAGAGTTTGTCAAACTCTTCGGTAAAGACAAGCCTGTTCTCTTCGCCTTCCATGCATACCCAGGTTCCATCTACCGCCTGATTCACGGCCGCCCCAACCATGACAACTTCAAGGTTCATGGATATAAGGAGCAGGGTTCCACAACAACACCATTCGATATGGTGCGTGTCAATGATATGGATCGTTGGTGCTTGGCTGCTGACGCTCTACAGATGGTTGACGACAAGAAGTATGCTGACCAGATTGAAGAGTGGACTAAGTTCCGCATCGAAGCATTCCAGTTTGCGGTAGACAAGGGCTATGATCACCCTGACTACACCGACTGGGTATGGCCCGATGCCAATCACGCTGGACAGAAGAACATTTCTGCAACAGCTGCTACCGCTGGAGACAACGAGTAGCCTACATACATTATTCAGAGTCAACTGAAGTAATGTACTTTTAAATGGCCATTCCTGCGAAAGCAGGAATGGCCATTCTCTATTCTTCAAGAGATACTTGCACACTCTTGTCCTGCGCTGATAAATGCTGGTCTAGTTCGTAAGGCCACGGTATGGGATATATCAGATTCTTACGATGCTAGACATAAACAGATCTTAATTCACTGAACCGATGTGACACCATGTGAATCAGCGAAGTAGACTACTTAGAGGCTTGATCCATAAAGAAAAACACCACTTCTATGATTGCTATAGTAAAACTTGTATACTAGGAAAAGCTGTCGAGCAAAGTAGTCGCACAGTAACAATCAATTCTGGAAGTGAGGGATACAGTGGGTCCTGTTGCAATCAGCCTAATTAGCCCAGAAGCTGGTGTAGGACGAAACGTAGTAGCTTATGGTTTAGCTCATGAACTAGCATCGATAGGCAAACTAGCTATATTCAGACCTGTAGCTTGTCACAAAGAGACACTAACTGAAACACTTGTTTCTGTAGCGACGAAACAGACAACTCGAGAGGACTACGTCGCAACTTGTCCTTGCCAAGCTCGTGAGAATCCTATACAAGCCCGAGCTAACTCACTGAGTACCTACACCAACCTTTGTACTATGGAACAACCTCAATTTGTTCTCTCTGTTGGCTCAGACAACACTGATGTGGTGGACCCAATGAGACTACCTTTGGATGCCGATATAGCTACTGACTTGAGAGCACGAGTTTTCTTGGAAATCTGTTCCACCGAACGATCAGCTAAAACAGTATATGAAAGTGTCAAAAACTGCAGACGCATCGTCGAAAACGCAGGAACAGAACTGGCGGGCATCTTTATTACAGGTTGTCTTAATGAACAAAAAGCCGACTTAAAAGAAGTTTTTCGTCAGTGTGATACACCCCTGTGGCTGATAGACAAGGTACCTTTTAATCTAGACCCTACAGCTGTAGATAGTCGTACTGAAGCTCTGGACACATTCCAAGCTTGTGCACCGTTGAACAGTCTCATTCATGCTGTTCAACAACCTCCCCTGCAGGTTACCACACCCATATCATTCCAGAACGATTTGTTAGTAAAAGCCAAAAGTTCCCAACAAACGATTGTCCTTCCTGAAAGCGAAGACGATCGTATTCTTAAGGCTGCCGACTATCTGTTGGAAAGAGATATTGTCAAACTCATTATTATTGGTGACCGAGATTCGATAACCTCACACGGGCAAGAGTTAGGCCTACAACATTTACACAAGGCCTCCTACCAACCTATGGATGACGCGCAAGTCCTTGCTCCAATGGTTGAGCAACTTTGTACCCTCCGAGCAAACAAAGGTATGACCCCGGAACAAGCGCGTCATCAGCTTACAGACCCATCTTATTTCGGAACTATGTTGGTCGTCGAAGGGTTAGCAGACGGACTTGTCTCCGGTTCAGTCCATTCCACGGCAAGTACAGTGCGACCTGCCCTACAAGTCATTAAAACAAAACCGGGAACTTCTCTGGTATCAGGCGCTTTCCTAATGTGTTTCAAAGAGCACGTTGCTTTATTTGCAGATTGTGCCATCAACCTCAACCCTCATGCTGAACAACTCGCTGACATAGCTATACAGTCTGCTGAAACCGCTAGAGCTTTTGGCATAGATCCACGAGTTGGTATGCTGTCATACTCAACCTTAGGCTCGGGTAAGGGACCAGATGTAGATTTAGTGGAAAAAGCCACTGCTCTTGTGCAAGCGAAAAGACCAGATCTACCAGTCGTTGGACCCATCCAATTTGATGCTGCATGGTCACCAGAGGTAGCTATGACCAAAGCACATGACAATAATGTTGCTGGTCATGTAAACGTATTTGTATTCCCATCTTTATCTGCAGGAAATATCGCTTACAAGGCAGTACAACGTTCTTCTGGAGCTTTAGCGATCGGACCTGTATTACAAGGACTTAACAAACCTGTTAACGACCTATCCAGAGGTGCCTTAGTTGCAGACATCATCAATACTGTAGCCTTAACGGCTATAGAAGCACAAAACCATTGAACTTCCCATCCACAGTCACACACAGCAATTGTTCATACAGTATAGTTTCGAATACTAGGCTGTGCATTATTCGTTTTCGTCTACAGAGAGGATGTAAACCCCGGCAGGTAAGGTAAATGAAGGAATATGGAGTAAGAACTCCAACCTATTGCGTCAGGAGGATGCCACAATGGCGAAAACTGTCCTAGTTATTAACTCAGGTTCTAGCTCGATCAAGTATCAGCTAGTTGACCTTGAAAATGGTGAGGGCATTGCCTCAGGCCTGGTCGAAAAAATCGGCGAACCTGTAGCAGGACACTACAAGCACGAGTATCAAGGCATAAAGCACGAACTAGAAGAACCAACGGCTACTCATGAAGTAGGTCTCAAGAGGGTGCTTGATCTCTTTGGAAAATATGGGCCAGACCTGAACGAAGCAGGCATTGTGGCTGTAGGACACCGTGTTGTTCAGGGTGGATCGGTCTTCCCCAAGCCAGCACTGGTGACCGAGAAAACCTTAGCTCAGGTTAAAAGTCTTGCAGTGCTTGCGCCTCTGCACAATGGTCCTGAGGCAGAAGGAGCCGAGGTTATGATGAGCCTGCTCCCTGATACTCCGCAAGTCTTCGTCTTCGATTCTTCATTCTTCACGGACCTTCCAGCAAAGGCTTCCACCTATGCGCTGAACAAGGATATTGCCCGTCAGTATCATATTCGACGTTATGGTGCCCATGGAACCAGTCATGAATACGTTGGAAAGCTGGTACCAGAAGTCACCGGTAAGCCAGCAGAAGGCCTTAAGCAGATTGTTCTCCATATCGGAAATGGAGCTTCCGCCTCAGCACAGGTATCCGGCAAACCAATCGAAACTTCAATGGGCCTCACTCCTCTTGAAGGGCTGATGATGGGTAGCCGCACAGGAGACATTGACCCAGCGGTCGCCTTCCATCTGATTCGCAACGCACATATGTCTGTAGATGAACTCGATGCCCTCTTCAACAAAAAATCCGGCATGATGGGTATGACCGGTTTCGGTGATATGCGTGAAATTCACCGCATGATTGCTGAAGGAGATGAGGACGCCAAACTGGCTCTAGACATTTATGTTCACCGCATCGTAGGTTACATAGGTAACTACACAGCTCAGATGGGTGGATTGGATGTGCTCACCTTTACCGCTGGTGTTGGTGAAAATGACGAAATCGTTCGTCGTCGTGTTATAGAAGCGCTTGAGCCTTTTGGAGTCAAAATTGACTTGGAAGAAAACGACATTCGTTCCAAGGAAGCACGAATTATCTCAACTCCAGATAGCACGCTTACAGTATGCATCATTCCCACCAATGAAGAGCTCTCTATCGCGCGGCAGTCAGCAGTAATTGCTGAAAACGGTGACTCATATGGCAATAAGTTTAAGGGATAAGACGGATACTCTCCACAGCTTATAGTCAAAAACCGGTTGGTTAAGAAGTACAGTGTTACCAGCCGGTTTTACTATATTCAGTATGTTGCTACAGCTCACACTAGTTGCAGCATTTGATTCCAAAGAGCAACAAAATTAGGCAGTGTTTTGCGCGTGGTAGCAATATTGACAACTTCTATACCAGGAATGCCCAGCCCAAGCAAAGCACCAAATGTTGCCATGCGATGGTCATGATAGGTTTCAATGATTGCTGGGTGAAGTTTGTCAGCAGGGACAGGAGTGATTTCAATCCCATCTTCCATCTCAGTTGCACATCCACCTATCTTCTGTATCTCTTTGGTTAGTGCTTCTAAACGATTTGTCTCATGACCGCGTAAATGCCCCACACCGTGCAAACGACTAGGACTATCAGCAAACACTAGGAGGGCAGCCAAGCTGGGAACTAGCTCCCCTGCCGCAGACAGGTCATAATCACCAAGTCCATGTATGATTCTTGTTCCGGTAACTTGGCAGGTACGTTGAATATCAGTAGAAATGGTAACATCGGCACCCATAGTTTGTAATAAATCAGGCAACAAGCCACCAGGTTGTGTAGTGGAGGCAGGCCAATGCTGAACACCTACCCTACCGCCTGCTATGAGAGCAGCTCCGAGAAAAGGAGCCGCATTAGATAAGTCAGGTTCAATCTGAACAGTTTCTTCCAGTTTCGGATAAGGTAGCGAAGACGGAGAACTGACGGTCCATTGATTGTTGATTTCGTCTTCGTCGATGTGGAGACCAGCTTCTCTCAAATCTGCGATTGTCATACGTATGTGGGGCAGACTGGGCAACTGTTTACCGGTATGACGAATATGTAGTCCCTCACTTGCCCTAGATCCTAACAGCAGAAGTCCTGAAATGAATTGAGAGGACAGAGACGAGTCAATATCGACTGCTCCCCCGGTAAAGACTCGAGGTGGGTGGATCGTGAAAGGTAGGTAGCCCTCTTGTCCTTCATAGACAATCGTTGCCCCCAATTGTTGGAGGGCATCCAATAAAGGTCTCATAGGTCGCTCTTGAGCTTGAACATCACCATAAAAGCGGGTAGGACCATCCGCTAACATAGCCAGCGCTGGAACGAAACGCATCACTGTACCAGCAAGCCCGCAGTAGACTTGTTTGCCTCCTGTAGGGTACCCTGAAGAAGCTGGTGTAACGCATACTCGTGTGGAATCATCGTCCTCAACCTGACACGTTACACCAAGTTCTCGCAATGCCTCCATCATAAGATCAGTATCCCTGGAGCGCAATAGACCCTGAATATGTACTGGTCTCGAACCTAAGGCAGCTAGCATGAGGTACCGGTTAGATAAAGACTTACTACCGGGTATCTCAATGCAAGCATTCAGAGGATGCTTCGGCCTAGGTGCTATCCAGTATTCAGCGTTTGTCATATCTCTGTAGCATAGCCTACCCTGGTTATAGGCTTACTTTTTTGTTTTGTTGTACAAAACAGTGTGGAGATCCTCTAACGCCTTATTGGGGTTAGCATCGTCTTCCTGCTTCTGTAGAGTTGCTCTAAATTTTGAAAACTCTGAAATATCGTTTGACAAATTATTCAATTGCTTTGAAAGATCAGATAACTTGTCAATTTGTTCTGTGCTTTTTGGTGCTCCAGGATTTGATACCAAATCTGACATCTGCTTGACAACATCTTCCAACTTACCAATCGAACTTGCTGTCTTACCAGCAGATTGAGCAATGGCTTTATTGGGAACTTTAGAAGTCGCTTCCAAAGCCACTTTACAGTCGGACATATACGCGCTCAGCTCAGACATGTATTTTACACTATCTGACATAGAAGCTTCTGGTTCTTTGTTGCACTTACTATAAGCATCTGAATATGAAGGCAATGAATCGGCTAATTCACTTGCGTACTGGCTATACAGCTTCGATTTTTTCAGGTATGCCTGATACTTATCGTTGACATCCTTATCTTTTATTGCCTTCTGCTGTCCGAAGTCAACATTCATTGCATCGTACTGCTTTATGGCAGATTTTGCCTCAGCAACATTCTTATCTCTTAGCTTTGTATCTGTCTTTTGAGGCTGGTCAGCAACTTGGACCAGAGCATTACTTACTTTTTCGCCTTGTTTGCTAATATCAACAACAGCATTATCAGCTTTTTGGTAGTCGGCAGCTTTCAATCCCCAAGGCTTCCATATTAAAATTGCAGCAACAATGACTACAGCAAGTACGATAACAATAATGCCAGCCATATTGTTCTTGCCTTTTTTAACAGTATTGTTTGTGGCCCCTGTCATTGGCTGTTGCGGAAGAGGAGTGGCACTTTGGGTGAAAGTCTGCTCTTGAGTTCCGTTTTGCTTGTCGCTAAGAACAGGGCCTTCATTGGCCTGCTGCCTATCTGTATTGTTATTCTCGCTCATCGTACATCCCTTCTTCTTCGCTGATGTCTTGAGCCTAACGTCCACCCCGTCGCCACAGCACGATGATCATAAACGAAGCTATCAGTCACTTTTAGTTCGAGGCCATGCCTCATTACATATATTATCAGAACAATCACTAAGGAAAAATCCGGCTATACCAACATCATATCGTCTCGACTCTCCGATAGTTGAAATGTCCTTACTCCTGCGCTATAGTCTAAACCTGTGCTCAATTAGTTTGAGTATCGGGCTGTAGCGCAGCTTGGTAGCGCGCCTGCTTTGGGAGCAGGATGTCGCAGGTTCAAATCCTGTCAGCCCGACAAAACATTACCAGATTTTCTTCGTCTGAGTAGCAAGCCACTTTGCCCACTTGCCTTGAACAGCATTTCCTGCCATCCTACTGTTCCCATGCAATACTCTGTGCTCAACGGAGCCCTATTTTCATGCGTATAGGAGTTGTAATCTCATTGATGCTGTAAAATCTTATACGTATACAACGGCCGCAGAGCGAGTTCTCAAGCTTGCATTTTCTTTCACAGATTAAGGTAAAAAAACATGACTGTACAGCGTTGCGATTGGGCTCTTGGTAACGATTTAGAGTTAGAATACCACGACCACGAGTGGGGTGTACCAGAACATAGAGAACGTGAACTCTTCGAACTGCTCATCTTAGAAAGCATGCAAGCAGGACTCAGCTGGTCGCTCATTCTTCAAAAACGACCGTTTTTGAGAGATGCTTTCGATGCATTTAACTACGAAACGATCGCTGGATATTCTGAAGCAAAAGTGGATTCCTTACTGTCAAATCCTACAATTATCAGAAACCATCTGAAGATTAAAGCCGCAGTAACCAATGCTCAAGCTTTTATACGTGTGCAGAATGAAGCTGGCTCTTTCGATCAGTACCTGTGGTCATTCGTCGATAACAAACCAGTTCGAGGAAACTGGATGTCTGTCGAGGAAGTCCCCAGTACTAGCCCTCTTTCAGAAACTATTAGTCAAGATTTCCGTAAACGTGGTTTTAAATTTGTAGGCCCCACCACCGTATATTCCTTCCTCCAAGCCACAGGTGTCTTGAACGACCACATCAACTCTTGTTTTAGGTTTACAGAGGTAAATGCCAGTGCTTCCAATCCAAAATTCGCCAACTAGTCTACTCACTTCCACAACAGAGCACTTCGAATAGCTAGGGATACTTTTCTGTATGCTTTTCCTTTTTTCACCTTCTAAAACCATGGATTTTCAGTCGCCACTGACGATAGAACCCCATACTTTGCCAGTTTTCAGTAAGGAGGCAAATCAGCTCATAAAGATTTGCCAGCGATTGACAATAGAGGATATTCAAACTCTTATGGGGGTTAGCCGCAAAATCGCTGAGCTAAATTTCCAGCGTTTTCAAGACTGGGACTGTTCCGATAGTCCTCATAAGGCCCGGCAAGCAATTGCCGCATTTGCAGGCGAAGCATATGAAAGCTTGGATACAGGAAACTTATCGACAATTGATATGGACTATGCACAAAAGCATCTAAGGATTCTATCTGGCCTATACGGCATTTTGCGCCCGATGGACCTTATTCAACCCCACCGATTAGACATGGGAACACGCTTACCCAATGGCAATACTATGAATTTGTACCAGTTCTGGAAAACCACGCTTACTGAATATCTTCAACAAGAGCTATCTCATTCATCTGTACCAATCATCGTCAACTTAGCTTCCCAAGAATACAGTAAAGCTGTCGATATTAAGAAGCTGAACGCAAAGATCATTGAACCCATATTTCTAGATCAGAAAAATGGTAAAAGCAAAGTTATTAGCTTTTATGCTAAACGTGCTCGAGGACTGATGTGCAGATACGCTATCAGGCACCAGATCAGCCAGAGCGCCGCTTTACAGAATTTTAATCTCGAAGGCTATTGTTTTGACGATAATCGCTCAGATGACTCACACTGGTATTACGTCCGTCATACCGAAAATCAGCTGTAAGGACGGTATACGTCCTGCGGTATTGTCATGCACTTATGATGCACCGCATATATTTTGGCAAACGTTGGTCAGGACTGGCAAGTTGACACCCCTATCGTTGTCACAATTCTGCGCACAGCTTTGAAATCCTTTATAAAAGCTGTAATGCTTACCATTAACCGTTTTTGCCTTCTTTCAATTTGATATGTAGAGCCCGAGCATGCAAAGCTAGACCAGATCTTGCAAGTTATCCTGTAGCCAAGGCTCGCAACACGCTTTGCTTACTGATTTGACACGATGTCAATCCCTATACTTACACTAGTTCAGTCGATATTGACAGTGTGTCAATACTCTGTAAGCTACCTGCTTCACGCAAGGCGGATACAGAAAACAACCACAACGATTGGAGAAGCATGGTTCGCACTACCACTCAGGGAAAACAAGCTGCCAGCAAACACTCTGGAGTTGGGGTTCGCACAAACCGCCGACGCGAGCAAATTGTACAAGCTGCACATGAAATATGCATCGAAAAAGGCTTCACGCACATCACGGTAAGCGATATTACTAACAGAGTAGGTATCACTCGTTCTCTCTTCTACCACTACTTCCACAACAAAGAAGACGTAGCAACGGCTGTACTTGAAGATGCAATCAACACTATTATCTCTCGACTCGACGCATGGAACGAAAGCCGCATAGTAGGCAACGTCAACAAATCACTCGATGACATAGTTTCCATGATGCGAACCATCATTGCCGATGAGGGTCCCTTCAGTAAAAGAATGGTTCAATCAGGAAATGGTGGTTTATACCTACAGTTCGTAGATCAAATTTCTGAACGCGTTGCAGAACATATTTGCCAAACAACAGTTAAGGATTTCGAACAGGTCCACGGGAGCTTACCCATCACACACGTCAAAGAAACATTAATGATGTTAATTTCTGGATCGATAGCACTACTGCGCGAAAAACCACAAATCAGTAATACCATCGTGAAAGAAATATTCATTCAGACCCTTCAACTGGAAGAGTACTTATAGATTTTGCGAGCCCCGACGCTAACGTAATCGGTGCCTGGAGCCACAAACCATAAAAATTCACCAAAGAAAAAGGAAGTGAACACCTTGTTATTCCAAGTCTACGGTCCCGATGCCATGTACCAATGGCTGGGCTGGGCGCTTGTTTTTTGTGCTTTACTAGTCGGCAATGAGATCGCTCGCAGGAGTAAAATTGGCGGTATTGTCTGCTTCATGGCTTTGCCAGCCGGACTGACTGCCTACTTTATTGCAATATATGTAGGCGTGGCTATGAAAGCCGAATGGGCACTAAGTAATCAAACCTATACCGAAATGAATGGCTGGTTCCACTATGCCAAGCTTTATGCAGCCGTCGCTGGATGCATTGGTTTTATGATTCTCAAATACGGTTGGGGTAAACTTGGTAAAGTCAAGTGGTTCAAATGTTTCCCCTTCATTATTGTCGCCATCAATATTCTCATTGCTGTCGCTTCAGACTTTGAGTCAGCTTTCCGAGGCTGGGGCACAACTTTCGTGTCTAGCGAAGGTGTCACTCTTATGGGTGGCTGGTTTAACGTCATTAACGGTATAGCTGGTCTTATTGACATCTTCTGCATGACAGGCTTATTCGGGATCTACGCATCCAAAGACAAGCACGATATGTTGTGGCCTGACATGACCTGGGTATTCATCTTGGCTTATGATGTTTGGAACTTCACCTACACCTACAACTGCCTACCCACCCACTCCTGGTACTGTGGTTTAGCTCTCCTCTTGGCCCCTACGTTCGCTAACTTCTTGTGGAATAAAGGAGCTTGGATTCAAAACCGCGCGAACACATTGGCGATCTGGTGCATGTTTGCCCAGGTATTCCCCTTCTTCCTAGATAGGAACCACTCTCGCTTTGCTGTTGAGTCAGTCAACAACCCTACAGTCAACCTTACTATGTCAATCATCTCTTTGGTACTCAACATAGCCGCCCTGACTTACATTGTGGTGAGAGCCAAGAAGCAGAACATTAACCCTTGGTCTAGCGAGGTATTTAAGGGAACCCACGACTACGAGCAGGCCATAGCTCGGGCAAACTAACCACTACCATATACACGGCTTTAGCAGGTTGGATTGGTGTGCGTTAGGACGATGATATGCTCTAACAGTAACATTGGGGGTCATTAACAGTATTTGTTGATGACCCCCAACACTATCACTGCAACGCTTTGTAGGAAGTTCCTACAACAAGCACCAACACGGATCATTGTAAAGACCCATGCACATTGTTAGATTCGTGAGAGAATCTACTCCCCCAAATCCTATGGGCAACTGAGACAAAAATGCATTGTGTTACACCGTCTAATAAGGCAGACCTACAACACCTATTCTGGGCTCTTCAAAGATTCGACCATATCTATCCGGTCTAAACTTCTGTTAGAAATAAGCATAACCAGCATGGAAAAAGTTAGGGCCAGAATACTGACAATTACCCAATCAGATAGTGCCGTCTGCACCTCCAAATGAATACCAGGCATTTTCATCATAGCGATGATAGGGTATGTTAAACCCCATCCAGCAGTCATTCCTGCTGCAATCCCCACAATTGTTAATACCAACGTCTCCCTATTAACATATGAATGGACTTCGCGACGAGTAAATCCTAAAACTTCTATTGTTGCCAGTTCGCGTTTCCTTTCAGAAATATTAGTCATTGACAGCGTAAACAACACCACAATAGCTAGGAGCGCGGCCATAACAATAAGCAGACCCACAACATCATTAACTACAGCATATTTCTCAGAAAAATCATTCTTGAGCTGCTGATTACTAACTACTGATCGGTAGATTCCATTCTGTTCTAAATCCACAGCTGTAGCAATTTTCTCCGCTGAGTCACCCCTCACTTTCAGAAGGAACGCATTGGGTGGATAATCTCGATGGGAAGTAATCTCACAATATGCAGACTGAGTCATATACAGAGCATTACCTGCATAATTTTCAGTGATTGCCATTACGGTAACATGATACTGATTGCGGGCACTGTCTTCCACCCAAGCTTCCGAATCTACCTGAATCCCAAGAAGTCTAGCCGCATTAGTAGTTACGATCGCCCCAGACTTGGGAAGCTTGAGTGGAGTTTTACCACTAGCATTCTGCAAACTTATATAACCATCTAACGATTGTCCATCAGGTACGACGATAAGTTGAAGCGGAACTCTCGTTAATTGTTGTGCTTTAGCTTTATCAACGACCTCATCGGTACTAGTAGACCCCGTAAGGCTCACCATTTGTACGGCAACAGGTTTTATAGCAGTTATTCGCTTATCTGTTGTAAGCTCTCGGGTTGCTTTCTCCTCTTGCTTGGAATTAGTTGTAACCATAGCATCGTACCCATAAACTCCACCATATTGCTTTTCCGGCAAGCTCAGCAATGTATTGCTCAGAGTCAAGGCAATCATCATCAAGGCTGTGGAAGCGAATATCCCAAAAATACTCATAAGAGCACGCGACTTATACCTGAATAAGTTTCTAGCCGTAACTTTATTGAGGAACGATAAATGATTCCATATATAACTCATTTTTTCAAGGGGAACGGTGTTACCAGCTTGAGGATCTCGTGGACGCATGAGCATTGAAGGGCATTCTTGTAGCTGGCGAGCGCAAGAGAACCATGTAATTCCTGTTATAGAGCCAACGAATGCCACTAACCCAATGAACACCATCACTGCATTGAACTGCAACATATATTGAGGAATGACATACATTTCACGCAGTACCGGGAACGCCATCTTGGGTAGACAAATAGTTCCTAGTATCACCCCTAGCCCCGAGCCAAACAAACTTGAAAGACAAGCAAAACACAAGTATTTGAACGAAATCTCAGACTTTTTATATCCCAGAGCGCTATATGCCCCCAGTAACTGACGGTCTTCTTCGATCATACGTGTCATGGATGTCAAACTAATCAGCACAGCAACTAAAAGAAACAGGACAGGAAAAGCAACACCAAAAACCCTTAACATACTCACTTGTGTATCAATTTGGTTATAACTCTGTAAGTAGCTACGATCCGTAACGATCCAATATGACCGTTGTTGTTGATGACCTGCCTTACTATGGTCAGAGCTCGCATGACTACCCGCCGGTACAGCACTTTTGTATATAGCTCGTCTTGTTGTGTCTAACTGTGTATCATATGCTTTACTATAAGAGAGCACTCCTTCAGTTCCCGTAAGCTTCATATAAACCTTGCTGTAATAGCCCTTGTTCATCACAGATGATGGAGGAACAAAGAAAGCGTAGTCAGCTTGGGTAGACATGGAACCAGTGGCAAATTGAGAACTATATACATTATTCGGATCGTTGACCTGACCAACGATGGTATAGGTAACATCTTTGAACAAAAACGGAGAGTTCCCGTTTACTGAGCGTATTGTAAGTTCAGACAAAGATACGGGATCACCTAAGTGCTTCCCCGAGTCTATAAGGTAGCGCTCGTTCACTGCAATTTGATTTGAGCTTTGAGGCAATACCCCAGTAACAACATATGGGCGATTGATATTTTGATTGTTAAGAGAACTGATGGTCAAACTCTTTCTTTTGCCTGCAACAGTAGCATCATAATTGTCTTCTACAACACCAGCTACGCCACTCACTCCTCGAATTCGTTCAAGTTGCCGTAAGTCTTGCTGGTTGAGACCACCAGGGGCAGTGACAGATAAATCATAAAGCCCTTCCTGCTTGTAGTAAGCATCTGCACTTTGAAGCATATCTTCTGCTAAGGCAGTGAAACCGAGTAGCATAGCGACCCCTAAAGCACAGATGATAAGAATAGCCCCAAAACGTTTCCACTCTTTGACGATTGCCCGAAGAGCATCAGTCCAGAGAGCGGTCCTGTTCATACGCCGCCAGACACGATGGATGCATTGTGTATTAACCTCTGTATTCATATTTCTTGTTCCTTACCTCATGCCATTACTCACTTGAGTTGAGATTGACACTGTCCTACCACTCGATATCAGTAACAAGTTTGGGCTGCTCACTGTCAGAGATTTCTGTCACCCGACCCGAGCGAAAACGAATGATCCGATCAGCCATCGGTGCGATAGCTGAATTATGCGTGATAATTAAAACTGTTATCCCCCTCGAACGGCAACTTTCCTGAAGGAGGCTTAAAATCTGTCTACCTGTTTGATAATCCAAAGCTCCGGTAGGTTCATCGCACAAGAGTAGGTCAGGGTTCTTTGCAAGAGCTCTCGCAATAGCCACACGCTGCTGCTCCCCTCCTGAAAGTTGAGAAGGAAAATTGTGGAGTCTTTCACCGAGCCCAACATCACGTAGAGTTTGCCTAGGATCTAGCGCATGATTTGATACTTGGCTTGCCAGTTCAACATTTTCAAGAGCCGTTAAGTTAGGCATCAAATTATAATATTGAAAAACGAAACCGGTCCCAGTTCGCCGGTAATTGGTCAGCTGCTTATCAGTGGCTGTAGTAATGTTCTGCCCATTCACCACAACTCGGCCACTGCTAGCACGATCCATACCGCCTAAGATGTTTAAAGCTGTAGACTTACCTGCACCTGATGCACCAAGGACGAGAGCAAGCTGTCCTTGTTCAACAGCAAAGGTCGCCTCATCTAAAGCTGTTATTGTGCTCTCACCGCTACCATACTGTTTAGTAACTGATTCGAAGTCTATATATCCCATTGCTGTTTTCCATTCCACTTTGCTCATTACTCGACGCCTTGTCGTGCACAGATGTAGACTATGAAATTAAACAATGATCATCAATCAACAATGCAAGCTAAATTGTTGTGTAATACAACATGCTGCATAAACAACAAACGTATTCAGCGAAGCATAAGGAATCTCATGGCCACGAAACAGCCGGAAGTGACCGAACAAACACGCCAACGATTAGAAGACGCTTTTTGGCAGCTCTATAAAAACCAACCTATTGAAAAGATAACAATACAACAAGTTACTCATCTAGCGGGATACCACCGCGCCACTTTTTACCTGTACTATCGGAACCTACGTGAACTCCTCAACGACATAGAGGATTCTCTACTCGACGAGCGGGAACAGTTTATCGACATTCATTTCACCGAACAAACCCCATTAGAGACTTTACGAGAAGAAATCACTGCTTTTCTTACGAGCAAGCAGAGTGACATCCAGTACTTTAAAGTTCTTTTAGGACCTCACGGCGATCCTGCCTTTGTTTCCCGGCTCAACAGCATGGTCAAAACAGCAGTACAAGCATACTTAACTCTGACAAGCACCAGCGTACAGTCGGACAGCAGTATACAAACAGGCCAGAAAACCAACCTACAAGCGGACGAACGCAAGTCTTCGCGCTCAGAATCGAATACCCCAAACTATCTACTTTCTACACCACAGACATTAGTAGATGATTCGGATGCCACTACACGATTAGACTACCTAGCTGAGTTCTTTGCTGCTGGCAAACTAGGATTGGTCAGAAAATGGTTAGACGATCCAGAACACAATTCAGTTGACTATCTTGTTACCTTGTTCATCGACATCTTGCAAGGAGCTGCCCTTGATATCGGTCAATACAAATCGAAGATCCTCGAACACGATTGAAATATCTAATTGACTTTCACTTGAAGACCAGTCATAGGAAAGCACTTTAGCCTTTTGCTAGCGTTCACGTCTCAGGACTTCCTGAGCATCACACTTTCCTTGTTTCATCCCCTCTTATCAGTTTTCCTAAACATACCCTTTACACTGCAATTATTGACAATTCATAATTACTATTTCTGAACCTATTACGTCATACACTCTTGCCAATATCTCAATCACTGACCTATTGATACCTGTCTGCTGATTACTTTATTCTGTCCTATGAGCTTCTATGAAGAGCAAGGGGAACTCTGTGTACAGCCATCAATGATGACAACGAGGGCGAAAGAAAAAAGTATGCTTATAACCACATTCTCCATTGCAGACTATACCAATGTAATAACAGCTATGGCGACTGTCGCGGCGATATTTGTGTCTATTGCCCAATTAAGGAAAACCCTCAAAACGCAAGAACAGAACAAAATAGAAGATAGTTACTACTCTCACCGGTATGAAGCCTTTTTAGTTGACGCTTGGATAGCAAGAAAGGGTAACGAACGCCGACTCATTATTGATAATGAAAGTCGTGGTGCAATACGAGATGTTAAAGTTCATGTTCTCTGGCCATCTCTTGATACCTATGACAGGCAACTCGACAACTTACAATTTCATGTTGCACCAAAATGCCACAAACCATGGCGTCTCTTGCCAAGAGGAGTATGGTGCATACAAACAAATATTCAAAAGGGCTACGCTTCTTGGGATTACCCTAAAGAAGACACTGATAACTTTGCTTCATCACCAGTATTTTTTGACCCAAAAACGTCACACAGTTTCGAACAATACGCTCTAATATCTATAGATTTTAAAGACATATACGACAATACCTGGCGCCGAGTATACGAAGATACGCTTGCCCACCATGAAGTAGAAGCAGGGTTATACCTTATCAATACCACCGACCCACGCCTTCGACGATTCATTTCAACTAATTCTGACAGGCTAGCTTAAGTCAGCCCTTATACGTTCAGAAGAGGCTAGGTAAGACCGAATGAGTACATACGAATTCTACACAAAGATTGTCAGCAACGATTGATTTTCACAACACTCGCTTCCAAGAGCCCGTAAGGAGCCTATCACACTGTCACCAGGGATGCTAGAACTTGAATACTCCAACGTACTTCAGACCGTTATAACTGTCTTTATACGGTTTGTGCAGAGTAAATTCACTATCATACTTGCTCTCAGCAGTGTACCAGATTACAGCATTGGCTTTAGTGATGCCTAATTCATGGCAGGCGTTAACAATCTGCTCCCTACAATCCAAATCGGAATCGATTAATTCATCAACTAGAGTACCTATATCAACTTCTTCCTTTAAATGGTCTGGATAGCCAATAAAGTCTTCGTCATACCAGATATTGCCCGTATCCTTGCAAAATCCGCAGATTTTATAATTGGGACTGTCCATATCCTCTTCGGAATAGTCAAGCTCGAAATATGTATTAAACTCATCAGCCGGCTCATAAGTGGTACCAATCCACAAGTGGCTGTTACTAGTTGGGTCATATGGAACGAGTGGATATCGGGTGTTAGCATTGAATTCACCGATGTATTTCAGCCCATTGTAACTGTCTTTATATGGTTGTTGTACTTCCAAATCCAACACAACATCATTATTGATATACCAAAACACCGCATTAGCACTTGTAATACCTAAAGCTTTACACCGTTCGTTAATCTTAGGTTTTTCTTCCTCATTCACTGCTATGTCGTTGAGAACATGTTCGATCTGCTGCACCGTTAAGTAACGCTGAGGAACTACGAGCCGTTTTGGCATGTAATTCAGTTCGCCAATATCTGCGCAAAACAAGCATGATGGTGTAACAAAATCAAGTAAATCAGTTTCGTGTTCTTCGAAATACTGCAGGTACTCATCGTCCGAAGAGGTATTTGTGCCAATCCACAACTGTATAGCGACCTTATTCACATCTACCCTAGTCATTACACTCACTCACCATCCTTCAGGCACAGCCTCAGCTGTGGTTCTTCCTCATAACCCAAGCAACTGTTCAACATCATCATCACGCACTCATCCGGCAATCAATTTATCGAAATTATTACACAAGAAACATATACTCTTCTGATGATTATCCGATACTGACAAGTTATCAGACCATGTATCGAATGTACAGCTTTCGATAGTGTTCTTATATTGCTAAATGATGTACCATTGTAAACTCTATTCAGCGACTTACGCCTTCTCCCCAAACGCATCTCTAAGCTTAGTGATACTCATACGGAACAGCAGCGAGAAGCCATGTCCATTTCACATCCTGAATCTCAATCATCCTCTACTACTGTTTTCGTAATCATTGACATGAAGGCGTCAAAAGACTCTGCGACAAACGACAGATCAGTATTTTGCTCCAGATAACCATCCTTCACTGTCATATCCAGATAGAGATCATGCACTTCATGGTTCCAATACAACACTTCGCCCTGAGGACTCAGGCACAACAGATCCCCATAATTAATGCTTGCTATTGCACAATAATCTTCAGGTATCCTATACTCATACATATCATTCGTAGCTAACACGTCTTCAGCATCTACCTGCGAAAAACCGAACAAAACTTCCAGGGGCAATAATTCTCCATCACACGATATGCAGTAATCAATATATGGTTCAGTATTAAACAGCACGACGTTGTATTGTTTCAGAAACTGCACATATGCACCAGCAGTGCTTCTATTAAGAGGTAATGCTAACACAAGATCGTCCACGTTCTGTGGAACCTTATACTGCGATGTGAACACTGCACCATCCTTACAATCTGCAATCAACGGCTTCTCCCGTCAGTGTCTAGCTCAATATTACAGGCTCTTATCAGCACATGTCGGCTCAACCAGCTCAAACGCTAGCCTGAACCTGCATTATGTATTTTCTGTTAGAGCATTCCGTGCCAGCAAGAAAAAGGCGTGTAGGAGTTCTAGCACCTTTCAATCTCGCTAACCCCTACTTTGCTTTTGTCTAGACACCTTACAATTATCAGCAACTGAGAAATCATCGCAAAACCGTTCAAAAAACTTCACCTGAAACATACTCCTAGAGAGTGGAATCAATCCCCAAAATCCGATCTGAATGCTTAGTCATTGTAAAGCGAAAATCATCGATAATTGTTTTACTCGCGATAAGTTCTCGTACAACCTTATTTTTTGAAGTTACTGTATTATTAACTACCTCAACAAAGCGGTGATTGAAAGAGAAAACTAAGTAACGATCTCCCCCATCGATCGATACCTATCAGTTACTTGATTTTACATCAACCTTGTTTTCTTTTTCCATTTGAGCAAACTTATCTTTCATGGTTTTATTACCACGTGTAAGTCGACGAATACTAACATCTTGAGCCTTGTTATTAGCTAAGCGAAGTTGATTTTCAGATCCGATCAAGGCTTCCTTTATCTTATTTAAATGAGAAATGGATTTATCTATTTCATCTAATGCATTTTGGAACTTTTTCGAAGCAATTCCATAATTTCGACCAAACGCATCTTTAAAGCTCTCTAGTTCCTCCTCGAAATGAGTGATATCGATATTTTGGGCTTTTACCTCTTCAAGCTCATTTTTATATTGAAGTGAATTTTTTGCTGCATCTCTCAACAGGGTAATGATTGGAATAAAAAACTGAGGTCGAATGACATACATCTTGGGATACCGATACGAAACGTCAACAATGCCCTCATTATAGAGCTCATTATCAGGTTCAAGCAAGGATACTAAGATTGCATATTCACACCGTTTTTCATTTCTATCTTTGTTCAACTCCTTGAAAAAGTCCTCATTCTTATGCTTTGTTGAAGTCGTATCACACTCGTTTTTCATCTCGAACATAATGGACACTACTTCAGTACCAGAGTCGTCTGTATCTCGAAAGATAAAATCTCCTTTACTGCCCGTTCTAACATCATTATCTTTTTCAAAATATGCATTCGGAAAAGCAGTGGAACGTAGTTTATTAAACTCAGTTTGACAGTGTTGCTCCAGCGTTTCACCAATCATCTTGGTAGATAACTTTGCTTTAAAATCGCGTAATCGCTCAATTTCGTCGTCTCGATCCTTAAGTTGTATTTCATATCGCTCTTTGAGTGATGTTGATTCTACCTCTGCTTTAAGTTTTTCCGTTTCAAGGTTGCTTTTAAGCTCAGAAATTTCTGATTCTTTTAATGAAGTTATCCGCTGTATCTCAGATTTCAACTGTTCTTGCAAGAGTTTCTCTTCTGAATCTTTTTCAAGACGCAGTTTATCAAGATTGCTCTTGATCGAGTCGCGTTCTTTTTCTACATCATTTAGCGCTTCAGCTAACTCATGCTTTTTCTCAAGTTCTATAGACGCCAGCTGATTTTTCAGATTGTTGATTTCTGCTTCTTGTTTCGATGATACTTTCAACAGTTCACTCTTAGAATTAGCTTCAGCTAGTTCTATTGCCTTCTGTTTTTCTAATTGAGCCGTTTCAAGTTTGGCAGTAAGTTCATTCTTTTCTTTCTCCACTTGTCGTACTGCTTCAGAAACCGCGAGTTCTTTAGCTGATTGCTCAGACTCAAGTTTTGCTTGCAATTCTTGAATTTGAGAATCCTTTGTATTCTGCACTTGTTGTAGCTCTTGCGCAGCCTTTGACTTGGCTAGTTCAAGCATTTGTTTATTCTCGCGTTCTGCTTGCTCTAGTCGCTCGTGAATCTGCTTATCAAAGTCTTTATCCCGAACTTGATTTAGGATAGCAGCATATCCAGCTTCATCAATTTTGAACGCCTTCTTGCAATTCGGACAAATTATTTCTGCCATTCCAGCTTTCCTTTCAATACAGCTAAATCAACCATAATCATCAGAATGAAACGCTTATTCACAGTAGAATAGGATCTGTTGTAATGTTACGAAATTGAATACACGCATAATATAACGTTTTGAAATTATGTATTCCTACTATGTATACGTTCGTGATTCCACCCCGTAAAAGACAGTCAGCGTCCTCCCCATTGTAATCAGCTTTAGAGTTGTAGCCAAACATCCCACCAAAAAGTATAGGATTAAAGCAGTACGCTATCTTCAGTGCTGTCTGCCATTGAAATAACTAAAACTATATTATTTTTGCTTACCTTGCAGAAAAAAACCAAAAGTCTAAAATAGCGAGAGAGGATTAGTTATTGCGTAGTTCTTTGCTCAAAGTACGCACTGTTGCAAGGACGATTATGGTTACCAAGTATCACATTGACACTGCATATATCAACGGCGTTGACCAGCGCTATTGTGTTCTTGGCGACAACTCTGCGAACCCTGTTCTCCTCTATTTGCATGGCGGCCCTGGTGATACCTGCCTTCCATTGATTGAAAGATATAATATCAATCTCGCTCAACGATATAACCTCGTGGTCTGGGACCAGCGTGGTGCAGGACTTTCCTATTATCCGTTCACAGCAAACAACCATCCTAGTATAAATACCTATATTGAAGATATTCACCAGCTGACGCTGCACCTGCTTGACCGCTTCAACCAAGATACAATTTATCTCATTGGACATTCTTGGGGCAGCGTGTTAGGAATTATGTTTATTCAAGCGTATCCTGAATTGGTTCACCATTACATAGGATGTGGGCAGGCAGTCGATATGCATGCCATTACAGCAGAACAAATAGCTTTCGTCCGCGCACACACAAAAGACGCCGATACTCTAACTTTCCTAGACAACTACAATGAAGCCATAGTGGGACAGAACTGGGTAAAGACATTATTAAGGCTCACCAAACTTGTGGTCAAAAACGGTGGTTCCCTTTACAAACATTCCAACATGAATAATCTTATTTGGCCTTTTTTGACCTGCGGTCGTTATTCCATCCACGAACTCTTGAACAGACAGAAAGGCTCGATGCAAAGTATTACTTACCTCTGGCATGAGCTAATGGATACGAATTTCACTGACATTCACCACTTTGATCTCCCAGTAGCCTTTTTCGAAGGCAGGTACGACTACCATGTCTCTTCCTCAAATGCTCACGCTTGGTATGAAACTATCAATAGCCCCAAGAGCTGGCATTGGTTTGAGCATTCCGGCCACTTCCCACAGTGGGAAGAACCTGACCACTTTATTGATACTCTGCTGTTAACTCTTGCTGAATGAAAATGTAGCCCTTGCTTGTCAATTAATAAGTTGTAATGATAAACAACTCTCCACAATCTCATACCACAAAAACTACTGCAAGGTAAACACTCAATATAGAACAGTAGAGTAACTCTAGGGGCAGCAAGATAGATGAGCGCATAACAGGGTACGTTTATATGTGGTGAGAGTCTTTTTGCCTTTTGATGAGCCATTCTGGCAACTCAAACGGTATATCTTACATTTAGCGTAATACGAAAGTCCAGGGGTCGCTGCTGTGCTTGGTGACTTCTATTTCTATTGTTTGACCGGTTGCCTTTTTCACAGCTTCCGGAATGTCGTACTTGGCGTAGGTAAACCACAGGCTTTCAATTGCTGAATGGGGTGTATTGATCAGCATAGGTCGAGCTTGAGTATCTCCGCCTGACTGGAAGCGCAGCTGTGCCTCATACTGAGCCTGTTCTCTGACATCAGTCACTGGATGATGACGTAAATCACTGGTTACATAGACGTCTACCCCACTAGCTCGTACTGCATCAAACATGGAATCACCAGAACCTGGCAGTACCGCTACTGTCTGAACTGATGCATCTGGATCGCCGGCAACCTGCACCCCTACCTGCGTAGGCGGCAAAAGAGAAGCCACAAGACCCGCACAGTCACGTAAGCTCATTGGCCTTCTCAATCTTCCAACTCTACCTAGGCCGACCTCACCATCAAGGCCATGGAGCACATGCCAGTCGTCCGTATCCTTTTGCACGATTTGTAGCGGATGCTGATCAACTAAGCCCATAGCGTCAGCAGCAGCCTGCGCTACTCCACGCATGGCTGCATCAGCATTCGTATGCCCCACCCAGAGACCACACTGAGCCTGGATCAAACGGTTAACGATGGCACCATGCACACCCTTACCTGAAATCTCGTGTACTGACCGGAAGAACAGCGGATGATGGCAGACTAACAGTTGCGCTCCAGACTCAATTGCCTCTTCTACGATTTCAAGAGTGGGGTCAACTGCGCAATATATTCGGTTTACCGACCAGTCAGGATCACCAACAACCAAGCCGGGGTAGTCCCAATCCTCTGCATAAGAAAGTGGATACAAACACTCAAGAACCTTCACTACCTCAGCTAGGGAAAGCTCAGTTCCCAGTAATTGTGCCATACTTCCCCGCCTTCTTATTTACTACTGTCCAAAACCACTAATCTAAAAACTCACGAAATACACTGATACACGTCACCAGTAGAAACCAACGCCAGCAATATGAACTCTTTTAGTGAGCCGCTTGTTGCCAATCAGAGCCTATACCCGTGGAAACATCCAATGGTACAGCTAGCTCCACAGCATGCTCCATGGCATCAGTGATGATATTCGACACCATGTCGACTTCACCTGCAGCAACCTCTGCCACAAGTTCGTCATGTATTTGCAGGATGATTCGCGATTGGCATCCAGCTTTACTGAGAGCATGCTGGGCCTTGATCATAGCAACCTTCATGATGTCAGCAGCTGAGCCTTGTATAGGGGCATTTAAAGCTCCACGTTCAGCAGCTTCTCGTGTAACCCGGTTGGTTGAAGCCAGTCCAGGGAAGTAACGCCTACGGCCAAAAATGGTCTCAGTGTATCCTTTTACTCTTGCATCAACTACCAAGGATTCTAGGTATTCATGCACCTTACCAAACGTTGAGAAATACTGGGATCGTAGCACATCAGCTTCTGCAGGGCTTACATTCAACTGCTGAGCTAAACCATAAGTGGATAGACCATAGGCAAGCCCATAGCTCATCGCTTTTACATGAGAACGCTGATCACTGGTGACTTCATCCATGGGAATCTGGTATACCAAAGATGCTACGTATTTGTGGAAATCTGCCCCCGACTTGAAAGCATCAATCAAGCTTTCGTCTCCTGACAAATCAGCCATAATCCGTAGCTCAACCTGAGAATAATCGCAGCTCAACAGCGTTTCAAAATTCTCTCCAGGAATAAAGGCCGAACGAATTTCCCTACCCGCAGCATTCTTATTCGGAATATTCTGTAGATTGGGATCAACCGAACTTAGACGTCCGGTGGCAGCCACCGTTTGCTCGTAGGTCGTATGAATACAGCCATCTTTCGGATTGACTGACTCCATGAGCGAATTAACAATCTGCTTAAGTTTATTAGTTTCTCTATGTCGTAACAGAGCACCCAAGAAATCATTCGCACGCTCATTGTCTACTGATGTCACGTATAGTTTTTGCAGGGCTGCAGCATTCGTAGAGTATGAACCATTCTTAGTTCTTTTTGTCGGTTTGAGACCCATATCCTCAAAAAGAACTTTTTGCAGCTGCTTAGGACTCTGTAAATTAACTTGGGAACCAGCACGATCCCACGCTATATTTTGAGCGTCTTGTGCTTCAGCTGCAAATTGATCGCCCATCTCCTTGAGCCTGTGAATATCTACCTTGGCGCCCTCATGTTCCATACCAGCAAGCACCGTTGAAGTAGGCATTTCAATGATGCGTAACAGATTAAACTGCTGTCTGCGCTCAATCAAGGGTTGAATATGCTCAGCCATGAGCTTGATGTATTGAACTCGCCGAAGAGACATCCGATTCGCATTGTGTGTTGCGTCTTCCGTCTCAGCTTGATCATCAATATCTAATGAGCCTTGTTCAACTTCAGGCTGTGTGTTCAGAGGTACTTTCATCATATGAGCGAAAGCTTGATCTAGATCTGCTGCGTGAAAGTCTGGTTCTACGAGATATTGAGCAAGTTTGACATCAAAAAGAGGCATAGGCAACTGCAAACTTGCAGCTTGCAACAGGTGTATATTTTCCTTATACCCGTATACAACACAAGAGCCAATACGACTGTCTATGATCTTTTGAAGGCTACCCACCATCGAATGGATATGGTGTGCTTCCAGCTCAAGTGCGTGACCGTCTGGGGCGAGAAAAACAAGTGCCTCCAATTTCTCGGCCCCAGGTTTGGCCTGCCCTTGAGCATGCAGGTACCAGGCGCTTTGCCCTAAATCTGGGCAGACAACTTCGACAGTCTGCGTTGCATGTGCGCTGTCACCTGCTGCCTCAATAACTGGAGCTGCATCAGGCATAGCAGCAGCGATTGCTTGTGAAGCCTGAGTGCTTGGTAGGTGTTCTTCGCTCCACTGCTGCAAGGCCATGTCATCTTCTACCACATCTAGGACAGGCTCTTGAAAATCGATGAAACTAGTTTCCTTACCAGCAACTGACACTGTCCCTTCACAGTCCTCAACACATTTAAATCCTTTAAGCATTTTGTTCCGTGTGTGGGACCCAAATTCGAGTTGGTCAAAAAGGGCATTAACCTTGTCTAAATGAATGTGTCCAAACGTTAAATCTTCGACTCGAACACCTAATTTAAGATCACATACTAAGGCATTCACTTTGCGGTTGAGCGTAACTTGGTCAATATTATCTCTGAAAGCTTGACCCTTTTTACCAGTAAGTTCATCAGCATGATCGATAATTCCTTTTAAGCTACCAAACTGATTCAACCAACGGGCAGCATAACCGTCACCGACTCCAGGAACGCCAGGAATATTATCGGACTGCTCTCCGCGGATAGCAGCTAGGTCTGGATAGGTTTGAGGATTAACATGATATTTTTCCTCTATTGCCTCAGGCGTCATCCTTTTTAGTTCGCGGAAGTGATAGCCTGGAAACAGAACTGTGACGTTTTCACTTGCTAATTGGAAGGCATCGCGATCACCGGAAAGAACGAGAGTTTGGTACCCATCCCGTTTACCTTGCGTGGCAAGTGTAGCAATGATGTCATCTCCCTCATAGCCTTGTTTTTCAACATAGGTGACACCCATAGTGTTAAGAAAGTCTTGAATGAGTGGCAGCTGACTAATGAGTTCTTCTGGTGCCGCATCCCTTGTTCCCTTGTATTGTGGCAACATTTGAGAGCGGAAAGTACCACCTGCCATATCAAAAGCTACTGCTATGTGTGTAGGATGCTCAGCTTCTATAACCTGCGAAAGCATCTGAGCGAATCCCCAGATAGCATTGGTCGGTTGCCCGGCAGAAGTGGTAAAAGAGTCAACAGGTAGCGCGTAATATGCTCTGAAAGCAAGAGAGTGACCATCAACGATCAAGAATGGGCCTTTTGTACTAGTCGAGTTGGTTGACTTACTCATCCTTATAGCCCCTCTCAGGCTTCCTGAAGTTATCTAGTTATCACCCTGCACTTGGGTAATAACTGCATCAGCGACTTCCTGCATAGTCAGTCGACGATCCATAGAAGTTTTCTGTATCCAGCGGAATGCCTCGGACTCAGTCAAGCCCATGTTTTCCATGAGCAGACCCTTTGCTCGGTCCACTCGCTTACGCGCTTCGAAACGAGCTTTCATATCTGTTACTTCATCTTTAAGAGCATTGATCTGCTCAAAACGAGAAATTGCCACTTCAATAGCAGGCAACAACTTTTCAGGAGCGAACGGCTTCACAACATAAGCCAAAGCGCCAGCGTCAGCGGCTTTTTCCACCAATCCCTGCTGTGAAAAAGCAGTTAACATGACCACAGGAGCTAGATTTTCCTGTCCAATTTCGGTGGCAGCTTCAATGCCGTCTTTTCCTGGCATCTTCACATCCATGATTACTACATCCGGCTTGTACTCACGGGTTAAATCGACTGCCTCTTGGCCGGAAGCAGCTTGACCAACCACTTCATAGCCAGCATCCTCGAGTGCCTCAACGGTGTCCAAACGGATCAAAGCCTCATCTTCAGCAACTACAACTGTCCTAGCAGTTGATTCGTCGCTGTAAGTTTTACTCTCTGAAGCCAACGTTTTAACCTCGTTTCCGAATTTTCGTTCCAGATTATCTCTTCGTATTGTCACAAACGAAATGCTCACGTATATCGTGCCCCCGGTGAGACTCGAACTCACACTGGACGGATTTTGAGGCCGTTTCCTCTACCAATTGGGATACAGGGGCTAACTATTTCCTAAAAAGAATTTAGCACATATGTGCGACGAACAACTCACATCGCGTTGCGCGAACATTTTCAGTTTTTGCGTATTCACGCAAAGGAACATGCTATTGCAGCTTCTGCATGTGCTGATATGGCCGAGCATAATGAAAAGCTCATATGCAGCTTCGTATTACAAAACGTGGTTCAATCTTCCAAACAGTAAGAAAGATTGAACCACGTAGATTCATGAAGCGTATATCTTATATTGCGCTTTTATTCAGACTCACCAACAGTGTGTACATAAATCGAGTCTGTAGAGCCTGGATGATATTCAGTCTGAGCGCAGCTAAGTACAACGACCTTATCACCGTTTGTTAACTTGCCAGCCTGTGTAAGAACCTTATCCATGTATGCCATCAGGGACTCACGATTAAGTCCATGATAATCTTGGTCGCAGAGGAAGGCCTCAGTACCCCACGACAAAGCCATCCAGTGATAAGTATGCTCATCACTCGTCAAAGCATAAATTGGCGCAGCTGGGCGCTCACGAGATACACGATGAACGGTATTACCAGTCTGACTAAATGCCACGATTGCCTTAGCATCGAGTTTGTCAGCTAAGTCCACAGCAGCAGAGGAAACCGCACCAGAATTAGACATGTCCAAATCTCTCATAGCTGGGATGCGATCGAAACCGTGAGATGTTGCGTAAGAAGAAATTCTGGCCATGGTCGTAACTGTGGTGTCAGGGTAATCACCTACAGCTGTTTCATTAGAAGTCATGGTTGCATCTGTTCCGTCGAGTACTGCATTTGCGCAGTCCGAAGCTTCTGCTCGAGATGGAATCGGTGAGTGAACCATTGATCCCAAAACTTCAGTAGCTACGATGACTGGCCTTGCATACTGACGTGCAAGCTCAATGCAGCGCTTAGTAACGAGCGGAACCTCTTCGAATGGCATCTCAACGGCCATGTCACCACGAGCAACCATGATGCCGTCGAATGTCTTGACAATTTCTTCCAGGTTCTCTACAGCCTGTGGCTTCTCAATCTTTGCAACAATAGGAATTCGACGACCTTCCTCATCCATAATTTCATGAGCACGATCAATATCTGTTGCAAACCGAACAAAAGACATAGCAATAATGTCTGCACCAGTCTGAATTCCCCAGCGAAGGTCAGATTCATCCTTCTCTGTAAGAGCCGGCAAGCTCACGGCAACACCTGGTAGGTTGATGCCTTTATGAGACGAAACCGGTCCACCTACTATAACTTTGGTGTGAACGTTATTACCTTCAACTTCGGTAACCTCAAGACGAACCTTACCATCATCGATCAGGATAGGATCACCCTTGTGGCAGTCCCCCGGAAGACCCTTGAAGGTAGTTGATGTTATATGCTCATCACCTTCGATGTCATCGGTTGTAATAATAAACTCTTGGCCAGTCTTAAGCACGACCTTGTCTTCGCCGTCAGCATTCTTCTTAATCCAACCGCAGCGTATCTTTGGACCTTGCAAATCAACAAGAACCGCTACATTGCGACCAGTTTTCTTACTTGCCTCACGAACATTCTTATACACCTGAAGATGATCTTCTGGAGTGCCATGAGAACGATTAAGTCGGGCAACATCCATGCCAGCTTCAACGAGCTTGGTAATGCCTTCTAGAGACTCAGAAGCGGGACCTATTGTGTCCACAATCTTGGCTTTACGCATATACAAACGCCTACCTATTCCTTTGAATTGTTTCTGACCAAGTGAGGAATTATCCCTTGGTATCAACAGTTCAATACTAGCTGGCAAATGGGACGATTACAAAGAAATCATGTTAGCGTTAACAATCTAAGCATTATAGGAGTTTCAGCAACGTTCTTAACATTAAACACTTTGCAAAGCAGACTTACTCTCCTTCTTTGCCTTAATAACGCTTGCAAGAGCAGCCGAACCAATTGCTAGCACAATGACAGCCAAAGAAAGCCACGTTGGCACCTCAGGAACACTCGTAATTGGTTGACCGGAATTGATGAAAGGCAATGTATTGCTATGAAGCGCTTCTAAAATTAACTTGATTCCAATGAACGCTAGCACAACAGACAAACCGATAGGCAAATAAGCTAGTTTGTCTAACATGGCACCGAGAAGGAAGTACAGCTGTTGCAGCCCAAGAAGAGCAAAAACATTGGAAGTAAACACGATGAAGGGATCGTGGGTGAGGCCAAAAATAGCAGGTATCGAATCAAAAGCAAACATTACATCAGTTGTTCCAATTGCTAAGAAAACTATCAGCATGGGAGTAAAGTAAGAAACACCATTTTTTTTGACGCGCAAATGCTCACCATCATACTCATCAGTAATGCGTAATGCCTTACGCAACCAGCTCACAAGTCTATTCTCATGATATTCTTCATCCTCCCCCTTCACTACCTTATAGGCTGTGTACAGCAAAAAGGCACCGAAAATAAAGAAGACCCAGGTAAATCTGGTAATGAGGGTGACTCCTACTAAAATAAAAATACCCCTAAGGACCAAAGCAATAGCGATGCCAACACTGAGAACATACTTTTGCAGCTGACGAGGTACAGAAAAATTGCTCATGATAATAACGAAAACAAAAAGATTATCAATACTGAGCGAATATTCTGTTAACCAGCCCGAATAGAACTCAATAGCAGGCTGAGATCCTGCAACAAACCACAATACAGCACCGAAGACGACTGCTGCTGCAATGAAGAAGGCAATATGCTGTAGACACTCCTTTGTAGATGGCACGTGAGGCTTGCGACCTATGACAAAGAGGTCAACAATAAAAAAGATAGCAAGAACAACTAACGTTATAACCATAAAGGCAAGAGGGGTCTCAGACATAGTTATAACTCTATCGACCAATTACGACAGATGCTGCTTTTACAATGTCTACTACTTGCTAGCTTCAGTCATCTGTCGTAACTCCTTCTTGAGATCCCGTATTTCATCTCTCAGACGAGCAGCTAGCTCAAACTGAAGTTGCTTAGCTGCCGTATGCATTTGGTCGTTCAACTGCCTGATAAGGTCTGCCAAATCTTGAGCCGGGAGCCCAGCTTGAAGGATTTCTTGATGCCGTTTATCAGCCTCTTCCTGATCAAAAGTTGGAATACCCAAATGGGAATTGCCTGCCTTACCGGCGTTACGATAGCCTCCCTCAAGTAGTGTCTGCGTGTCTACGTCTTCCTTTGCCAACATGTCATTAACATCTGAAATTTTCTTAATCAGTGGTTTAGGATCAACACCATGCTCAGTATTGTATGCAATCTGCTTAGCTCTTCGGCGGTTGGTCTCATCAATTGCCTTCACCATAGAGTCAGTACGATGATCTGCGTACATAATGACCGTTCCAGAAACATTACGGGCCGCACGTCCAATAGTCTGAATGAGAGACCGGTATGAGCGGAGGAATCCTTCCTTATCGGCATCTAAAATAGCTACCAATGATACTTCAGGTAAATCCAATCCTTCCCGCAAGAGATTGATACCGACAATCACATCTATTTTGCCCTCTCTCAGTTCACGCAAGAGCTCCACACGACGAAGCGTATCTACATCCGAGTGAAGATACTCAACCTTAATATCTCGCTCGAGTAGGTAATCAGTTAGATCTTCCGCCATTTTTTTAGTCAGCGTAGTAACCAAAACCCGTTCATGTCGAGCTATCCGATCCTTAATCTCAGCGAGCAGATCATCTACTTGCCCCTTGACAGGACGTATTTCAATGTTGGGATCGAGCAGACCAGTAGGTCGAATTATTTGTTCAACAACCCCGTCAGAAAGTCCCATCTCATAATCACCAGGTGTCGCTGATAAGTAAACAGTCTGACCGATCTTGTCCAAAAACTCTGGCCATTTCAAAGGACGGTTATCCATAGCAGAAGGAAGTCGAAAACCATGCTCCACCAGAGTACGTTTACGGGAAGCGTCCCCCTCATACATAGCACCAATTTGAGGAACAGTCACGTGTGATTCGTCAATCACAAGCAAAAAATCATCGGGGAAAAAATCTAAGAGCGTGTGCGGGGCTGTGCCTGGCTCACGCCCATCAAAATGTCTAGAGTAATTCTCCACTCCTGAGCAGGTTCCTATTTGCGTGAGCATCTCTAAGTCGTATGTGGTACGCATGGTAAGACGCTGAGCTTCCAGTTCTTTGCCCTCCTTGTGCAACTGACTAACCCGCCAATCGAGCTCGTTTTTAATGCTTTTCAGAGCACGTTGCATCCTCTCAGGACCCGCCACGTAATGGGAGGCAGGAAATATATGTACTTGATTTTCATGCGCAATCTCATCACCTGTTAGAGGGTGAAGAGTTGAAATCCTATCTATCTCGTCGCCAAAGAATTCGATACGAACAGCTAGCTCTTCATACACTGGAATAATTTCTACAGTGTCACCTCGGACTCGGAAAGTTCCTCTGGTAAAAGCTATGTCATTCCGCTTGTACTGCATGTCTACGAACTGCCGCAGTAAGTGCTCCCGACTAATCTGCTGTCCTTGGTGGAGGAAAAGCATACGCCCAGCGTATTCTTCCGGCGTACCAAGTCCATAAATACAAGAAACTGTAGCTACAACCACACAGTCTCGTCGAGTAAGCAGATTGGCTGTAGCCGCATGACGGAGCCTTTCAACATCGTCATTGATATTGGAATCTTTTTCTATATATGTATCAGTTTGTGGTATGTATGCTTCGGGCTGGTAGTAATCGTAGTATGAAACGAAATACGAAACAGCATTATCAGGCATGAGTTCACGGAATTCTGCGCAGAGTTGTGCTGCTAACGTTTTATTTGGCTCCAAAATCAATGTGGGCCTTTGTAATCGTTCTATCAGCCAAGCTGTAGTAGCTGTTTTACCTGTACCAGTTGCCCCCATTAACACAACGTCATTTTCGCCGTTTTCTATTCGACTTGCCAATGCATCAATGGCCTGAGGTTGATCACCTGAAGGCTTATAGGGCGACTTGACCACAAACGGCTTATTGGTACGCTCAATGTTGAACCCCATCTTACTCCTCAGTACATTTCAATATAATTTATTTACTTGTCCGCATTGCTTCCTTGTGAGTTTGAACAGCTTCCTGACTCAGACTGTTATATATCATATCAACATTATCGAACATTTGTTCTATAGACACGGAAGAGTCTATAAGAACATCAGACAAACATTCCCTGCGAACCCGCGGAGCCTGGCTTGCGATTCTGTCAACAGCTTGTTTACGGGTGATATGCCTCTCATTTACCATACGCGAAATTCTTATATCTGTAGGGGCCTCAACTGTCAATATATGCGCAAAGTGGAAGGGTATCGTATCATACACGTCTGCTAAAAGAGGGATGTCATGAACAACTACCTTGTTGCTGTGCGTCCAAGATTCATCCATCTGCGCAGCAACCTGGTAAACCAATGGATGCATAATGGTATTAAGTTTGAGTCGTTGAGAGGTATCAGTAAAAACTTCTTCAGACAACCACTTCCTATTGATACCACCAGTCGAATCTGTTGCATGAGGTCCAAATGCATTCTGTATCTGAGTTACTGCAACACCAGTTGGACTCATTAATTGATGGGCAATCTGATCATAGTCAATTATCTGTGCACCCAGAGTTGCTAGGTGCCTAGCAACTGTAGTTTTTCCCGCAGCTATCCCGCCCGTTAATCCAACTCGAAGCATCCGCCCCTTCTCCCCTATGCAACAGCCAGTAGTAGATACAACACCAGAGTGTACTCCGAGTATGATATGAAAAAGGCCCAACTCATAACTAAGTTGGGCCTTTTAGCTAATACACTAGAGAGCTACACTGATGGTCACTGCTTCTCTTTCAGAAGCTGTTCACGCAGAGCAGCCAATTGATCGTCAGAAGCTAAGGTACCTTCTGGGGCAGCTTCTGAGGCAAAGGTATTAGTTGCATTATCTGTAGAAGCCTGCTGGTCTTCCTTAGCAGTGGACTGTTCCGAAGACTCAGACTCTGCATTCTTAGCATCTTCAGCCGCAGATGCCTCAGCATTTTCCATCTCTTTAGCTACAAAGGCCTTGTGCTGCTCCCACAGGTCGTGTGCAGCCGCATACTGCGACTCCCACTCTTCCCGCTGCTGCTCGTAGCCAGCAATCCACTCGTTGGTCTCCGGGTCGAAACCTTCTGGATACTTGTAGTTGCCCTCTTCGTCATACTCTGCAGGCATACCGTAGATAGCTGGATCAAAGTCCTCAGAAGCAGGGTCGACTGATTCATCTGCCTGCTTAAGAGATAGAGAAATACGACGACGGTCTAAATCAACGTCAATAACTTTGACGAAGATCTCATCACCCTGCTTAACGACAGTCTCCGGATTTTCAACATGCCGGTTAGCTAATTCGGAGATGTGAACCAGACCCTCGATACCATCCTCAACGGATACAAAGACACCAAACTGTACAATCTTGGTAACCTTGCCTTTGACGACCTGTCCAGGTACATGGGTACGTGCGAAGCGCTGCCACGGATCTTCCTGAGTAGCCTTGAGTGACAGTGAAATTCTCTCACGATCATTATCCACATCAAGAACTTCTACAGTAACCTTCTGCCCAACCTTGACAACCTCAGAAGGATGGTCAATGTGCTTCCAAGAGAGTTCAGAAACGTGGATCAAACCATCAACTCCACCCAAGTCAACGAATGCACCGAAGTTGACAATAGAGGAAATGGTACCCTCGCGAATCTGCCCCTTCTTCAGCTGAGCCATGAAGGTCTCACGGACTTCAGACTGGGTCTCTTCAAGGTACTGACGACGAGAAATGACAACATTATTACGGTTCTTATCTAGCTCCAAAATCTTAGCTTGGATCTTCTGACCAATGTACGGAGACAGATCACGAACGCGACGCATCTCAACCAAAGAAGCCGGCAAGAATCCGCGGAGACCGATGTCAACGATTAGACCACCCTTGACAGCCTCAATAACAGTACCCTCAACGATACCGTCAGATTCTTTGATCTTTTCGATATCGCCCCAAGCACGCTCGTACTGAGCCCTCTTCTTGGATAGGATCAGACGACCCTCTTTATCTTCTTTGGTGACAACGAGAGCTTCGATCTCGTCCCCTACCTGAACAACCTCGTCCGGGTTGACGTCTTTCTTAATAGAAAGTTCACGAGCCGGGATTACTCCCTCAGTCTTGTAGCCGATGTCCAAAAGTACTTCGTCGTGGTCAATTTTAACGACGGTCCCCTGAACCAAATCGCCATCGTCAAAGTTCTTGATTGTGGAATCGACTGCCTTGATGAAGTCCTCTTTGGAGCCGATATCGTTGATAGCGACCTGTGGAACCTCTTGTGTATTCTCTGCCATTAATGAGTAGTTTTCTTGAATAGATGGATGGATAATTGCTTATTTCAGTTATACATTTTTTATTTATTTGTCTACTGCTGATGCAGCACACAGCTCTATAATAGGAGTTGGGGCAGTCAAATTCATCAGGTCTTTCCGGCGTGTCGCAAATCTAGTTCTTTCCGTCACTAATAGCTTATCTACCTCAGTCCTTCAAGTTGCGTTCAGCTGCTTCCACTACATTAGTCAAGAGCATGGCACGTGTCATAGGTCCAACCCCACCTGGATTCGGCGTATAGGCACTGGCATACTCACGAGCAGTAGGCTCTATATCACCCCGGATATGCCAACGGCTCTGGACTTCATCCCACACCCTTGTAACACCTACATCAACTAAAACTGCTCCAGGTTTAACATCTGTTTGTTTTACCAACCCTGCATGCCCTACTGCTGCAATAATCACATCAGCTTTGCGCATCTGCTCAACGAGATCGCGCGTACCAGTATGACAAAGCGTAACGGTAGCGTTCACTGACTTGCTTGACAGCAAGAGGCCAATAGTCCGCCCAACTGTCAACCCACGCCCTAAGACACAAACATGCTTCCCACTAAGGTTAATATCGTATGCCTTCAAGAGGGCAATAATGCCGCGGGGGGTACACGGAAGAGGCGAATGCAACACACCGGAAGTATGCAAGACGAGTTGCCCCAAGTTATAAGGGTGCATGCCATCAGCATCTTTGGATGGATCGATGGAATTAATGACCGCTGTTTCGTCTATGCCTGAGGGAAGAGGGAGTTGAACAATAAAGCCCGTACATGCAGGATCCTGATTGAGCAGATGTACCTGTTCAAGGATGCTTTCACTACTAGCATCAGCAGGCAATTGCCGGCGAATCGAACGAATACCAACTTCAGCACAGTCCCGATGCTTACCCTCGACATACTTTACTGAACCGGGATCATTGCCTACGAGCAGGGTTCCTAGACCAGGTTGCCTACCTTGTGAGATAAGCATTTCGACTCGCTGCTTCAAATCTTGCTTGATCCGCTCTGCCTGGGCTCTCCCGTCCAGCATGACAACCATCTACGTTAACCTCCATTTGCTCAGGCTCATGAACTTGATGCCTGCTCATTCCAAGGATATAACCTTCCCACTATGTTGGCTTGTCTATATTGAGAACGATAATCATTAAGGAACAGGGCAACATAAAGTTCAATACCCTCAGAAAGGTGGCAGTATGGACAAGCAGACCCATCACAGTCCAGCGATAGTTCTCGACAACGCCGCAATTTCTAGGGGTGGACACACCATTTGGTCTCATGGAAATTTCAGTATTCCGACAGCAAGTGTGACAGCCATCGTTGGTACAAATGGTGCTGGAAAGACCTCACTACTCAAAGCAGAACTGGGTCTACTAGCATCTTCATCTGGCTCTATAGAAGTTCTTGGACAACCAGCAGGTAAAGCCAAAGCCAAGATTGGGTATGTACCACAGTCATACAGCAATCAAGATGATGTAAACCTGACCGTTGAGCAGTCAGTACTCCTAGGTATCAATGGCAACAGATTCGGTATACATCCTACTCGAGTTAGCGAGAGAGGACAGGCTCGCAGAGCCATGTCACTTACCGGAATTGAAGACCGTGCTGCAGCTCGGTTAGGTGAGTTATCGGGTGGCCTTCGACAACGTGCAGCCATCGCTCAAGCCTTAGCCAGTGATCCAGAACTGCTCATACTGGATGAGCCTCTAGCAAATCTAGATTTGGCTAGTCAGAGAGAATGTGTACAAGTACTGTCCAACCTTAATCATGAACTAGGTATGACTATCCAAATAGTGGCACATGATCTCAATGTACTTTTACCGATTCTGACCGGAGCTGTCTACATACTTGACGGTCGACCTCACTATGCCAATATTCACGATGTTATGAACTCAGACTTGTTAACACAACTGTATGGCACCCCAGTCGAAGTAGTCACCACACCGCAAGGCAACATGTTTATCAGCCCTCATGCTGGTGGAAGCAAACCTAAGGAACAGAACTTACATACTCGTTCAAGGAATTGCCAGCAATAGTGGTAACTACCAGCAGAAGGACACGCACCTATGACCACCTTTACGTTTGACCCTCACTGGTTTACAACGCTTGAAGCTCCATTCATGCTTAAGGCTATCCTAGCGGGAGCCTTAATTGCTATTGCCGCTGGAACCATGGGCTACTTCACCATAGCCAGAAACTCTACATTTGCTGCACATGCTCTTGCCCACATAGGACTACCGGGTGCAACAGGAGCAGTGCTCTTAGGGCTACCTGTTTCAGCTGGTATGGGACTGTTTGCACTGGCTGGCGCTTTAGTCATTGCAGCTTTAGGCAAAAAGGCCTCTCAACGAGAGATAGCAACTGGAACCGTTTTGGCCTTTGCCACAGGCTTGGGACTGTTTTTTGCTCGCTTATCTTCTTCAGCTTCTCAGCAAATGCAGGCAATCTTATTTGGCTCTATTTTGACGGTAAGCACCGGCCAATTGGTCACCTTTATCATTTTTGATCTAGTACTTATCCTTGCACTATGCTTGGTCTACCGCCCTTTGCTTTTTAGTTCAGTCGATGAACAAGTCGCTCAGGCTAAAGGCGTCCCAATTGCAGCTATGAATGTGCTCTACATGACCCTCATGGCAGGTGTCATTACTATCGCTGTCCCCGCAGTAGGAACTCTTCTCATCTTTGCTTTGATCGTAACCCCTGCTGCCACAGCCAATATTCTTACTGCGTCACCGCTAAAAGCCATGGGAATTTCAAGCCTCATCTGCCTAATTGCTATTTGGGCTGGTCTAGTTCTCTCAACTATGTTTCCTGCGCCGCCATCTTTCATTATTGTAACTATTTCTACACTGATTTGGGCTCTAACGAAATTCGGTCACTACCTGTCAACTTTTACCAATAAAGCATCGTGAGAAACCGCTGACTCGGTGTATAAGGTGATAAGTCAACAATAGCGTATCAATTACTCAGCTACTACTTTTGCTTTTGGGCTTGGCTTTAGCCTTGGCCGCTTTTTCTTTAGCCTGCTCAGCTACACGTTCCAAGGTTTGATTTGCTGCTTCTTTGGGAGCTTTACTATGATGTTTTTCATCGCCTTCTTGCGGTTGGCGATACCCCAAGTTCACATCGATAAGCCTCTGGGTCTCGTTTTCATCGAGTTTTTCAGACAGAGCAATCTCTGAAGTTAAAATAGATCGAGCCTTGCTCAGCATGCGCTTTTCCCCTGCGGACAATCCATGCTCGTCTACATCTCGCTGGGATAAATCTCGAACAACCTCAGCGATTTTGTTAACTTCACCGGTCGCAATTTTTTCAACATTAAGCTTATATCGACGAGACCAATTCATCTCTTTTTCCTCGACGATAGGGGTACGTAAGATTTGGAAAACCTTTGACACAGCTTTACCATCGACAATATCTCGCACACCAACTTTTTTGGCGTTTTCAACAGGGACATCAATAACAAGGCCATCTGAAGAGAGTACAGAAAGCTGCAAGTATTGGCGAGTTATCCCTTTAACGGTCCGCTCAGTAATGGCATCAACCCTGGCAGCGCCATGCCGTGGATAGACGACCATATCACCAACCTTGTAATCCATGGACCCTCCATCAGCGTACTTACACACTCTCTAATACAGCGATAAGTAGCAACATAAACGTACAATAATATACGTATATGCTTGCATCTGCCATGGACGAGAAAAGCCTTAAGAAATAGGGCTTTTCTGAATCAGGCGTGTAGAGACCGTATACAAGATTGTCAATGATTTTTTACCCCTATGACTAGTCTTACAATTAAATAAGAACTAATGCGAAGTAAAGGCGGCAAGTAAGCATGATGAAGAACACGACCAACTATGTGGCACCAATCACTATTTTGGTGGTTGAAGATGAACCCACGCTGGCCACCGCCATAGCGCAGCGTATAACGGCAGAAGGCTGGACTGCCCGAGTGGCTTCCGACGGAGCCAGTGCTGTGCAAGCCGCCAGCCAATTCAGACCTGATTTAATTGTCATGGACATCATGCTGCCAGTCATGGATGGTTTAGAGGCAACTAAGCGCATCGTGGCAGAAAGGCCTGTGCCCGTACTAATCCTGACAGCGCGCGACGATGAAGCAGATAAAGTTACTGGCTTAGGTGCCGGTGCCGATGATTACATGACAAAACCTTTCTCTATGCGTGAACTCATTGCACGCTGCAAAGCCTTACTCCGTCGAGTGGAACGCGCCAAGGTTATCGCTAAAAATTCCGAAAATGAGAAATTACTAGATTTTGGTTCCCTGGTGATTGACCCAGCTCAACGCATCGTTACTCAAGATGGACAACAAGTTCATTTGACACCTACTGAATTTGACCTCTTAGCAACTCTAGCCCGCAAACCAAAGTCAGTTCTTACCCGAGAAAAGTTACTCGAAGAAGTCTGGGATTGGGTCGATGCCTCAGGTACTCGCACTGTTGATTCTCATGTCAAGGCCTTACGTCATAAGTTGGGTGCACAGATGATTCGGACCGTACATGGTGTCGGTTATGCCTTTGAGCCTCCAGAGGTAAACGGTCAAGGAGCTCAGTCCTGAAAGTACGTATGAGCGACGTATGAAAAAACAGTCACAAAGTACACGCCAAAAACAGTCAACCAAACAGTCATTTGTTACAGCAGTAAAATCCACTGTCAAAACAGGCAGGCCAATTGGGGCTTTTTCTTCACTAAAGATAGAGCTTAGCGTCCTTATTACCATTGCAACAGCCATCGCTTTCATCATGGCTTGGTTCCTATTAAAAATGGGATGGTCTGGATGGCTAGCCATGCCATTGACCCTTATCGTGGCTTTAGGTATTACCTACTACTTTTCCCGCGGTCTTACTGCTCCCCTCCGCCAAATGCGTGATGTCGCCAAAGCAATGGCTGAAGGCGATTACAGTGTCCGAGTTCAGACAGCAACACAATCACATGATGAAGTGGGACTTCTGGCCCGATCTTTTAATGAAATGGCAGAAGAACTTCAGCATGCAGATCAGATGCGGCGAGATATGGTTGCAAACGTATCTCACGAATTACGAACACCCGTTTCTGCGTTGCAAGCCATGGTCGAAAATATGGCAGATGGTGTCACTGAACCCACACCCGCTAATTTGGAAGGTATTCTGGACCAAGCTCATCGCTTAAGCGATTTGATTGCCTTTCTTCTTGATCTCTCACGCATGGAAGCTGGGGCAGCAAGTTTGGAAATTGAAAAATTCAATTTTGCTGATTTTATCGACGCCACAGTCGGTCCCCTAGAAATCGCTGATGCTGGACACGCACATACACTTCGCGTTGACATTCCCCCACAAATCTCCATGGAAGGCGACCAGGACCGCCTACGGCAACTCTTCACGAATATCATTGCCAATGCTCTCAAACACTCAGCAGACGGCACTGAGGTGCTCATTGAAGCTCATGAAGATGAGATTCATGGAACTGTTGTGACCAACGTTATAAACTTTGGATCTCAAATACCTCCTGAAGCACGATCTGATATTTTCAGGCGGTTCGTCAAAGGAAAGTCTGGCCCTGGAACCGAATCGGGAGGTACTGGCCTCGGGCTTTCGATTGCACGCTGGGCTGCCCAATTACATGGAGGACAAGTTCGCGTAGTCGATGATTCTCGTGGCGCAGATTTTGAAGTTATCTTGCCCCGGTACCATATCGAAGACTACGAACTTGAAGAAGACGCTCACAGCTGAGCTTGTCCGATGAACTACCCATAATAGTATTCGAACGTTTGTTCGAATACTATAGAATGAGGTGGTAACGATGGTCAAGTACAGCAAAGAGCGGTCTACGGCATCGAAACAACAAGGAGAGATCGACCCGCCATCTCGTGTTAGTGCCATATACACACCTACCGCAAAACCGCAGCTGATCCCCATCGCCTTAGAATCGGTTCATGCCGGTTTTCCCTCAGTAGCTCAAGATTATTTTTCAGGTGATTTTAGCTTCGATGAACACGTGATTGTCCATCCAAATTCCACGTTTATTGTGCGTGTGGCTGGGGATTCCATGACAGGAGCAGGCATCTTCGATGGCGATCTTGTGGTCGTAGATAGGGCCTTGCTTCCTATTGACGGAGACGTGGTCATTGCAGTTTTAGACAATGAACTCACCTTAAAACGCTTGCGATATAACGGACAACAGACCTACCTACAGGCAGAAAATCCCGAATATCCCGACTTTCACCTCCAAGAAGGGGAAGAACTGGTGATTTGGGGTGTGGTAACCGGTAATTATCACTGGCAGCGTACAGACAACAATCCTCATATAGGACACACACCAGCTCCACATACTACTTATCCTCAGCCTGGTCATGGGTCAACTCGAACACAGCACATAACAGCTAACAGCAAACAGTCTCAATCAGCACAGACAACAAACAGATCATGTGCACACTCTGTCACCACGTCACCTTACCCATCATCAGAATGGGGACACCATGCCTAACCCACCAATAGCATCACCTCACGAGCACAGCACTCCTGCGAAACCTCAGTATGTCTTAGCTGATGCTAACTCTTTTTTCGCTTCCTGTGAGTCAGTCTTCAACCCCAGCCTTGCCGGAAGACCAGTGGTGGTACTATCCAACAACGACGGTTGTGTGGTCGCCCGTAGCCCAGCAGCCAAGAAATTAGGCATCACTAATGGCACAGCGTGGTTCAAGATAAGAGAACAGGCCACTGCAGATGGGGTCATCCCCCGAAGTTCCAACTATGAACTGTATGCATCACTTTCTCACCGAATGATGGCAATTATGGAACAGTTTTTCCCCGAACAGGAAGTTTATTCGATTGACGAGTGCTTCCTGCTGAGTTTATGGGACCAGGCAACTACCCTACGTACTTGTAAACAAATGCGAGAGTGCGTACTACGCAGTGTTGGTATACCTGTAAGCATAGGCATAGCACCCACTAAGACCTTAGCAAAAGTGTCCAATCACTGGGCCAAAGATCATCCTACGACAGCTGGTATTAGCTTCTGGGAGGATATCCAGCAGGAATTCGGAGATCGAGTTTTAGCCTCAATACCAGTGTCAGAAATTTGGGGAGTGGGACACCGGTTAACACGTAAGTTAGAAAGTATAGGAATCGTCACCGCGCTCGACTTGAGAGATTCTAACCCTAGTCTTATCAGACGTAGATTCTCTGTTCTTCTAGAGCGCACTGTTTTAGAACTGAGAGGCATTCCAGCTATCGAAGCTGATGAAAATGCCAACAACGGTATACGAACCAATCAAATCTTATGTTCACGCATGTTCTCTCAACCTGTTATTGGTTTTGAAACGCTCAGCGAGGCCCTCAGCGTCTACGCACAGAAAGCATGCACCCGCCTTCGCAGACAAAACAGTTTATGTTCACAAGTTCGAGCTTTTTGCTCTACCAGCCCGTACGAACCCCATAAGTACACGGCCTCCAGTCACACCATTCAGCTATCAGATCCTTCAGATGACCCTTTAACAATTAGCCATGCGGCCAGAACTGCTCTCAAAGAACGGATTGATCCTCATGCTCCCTATGTCCGTGCCGGGGTCGTACTCCTCGGATTACAGGATGCAACCAGTTTCCACACTTTAGAAGGATTAGAGCCCAATAGGGACCCTGGTCTAGGTTCAGCACTAGAAGAAATATCTCATCGTTTCGGTCCCTTCCGAGCAGGAATCGGCTATGGCGGTGTCCGTGGAAAAGGTCGGCAAAGTGAAGACACTGGCAGGAAGTGGGCCATGAATCGGCACATGCTTTCCGCTAGACCCACCACACGATGGGAGGAAATGGCCACAGTTTATGCTCGATAGACTCTACACATTTGAATATGATGTACAAGTTTTTATAAGCATCTTCTATTCCTCTATCGCAATTCCTGCTCTGGCCAGCGTAAATAACGTGAGAGGGTGAAAATTTGCTTTCCGCAAAGCCAAAGCACACTGGCTGGCAGTGGAACCTGTAGTAATGATGTCATCTACAAGAATTACAGTGCACCCTGTAATCCGTCTATCAGCACACACCTGAACACGCCCGTTCACTCGCTGTGATCTAGCAGCAGCTCCATGCAATTGGACTGACTTGCTCTTCACATCCTTCAGCTTCAATATCTGCTTCACACAGGCTCGATAACCCAGCTTTTGCAATTCGAGAGCTACACTTCTGGCTATAGGCATTAAGTGAATCCGACCACGACGACGTACCGACGTCAGCGAAGAAGGAACTGGAACTACAAGAATCTGACTTCGACAGTACTGATCAGCTCTTCCACAGACAGCAGCAATCAAATCTTTCATCGCCATTTCGAGGGGGCGAGTAACTTCCAAATCTCCATGGTCTTTCCACTCTAAAATAGCTTTACGGAGCACCCCAGTATACCGACCACAAGCATACCCAAAGTCCCATTCATAACCGTAAATACGAAATACTTGATTCTGATGAAAGCAGTCCAAACAGCTAGAACACAAGACCTGGTCTGGCATGTCACATCCTGCACAGCCACGAGGCATAAGCAAGTCCCGCATTGCCCGTACAGCGGAAACAACCACAGCCATCAGCAAGACAATAAACGATCTCATGCCACGACAATAACAACTATGAGATAGTCACCGAGACCTAAGCGCAATTGTGGTTAACAATAAAGACTCAACTCTTCGACATCAACAACGGCTCCATACGCTGTAAAAGAGTCAACGTATCCTGCGGATCACTGACCCGCAGTGCCATTGTACCTGCTTGAGCTGCTGGATAATCATTACCATCAGGATCCATTCGGTCACCAACAAAAACCATCTGATCAATAGCTATATCCAAGATTCCTGCCAGCTTCTGCACTGCATAGGCCTTATCGATTCCCCTTGCTGAAATATCAACGCTAGTCGATCCACCTGAACGCACTTGCAGGTGGGGCAAATCACCAGCAACAGCAGAGGTTAAAGCATTTTTCTTTTCATTGGTAGGATCCCAAGCCTCTTTCTTATCTACTGGAGCTTCCTGGCCCAAAGCAGAGAAAGTGATCTGTGATCCACGATCTTCTATACGCGGACCCCAAGTCTTTTCCTCCCAGAAACCCAACTCTTGAGCTCTTCGTTGTAAACTGGCCGCTGCCGCGTGTCGGTCCTGCTCGCTCAAATCGTGTGCATATACCTGGCTCCAATTACCGCCGTCCCAACGGTAATACCGGGTACCTGACGTCGGCATCAGGTGTAAGTTGAAACGATTAGTTTCAACCGGAAGTACATCTAGCACCTGCTCTTGAAATTGTTCAAAACGCCCACCAGAAACGATTGCTACAGGCATTATCCTTGTCATAGTTGCGAACTGGAACGCGACAGGCTCTGTCATCCTGGTCTTTGACCGTGCCAGCGTCGTATCTAAGTCAAAAGCAAGTACTTTGGCACGCAAACAAATGCTTGATAGATCTTGCTCTTGCCATGATGAAACAACCAATCCTTGCTGTTTTTCCATTCCCATAGATACACCTCGTAGCTGCCTAACAATGGATATAAACCATGGTTATCCTAACAAGAACCGTAAATCGAGATAAGTTATTACGATAGTAACCATGAAATCCACACCCTTACCTTGGCAAGAAGCAACCTACCGAAACTTACATGGACGTGGCATACGGCGCCCCACCTTCGGTACACACCTGCCACGTTCTCGCACGCGGGCCGGCATATTTGACGCAATAGTGGCCGCACAAATGAAGAGGTTAGAAGCTGCTTGGCCTCAACTCATACGTCCTGTCCAATTTGCCGTGGAAGACACTCCCCCTTCTGATCCCTTACCTTGGGATGCTGAACCATATCCACTGTCACGGTCCTTCCCAGCTAGTAGGAATATCCCTGCTCGAATTGTGCTCTACCGTTTACCGATACAACATAAAACCCATAGTCGCCTTGAACTCCAGATCATTATTCGGGATGAAATCGTACAGAGTTTGGCTGAACTCTATGGTAAACACCCTGAAGATATAGACCCTTCCTATAAATTCTAAAGGGTCTCATCAGTCAACTATCCCCTGTTCTTGCTTGACCTGTATTGACAGGCTTTGCGGCATCAAACTACTGGGTTGCAATACAGCCAGGCCAGCTTGGTTGGCTTGCGCGACTGTTGGAACTCCCACACGCACGTTCCAGACTGCCTGTCCAGACTGAACTTCGAGACGGACAATCGATACCTTTGCTCCAATCTGATCAAAATCGATACCTTCAGCATGCCCTTTATCGAGATTCAGTTGTTTATCAGCTACATACTTTCCGTCGCCATCAAAGCCATCTATCCGTAGACGAAGTGGGCTTGCGCTAGGATTCATAACAAGTATTCGCCCAAGGCTATTCTCTGGCAGAGTAACCGCGCTCACTGCGGCAGCAGGTGTTGGAGTAACCACCGTAAAATCACTTTGATTGAGAGCACCTGTTCGTGTCAGCTGGACAGCTGCAACTAGAGGTTTATCACCTTGCACCAAGAGACCGTTCGCGTTCTGTGGGGCCTCTCCTAGGTTAATTCTACTCACCTTACGTGCACTGATTTCGACCTGTTTCAGCTTTATTGGCCCCGTAGGAGTAGACCAAGCTAGTTGGACAGGAGTTTCTTCTTCCCCCTTAAGTAGCAGCTCAGCATGATCATGCTCTTCGATTCCAGCCAAACTTATTTGCTTGTTGGCGCTTCCTACCTCTCTTATAAAGTCAGATCCCTTGGAATCTGTTCCTGACATGGCGCTCACTCGCACTACTGCAGCAACCGGCGCATCGTTGCCTTTAATACTAATGAAGAGACCATCTTGGTCCGGCAGAGCTGCAGACAAGTCAAAGACACTCTCACTTACCGCTTTCACAACGACATTCGCACTGGTAGCTAATGGTAGACGGCCGGCAGACCGTGTACCGTACGCTTGAATGGTAACGCTTGTAGCCTTCGTCGATTGATTATAGAGCACCAATTGTTGCGACCATCCACGCTGGGTGCTGGGCAACAGGAAGGAGTGATCAAAACTGGAAGTTAGACATGAAGTCGCTTGTACACCACTGAGATCACCTTTGGTTGCCCAGGAAACCACGGATGAAGAAGTACCCGCTCCCCTAGCTGCTTTCAACAACTGAGTTCTGTGAATACTAGCCTCTTGATGCTCTGAATCAGAAAGCTCTTGAACCTGTTCACCATCACCTAGGTCATGATCTACTAGCTGCTGTGGATGCTTACCTGTTACCGAACTTGCGTTCGACGTATACACTGGACCAAAAGCGCTGTACCTACGTGAGGCAGTTATGTCTCCCTCACTCGGTTTCGCTTCACCAAAGCCGTTCACATCAGCAAGCGTCATTCGTGACGGACAGTATGAGGTCAAATTAAGCTGGCTGACGAGGTGTTTATTAACCTCTTCTGATTGCTTATCATCTACAATTGAAGTTGGTGGCTTCAAAAAAATAAGAGCTAACACGAACATGACAATGAGAAGGGCCGAGAGCACAGCAACCATCGAATGCACAACTCGTACATGACGAGTGGAACTAGCTTTCTTCTCTTTAATACCCGTATCCTCACGTATCACGATAGCCTCCCCTCAACTATCCTCCATCGCGGTAACGCAACAAGAGCATAGGCCAATAGCGTAAGCCAGAGAGACCAGAGCCAAACTACGCGCCACCAGAGCCCTGCAGCAGCATGCTGTCCTGCCAGGTCAAGTCCTTGCTTACTAGCATCTACAGTCGTCAACCTGAAGTATGTACCAGTTGGACCTGAAACTACCTGCTGAGTACCGTCGGAAGCAGTAATGTTTGAAGATAATACATCTGTAGGTAACTTCGTGCCATGGCCAGTCTCCTCCTCATTGCTAGGAATGAAAATGCCACCTATGCCAAGACGGCCCATAGTTTCAATAGCACTACTATTAGGGCTAGCCATCAATGCAGCGACAGCAGCAGACAACTCTTGCTCAGCCTGATCAGGCCGCCCCCCTAGTTTGAGAGCTTGAGCTGAAGCAGACACATCCACTATGTCACCACGTTCGGTACGCATCATAGTGTAACTGATCTGTCGATCATTATGAGCCCGTACAGCAAGTACCCTATGCCGGTCAGAGCGTGACAGATAATCCACTGCCACCATTGGTAAACCGCCACCATCTGAACGCAAACGAGCATTATCCATTCGACTCAGTCCACCGAAAGCTGTTGCAATCACGGTGATTAGCAAAACTACAGAAAGGCTAGCACGCGCTATCCGTTGCACAGACCAAGCCCTTGGAACACTATCGATTTTCCCATCTTCCCCTAGAAGAGCTGGGTCACGCACAAGAGCTTGTTGTGCCTGTGCCGCAAGCTCAACAGCTTCAGTATTTGCGTCTAAAGATGCATACGCATGGTAACTGCTCTGCCGATGGACATTCAGCGTTTCAAAAGGTCTGACTGCACCTCCAGCCATCATAACCACACATGACAATAGACCTAACATAGCCAAAAGCAATCCAGGAAGGGGTGATCCAGCAGCAGGTCGAGTCCATCCCTGCCCTACTGCTACACAGGTAGAGATGACAGCCAGAATAGCTCCTACGATGCTCAAGAACCACATGAGTCGAGATACCCGTGCTACAGAGGGCAAGCATAAACTCACTAAAGCTATCAGGAAAATAACCGCTAATGATACCAGCAAACACTGTGCTTGCCAGCTATTCGTCGACAACCAAGTACTTGCCGAACCAGAAAAGTTGTACCCGAGCACTGAGCCGATAATATCAGCAATACTGGCAGATCGAGGACTCCCAAAACGGTCAGGAGAAGACACAGTAACATCAGCAAACAACTGTCTCCACGTGCCTTCAGCCCAGTGTCCTAGGGTATTAACCAAGGTGGGGGCCATAGCCAGTGCAGCAGGTAGAGGAATCAAAATGAGCATGGCCCGATGACTGCCCACCAGTGCAATAAAGAGGAGGAATACAACGATTAAAGCCAGCAACAACTGAGGTTCAGCCATTACAACAGCCGCAAAGCATACGGCTGCGCATGCTGCATTTCTCACCGATGGATGAGGTTGTGCAGGAGGATCCGTGTAATACATACCCACGGCCCGGAAGGTAAAAGCAAAGGCAGCCGGTAGGAATGCCATGACCACCATATTAGGCAAATCTCCACTGGAATAAACTGGTAACGCGAACGCGAGTGCAAGCCACAAGAGAGAAGAGATTGCTCGAATAGGGTTAGACCTTGTAAAGATACCTGCGAGCGCCCAAAAAGATAGAACTGCTAGGGGTATGCAAGCAAAAAACAACAGGGCAACAGCTGCAGAAACATTACCACCAGTAATAACAGCTACTGGTAGCAGGAGCAGGAAAAATGGTGTGGGCGCTGTTGGTGAACCAACACCTAACCCCCATGACCAAGGAATAGTCGCGGCTTCTGCCAACTGTGACATATTGGCCGCAGAACCCAAAAGGTATTCAGAATGGAGAATACCACCTGTAAACAGATCTTTCAGTAGTGACCATGATGAGAACCCAGTGACGATACATGCCACTGCTACAACGGCGCAAGCCCAATATATGCGAATCTTCTGTTGACTACGTAGATGTGCCCTAGCAAGATTATTAAGCAAAGGGTGATTAAGCTGGTCTTCGTATGCTTCCAAGCGAAGTCTCCACTGTTTCACCTGTTGTCTGGTGACTTGTAATGGTTCTAACTTACTGTTCGCAGTATTGCTCACTTGCCGTAATTTCTGCCTTGCTGAAAGCAGCTTTCCCAATCTCGCAAGCACCCGCCAAGGGCTGCACAATTCGCATACAGCTGCATATGGCTGTTTATTTATTAAGCGAACCACAGCGAACCAAAGGGCTCCTACTAGTCTTAAGAGCCATATTAATGGCCACAGAACTGGCGAATGATTGGCATACAGGAAGCTTTCCCTGGCATCTATCACCTGCATAGAGCTATCACGGACCATCTCTGGAGAGACAGTCTGGCCAGACTTTGTTCTCATTCCCTCATACCGAGCTCGTCTATGACCAATACGAGCAGATGGCACCACCACTACACGCCCACCAGACAGGCAAACTCTACGTGAGAAATCCTCTGATTGCCCGAAAGTACTCACCCATGTTCCTAGATTTGGTATGGCTCGTAAGGTGTGTAAGGGCAGTAAAGCACCTGATAAGGAAACAGCAAAAACGTCCTGGCGACTATCATACTGTTCCTGGTCTGGCTCACCATCAACAACGAGACTGCTAACACGCCCTTTATCAGCATAATAACCCACATTATGTAGGCCGTTGCCTTCCCAATCTAATTGCTTACTGCCTAAGAGCGACGCCGTAGGCGTATCATGCCAAGTTTCAACCAATGATTCCAAGCAACAACCATCAAGCGGCTTGGAATCATCGTGGAGAAGCCAAATACCATTCACAGCAGCTGGCAAGTGCGCATACTCCAACGCACGTCGTATAGCGTCCGCGAAAGAAGTGGCACCATATGCTCGAACAATCTCGATACTTACTGAACGCTCTTCATGGGACTGTCCATGTAAATGGTCAAAATTCACTTGAGAGTACAGTGGCTGACTAGTACTTCCCGAGCAGTCTGCGATAATAATGGAACCTGGAAGCAGCTTCTGCGCAAAAACTGCCGCTAATGTTTCAGGAAAGTAAGTCAAATCAGTTTCTACTGTAACCACAGCTGCTATTGAGGAATCCACCTCTTGCCAGCTAGACAGAGGCTGAGTGCGCAGTACATCTGCGAGAACCTGTTTAACATCTGTGACGTTTGAAGAGGACGAACTCATAAGCTCTAGTCTACGCAAAGCCCTGTAGTGCAAAACTCGCCGGGCAGTTCTTGCACATTTTTCACATTCACTATTGAATGATCAAAGGCCTAGTTAAGACTGGCTTTCTGCCCTATAGCTACCTAACGTAACTTACACTTTCTACCCAAAAAATAGCATAATTACCGCTGAACGACACAAGAGTGCACGCATAGTCTTACAATTAGCTAGTGTATCTGTGCGGAAGATATCCTACTTGCGGCATCACTGTCTCCGCGCGCTACTTAGTAAACTGCTGCGGTATTTAGGAAGGCGCAAACGTGACCTCACACAAGAAAGATAGCCACGGTGTACCCAATATCGGGGGAAGAGCTTCTTTAGGCCCACGGCACTCTCTGGGCTTTCGAGTATCTCATCCCGTCAGAACAGGGATAGCAGCCACCCTATGTGCTCTCATTGTTTTTGCAGGATCTTTTATAGCAGCAGCATTCGTGGAAACCATGGGCAGCATTCACGTTCTTTCTCACCCAGCATACCAAGGTAAGAACACTCCAAACCCAGAAGACATCTATAAAGGCAAAACTCTCAACATACTTATCTTAGGTCAGGATACTCGTGAAGGAGAAGGCAACGCAGCTATCGGTGGAGGTGCTCCTGAAGAGGCAGGAAATCACCAATCAGATACGACAATTGTTGCCCAGATTTCTGCCGACCGAACTTATATCAATTTAGTACCTATTCCTCGTGACTCCATGGTGAACGCCCCCTCTTGTGTAACCAGCAAAGGAACTACCATTCCGGCCCGTTATAACGTTATGTTTAATTCAATATTCGCTACGGGATACAGCGAAGGTGGCGATGTCGCTTCAGCGGCATCGTGCACACTGACTGCAGTTAATAGTTTGACAGGACTGGACATCCAACAATTTGTCGTTGCTGATTTCAACGGGCTTAAAGACATGATTGACGCCCTAGGTGGAGTCAATGTTTGCATTCCAGTTGACACTCAAGATGCATACACTGGCTTAGATCTAAAGAAAGGCTTGCGGCACTTAGACGGTACTTCAGCAACCCAGTATGCCAGGATGAGGCATGGGACAGGAACTGATGGTTCTGACATCATGAGAACCACTCGTCAGCAATACCTAGTAAAGACACTGGTAAATGAGGCGCAACAGAAGAATGTGTATTCAGACTTTGGCACTCTATACCAACTCGTTAAAACATCGCTTTCGGCCTTACAGCTAAGCCAAGGATTGGGCAACCTCTCAACTCTGTTCGGTTTAGCAGATAGCATGAAAAATATAGATTCAAGCCATATTTATTCACGCACACTACCCGTAAAGCCTGATCCTAACAACCCAATGGCACGAGTGGTCTGGGACTCAAGCGCACAAGACATTTGGCAAACATTGAAGAACGAAAAACCATTGACAGACAAGGAAATTCATAAGGAAGAATCTGAGAGCCACGTTATTGAACAATCACCTGCCAGTCCAACACCACATTCGAATACCACAAACGGCACTCATAGCTCAGCTGAAGCATCAACAGGTCCCGTCCAGCCAGCTCCCGACCCAATAACTGGCTTAATTAAACAAGGCGATAAGCTCATCGATCCCATTACGGGAGGCACTGTCAACCCTGAGGATGGCACTATTAGGGATGCCAACTCAGGACAGTACATCGGAATATCTGAACGCTATCTGACTTCTACGGTATGTGCTGTTCCTGCACAGAAATAGTCCGAGATTGACCAGCAGACAGCCCAAACATGTTAAGTCTTTGTTTGGAGGGCTAGTGAGGAGTGTCAGAAAGAGGTTAACAACAGATGAGTGAGCGATCACGCGCCGATCAGGCAGGACAGGAGCCACCTTCTTTCCTCCCTTCTGGCAAGTCTCAACGCAGCTTGCGTTCCAACCGACCAGTTGCAGCAGATCCCCTGAGATCAAGTTCAAGACGGTCCAACCAGAAAGCTTCCTCACAGCCAGCACCTACCTTTGCTCCCACAGCAGAAGCTAGCAACGCACAACCACGTACTACACAATCTCGGCGTCAACATACACAAACTCGAATAGCCCCTGCCCTACCCACATCAGGTTCTGCCGCTAGACGCGCTGGAGGACGATATCACCAGGGAAATAGTACTCCCTTGCAACCAGCACGTAGACTACATACCACAGCAGTAGCTCAAAGACCACCTGTAGCGTATAACAAACAGGGGCATCATGCTCGCAAAATTCTATCTACTTTCCTCGTCGGAATCATCGCGTTAATCATTTGCAGCATTGGCAGTGCATGGTTTTGGACTTCCAAGCAGCTCCAGCATAAGGATATGCTAACGAATATGGCTTCTGGCACTGCCACCAGTTGGCTCATACTCGGTTCTGATGAACGAGATGGTACCGAAGGTACCGGCACCACCGACGATACACCAGGTTTTCGAACTGATACTATTCTGGTACTTACCAAGCCTAGACACGGTAACACATCACTTATTTCCATCCCACGAGACTCACTAGTTACAGTCAATGGGCAAGGAATGAAAATTAATGCTGCTGCAAATATATACGGATATAGAGCCTTAACTGGCCAAGTTGAAGCGATTTCCGGTCATAAAATAGACCATGTAGTCCTCATTCGATTCGGTGGACTTGAAGGTGTAGTGCAGGCATTAGGTGGTGTTAACTTGTGCTATGACCAGACCGTCAACGACCCCTACTCAGGATTAAACTGGACAGCAGGATGTCACAAGGCTGATGGTGGTACAGCCCTGGCTTTTTCTCGTATGCGTTATGCGGATCCCAAAGGAGATTTTGGTAGAGCTGAACGCCAGCGCATGGTTATTGCTGCCATCACCCACAAAGCGGTTTCAGCCAAAACACTCATGAATTTTTCTACTTTATCGCGCGTTTCGAAAGCTTCATTAGGATCAATCACCGTTGACGAAAGCACTAATCCCTGGACTTTGGTCAGAATGGCCCTCGCATTCCAAGAAGCATCTGGTAGCAAAGGGATAAATGGCTCTGTCTACTGGACGGATCCCGATTATTATGTAAGCGGATTGGGCTCAACAGTACTTTTGGATGACAAGCGAAATCTTGACCTTTTCGCACAACTTGGCGACGGTAGCCATGAACCAGGTCCTGTTGGTGGCGTGTAGAACGGCTGTCTCCTAAGGGAAGAAGTACACTCGACCACAGTACACTGCTATTCACCTGCCAGCTCTGAACATGCCTCACAATGAGTTCCATGAGTTTGAAAACTGGAAAACCGACAGCTACACACAGCATACGTAGTCAGTTCTGGCTCAGCTGCATAGGACAATCAGCCCCTATATTCTCTCAACTGGGAATTATGGTACTTATGGTACTGCAAGGCAATTGGCTATATACTATCCTGCTTACACCAAGTCTGATCGCTACGAGTGCGCTAAGCATCAGCAATCTGATGACATCACTGAAAACAACACACTCGATAAAACAGCATTCAGACGAAGGTGTCAGCGAAGATTCCACTGCATACCCCTTAGGTTCCATGAATGTGGGTGCTCCTCTTAATGCACTTCCCCCTGTGAAATTACAAGATATCGTCGCAGGGCATGAAGCAGTTAGTTTAGGGGGTTTTCTCTGGCAAGGAATTGTCCACCATTGGCTTATCAATAAGGACCCACCAAAAAGCTCAGACTCTAAGGCTGATGAATATTATCTAACTATGTTGGGATCGTCCACTCAAGGTGGTTTCTGTCTCAACCTTCCTAAGCAGGGGCCCCATGCGCTAGTCGCCGGAACGACTGGATCTGGAAAGTCTGTTTTGCTCCAAGACTGGTGTCTCAGTCTAGCCTGCAAACTACCTCCTCAATGTGTTAATTTTGTCTTCCTCGATTTTAAAGGTGGATCAGCCTTTAATCTTCTCAGTAAACTACCCCACTGCGTTGGTTCTGTTTCTGACCTCAACCTCGAGACCTCTGTTCGAGCTATTAAGGCATTAGAGCTTGAGCTCAAACGCCGAGAGCAAATAGTTGCGGACCAGGGTGTAACGAGTTTCGAACAACTGGACGATCCTCCAGCGCGTTTGCTGGTTGTTATTGATGAATTTCAAGCACTTCGACAACAACTGCCAGACTACATGGACCACCTAGTACAGCTGGCTTCTTTAGGCCGGTCACTAGGAATCCACCTCATTGTTTGCTCACAAAGCACACTAGGGCAGGTCAGTACCCAGATGAAAGCAAATATGAATTTAAACATCTCACTGAGAGTAAGAGACACCATACAGTCTAACGAACTGTTGGGGTCTAACTGTGCTGCGCTCATTAGCCCAAACTCCCCCGGCCTAGGATTTTATACAGATGGCGAGCAGCTTACAGGATTTTACTGTGCTTCCTGCGAGCAAGCCGGCGAAATCATCAGGCAGATTGAGCAAGCAACTCGCTTTTGCATGCTCCCATCACCCTGCAAGCTGTTTACTGCTCCCCTGCCACAAGTCCTATCTAGCTCTGCCCGTTTACATACGATTGCGCTCGCTCATTGGGAATGCGGTAAAGCTTGCATATGCTTAGGTCTTTCAGATGACGGCGTCAAGCTCTATGACTGTCTACTTACTCTTGAACACAACCTTGTTATCATAGGTGGACCAGGAAGAGGAAAAAGCAACCTTATTGGGCTCGTACTCTCCCAACTCAAAAAACTGGGATCTTCAAACCGCACGTCAGGAAGAGACATCGAACTCATCTACGGACGTTTCGACAGTAATGGCTACCACGAACAATCATACTCATACAATCATTGCGAGCAGGCAAGCTCGAGTAATTCTTCGAACGAAGAACCGATGCCGCCATGTCATACAAACAACCGATTTTCTAATCATCTCACCTTCTGGCTACTAGATGATGCAGATGAACTGCTGGACCCCTTGAATCAAGACCCCCTCGCTCAGAGATTGCACCTGGCTCTAAACAATCCTGAAGTCCAGGTTGTTATAAGCTTGAAGTCTATTCGCAGACTACGTGAACCGGATCAATTCCCCTACCAAATTATCTTCCCCAGTGGCCAGCGTGCTGAAGATGTGATGGCAGGAATCCCTCCGAAACTGCTACAAACTTTACCGAGTAGTTCGAACTCAACCCCTGGTCGCGCTATACTACTTAATCATGGACAAGCCACTATTCTTCAGTGCTCACAAAAATAATTTTTTCTCTCATAAGTCTTGAAAAGTTGCTCTAATCGTGCTTCCCTATAGTAAGTGACCTAGTGTAACGACAGTCATATTTGTCAGAAAGTAGAAGTGAGAATATGAGTAGTGCATTTGATTGGCGCGCTAAAGCTGCCTGCCGTGATAAAGACCCAGAGCTTTTCTTCCCAGTAGGAAACACTGGTGCTGCATACCAGCAAATAGAAGAAGCCAAAGCTGTTTGCAGGTCTTGTGAAGTCATTGATGCGTGCTTGAAGTGTGCACTAGACACTAATCAGGATTACGGTGTCTGGGGAGGCATGAGCGAGGATGAACGCAGGGCCCTCAAACGCCGGGCCATGCGAGCTCGCAGAACCCAGGCCATGCAGCAATCCTAAGAGTAATTGTCCCTGAACTTTTTGGATCTACCTGTTGCGGTTCAGCTGTAGTGCTAGCTAACACGCAACAGGTATTCAATCCGTTATCTAGTTTTTTTCTCCCCTGCCTTCTGAGCAGCACGAAGCTGAAGATTAATTACTACTCGAGTACCTCCGTCACGACGTGGCCCCCAACGTACTGTCCCACCAAAATCATTGGTAACAAACGTATTAATAATTTGCGTACCAAGACCGGACCCAGATGAACGAGCTAGGCCAGCTCTAGACTCAGTGTCATATCCATTTCCATCGTCCTCTACTACTACATTGAGATTGTCTCCGCCTCTTCCAACGGAAATGGTTATATGACCCTCTTTACAGCCTTCAAAGCCGTGTTCAACGGCATTATTAACTAACTCAGTCAGCACTAATGATAACGGAGTTGCATCTTGGGCTGGCATCATGCCGAACTTACCAATATAAGATATTGATATCTTTTGGTCTGACGTCGTTGCTAAGTCCACACTCATTTTGAGGAGATTCGCAATAACTTTGTCAAAATCGACGATTTCGTCTGCGGTCTGACTTAATCCTTCGTGAACAACAGCAATAGTTTGCACTCTTCGTTGAGCCTCTTCCAGTTCTTTGCGAACTTCTTCAGATTTCGTTCTTCTGCTCTGTAATCGGAGAAGGGCAGAAACCGTTTGAAGATTATTTTTAACCCTATGATGAATTTCCGATATCGTTGCATCCTTGGTCTGTAACTCTTTTTCACGCCTGCGAAGTTCGGTGACATCCCTGCATAAAACAATACCTCCTATTCTTTTCTCCTCACTGTACAGGGGCAAGGATCGCATGGACACAGCAGAACGATTTACAACCAGCTCAGAGTCTACTGCAGCTTTAGCCGTCAGCACCAGTGGAAGAGAATCTGGAAGAGGATCATTTTGTTTAATTAAAGAAGTACCTATTTCACTGAGATATTGGCCTGGCATGGTTTCAACAGAACCCAACCGCCTGAAGCAGGATATAGCATTGGGTGAGGCATACCGTACAACACCACCGGCTGTCAAAATAATAAAACCATCTGCTACACGAGCATTATGCCGCTGGTTCATCACCGAATCAGAGTATGGAAATTGCCCGCGAGTGATCATATCAAACAGAGCTTTACCAGCATTGATACTTTCACTCTCGTATCGCCCGTTTGACTCTCTGGTGGCCATATTAGTTTCTCGAGCTACCAGCCCCAGTGTTTTACCTTTATGCCGAATGGGAGCATACACATCACACACGGTAGCCTTGCCCACGGTACGCATATGGTTAGAACGTAATACTTCTCCAGATTCCATAGCTGCATCCAGCTCATTGAGACGATCCTGCGGTATCAAGTTTCCAACCACATCTTCGGTTCGGAGGGACATAACAGTAGACGGCCTACATTGCTCTGCTACTACATATCGTCCATCTGACCTCCTCAGCAACAAAAGAAGATCAGCGAAACTTAAATCAGCAATAACCTGCCAGTCAGCTACTAAAAGGTGAAGCCACTCACGGTCACCTTCATCGAAGTCAGAAAACGTAGCAAGGATCTCAGAAAAATCAGCCATAGTATCATCATAGCTGAGGTATTCCTCAGATACTTCCCCTAGCGCTACACTAGAAGCAAAAGAGCAAAGCTTCTTGACGATCACTGTCAATTGCTAAGGATAACCATGCAATATAAGTTACATCACCCAACTTCATCGGACGACACTAGGAGATGTGAAGCATACCAATATTCCACCGGCAAAGACCTTAAGAATTGTGATGAAGAAAAATGTCAAGGTAAACCGCCAGCGATGAAACAAGAACCGACGCAGGAGAAGCATCACACAATCCGATTGGATGTACACGGACGCCCTAAACCAATGATGCGAGGCTGGATTCACGCTGTCACAGCCCCTCTAGCTTTAGCTTCTGGGATAGTGCTCATTTGTATTAGTCACGGTTTAGCTCTGAAATTAGCTTGCTCTGTTTTTATGATCAGCTCATTAGCCCTCTTCGGAAATTCTGCTCTCTACCACTTGGGCAACTGGTCGCCAGAAGTCACTGATATTTTACGCCGCTTAGACCACGTCAATATCTTCCTTCTCATTGCAGGGACGTACACGCCGATTTCTTTTGCCCTGTCTCCCTCTTGGCGTCGCCTTATACTCATTGGAATCTGGACTGGAACTATCGTTGTCATGTTTATCCACGTTATCTGGATATCTGCACCCCGCTGGCTTTACACTTCAGTCTATATCATCTTTGGAGTAGCAGGAATTGGTTTTATGGGGCTTTTCTGGAAATCACCAGTTGCAGGACCGGCTGTGGTGTGGTTATTAATCGCCGGTGGCCTCTGCTATATTGCAGGTGCAGTTGTCTACGCGTCACGTAAGCCTGACCCCTGGCCTAAAGTACTTGGATTTCATGAGATTTTCCATGGCGGCACTGTAGCGGGTTATGTTTGCCATGTCGTAGCCATCTACCTAGTAGTTTGTCATCTCATGTAGTACATGACTTGCAGCATATATGAAAGCCAGCTACCAGCAGAAGAACCGTGCAAAAGGGTCAAAAGCAGGTAACTGGCTTCATTTTTATAAGAGCACTACTTCAAAGGCTGTGCGTCCTTAATAAGTACTGTGATCTCCTTGCCATTAGGGGTCTTGTATGAAACTGTGTCTCCCGTTTTATGACTTAAAATTGCTGCGCCGATAGGAGATTCTGGACTGATAACTTCGTAATCTGTCGCAACCGCAATATCACGAGATCCCAGTACATACACCATTTCACTGCCAGCTATGTCTAAAGTGACAATAGAACCGTTACCAACAATACCAGCCTTAGGTGCTTTCAAAATTTTTGCATTGCGCAGCTTGACAATGAGTTCGTTGATTCGACCCTCATTCTTGCCTTGCTCCTCACGCGCTGCTTGATAGCCTCCATTTTCGCTCAAGTCTCCCTCGGCGCGAGCAGCAGCAATACGCTCGGTAATCTCATCACGGTATTCACCCTGTCGATGTTTAAGCTCATCTTCTAACTTATCGTATGCTTCTTGTGTGAGCAGAAGTGTCTTTTCCTCTGTCATCACATCCTCCTTTACCACACAGCTATGTGAGCACTTCAACCTGTACCCACTCGTTTTTCATCCTGCATACTAGGGCAGTTACCAGCGGCGCTAACCCTACTAACCAATTGCTTAGCTAGCTTTCCCCCTTCAAATACTGCTCCCGATCCCCAAGTACTGCTTGGAGCATATATGGAAAAAGCCGGATCTGACCGGCCCTCCACAGTTCAAACATCATCGAGTCGAAATAATATCAACTACGAAGACCAAGGTGTCATTCCCTCCAATTCCAGCTTGAGGTACACCCTGGGAGCCATAACCATACTCTGGAGGTATCGAAATCAGCAAACGAGAACCAACATTATGTCCTGGTACGCTCATATCCCAGCCTTTGATAACTTGGCCTACTCCAATCGCGAAACCTGCCGGTTGGTGTCGATCAAAAGAGGAATCGAATGGGGCGTCAGAACCCCAGATTACGCCATGATAGTTAACAGTAACTGTGTCACCCTTACGAACGAGCGGTCCATCACCTTCTACCAGTTCAAGAACACGCAGACCTTGAGGGGCACTGCCAGTGAAATCTATGGTTGGGTAGGCACCGAACTCAGCATTGACCTCTGGCATGCTCTGCTCTGTCATAGTTCCCTCCGAATTCTGAGCTTGTACCTGAGGTATTTGCTCGGAGTAAATCTTGCAATTTACTTGTTACTCACACATCCGAGCAAGCGTAACTCACGCATATCGAATGCACAGTGCCCCGGGTGGGATTCGAACCCACACGCTTGTTACAGCGGCGGATTTTAAGTCCGCTGCGTCTACCGTTCCGCCACCAGGGCTCATACAACAATTAATAAGTATACCTCAGTGTCTGAACAGATTCAGCTCCGCCTGTCTAAACATCGACGACCTAAGTCCAAAACAACACCATCTAAGAGGCCATGCTCGCTTGCTATATAAGCATCAGCCATTCCTTGAGCTTGTTCTTGCAGACGTTCAAGCAGCCTGTCCCATACGATGGCCCCACCTGGAATAACTCCCACTCGACCAGGATGGATGACCTTGCAATCGCTTCGTTCTTTGGAGTTCATAGCTAGCAATTTACGATTAGCTTCGTGAACTTGAGCCATACTAATTTGAGCACCATCTACAGCCTCTCGATCGTATGTCTTGAGTCGTACAGCCAGCGCACTCATCGTCGTGATAGTACCCGACACGCCGATAACCGTCTTTACATTACGGACAGGCACTTGCTGGAAGGCTCTGTCTATACTGCTATCGATATCTGACACAGCCTCCTGAATTTGTTGCTTCGTGGCTGGATCAGACAAAAGATGACGTTCTGTCATACGTACCGACCCAATATCCATAGAATAAGATGCCTGGACTTGGTCTGCTGGGCTTGCGACACCGTCTCCACCCATAACAAGCTCTGTAGACCCTCCACCGAGATCAACTACCAGGTATGGGACTTGCAGTATTGAGGCTGATTGCTGACGAGCTTTGAGCACACTAACAGCGCCCAAAAAACTCAACTGCGCCTCTTCTTCACCTGAAATAACCTCTGGAGTCACTGAGAGAATGCGCTGGATACCGGCTTCAAATTCATCACGATTAAGAGCATCTCGGCTTGCGGAAGTTGCTACGAAACGAAGAGCTTCAACCTGATAGTGCTCTAAGATGTCAGCAAACTCCTCGGCAGCTGCAAAGGTCCGTTGTAAGGCAGCATGGGTGAAGCAATGCGTCTGATCCACCTTTTCCCCAAGATGAACTACTCTTGTATCCCTTGGCTTCAGTTCATGTAAGCCGTTTTCATCCACGTTGGCTATCATGAGACGAATTGAATTGGTACCACAGTCTATTCCTGCCACTGTCACAGCACTCATGAAAATGTCCTCCACAAAAGCGATACGCTAAGGTTATTTAAGAGTAGTACTAGAGCTAACCGTGTTGAAAATAACCGGTGTCACCCCTTTTATCTGCTCAGCATCTGGTGGCTCTGCTGCTGTGACCATGGTTGAGCGCAACGGCAGATGCCAGGATCAAATACGTCAGAAACAGACGCTAAAGCCTCATCTCCAAACGGGTTAATACCTCTACCCATTATGAGGGACTGAGCACTGAGTGCATGCAAGCACTTCACTCGTTTGGGCATACCACCAGCCGATATACCTTCGATATGACTTTCATCGTCTTCGAGACGCTGAGCAAGCGATTTACGGAACAATAGATATATTCGGTGGGCGATTTCGTACTGGATGCGCAGCTCAGATTCCTCAGACAGACGCTGGTTCATTATTTCCATAACACTGTTAGCCTCAAGTTGAGAAATGGCTTTGACTGCCTCAGGAGCTGTTAGATAGCAGGTAGTAGGAAACGGTATCCCTCCTGGTAGCAGTGGACGAGTTACAACAGCAAGAGGATTCCCACACACGCAGCGGGCTCCAACAGCCACCATACCTCGAGGATAACGTCCTAATTGTGCCTGTACTACGTTGATATCCTCTTCTTCAGCCCTGTGAGCAAGCAATTGATCAACCAGTATTTCAATTTCCCTGCGAGTATCTTCCATATTATTTCCGCGGCTGTGTATCACCATCTGTATTCCTCTGCGTTGTGTTGCCCTCGCGATTTGAATTTACTTGCCTTGAATCACTCGAATGCTGGGAAGAAGGAGCATCTGCCTTGCCGAGAGAATAAGCCATCTCCCTATACCAGGGCAACGAGGTTTGGGATTGTTCTGCATCCACTTCCCTCTGTTTATGAGCCTGCGAAGGTTGCCCGCCGGTCACTGCCTCTGGGTGCAACACTCGGATGGCCTGCTCTCCTGGAAACACGAAACCTAGACGGTCTCTCGCCTGAGCTGTGACATACGCTTGGTCATCCCAACGGGCAATATCGTTTTCAAGCTGCCGTTTTTGTTCCAGTAAAACGGCTTGCTGATTTTTCAAACCGTTAAGTTCCGACAGATTTACCGCATACGTGTGAAACGTTGAAATTAACTGTATCGCACCTATGAAAACAACAATGATAGATATACAGAGAGAAATTGATATATGCTGACGGTTCAGCTTCTTACTTGCAAGGCTGCTGGAAGATTGCCCCTTATAAGTCTCTCTGCGGGAGGGTTGACGACTTGCTCTAGTCATATTTACAAAATTACCCGTGACAGCCGACTCGACATGCCACGGGCATAAAACATCAAGACTCATCTATGCGAGCCTACTTGGAGTTACTTCATATACTGCTTGCATGCCTTGAAGGCGCTGTAGCCTGCATACTGTGCGGTCGAACCGAGCTCTTCCTCTATCTCCAACAAGCGGTTGTACTTAGCAATACGTTCACCACGTGCTGGAGCACCGGTCTTAATCTGACGGGTGTTTTTAGCAACTGCAAGATCGGAAATAGTGGTATCTGGAGTCTCACCTGAACGGTGGGATACCATGGAAGTGAAACCGTTAGCGGTCGCCAGCTCAATAGCATCCATGGTCTCAGTTACCGTTCCAATCTGGTTGAGCTTAACCAGCAGTGAATTAGCGGCCTTCATGTCGATAGCCTTTTGCAAACGCTTGGGGTTAGTGACCAAAAGATCATCACCGACGAATTGAAGCTTATCGCCCATGGCAGCAGTAATCTTCTGCCAAGCAGCCCAGTCTTCCTCAGCAAACGGATCTTCGATAGAAACTAGAGGATACTTAGAAACTAGTTCCTTGTAGTAATCCAGCATATAATCAGCTTCACGATCTTCACCGTCGAAGTGATATTTGTTGGTTTCCTTGTTGTAGAACTCAGAGGAAGCAACATCCAAGCAGATTCCAATCTGCTTTCCTGGCTCATAACCGGCCTTCTCGATGGCGTCCATAATGTACTTTAAGGAGTCCTCATTGGACTTCATCTTTGGAGCAAAGCCACCTTCATCGCCCAAACCAGTCTCATGTCCGTCCTTCTTGAGGACACCCTTTAGCGTATGGTAAACCTCTACACCTGCGCGCAAAGCCTCACGATAGGACTCGAAGCCATAAGGAGAGATCATGTACTCTTGGATGTCTGTGGCGAAATCAGCGTGAGCACCACCGTTCATAATGTTCATGTTCGGAACAGGCAGAATATGGCCGTTTGTACCACCGATGTAGCGGTAAAGTGGGAGTTCAGCAGACTCAGCTGCAGCATAGAGAGCTGCTAGGGAGACACCCAAAATGGCATTTGCTCCTAGCTTACCCTTGTTGGGGGTGCCATCCAATTCAATCATGGTGTCATCTAGAGCACGCTGGTCAGTGGCATCCATGCCAATAATGTTGGGGGCGATCACCTCATTAACAGCCTTTACCGCATTGAGTACACCCTTGCCCAGGTAACGGTTCTTGTCACCGTCGCGACGCTCCCAAGCCTCAGCTTCACCAGTTGAAGCTCCGGAAGGAACTAAACCACGTCCTTCTGCACCGTCTTCGGTCTGTAGAATAACCTCTACAGTTGGGTTTCCACGGGAATCAAGAATTTCACGCGCATATACGCTTTCAATTGCTGCCACAACTTCTCCTTTTATTACAACTTAGGTTGCGCTAACACTCTTAAGAGTAGTGCCTTTGTTGGACGAGAAAGGTCATTGGTTTGTGTGTTTACAACTGGCTGGATGATTACTTACCTTGAGTGGAATTCCAGGCTAAATCATCCAAAAGTTGGTCGGCCCAAGCCAGTATTTGCGTAGAATTCATAGGATGAGATCCTAATCCACCAGAGAAGGGGGCAGGTACCTGCAAAGTCTGCGTCACCGGTCGGTAACGGGAACCTTTGTAAATACGAGAAATACGCATTTGTAAGGAATCTAGCATATCAAGTTTGCTGATGCGCACTTGGCTTGACTGACCGTTTATTTCGCTTATGCCTAGCTTCCTAGCCTTGGAACGAAGGCGAGCTACCCCAAACAGCGTTTCAAATTCGGGAGGTGGAGTTCCATAGCGATCTGAGAGCTCATCATACAGATCTTGCAGGTCCTGTTCATCTTGAGCAGATGCCAACTTACGGTATGCTTCTAAGCGAAGTTTGTCAGAATCTATATATGCCACAGGAATTGATGCTTCTACTGGCAGGTCAATAGAAACCGCAATAGACTCCTTACGCTCTGGCTCCTTGTACTCTTCAACAGCTTGAGAAACCATGCGTACATATAAATCAAAACCGACACCTTCAACATGACCTGACTGCTGTGAGCCCAATAAATTACCCGTACCGCGTAATTCAAGATCTTTCATAGCTACGTCATAGCCTGAACCAAGAGCTGTATGTTGAGCAATAGTTGCCAACCGATCGTGTGCCGTCTGCGTCATAGGCTTAGACGGGTCATAAAGGAAGTAAGCATATGCTCTCTCTCGACCACGTCCCACTCTCCCCCGCAATTGATGGAGCTGAGAAAGACCAAAATAGTCAGCCCTATCTACAATAAGTGTGTTGGCATTGGGAATATCCAATCCAGTCTCGACAATAGTTGTACAGACCAACACGTCAACATCGCGGTGCCAGAAACTCTGGATAATCGCATCCAGTTGCTTTTCTCCCATTTTGCCATGAGCCACACCGACCCTAGCTTCAGGTACCAGTTCATGGACTTGTGCTGCAATTTTAGAAATATCAGCTACCCTGTTATGAATATAAAATACCTGGCCTCCACGTAAGAGCTCCCTACGAATAGCTGCTGTTACCTGAGCATCCTCATACACACCTACATAGGTCAAAACAGGCAAACGGTCCTCGGGAGGAGTGGCCAAAGTCGACATTTCTCGTATTCCGGTTACGGCCATCTCAAGAGTTCTTGGGATTGGTGTGGCGGAAAGGCTCAATACATCAACATTGGTACGTATTGCTTTTAGTGTTTCTTTGTCTTCGACGCCAAAACGTTGCTCTTCGTCAATAATCATTAACCCTAAATCTTTGAACTTGATTTTGGGGTTTAATAATTTATGGGTCCCGATAACAACATCTACTGTGCCTTCAGATAAACCCTCAATAGTTTCTTGATTTTCTTTACTACTTTGAAAACGGCTCATCTGAGCTACTCGTACAGGAAAACCTTCAAATCGTTCAACGAATGTTTGGTAATGCTGCTGAACTAAAAGTGTAGTAGGAACTAAAACGACCACTTGCTTGGCATCTTGGACTGCCTTAAACGCTGCTCGTATAGCAACCTCAGTTTTACCGAATCCTACGTCGCCACATATCAAACGATCCATGGGTACCGGCCTCTCCATGTCTCGCTTAACTTCATCTATAGCGGTGAGCTGATCGGGGGTTTCTTGATAGGGGAAGGCGTCCTCAAGCTCTTTTTGCCAAGGCGTATCAGGGCTAAATGCAAAGCCCCGTGTGCGCTGGCGAGCCGAATACAGCTTGACCAAATCTTGGGCAATTTCACGGACGTGTTTTTTAGCCCTAGCTTTCGTTTCAGCCCAATCAGAACCACCTAGTTTATTAAGCTTCGGCGCTTCGGAACCAATGTACTTACTGACTTGGTCTAACTGGTCAGCTGGTACAAACAACTTGTCTGCTGGCGCGTTTCGTTTTGAAGGAGCATATTCGATAACAAGGTATTCACGTGAACCTTTGCTTGCCTTGGATCCAACCGTCCGCTGCCGCATCCCCAGAAAGCGACCAATACCATGCTGCTCATGAACTACATAGTCACCAACCTTTAATTCTGTCAGATCGATAGCTTTGTGCCGGCGTTTGGCTGATTTTGGTCCTGTTACGACACTTGAGTGTCCGGTCAAATCACGTTCTGTCAACAGCGCAAAATCAGCTTCTTCATCGATGAAACCGTCTACCGCTAAAGACTGAATAAACTTGATACTAGCTAGGAAGCCGCTGGCTTCGACTACCCGTTTCAACCGGCTCAACGTCCCCTTGGCTGCCGCAGTAATGACAACTTGGATACCGGTCGTTACCAACCCTTCAATACCTGATTTAGCACGGTCTTCATTTCCTCGAAACTCCTCGGGTGCTTGTGCTGATAACCGAACCTGGTCATCCCTATCAGGATCGACACTAAAATCCGTCAGCTTCCATACTTGTCTCTTACCCGTGGAAAGAGCACGTATTGCTTCGTCATAATTGATAAACGAAGCCTGCTCAAATGAGATTGGTGCGCCAGCTCCGTGCCCAGAAGCTGCAACATGCCATGAGGCAGCCAAGAATTCATTAGCTGTTTTAGCTAGATCCTCAGCTGATCGACGGAGAAGTTCAGGATCGCATAACAATACTCGGGCATCTTCTGGAATCGTAGATTCGACAGGAACTAATTCATCTACTAGTGCCGGTAACAAGGACTCCATGCCTTCCACAGGAATACCTTGAGCGATTGATTCCAGCATGTCGTCAGCATTGGGAATCTTACCAACTAGAGCAGCTGCTCTCGTGCGGATCTGGTCGTTGAGCTCCATCTCACGGCACGGGGTAGCCCAAATCTGTTTCAGGCCATCTCCATACGTACGTTGATCTGAAGCATGGAAAGACTTAATCGAGTCTACGGTATCACCAAAATATTCGATACGGACAGGATGTGCAGCTGTGGGTACAAAAACATCCAGTATCCCACCTCGTACTGCATATTCACCGCGTTCCATCACTAGGTCAACCCTTGTATATGAAGCCCGTTGGAGCTGTTCAACAGCAGCACTCAGTGGCAAATCACTATCTTGCCTGAAGATGAGTGGTTTTATATCACCTAGGCCAGGGACAACGGGTTGAATCAAAGAGCGAACAGGCATAACTAAAAGGCGGATAGGACCGAAGAACCCATCTCCTTCGTTAGGATGTGCTAGGCGATGAAAAACAGCCATCCTGGAAGCAACCGTATCAGCCCGCGGTGAAAGTCGTTCGTGAGGAAGTGTCTCCCATGCCCGCAGCAGTGCTATATCTTCAGCCGCAGGATACCATGACCGCAAGGAGGACACCATTTCTTCCGCATCCCGCTCCGAGGGAACGATGAGGATGGTTGTACCTTCTTGTGCACAAGCGCTCGCTAAGGCCGGTCGGATACCTGACGCGGCTTGGACTGTAAGAGTTTCAGCCCCACTCAACTGGGATTGCTGATCGTCAAGCAAACGTGCAAAACTACTATCTTTCAGGAGGTCCTGCAAAAACGGATGTAGAGCACCATCAAGACTTTGAACTTGCTCACCTGCCATTAAAACGCTCCTGTGCCTGCGGCAAACCTTGGGTCATTACCGCCTCAACTGCATCGGCACCATCAGCTAGAAAGTCTTCCAATTCTTTACGCTGTTGGGAAGGAAAACGCCCTAACACCCAATCTACGGTTTGCTGATGAGCTTGAGCACCTCTCTGAGCATGCCCTACCCCTAGTCTCACTCGGCTGTAAGCGTTGGTTCCTAGCGAACGGTCAATAGAACGAATACCATTATGTCCACCAGCTGAGCCACCCATTTTGACTTTGATACGACCGAAGTCTAAATCCATGTCGTCGTGAATGACCACAACCCGCTGTGGTTCGATGTCGTAGTATGAACAAATTGAGGCCACTGCATCGCCTGAGTCGTTCATGAAAGTGAGAGGCTTCGTTAAGAAAAACTTGCTTTCTTGCCCCCCTAAACGCATAATTCCTTTTCCTAGCATGGCCAATCCCTTATGGTCACTAAAGGCAACAGACCACCGCTGAGAAAGGACATCTGCACACATGAACCCCATATTGTGACGAGTACCTTCGTACTTGGCACCAGGGTTACCTAGTCCGACAATCAACCAAAATTGAGATGCCATCTGTGCTCACTTCCCAAGTACGTACAAACGTTGAGCATTGTACAAGGTTTGTAAGACCACTTAGCCGTCCCTCATGCTTAGTTCTTTTCTTGGCTTTGCAGGGCTTTATTAAGGGCCTCTTTCAGCCTAGCCTGTGCTTCACCATAAGCACTAAAATCACCCTGTTTGAGTGCTGCATCAGAGTCTTTCATAGCTTGATCTGCATCCTTAAGAGCTTTTTGTAGGTTTGCATTAGGAACTTCTGTCTGATGAGGTAGAGTCCCCTGCCCCTGATGACTAGACGGGCCGCTTGATTGACTTTCTCCTGAATCTGACAGCTTTCCAGATCCTCCAGTTTTGTCTGCATGAGATGCATCACCTGCGGCCGCTCCGGAATCACCTTTAAAAGTCTTATCGAGAGCAGCATCCAAAGTCGGCGCAGAACTCACTTTGTCCCCAAATGCTACCAACACGCGTTTAAGGAGGGGGAAAGAAGTAGTCCCCGAAGATTGAACATAAACCGGTTGAATATAAATCAGTCCATTACCCACTGGGAGGGTTAGGAGGTTACCTCGCTTCACTTTTGTCGAGCCTGATTGCAAGAGGTTGAGCTCAGTTGATATTGCGGCATCGGAATTAAAATTATTTTGAGCTTGTCCTGGTCCAGGCACATTCGAGTTTTTAGGTAGCTCCAGAAGACGCAACGTACCATAATCTGGCCCAATTTTGCCCGCAGTTTTACCAGCATCAGAATCTACAGATAAGAAGCCAGTTAAAATTTCTCGTGTCGACGTACCCGCAGGAATAAAAGTAGATGTCAAAGAAAAAGTAGGAGCATTGGTTCCTGGTGTCTGCATCGTCAAGTAGTAAGGTGGCTGTTTAACACCTCGTTCCTGTTCTTGGTCACTACCTGTCGGATCAACTGGTGTTTGCCAGAAGTCTTCTCCAGAGAAAAACTGACTAGCTTGGTTGACATGGTAATGAGATAACAGCTGTCGCTGGACCTTGAATAAGCTCTCAGGATAACGCATATGACTCATCAAATCCCCGGATATTTCACTCAAAGGCTTATACTGACCAGGGAAAACCTGCTGCCAGGCACGCAGTACCGGGTCTGTCGTGTCCCATGCATACAAGTCAACAGAACCATCATAAGCATCCACTGTCGCTTTAACAGAGTTGCGAATGTAATTAGCCTCTTGCGATCCTAAACCTTTGACTGCCCGCGAACTCACCGTAGTAGTGTCTTGCGTAATCGGACCTAAATCAACTTTTTGAGCATATGGGTACATGTCAGATGTGGTATAACCATCAATGATCCACTTGACTCTTCCACCCACAACCGCAGGGTAAACACGCCCATCGAGAGTCAGATAAGGAGCCAGTTTAGCTACGCGCTCCTTGGGAGAGCGATCATACAGAATTTGGGAAGATGGAGTGACCCTGTCAGAAAAAAGAATTTGGTCTGAACCAAAGCGAATGGCATAGAGCAGCCTACTGAAAAAGTTCCCAACCGAAGGCCCTCCGTTACCAACAAAGGTATTAGTAGCGCCATTCGATCCCGTTGGATAGTCAAATTCCCATCCCTTGGTTTTGCTACCTTGAGCAGAGCCAACTATAGAGTACTCTGGCGCATTTGGCGAGAAGTAAATTCTTGGCTCATAGTGCTCTTGATCAGTGAGTTTGCCATGAGTCGGGATGTCTTGCTCAAAGAATAACGGCTGACCGTCAGGACTGACCTTGTTGCCATATGCTGCAACAATTCCATACCCATGAGTAAAAACAGTATGATCGTTCACCCAGTTTCGATTGTCATTTCCTGCAAGGTCAAGCTCTCGAGCCCCTATGACTGTATCTTGGCTAACACCATCAATATCATACTTATCCACTGCTAAGGTGTCTTCGAAAGAGTAGTATTGCTTAGACTGCTGGAGCTGGCGGAATGTGGGAGAAACCACCTGCGGATCTAAGAGGCGAATTTGAGCAGTTGTATCAGCATCCTGTGCCAGGGCTCCAGAATGTACCTGGGTTGTAGCTTGGTACTGTTGTGTTTTCAATTTTTGTAAGCCATATGCTTGAGAAGTAGCAGCAATATTGCGCTGGATAAACTGCGACTCCATCTCCTGAGCATTCGGGCTTACCCTAAACCGCTGCACTACAGATGGCCAGACTCCCGTTAACAGAACTGAAGCCACAAGTAAGGTGGAAACTGCAATTACCGGAAGTTTCCAAGCCTTCCAAGCAGCACCGACGGAAGTTGCTAGAGCCCTACCCTCATTTAAACTATGTGTCGTGAGTATCCATACTCCAAGGGCAATGCCGACAACCGCGACAAGCACAGCCATAATGACAGTTACAGGAATATTAGCATTTACGGAAGTATATGAAGCTCCAGTAAATTGGGTTGCCCCACTGGCATGACTTCCCTGTTCAGTAAGCCTGTCAAAAATACCAAGTGCGATCGTACCTGCCCACACAAGCATGGCTAGTATTAGCCAAATAGCAACTTGCGTGCGGGCTCGTCGAGTCATCTGCACAATACCACGTCCTCTAACTGGCATAGTCAGACTGATACCGCCCATGAAAATATGAGTAACAAGGCTACATAAACCTGCAAGGACGAATACCATCAAGAGCGAAGAGGCTACAAGTTTTAAGCCAGGTAACAGAAAAACATAAAAACCGTTGTCTATACCAAATTGAGGATCTTTAATCCCAAATGACTGATTGTTAAAAAGAAGCACGATGCTTGACCAGTCAGCATTGAACTGGAAGCCGACAATAATACCAACAGCTAGCGAAACCAAACCAGCAACTCGCCGAGCTGTGCGCGAGCTTACACTATGACCTACCTCGATGACATCTCCCCTGACTCGGATCGTAGAACCATCAGGAGAGTCCGGTCTTGCTCGAATTGCCAACGTAGCTGAGAACAGGGTGATGAGGGTCAGGATCAGGGCATATGCCACCCATAGGCCGAACTTCACTGAGAGCTGAGTCCAAACAACCCTCGAGGCTCCTAGCTGGGAGTACCACATCAAATCTGTTATAAAACGCGCTGTAGCAAAAAGGAGGGCCACCACAACCAGCAACACAGCAAGGACAGCCAGCAGTATTTTGGTTCCCTTGCGCATCTCAGGCCGTTCCGAGGACTGTCTGCGCAATCTGGGCCGTCCGTTGTCAATTGGACTTTGCGGACCACGAAAACCATGGGAACTAGCACTCGAACGAGATTGACCATCCTCTTCAACATTGATGATGATAGGCTCGTCCTCTTCGACATCCTGCCGACGGAAGCGAGGATCTTGCCCCATATCGAACATGGCACCAAACAGATCAAAAAATGACATAAGTCAAGCTTACAGGTAACCTGCGTCTATGCCTAGCTATTTAAGGCTTTTAACTGCCACTACACCCTCACAGTTCAACGGTTAGATAAAGCCTGCCGATACACCTCTTCAACTTGATCAGCCACTTGAGTAACATTATAACGATTAAGAAAAGCACGCTGCCGATTGCCTAACTCATGAGCCCAAACCGGGTCATAAAACACACGAGCCAAACGCTCAGCGAGACACTTGGCTGCTAATTGCCTGTCGCCACCGACGGGGAACAAAGCATCTTCATCATTCAACAGCGTTGATCGGTAACCTGGATTATCCCCAGCGAGAGTGACCTTGGCACCCGAGGCAATAGCTTCTAAAAGAACGATTCCAAAGGACTCTCCACCAGACGAAGGAAAGACGGCAGCATCAGCAGAAGCCAAGAGCGCAGGTTTATCTTCTTCAGATATAAAGCCCAAAAATTCCACCGGCATACGCAAGTTCGAAGCCTGTCGCTTACACGCTTCCAAAAGTGGCCCTTTACCTGCCATCGTTACATGTGTACCTGGAGGGAAGATTCCTTGACTCTCTCCCCATTCCAGGGCATCTAAAAGCAGTTGTGCCCCCTTGCGGGCAACAAATCGACCTAAAAAGACAATATGTGGCGCACCAGCCCTGTATCTCTCTATCTGTTCATCGCCTGTTGCCTGTCTGCGCTCAAGGAGTTGTGCGACATCTACGGGATTGGGAATGATACAGCCACGAGCTCCAGCAGTTATTTGGGCATATTGAGCAGCAATTGGAGAAACCGCAATAATGTTGTCTATACGCTTATGCGAGTGTGCGTTCAGCGCACCCAATATTTGCCCGCCCAAGAGCTGTAATCTACCGGTGGTAGCGATATGGTAGGTGGCTACGATCCCTGTATTACAATCGGCTCGCTCAATAATCTGCCCCGCCAGAACAGGACTATACGGAGCCTGCACGTGCAAAATATCAAAGTGTACTTCATTGAGCAGCTGGCGAATAGCACGTGAAAATACCCAAATGGGAATACGCATTTGGTTCCCGTTAAACGAAACTAGTACATTACGCGACAATGAGTGCACCTGTTCTACAGGCGGTTGTATCGTCTGTCCAACTAGGTAGTGGACATGGTGACCCCTTCGACTCAGCTCTCTGCCTAAGGTCAGTATGTGCTGCTGAACACCATCGTAAACGTCAAGACTATCGTCGAAAACAAAACCTATAGTCAGTGCATCCATAAATTAGTCTCTCTGTTCGTTGTCTGACGAACCCACAACCAGCTGTCTACCCATCACAGATATACGGAAAAGCTGTTCTTTCAATTCTTTCCTTATATCCTCGTCCATATTCCCCATAATCAGACCATCGATATATACCTTCTCTATATCAGTGATCCCACAGTAATCTCTCAAGGTGCGCTGGCAGATCTGCACATCGATAGCTTGGTCTACACCGTCTACACGGAAGGTCTCCTCTTCACCACCGCACAGCACGATAAGTTTCACCTTTTTCCCAGCAAGAACACCTGGCACTCCACCCTTAAGGTATGCAAAACGCCGGCACAAGACACGGTCAAAGAAACCCTTCATGACAGCAGGCATTGAGAACCAATACAGGGGAAAGACGAATGCAAGCACATCAGCGTCAACGATTCGCTGCTGGAGGGCAGCCACATCAGCAGGTAACGGCCCCTGCTCCAAGTAGTAGCGCCTATCCTCAAGGGAATAAACCGGGTTAAAGTGTTCACTATTAAGGTCAATGAGATCAGTTAGAGCACCACCTTCTGCGGCTCCGTTTAGCAGAGCATTACCCATCGCTTGCGTTAAGCTATTTGGCTCTGGATTTGCAACGATAGCGACAACTTTCAATTCAAAACTCCTCATGGTTTATTGTTTTGACGTTTCAACTTTAGCAGCGCCGCTGCTCTAGGTCAGCAGGTTTACCCTCCATCGCACAACTCGGTGTTTCAAACTGTACTAAGCTGACAAGTTTGTAGCTAACAACTTGACAAGATGCAGACCTATCTCCTATGTTAGGTGATGAAGTCGGTAGGCGAAGCTACCACATGGACATGGGTTGCTGCCGCAAAGGAATGGAGACACTCCGCGCTGGTTAGCAGTCCCCGTCGAAATCAAGGCGAGGACTAACGCAATACCAAAGGCCATGCGAAGCCGAAACTTGAACGACATCGCGTTTGGCGATTTACTCGTCCTTTCTTGCATGCCGTCTTCTAGGCCTACAGCAGAACAAATCTGCAAGCGAGTGAAGGAGGTGAGGTTCATGGACGATGTTCCACATCACAGTTGCAGTTATATAACTTTACACGCTCATTCGACGCCTCTTATAGCTCTACATCTACCGCAGATCTCGTACTCCTCGAATTGCTCAGCCATCAATGCATAGTGACTGAGCAATTTCCCACAGAGGAGAATATGTGCATACACGAGGTCATGCGGCATAGTCAGAAAAGAACTGCTCATGACCATGTTCGGTAATTCATCGAGAACCATGTCAGCTGCATCTACCAATCGCAGCAACGTTCCTAAGAGCACTCGCCTGCTCTCTAATATAATTGTGATCATAGGTATCCTGTCCCTCTTCGGCGTTATAGGATACCTCCTCCCTGATTTGAATGCCCCTATAGGACCTCAAGGCATCCCTTCTCATGTATCCACAGATCCGCGCAATCTGCCATACTACGCCCTACGATCTGTTCTACGAATGTTCATAGCGCTCGCATTCTCACTCATTTTCTCTTTCATCTACGGACTTGCAGCAGCTCGTAGCAAAAGAGCACGCACCATCCTCGTGCCCTTACTTGATATCCTGCAGTCTGTACCGATTCTTGGGTTTCTATCAGCAACGATTTCCATCTGGCTCGTTTTATTCCCGGGCTCAATCATGGGCGTTGAAGCGGCTTCAATCTTCGCTATTTTCACTTCCCAAGCTTGGAACATGGCCTTCTCTTTTTATAGCTCGTTGATGAACGAACCTACCGAACTCGACGAAGCTGCTCGTTCCCTTCGATTAACCCGTTGGGAACGGTTTTGGAAACTAGACGTTCCCTCGTCAGTCATCCCTTTGTTGTGGAACTGCATGATGAGCGTGGGTGGTGGCTGGTTCTTCCTAACTGCATCCGAGATGATCTCCGTCAACAACCGAACATTTGCTCTCCCAGGCATCGGCTCGTATGTAGGCGAAGCAGCAGCAGAGCAAGACCTTGGTAAAATTGGCTGGGCTATCCTGACGATGATTGTAGTGGTCATCTTAATAGACTTCCTCCTATGGAAGCCGCTGACTGCATGGGCTGAAAAGTTTAGGGTCACTCAGAGCGAGTCAACAGAACCCAAGCGCAGCGCCGTTCTCACTATCATACGACTATCCGGAATCAACGATATTTTGGCAGCTATAGGCAAACCTATTGCCAGCTTCCTCGATGCTATTACGCGCCCCTTGGGCATCACCGGCACTCAAACGCAGGTTCGTAATGAGCAACAACGGCATCGCTTTACTGACTATGCTTACGCAATAGTGCTGGCTGGCTTAGGAATATGGGGTCTGATAAAGCTGTACCAGCTCGTAATACCTTCCTTAGGTTTTGCTGAAGTTGGGCATGTATTTGTCTTGGGATTTCTCACCTTCCTGAGGGTCGCCTTGCTCATGATTGTCTGCTCGATAGTATGGGTACCAATTGGAGCTTCAATTGGCATGAACCCTCGCCTGTCTCGTATCCTTCAGCCAATAGTGCAAATATGCGCATCATTCCCCGCCAATTTCATCTTCCCCTTCGTCACGCTCTGGTTCTTGTCTTGGCATATCGACATAAACTGGGGTTCCATTTTACTTATGGCCTTAGGAACACAGTGGTACATTCTCTTCAACGTAATTGCAGGAGCTTCAGCCATTCCTGACGACCTACGAGAAATGTCACGCTCCCTTAGGCAGCCCACATGGCAAAAGTGGAAGACTCTCATCCTTCCGGCCGTTTTCTCCTCCTGGTGTACTGGAGGAATTACAGCAGCTGGCGGAGCCTGGAATGCTTCTATCGTCTCAGAAGTTGTAGCTTACGGTCAACATACACTAACAGCACAAGGCTTGGGATCATACATTGCTGAAGCCACGTCCACAGGCGATACAGCACAAATTATCGCAGGAGTTACCGTTATGAGTATCTTCGTCGTGGCAGTGAACCGTTTCTTCTGGTATCCACTGCAAAACCTCGCCAAACGGCGTTTTTCTCTCACTTGAGACCAGTTTCCCAATTATCACTTCCTCAAACATAAGCAGATTTACATTACTATTTTGAAAGACACACGATTATGCAGACAAACTCCATTATCGAAGCCCGGCACATCAACAAGGAATTCCAGTCAGACAAAGGCAATGAACTTAAAGTTTTAGATGATATGTCCTTGACACTGAATGAAGGTGAAGTCGTTGCCCTCCTTGGACGTTCAGGAGCCGGAAAGTCAACCTTCCTTCGCATTCTTGCAGGTTTAGTACCAGCCACTTCAGGTTCTGTGACATACCGAGGCAAAGAACTCGAAGGACCGAACCCTGGAGTGGCATTGGTCTTCCAATCTTTTGCATTGATGCCTTGGCTGACAGTAGAAGCAAATGTAGAGCTCGGCCTGCAAGCCCGAGGTGTCCCTCGAAACGAACGCAAGAAACTGGCTTTAGAAGCCTTGGACTCTATAGGATTAGATGGTTTTGAAAGCGCCTACCCCAAAGAGCTTTCCGGTGGCATGCGCCAGCGCGTAGGCATAGCAAGAGCTTTAGTATTAAAACCAGATGCGCTGTTTATGGATGAACCCTTCTCTGCTTTGGACGTACTCACGGCCGAAAATTTACGGCAGGAGGTATTAAAAGTATGGTCAGCTGAATCAGATGCCATTAAGTCCATATTGATTGTGACTCACAATATCGAGGAAGCTGTTCAGATGGCCAATAGGGTCGTCGTCCTCGGCTCACACCCTGGGCACGTCATTGCTGAAGTACCTATCAAGTTAGACCGCCCCCGGGATAAGCAATCAGAGGAATTCCAGTCTACAGTTGACTACATTTACTCCATTCTCACTGGCCGCTCTGACGAGACCAATGCCCGACGCATCCTCCAGTCAAAGGTACGAGACAAGGAAGCTGTCAACAAGTCTGTGCAAGAGGAGGACCTTGGGACTAAAGTTCTACCTGACGCCACTCCAGGAGGTCTAGCGGGACTTGCTGATATTGTGGCTGAGCATCCAGGCGGCATTGATATGGCCGACTTAGCAGCCACACTCTCTTTCGAAGTGGACGACCTCTTCCCACTCATTGACGCCGGTCTTCTCTTGGGTATCTTTGATGCAGACAACGGACATGTACGCTTAACGTCATTAGGTAAACGCTGGCAGCAAGCAGACATTCTGGAAGCAAAAGAAATGTTTTCCTCTATGATTTTGCAACGGGTACCTCTTGTGAGAGTCATCGATCGCGCCCTAAAGAATTCAGAATCAAAAACCCTCCATGGCAGCCTCATTCTCGATTTGCTTCGAGCTCATCACTCAGATAAAGAGGCTGTTCAACAGTTCGAAACTGCCATCGGTTGGGGACGTTACGGAGAACTCTTTGACTATGACGCCGACGATGATCGATTGACCCTTGATCCAGAGAACAAGGCTTCCCTACCCCAGCAAGAACAAGAACTATAAATAGAAAATTCTGAGCTGCTCTGGGTTCTGCGTTTATCGGCAGAATCCAGAGCCATAGCAGCCCTGGGGCACAGAGAACTGTCCCGCCGCAGCCGACCCTGTAAGACCCTCCTACCTGGATAAAGGAATACACATGGAACCTGTACGCAGTAACCATTCATTTGCATCTTCTTTAGCTGAAGCATTTGCAGTTTTTATCGGCGGAACACTGGGCACAGCAATACGGTACATTTGTTCCTCTTTACCCGTATTTTCTTGGTATTTTTACACAGGTACTTATTTGGCCAACATGTAGGCCTGCCTCTTCTATGCTTACCTGACCTCTTATGTAGCACAAGCCAGCTGGATGACTATCATGCAACAACAGATAAGCACTCGTGCACTGGGCACAGGCTTATGCGGAGGGCTGTCAACTATGTCAACCATCTTGGTAGAAGTATTCACCACGCTACGTGATCAGCGATACTTATCGGCAGTCGCCTACCTACTAATATCGATATCTAGCGGCTTACTGTTTGCTTGGATAGGAAGCAACGCAGGCTGCAAGTTGGCCAGAAGAAAGCAAAGCAACAGATGATCGGGTTCTTGGTAATGCTGTGCGGTGGATTAGGTGCTGAATGCCGCTTTATGCTTGATACAAGTATCAACAAGCTATGGAACCATAACTGGCCCTTAAGCACAATTGTCGTTAACATTACGGCCGGTTGTTTAGCTGGATTGGTCGGAGCATTGTGCGCCCGTTCTCTGATTGATCCGACTGCACGTCTGCCCCTTACCACAGGTTTCTAGGTGACTTCTCCACCTTCTCTACTGCTATATGGGAAGTATTCAGTTTTCTGCACCATCGGCAATTTTTGCGGGCCACACTGTATATGGGTATGGGATTTTTGGCCCCCTTACTTATGGTTGCTTTAGGTTTTACCCTTGGCATGAATCTGATATAAGTACCCCATCAGCTATCAACAGCAGTAGTCTTAAAAGAGTCTTCATATTCCCATGAAAGACCCCAACACTGTAATGTGGTATCAGCAAAGGAGCAAGAATGTCAGCAATTAAGATGGCTGTAGTGGCCGCAAACGGTAGGGCGGGTTCCAAAATTGTAGCAGAAGCAGTCAATCGTGGTATAGAGGTGACGGCAATAGTTCGACATCAGAAGGAAAGCCCAGCACAACACACTCTTATCAAAGACCTTTTCGAACTTACAACTGAAGACGTACAGGATTTTGACGTACTTGTCGATGCTTTCGGCACGTTTACACTAGAGAACTTACCTGAGCATATGGTTTCCATAAAACACTTGACTGACATTCTTTCTCATGTCTCAACACGCTTACTCATCGTAGGCGGAGCCGGCAGCCTGTATACAGATAAGGATCATAGGCAGCAACTGAAAGATAGTGCTGATTTCCCGAAAGAAGCGCTTCCCTTAGCCAGAATAATGAGCCAGACATTGGAGCAATTACGACTCAGAGATGATGTTCGTTGGACTTATGTAAGCCCAGCAGCCAACTTCCTCGCAGATGGTCCACGCACCGGGCATTACCTGTTGCGAGGTGAAGAATACTCAACTAACAGCAAAGGAGAATCATCGATATCCTATGCTGATTACGCTATTGGTTTGGTAGATGAAGCACTTTCAGGGGAACATATTCATCAGCGTATTTCACTCATCGGTCAGTAAAGAAACCAGCACTGAGAAGGGTCTGTTGCAAAGAGAAACTTGCAACAGACCCTTCTCAGTTTCAATTCACTTACACATTGAACTTGAAATCTACGATATCTCCGTCTTGCATAACATAATCACGACCTTCTTGACGCAACTTGCCTTCCTCTTTAATAGTTGCCATCGAACCACCAGCTGCCACAAAATCATCGTAAGAAACAATATCTGCCTTGATGAATCCACGCTCAAAGTCAGAATGTATGACACCCGCAGCTTGAGGAGCTGTCCAGCCTTGGTGAATTTGCCAAGCTCGTACTTCTTTTTCGCCAGCGGTTAGGTACGTTTGTAGTCCCAGAACGTCAAAGCCTACCCTTGCCAGCTGGTCAAGACCAGACTCCGTCAAGCCCGCATCAGTGAGCATCTCGCGAGCATCAGCTTCATCAAGCTCTGTTAGGTCTGCTTCAAATTGAGCATTGAGGAAGATGGCCTGAGCTGGTGCAACTGAAGCAGCAAGTTGAGCCTGCATGTCTGTGTTTTGAAGCTCATCATCATCCACATTGAATACGTATATAAAAGGCTTGCTGGTCATCAGATGAAGGTCGTGAAGATCAGCTTTGTCAATCTTGCCAGCGGTAGCAGCGTGATCAATAGTCTCGCCTGCTTCAAGAATACTCTGAGCCTTTTTAACAGCATCCACATATGACTGGTCTATCTTCCCACCGCGAAGGTCCTTTTCTAGCTTGGGCAACGCATTCTCGATAGTCTGCATATCGGCCAATATAAGCTCTGTATTGATGGTTTCGATATCATCCGCAGGGTCCACCTTACCGTTGACATGAACAATGTCGTCATCCTTAAAAGCACGCACGACTTCGCAGATAGCGTCCGCTTCACGGATATTAGCAAGGAATTGGTTGCCGAGACCTTCCCCCTCTGAAGCACCTTTAACAATGCCTGCTATATCCACAAAAGTAACCGTAGCGGGAACAATTTTTTGGGTATGCACCAATTCAGCAAGCTTAGGCAACCTTGCGTCTGGCAATGGAACAATGCCTGTGTTGGGCTCAATAGTGGCAAAAGGATAGTTTTCTGCCAAAACGTTGTTACGAGTAAGGGCGTTAAATAAGGTGGACTTACCCACGTTGGGCAGACCTACAATTCCAATGGTAAGAGACATATAATCCAGTCTATTCGCAAGGCTGACTAACGAAATACAAGGAGAGCCTTTGCCCCAGCTGGCAGCCTCTGCTCACTATATTTCTATAGTCCCACTTATGTACGTTATCTTAACTCTATCGCATCAATAGCTGCAATAACAGCACCTCGGAAGGCCGCTTGCTCTAAGGCTGCCACACCCCTGATCGTGGTACCTCCTGGTGAGGTGACTTGGTCTTTCATGATGCCAGGATGAGTTTCCGTATCCAAATATAGCGCTCCCGTACCTTCCAGCATTTGAGCAACCACACGATAGGCAGAATGCCTGCTCAGTCCGTATTTTACTGCTGCGTCAGCAAGAGCCTCCATGTACATGGCAGTAAACGCTGGCGTACAACCAGCTACTGTGCTCGCAATATCTACTTGGTCAGTTGAAACTTCCTCGATAAGAGCAACTGGGCGGAAGACCTCCTGGAATATTTGATATTGCTCAGCACTGAGACTGTGCTTAGTCTCAGTTACCAAGATACCTTTCCTCACAGCTATAGGAGTATTAGGGATAGCACAAATTATATGTGTACCCTTACTGCACAAATTTTCATAGTAAGAGTGCGTGTAGCCAGCAACAATTGACACAATAAATCGCTGGTCATTCGACAGCCCTGCAAGTACCGGCTTCAAGGCTTCCTCTACCTGTTGAGGCTTAACCGCTACTACCACGATGTCAGACAACTCCACTAGCTCTTGAGCAGAACGAACAGCTCTCACGCCCAGCTTTTTTGTAGAGATTTCAAGCTTGTCAAAGTGAAGAGTAGTAGCCACAATCTGATCAGCTCGCACAACACCCGAAGACACTAAACCTTGAGCCATAGCCTGTGCCATGTTGCCATACCCAATAAATCCTATTGTTAGGTCTGCATTCACCATATATTTCCCTTATCACTTTGCTTTTACAAGCCCCTTCAGCGTTTTATCTGTTCCACAGGCCTTGTATTTTTCAATTGCACCGGCTCCTACTGAAAATTGTATATGTCAGTATAGGTCCGCCAAATCTCCGCGTTCTCTTGCCAGATCCAACAAATGAGCAAAAACGTTACCAGCATGAATTCCATCGTGTTCGAACTCATTAGTCACCCACGCATGGCTATGCCCCACGCGAGAAAGGGTATCCAATTGCAAATGTGAGTCCACATACATATCGTCATAGTAGACAGCTGCTTGTAGAGGAACCTCATTGCAGGCCAACCTCTCACGATTATAAATATTAGGCCACGAGCCCTCACGCATCAGTATATTTACTGCTTCCTTAAAGGGAAGCAAAGCTTGTTCCTGCTTAAACATCCAAGGGAAAATAGCTTCTCCGGTGAACAGTAGCGGTCTAGCAGCAGTAGCAAACTCGGGCAACTGATCTCTTACCTGCTGAGCAGCCCAATCGATAGGACCACACTCGCCATCTGCATAAATGAACTCTTGCAAGGGCCAATACAGCGGATTGGACGCGGTAGCAGCTTCCACACCCGCCAAGAAGGGTTGAGATAGCTCCACTTGTCCAGTTCGAGGAATGCTTCCATCTCCAGCAGTAAAGGCAGAATCTAGCAACCAATGCAGCTGTTCAAAACTCGGTTTCATACCGAAACCTGAACCCAAGGACTGGAAACGTTCTACTGTTAGGGGATCACCTGCCGGCAGGAAAACATCTGCTTTACTCAAACGGTCAGCAATTACTGAAACACGTTCCATATCCTGAGGATACCGACCATAAAATTCTTGAGTCTTCGCTTTCATTCTAGGGAAAGTATGCTCATAGACTTCTCGCGGGCTAGCTGGTACATGAGGAATACCACCTGTTGTAAAACATGCAGTCAAACCTTCAGGGTAGGCAGAAAGGTATGCGAGCGTTAAGAAACCACCATAAGATTGACCTAACGATACCCACTTCCTGCCGCCAAAAAGTCTGAGACGCATGTGCTCAAAATCAGCAACAATTGAATCAGCCAAGAACTGACGAAGATATGCAGCCTGCTGGTTTGGATTGCCGATACTAGCAAAAGATGCAGCATCTATGAGTGTTGAACGTCCTGTTCCCCTCTGATCAGGAAGAACAACTCGAAAATATTTAAGAGCTTCATCTATCCAAGGTTCACTCTGCCTATTCAACGGTCTAGGTCCGGCACCACCAGGGCCGCCTTGGAAATACACCAAAAGCGGAAGATCATCATGAATATGCTCTGGAGCACACAGCACCCGACAGAATAAACTAATAGTAGATGTTTGCCCAATGTCAGAACCGGGCTGTAAACCCTGCCAATGCAGCGGAACTGAAATAGAATACTCTTCCACATGTAGACCCGGCAAATAGTACTCAGCAAGTAGTGTCATCTTATCCCCTTCATACAGAGCTTTTCTCTGTATTATCACTCTTACCATACTCAAACCTAATCAATAGAGGATGCTCATACAGAGACAATACCTCCTATAAAATCATTCCTAAGGCTTAGAAGTGAGCACAGAGAACACGGTAGGCTCTATTATATGAGTACCTTGAAGGCCAACTGGCAACGGTTCACAAGCTGGTGGCATGCCCACTTGCTAGCAAAGGACACATGCTTAGCTTTCATTCTAGTGTGGCTGCTGAGCATCGGTGGTGAGACGCCCCTGCTAGCTGATGGCTTCGTAGTCCCCTGCAACCATGAAATCGCTCTCGTGTTTAGTCTTGTGCTGGGAATACCTCTCATCTATAGGCGCAGTAAACCAGCGTTGGCAGCCAATACATTCGTTTCTCTGTGTTTAGCCCAACTTATTCTCGGACCCGCTTTACTCGCCAGTGATGCCATAGGTCTCATCATCGTTTACACTGTCATCGTCTATGCAGACCGCACTCAGAGCAAGAAATATGTGCTCATGGCACTAGGGGTAACCTGTCTGGCGGCGCTAGCATACGCTTCTGCAGTAACTTATGGTCCTATACTACCCGATCGAATGTATCCACACATTACTGCTGGAACATATGCTCATCTTGATCAATGTGCAGTTATACCTGGTGTGCACCTGCTCTCCAGCTGTACTCCAATCCTACTTACACATTTATTCATAAACATGGTGACTTTTAACCTTGTCCTCACTCTCGTTATGTTCTTGGCCTTTTGGAACCGCTCTCGCAGGCAGATAGCTCAGACCATTCGAGAACGCAATGAAGCCATTCTCTACCAGCAGCAGGAGGAAGCCAGACTCGCTGCATCAGCAGAACGAGCTCGGATAGCCCGCGACATGCATGATGTTGTAGCACACACCCTTTCGATTGTGATTGTTCAAGCTGATGCTGGACGATATGTAGGATCCCAAGACAGCGACGTAGCACTTCATATAATGAAAACTATTAAGCAAGAATCCAGCAGAGCTCTTAAGGATATGGACAGTCTTTTTGGCAGTCTCACAGAATCAAGCATTGATAAAGAACAAGATGTACAAGCTCAGATTACCTCCAACAAAACTTCTATCAGGAACAACATAAAGACAGCACTGCCTCAAGAAACCACTACAGGTAAGGAAACACTAAATAGCAAGGCGTATGACAATATTGACAATCTCATTGAGCAGGCAAAGGCAGCCAGCCCCGATCTTGTTTTAAAACGACAAATTACAGGAACTCCAGAACCAGACAAGTTAAGTACTCAGGCTGGCTTAGTGGCCTACCGTTGTGTGCAAGAAGCACTTTCTAATATCCGCAAGCATGCTAGTGCTGCTGCTCAAGCCACCATACAAGAACGGTGGACAGCCACATCCATAGAACTGATTATTACAAACGATGGCATAGGTTCTGTCAATCGCGCGAAGGAATCCCCACACCGTAGCTATGGGCTCTTAGGAATGAACGAGAGAGTCAAGAACATTGGCGGAAGCTTCCAAGCGCAACCAATTGCTGGAGGTTTCTGTGTTAATGTAACTATACCTTTCCAACAGGAGCCTGTAGTTGGGCCATCACCGGAAGCGAATGCGGCGAGGTCACAACAGCGGTCTGTAGAAAGTCAAACTGCTCCTTATCAAATTCAATCTGTCGAACATACAACCAGTCAGCTCAACACCATTGAACGACTGGTAAGATGGTCCTCCCACCACTACCTCATAGTCGATACCCTGTTGACAGTGCCTCTTATTTTGTTGTTAATTATTTCTATTTCAAATCCATTTTTCAATCTCTTCCCCTTTACAGATGGTAGTACAGTTCCAACACAAGTAATTATCATCCAGACATTGTTCTTGGCTTTACCTCTTATCTTCCGCAGACGCTGGACCGACCTCAGTGCCGCATTAGTGGCCACATGTACAGCTGTAGAGCTTGTAGTGTCACCATGGATCACAACCATGAATTGCATAACACTCACGTCAATATATTCAGCAATGACCTATGGTCAAAAGCGAACGCGCATCTGGGTACCAGCGGTGGTACTCGCTGAAATTGGTTTGGTAGCAGTACGTTTTCATATTGAAATTACCTACGGCTCACCAACTATCTTGGCTTGGATGTTAGGAAATCGAAATAGTCCTACAGTAGTTCAGACAGCTGGTGATCAACAAACAGCACTCATCTGGTTGGTATTTATTTCTATAGGATGTGCATGTGCTCTAGTACTGGGATTGTGGAGGCGGGCGTCTGGGTCCAACCTGCTGGTCTTGCGGGAACGTGAGGCTGCTTTGAAACAGGGTGAAGCTCAACACAGACAGTTGGCTGCCAATGCTGAACGTGCACGTATAGGCACTCAGATTCAAAGCCAAGTAACAGCTACTTTGAATCAAGTATTGACTAGCACTGACGAGGGCATAGAAATGATTAACCTGCAACAAGCACAAGGCTTGCCTGTATCCACAAGCACAATCATCCAAGCATTTGAACAGATCGGCCACGAAGGCCGGTCAGCTCTCTCGCGTATGCGGCAATTGCTAGATATTCTCAGACAAACTGGTTCTTCAGACGATATTAACCACCCAAAGGCCAATCAGTACCCCTTGCAACTCCATCCAGTCCAGCCTCATGTAGAACAGTCCCAGACTATGTAGCTATCGTTTCAGCTCCAGCAAGGTAACGATCATTTACTCCTGTATGCATGAACCGTTAGCATTGACCTATCGGGATAGACGAGGGAGCAAGTGGATTTGGACAACGACAAGCCAGGAGTCAACAACCGTATTCGCGTAGTTATTGCCGATGATCAGGAACTCGTACGAGCCGGTTTTGCCATGGTCATCGGCTCCCAAAATGACATGGAAGTTGTAGGGCAAGCTGCTCACGGTGAGCAAGCTGTGCGCATCGTTCAAGCCTTACAGCCAGATGTTGTCCTGATGGACATACGCATGCCAGGTATGGACGGACTCGAAGCCACTGAACGTATTTCACGCCTAAGCCCAGTGCGCACAAATGAGATTAGTCAAACGTATCAACCTACAACGCGTGTTGTTATTTTAACTACCTTTGATCTCGATGAATATGTCATGGCAGCTATTCAAGCAGGAGCTTCGGGTTTCCTCCTCAAAGACACCGAGCCGGAAACATTATTAGCCTCCATTCGCACGGTTTACCAAGGAAATGCCATCATCGCCCCATCTGCCACTAAACGGTTAATCGAACATATAGCTAGTCAGAATGCTACTAAACAGACACTTCAGGCTTCTCGATCACCGTACACTGATCCAGAACTCGACAAGTTAACTGAACGCGAGAGAGAAGTGCTGGTAGAGATTGCTCATGGCTTAAGTAACCAGGAAATCGCAGATAAATTGTTTATTTCTATGCCTACAGTGAAGTCGCATGTGGCACATATTCTCCAGAAAATCAACGCTCGAGACCGCGTTCAAGCAGTTGTTTTTGCTTATGACAACCACTTAATCTAAGTGAAACTGTTCCATTTGTGCTATTATCAGCACGTTGAATTATTAGGTCCTATCGGCAAGACTAGCGCCCCAATCGAGGCCTCGTCTACATGAGAACGTATTTCAATTGGGCCACAGTGAGGAGAACGATGAAGCAGCAGCACATCACTGAACCGAGCGAGGTTCTTGCCCTACTCGACCAGATCACAGGGAGCATAGCCGTCGTCGGATCAATGAATGCCGATTACACAGTAACTACAGAGCGTCTACCCCTGCCGGGCGAAACAGTCAATGGTGGTCAACTTGAGATTCTACCTGGTGGCAAGTCAGCAAACCAGGCATCTGCGGCTGCTAGAATCGGTGCGCAAGTTCGTTTGTTTGGCGCTGTTGGGCAAGATAGCAATGCTGACTTTTTGCTAGGTCAACTCACAGATGCTGGTGTAGACGTCTCACAGGTAAAAACAGTACCTGCTCCTAGCGGTACTACAGTTATTACAGTGGATGCCAACGGTGAGAATACTATCGTCTATTCTCCAGGATCCAACGCTCATGTGTCATCTGAGTATATTCAAGAGTCCAGCAAGGCTCTCACTCAAGCCAAAACACTCGGTCTCTGCTTAGAGAGTCCTATTGAAGCCGTGACAATGGCTGCACAGCAGGCACACGATGCTGGTCTTACTGTCTTAGTCAATAACTCCCCCTTCCAGCCAACCCTTCCACAGGAGCTGATTGATGCCTCAGACATTTTGTTGGTCAATGAGCACGAAATGTCCCAGCTCTTAAACTTGAATGAGTCAAAAGATAGTAACTGGATGGAAGCAGATTGGCAGCACATAGCCGCACAAATGGCAGACTATGGATTTACCAAGGCCGTTGTGACCTTAGGATCTGAAGGTTCAATGATTCTGGAAGACGGTCAAGCCGAACACATCCTGCCCGTGCCTGTACAGGCAGTTGATACGACTGGCTGCGGCGATGCCTTCATGGGAACTATTCTAGCAGGATTGTCTTCTGGTATTAGCTTAGTAAACTCAGCTCAGCTGGCTTCATACGTTTCAGCATATGCAGCTACTGGTCGCGGCGCTCAGGCCTCGTACGGTTCAGCTCAACAAATCCGCGAGCGTTTCCTATAAAAGGATACAATAATTAATCCCGTGCTCCCCCATACGAGGAGAAAGCACGGGATTAATTATATTTCCTACTCTTTACGCTTCAGCGAGAGCCTCCACCGGTGCGGTTTTAGTTGCTCTTCTTGCTGGAAGAACACTGGCCAAGTAAGCAGCAAGAGCAGCTACAAGCACAATAAGGATGTACATCGTCCAGTCAATCGGTAGTGCGACCTTCCCGTAGGATTCGAAAACAATATAAGAACCCACCCAACCGAAGAGAGTTCCCAGTACCAGCCCAACCAAACAGGAACTGAGAGCTATGAGCAATGCTTCAACAGTCAGGGAGCGCCTAAGCTGCTTCTTAGTCATTCCAATAGCTCTGAGGGTAGCCGACTCTCTCGTGCGTTCTATCACCGACAGAGAAAGCGTATTAGCCACACCAATAAGAGCTATGAGTACTGCGACTGCCAGCAGGGCAACCATCACCATGAGAATAATGTTGATAGACCTCTCATACATATCTTTCTCAGCAATGGCTCCTGCCACATTCGCACCATTCACACTACTCACTGCCTGGCGTATATCATCAAGCAGTATGCCTGCGCGCTGAGTACCATCAGATTTAACCCAAATCTCAGATTGCATTGGGCTACCAAACTGCTCTAGCTGATCTCGTAAAGCCACTCCATAGAGGTTGTTCTGAGCCGACAGACCTTTAAAACCTCCAGAAACAATCTGAAAACTCTTTGAAACTGGTGTTCCATTAGCACTCAAGTCGTCTGAGATCAGTTTTATACGCTGTCCCTCCTTGTATTCGCTGCCCAGTTTGTTCTTAGGCACAATCAACTGTGAACCAGAAGATAAAGATGATTCCAAGTTAACGTTCATCAGACGTTGGGACTGTCCAGCCTTAAGCCCATAGACTAAAACATCTTCGCTATTTTTATTTTCAGATTGACGAGAATGATGTTCGTCACTGATGTGAACATTGTAAACCGCAACATTTCCGGCTGCTTTCACACCAGGAACGGCACGAATCTTTTCCAGTACTTGCTGGTCTTCCTTGGGAAGAATAACTTCTATATCGACACTATACTTGCGGTCTAGAGCATTAGACAGTGTTTGCTTGGCTGAACTAGCACCTGTTCCTAGACAAGCGACAAGCGTAACACCAATTAACAGAGCTGTACCGGTTGCAGCTACACGACTTGGGTTGCGTGAGATATTAGCCACTGCCACATTCGACGATGGCCCACAACGAGATACTATACTTCCGATCCCTTTCAGCATCCATGGAATCCAACGATTCGCACAGAGCAAGATTCCCACAAAAGCCAATGCAACACCCATGACAGCGATGCCGATTGCCTGCTGAGATTGATCTCCAGCAAGCATATTCGTCTTAACTCCTCGAGAGTCAAGAATTGCCTGATATACGATATAAGCAGCCATAGCAGCACCCATCAGTATCATCACAAGAGCAGCCAGTAACCGTATACGACCGCTACGCTTGCCTTTGCTGATTTCTGCCGGGCGCAAAGCTTCTATAGGAGAAACCCGAGTTGCAGCGGAAGCAGACGATAGGGAAGCCAGCATCGTTATCACAATTCCGAAAGCAATAGGGACAATCAAAACAGGTGGCGTGACACTCAGCGTAAGACTCACCCCACTGAGCTTGAACTTGCTTAGCTGTACACCATACATCATCCCTATAGCTAGCACTGTGCCCAGAATTGAGGAAAGAAGTCCAAGAATTCCCGACTGCATGAGAACCGAACTGCGAACCTGACTCTTTTTAGCACCTATAGTTCGCAAGAGTGCCAGAACTCTGCGCTGACGAGCAACCATAACTTGGAAGGTGTTACTGATCACCAAGGCAGCTACAAACATGGCCAGGACTCCAAAAGTCAACAGGAAGGTAGTCATGATACTGGTCTGGCCACTCAGTGATTTAATCTGCTTATCCTCGTAAACTGTCCGAGTCTGCAATGAATAACCCTTCGGCAGATAACCGTTGATGAGTTTCATACCTTGACTGCCAACCTGAGTAGGATCTAGGGAAAGATAGACTGCTATAACAGGAAATTCATCGATACCTTTACCGGCATCCAATCCAGCGATTCGCCCAAGTGCCCCTTTGCTCAACACACAAGCGCCTGAGTAGTAAGAGTATATACCTGATTCATCCTCTGTAAATCCCACCAGCCGAAACAGCTGAGGATTCGTTTGTGAACCTTTCCCACCTTCCGACGATATGTCCACCTGACCGCCAATCTTCACTCCCAAATGCTCGGCATCTTTCTTAGGAATAGCCACTTCAGATTCAGCTTGTGGCCAGCGCCCTTCAACCAGCGATATAGGAAGCAGAGAGTCAGGATGGGACATAACAACAACTGCTGTATTGCTGTGTTTATCTCCCTGTACAGTACTGATAATTACGTCAGATGAGAAAATGTCAGGACGTAACCCACGCACTCCTTGTACCGCTTCAACCTTATCTAAATGAAAGTCCTTAGCAGGCAGTGGCGCTACCTGATCATCGTCAGGCGCTAAAGCGTAATTGGCACCCCCAAAATTAGACGATATTTGCTGGCGGAAAGATCGATCCAGAGTATTACCAAACAGAAAAGTCGCAGCAATAAAGAGCGTCCCAACCATGACAGCAATGCCTGCTGGAATCAGCATCCTACTGTCTTTTTTCATCATCCGCAAAGATATAGACCACATAAGAACCTCCTTCCGCTACCGCTGTGCCTGCTGAGAGTACTGAACCGCATCATCCACCAGAGAAGGATCTGCCATCATTTGTGCTTTCGAATTGAGTAATTCACTCATTTCTTCCGCAGTAGGATTGACCTGATCAGCCACTATACGACCGTCAGCAAAAACAAGCGCTCGGTCAGCGTAAGAGGCAGCAACAGCATCATGAGTAACCATAATGATGGTCTGCCCTAATTCTGTAACAGAACGCTTTAGAAAACTCAAAACTTCAGCTGATGAAACTGAATCGAGATTGCCCGTAGGCTCATCAGCAAAGACGATTGTGGGCTTGGTAACCAACGCCCTAGCTATGGCCACTCTTTGCTGCTGACCGCCGGATAGCTCACTCGGTCGGTGATTGAGTCGTCCTTGTAAGCCTAATGTTGTAACCAGAAGATCCAACCAGCTACGATCAGGCTTCGCCCCTTCTAGGGTCAGAGGCATAAGAATGTTCTGTTCAGCCGTGAACATAGGTAACAAGTTGAAAGATTGAAAGATAAATCCAATAGAACGCCGCCGCAGAAGCGTGAGTTGATTGTCCCCCAATTTGGTAATATCAACAAAGCTGTGCGGATCAGCATACTGAGAATCTGCCACATGTTGAGAACCTGACGGATGCTTGTGTGAACTAGATTTACTAGAACCAACTCCATAGAGCAGCACACGTCCTGAAGTAGCCGAATCTAAGCCAGCCAAGGTATGCATCAATGTAGACTTACCCGAACCGGACGGACCCATAATCGCCGTAAAACGTCCCCGCTGGAAGGCAACATCTACCCCACGTAAGGCATGAACAAGATTCTCACCCTGACCATAATCCTTCACTAAACCAATAGCTTGAACAGCAGTACCATCGACTGGTGTTGGTGGCACACTTACAGTCGTTTCTTGCTTATAGTCTGTGAGCCCGCTCGTCATTGTTGCTCCTTTTACTGGTCTTTAGCACAGGACTTCTCCCGCACCGCTTACCAGTAATGTACCGAATTGTGAGCGTTCAGATTATCCTACTGAGGTCTGAACTTTGAATCACCAAAAGGAACACTATCCCCACCTTCAATCATCCTTAAGAATGATGGACAGAATGAGTATCAAATAACCACGATTCAATGTGACCCGAGAACATATATCACAGGCTCATCAATCTTCAGGCCACATACTTGTGCTGAGCTTGTCTAGTGTCTGTTCCTGATCTTTTAGTGAAAGAGCGCAGGTCTGTTGTCATTTGCTAGGCACTCCAATGACTGACAAAAGTAACGGTTGATCTATTTTGTAATAGCCATATTCAATTATCAGACGCCTTGTCTCCAGTGGGAAACTGTTTCATCAATATGTTGAGCGATTTGAACAGTCTCATAGTCATGAATATAGTGAGGCACGTTAAAAATAGTCATAGAGGAGCTATTGTTACCGGTCTTTTTCAGTAGATTAGATTGGAGTTGCCGCCAGTCTTCTTTAGGCAATCCGGTCCCTTTACCGTTAGAAACAAAAAGGCGTAATTTGACCCGTGGAAGCCCTATGCTGTCTATATAGCCGGCATTTTGCCGCGCAAAAGCAATTTCGTTACGTACATCAGAGGACATGAAATTGCGGTAACACAGAGCAAGATAACTGGCTTTATCATTATCAGTCAGAGCACCAGCCTTCGCAGCATCTAACTGATGAGAGACCAAACTAGGAAAGAGTCGTAAAACACCACACCTTCGTAAGGCAGCAGCACAAGTAGTAACCCAACGAGGAGGAATGTTAATGCGACTGTACGCTTCCGGGCAAGCCATATCTAAACCAATGATTCCAACAACCTCCTCTGGATACTGTTGAGACCAATGGAGAGCTTCCAGACCTGCCATCGAGTGCGCTACCAATATATAAGGTCCTAAATAGCCAAGCGAAGCAAGGACTGAACGGTCTTGCTCCAGCACGGTATTAACATCCCTACTGAGCTGGGTATGATCACTAAACCCATATCCTAGCCGTTCCATAACCACTAATGGATGCTTTAAGCGCAAGCGTTCCACAAGAGACTGAAAATCATAGATAGGAGAAGGGGTTCCAGACCCTGACAGCAACACCAGAACTGGTCCTTGTTCTGTATTTCCTGTAACGTAAGCGTTCACCATCGCTGTTCCAACAGAGACACGGTTGGTGTATTGCAGGTTCTTTCCCCCAGCCAAAAGAGCATTATCCTTCGCTTGGCTGAGTCCATCAACAATGGAACCTGCAATCACCAAACAGACACCTAGGATACAAGTAAGAACTAAACTCCAAACGATGACAGTCAGTAAGAAAACCATGCCTCGCCCTTCTGGTGTATCCCGAAAAATCCAGACTAGCACACTAAGCTGTGACTTACTTCTGTCTCCTGCTGCAGCCGGCGTCATGAAACCAGCAACAGTTCCCCAACATCACACCCTAGGCACACACGACACAAACGAACCCTATGAACACAACTATAAAAAAGAAAGAAACCACTCACCAACATCCTGCTGTTTCAGTCTGTTATGTTACCTTGGATGAAAGTAGACTACTGATGACAACCAAATGACACACGGAACATCCTAGGAGAACAGTAATGCATGACCTCAAACCCCTATACGGTCGAGATTCGAGTTACATCCCACGGGTGGCGGCCGTACACGACATGTGCGGTTATGGAAAATGCTCATTAACAGCTGCTATTCCTATACTGTCCGCTGCTGGATGTGATGTGTGCCCTGTGCCAACTGCCCTCTTGAGTGCCCACACTAAATTTGAACACTTTACCTTCCATGACACCACAAACATGCTTCCAAGCTATTTAGACGCATGGCAGCAAGAGGGTGTGCAGCTAGATGGCATTTACAGTGGATTCCTAGCTTCTGCAGAGCAGGTAGACATTATTTTACGCATGTATAGCGAATACCCTCAAGCCTTACGCATTGTCGACCCAGTGATGGGCGACAACGGGCAAATGTACCCCACTTATACCGATGAACTATGCCAGGCCACCGCGCGCTTGGTTGACGGTGCTGATGTACTTATACCAAACCTCACCGAAACTAGCTTACTGACTGGCCTGCCTTATGAAGGACAACACTTGAGCGATGCCCAGGTAAGACAACGCATAGATACTCTTCTAGAAATGGGAGCCCGTAATGTAATTATAAAAGGAATCGATAGGAATGATGGCTTCCTGAGAAATTATGTGGCTTGCGCTAGTCAAGACCAGCTCTCAGAACCTATCGAAATTAAACACGACAAACTCCCCTATATGATTCACGGAACTGGTGATGCTTTTGCAGCTGCAGTCTGCGGAGCAATGTTTGCTGGTCTTGCTCTCAACCAAGCAGCACAAGTAGCAGGAGAATTCGTCCGTTCCGCAATGGCTCACACACCAATTCAACCTAATTTTGAGGTGCGCGGAGTGAGTTTCGAACTGGATTTAGGACAACTTACCCAGTTAGTTCAGGCTTAGTTTGCCCTCACACCTTCTCCACTGTGGTTGAAGGTGAGCACGACATTTAACCACAGCTAACACACTTGACCACATCAGTGGTTCATTGTTTATTACGTATGCCTAGTTGTGTTGCACTAGATGCATGAAGATTAGCAACACTATCACAGACAGCACCTGTTCTCTAAACAATGGACTCAGGTTAGCTGAATCTCGGCTTTTATCACCCAACCTCACTGCTCGAACGTTGGGAAGTTTAGGAGAAGAGTATGTCGCCCAATGGTTGCAAACGTTGGGCTGGCAGATAGTAGACCGCAACTGGAGTACACGATACGGCGAACTCGACATTGTGGCGCTCGACCAACGTAACTGCCTCGTTTTTGTAGAGGTAAAAACTCGACGAACGACACAATTTGGTCGGCCTGAGGAAGCGGTAGCTCCTAACAAACAAATTCACCTTAAGCATGCAGCTAGCCTGTGGCTTATGAAGCAACACAACAATCGTAATATTCGCCACCAGAACATTCGTTTCGATGTGGCCGCAGTCAGCGTTTGTTCAAATGATACCCATCCCACTGTCTCAATTAAGCTGATTCAGGGGGCTTTCTAATGCGTATTGGCGAAGGTTTATCTGTAGGACTTATAGGATTACAAGCATTTCTTATTCAAGCTCAAGCTTTCATATCTCCAGGCTTGCCATATTTCTCCATTATTGGCCTGCCCGATACTGCTTTGAGTGAATCCCGCGAACGAGTTAAGTCAGCCTGTTCTGCAAGCGGTTTTCAGTGGCCACAAACTCGAGTGACAGTTAACTTATCTCCTGCTTCCAAACCTAAGCGTGGTTCGACTCATGACTTAGCCATTGCTACCGCAGTCCTCGACGCTGCTGGAGCTATCCCCCCACAGTCCTTTGAACAAGCATTGGTATTAGGAGAGCTCAACTTAGACGGCTCAGTACTACCAATCAACGGACTTCTACCCATCCTCTTACATGCCAGCGCACAAGGTATTCATAAAGCGTATGTACCCTATCAGAATCTAGAAGAAGCACAACTAGTCCCAAATGTTACCGTCATAGGAGTGCGCCATCTAGGGGAACTCATCGAACAAGTCGGGGGCAAAGCACGTTACCAGCTAGCAGATGTCAGCAAACAACAGGTTAATCAGCATGATAATACTGAGCACCAGTACGAGTCCAGCAAACATCTAGATATGGCACAGGTGGTAGGGCAAGAACAAACTAAGTGGGCACTTACTGTTGCAGCCGCAGGAGGACACCATATGCTCATGACTGGTCCCCCAGGTGCAGGAAAGACCATGTTAGCATCTCGTCTGCCGTCAATATTGCCTCCATTAACAGAAAAAGAACAGTTAGAAGTTGCCTCTATTCGTTCCCTGTGCGGTAATCTTCAAGACTTCGGAGTATCTAATCTACCGCCGTTTGAAGCTCCCCATCATACAGCTTCTACTGCTTCCCTGGTAGGTGGCGGTAATGGAGTAGCTATTCCTGGTGCGGTTACACGTGCCCACCGTGGAGTCTTGTTCATGGATGAAGCTCCAGAATTTTCTCCTCGTTCGCTACAAACACTACGTGAGCCTCTCGAAACAGGGCACATCATACTATCGCGATCAAAAGGAACTGCCACCTACCCTGCTCAATTTCAGCTCATCATGGCTGCAAACCCCTGCCCTTGTGGCTATGCTTATGGAACTGGAGAGCGCTGCACATGCTCACCTCGGGAACGATCCCGTTATTGGAATCGACTTTCTGGTCCCATCTTAGATCGCATTGACATCCAGGTAGCTGTTCCTCCTGTCTCCAACTTCATAAGTTCTGACCACGAACCACGAGAAACTAGTGCCAAAATTCGAACACGCGTCACTAGAGCCCGAACGATCTCTCGCTCGCGGTTCAACAAATACGGTTGGTCATGTAATGCTCAAGCATCGGGCGAATGGTTAAGGAGTCATACCTCAACACGAGCTCTAGCTCTCGTTAATCACGCCTTAGAAAGCAAACGACTTAGTCTCAGAGGAGCTGATCGAGCTATGCGCTTGGCTTGGACACTCGCAGATCTGAACGGACGAACCTCTCCAACAGCAGACGACGTTAATGCCGGGATACTGATGAGGACACGATTGCAATGACCACTCGTACAACACAGCAACAGTCAATATCAAGCCCATCAGCAGAAGCCCAGGCTCGCGCAATTTTGACGTATTGCATAAACAGTCCGGATGCCTTACTGTATGCAGCACTGTTAGGTGCTTCATCAGCCCAAATACTTCTCGACACACTCTGGCAGCTTAATTCGGAAGATACTCAGCAAAAAACAACTACTACCCCTGCCGCAAACCTTGATGATATGTTCATGATCGGATCAGCACGATGGGGTCATCGTGCCAGCAGGCATGATTTGGAAAAATTCCATCGATCTGTGTCAACATGGCGTAATCGACTTAAATCTCTCACCAACAGCTGCCACTCAGGCCTGCTTGACTGGATGACCCACCATGGTGATTATTGGATTATTGCCCCTAACGATCCATACTGGCCACAACAGTTAAACGATCTATCTATTCGATCAGATTGGGCACCTCCACTGTGTCTATGGGGAATGGGCTCTCAACAAGCCCTCACATCATGCTCCCAACCACTCGCAGTAGTTGGTTCCCGGAACTGTAATGAATACGGGCGGTTCGTGGCCCACCAAGTAGGTTTACACGCTGCCAGGGATGGACATTTAGTAGTATCCGGTGGCGCTCTTGGAGCAGATGCCAGTGCTCACTGGGGTGCTTTATCTGCCCAGAAAGAAACAAGCAGCCTCAGGGGCTGCACCGTTGCGGTATTTGCTGGAGGACTCAACCATATAGGCCCTCTCCACAACCAACAGCTATTCCAAGCTATCAAACGAGAAGGAGGCGCACTTATCAGTGAACTATATCCCGAAACTATACCAGAAGCCCGTCGCTTTCTACTACGCAACAGAATCATCGCTGGGCTTGCTCACACAGTTATAGTTACTCAAGCACGCTACCGTTCAGGGGCACTCAATACAGCAACTTGGGCCTGTGAGTTAGGACGAGAAGTCTATGCTGCACCAGGCTCAATTGATACCCCGGAAAACACCGGCTGCAACCGCCTGATTCACAATGGCAAAGCTATGATTCTCATTTCTGCCACAGATCTGCACGAAATCACCCACTGTTCACACGAAGAAGTATCACAAGCCAGACCAGAAGATACTTATTCAACTAGCAATGCAAGTAATGAATCAGACGAAAACAATTTCTCAAAAGAGCCCAAAAAGCCCCCACACTCAGCAACGAAAACACATAGCCAAGATCAAAGGTACGTATCAGTCTCCAGTAAACCCTTGACCGACAAACAGGAAGAACTACTCCGAATGCTCGACCTATGTAGTCGACAAGGCATCGATCCCACCTGCGAGAACATTGTGGCTGTAATGAACAAAAGCGACGGAAAAACCCACAAACTCCACAACGTTATTCATCTGGCTGGAGAGATGGAACTCCTCGGATTGGTAAGGATAGAAAATAGTATGTTATATCCAATGAGACAAGAGCAACCTATACAGTCAGAAAATTAATTTCGACAAAAAAGGTTTAAGCCTGCCATTGACAGACATCTAAGTCAACCACCCATCCAGACTCTCCGGCATTGACAGCACTTTCTGAGGGTTTGAAGGACACACCTTCAGCTTCTAAAAGTTGACGCTGGCATTCAGATCCTCCAAAGGCGAAACCTGGAGACAGCGATCCGTCGCGAAACACTACCCTGTGACAGGGAATAAGCTCTGGATTGGGGTTGGAGTGTAAGGCGTAGCCTACATATCGAGCCGAGTGCGGGTGTCCTGTCAAAACAGCCACTTGTCCGTATGTAGCCACACAACCTTTTGGAATACGTTGGACTACCTCGTAAACGGCCGTAAAGAAGGGGGAAGCTGAAGTGCTTGCATCAGTCATGGGTCCATGCTTGCAGCAGGTTGTGACAGGCGCTATTCTTCTCAATCAGCCAGAAAACAGAACATTTGTGAGGGCCAGTGGTTAGAGTAAGGAGCATGAATATGACTTCCTACACCAACCATGCTAAGGCTTGGATGTATGCAGAAGAGAGTCCACTCAACAGTGAATCAGAGGTTCTGCGTTCAGCTCGCCTACAAGCACAGGATGCTGGTTTCACACCTGGTTGCATTGCACAAGGAGCCTTTCTCAAACTAGTAGCCCGTTCCAGTCAATCTAAATCTATTATTCTAGTCGGTACCGGTTCGGTCGTTGAGGCTCTTCGGCTCATTGAAGGTTTAGGAACAAGAGGCCAACTCACAGCTGTGGACTCTTCTCCTGAAGGAGCAGATCTCATTCGAAAAACCTTTCGGCAGTTCAATGATCACAATGGTTTGAGTCTACGCTCAGTCAATACACGCGCGCGAACATACTTTCCCCGCTTAAACCCACAAGACTATGATCTTATCGTGGTTGCTGGAGACGATATCAATTACCAAGACACCTTCCAAGAAGCAGAACGCCTGCTGAAACCTCACGGTCAAATGATTTTCACCGATGTGATGTGCTACCGTGACGACCAGAAAGCAGGAGGTGTTATGAACCCAGCTAATCGTTCACCCCGCGCTCTGTTACTACGACAGCTAATGACTGATTTTCAGGACACCGATGTTTTCGACTCCTGCTTGCTCCCGATAGGAACAGGCCTTTTACTTTCTATGAAGCACTAGTTATTGTGTTTTGCAGTTAGTTACTAACACATTCACTGCCTCTTCCGGATCATCAGTACGAACAAGCAAATCAGGGTCCAACTCAGAAATCATTGACCGGTTTTTCACAGTAGATGTGAGCCAGTCAAAAAGTCCTTCCCAATACGACTTGTCGAAAAGGACAATAGGCATTCTTGTCACCTTATGTGTCTGAACAAGAGTCAGCAACTCAAACATCTCATCCATGGTCCCAAAACCACCAGGGCAAACAATGACTCCAGATGAATATTTAACAAACATCGTTTTGCGAACGAAAAAGTAACGGAAGGTCATTCCTAGATTGACCCACTGATTGAGACCCTGTTCGTGAGGAAGCTCTATGCCCAGACCAACTGACTTGCCACCAGCTTCCGCAGCGCCACGATTTGCTGCTTCCATAACACCGGGTCCCCCTCCGGTGATAACTGCGATACCTTCACGCGCAATGTCACGCCCCATCTTCCGAGCTGCCGCATATACAGGATCATCACTCGTAGTACGAGCAGAACCGAAGATTGCCACCGCAGGACCCAACTCAGCGAGCGCACCAAACCCATCTACGAACTCAGCTTGTATGCGCAGCACCCTCCACGGATCCATATGCAACCAGTCAGTATCAGAGTTTGAAGCGTATAAGTTAGTGTTGGAATTATCTTGAGGAATCATCCTACCGCGCATGATTATTGGTCCACGATGGTAGGTTTGCCCGAAGGGCTCACTACTGCCCTGCTCTGAACCACCGGTGGGTTCCTGAGATCTTATGAAATCTGCCATGTTCTATCCTTTAACTGCTTTATAACATGCAAGCCCATGCAACGATGACCTTATCCTCATGTCTTTTCTGTGTGAAAGCTATTTAGACACGAACAAGCCTGATATGTTCCACACCATCTTTATTGCTTGGACGATACAGTACAAAACGACGACCTATAACTTGTACAAGTTCAGCATGTAAGCGTTGAGCGAACTCTAGGCCAGCTTCTTTCGCATCGACGGGACTACCATCTTGCACTACACATTTAATAAGCTCATGAGCATCCAAGGTCTCACTAACCTGCTTGGCCGCAGCTTCACTCACCCCTTCTTTGCCTATCCAAAGCGAAGGGTTGATCCTATTAGCCATGCCACGTAGTTGTTTGATTTGTTTATTGGTGAGCGTCATCTGAGCTTTCTCTTTCTCTTTCTCTCTCGTTCTAATACTGGCCACATCTCAGGCTCTTCACGTCACTTGCATAAGCGGCCTCATAGTTCCATACGATTATCTCATGATTACAACAGATGTGCTTTCTTCTTCATAGAGGCTTGTCATCAACACGAAGAAAGCTAGACTTGTTGATAGACTAATATTGTCGCAAGCTACTGCGGACAGGAGAGAGATTCAGGGAGTAATGCACATACATTCTCAGCATCAACGTAATGCTTCCAGCGAAGGGAAAACCCCTTCTACGGCACTACGCTGGTCACTTTCCGCCCTAGTCATACTACTTATCGCAACTGCTGCATATATCATCTTTACAGACGGCGATAAAATCAATAACGATCTCAATCAGATTCTTAATTCGCTGAGCTCTACGCAACAAACTTCTCCAACCAAGGCAGCAGTTCCTTCTGATTACCAACAAGCCTTAAAAAAAGCACAGTATTACGTAGATACTCTCCATCTCTCTGAAGAAGGATTACGAGACCAGCTCCGGGGGGCTCCTGATCATTTTTCTTCTGATACAGCCCAGTACGCCATTGAACACGTCAAAGCCGATTATCGGAATAATGCAGTAATTCGAGCTAAAGAATATGCTCAAAACGAGCACTTATCTCCTGATGAGATAGATGCCAGACTCACCAGCCTCGCCAACAAATTCACACCTGCAGAAGCCGATTACGCTATTCAACACTTACGTGATTAAGAAATAATATCCAACCTCAAGTAGCTTGAAGTGTTACCCTGCTGTTTCATCAGTCTTATGGTTAGGCAGATAGTACGCTAGAGTAGAAATAGACGGTTGGATCGTATGTGATTTATGCATAGCTAGGGAGAGGATTGTATAAACTATGCCTGATTCTCCTTTTCGACATGCGCACGTAGTTGGGTCCACAAGACCATGGTATAAATATGTAAAACCATGGAAATTTATACTTATCTTTGCAGCTATAGCTTGTTTCTTAGTAGCACAAAGTCATATTGTCGATGTGCAACACGCAGTCGTTGAAACCTATGAAACCATGCGTGGCAACAGACCAGTTAAAAAGAAACCTACGAAAAAGCCAACAGTAAGACCGACTCCCATCACCCCGGAGTACAATGAGGCAGCTACGAAGGCTCAAACGTATGTAGACACCTTGCATTTATCAGAAGAAGGACTGCGTGACCGTCTAACGTCTAAAACAGATGATTATACGCCCGACATGGCCCAGTATGCCATTGAAAAGGTTCACGCTGACTACCCCAACAATGCTCTCATTACTGCCAAAGAACTCGAGCAAGAAGGAGTCACTCGCCCAGAGGACCTGATGAAAAAATTAACGAGCGCTAAATACAAATTCACTCCTGCAGACGCTGAATTTGCTCTCAGGCACCTCTTCCCAGATCAAATTGTCAACTCAGTACTGAACCGGGAACAATAACAGCGACTGGTGTGGTGGAGCGCTGCCCATCTGTCAGGGACTGAATTTGCTCAGGGAGCTCCATTTTTTAGCTTCTATCCTTCCCCACCCAACTAAGTTCTGTTCTCCACTTGGATGAGATGGTCAAATTCATTGCGATCTTGGGTCTGTGAATATTTTGAATTGTGTGCTTCACTTTTCGCTAGGAATCTAAGCAGATCTAGTGTAGCTGTACCAGACTTAACCGGCATATCTGTCGTTAATCATTAGACCAACCATCTGACTGCCGCATGAACAATAGTCAATCAACATACCTGGTAAACGGACTTCAAATCTGTATTGCTTCCCATTTCCACAACAACAATTGAGAGAAGCTTGAGGATACGGCAGAAAAGATGAATCTGATCCCAGCCTTTAGTCGAGAGACATCTTGTTGACCATACGCCGCATTTCGCATAATCTCTTGAACCGTGCTTACACTTTCGAAATCCAAACTTATTAGTGATTGTTTAATGCACTTCCCTCGTGATCAAATCCTAACCTACGGTCCTTGACGATAAAGCAGCTATTCACCAAGTGAAAAAAACAGCATGGGCCTATTTCATGTATTGAAACGGTATCGAATTTGAGTCACCGTGTTTCTGCCACTGCTGATAGTTAAACTTACGGCCGATTTCACAAAGTTGAGTTCCTATGACTCTTGTGAAGACAACCATTCCACCGCCAGTTGAGTGCGGTTGGTCAGGTTAGTCTTGGCGAGGATGGCTGAGATATGGTTGCGCACAGTGCCCTCGCTGAGGTAGAGCTGCCTGGCGATGGCTTGACTGTCGAGGCCTTCGGCCACCAGGGCAACGATGTCGCGGTCACGGTCAGTCAAAGATTGGAAGCGCTGTGAAGTATGCCCGGATGCGTCTTCCGCCCCCGTTAGATCAGTTCGGACGGTGACTGCTCCAGCAGAGTACCTTCTCTGGCGACTCTCCTGCCCACCCAAGGACAAATGGGCCACGGCCTCAGCTCCAAGAACTGTCTGGCCTGCCATAACGGCTTGGAGGGCCGGTACAACTGAGGCCACGTCTTGCTTGATCACATAGCCCTTGGCTCCCAGTGCCAACGCTTTGGTGATATAGTCTTTGTCCGAAAAAGTAGTTAGGAAGAGTAGTCGAGCGGAGGGGTCCACGGTAAGGATTTGCTCAGCTGCCTCTAGACCGTCCATACCGGGCATCTGCACATCGAGCAAGAGCACGTCAGGTCTGCCATCCACTGACTGAAAACAGTCCAGGGCAGATTGTCCGTCATTGGCGGTCCACAGCACCTCTGCGGTACCTGTTGTTATCAAAATGGTTGACAGGGACGAGCAGACAATCGGATCGTCATCAGCAATGGCTACTTTCAAGCGATTACCTCCTTATGTTCTGTTTGGATACGGTCGGCCCAGGGCTCCTTGGGCAGGGAGACAAAGACGCGCCATCCCTGCCGGTTGGGGCCACTGTGGGCCGTACCTCCCAAAGCCTTAGCCCTGAGCTCGATGTCAGACAGACCCATGCCTCGCCGGAGATCAACTGCTCGCCAAGGACGCTCACCTGATACCAAGCCAGAAAGCAAGTGAGGCTTACTCATACCAGTGCTTTTGTTATCTGAATATGATTGCTGAATCCCACCATCATCCTGGACCACCAACTGCCAGAAAGCAGGAAGGTCACGCAAAGTAATCTGTACCGACCGGGCTGTGGAATGACGGACTGTATTGTTGAGGGATTCACGAACGATGGCGACAAAACAATGGGTTACTGGCGCTGGAGCTGTACGTATACCATTGTCGAGCTCGACTTGCAGCTGTCCTACAACGCCGTCAGAGCCAGCAACAATCGCCTGGCTGGCATCCAACATCTGAGTTGCAAAGTCTGTACCATCATCTTCCAAGTCGTGTACCGATCGGCGAATCGTAGTCATGGCGGCATCCAAGGTTTGTCCAAGTTCAGCAAAGGAACGTTCGGCCGCAGAGTCGCCATTGCTCTGTGCCACCACCCTGCCTGCCTGGATCTGCATGATGGCACGAGTGAGTTGGTGGCCCACGTTGTCGTGAATATCCCTGGCTATGCGGGTACGCTCGGATAAGCGGGCTACTCGGTTTGCCTGAGTGCTCTCCTCATCCAGATCACTAATACGGGTGCGCAGCTGGCGGACTTGATAGCGCTTCATGTCTTCGACCTGCCAGACATGCTCTTCCACCGCAGACAGGCGTACACATGATAGTCCAGCACAATAGGTCAACACTGATCCGAATACAGCAAGGAGCGCATACCGCTGCCTATACCCGTTGAACTGTAGGAGGTCAGTTATTGCGGGTATCAACCAAGCAAATGCCGGAAGCAGGGTTAAAACCAGCTTGGGCCGATCCGATTTGGAAGTCCTTCTTCTCAGGAGATTAACTACCTTACCGCAGTATGTTTCCATGCTGCTATGGTTGTCATATGCTCCCGGAGTTACTTTGATAATTGAGACCGTGGCCCCTAGCCCAACTCCTGTCTCGAAGGCAAGGGCAGGTAAAAAGACCAGCCAGTTTGGTATGAACGTTGCCAGAAGAGCCACTAGAGCACTGCCCCACGTGGAACCCTGTGCTGGCAACAACCACTCACATAGGGCCCCGACAGCCAATGATGCCAGCAGACCAGCAATCAAGGTTCCGGAAACTCCAGAATCGCACCAGGACCCACATAAGGTCCCCAGGCTCAGCAGTCCTAGCCAGCCAGCAATCCTACCCATGTACATTTCCCTTCACCCTACTACCGTATTGTCTCAATATTGGCAGACTACCCGTTCTGAAATTCCCTTGCAGGCATGGCGCCCATGACAAATGTCACTGATCGATTTGGGTGCTTTCATAACAGTGACAGTTGTCATGGTTTTGGACAGGGCACAACTGGGATGATAGAAACATGAACAGTTTACTTACAGAAGAGCCTGCACTAAGAGTCAGCGCACTGCTGAAGCGCTATGGCGACATGGTGGCTTTGGACCACTTCAACCTGGACGTCAGGCGGGGTGAGGTCTTTGGACTCCTTGGCCCCAACGGGTCAGGCAAGTCGACCGCCATCAACTGCATACTTTCCCTGCTCACCTTTGAATCAGGCACCGTGCGAATTTTCGGCCAGGAAATGACCCCAACATCTTACGATCTGAAGCGTCATATCGGAGTGGTTCCACAGAACGTGGCCGTCTTCAACGAGCTGAGCGTCCAAGAAAACATCGATTATTTCTGTTCCCTCTACGTGCCGAAGAAGGCCGAACGCAATGACCTGGTCGAACAGGCCATTGATTTCGTTGGCTTGGATGACTTCCGCAAGTTCCGTCCAGGTAAATTGTCGGGCGGTCTGCTACGACGGCTCAACATCGCCTGCGGCATCGCCCACCAGCCTGACCTCATCTTCTTCGATGAACCTACAGTTGCTGTTGACCCCCAGAGCCGCAACGCCATCCTCGACGGCATCGAACACCTAAATACCCAGGGAGCCACCGTGGTCTACACCAGCCATTACATGGAAGAAGTGGAGCAGATCTGCACACGCATCATGATCATGGACCATGGCCACCAGATCGCCCTGGGAACATCCGAGGAGCTCAAGGGCATGGTCGATGCCGGTGAGCAGGTCACCGTCGAGACCCTGGACCTAGAGGACTCGGCACTGTCCCAGATCCGCGCCCTACCATTGGCCCAGTCGGCCGACTATGACGGTAAGGAGCTTGTCATCCACTGCCGTCAGGGCGAGCACAACCTGCAGGATGTGCTCGCAGTCCTGGAATCCTCCGGGACCAGCTACGGCCACCTGACCAGCCGCCCACCCTCCCTCAACGACGTGTTCCTTGAGCTTACCGGCAAGGAACTGCGCGACTGAGCGCGGCCCGAAGGCTCAATCGCCGTAAGGAGCACCTAATACTTATGTGGAATTCATTTTTCATTAACGTCAAAACCTCGATGCGCGACAGCTCTTCCCTCTTCTGGGTCCTAGCCTTCCCTGTTATCCTTGCAGCCCTGATGTTGGGCATCATGAGCAACCTGCAAGATGGTTACACTGCTGCAGCACAGCCCTTTGCCATAGTTTCGGACGCCAACTGGAAAGCTAGCCCAGGTGCTGATGAGTTGGTCTCATCACTATCAAAGAAGTCCAAGGCTGGATCAAATGTCACTCAGCTACTTATCCCTACGACAGTGGATTCTATGGACGAAGCAAACACACGACTGGATAGCCGTAAGGACATCGGCTACCTGTACGCGGACTCTGACGGACTAATCAACATGGTCCTGTCTGACCGCGAAGCCGCCAGCATCCAATCCGACGCAACCGCCTCCGAAGGCATAGCAGTCTCCATTCTGTCCGCCTCGCTGGGCAGCTTCAACCAGTCCAATTCCGCAAGGATAACTCTGGCCCATCAGTCCCCGGACATGCTTGCCTCAGCAACTACCCCAATCCTGCTGCAATCCGGCGGACAGACCTACACCAAGGACATCAGGCTCACTCATATCAAACCCTCAGTCACAGCCCCCTACTTCTTTGCTGTGCTTGGTATGGCCTGTTTGTTGGGAGCCAGCATTGCAGCCTCAATGATTACTAGGACTCAACCCAATCTTTCGGCTCTAGGGGCCAGACGATCCACTTCCCCATGTCCCAGGTGGCAGCAGACGGCTGGCGCTTTCCTGGCATCCTGGTTCTTCTGTTTCATCAGTCTTTTGATTGCCTATGTCTTTGTCCGTACCGTCTGCGGTGTAACCACTGGTGGCAGGGATCCTGTGGCCCTGCTGGCCATCGTCGTCGGCACCTTCATGTCCACCGCTTTCGGCAGTTTGATTGGTGCAATACCCACAATCTCCCTCGAAGTCAAAATGGGTCTGACCATAGGTATCGACTGCTCGCTGAGCGCCCTCGTTGGTCTATACGGAAGCCCCATAATGGATCTGAGCTACGCCATTCAAGAGCATGTTCCAATCCTCCACCTGCTTAATCCGGTCAAGCAGGTATCCAACCTCTTCTACGACATCGTCTATTACGACAGTCTGGCACCCTTTGCACGCACCTGCGGCATCCTGGTCATTATGTCCACCGTCTTCCTGGCTGCAGGAAGTCTGCTCCTAAGGAAACAACAGTATGAATACTTGTAAAACAGCACTGCGCGTTATCTGGGCGCATAAGTTCTACTTTCTTCTGTATCTGGTGGGCATGAGTTTCATTATGATCATCATCGGTTCCACGAGCATGCAGGCCGCAGTACATGCCAATGCCTCCAGCTCGGTTGGGCGTTTTGAACCAGCTCAAGCGAAAATTGCCGTCATCAACCGGGACTACGGCAGCCATGTGGGACGAGAACTGGGTCAGGGTTTGGAACAGTATCTGAGCAAGTCTGCTCAATCGGTGAGGGTTGATGACGAGCCTCAAGCCCTCCAAGATGCCAATGTGTCTGGTAAAAGCGATTTAACTGTCATCATCCCAGCTGGATATGGCCAGCGTTTCCTTGAAGCGCTTGAAAACACTGCCACCCAAGATCAGACCGGCGGCAAAGCGCCTGCTTTTCCTAAGGTTGAAACGGCTGCCTCCTATAATTCAAGCCGTGGCAGTCTGGCACAGTTGCAGGTGGATGGCTATTTTAATGGTCTTCGAACTGCCTCACTGGCAGGTCTGGGCCAGGACGGCTCGATGCAGCAGTCTGTGACAGTCATTAAGAACATCGATGCCGGAGTGATCAAGGACGCGGCTGCCTACACGGTTGCCCACTATGCCAGCAACCAGCCTCAGGTGAAGGTCCATGCCAGCCCGAAGGACGACGATGGGACCCTGTCAGGGGGCTTCGCCACAACCGTCAGCCTAGCTGCCTATCCCCTAATGACAGCACTTACAGTTTGTGTCGCCATCCTCTTCGGAGCCTTCAGCTCCACTGACCGACACCGACGACTGCTAGCCTCACCTGTACGGCCAAGCAGCCTAAACGGACAGGAGCTCATGGCTGCCCTCATCTTGGCCAGTATCTCCTGGGCCTACTACGTAGCCGTTACTGCAGTCAGCATGACAACGATGGGAGTGTCGTTAGCTTCCTTGGGCTGGGGAAAGGTTCTGCTGAGTTTCTTCGCTATGCTGATATTCACCGTATCAGCGGCGGCCTTCGGATTCATGCTTTCTCAATTCAACCCGTCTTCATCACTCATCAACTCCGTAGGGGTCACTTTTGGCCTAGTGGTTATGTTCACATCCGGGGCCGGTTCCAGCGGAACCCTGCCACCGGCCATGCAGACGATCGGCAAACTCACGCCTGGGTGGTGGTATAACTCAGCAGTCAAATCGATCATGGATTCATCCCCAGCAGGCTCGTCTTCTTGGGGTCTTTCGCTGGCCTTGGTCATGCTATTCGCCCTGACCTATGTTTGTGTCGGCCTCATGGTCTCCCGTCTTACCCGCACTCACAGCAGTATGGACGCTTCCACCAGTTCCGACCCCAGTATGATCGGGTAACTCCCAACTTTTGGATATCCGCTACCCATCAAGACCACTGACTGTCCTAGCAACCATCCGTCTTGATGGGATTGGTACTAAGAAACTATGGAAGCAGATGAATTCGAAATTTCGGGGCCAGCCGGTATTTTTCCGTAGTGCCCAGTACTAAATGCAGCACAATAGAAGAACTAGTTAACAGTCCAGTTGAAAGACACTTTAAAGGAAAGACATGAACATACTTGTTATTCAGGGATCACCCGATGCCAGTAGTTTTAGCCACGCCAACGCCCAGGCTTACGCCCAGGCCGCACGAAGAAAGGGGCATACTGTCGAGATAATCGACCTTAGCCAAGAGAATTTCGACCCAGTGCTTCGCTTCGGTTATGCCAAGCACATGGAGAATGAATCAGCACCGAACCGTTACCAAAGCATGGTCGCCAGGGCCGACCACCTGGTCTTCGTCTTCCCCATTTGGTGGGCTGCTGAACCGGCCATACTGAAAGGTTGGTTGGATAGGGTACTCATGCCTCAATTTGCCTACAGATACGAGAGCAGCGGCAAATCCACGGGGCTCCTCAAAGGTAAGACAGCTCAAATCATCAGTAGTAGCCACGCTCCTGCCATCGCCTCCCAGATGTATGGTTCCACGGTGACCCGATGGAAGAGATCCATCCTAAAATTCTGCGGTATCAGACTCACCGGAGTCAACATATTGGGCCGCATCGACTCGAAAGTCGACACCTCTCAACGCCGCGAAACCTTCATTCAAGACATATGCAATACAATACCTACAGCCAAATAAAGCCCATACCAACGTTCCTCACTATTTCTAAAGAGCTGACGAAATAACGAAACTGAGCTACAAACCATCGTCGGGTCCATCACCCCCCCCCCGACAGTTTTCGGACGGAAGACAGCAGCCCAATTTAGCAAGAGGGAATCGACCATTTTTCTCAATCAAACCAAAACAAGTGATCTACCCCTTTCTTAATAGTGATTGGGCTAACGCCTAAGGCGTTGGCCACATTGACTTGGGTTGAGACCGACCAGATCGCGAAGGACCTAAGAGTTGGCTTTGGACCGAGTGCCTGCAGCGAAAACTGTTGTCCTAAAACAACACCTTCATCTCTTTAGAAGATATGATATATTTCACGCCGACAGTGCAGCGACTTGTGATTTGCTGTAATAAGTTGCCACTCTTTTTCTAAGATCTCGCTACCTGTTCCGCATTGAATCATTCCTAGCACATTGCGTTAGAAACAATATCGGCACCCTGCTGAATCAGGGATACTCGCCGAGATGTTGACAAGATTCAGAATCTCTCAATCTACTGAGATACCTGCAGCAGCCTCTGCACCTGGTTCGCCTTAATGTATTAGTTATTCTGCGTAGTAAAGCCCATAATACCGGGGACAAATGCCAGAAACGCAGTTACAACAATGCATATCACGGAGCAACAAAGCAAGATGGACGATGCACTTGTAATAGAAAGTAAGTAGTACCCGGAAAATAGGCCCAAAGGCCCTAAAAAAGTTCGTGAGCCGTCAAGTAATGCGTACATTGTGGTCTGATCGTGGGCTTGAAAATGATCACCAATAAACGCTTGCAAATGTGGAGTTCCGATCGACAAACTAAAACGACCAATAGAGAACACGGCAACGGCGATTGCGATGTTTAAATGAATGGATAGGGCCAAGAATGCTACGGATACACAACAATCTCCCAAAAGAAGAGCTAGACCAGGGTAGTGAATATGTGGGTACAAACGGGCAACTATGTTACCGGCAAGGAGGGCCCATGCTGGAATCGCGGCCCAAAGACCCGCCTCCTGTTGTGTATACATTTGAGTCAATATAGTTGGAACCCCGGCAGAGGAGGCAAGCTCGAGTGGTACAGCCGAAATTGTTATTGCTACCAAGTAACAGAAAAGCCACCGGTACTGTGTCGCAACTTGCCATGAGCGCAGTGTGCTTATCAAGCAATTATGCCAATTATGCCAATATCTGTGGGTTCGATTTTGGTTGTTGTGGCCTACTTCGCGCAAAGCCTGTCTACAAGAACTCCAGGCAATCGTTGCTCCAAAAAATGATATTGCATCGATTAAAAATCCAATAGCGTAGTTCCCTAATCCGATGAGAAATCCTCCAACCAAAGAGCCTAATGCGATACCTAATCGATTGAGCATCGCATTAGTCGCGAATACTTTGGTACGGTCTCCAGCTGTTCCCAAATGAGACCACATCACTGAAACGGGTGCCATAGTAACACCAGCAGCAAATCCATTTAATGTGAATAAGAAAATTATTGTTATTTGATCTGCTCCGCGGTATGCGGACATAGATAAAGACAGCAAATCGAGAGCCAACGCACCATAACCAAAGATAATCACTTTGAGTGCACCGAATCTACTGATGAGCATTGAAGCGCAAATAGCTCCAATTGAAGTGGCAAGCAGCATTGAAGCTGTTGGAATAGGGACGAACTTAACCGAATAACGATTTGCTAAATAGAGCAGAATAAGAGCAGATGACACACCATTCCCAAGGTGTGATATGAAAGAAGCTATCCGAATTCTTGCCCAATATTTATGCAAATCCTCAGTCATCACAAAACCTATTCCGATGCAGATCGTGCAACCACCGTGTTTGATATCAGCTAACATGAGAACCGCTTGTGCGCCAGACAGGATTCGAACCTGCAACCTGCTGATCCGTAGTCAGCTGCTCTAATCCATTGGGCTACTGGCGCATGTCATTACCATGATGGACTCAACGTAACAACTCATTCATGATACCGCAACCATTTCCCAGCTGCAATCCGGAGTGTCGGCTGAGAGACAGTATGGCATGTATGCAAATATTATGCGCATATCTGAATAGCTTCTTTTTATTTTCAAGGCTTTTCCTTTATATCTCTATATAAGAGCTTTCGCCGGGGAAAGCTTCGAGCCTCTCACCAAGGCATCATCGACGACGCCTTACACGAACCCGACGGGCTACCCCGTCAACATACGCAAAAGTTAAGTACCTCAAGGAGAAGCCCAAATGTCCCAAAATCTGACCCTCAGCAATGGCGGTATTGTCAAAAAAGGTTATTACGGACACATCGACGCACACGGAGATGTCTTCATGGAGCCGGGAGTTCAATTTCAAACATTACGAATATACGGCAATACCACCGCGAGCACCTTCCGGGGCAGTTCTCTCACCGTTAACGGAAACTTGCGATTAGTGGGTCAGATGAACGTAGTTACCATTCAAGGCCAAGGAGGTATCACCGGCTCTTGTTCCCTTTTTGCCAATAATGTAGACTTCCGAGGGCTTATCCAAACAAAAGGCAGCATACATGTAAAACATTCATTCAACTTTTCAGGTCTCATCACAGGTCAGCAATTGATGGTTGCTCGGAACGTCAACATTAACGGTGTGGCAGATTTTGAGCATTTGATTGCTCATCACGTATATATCAGGAGCTTGCACCCTAAGGTTGTACCACTTAAGCACGTCAAATGGATGGTCCGCCCTAGTAAAATAACCACCATCAGTTGTTATCAAGCTGAACTCCACAAGTGCGGATGTCGCTTTATCCAGGCCAATACCATAGATCTCAGAGAAGGTTCTTTCATATACGACGCCGCATGCATAGGATCTATTAGTACAGATAAGTCTTCAGCTGCGGTCATGACACTCGGTGGGGCAAAGAGACTTCACGTAGCTGGCTACTGATCACCTTAGCGATACACTGAACTCACGTCTTCAAAACCTCGCCACTACTGATTCACTTGTGGCAGCCGTAACCAGAGCAAATACTCTTCATTGCCATGCGAACCTGTAATTGGCGAGGGCGCCTGTCCCTTGATCATAAATCCATTATCGATGGCGCATTCCTCAACTCGACGGAGAGCCTCCTGACGCCTCTGAGCCTGTCTCACCACTCCCCCATGGCCTAATTTCCCCTTACCGACCTCGAACTGTGGCTTAACCAATAACACACAGTCGGCACCAGGTTGTGCGACTTGGGCAATCACCGGAATCACATAAGTTAAGGATATAAACGACACATCAGATACGACATAGTCTGGCAAAAAGGGTAAATCTGAAGCCTGTACCTGTCGAATATTGACACCGCTGAGTTCTCGCACCCTATCATCAAGCTGTATCCGGTCTGCAAGCTGATCGTGACCCACGTCCAATGCAATAACTTCACTTGCCCCTTTACGCAGAAGCACATCCGTAAAACCACCTGTGGAAGCACCTATATCGAGGCAGTGTTTACCCGTGGGTGATGAAAGTCCTAGAGGCATGAAAGCTGAGAAGGCACCCAAGAGCTTGAAAGCACCACGAGAAACATAATCTTCACCCTTATCGACTTCTAAGCTATCAGTGGCAACGATCGAACGAGCAGCCTTTACACAAACCTCACCGTTGACTTGCACTGCACCTTGCTTAATTAAGGCAGCAGCTCGGGAACGCGAGTCAACAAGGCCTCGCTCAACTAATTCGTGATCAAGCCTGTCTCCTTTGGCTGCCTTGGTATCTCGGGCAACACTACTGGGTAGCATCTAAACGTCCTTGCAGTCGTGAAAGTACTGTCTTATAGGTATCCAACTGTTGGTCAAGAGACATATTTTCTATACCCACCAATTCAGGATACCGTTGGTAGAGTTCACCATTACCTGCTACAGGAGTAGGTACATGTTTGCCATCATCGTCAACTGTCATGTTCAGTCTTTCATACTCAGCAAACGAAACTGAGGGAGCGTTATATCATTGATCGAACTACCGTTGTCGACAGCCTCCCAGACTGTGCAAGCAGCTGCTCGCAAGGCATCAATCTGCGTAAGAGGATCTACAGCATTTCCTTGTCCATCCATAGCAGACAACGTTAACTGCCCATTGATATAGCTAGCCCTACAGGAACGGCAAACCCAATCAGCCTCACCGTTCCTCCTCACTTCTGGTTGCTTTTCTAATAAACCTTGCAGGTCGGAGGCAATGTATGTAGGCCGTTGAGCTTGAGGTGCTCGCAATATTGACTCAGGGTCAGCAACACCAGTGAGCACAACCAAGGAGTCATAGCCTCCTCTATTAGCTGCTTCTATGTCTGTATCCAAACGATCACCAACCGGCAGGGATACTTGCTTGTCAAGAGGTATGGACTCCGTACCAAACAGCCTACGAGCCTCGTCATACATCGCTGCTTCTGGTTTACCCGCTGAGTCCTCAGGTTCTGTACCAGTAGCTGCGATAACCGGAAGCTGCATTGCCCCGTTGCCTGGCGCTATGCCATCTTCACGGGGAAGTGTCAGATCTCTATTAGTAACGAAATACCGAGCCCCTTGCTCGATTGAATACGCAGCCTGAGCTAAATCATCAAAATCAATCTCGGGATACCACGATTGAATGACAGCCTGTGGATGGTCATGACTGGACTCAACAACAACCATCCCATTGCGACGAACCTCATCTCGCAAATGGTCTGACCCTATAACCAACACTTTTGCTTCATGTGGCAAATGCTCACGTAGCATGCGAGCACCGACTATTGCAGATGTAATAACCTGCTGATCGTCAAGCTCAATACCAAATGAGCGTAACTGCTCAGCCACAGCATTGGGATAACGCGAGGGATTGTTAGTTGTGTAGGCAGCCTTCATTCCCGCACTACCAGCCATCTGAATAGCCTGTGCTGCATGCTCTACAGGTTGTGCACCTCGGTATACGACTCCGTCTAAATCAAGCAGGGCCAGTGAATATACCTTACAAAGTTCCTGCTTGCTTCCCTTGAGCAATGTGGCAGCCATCTCACAGCTCGCCTTTCTCTCCGTCAGTATTTTCGTCGTCTGCTGGCGGTGTCACATCAGACTCATCTTCTGACGCAAGAACAGCATCGCTCTCTGTTGCGGTAGACGACCCCTCTTCTGGCACTCTCTCAGTTTCTCGCAATGGTGTGTCAGCTGAAGTATCGCTATGGCTATCGCCAGTTGGAATATTCAAATTTTCCAACATGCTGTAGGTTGCATGTTCGAGGTCATTGTCGATAATGATCTCAACGTCAGAGTTTTCATCATCTTCGTCAGCATATTCTGCTTCGAGTTTGTCTAATACCGAATCAAGAGAGTGTGATTCATCGTTGCGTCCTGCCTGATCGAGGAAGTTTTGCTCTGCTTGGATAGCCCTCATACGATAGTCTCCAGACAAACCCTTAGCATTTGCGAGCTGACGGACTGTCTCAACAGCCTGATCTAACAAGCCAAGGTCTGCAAGGGCACCAGCGTAAACCAGAAACATCTCTGCCTTTGATTCACCTCTTAAAGCTCTGCCTTCTTCGCTTGTAGCTTCTTCTATCGCTTTTTTAGGATGTCCGAGACCACGCTCACAGTCCGCAATGAACGGCAAATAATCGAGATAACCGTTCATCCGGAAAGCAGTACGGAACTCTCGGAGAGCTAACTTGTATTCTCCTTGACGGTATGCAATCAGGGCAAGGGTTTCACGCGCTATATCCACTCGAGAAGCCTGTCGTGCAACCCACTGAGCGTGGGCTAATGCTCGGTCCGGTTCCGTCTCTTCAAGAGCGTAAGCGGCCAAGATATGCAAGCCGATATTTTCTGCGTGTTCTTTACTTAGACCTCGCAAACGCTCCTTGTCATCCTTAGAGAGCATTGACCATTCCAACCCCTTAGGCATCTTAGGCTCTCCTGGCCTAGGGTCCGTATAAGGATTCTGGGATGGGTAAGAAATAGTACCATCAGAATTTCTTCTTGGTCCGTCCTGATAAGAACTGTTTCGATCGAAGCTACGCTCTCCCCTGCGTTGATTATGGTCAAAGCGATCGAACCGCCTTGAGTAATCTGAACCTTGACGACGATTATCGCGATAGGAATTTTGGTTTTGCCCATCCCTGTCACGACGGTCGTTCACGTTGCGGCGTTCACTGCTTCGATGTTGATTATTGCTCTGTTCATTGCGCTCGTAGTGACGATGCCTATCTTGGCGTTCATCTGATCCTCTGTGCGAATACCTATCCCTGGAATCATTATTGCGATTGTTCCAGTCGTCCCTACGATCATTACGATCATGCCCCCTATAGTTGGAGCGACGATCGTCATCATGATAACGACGGTAACCATCCTTGTTGTCGGATTGTCTACGGCTCTTATAACCTGAGCGACGGTCATTATGGTCTTGGTAGCTAGACCGACGGTCATCTCTTTCAGAATAGTTGGAACGACGGCCCTCACGATCTTGGTAGCCGCGGCCCTGTTCACTTCGTCTATCGTCACGGCGCTCAGAATGGTAACTAGACTTACGCTTTCCGGAATAGCCTTCTTGAGAACCTCGCCGCTTGAACCCACCTCGCCCTTGTTCACCTCGATGGAAGTTACCAGAGTTACCAGATCCGGATCTGCGACGATTACTGCCCTCGTTTCTCCGTCCGTTCCTAGCTTCATCTGTCATGTTTATTCCTCGAATTCTCCCTGCACATTGCTTATGCGCAGCTACTTGTACAACCCTATGCGGTTATGTTTTTACATCTTTAATCTAGTGACTTGTTGTGTCACTGGTGTTCTAAAGCACCTAGAGCCTTCTTGCCTCTACGGATGAGAGCGAAACGTCCACCAAGGAAATCGCCATCCTGGATGATTTGCCCCTCGTCAGAAATACGCTCATTGTTGAGGTACAAGCCACCAGATTTAATGGTCTTGCGTGCCTCCGACACAGAGGCAAACAACCCTGCATGTACTGCAGCTTCAACTACTCGCTCACCAACTTGACCTTGGGCAAATACTTGGTTTCCACTACCATCATCTACCTTTAACCCCTGAAGGGCACCTGCAAGGGTTTGCATATCCAGCTCATCTAGGGATCCACGCCCAAAAAGAGCTCCGGCAGCATCCAGTGCACCCTGAGCTTCTTTGTCACCGTGAACGTATGAAGTAACCTCCCAGGCCAATACCTTCTGAGCTTCACGGGCTCCGGGGTTGGTTTGCACCTGCTCTTCGAGACGTTCAATCTCACTCTTTGGCAGGAAGGTAAATGTTTTCAAAAGCTTGACTACTTGATCGTCGGGCTGGTTAAACCAGAATTGGTAAAAACGATAAGGACTAAACATATTTGCATCTAGCCAGACGGCGTTGCCCTCGGATTTACCAAATTTTTTGCCTTGAGAGTCCGTAATAAGTGGGCTTGTCATTACTTGGACAGACTCACCACGCACCTTGCGAATCAAGTCTAAACCACTGGTTAGATTCCCCCACTGGTCATTACCGCCGAGCTGTAGTTGGCAATGATAACGGTCAAAAAGTTCAAGAAAATCATTGCCCTGAAGCACCTGATAACTGAATTCAGTAAATGAAATACCCTCTTCAGAATTGAGGCGTCGGGCTACAGTGTCTTTTGCCAGCATGGTTCCCATACGGAAGTTCTTGCCGACATCACGAAGAAAATCAATAACATTCATGGATGCAGTCCACTCGTAGTTACTCACGAACTGAACCGCATTCTCACCATCGACCTGTAAGAAGCGACCAATCTGGTTTTGTAAGCGTTCAGCCCAAGCAGCCACAGTCTCCTTAGGATTGAGCGTGCGCTCGCCTGACTGGCGAGGGTCGCCAATCAAACCAGTAGCTCCGCCAACTAAGGCAATAGGATGATGTCCTGCTACTTGCAAATGGCGCATTATTAACAGTTGAACTAGATTACCTACATGTAAAGAAGCTGCTGTAGGATCAAAACCGCAGTAAAAGCGAACCTTTTGCTCTCCTAATAACTTCTCCAGTTCTGACTCACCAGTGCACTGTGCAATGAGCCCCCTCCATTTGAGCTCGTCAAAGAGCGATTCAAAGCCCGCTTCCTTGAAATCAGTGACCTTGGTCATAAGACAGTTACTCCCTAACATGATGGAATGAAATGGCTACATTAGCTAGCACAATTCTCGCAGGTGATACAGACAGCAAAATCGGTTATGAATCTGATTCCACAAGCTACAATATACTGATTTTTCAGGCCTCCAGCCGCTCCTGTTGGGCAACATCACCGGAAGTAATATCAAGCAGCCACCGAGCACGATCAGCAGCCTGATCGTCACTGGGAGAGACAATGAGAACAGTGTCATCACCGGCGATGGTGCCCATGATTCCAGAAATTGGTTGCCTGTCGAGAGCACTTGCGGCAAACTGAGCGGCACCTGATAGAGTTCTTACAACTAGCAGATTATTTGCTCGTTTAACAGAAGTAATCAATCCAGTGAGAACTTTTGCTAAGTACTGGTCTGCTTTTGCTGATTCCTCAGCGTGAGTCATAGTCATGGTCGTCATTTCGAGTATGCTCTGATTACTGATATCAGGAATCCAATATGCCATTATCCCATCCGGAAAACGCACTTTAGTTGCATGTAACTCATCAAGATCACGACTGAGTGTCGCTTGTGTAACGTTGATACCCTGCTGGATGAGAAGCTCAGATAACTGCAACTGAGAGCTTACCTTGTGTTCACGTATAGACTGACGGATAGCATCAAGACGAGCCGCCTTATTTGATGGTCGCATGGATCCTCCCTCGCAGTGCTCCTACCTATGCATCAGTGTAATACGCATACTGAAAGAAGGACATACAGGCTCTTAGCTAAACCACACTAGTGCTAGCTCTTGTCCGGCACTCAAACCGAAGCAGTTATCTGATCTCCACCACTCTCATCAGGAGCTGGAACCATTGATTGCATCATCTGCTGGTATACATCGTTCACCGAAAAACCGGATATGCTCATCCAGACAACAAAGAAACTGTACAGCAGATTAATAATTACCGCCGCCAATGCCAAACCGAAACCCTTCATATGGAAGGTTTTGGTTCGGTACATGGCTATAGCTCCCATTAAAGCCGGAATAAAGGGTATCGGCAAGCACAGAGTTGTAATAAAAGCAATAATGGCGCAAGGATCCCAGCGTCCATATGCAGGATTTTGTCTAGGGTCATCTAAGTTGATGCCGTTCATCATGTGCTTTTTTGCTGGCTGGTATGAGGTACCTATCTGAGGATTACCCCCAGGCAGAGGATGCTCGTTTTGAGCTACCTGAACAGGTTGCTGAATGTTATCAGGTTGTGGTTCAGGATCAGCTTGTCCAAAGATATAAGGGTTCCAGCCAGGATATTCTTGCTTAAGTGCGCCATACTCGGGTTGGCTTGGCAGAGCACTGGTAGATACCGGTGAGTTATTACCGGTCAATCCACCTGCTACTTGCCCATTATTTACTGGGTTCTGTTCCTGCTCTGTATCCGTAGTAACTCCTTTAATCGTCGCCAATTATATCCCCCTCACGCTCTCAATTGTGCTCCCAAAGCACTTGTGGCATGTACAATATTCTTCCGTATGGAATCGCTATCTTCCGAAGTCAATGTGCGATCCGGCGCCCTAAACGTCACTGAGTACGCTAATGACTTCATCCCCTTACCGATTTGATCACCTGTGAAGACATCAAACAGTTGAATACTTTCCAACAACGGTCCTACAGCGTTTTCAATTGCAGCCGTCAACTGAGAAGAGCTTACATCATCCGGCACGGTAAAAGCCAAATCTTGTTTCACAGGGGGAAATATGGAAATAGCTTTGGCTTGTATAGGTTTGAAGTCCATAGCTGCGAAGATCGCATCTAAGTCAAGTTCAAAGGCTGCTGTATGTTCAGGTAGCCCCAGAGCTTCAGTCACATGAGGGTGCAACTCACCAAGCAAACCCGCCTGCACATTACCGCTGAGTACGACATAAGCCATACGACCAGGATGCCACTGGACAGGCACCTCATCTGCTGTTGGCTGTTGCAAGTCATAATCAGCTCCCAGGCGGTCCATAACACGGCGGGCAACTTCAACTGCATCAGACCAATCAACTGCTCGTCTGTCACCCAACCAACCATCTTCTACAGCATTTCCTGTGAGTAAAGCAGCCACATGAAGCTGTTGTTCAGGCAAACCAGCATCTAGAGAGTGGAGTTGTTGATCCGTTGGACGGCAACCTCCTGGCAGTGAAGGTACTGCAGGAGCCTGAGTATCAGATTTGAAAATATGTCCGATTTCGAAGATGCGAATATTCTCGTTACCCCTACGAATATTACGTTGTGCAGTATTTGCTAGTGGCAATAAAAGCTCACGTCTGAGATATGGACGGTCTGCTGCCATGGGATTCGCTAACTCCACGCTGATAGGATGCATTTCATCCTCATCCACACTAAACGCTTTGAAATCAGCATCCCCCACGAAGGGGTAGTTCAATACCTCAGTGAGACCATACTCGGCCAGAGTATCAGCAACCCAACGTCTACCACGTTGTTCAGGAGTTAAACCTACCTTTCCAGCCACAAATGGTGACGGCATTTTGGTAGGAATCTGGTCATAACCAACCAGCCTAGCTACTTCTTCAACTAAGTCACAAGGCTGGACCAAATCAGGCCTCCAACTTGGTGGAGTTACCAGCAGTTCCTCATCATTAACTTCTTCCACCCCGCATCCGACATCTTCGAGAATGAAAATAATACCCTCACGAGTGGTATCCAGATCTACCAATCGTTTAACTGAGCTCACTGGGAAGCTTATAGGTTGTACTGGTTCACAGTTATTAATATCGATTGCATATTCGTCAGCTTGAGCTCCACCATATGTTGTCAGTAAGTCAACCGCCATTTGAACTGCAGCAGGCTGGATGGCAGTATCCACGCCTCGCTCAAAGCGACGTGAAGCTTCAGAGGGTAGTTTATGACGACGGGCCGTACGAGCAATCGAAACCGTATCGAAATGAGCTGACTCGATAAGAATATTTTTGGTCTGAGCATCCACTTCCCCATATAGGCCACCCATAACACCAGCGATACCTAATATACGAGACGAACGGTCACCATTAGGCGAGTCAGTGATCAGCAAATCTTCAGGACTGAGTTCACGGTCCTTCCCATCCAACGTAGTAAGGCGCTCCCCTTCTTGGGCTCTTCTGACCACAATAGGACCTTCGATCTTATCCAGGTCATATGCATGTAGAGGCTGTCCCAAATCCAGCATGGTGTAATTGGTAACATCAACAGCTAAAGAAATAGGACGCATTCCAGCCCGAATCAACCGCCTACGCATCCAGTTTGGGCTAGCTGCCTGAGGGTCGTAGTCACGGACAGCACGCAGGTAGTACCTGTCACAACCAGGCTTGTCGTGTATAGGTGCTTGGTCATCAATCTCAACCTGTACTGCCGATTCATCAGCATTCACTTGGGCATTAAGATGATCAGTGAGCTTACTAACAGGATCGGTAAAACTAGCACCTGTCGAATGGTGAAACTCACGTGCTACACCTCGATACGACAAAGCATATCCACGATCTGGAGTGATATTGATCTCTAAAACTGGATTATCCAAATGTAACAATGCGATGGCATCATCACCCGGCTGAAGCGTTTCATATTCTTCAGGCGAGAATCCATAGTGCCGGAGTAATATGATGCCATTGTGATCACTACCCAGACCAAGCTCACGCTCAGAAGCGCACATGCCGTTAGAAACATGACCATAAGTCTTGCGCGGCTCGATCCTAAAATCTCCCGGTAACACAGCTCCGGGCAGCGTTACAACTACCTTTTCACCGGCTGCCATATTCGGAGCACCACAGACAATACCGCGTGGTACTTTCCTGCCAGTTTCATCGACTGCATTGTACTGATCACCGACATCAACCTGGCACCAGTTAATTATCTTGCCGTTCTTCTGAGGTTCAGCTACAGCTTCCACCACGTAGCCCACGACTATTGGCCCAGTAACAGTTGAGCGATGAATTTCTTCTTCTTCCAAGCCTACCTTTACTAAGTCTTGGGCTAACTGTTCATAGGAAAGGTCGGCTGGAACTTCAACATGCTCTTTCAACCAATCAATATCGACCATTGGCATAGTTGCTCACTCCCCCATTACAAACTGGTTACTGAATCGCACGTCACCCTCTACCAGGTCGTGCATATCGTTGATATCATGCCGTAAGAGCAAGGTACGTTCCATACCAACACCAAATGCGAAACCTGAGTAGACTTCAGGATCTATATCAGCAGAACGCAGAACGTTGGGGTTGACCATGCCGCAACCGCCCCATTCAATCCAGCCAGGGCCACCTTTTTTATCGGGGAACCACAAATCCATCTCTGCCGAAGGCTCAGTGAAAGGGAAGTATGAGGGACGCAGTCGCGTGCGGGCACCATCACCAAACATGGCAACTGCTAGTTTGTCCAAGACGCCCTTGAGGTCAGCCATGGTTAGACCTTTGTCAACTGCGAGCGCCTCGCACTGGTGGAACACTGGGGTGTGGGTAGCATCTAACTCGTCAGTGCGAAAAACTCTACCCGGGCTAGCAACGTAGAGAGGCACACCGCGTTCAATCAAGGCACGCACTTGATCGGAAGAAGTTTGCGTACGCATTACTATGTTAGAACCAACAAAACCAGCTGCGTCTTTGGCCTGTGAACCCTTGATGTAGAAGGTATCCTGCATTTGGCGAGCCGGATGATCGGGCCCCAAGTTGAGGGCATCAAAGTTGTACCACTCGCTTTCCACTTCTGGTCCAGTGGAAATCTGCCAACCCATAGAAACAAAGAAGTCTTCAACATCTTCCATAAGCTTGGCGAGGGGGTGCCGACTGCCAAGAGGCCTGCGTTCCACAGGCAGGGTCATGTCCACTCGCTCATTCGCAAGTTGCTCCTGTTCAGCCTGAACCTGTAGTTGACGTTCTTTAAGACCAAAAGCCCGTCCAAAATCAGCTTTTAACTTGCCAATCAGCTGACCAGCAGTTTTTTTGTCCTGCGCAGGCATAGAGCCAATAGCCCTGCTAGCCTTCCCCATAGCAGATTGAGCACCCGCAAATTGCGCCTTCAGTGCTTTTAACTCCTCTAGATTAGAAGCACTGCAAATCTTCTCAATACCTTCGGCAACCTCATCGGTAACTGCCGCTGGATCGAACTGCTCATCTGCCAATTTGAGCCCTTTCTGTACAGGGATCGAATCCCTCAAAACTGCTTTCTATCAGCGTTTTTATCGTCTTCACATTCTTTCAAGACGACTCGACATAGACAGGGTATACAGCATGACAGCAGCTGAGGTCGCAAGATTGAGTGACTCGGCTTTTCCAAAGATGGGAATGGATACAATTTGATCAGCCTGTTTCAAGATTTCCTCTGGTAATCCCCTAGCTTCATTACCAAAAAGGATGACTTGTCGATCAGTAGAAGCTTCTTTCCTTTGTCGTACAAAGGTCCGCAAATCGACCGGAGAACGTTCCGCAGTTCCGTATACATCAGCGGCTACAATAGGAAGTTCCCTTTCTTGTGCCCAGGAGAAGAAGCCCTCTGTTGATACTTGTATAATAGGAATATGAAAAATTGACCCAGCTGTGGATCGCACAACTTTAGGATTATATGGGTCGACGCAATCATCAACGAGTAAGAGAGCTTGTACTCCAGCAGCATCAGCAGTTCTAATAATGGTTCCTGCGTTTCCTGGATCTCGCACTTGCCATAAGGCAGCAACATTGAACGGTTCAGCCCAGCCTGGCGAAAGCGAGTCCAGATCAGCTTCCAGCGTATCTAAGCTAGTAGCTATTGGGGATAACTTACCAACTGCGACAATTCCTTGAGCATCCTTACTAATGGCTTGTATAGCTCGTTTACTCACATAATGGATATATGTGTCTGGGGCTTGTTCCATTGCCTGATTGAGAATCTGTGCCACCACTGTAGATACTGGTTGCAAACTACCACTGCTGTGGACTTCAGCGTATATGTCCGACAAGCAGTGCGGCACACAAGCAACAGCTTCTCGGACACTTTGAGGCCCTTCAACCAAGAAACGCCCATATCGCTTCCTATAACGGCGATCTGACAGTTCAGCTACATGTCGAATACGCTGAGAACGAGGATTATCGATAAGTTCACGGTTTTGTGGCATAGAGCTAGTGTAATAATGTGCCAGGCCAAGTGACACCGACTGCAAGCAAGCCCTACTCTTTCATAGCTATACACTGAGCATCCTCTAGTCACAAATACTTTACAGTAAGACAGTGTGCGATAACTCACGAAAAGAAAATCGGTCTACGCCTTTGCCAAATACAACTTTGCCGATAGTCTTGCAGTACAAGCCAAGTAGACTTGTCTAACATAGAATGACCTGCCTATACGCATCGCCACAGACGCTCTTATGGCAGCATTTGAATGAGAAGGAGGCATTATGCCTGTTTATACTTTGCCTGATTTGCCCTATGATTATTCGGCTCTCGAGCCTTACATCTCCGGCAAAATTATGGAACTCCACCACGATAAGCACCACCAAGCCTACGTGAACGGTGCCAACAAAGCTCTAGAACAAATCCACGACGCAGCTGAGTCTGGCAATGTCGCTCAGAGTAACCTACTGGAAAAGAACTTGGCGTTTAATCTCGCAGGACATAAGAATCACACCATTTTTTGGAAGAATATGGCACCAGCCAAAGGAGAAGAGCCTACTGGTGAACTCATGGCAGCCATTGAAGAACAGTTTGGTTCATTTGAAGGATTCAAGACTTACTTCGAATCGATGTGCTCTGGCATTCAGGGTTCCGGCTGGGCTGTTTTGGCTTGGGACAGTTTAGGCGAACGACTGGTAACGTTACAAATGTTTGACCACCAAGGTAACCTACCTGTCACTATTTTCCCACTCGTTATGCTGGATCTATGGGAGCACGCCTACTATCTTGACTACCTCAATAACCGTGCTAATTACGTAGAGGCATGGTGGCATATCGTGAACTGGGAAGACGCATCCAAGCGCTTCGATGAGGTGCGCAATATCAACACCGTTTTGGCTAAGTAACCATAAACGGGTTGTTACGTTTATTAATAGTTACAATGTAGTAATCGTCAGGGGGTCTGTTAGCTGGTTATCCAGTTAACAGACCCCCTGACACTGCGTGTACGGCATGTGAATTCATCAGTTACCAAAGAAAGCAAACGTCCCACGCAACCAAGCAACACCTAGAGATACCAAGGGCACTACGAGGCAAATCAGCAAAAAAACATAATCTCTGTGCTTCACTGTGGACGGTCTAGCGTGAGAGCGTGGTTCACTAGATCCAAACCCCCTAGCTTCCATGGCTTCTGCAAGTGTTGTTGACCGACGGATAGAAAGCACCAGAAGAGCAAACGCTTGAGGAAAAAAAGTCTTTACCTTGTTATCATCGCCAAGTCCCCGAGAACGACGCGAAGCTGTTAAAGAAGCCCAATCATCCCTGAGAACCGAAAACAAACGAAGGCCTGCTAAACCGCCATAAACAAACCGATCTGGAAGATGAAGAACTTGACTAAAAGAGTCCGCTAGATCCGTAGCATCTATTCCTAACATCACGACAATAGCTGGTATTCCGATTGCTAGAATACGCAATGCTGTAGCACATGCCAGTAAGGCCGAGCGTTCACTTACGGTAATCAGCCCCCAATGCCAGAGCTGAACTCCACCCTCTTTGCCATACAGTAAAACTGCGAGGGCTGAACCAGGAGCTCCCACAAAAAGCGGCCAAGCTGAGCGTACGATACGCCAAGGCGTGAACCCCGCGAACATTAGCAATACTATTTCTATAAACAAAGCAGTCAAAGCCGAAAGCCAGTCCAAACTGGAAAATAACGGCAAAGCTAGCACGAAGCTTCCAATAAGTCGGAAAGCTGGATTGATTGAGGCTATGTATGCTGAGTGGCTAGCAGGGCGAGGATCCTCAACACGTTCAGCCATAGCTTGAACAGAAATCCGAGTTTCCTTTTCACAACTATCCTGAACTGCCTCTTTCAGACTTCCGTTAGAATATGCTTCACTAGCATCTGGAACAACTGCGCTCTCTTGCCGCTCCCATGTGCCAGAGGAATCTTGAGGTATCAATTCAACTACTCGAGCATCTAAGGCTCGGACGAGTTCACGATCATGTGTAACAATGATGACGCACACCCCATCGGCTTGAAGTCCTGCGATAAGCTGAACCATTCGGTTCCAAGTCACACGATCCTGCCCAAACGTTGGTTCATCCAGAATTAGCACACGGGGTGCAGCAGCAAGGGCAGAAGCAACCGTCAACCTCCGTTTTTCACCTCCAGAAAGTGTATAGGGATTAGCACTTGAATACTGACTTAGCTTAAATCGTTCTAGTAAACGTTGCGCTCGCTCCTCTGCGGCTTTCTGATCCATTCCTGTTCTTAGAGGAGCCACCATGACCTCTTCTAGTACAGATCCGCGGACGAACTGATGTTCAGGATTTTGAAAAACATAGGAGATGCGACTCGCTAACTGACGGGAGTTCCACTCAAAAGGATGACTACTTCGCGCTTGTTCCGCACCACTCTCTACCAGCACTTCAGATGCTTCCACGTACCCACTAACTGGCTCTAACAGACCCGCTAAGGTCATAGCAAGTGTAGATTTTCCAGCTCCATTGTCCCCAACCAAAGCTGTTATTCGTCCAGAGTAGAAGTCCAAATCGATACCTGTAGCAATGGACGCCCCATCCCTACCGACAGCTAAATCCCGGGTGGAGAGAATAGGCGCACCCTCCACCGATTCCCCAAGTTGGCTTACACAGCGATTCTGCCCTACACCAGTATGGTTCTTCGCACGTTGTACATAGCGTTCCGGTACCCAAATTCCTAATTCAGCAAAGTCAATATGTGAATCGATAAACACTTGATCGGGACTGCCGTCAGCAACTACGACAGTTTTACGATCGTGTTCATCGGTCTTCCCCTGATCGCATCCCAACACCACTACCCGATCAATCATGTCCATCCACGCTTGGGCTCGGTGTTCAACAAGAACCATGGTAGAGCCTTGCTGGTCAAGGACTTGTTGGACAGCTCCAGCAATTTGTTCAAGTCCTGAAGGATCTAGGTTGGCTGTAGGCTCATCAAGCAAGAGTATTCCTGGACGCATTGCAAGCGCACCTGCTAAGGCAAGGCGCTGCATCTGACCGCCGCTAAGATGAGTGGTAGAACGATGCAACTGTATGTCACTCAACCCCACAGCTTCCATGCTTTCACGGACCCGTTGCCAAATTTGCTCCCTAGGAACATCCATATTCTCAGGGCCAAAAGCTACATTGTCTCCCACCCGCTGGAAGATTGCCTGAGCATCTGGATCTTGTAAAACTAGACCAACTTGACCTTGGGCCTGCCTTACGGAGTGTCCGTCAATCAGTATTCGGCCTTGAGTTTGACCTCCGTCTGCATCTTCAACAGTGGCATCATGGTCTACGACATCTACGGTTTCGTCCCAGGCTGCACCGAGTATACCCGCTGCCCCCTGTAAGATTGTCGATTTACCGATACCAGATGCTCCCAAAAGCAGCACCCGTTGGCCTGCATCAATCTTAAGGTTTAAGCCACTGACAGCGAAGTCTGGTCTTGATGCATGCTTGTAACCCCAAGACTTAAATTCCAAAGCAGCAGGCAACCCCAGAGAATCATTTTGGTTCACAGTCGACCCTACTACTTTGAAGACTTACTCATCCGAACCAGACGGCCGGACTCAAAGTGATCTAAAGCACCTGTCTTAGCGATAGCTACATACAGGTACCACACTAAACATCCAGCCAGAGTAGCTCCTGAGATAACAGTTGTAATAACGTAGATAATTCCATACGAACCAGTTATATTAATGGCCTGTAAATGAGTTACAAAGCTATATAACCAACAACCGATAGCCGAAGAAACCCCGGACAATACTGTGGTGGCTAAATTCCATTTTCGGTAAGCAAAGACAAGAAAAGCTAGTTCTGCCATAACACCTTGGAGCAGGCCTATCATAAATGTTTCGACTGGAACCCACTGACTCCCCAAAAGCGATTCTAGAATTGCCGCAACAACCTCAGCGTAGACCCCAGCTCCAGGCTTACGCACAATAATGAGAGCCAAAGGTCCGGCAAAAAGCCAAAAACCATTAAAAAGCCCGCCGAGACCAGGCACAATTCCCTCGAGGATTGGGAACGGTGCTGCTGACAGCAAAGCCACTAACCAATATATTAGTGCCGATGCCACTCCTATTACTGAAGCAACTGCTATGTCTACTACTCTCCACCGAAAACGATGCTCATTAACTATTGTTGGAGAAGTGGTATTGTTTCTATTCGATAGATGGTGTTCTGCCATAAGTAATGTGCCTTTCTTTGTAGCGTGCTGAGCAAGCCACGCATGCATTTCAATAAGGCACGGGAAGTGACATCCGTGCGCCGGCATTACCCGGTATACGTTCGTCCGGTTGAGGCTAAGCCTCATCTCAGCCGTACGCCAACAGCTTCATTGCTAGCTGAAAGCACACAGCCCCCGTGTCACCGTTTAGTGTATGTCAGGCCCAAGTCAAGAAGCTACGAAGATCAGTTTTTATGTTGGGAGAGCTTATGCAGTAAAAGTGCTTCTGCCACAATATTATGTTCCAATCCCTTCAGTGAAATCGATTCATTGGGACTGTGAGCATTGGTCTGCGGATCTTCGGGTCCAGTGACCAGAACTTGTGCATCGGGGAAAAGCCTTTTGAGTTCTGGAATAAATGGAATTGAGCCTCCTTCACCTTTATTGACTGGAGACTGCCCGAAAGCTTCTTCCATAGCTTGCTCAGCATCACGGACAGCAGAAGAACTGGCATCCATAGCCCAGCCCATTCCAGCATCCACAGGTTCCGCATCCACTTGAGCACCAAACGGAGCATGACGGCGTAAGAAATTACACAGAGCCTGTGTAGCTTCCTGGGGATCTTGAGTTGGTGCCGTGCGCAAAGAGATGCGGAAGCGCGTTACATCTGCAATAACGTTAAAGGATCCTTCGACTGGATGGGCATCAAAGCCTATGACACTCGCAGAAGGCTTAGTCCACATACGTTCCGCCAGAGAACCAGTTCCAGCTAGACGGTAAGAGTCAACAATACCCGCATCTGCTCGCACCTGAGCCTCATCTAGATCTCGTTGCAAACCTCCGACCGGCTTATCAGCTGTAACACCATCTACAGCAAGATTGCCTTGATCATCATACATAGAGGCGATAAGCATGGCAGCAAGTGTGTTTGCATCAAGAATTGGACCACCAAACTGCCCAGAGTGAACTGGGTGTTCCAAAACTTTGACAGTGACATCAACATCGATATTACCTCGCAAGGAGGTGGTCAAACTCGGGATATTCCAAGCCCAGTTACCAGAATCAGCCACAATGATGACATCACTCGCGAATTCATCTCGGTGAGCTTCGATAAATGGGATGAAACTAGGAGATCCCATTTCCTCTTCGCCTTCGATGAAGACTTTAATGTTAACCTTTAGATCATCACCTAAAGCATGCAAAGCACCAGAATGGATAGCAATGCCACCGCCATCATCAGCTGAGCCGCGTCCGTACAGACGCCCGTCACGTTCCGTTGCAGTGAAAGGGTCACTGAGCCATTGACCATCATCAGGTGCTGGCTGTACATCATGGTGGGCATAGAGCAACACCGTAGGAGCAGCTGGGTCTACCAACTTGGAACCGACAACTTCAAAGGCACCTGGACTGCCATCTGGATTGTTGGACTGCACAACTTTAGCGTCAACTCCAACCTTGATGAGCTCTTCAGCCACAAACTCAGCAGAACGCCTCATATGCTCGCCAGTAATCCCCTCAGCAGAGACAGATCGCAGAGTAACCTTTTGGCTGAGCAGATTCACTATGCGCGACCAGTCTTGTTTAACCTTTTCACGAACACTTTCAGCGGTTATTTCTGTCATATTTGCCTCCTTTACTAGATACCTCTTCACAAGGATAACCACACACATGCGTCTAGGCGTCACCGTAACCTGTTCGCATGACATGGAAGCTATTTAAGGGCAACAATTCGCTTGAATCGAACGACCCCAGTGCATCTTCTGTAGCCAGTGACTCCTCTAGCGACAAGGGAAAAGGTAAACCCACCCCTAAGCGCAAGCAGGCGGAACAAAAGAATCTTCGGCCTCTAGTACCCAAAGACCGAAAAGCAAGCCGAAAGGCTGCAAAAGAACGAATCAGAGCCAAAGAAGATGAGCAGTATGAGGCTATGCGTACAGGCGATTTAGCACACATGCCTCAGGCAGAACGCTTACCTTGGCGCATATATATCCGAGATTACGTAGATGCACGCCTTGGCATATCAGAGTTTACTATGCCAGCTATCCTTCTCTTCTTCGTTATAGCCATAGCTTCCAGCTTCTTTTCGCCTACCATTTACTTCGGTATCACAATTTTAATTTATGTCTACGCTATAGCAGTCATTATTGATTTAGCTTACATGTGGCATAAGCTGAAGAAAAAATTGATACATAAATTCGGCGAACGATCAGTGGCTCGTGGTTCCCGATCAGCTAGTTATGCATGCATGAGAGCCTGGCAGCTACGACGTTGGCGCATCCCCAAGCCCAAGTACGCCAAGCGTGGACATTGGCCTGAATAAAATACACTTGCGCTCTTTTCTCCCTATGATAGGAATATGAGCACAAAGACAAACACTGAGGTAACTGACTCAAGCAAGAATAACCACACTGCGCCATCGGATAGCTACGATCTTGTAATTATTGGTGCAGGGCCAGGCGGATACTCTACTGCCCTGCGTTCAGCTCAATTAGGAGCACGTGTGGCTCTGATTGAAGAGGACTCAACAGTAGGTGGCACTTGCTTAAACCGCGGCTGTATTCCTACTAAGGCCTTGATGAGTGCAACATCAACAATAACGCTCAGCGCTCATGCTCGCCAGCTAGGCATCCAGTCCACGTTCGATGGCATAGATTTTAATAAGCTGACTACTTTCAAACAGTCAAGCGTAGACGCTATGACCACCGGTTTATCTCAGCTCCTCAGCCAACGTCAGGTAACAGTCATTCACGGACGAGCCTCTATACTGTCTCCCAGAACCGTAGAGGTGACCAACGACAGTAAACAACCGTTTGTCTTGCACGCCAATGATATCGTACTTGCTACTGGTGCTCACTCAACGCCTCTACCCGAGCAACCGTTTACTAGTGACATTCTCGACTCTGACCGCGCCCTAGACCTTAAGCAATTCCCAGAACATCCTGTCATCATCGGAGCCGGGGCGGTTGCGGTAGAATTCGCCTCTATATGGCAGGCTGCTGGCAGTCAAGTACGGCTCCTTATTCGCAAAGATCGTGTCCTCTCGGATTGGGACCGACGTACTAGCATGGCACTAACGCGTGCATTACAAAAGCAAGGCATTGAAATTATCACCGGTTCACAGTGCGCCCGCATCGAACACGAGCATGAGGGACTGTGCGTGTCATATAGTTCATCTCAAACTGATAGCAATGGACTTGAGCAACAAGTCACAGCGGATAAGGTATTAGTTGCAATCGGACGCACCCCTAATACTGATGATCCATGGTTTGCTCAGGCCGGTATCAACACAGACCCTCATGGTCTAGTTCTTACTGATTCTTTCGGTCACACCAGCTGCAAGCATGTCTGGGCGGTAGGAGACATCACACCCGGCTACCACTTTGCACATCGTGCCTTTGAGCAAGGAATCGTCGTAGCGGAAAGTATCGCAGGGCTCAACCCCCTTCCTGTTGATGAAAACAGCATTCCTCAAGTAGTATTTTCCACACCTCAAGCTGCTTGCATAGGACTAGGCAAGGAATCAGCAGAAGCTCGCGATGATCTTCTCGAAATCCAAGAAACCATCTATCCCATGCTCTCTAATGCACGGATGCGTATGAGCGGATCCACTGGTTCCTTGAGTCTGGTGACAGCATGCAAAACTGAAGACCCTACTACACGCATAGTAGTTGGGGTGCACATAGTGGCACCCGAAGCAGCAGAACTTATTGCTGAGGCTGAGCAAATTGTAGGTAACCAAGTGCCCGTCAGCAAAGCCGCCAGACTCATTCACCCCCACCCCACGTTCAGTGAGGCTCTCGGTGAAGCCCTCTTAAAAGCAGATGGTCGTCCGCTCCATATGCGCTAAACTGGTCAATTGGATACACACGAATAGGTAAAGGACAGGTATGGCTCAAGATACCAAGAAAGACAAAAAGAAGAAAAAGAACAGCATGATCTCCCAGCTCAAGCAGATCTTTGCGTTCACTTATGCAGAAGATAAAACGCTACCCTGGTATCTAGCAGCTGCCTTTTTCATTCCTGTTGTGATAGCAATTGCCTGCGGATTCATCTTTACATTCGGTTGGCTTTCATGGATAATGACTGTCGTTTTAGGCATCATGGTAGGCACCCTTTTAGCAATGATGACATTGACCAGAAGGTCTGACAACGTCGGGTATCGTAAAATGGATGGTCGACCGGGAGCTAGTGCTGCAGTGCTAACTAACATCAGTAAAGCAGGCTTCGACTTCCCCCAAGACCCTATCTGGATTGATCCAAAAACCAAGGATGCAATATGGCGCGGCACTGGACGTAGCGGTGTCTTCCTTATTGGCGAAGGTGATTATTCGCGCATCATGAAAGCCATGTCTCGGCAAGAGGAAGAGATCCACAGAGTAACCCGTGGTTCTGCTATTCCCATTTACAAAATAAGTGTCGGTCATGGCGACAAGCAGGTTCCTCTTGAAAAGCTACAAAAAACAGTAATCCGCAAAAAAGTAAAACTGACAGCCACCGAGCTTGAGCAGCTGAAGGGCCGTCTCAACACTTTGCAGAAACGGCAGAATGCCCTTAACATGCCTAAAGGCATGGACCCCACTAAAGTTCACGTCTCACGTAAGGCTTTACGTGGTAAATAAGCAACTTCAAAGGGATTTGAGTGTCATACCAACTCAGATCCCCCACCAACTGGCAGGTTATGTAAAGAAACACTTTCGTAACCTGCCAGTCGCGTATACATATTTTCTTTCTTTTACACTGGGGCTATCAACGGTTATGAAAGGAACTGTCTAGTGAAAGAACTAAAGACAATGGAAGACTGCCAAGCCCTGATTGACGAGGAAAATGTAGAGTTTGTATCTATTTGTTTTACCGATTTAATCGGTGTCCTACAACACATCACAGTTCCTGCTAGTGAATTCTTAGATAATGCTTTTACTGATGGCATGGCCTTTGACGGTTCTTCAATAGTTGGCTTCCAGGCTATTAATGAATCTGACATGAAACTCATTCCAGATCCTGAAACCGCTTATATTGACCCCTTCCGTAAGCATAAGACCCTAGATGTCGTTTTTTCCATCGTCGACCCGGTAACCAATGAGCCTTATTCACGAGACCCGCGGCAAGTTGCAGCAAAGGCAGAAGCCTACCTAAAGTCAACTGGAATTGCTGACACGGCCTCCTTTGCACCTGAAGCTGAATTCTTTATCTTCGACAAAGTACGGTTTGAGAACTCTATGCCTCGCTCCTTTTACGAAGTGGATTCCATCGAGGCTTCTTGGAACACAGGAGTAGATACTGAAGAGGATGGAAGCCCTAATGTTGGGTTTAAGAACAAAGTCAAAGGTGGTTATTTCCCTGTCCCGCCTGTAGATCATTACCAGGATTTGCGTGATGACATGGTGTCCAATCTTCAGCAGGTTGGTCTCACTCTTGAGCGTTCACATCACGAAGTTGGTGGCGCTGGACAGCAGGAAATTAACTACCGCTACAACACGCTGACTCATGCAGCTGACGATTTAATGAAGTACAAGTACGTGGTCCACGAAACAGCTGCTCTGAATGGCAAAGCAGCTACGTTTATGCCCAAGCCCATAGCGGGAGATAACGGTACAGGTATGCACTGTCATCAGTCCTTGTGGCGATCAGGCTCTCCTCTGTTCTATGACGAGAATGGTTACGGTGGTCTTTCAGACATTGCACGCTGGTATGTAGGCGGCCTCATTGCCCACTCATCAGCAGTTCTGGCCTTTACCAATCCAACGCTCAATTCCTACAAGCGTTTGGTGCCCGGATTTGAAGCTCCCGTAAACTTGGTCTACTCAGCCCGAAACAGGTCTGCTGCCATCCGTATTCCTTTAGCAGGTAGTTCGCCAGCAGCCAAGCGTATTGAGTTCCGTGCTCCAGACCCATCTTGCAACCCCTACTTGGCTTTCTCAGCTCAGCTCATGGCCGGCTTAGACGGTATCCTCAACCATATTGAACCACCAGCTCCCATTGATAAAGACTTGTATGAGCTGCCACCAGAAGAACACGAACACATTAAGCAGGTGCCCGCATCCTTGGAAGAGGCTCTCAATGCACTGGAAGAAGATCATGACTTCCTTACCGAAGGCGATGTCTTTACAGAAGATTTGATCGAAACCTGGATTGACATGAAACGTGGAGAAATCCAACAGGCTCGGTTGGCACCCACGCCATTAGAGTACGAACTGTACTTCCACATTTAAGTTACTAAACCATGCGCGCCCCTGGTTGTAACAACTTGGGGCGCTTTTTACTGACATTATTCAATTAAGGAGACACAGCTTGCGTTGGTTACGGGAATTCATGAGTCTACCGGACTATTTGCGAGCTATGCTGGTAGTTGACCTCGTGTGCTGCTTCGGTAGCGGGTTAGTTATGCCGATTGAACTCTTGTTTACTACCCATTCATTGGGCGCTAGCATGAGCCAAGCTACGCTGACCGTTACAGTAAGTTCTATTGCTTCCTTAATTGCCAACCCAATCATCGGATGGTTTTCAGATAAACACTCCCCTTGGGTAGCCATGCACATTGCCTTAGCTTTTAGTGTGATCGGCCCCTTTATCTTTGCACTGTCAACTACCTTCCCCATGGCTTTAGCAGCTGCTTTTGTCTCTGGTCTAGGAATGTCTACGATGACTGCATGGGCAAGTATCCTCACCTTGATTTCAGATGAGAAACATCACAATACCGTTTACGGCATCAACCAAGCAGAACTCAATCTCGGTATTGGTCTCGGAGCTGCTGTGGGCGGTCTCATCGCTGCAACCGGATCTGATATGTTCTATAGGGCTGGGTTCGCTGGTCGTGGTATTGGCTTCGCGTTCGTCAGCATAGCTCTACTTATTATTGAGCATCACTATCACCTGCGTCAACTAACAAAACGTGCCACCCCTCGACCTCATGAGGTACAAGTCCCTCAGACCCAAAATCATCACACCCAGCAAAACCTTCCAAATCCATCATTTGCCCGCAGAACACTGCTCACTATGGGCATATTAGCCATGGGTACCCTCTTAATGGATATCTTTGGATATTCCCAGTTTGATGCTGGTCTCGTGACTACTTTAATATCAGACCCTCATATCCCTCGCTGGTCTCTCTCAGTCGTGGACGTAGTCAATACCTTTGCTGTTGTTATTCTTAACGTCATTCTGCTGCCACGATTAAAAGACGGTAACCACGTACTTATGCTCCGCAGTGTTCCAGTTTTCTGGGCTGCTGCCTGGTTCCTTATCGATCTGGCTCTTTCCTTTAGTTCTACTTTTGGAGCCTTATCATTAGCTTCCGTAGCTATTATCATTTTCGGCTTGGGAGAAGTCATGTTGGGCATATCTCAACCTGTCGTCGCTGCAAAGTTAGCTGGCCCCCACTATAGCGGTCGCATGTTCGGTTTACTGAATACTGCACAATCTATGGGCTACATTTTTGGACCACTCTTCTCTTCCTTCATTCTCAACGGACGAGAGATCATTCCACTGCTTTCCATTTGTGCAATTGGTCTTCTCATCATTGCGTTACCGTGGTTATTCTATATTCCTTCTGAATTAACAAAGCAACAGATTTAAGAAGCAAATATCTGCATGGCAATGACAGTGCTTGTAGAGAGAGGCAGGTATGCGCCCCCTCTCTACAAATCAGTTAGGATTGAAGTTCTAATCTGCCCGAGCGCATTACACACCGTTGATCTGCTTTACTCGCCACACACGCAGAATGAGTAACCACCAGTACACATTTACCTTGGCTATGTGCTAAATCTTGCAAGATAGACAAGATTGCATCTTCAGAATCTTCATCGAGATTGTCAGTGGGTTCGTCAGCAATAAGTAGATCAAGATCATGTAACAGCGCTCGAGCAATTCCAACCCTCTGCTGTTCGCCACCTGACATCTTCAATAGTTTACGTTTGGCAGTCCGTTCGTCAATACCGAGTTTGCTCAGTAATCTGAGAGCATCACCTTTCTTATTGTTACTTTTACACCGGGATCAGACTGAGGAGCTGAAGTGGGTACTGTATCTTCTGAACCTCTACTTAAGCCTGAAACCTGTGGACTCTGGAAAACACTGAGTGTTCCCGTATCTGATGCGCCCTCCTTACGTCTGGAAACAGACATGCGAGTTGACGTAACAGAAATTTGTGTAGGTTTTGCGCTACATAACTTACATACACATGTGTTATACCACTTATTACCAGTAAAACTGTAATCATCGCAATTATGTTGACCAGTAACTTTTTCGAGCTTGTCCCGGATGCACAGAACTATCATTACGTCAACTGTCATTGCGTTGACTATCTTCAAATTTCGCCATGCTACTCGACCGTCATCAATGAACGATGTCTAAGAACTCCGGTAGCTGTATACAAAAGAACTGCCGTTTGAAACACTACCCAAGAGTCATAAAGCACTATCCATTCATTTTCACATGAGCTTAGATTACCATGGGAAGACCATTAAGCAGCGAGTAGGTCGTGAGCTAGTTTGACAAATTGCTGAGTAAGTGATCCCGAATCCAAATCACCATTCTCTTGCAAAACAGCGGGTCTCCCACCCTCGCCTATCGTTCGAATTGGTGGCTCCAGAGGCAACTGAGCAAGAAGCGGTACAGAATAACCGAGAGCTTGACTGAGCTGATCAGACACGCGTTGTCCACCGCCTTGACCAAAAATGCGCAAGCGTTCATCATTATGGTCGTACCATGACATGTTTTCAACAACACCTCGCACTCGTGTAGGCACTTGCAATGCAACCAACCCAGACCGTACCGCCACATCCGAAGCTGAAGGTTGCGGGGTAGTAACTATGACCATTTCTGCATTGGGTAAGGCCTGCGCAACTGATATAGCCATATCTCCTGTCCCAGGAGCTAAATCTAAGATGAGAACATCGGGTTCACCCCACCAAACATCGGACAGAAATTGCTCAAGAGAGCGCTGCAAACGCGGCCCCCTCCACAAGATTGCACGTTCCGCACCAGCAAACATACCAATCGATATTAGTTTCACACCCCAAGCAGTAATAGGCATTAACATGCCATTTAAGTTCGTAGGCTGTGTATGAACTCCAAAAAGTCCTGGCAGAGAAAAACCGTAAATATCAGCATCTATCGCTGCCGTGTCGTAACCGAGAGCCGCGAAAGTTGCTGCTAAGTTAGCCGCAACCGATGATTTACCTACACCACCTTTACCCGAAGCTACAGCAAAAACCCTGGTTTTGCTGGAAGCTTTTGTAAATGGGTTAGCCCTTCTCTCTGCCTTAAGCTGATCCACTAAACTGGACAGCTTGTCCTGACTCATAGACGATACCTCTTGCCGAGGTCGGAGAATAGCTTGTTGATATGAGGTCAGCACTTGATTGATTCGCTCTGAGATAGTTGCTGTGAGTGGGCAACCCTCTATAGTAAGTTCAACATAAACTGTTACGTCGAAAATTGGTTTGCCAAGATCATTGGCCTCACCAGAAGCAAACCCCGCCGGCTCAACTTCAATATCCGTAATCATACCGAGATCAGTAACAGAACGACCCAACTCAGGATCGATAACCTTGCTCAAAAGTGTGAACACATCAGATTTAATGCGCTTAGCAAACGCTTCTCCATCAGATTGTGTAAGCATAGTTCCATCCTCTTTTGTACGCACTCCGCACCAGTGGTATGACTTTGTGAGGCAGGGTAAACCTCAAATACATATGTGTCACCTTATCGTCAACCTATAGAGGCTCGCCAGAACAAGATACCTTGCATTTGCGCAAAGCTGTAGCTCCCGCTTGCTCAGACTTTTCCAATAGACAACATCACTGGTGGGGTTCGTCCGGGTCACCGGTGCACAGAAGCCTCTTAAAAGCTTCTTCATCCAGCACTCGTACATTCAAGCTTTCTGCCTTGGCAGCCTTGGAACCAGGATTGGCACCCACCACCACATAGCTTGTCTTCTTACTCACAGAACCCGAAGCTTTCCCCCCGCGTTCGATGATAGCTTCCTTGGCAGAATCTCTCGAAAAACTCTCAAGCGTACCTGTGACAACTATAGTCATGCCGTCCAAAACTTGAGGACTATTGGTCTGCTCAGCATAGCTTCCGAGACCAGCTTTCTTCCATGCTTGAAGGATCTGTCCACGCCAGTCTCCAGGCTCTCTGGCATCTGCAAACCATGACGAAACAGTATGAGCAATTTCAGGTCCGATACCATCGAGCTCTGCCAGCTCTTCCTCTGTTGCCTTTTCTACTGCTTCAAGTGTGTGAAAACGCCGGGCAATAACACGCGCTGACGTGGGTCCCAGGTGACGGATGGAAAGTGCCACAAGCACTCTCCACAGATCAACTGAACGCGCCTTATCTATCTCCTCGAGCATTAAGATAGTATTACGAGAAGGCTCGCGCTCCTCCTCATGGAGGTTGGAAGCTGCCAACTCTTGTTCACAAAGCCCGCCATGCTCACTCGCTGTAGTTTCTTCGTTAGACTCACTGGTTGAAGCATTTGCCGAAACAGATTTCGGTAAATTATAGAAGGCTGGCACCCGATACCACAAGCCCGATTCGCCTATCTTCCGTCGAATTGTTCGCCACTTTTTACCTTCGACATGCTCTTTTTCGATAACAGGTACCTGACGCCATACGTAGACATCTTTCAAATCTTCTACTGTCACACTGAACAAACCTGCTTCGCTACGTAAAACAGGTTCTTGAAGTGGAGGTAGTTCAGTCCCTTCAGGGGGCGAATACGGCGTGGGTTCTTCACCTGGTTGAACTATCAGGGATCTAAGATTAGGGGCATATACATCAACCGAAAGAGGTCGGTTTTCCTCAGGATTGGTGAGAGCTGCTGCAGACTGCTCCCCAAGATGTTCTATATCGAAAGCCTTCCGAGAAGCCATATGAATCACACGCTCAGTCAGTTGGGCAGGGCAGGATTCAACATTAGGGCAGCGTATGTCTTTATCACTTTCCTTGGCAGGAGCCAATGTAGTCCCACAGGACGGGCACTGATTAGGCATAACGAACTCGCGTAATTGTTCTTCCTTACCCTTTCGCTTGTCTAAAACTGGACCAACAAGTTCAGGAATAACATCACCAGCCTTACGAACCACAACGGTATCACCGATGAGAATACCCTTGCGCTTGACTTCAAAGGAATTATGGAGAGTGGTTCGAGAAACTGTGGAACCAGCTACATATACAGGTTTGAGAATAGCAACCGGTGTAATACGACCCGTTCGACCTACCTGGACTGTGATATCCAAGAGCTCCGTATTAACTTCTTCTGGAGGATATTTATAGGCGATAGCCCACCGGGGCGCTCGAGAGGTAGCACCTAACCGTCCTTGCAAGGATATATCTTCCACCTTGACCACGATGCCGTCAAGGGCATGCTCAATATCGCTGCGGTGCCTGCCGTAGTATTCGATCATTTCTAGAATCTGCTCAAACGAATCTACTCTACGATTATGGGGAGAAACTGGAATACCCCATTTTGTATAGAGATCATAGGCCTGAGACTGGTCTATGACTTCGTCATGCGTACCCTCAGGATGGTTACTCCCCCAAGTAAGACGTCCCATACCGTGAGCGTAGAAGCTCAAGCTTCGCTCAGCAGTGATATGGGGGTCCTTCTGTCTAACCGAACCTGCTGCAGCGTTGCGGGGATTAGCAAAAGCAGACTCACCCTGCTCCTCCTGCTGACGATTGAGCGCATCGAAGTCTTCAAAACGCATAAAAGCCTCACCTCGAATTTCAACAAACTCGGGGATGTCATCAGATGAACCACCAAGATTCAGAGGGATACTGTTGATCGTGCGCACATTAGGGGTAACATCCTCCCCCATTTCGCTGTCTCCTCTAGTGAGTCCTTGGACCAATACACCGTTGCGATAGATAAGGTTCAGAGCAAGACCATCAATTTTCACTTCTGAGGTCATCGGTAAGGGTTTATGGTCAGGCCAGTTCAGTTCCTGCCGCACATTAAGATACCATTGTCGTAATTCTTCGATAGAAAATACATCGTCAAGACTCATCATTTGAGTAGGATGACGTACAGAAGTAAAGTCGTTGGAAAAGCTCCCCCCAACTCTATGCGTGGGAGACTGAGGAGTATCCAGACTAGGAAATTCACGTTCCAAGGCCTGAAGACAACGCATACGCGAATCATAAGCCGCATCAGAAGAAACTGGTGCGTCGTTAATGTAGTATGCAACCTGATCGGACTCCACCCAAGAGGCTAACCGAGACCATAAGCGCTGAGCCTGTGTGGCACTGAGAGCTGTGACATCAAGCTCGCTCAGTTTCATTGCATCAGCATCATCTGGCTGCAAACTCGAAATCCACTCGTCACTACCGATTACAAGCTGTCCAGTCGGCATCTGTTAAACCTCTCCTCCTGAAGTTTAGGCATTCAATGACTGCAAGAACTGTACTTCTACCATATCCAAACCATTGCTCTCGTCGTCATTCATGCGTGCCGCAGCTACTGATAGCGTTCGGGCTGGCACAAAAAGACCTGCATCTACTAAAACTCTGGCTGCCTGGCGAACGATGGTGGCCACCTTTGTATGAGGCCAGACCGGAAGACCTTCCTCCCGTAACACTATGCAAGCATCACGATAGTTTTTAGGTACAGCGATACACTGCGAATCAGCTCTAGCTGTCAGTTCTTCCAACTCATTCTTCAGCGTACTAATCCGACCAGGACTAATGTGTTCTGCCATGATATAAGCCCCTGCGGCCACAGCAAATTCATCTCTCATCCATGCCGCATAAGCGAAGCGGTAATAGGCGAAAGCTGCATCGGAGCGATCTAACGCCACCTGTAAGGCATTTAATGTCGCTGCGCGAGCACCAGACCAATCTTCGCCTACAGCCAGTTGCACAGCAAGCTTGAGATGAGAAAGGGGGTAGGCAGGGGCATACGAAACCATTGCATTCAAATGCTGCAAAGCTTGAGAGGTTTGTTTGAATTGCGACATGAGATCTGCTAACTCTAGATGAGCATAGAACAGATTGTCTGGTATTAACAAAGTATGTTCACCAGGTGTGGCAAACAGTCGGTTGTAAACCACTCGTTCAGCATAAGAATTGAAGTAGCGAGGTACAGCATGTTGGTTTTTACTGCTAGCAAAGAGCGCATCCATCTTAGCCACAGCGTCTTGTTCTATCTCAAAGGCACCACTTACGTCAGAGGAGAACAACGTATCTCTTGCCTTAATTCTGTCACGATCCAACTGCTCAGAAAGATCAAAGTGCAAGTCAGGTACTGCCTTATCGTCAATCAACGCACTAGTGATATGAGGTGCTAGCTGACTAAGCTCTGGATCGTCTATGAGTTGTACTACGTCCATTGCTTTACGGGCCTTACTCGCAGAGCCTAACTCCTGATTTGCAGATAGCCTCCTAAAGTCAGACATTGCTCGTTCTAAAAGATCAGCTCTTTGAATAGATAAACCTGTAACATGGTCCGCTCCTAGAATTGCTGCCGTCTCTTCATTAAAATCAACATCTTCAAGTTCGGGCTCATCTTGTGAACCAAGAGGCGCAAACTGCTCATCTCGCATGTTGAATTTACCGATAACAGGCTGAAGTCCTCCGTCCCTGTCTTCTTCCATAGTAGCGTCAAAGAAACGGTAGAAATTCTTAGGATTTTCAAAGCCATACTGCCGTAAGTAAGTTAAGAATACCTCACGGGTGAAGGTCACTGTAACCAGAGTACGTACGGTTGGATTGTGTTTTAGGGCTGAGAGTGGGTCCTGTCCTACGGAAGAGACATCTTGGTCGCCGCTTGAATCACCTTCATTCAGCTGGTGTTCTGCATCGTCGGTGTTCTCGCCCACAGGAGCAGCAAAAGCCATCGAATCAAAATCAATTCCTTGCATCAAATCAGCAAATTCTTGATCGACTGCCTGCTCCTCATCGTCTGCAAAGGAGCCACTCGCAACCGGTGTATCAGTGGCATGTTCATTATCTGTTGAATCTGAAGCTGGTAGCACGACGCCAGTAGATGGTATCTGTTGGTCAGAATTTCCTGCTTGCTCACGGGCAATCATGTTCTTGGGATCCCCATGGATGTCCCCATCTTTGGGATCTCCTTTAGAACCAGTTACCGCAGCACCAGTTGTTCTGGCATGTTCAAATGCGGCTAAGGCCTGTGCCATCATCTGGGTGATAGCGGAATCTTGTTGGGCTAGGGCTTCCTCTAAACCAAGAGAATCGATATGGAGCGAGACACTCCTAACACTGTCATCGGCTCCAAAAGCTAGAGCAGCCAGAATCATACCCACGCGCAAATTGTAATCTGCACTCATTTCAGATCGCTGAGCTTCTGTTACTTCTACCCACCCATTGCGACGAGCATCAAAACAAGATGACGGCATCATAGACCGTCCAGCACTAGTAAAAGCGATAGCAACACAACCTTGCTTAAGGTTAGAACGGAATTCCACATCAAACCTAAAAGGTAGTCTTAAACTGCGTAAAAGACGAGAAAACGATTGTCTGTATACCCACTCCGACTTGCCATTACGATGGGACACTCCCTGCTTCATAAGGGGGTCAGGATTTCGTGCAGCAACCGAATCGGATACTTGTTTAGCCCGTTGCATGAGCAGCTTGGCTGCTTGCCGACCCGTATCGCGGCCCGGAATGTAATCGCGAGAGAATTCATCTTCCATTTGTAATGCACTAATAGCAGGGTTGTCTAGCAGCGCCCGATCTAACTGTGCTGCTTGAACACGGGTAACGCTGTCCTCCATAGGATATATACCCAACCGAGCGTTACGCTCTAGCCAGCTTGAAACGGTAGCAAAGCGGTTCAAGTTCCCTTCAATTCTCAGCGCACGTAGTGCTGCTGACAGCTCCATGCCGTTTTCCCAGGAAAGGATATAAGCACCAGAGTATGAAGATGCATACAAATGCATAGGTTCTGCCCCATGCACAGGCTCTAAACCTGAAACGGTATCAAGGGCTCCAGCTTCCTTCATCAGGTCTACAAAATAGTCCTCCAAGCCAGAAGTGCGCATACCTTCAGCATGCGCTTGCAGGCTATCTCTGACACTACGTCGTATAGCCCCCATCGGCGCCTCTCGATTGAGCCTACGGAAGATATTGCCAGCACCAAACCCCATCAGCGAACCAGAAATTCTAGGCAGCATGTAAGCGTAGAAAAAAGCGGTAGCTATAGCATCCCTGTATTCTAGATCATGTCGCATGGAAGCAGGTAGATTTTTCCGTAATTGTTCAAGGGTGTATCGGTTATCTCTTTTCAACCAAGAAGCAAGCCAAAACATATGTTCATTGCCGTCCTGACCGATTATCCCTCCTTGAATTGCATCTACCAAACGGGGTTCAGTATTGCCTTCTTCCTTGCCAAAGCGACGTCCATCAGGAATACGGATGTTGCGCTCTTTACCGAACAAAAAGACGGGTTCCATGCCCGCTGTATCCATATCTGCTTGCTCACCCATGAATACTCGTCCACGATCATCCGCGAGGGCTATCTGAGCAAAGTGCATATTATCAGTAAAAATCCCTAGAGAAAACGTTGCACCTCGTGAGTGAGTGTACTGCACCCAGCCCAACTCTATGCCAGCAGGAATGCCCTCAACATGTTGCAGTATGTGCCTTTTGTCCAAAGGGCGCAACATCTTACAATGTCGGGACAAAAAGCCTCTTACCTGCTGAGGACTCACTTCTGACCCATTAGCTTTCATAGCTTCGATAACATCTTGAAGCGTTTCTTGCAAGGGCTGACCATCGCTATTACTGTGTTGAACATTGGTAAAACCAATTCCTGCTACACTGTGTAATCCCTGCACCAGCTTGCGTCCGAAATTCGCCATTGCGCCTGGTCCTGCCTTGCTATTCGACATATTATTCATTCTCCCCAGCATTCCAGACATACAGCTTATAGAATAAAGGAGTGCAACATATCTCACGACACCACCGTCCATCGCCAGCACTGGTAATAGAGTCAGTCATAGCACTGCTTATCATACTCTTTGCAGAATGCTGCATATTCAACCTTCCCCACTGGCGCAGCTTGGCCACAGCGCAATCCTTTTCCAACGATTCTTACACCCAAGTTCCTCGAGTCAGCACCGGTAAGGGCATCATCAAGCTAGACACTGGTGCCTTCCTCATCACAGACCCCAGTCAAGCCTACTTCGAGACTGAAGCTCGAGGTCCTATCACATACGTTCAAGTTACCAATGCCAAGACCAAGAACGGTCAAACTCCCGATTTAAACGCAGACGAGAGCAAGCACCTAGTTTCCAGTATTCATGTTCGTCTCGACCTGCAAGGTCAAGCCACCGACAGATGGACTCAAGCAGGCTCTACCACAGTCTCTCCAGCAATTGATGCCTCCCTATACATCAAAAATCGAAGCCACTTACAGGATGTCAGCAAGGTACGCGTATGGATAGCAGAAGAACGTAAATCTGTAGTATTGATTCAGGGTTTAAACGCACACCCTGTCGTACCTTTTGGGGTCAGCTTAGTGCGAATATCAATCATGGCATGCATCGCCATTCTTTGCATTGCACTTGGACCTCGTTCACGCTTGTGGCAGGTTCCATTGAACACTTCCAGCCACAGCCAACGATTGTTATTCTGGCTTGCTGTGGCAGCAGTAGCTGGTTGGGCAGCATATAATATAGCGATTCAAATTGCAGGATTTACGGTGAGAACATATCACGATCCTGGAGCATATACTTATGATTTCAACCAATATGGCCATTTAGCAGACGCCTTATTACATGGGCAAGCGTGGCTAAACTTGCCAGTACCAGATGGCTTATCTGCACTTTCTAATCCTTATGACATATCTGCTCGAGAACGCCTTCTCGCAGCTGGAGAAGAACCAATTTTTTGGGACCATGTCTTCTACCAGAATCGCTGGTATTCATACTTCGGCCCCCTTCCAGCAGTCCTTATTTTTGCTCCCTACCGACTCATCACTTCATTGTTCGTACCGGGCGGTCTCATGCTGCCCACCCCTGCAGCTTGCGCTATTCTAACAGCGGGTTTTACGCTCACCTGCTCCCTACTCATCGTCAGACTGATCCAGCGATACATACCCAAAGCAAGCATTGCTGCAACCGTTTTAGCTCTTCTAGCTTTCTTGTCTGGATCACAAGTGGTTTATCTATACTTCCGAACCGATTTTTACACAGTTCCTTTTGACGCATCCCTTCTCTTATCTAGCCTAGGTCTTTGGTTTTGGCTAGGAGCCCGTCGCGTACGCACGTCTGCAAAGCACACGCAGGTATGGACGATACAGTACCTTGTACCAGGCCACAAGAACGCCCTATCCGATGACCGTGTGTATGTGTCCCTACCCCATGTGGCAGCAGGAACACTTGCGATCGTAGGAACACTTGGCTGCCGTCAGACATTCATTGCTAGCGCTTTGTTAGCCTTACCTATTTTTTCCGATGAAATATGGGCCATGTTCGCTGGTATTCTCAGCTCACAGCAGCGAATAATAGCGTCTCAAACTGGTAAGCTTCCACCTCCAGCCATTATTACACCGAAGCGGTCTGTCAAAATAGTACTTTCCGTTATGCTACCTGCACTGGCAGTTATCACGCCACTTTTAGGATATAACTACTGGCGCTTTGGTTCAGCATTCAACTTTGGTAACACATATCAGATCACCGTAGTGGATTTAAACGCTTACACTGTTCCGACTGGTAATTTGAGATGGCTAATCGTTTACTATCTTTTTCTACCTCTGACACCATCATCTACCTTCCCTTACCTACAACGCACACCTGCACCCCTACCGACTTGGCAGTACTCAGAACCGGGCTTAGGAGGTTTATTCACACTGGCCCCAGTATTTGCACTAGCCCTTTTCCTACTTTGCATACCAGCAATCAACCGCAAACTAAGGGCAGGTGGATGCTTGCCTTTGATCGTCAGTCTGCTCATATTGTCATGCGTCCTGCTGCTGTTCACCGCCACTGTTGCAGGTTTCGATGCTCGATACATGTTAGACTTCTCCTGGCTCATCGCACTAGCAGCAGTCCTGCCCGCAGTGGCGGGAGTTACACACAACAATCAACTTCCGCGTCGATGTACTGTATGCATCCGTATCGTTTTACTCATTGCATTGTTCGTTACTTTGCTGTTTGCATGCAGCACTGCACTTGTTGAAATCAATCGAACACCAGCCTTTGCTCATATTCAAGCTTGGTTCAGTCTCTTGTAAGAAATCTGATGTACCTGCTTGTTATAAAGCCAATATTGCTTCCACTGAGCAGAGAATAGCTCTCACACCGCGCACGAATTCTTCTGGAGCAGGAAGCAGAGATAAGGCCAAGTAACCATTAGACGCCATATCAAAGAAATAGCCGGGCTGTCCGGTATAGCCATAGTGGTCGATGAGATAGGTAATAAGCTCATTCTCGTCAATGACAGCTGGGAAACGCAAGAGGACATTCCAACCTCCCTCTGCCTTCAACAAGGACACTGGACAACCAGGTTCTTCTAATAAGGTGCGTAGCACCTGCAAATTTTCTATACAGCGGTTACGAACAATCGTGCTCTGGCGATGGACAAGTTGCAAAAGATCAGGAATCTGATCAGCAATAATCTGGCTTAACGGCAGGTAGTCATCAGCAATCATGTCTAGGCGATGCTCTGCTTCCTCAACCTCTTGATCCGGCCCAGACACATGTATCCACCCTAATTTAACTTGAGGAGCGGCCAACATCTTTGAAAGACCATCTAGGGCAAAGGTGAGTACAGCAGACTCGCCAGCAAAGCGTTGACGTCCTGGAATTGGATCTAATGGATAATCGAAAAAGACCTCATCTGCAATGATTGCTATGCCATGCTTTCGACATAACTCAATAAGGCGAGCGCGTTCTTGGGGATGGATGTATGAACCAGTTGGGTTGTTGGGATTAATAAGGATGATGGCTCGGATACGATTTCCTTGGGGCCCCTCCAGCAAGGACCGGATGTGAGCTATATCCAGAAACCAAGAACCGTCATAGTGCAAAGCATAAGGCATTGTTAGCACAGATTCCAATCTCGCAATGGACTCTATGAGAGGATAACCGGGACGTGGCTCGAGTACGATATCTGATGGATTACATAAGAGCTTGAGCAACCACGAATATGCCTGAGATGTGGAATTTAACAGATAGAGATGCTCAGAACTTACGGCTTGCCCTCTCTGGCACAAGAAAGTTGCCAACGCCTCTCTGGCAGGTAATGGGCCACGAGGCTCAGCCGCATAGACACCTAAACTAGGCAGGCCTAAGCCATGCCTAGTAGGGTTTGAATCGTTGAGAGAACGAATCCCATCACCACGATTGAGCGCCTTGGCCTGAGAAAGGGCTATGGGATTAAGCTGTTGAGAACCCGTTCGATTTGAAAACTGCATACCACCCATCCTATTGAGTACAGCTATTCTCGCCTAGTATGCAGCATCCACACGCATATCGAACAGGTTCTTATCAAAGTTGAGACATTCTCTGATCGATATAAGCAGCATAATAGGCCGCACCCACTATGCCCGCTTGATTACGTAGAGTCGCAGGAACGATAGGTGTCTCAATTTCGATGTGAGGAATGAACTTCTCACTCATACGACTCACTCCTCCGCCTACAACGAAGAAGTCGGGATTAAAGTACTGTTCGAGAAGGGAATAATATTTGGTCAGTCGAGCTGCCCATTTTTTGTATGAGAGCTTCTTTTTGTCTCGTACAGATGAGGCTGCGTATTTCTCAGCATCCTTACCATCCAAAATCAAATGCCCCAACTCGGAGTTAGGAACCAACACCCCATCGTAGATAATGGCGCTACCTATACCGGTACCTAAGGTTGTAGCGATGACCAAGCCTTTTTGGCCTTTAGCTGCACCATAACGCACTTCAGCAAGACCTGCGGCATCAGCGTCATTGACCACAGAAACAGGTCTCCCACAGGCTTCAGAAAATACTTCCCAGACATCCACGCCTATCCATGACTGATCTAAATTAGCCATAAAATTGATAGGATGTCCTGGACGCACCGGAGCAGGAAACGCCACTCCAACAGGTACACTGTCTGGTACTTCGAAGATATCCAGAAGCTCCTTCGCTACCTTCCCCACAGCTTGGGGGGTTGAGTGCTCTGGAGTCAAAATCTTTTTACGGGGTTCAGCAAAATCACCAGCAACAAGATCAACCGGAGCTGCCTTAATGCCTGAACCACCTATATCAATACCAAAAGCCTGAGCCGTCTCAATCATCTACTGCTCCTTTGCTCAACTCTACATATCGAACCGGTACGATAGGCATTGTAGCGCATTTTTTTTAAAATGTGAATTAGACTCTCTCACTACGTTTTTTAGTAAAGTGACATTGTCGGGGAGTTAACATGTATCTTATAGGAGAAAACTCATATAATCTGTAGCCAACCACCTCACCTGCTTAACCACACCGTCAGCAATTACCCAAACACCAACTTACACTTTTTGCTTTGTTAGCATCACTCTTCCCTTCCTCTCTTTACTTGAGCTCACGCCTGAGCTACATCATAGAACACGCCTAATTGTTACCGTCATGCTACCATGTAAGACACCTGAGATATTTTACACTTAGAGAATAAAATAGGCGTTATCTTTAACACGAAGGAACGCTTGGTGTTAGGCACTTATTGCACCGTGCACTCGTGGGAGGGATTCATTGCACAGTAAACGTTCAGCTACTGCTATATTCATATCAATGCTTGTCCTTGCAATAGTGATCGGTTCGCTTACTTTCCTTTCTCCAACTAATGCTAAACCTTTGCAACAAGCACCATCACATTTTTCTGCGTTTAGTACTGTAAATTCTTCACAAACGATTGAAGGATTTACACTTAGCCCTACTCAAGGACCAGCAAACAAAGAAGCAACAGCCTCACTGACACCACCTGAATCAAAGGTATTGATTTTTTCACAGATCAGTGCAGGCCGTGATTTTAATCTCGGCTTGAGTGTTGACGGGTACGTGTATGCATGGGGACATAATTATGATGGACAATTTGGAAATGGTACGGTAAATGCCGACAGCATGTTCCCCGTTCGTGTAAAAACACCAGAGAGTGTACGTATCACACAAATTAGCGCAGGTTACCAACATGGCCTAGCCATCGGCGATGACGGTAATGTTTACACATGGGGCAAAAATAGTTTTGGCCAACTTGGAGATGGCACCACAAGCAATCAAATTGAACCAGTTCTCGTACAAAAACCGAAAGGTGTGCAATTTACACAAATTAGCGCAGGAGATTACCATAGTCTCGCCATCGGCAACGACAAACATGCGTACGCTTGGGGTTTAGATATGGGACAGCTAGGAATCCCGAATGGAAACTCTGAGAAGGTAGTACCTATTCCTACCAGAGTCGACCAAACGCTCTTAGATAGCACTCCAGGCAGCGAGTACATTAGCGTCAGTGCAGGTTCTCTACATAGTTTTGCTCTTGGAAGCGACGGACACTCCTACGCATGGGGAAGCAACTCATACGGGCAACTCGGTGTCGACAGCACATCAACAAAAATTATTCTTCCTGAGCGGGTAAGAATTCCCCATGGCATATACTTCACACAAATCAGTGCAGGCCGTCTGCATAGTTTGGCTCTCGGAAGCGATGGACACGCCTACGCATGGGGAAGAAATAATGCAGGACAGGTAGGCGACGGCACCGCTGACAACAAAAAAGTACCTACTCGGGTGGGAGAAACTGACAACTCACGAACAACCTATATCAGTGCAGGAAATAATGTCAGTCTAGCTATTAACGATAGTGGGCATGCGTATGCATGGGGAACCCCAAACTGGAATCTCGGTGATAGCGCTGAAAGCAAATCAAGTAAATTACCCCTGCGTATAGACGAAGCCAGACTTAACAGCCGGCAAGACAGAAAATACGACCGTGGAATTAGTGCTGGAGCATGGGGCAACTGTATCATTCTCGACAATGCAGGGCATGCCTACAGCTGGGGAAATCGAATACAAGATTCGAATAGAAGCATTCCCCAAGAGGTCAGTACGTATAAATATGAAATTCGTAGCGTTAAGTTTGATACTCAAGCGGTACAGGACAAAAGCATTGACCAGAGTAGTGGCAAATGGAATATGCAGGTACCCCTCCATAAGGCCGCAATCGTAGACGTTCAGGCTCAATACGACGTCATCATAAAAAGCGCTCAGGACTATGACATCTCCATCAAAAATGATAGCATCACCTTCCGTTACGAATACAAAGACGGGTTCACAGTACATTTCGACCTTGGCGGCGCACCAGGTACTCCCCCTCCTGACCAATATGTCGATGCAGGAGGAATGCAACACATACAACTACCAGATATGCCAGTATGGACAAAACACTGGTTTAACGGCTGGGTCCAAGATAACGGCAAATTCTGGGACTTTAATAAACCAGTCACAGATAGTTTCACCCTAACAGCTCAATGGGAACCCTACAAATTCAAATTAACACCTGAAGCAGGCCCAACAGTCGGTGGTAACACCGTAGTAATAACACCGCCAGACTCACCAAAAGGAATACACTACTTACAACTTGCAGGAGGCCAAAGACATAGTGTTGCTCTTGGAAGCGACGGACACATATACACCTGGGGAAACAACTCATTTGGGCAACTAGGCAACGGAACTCAAGTTGATAGTAAAGTGCCAGTTCGAGTGAAGGCACCTAAAGGTGTACTTTTCACAAAAATTAGTGTTGGCGATTCGCATAATCTCGCATTAGGAAATGACGGACACACATATGCATGGGGTTGGAATTCATTCGGCCAGATTGGGGACGGCAGCACAACTCACAAAAATGCGCTTGTGCGAGTGAAGGTGCCCGAGGGTGTCCGTTTTACCCAGATTCATGCTGCAAGCTATCACTCAATAGCACTCGGTTCAGATGGTAAAGCATATACATGGGGGCAAAATAGCTTCGGTCAGCTCGGAGATGGAAAAGACCACAATTCAGAACCAAGCACACCAAAGAACCCACTTCCTGCTCCAGCAAAGACTCCTGATGATGTACAAATCACCAATGTCAGCGCGGGCATGACCCACAGCGTTGCCACTAGCAGCGACGGTCATATCTACCACTGGGGTAACTGGCTCTGTTTAACCGGCGTTATCACTGATGACGACAAATCGCAGTGCAGCAAGTTCCCCACATCGACACCTTCTCGTATTGTTGAAAACTTGCCTGCTGGCGTACAGGTTATCCAACTGAAATCAGGAATGCGAGTTGATATTGCACTCTGCGATGATGGACACACATATGCATGGGGGAAAAATTATAACGGTGAATTTGCTAATGGGACAAGAAATATTCATTCTATAACGAACCCAGTTCGTGTTGGACAACCTGATGGTGTGCATTTTGCAACTATTAGTGACATTGCAGGAGGACAGGTTCTAGCTCTTGGCGATGATGGACATACATATGCATGGGGAAGAAACGTCGAGGGTCAGCTAGGCAGCAGCAATAAAGAATATGTTGTGTCACCTGTTCGCTTCAAAACACCGGATGGCCTGCACTTTACTAGCATTGGTACAGGAAATAGCCACACTCTCGCCTTTGGCAGTAATGGACACGCCTATGCTCTAGGTTCGAATTCACATCGACAGATCGGAAATAGTGACATAGGGAAACAAGCCAAGGAAATTGTTGAGGTAAATCCACTGAAGATCAGTCTCAATGGTATGAGATTCGATAAAATTGCAGTTGCCACTAAACCTAAACGTGACGACACTGAAGAGGTATGGAAAGTAACCGCACCAGCCCATGACTCTGGTAAAGTCCAAACTACTATCCAGTGGACATTAGGTGGGGCTGAGCAGGAAGACTATGAACTTCCCTACTTTTACTATTTTGTCCTTCCTGATGCTGGTGCCATACCATTCCAAAAATTATATGGCGGCACGCTCGCCTTATTGAGTGTTATAGCAGCACTAACGTGGGCTAGCTATGGCACTATCAGAAACTACCGCACCAAAGGCCGACATAAGCGCAATATTTCGACAACCTAACCGAAGAAAACAGCGAATTTAATACTGATATCGCAAAGCCTAGGACCACAAGACATCCTCAGTCAAGTCCTAGGCTTTCTTTATACCACAGACAGTCATTTACATAACTGCAAATCGTTAATATATCAACAAACCAATAGTTATATGGTCTTTTCTGCATCCATCAACGTTTACGTTGCTTTCCCTTGATAACTCATTAGCGGCTTACTTTCATATATTTTCATTAGAATCTACATCACTATGCAAACACTTATTTCAATGCTGGCATGGGTTTCCATTCTGGATCATGCATAAGCTTACGGGAATCCAACCACCCATGGAATAGTTGCGGAATACCAGAAATGATAGATTTACGATCCACCGCAAGGAGCCGGATGAACTCTTTGATAGCAGTCGCAGCAGTCCCTACAGCAAACATGACTGGTCTGTAATCACCGTGCATCATGAAATACCGCGCCATATAACCACGATTACGCATAATGTGATAACGATTCATGTCTGAGGTTGAATTCAGTTGACGAAGACCAGCAATATCCCAATTACCAATTTCCCTAGTCCGCCTCATCACCACATCCGCTACTACTACAGGCTGAGTCACCTTAGACGCCAAATACCCATATATAGTATCGTCCCAGTAAATAAAGAATCGGGGATCGGGTAAACCGATTTTCTCTACAATCTGCCGCGAGAAAAATGCACCTTCAAAGCACATAGTATTCATCGTTTTACGTCCTGAAGGACCAAACGCAGCCGGTGCAATTGGATCTGGTATACCTAGTGATGTCATAAAGTGGTACTGCCAGTAGAATGGTCCGCCATCGTAGTCAAGGCGAGACCCTTGTATAACTTGGTAGCGATCAGTCCACTGAGACAAGAGATCAAGTCCCTTCGGTTCCACTGCCACATCATCATCCATGACCCAAAACCAGTGAGCACCCAAGTTATATGCTTGTTTCACGCCAGCAGAAAAACCACCAGCACCTCCCCCATTGTGGTCTTGGGGGCTGTAGACCACTCGCTCTTGGTTACCAGAGGCATCGATAATGGTTTTGCCCCATCTGCTGGTCACACGATTCGAAAATTGTTGCACCATAGCAGCCGTGTCAGCACTGTGCTCATTATCTACAATTACAATTCTCCAAGGTGCCTGGGTCAGCTGAAGAATTGAGTCAAAGAGTTGAGCCAGTAATTCCTGCCGTTTATAGGTGACGACGACGATAGCCGCTTTATTCAACGTTTGTGCCATAACCCTATTGTGACACTGACCCGCAACTTTCGCCACAAGTCATGCAATTGCTCATTGGCGAGAACGCATTCAAACACAAGGGCTATGGGCAAAGCTACTTTACTGGACTTTCGTGAGTAACTGTTTGTATATCAAAGCACGAAAACTCTGTCATAGTAAAGCCTAAAGAATGACAAAAAAATGAAAGTCTCTTGCATCATGTTCTTCAGTTCTCCACTGGTCCACTGCCTGGATGCTGATATAGCGTAAGAGCGAAGAATGGTGACAACGACAGGATCAGCAGCTCTCAATAAGCACAGAAACGAGCAGTTGAGACCGATGCTGGCCATCTCTTGGCCTATATAGTCTCCTTTGGTCACAAAGGATAAGATTCTCGCTTGACCCTGACCAATAGTTACTTTTCAAAGTTATTCATGAACACTTTTTGGTACCGTAACATTATTCACCGTTACAACTTTTCTTATTTGAAACCACACTTATTGACTGCTCATACTCATACTGGTAAGTTGAAAGAGTCTTATGTTTCAGGGAAGGTGCAATTCCTTACTGGCGGTAGCTGGACATCTCCAGGAGCCCGCGACCCGCGCAAGCGGTTGATATCGGTCAAATGCCGAAGCCAACGGTTACAGTCCGGATGAAAGAAACGAGTCTCTCTATGAGCATGCCTTCGAGCGATGAAAACAAAGAGCTGTATTCAAACAATACTGCCTCACACCAATCGAACAGCCACTCAACTGGCGCTAGCAGAACTGGCCGTTGGTCAACCCAGCGAATTGCTATTTACGCCATGTTTGTGGCACTGACCATTCTCGTCAGCTTTTTCTCATTTCCCATTTTTCAAATGGCCCCCTTCCTCACGTATGACCCCTCAGGCATCGTCGTATTAGTGGCAGGGTTTGCATTTGGACCAGCAGCAGCAGTTATTGTTTCCGTCCTTGGTTTTTTGCCGCATATCTTCTCTGATCCCTTTGGAGCCATGATCTCCATTGTGGTCGCACTAGCATTAAGCGTTCCATCTGCTTATATTTACCAGAAAATTCGTACACGTAAAGGCGCTCTCTTAGGCATCAGTGTCGGAGCGGTAGCAGCTCTTATAGTGGCTATCGGCTGTAACATCATCATAACTCCCTTCTATGCGCACCTATCTATGCAAGCAGTACTGCATATGATTGTCCCCATCTTGTTGCCGTTCAATGTAATCAAATTTACTATTCACGGCGTCGTCACCTTCCTCATATATAAACCTGTTTCCAACTTGGTCAACAGGTCACATTGAACCAGACAGCAAGACCCTTACTATGACTGTGACAGTTTCAACATCAAAGGACACGGAAACGAAGAAGAGCAAGCAAATACTTAGCGCAGATACCAAAGAAAACCAACAGTATGTAGCAAGGCTCAAGCATATTTCTTTCAGCTACGATGGCGGTAAAAGCTGGGCTTTACAAGACCTTTCGCTGTCCATACGCTCTGGCGAACACCTCTGCATTTTGGGTGCAAATGGCTCAGGCAAATCTACTTTAGGCCATATCCTAGATGGATCAACTGCGCCCGACTTAGGACGAGTAGAACTACTAGGCAAGGTTGTTTGCGATAGTTCTAAAGATGAAGAACACCGGGTTGACCCTGAGGCATACCGTTCAGCAAGACATAACATCGGTTTAGTATTTCAAAATCCTGAAGATCAAATTGTTACAACGGTTGTTCGCGATGATGTAGCATTTGGCCCTGAAAACTTAGGAGAACCACGGCCTCAGATAGCACAGGCGGTCAAGGATTCCTTACAGCAGGTAGATATGTTGTCACAGGCCGATCATGACCCAACCCGCATGTCCGGAGGACAACAGCAGCGTCTAGCTGTTGCAGGCAATCTTGCTATGCACCCGACAATGATAATACTTGACGAACCGGGTGCCATGCTTGATTCTGCTGGACAGCGAGATATGCTCGATATCATGGCTCGCCTGACATTAGCAGGCACTTCAGTTATCCATATCACTCATCGCTTGGAACAAGCTAGGTCTGCGGATAGGGTCATCGTACTGGACCACGGACGCATCATTGCTCAAGGTACTCCCCATGCTGTTCTCGACGGTCATCAGCTACCTGGACTCGGCATGATCAACACTGACATATCTGTTTCACAGCAGCAGCTTCCTGCAAGCCTCGCAAACAGCGAAAAAAGCCTGCAATCGGAGCTGCTGCAAGCTCGAGGTGGACAGAACACACCAACAGACATGCTAGGACATGTTATTAGCCTCAAGGATGTCGCTTATCAATTCCCTGACAGCCAAGACCACGCGCTTAACCATATCAGCTTGAGCATAGATGCAGGAGAAACGGTTGCAATTCTGGGACGGAATGGTTCAGGAAAATCCACGCTTTGCCGGGTTATAGCTGCTCTTCTCACCCCAACCAATGGCTCTGTATCTGTAACTGGTATACCAATAGCTATACCGAATTCTAAGACACCCAAAAAAACGCGCAGGCGTAATCTCCATTTGTTAAGGCAACGGGTCGGCTATGTGATGCAGTACCCAGAGCACCAACTATTCGCAGACACAGTGTTTTTGGATGTAAGCTATGGACCGCGCAATATGGGATTAACCCCTGAGCAAGTAAACCATCGCGTTAATGAAGCACTAGAACTGTTAGGTATCAGTGATGTAGCCAACCGTTCACCGTTTAACCTATCTGGAGGACAGAAACGTCTCGTAGCGATCGCAGGAGTCCTAGCTTGCAAGCCACAACTGCTCATCTTGGATGAAGTTACTGCAAGCCTGGACCCACAAACTTCAGAACGCATTATTAACATGTTGGAGGAATTACACAGTCAGGGCGTAACCATTATCATGAACACGCATGCTGACCAAGAAGCACTCCGCTTGGCAGATACAGCTGTTCTTTTAGACCAAGGTGAGCTTTCAGCTCAGGGCCCAGTAGAAGAGGTGTTGAAGCACTATCACAGCTTGCTCAATTCAGCAGCACACCGAAACACGTCGCCAGACTCTCAGTCTTTCCCAGATCAACCATTGGCCCAAGAGGCATTGGAAGATGCCCCATCACAAGTCACAAAGAACCACAGTCAGCGTAACAGTTCTGCTCCACTCTTACTGCAAGAGCTGGATCCACGAGCCAAAATGGTGACCTTTGTGTTAGCTATGGTCACTGCCTTCTGCATTAGCAAGCCCCTTCAGCTCTGCTTAGGACTATTGGTAACAGCTGCACTCTTTGCAGCTGCCCGTTTCCCAATCCGAAGGATTCTTACATCAACTCGAATATTCCTTATTCTGATCGTACTCACATCGCTACTCAACCTGTTCATCACCCGCACTGGTAACGTTTTAGTCGATGTGGGACCATTGCTGCTGACTGACGACGGATTATGGATAGCCATCCTATATTCTTGTCGCTTTCTGATTATTATTCTGTTGGGAGCTCTACTGGTCGAAACCACTACTCCTACACAGATTACTGATGCGCTCGAGTCCCTCATCAAACCCTTACAGTGCTTCGGTATACACACCAACGAAATAGCCTTAGTAATGTCTTTAGCGCTTCGCTTTATCCCTACTCTCAGTCAGGAGACTCACGCAATTATTGAAGCTCAAGCAGCCAGAGGTGGCTCCATTGAAACGGGGTCACTTGTACAGCGTCTGCGGGCTGCTGTTGCTATTGCTGTCCCCGTATTCGCAAGTGCCCTGCGTCATGCCGACAATTTGAGCATGGCATTGGACGCCCGCTGTTATGAAGGCGGCCGTAACCGCAGCCACTATAGACTGCTATCGTTTAACAGACAGGACTACATATTCATAGGTTTAATGGTGCTGTACGTTCTATCACTGATTGTTTTATCGGTTTATTAGAATCGCTGAGTTCCTGTTCACCAACTGGTAGGGGCGCAAGGTATGTACCCTGCGCCCCTACCAATAGCTTCGCTTACAACAATCGATTCTATGTTTTACTCTACAGTATCAACACCGTCGTCAGTGGAAGACTCGCTTCCAGATTCCAACTGTCGAATCTGAGCATCGTCAACAGCTACATCCACATCCGGTGTAGCAACTGGCGCTCCGACCAGCTCTGGTTCCTTCTCTTCAGAACGAACTGCATGCCTGGGCTCAGTGAAAGGCTTACCAGTAAAGGTAAACTCTCCTAATATTCCTTCACCCTCAGCATCAATGAGAACTGACTCGTTGTCGCTCAAATCACCCATCAGAATTTTCTCTGAAATAGCATCTTCTATATCTCGTTGAATAATTCGACGTAATGGTCGGGCACCTAGAAGCGGATCAAAGCCCTTTTCTGCTAATAGATCCTTCGCCTTATCTGTCAGATCCAAGGACATATGACGTTCAAATAGTCGATCGTTGAGCTGAGTAATGTCCAAGTCCACGATCTGGCGAACTTGCGGCTCAGTGAGCTGCTGGAAGACAATAATATCATCTAAACGATTCAAGAACTCTGGCCTAAACTGCTGTTTGAGCTCACTCGTCACCCGATCCTTCATCCTCTGATAGGAGGTTTCCGTGTCGTTACTCAAATTGAAGCCAGTGTTAGCTGCCTTTGCAATATCTCGGGTACCTAGGTTGGTTGTCAGGATAATAATGGTGTTCTTAAAGTCAACCTTCCTGCCTTGTCCATCAGTCAGATGTCCGTCATCCAAAACTTGCAGAAGTGTATTGAAGATATCCGGATGAGCTTTTTCGATCTCATCGAACAAGACTACAGAGAAAGGCTTGCGACGAACCTTCTCTGTCAATTCTCCACCTTCTTCATATCCGACATAGCCCGGAGGAGCACCGAAGAGACGTGAAGCAGCGTACTTTTCTGAGAACTCTGACATATCAACCCGAATCAGTGCGTCCTCATCATCAAAGAGGAACTGAGCTAAAGCCTTAGCGAGCTCAGTCTTGCCGACACCTGTGGGGCCTGCGAAAATGAAAGAACCAGCAGGACGCTTAGGATCTTTGAGACCAACACGGGTACGACGAATTGAACGCGACAAAGCTGAAACAGCTTCGTCTTGTCCAATAATGCGTTGGTGCAGCTCACTTTCCATATTCAAGAGTTTCTTTGATTCAGCCTGAGTCAGCTTGAAGACCGGAATGCCTGTAGTTGAAGAAACGACCTGAGCTATAACGTCCTCATCAACAACCATCTTGACATCAGACTCTCCTTCATGCCAGGCTTTCTCCTTCTCCTTACGCTCAGCTTCCAGCTTTTCCTGCTGGTCACGCAGTTCAGCAGCCTTTTCAAAATCTTGTTCTGTAATTGCCTGATCTTTTTGATCATTGACTTTAGATATCTTGTTATCTAAGGCTTTAAGTTCGGGCGGGGCAGTCAGCCGCTTAATTCTCAGCTGTGCACCAGCCTCATCAACAAGATCGATAGCTTTGTCTGGCAGATTCCTGTCCTGAATATAACGGGCAGATAGCTCAGCAGCAGACTGAAGAGCACCATCGGTAATGGTTACATGATGGTGGTTTTCATAGCGTTCGCGTAAACCTTTAAGGATCTCGATGGTCTCTGCAATAGTTGGTTCATGCACTTGAATAGGCTGGAAACGGCGTTCAAGAGCCGCATCTTTCTCGATGTACTTACGGTACTCATCTGTCGTAGTAGCACCAATGGTCTGAAGCTCTCCACGAGCGAGCAGGGGCTTCAACATATCAGACGCACCCAAGGCGCCATCTGCTGACCCTGCACCGACAATCGTGTGAATTTCATCTATAAAGAGAATAATATCGCCACGGGTTTTGATCTCTTTAAGTACCTTCTTTAAACGCTCTTCGAAATCACCACGGTAGCGTGAACCTGCAACCATAGAACCCAAGTCCAGTGAATAGACCTGCTTGTCCTTCAATGTTTCAGGTACATCTCCTACATGGATTTTTTCAGCCAATCCTTCAACGACGGCTGTTTTACCCACTCCAGGTTCTCCGATAAGCACAGGGTTGTTCTTAGTCCTTCGAGAAAGCACAACCATGACTCTCTTAATTTCCTCGCTGCGTCCAATAACTGGGTCTAACTTCCCTTCAGCAGCCTCTTGAGTCAAGTTTCGACCAAACTGATCCAGCATCGCCGAACCCGTCTGACTCTGCTTACTTTGAACACCACCAGCGTTAGCTAAGTCACCTTTATCAGCATCCGACCCATCGTGACTGCCACGGATCATATCTATTGTTGCAGTACGGAGTTCCCCTAAGTCAACACCCATCTTGATGAGTACTTGAGTACCCACACCCTCGCCTTCACGAATCAGGCCCAGCAGAATGTGTTCAGTACCAATATATGAATGCCCGAGCTGCAAAGCCTCCCGCAACGACAACTCAAGCACCTGCTTAGCATGTGGAGTAAAGGGGATGTGTCCATTAGGAGCAGCATTGCCCTTGCCGATCATCTCTTCTACTTGCTTACGGGTATCCTCAAGTTCAACACCCTTAGAAGCAAGTGCTTTAGCCGCTACCCCATCACCTTCACGAATCAGGCCAAGCAAAAGATGCTCAGTACCGATATAGTTGTGTTGCAGGGATCGGGCTTCCTCTTGCGCCAGTACGATAACTCGCCGCGCACGGTCAGTAAACCGCTCAAACATACATGTCCTTCCCTAAGATACTGCTACTAACTTTACCGATTTGAGCTGACTTATATTCACTCCAGCTGCCCTATTGCGCTCTTGACGCAAATTTGTTAACTATCCACGACTCAATTCGGCCCTTATCAGCAGTTAGTTATTCGCCTTCATTGTTTATTTCCTCTATGAGTTCTACTGCTGATATTTCCTCACGCGGAGCTTGATGCACTACATCGATACGTAAATCGTCAAAAGCCGGCTTTGACTGTTCCCACAGACGACCAATTTCCGGCGGTTCGATCTCTGAATGCTCACCGCACCCATGGTCCAGAGCAACTACTCGTCCATCATCAGGACTCCACCTGTTGGCACAGACGCCAAACATAGTACCCAAGGACCCTTGAATTGCCACCATAAAGCCACAAGTCTCACAAGTATTTCCTGCCGCCGTTCTCGTAGACAATGATTTTGGACCGTGCTGCCCCTCGTACCAGCGCTTGGCAGTTGCATCTCGTCCCTGTGCAGTTAACACATGCCGACGGCTCAAAGCGAACTCCTGAACCACACTATCCACATCTTCAGCAGCAGTATGAATCCATGAATCTGAACTAGATTGCTTCGAGCTCGCTTCTGGTTGAATGCGCTTGAACACTGCCCCATCTTGCTGTTCCAACAAAGGAGGCTGCTCAGTCGAATGTTCGCTCTTACCAACTTGCGCTTCTTCAGCAGAAGACCAACCATCTTCTAGTCGAGGGTCATCTGGCTCTGTACCCATGGCATCTGTAACCGAAAGGTCAGAAGGCAGCAAACGATCCTTCCACGGAATCCACGGAGGCGGAAGAAGTGCATCTGGTCCAGGGATCAATGAAGATTCATCTACAGTCCACTGATCCGAATCTTTATCATGATAGAGGGTAACTGACCAAAGCCAACCCTCATAGCCCTTGATTTTTGAAGCAAATTGGAATTCACTTACACCATCTTCAAGCTGGTGTTGGCGCAGGAATTCGCCTACTTCTTCGGGTTCCGACGCAACGGACAGCGCTACTTGTCTTGCCGCATCCTCTGGTTCATGCCTATTTTGGGGCATTACCTCACCTTACATCTCCACCTGAGCATCCGCTCCAGGCACTCGTAGTTGTGTACACACGGGGAGCATTTCCTCGCAATAGCTCATTGACTGCCAATGAACCGTCAACTCTCAACATCGAAATCATCAGCAACCGCTCTTAAAAGGGCAGCGAGTTTGCGAGATTCCGCTTCTGAGGGGTAATGGTGACGGCGCAACTTCCCACCGGCTGAATCTAATAGCTTTATCAAGTCCTCAACAATAGCTGCCATATCATCTGGTTCAGGACGTGTGGCCCTAATGATTGATGCAGTAGGACCAACTAGTTGCACATCTAGCGCTTGAGGACCCTTCCTCCCGGTAACCATTGAAAACTCAACCTTGCTCCCCTTACGTACTGTTGTCACAGAAGCAGGTAAAGCAGAAGCAGGTAGGAAGACATCCTCGCCGTCGTCACTAGTAATGAAACCGAAACCGCGCTTGGCATCAAACCAGCGTACTTTTCCACTAGGCATGATTGGCTCTCCCTCATCTGTACAGATAAAACTCAGGCAGGTTATCTACGATCTGCCTGTTCTATAATCTACAGTCTAACTCAAACCAGTACCCTGACAGACGAAGACTGTGTATATTCCTTAACAAACCCTGTCCAGCTCCCTGACTGAGAACATACCCGGTCACTATTCAGCAGCACGAAATCGTACTTGATAAGACTCCTTAACCTTCAACAACTTACCTGTTTATGAGTAAGCACAAGGAAACAATAATAATTCGCTAATAGTACTGCCTTCTGATACTATGTGATGCGTGTGAAAGAGTTGATATTTCGCGCAACTGTATTCCTCAGTTAGTGGCTAGCAACAGGTTGCTTAGGCGCAGATGCCCAACAATCGCTAGTTGTGTAACAAAGACGAATTTCACCAAAGAAGATGCAGATAATCAACAGCAGAGAGGAAACTACAATGGCATCAGTAGGTTCACATCCATCGTGGTTGGAACAAGCAGTTTTTTATGAAATCTATCCTCAGAGTTTTTACGACAGCAATAATGATGGTATTGGAGATATTCCAGGTATTACTGCCAAATTAGACTACATACACGATCTTGGATGTAATGCCTTGTGGATCAATCCCTGCTTTGCCTCTCCTTTCAAAGATGCTGGGTACGACATCAGTGACTACTGCCAAGTTGCCCCACGGTACGGCAGCAATGACGACCTAGTAGAACTCTTCACCCAAGCACATGATCGGAACATGCATGTCTTGCTTGACCTTGTCCCCGGACACACTTCCGAGGAGCACCCTTGGTTTCAATCCAGCCAACAGGCTGAGGACAATAATTTCTCAGACCGCTACATCTGGACTAACAACGCATTCGATGGCTATTCGATGCCTTTTATCGGTGGAGAATCACAGCGCGATGCTGCTTATATCCTTAATTTTTTCAAGTGCCAACCTGCTTTAAATTATGGCTTTGCTACCACAGACCGCTCTTGGCAGATGAGTCCTGATTCAGCAGCTGCTCAAGCCACCAGACAAGCCATGGTAGACGTCATGAAATTCTGGTTATCCCGAGGCTGTGATGGTTTTCGAGTCGATATGGCTTACTCCTTAGTCAAAAATGACAGCGACGATAAAAAAGAAACTATCCATGCCTGGCAAGAAATGCTCAGCACTATTAAAAGTGAGTATCCTGAGTCAGCTTTCGTTTCAGAGTGGGGCGTTCCCAACCAGTCTCTACAAGCTGGATTTGACATGGACTTTTATTTAGACTGGCATTCTGAAGACACGGGGAACGGTTACAACCTCCTAGCCCGTAATACCAGCAACCCAATAAGTAGAGCAGACGATACATCCTATCTCAATGCAGACAGCAACCAAAGTGCTCGCAGTTTTCTTGATGACTATATACCACAGTATGAACGCAGTAAAGATCTAGGCCATTTCTGCTTTATTACCTGTAACCACGACACACCCAGATGGTCACCGAGGTTAACCGAGCGCGAGCGCAAATTAGCATTTGCACTAATCAGTACCATGCCAGGAGTTCCTTTCATCTACTATGGCGACGAAATAGGCATGCGCTATCAGACGCTCCCCAGCAAGGAAGGTGGCTACTACCGCACTGGCAGTCGCACACCCATGCAGTGGGACCGCTCAGACAACTTAGGGTTTTCTCAAGCAGCCAGCGACGATCTCTACCTACCAGTAGATTCAAGCTCCGACGCACCAACGGTAGCTGATCAAGAGAAGCAAAGTGACTCTATGCTCTCCTGGGTCAAGCAAGTCATAACTGTTCGCAACGAACATCCTGCCCTCCAGGCAAGTTCTAAGTTCACCCTATTAGCAGCACCCAGCACAGGGCGGTCCCTTGCATACTTGCGTTCGTCACATGACCAATCACAACGGTTACTGGTGGCCATTAACCCTGGCAAGCAGACAGAACGCTTGCGCCTGGACCAACCTCTCCCTCTCTTAGAAAACAAAGCTCCTGAAGTCCTCCTAGGAGAGGTGGATATTAAAACCGAGCATATTGAACTCGGTCCCCAAAGCGCAGCTATCCTAGAACTAGCCGGTATAACCGACTGAGGTCTTCACGTCGTTATGCCACAAAGCTAGTTGCTAACGAACAGTAGTTAGTCTTCTGATACTCCAGACAGCCTGGACTGCGGTATCACCACCGTGAAGGTCAAGCCTCCTCCTGGAGTTTCACTAGCACAGATGAGTCCGTGGTGGCCCCTAACAATAGATTCCACGATAGCTAGGCCCAGACCCGTCCCGCCTTTTTCTCGAGCGCGAGACGGGTCTGCAGTATAAAAGCGTTCAAAAATATGATTTCGAGCCTCCAGGCTGGCCCCTGGACCATGGTCAACAAATTGCAAGATTACAAATGGTTGAGCTATAGGTCCAGTTTGATTCTTTTTCTTGAGCCCGCCCTCACGTTTCATATGAGCAGTCATGAGGAATCGTTTTAGGGAAGACTCTACTGATGGTAAGGAGACCAGATCATCTGGTTCACAAGTGGACCACACAAGTCCAAGGCCTATCTGAACAGGCGTATCCGTGGGGGTATAGCGGTGAATATTACCGACTATATTCGTCACAACCTGCCGCAAGCGAGTTGGATCAGCCTCTATGTCGATGCTGTCCCAATGCGCAGTATGGAAACCTAGGATAGGCAGCTCCTTGCTATCCCCATGGTTTTCCCAAGATATATTCAGAAATCCGCGGTCTATATTTCTGTCTGGATCCAATGCATGAAGGTCATCTACGGCATCGTTAACTATGGCTGTCAAGTTGACATCCAAGGTCGTGTCGATTCCTTGCCCCTCGTCTAACCGTGCCAAGGACAGCAAATCCTGAACCAAATCCGTCATTCTAGCACTAGAGGCTTCAATATGAGCAATTGATTCATCAGCACGTTCCAGCGCACCCGGGTAATTACGCTGCATGCGGTAGAGTTCCGCATACCCATGAATAGCTGCCAATGGAGTCCTGAGCTCATGGCTGGCATCGGAAACAAACTGTTTCATCTTTCGTGTTGTTTCCTCTTGCTCGCGGAAACTACGCTCAATTCGCGTCAACATGGAATTTAAGGAAACAGCTAGCGAACCAACTTCCGTGTTAACTGGAGCAGCAGGAATACGTTGAGACAAATCGCCAGCAGCGATCTTTGCAGCAGTCTTTTCGATGCGCTTCAGCGGAGCCAAAGTGTTCTGTATAAGAAGGGCTGCAATAACACCACCTAGCAAAACAACAAGAATACCCACCATCCAGCAGTACTGCGTGAGGGCATGGATTGTATCTAATTGATCACTCAACGATAGACCCATAAAAAGCACACCAGAAGTGGTTTTGGCGCCTATAGGGCTTTCCAAACTCCATTGCATTGCGACCACCCGCCAGGGAGCTTGTGCTCTGTTTAAACTCTCCCTATCCGGATGAGTTCCTACAGCTACGACGACCTTGGAAGATGTAGTGAATGGTTTACCCATAACAATATGGTCCATTTCATTACCCTCTGGCAATGTAGGAACTGAAAGAGCACCGTTGGCCGTTAAAGGATTTATGTTTTGGCTGATGACATTCATATCTGAATCACGGATTTGCAGGAAATAATCAGTCGGTCCCAGTCCGTTCTTATTCAGATCTTCCTGACTCAACAGAGTAGCGTTGCGAATACCCAAGTTAGCTTGACGAATCAGCTGAGTATCGGTTTTCTGCTGCAAATAGGTTCCAGCCATTTGTCGAATGGCAAGTGAAATACCTAAAGTATCAATTATGAGGAGCACTAGCATACAAACAATGAGCTTGGTTGTTAGTGGGATGGCGTCGAAGATTTTAAAACGCCGACCTGCCGCTGTTTCTTCTTGTGCTCCAGAAGCCCCCTCCCCTTCCTTTAATGAGCTAGGTGGATTAGGAAAAGGAGCTTGTTGTGCATGAACATCTTGGTCACGGTCAGTCATTATTCGCCTGCTGCATACTTAGGACCGCGAATCATGTAGCCGATGCCACGCTTAGTCTGTATCAGTGGTTCAACCTTGCGGGCCTTGCCATGCTCATCTTCGATGGTAACGCCGTCTACCTTCTTTCTCAAGTACGAGATATAGGACTCAACTATGGCAGCATCTCCACCCCAATCATACTGCCAAACATGATCAAGAATCTGAGCTTTCGAAAGGACTCGTCCTTCATTATCCATCAGATACCGCAACAGTTTATATTCTGTAGGACTTAAATCGATTGGCTGTCCAGCTCGAGTAACATCGTGTGAATCCTCGTTAATTTCTAAATCACCAACACTAATAACAGGATCATCCGCGCTCTGTTCTCGAGTCCTCCGGAGAATAGCACGAATTCTGGCCACAACCTCCTCTAAGCTGAATGGCTTAGTGACATAATCATCGCCCCCCACAGTTAACCCCATTATCTTATCCTGTGTGTCATCACGGGCCGTTAAAAAGAGAACAGGGGCGCTGATACCCTCTTGACGGATTCTACTAGTTACAGTAAAACCGTCGATATCTGGCAACATGACATCCAGCACGATAAGGTCCGGCTGCGTCTGCTGAATTACGGTAATCGCCTCAGATCCAGATGCTGCTGTAGCTACTTCAAATCCAGCGAAATGTAAGGAAGCGACTAACAAATCACGGATGGAAGGCTCATCGTCTACGACTACAATAGATGCTTCAATCTGCTTACTCATACTCACTAGATTGCCGCCTATGCCTTAACGTTACCTGAATGCTTACTGAAACCATGTTGAGGATGACGCCTCTTATGCTTGAGCAAGTACCAAACTAGACCAATCACAACAAGGAGAACGACAGCAGCTGCAATGACAGCACAATAGATCACCACGCGCTGGTCTTTGTTATGTTTCTGTTCTTTCACCTGTCGCATAAGTGCTTGGGCCGATTCAACCCAATCGGGAGTATTTGAATCCGCGATAGGAGCAAGTGCGGCTTGAGATAAATCATCAACCGTTGACTGCTTTCTGAGCCAGTTTTCTGAATTTGCGGATACCGCAACGACTAAATTACCATCCTTGGTTGCTACTGCTAACAGAACAGTATTGGGCTTTGGACGAGAAGATTCCAGAACGTTGCTGGCCCACTTATCTGGATTACCAGATTGGTCGAAGCTCGTCACATAAAGTAAACGCACATGCACGCCCGTGGCGTGCTCAGTATCTTGGATGGCGTCGGTAACTGCACCCACGTGAGAACCCAACAGATTCTGAGGATCTGTAATGTTAGCCGTGAGTGTCCCCTGTGACCCCTGCGCGCCTGCCTTCGGTGGTTGAGCAGCTGCTACATGAGGGACTATACAACAGCACATAATCACTAGCATCAAGCTAACAGCAGTTATGCCTGACCAACAATGTTGTAATACCTTACGCACAAGAACAGTCCCATCACGATAGATCCACCACAAACCCATGCTGAGCTCATTTAACCACATACTATCTATCAATCCGCTTGCCAGTAACGCATGTCATATTGTCCATGGTAGTGGCAACTACAACAGACAGATGCCACTACACCATGAATGCTCAAGAAAGGATAAGTACATGGCACAGTATCAAGTTGATTCAGAACGCATCCAATCAGCCAGTAGTGCAGTTTCTCAATCTATATCATCGATTCGTCAATCAGTACAAGGCATGTTTGCTAATCTCAACAACCTCCAATCCGTTTGGACTGGCACTGCCTCGAACCAATTTAACGCTGTTGCTGACCAATGGCGTAATGCCCAGCAGCAGATGGAACAGGCGTTAGAAGGGATGCAAACAGCCCTATCTCAAGCATCAAATGTCTATTCCGATGCCGAAATGCAAGCAACAAGACTCTTTGCAAGTTCGTAATGCATACGTGCATGTCAGATCTACTCACTGAATTAAGTCTAGGCAGATCCTGAGATACAAGAAAAAACCGGGTACCTGCCTCGTGTGAGTCACATGAGGCAGGTACCCGGTCAATCGTACCTACTTAACTGTAGGAAAGGGCCTATCTATAAGATTAGTAACCCATATCAGGGGTTGGCTGTGCTCCCGCTGCTGCCGGAGGCTCTGGCTTTGTTGCCACAACAGCTTCGGTAGTTAAGAACAGGCCAGCAATTGAAGCCGCATTCTGGAGAGCAGAACGTGTTACTTTCACTGGGTCTGCAACACCTGCTTCAAGCAGGTCTTCATATGTGTTTGTAGCAGCGTTGAAACCTTGACCAGTAGGAAGTGAGCGCACTTTGTCGATTACCACATCACCAGACAAACCGCAGTTCTGAGCAATCTGCTTGATTGGAGCTTCGATAGCACGGAAAACAATAGAAGCACCAGTAGCTTCGTCACCCTCAAGATTTACCTGTGATTCCACTTTTGCTGTAGCTTGGATCAAAGCTACACCACCACCGGGGAGGAGGCCTTCCTCAATAGCAGCCTTAGCATTGCGCACAGCATCTTCAATGCGGTGCTTACGCTCTTTGGCTTCAACCTCAGTAGCGGCTCCCACCTTGATGACTGCGACACCGCCAGCGAGCTTAGCCAAACGCTCTTGTAGCTTTTCACGATCGTAATCTGAATCTGTGTTTTCAATCTCAGTACGAATCTGACCAACGCGAGCCTGAACTTCTTCCTTCGAGCCACCGCCTGAAACGATGGTAGTCTCATCTTTGGAAACGATGACTTTCTTAGCAGTACCGAGTACAGATGCATCAATAGAATCGAGCTTGAGGCCCAATTCCTCAGATACAACCTGAGCGCCCGTCAGAATAGCCATATCTTGCAGCATGGCCTTACGACGATCACCAAAACCAGGTGCTTTAACTGCACATGAGTTGAAGGTTCCTCGAATCTTGTTAAGAATCAGTGTTGGTAGAGCTTCACCATCTACATCTTCAGCAACGATCAGCAGTGGCTTGCCGGTCTTCATAACTAGCTCAGCAATGTGAACTACATCCTGCTGACTAGAAACCTTTCCAGATGTGAGGAGGATGTATGGATCATCTAGCACCGCTGTCTGATCATCATTGTTGGTCACGAAGTATGGTGCAATGTAACCCTTGTCGAAGCGCATGCCCTCTGTGAACTCTAGGTCGAGACCAAAGCGGTTATTGTCTTCGACTGTCACGACGCCATCTTGACCAACCTTGTCAAGAGCCTCTGCGATTTCCTCGCCAACTTCAGGATCAGCTGCAGAAATTGTCGCAGTGGCAGCAATTTGCTCTTTAGTTTCCACATCCTTTGACTCAGCAATCAGTTCCTTAACGATTGCATCAGTGGCTTTTTCAATACCACGACGCAAAGCGATTGGGTTGGAACCAGCTGCCACATTCTTAAGACCTTCGTGCACCAGTGACTGAGCCAAAACGGTAGCTGTAGTAGTACCATCACCAGCAACGTCATCAGTTTTCTTGGCAACTTCCTTGACAAGCTCGGCACCGATACGCTCGTATGGGTCCTCGAGTTCAATCTCCTTCGCAATTGAAACACCATCATTGGTGATAGTTGGAGCTCCATAAGACTTGTCCAACACCACATTGCGACCCTTGGGCCCTAAGGTTACCTTGACAGTATCTGCTAGTTTGTCAAGACCAGCGAGCATTCCTTGACGAGCTTCCTCATCATACGCAATCATTTTTGCCATTTGTGTATCCTCCAACATGGCTTGAGTCTGTATACCCACCCACGGCGCAAAAGCCCAGTCAGCCGTCAGCTGCCGACTTATCACTCTCTAACCTTGAGTGCTAATTATTGAGATTAGCACTCTACAGCGTCGAGTGCCAACATAGCGATAACAAATACGCTTCAGGCTTGAAACACAAGAAACGACCATCACCTTAATCTCGATGGTCGTACATTCCAAACAGAACAAAGGCCTCTGACTACCAGTCAAAGGCCTTGTAAGTGTAATAATAACTTACTACAAAATCAGATCATGCGAGCAGAAGTTGCTTGCAGACCCTTCGAACTACGTTCTACTTCGTACTCAACCTTGTCACCCTCATGAAGAAGCTTGTGATTGTCAGCCGAGTCGATTGCAGAATAATGGACGAAAACTTCCTCGGTGCCGTCATCTGGGGTAATGAAACCATAGCCCTTTTGATCGCTGAAGAATTTCACAGTTCCTTGTGCCATAACTAACTTCCTTAATATCAAAACGCCGTGTCACGGTATGCACGAGACTGACCGTGCTTACCAAGTCGGCTCTTTTAGTGTAGCTGACACACTGGAAGAAACGCCGAAAAACACGAGGAGTGTATAAAACAGATAAAATTATCTGTTTTACTCCATAAGCACAGCAACTACTGAAGCTCCTGCGTTTGCACTTTGTTCTACGTTCGAAATGCCGAGAGTTTTGGCTACATCTTCTGCGGTAGCTTTGTCGCCTTCACTCTGATACCACACCACACTGGTCTGAGGCAACTGACCCGATGGGTTGGATGCGGTGACATTAGTGTAACCAGCTGCCACCAGTTGCTGACGCTTGCCGGCAGCATGCCTAGAGATAGATGTGCCATTTATCACTTTGACCGCTGCTGCCTTGTTAGCAGCTGCAGTCGGAGGCGCTGATGGTGCAGGAGTATTGGGAGCCGAAGAAGGCTGAGCTGGAGCAGCAGGTTTTTCCTTGGGTGGATTCTGAGTCTTCTTAGGTTCGGATGTCGCTTGCTTACTGGCCTGCACATGGGTAGCAATGTTCTGACCATGCTGCCAGGGCAGTCTGCTACCAGATAAGACAGTCCACGCACCGATACCGCATAAAACCGCCAACACTATTACGACTATGAAAGGAACCATCCTAACAGCGATGGGACGTGGTCCACGATGAACGCCAACTGGACCTTCTGGCGGATCATCAAACTCATCCGGTGTGTACGGCTGGTAGCCATTCTCATTACGATTGCTTGCCATAGAACACCCTTCCTCTGCCTGATTCATACACCTTGAGGCACCCGAACTCTACATATTGGTAACGTTCATTCTAACTGCTAGTCAGGTCATGGGAAAACTCCCTGCTCAGAAAAGAAGCTCTCCCGTGCTTTTGATGGGCGTGTGACAGCATTATAGTTACCTTGTATGAAGCAATTTGAACAACCACAGAACACTCAGGTAGTAGAACAGGTAGTGGACCGTGCCCACACGGTGGAATCTCATATGGTTAATCGCAAGCCACTGTCAGCATTAATCGAGCCGGGTTGGGCTCGGGCTTTAGCACCTGTCGAAACACAAATCCATCACATGGGAGACTTCCTGCGCTCAGAATTAGCTCAAGGTCGTCGTTACCTGCCTGCAAGTAAGCAGATATTGCGAGCTTTCACTATTCCTTTTGAAGAGGTCAAAGTCCTCATTGTCGGGCAAGATCCTTACCCCACTCCAGGTCATCCAGTCGGACTCAGCTTTTGCGTAGATGCTCATGTAAGTCCTCTTCCTGGTAGTCTCCGTAATATTTATTCAGAGTTAGTTTCAGATTTAGGTCTACCTCAACCTTCTAATGGCGATTTAACTCCATGGACTCATCGAGGAGTACTCCTCCTCAACCGCTGCCTGACAGTACAAGTAGGTAAACCAGCCAGCCACCGCGGTAAAGGTTGGGAAGAAATCACCGATGCCGCCATTACTGCTCTCAACACGCGAACGGATAGCCAAGGGCATATTAAGCCCCTAGTAGCCATCCTTTGGGGACGACAAGCTCAAAGCTTAGAACCGCTTCTCACTAATGCTTATATTATAAAATCAGCTCATCCATCCCCTCTTTCAGCCCGTCATGGATTTTTTGGATCACGACCATTTTCTACAGCAAATGATGCACTCCAGTCAATGGGTGATACACCTGTGAATTGGGAGCTACCGTAATACCTGCTATGGCAACTTCAGGTAAGTAGTCATGAAATGCCAGTAGAGTAATACATATGGTTTTATTCTCTCCTCACAGCAATTTAGGGGCGGCAATTCCCCAACAGATGCCTGCACAGCCGGCCATTACTCACGATTCAAGCAGCCCATTGACTCGCGATGATATTCAACGAGCTCACCTGCTGACCGATCGCATTCGTTCTCAGTTCTCATCAGCTGTTGTGGGGCAAGAACAGCTTCGAGAATCTCTCATACTCTGCCTTGTTGCCTCAGGACATATTTTGATTGAATCTGTCCCTGGCTTAGCAAAGACAACAGCAGCGCAAACCCTATCCTCTAGCGTTTCAGGCTCATTTAAACGGGTACAGTGCACGCCAGACTTAATGCCTTCTGACTTAGTAGGAACTCAAGTATTTGACTTTTCACGTCAGCAGTTCACAACCCAGTTAGGACCGATCCACGCCAATATAGTGCTCCTGGACGAAGTGAACCGTTCCAATGCCAAGACACAATCTGCCATGCTGGAAGCCATGGCCGAAGGAGCCACCACTATCGGCGGGCAACGTATACCGTTACCCCAACCCTTCATGGTAATAGCTACGGAAAATCCTATTGAGGAAGATGGAACTTATACCCTACCTGAAGCTCAGATGGATCGTTTTATGATGAAAACCGTCATGACATACCCATCGTCTGATCAGGAAACGCAGATGTTGCAACTACTGACCAGCAGAGGCACAGACATGCCATCAGCTTCTAGCGAAGACCAAATAAGTTTACAGGATGTCGAATTTTTACGTTTGGCTGCTCGACGCGTACATGTGGCAGATGCAATCATGCGGTATGCAGTAGATATAACAGCAACAAGCCGTGGATCAGGAAGCCGCCCCATCCAAGGATTGTCAAGCAAGGTTCGCCTAGGAGCCAGTCCTCGCGCTTCTATTGCTTTAATCCGTATTGGCCAAGCACATGCGCTACTTCACGGGCGAGATTATGTGGTTCCAGAAGACGTAAAGAGTTTCGCCCACGAAGTGCTTCGTCACCGCATTTTACTAACCTTCGAAGCTCTAGCAGATGCAGTAACTAGTGATCAGATTATAGAAACCATCCTATCGACGGTGCCCACTCCATGATTCCAGTTGTAAGTAGAAATGACCCTATCCGACGCAAAATTGAAACGTTAAGCACTCAATTAAGCCTGCCAACAGTGCGTCGCGCCCTGGGCATTCTAGAAGGCGAACATCCGTCAGGAAAAATCGGTGGCGGTTACGACTACCAAGGTATTCGCGCATACGAAACCGGAGACGAAGCTAGGTTGATTGACTGGCATTCAAGTGCTCGAATGGGTCGCCCGATGGTAGTTGAGCGTGAGCGCATGGTTACCAGCAAAAGCTGGCTTCTTATGGATGCTGGTGTAGAAATGCTGGCGAGCACCCCTCATGCAGAAGTCACAGCAACTGTTGCTTCCAATGCTCTACGTTTATTTGCAGCACTTTGCCTACGACGTTCAGATGAAGTATCTCTCGTGCTCGCAGACAATAAGACAATCAGTCGAATACCCTGCCAAGGCGGGTTTGCCAGCTTTGAAAGCACCTTAGACCATGCTCTATCACAACAGTTTTTGCATCCAAGGAATATTGACGCCCTTCTAGGCTATGCAGAACGCATTAGAGACTCTAATTCTCTCATCGTTATAGCAACAGACGAAACTGCTATTCAGAACAAACACATAGAAAGCATCCGTAAACTAGCACAAACGCACCCACTGATACTAGTCTCTGTCGCAACACTCAATCCTCTTGCGCCTAACAATGCTATCAAGCACATTACAGATGGATACACTGGCTGTCGGCTACCTGCCTTCTTACGTAAGCCCCAATTAGGTCTAGAAGTACAGACCCACCGGCATTACCAGAATTTAGCTTTGAAACGAGACTTAACTCGTACAGGCTCACAACTCATGCATGTGAGTTCCAGCGAAAGCATGCTTACAGAATTTACCCGCACACTATCAACTGCTCATTTGACTTCCTCGAAGAGACAAGTCAGACAACTGGGAACGGTTCAATGACGGCAACATTACTGACATACCACCCTCTCGCCATAAACCACACAGGGCGTTTTTTACTACTGAAACTGCCAGAAAATAAGCCTCTACCGCCACTGTCCTCCGAGCAAATACTGATAGGAATCGGTCTGCTATGCCTTGTAACAGCCCTGACCCTATGCCTACTCATTGCCTTTCTGTCCAAACCCAAGAAAAAGAAACTACCACCGCCTACTGAGTCTCGTATATTGACCGACAAGGATAAGTGGAAACATAGGATCGCCGAGGTTGTGAACAGCTATGAGAACGGGCACTATAATCAAGCTCAATCTATGGAACAACTAGCTGAAATTGTACGTTCTTTTGCCTCTCAGGCCACCGGAACTGATCTGACTACCCTAACCTTGGCCGAGCTCAACCAGCAGCCAAGAACGAACGACAATCGCGAACAACTCGACTTATTACGGCAAACGATCAGCGCGCTCTATCCGCCAGAATTCGCGAATCCCAAGATCAACAAACAAGCACAAGAAACTCAGGTTAGTGAAGCAGCTCACTGGGTCTCAACATTTGTGGAGAGGTGGCAGCAATGATAAGCTCGAACCTCACTTGGCGCTGGCCATGGTTGATGGCAATACTCGTCATCGTTACTATCGCAGCAAGCTTATTGACCTATTGGATAGCCGGGAAAACCCGAAAGCCTACGAATACTCTCTCGAACGACAAGCAGGGTACAGCTGTGGTCTACAGCTTAGCTGAAGACTTAGAGACTGAATCAGCTAAGACAAGATACCAAACATGGCATCGATTAAGTCGTTTTGGCACCCTTCTGCTTGCATTGATTCTATTAATTGCCACTCTCCTATCTGGTCGCCCTTCGAACGTAGACCACAGTCAAGTGAACAGTCGTTCACGCGATATTGTATTGTGCTTGGACGTTTCAGGCTCGACGCTACCTTACGATAGAGAAGTACTGAAAACCTATCTTGACTTGGTCAAGAATTTTCAAGGCGAACGAATAGCGCTCAGTATCTTTAATTCGACATCTCGTACAGTGTTTCCTTTAACAGATGACTACGAACTTGTTCATAAGCAGCTGACTCAGGCCAACACCATTCTCAAGGGAGTGCAAACTCAGCATGATATTGATAGGATGAGCGACAAACAATATCAAGCTATTTCCGATTGGTTGGAAGGCACACAAAATCGTAAAGATACCACTTCCCTCATTGGTGATGGATTAGTCGCTTGCGCTGCGATGCTGCCAGGATTCACCGCAGATCCCAATAAACAAGGTTCTCAAAGCGCTAGTAAAACACGTAGTTCTTCTATTGTATTAGCCACTGATAACGTCGCCTCAGGGAAGCCAACTTACACCCTTGAAGAAGCCCTTAAACTGACTCATGCTGCCAATATTAATGTAGATGGGCTGTATTCCGGTCCCCGTCAGAGTGAGCAAGACGAAAGCACCCTGCAGATGAAAGATCTCATTGAAGCCCAAGGAGGCGTATTCTTGCTCCAAAACAAGAATGATTCAATTAGCTCTTTAGTTACTGAGATTGAACGTAGACGGGGCAATGACGCGGATCACACAGAGGAATCTAACCTTGTAGATACTCCTGGTTGGTGGACTCTGACACTCTGCCTCCTCCTAGGCTGCTACCTACTATTGGTCTGGAGGTTACAGCGATGAGAGCCTGGACATTACATCCTTCATTAGGTTGGATTGCAGGAAGTATTATTGCCGCTATCATGCTGGTTCTTGCTATAGTAGGACCAATTCTGTACCACCGAACAGGCAGTAATACTGACACTAGCCGGATAGCAGTAGTTCGACGTAGCCTTATGGCAATCGTGCTAGCATTCATGGTCCTCACACCTAGTCAAGTTCAGCAGGTAACCAATAAGGCTGTGAGCGCCACAGATGTCTATATTGCTGTGGATGTGACCGGCTCTATGGCTGTTCAAGATGCTCACTATGGTTCCCAAGAGACGCTGACACGTCTAGCAGCTGCACAAAAAGCTGTCAATGATATCGTTGCCACATACCCTGCGGCATCCTTTGCTGCTATTCATTTCGGAACGAACGCAACCATAGACCTCCCTATTACTCCTGACGCTCGTGCTGTGACCAACTGGGCAGACAACCTTACCACCGAACCTACATCCCTATCGTCTGGTTCAAGTCTGGATGCCCCTATTGATCCACTTACAATAGCAATGAAAGAACGAAAAGATCAGCATCCCAACAACCGCATTGTTTTATACATCATTTCTGATGGCGAGCAAACAAGTGCCCAGCAAAGAAAATCCTTTTCTACCCTGCGCGCATATCTTAATACTGCTTTCACTGTTGGGGTAGGTTCTAGCCAAGGCGGAAAAGTACCAGTCAGTGATATTGGATTCAACGAGCAGAAACAAGGTGGACAATGGGTTATTGACCCGCAGACTGGTCAACCCGGTATTTCTAAGATGGACGAGCGCGAACTCAGGAACATTGCTGACGAAACGAGCGGCACCTATTTGCCAACCGATAGTGACCATACCGTTGCCAACGGTCCGGCAGCTAAGAGTTCTTCACGTTACCAGGTGCAAACTACTCAGAGTAAGCACGAACGAATCACTGCTGTGGTATGGCCCTTAGCTTTGCTTCTATTGGCCCTGCTTGTTTGGGAAATGATAGATTGGATTGTCAGTTCGAGGAGACTGCTATGAGCATCAGACATACCCCAAGTAAGCCAAAAACACGAGCGCCTCTCGCTTTGAGGATATTACTAGGTTTGTTAGCACTGCTTATTGTATGCGCTGGCTTCTTCAGCCTGTGGAACGCGCATGCTGTCAAGTCGTATAACCAAGCAAGCACCAGCTTGACAGATAATCTCAAAGCTGCCCGCCAGCCCCAGATTGACGTCGACAAACTTGCACATGCACAACAGCAAGTTGACACCCTCTTTTATGAAGCCCAACAGGGGTCCTTTGTCCTTCTCCCAACTGTGCGCCAACATATAGCTCATAATGCTGAAATATCTCAAGCTTTTACTCAAGCTCTCATCCAAGAACAGAGTAAGACCCAACCCCACACGAATTCCAAACAGTTAAGTGAGCAGCATTCCACAGAGAAGAAAGACCAGGATTCACAAGGTCTAACTCCAGAGCAACGACAGCAGGTTGAAGACTTACTGAAACGTAATCAAGATTTGCAAAACGCAAATCCTCAGCCCAGCAATGCACCTTCGAAAAGTAGTTCTAACAAACAGACGAAACCTTGGTAGGCTGCCACCTTTATCCACAGTATGTTGTAGCTATAAATCGACCTTTGACCACAACACAGTTATTCGTTGAACTGCGAGCTTCATAAGCAGTCAAATAGGGGTATGACGATATTTGAATATACACATCCATCGCTACACATCGAGGATGCTACTAACTGTCCCTGCCACAACATAGTCCAAGAATGCGTAAATACCATTGAACAAATACTGGCCTCTAGCACTCGCACTCTTGACGAAACCGAAGAAACCCTTGCTTCTGCCAGCAGGATCGACTGGCAGGGAGATGCTGCTCAGGCTTACCGAGAAAACCTGCAAAAGACGCAACTCATAATCAAACAGCACAGACACAATCAGGTCGACTGCCAACGCATATTGGCTCAGGCTCAGCTATGAGCAGGCAAGTTCGAGCCGCACTCAGCGGACAAGGTCTCAGTCAAGCGGAACTAGAACAATTTTCTTCCATTGCCCTAGCACTACAAGGAGCTTGCACCGATGTGAGGACGCTTTCGAAAAGTTGGGGGCAATTGTCAGGATACCTCATGCAAAAGCATGCCGTCATCAGTCAAACTCCATGCCGCTTATTAGGAAATGGTTCTGTTAGCGGACACGCCAATATAGCATTTGCAGCTATTGCATCCTCAGCAGACAATTATTCACAGACATGTAAACAGCTTGGCGATCACTTGGAAAATCTTGCCGCCAACTTAATCCGTACTTACTCACTCTACTCGCAAGCTGAGGAAAGATTAACGAGTCTGCTGAGCAGGGTCACACAAGGGGCTTTTAATACAGCACCTCTTTTCTTTGGCCTTGTTGCTACTGGCGTGGGTACTGCTCATGCAATTTTCGACAATCTAAAAGATGGCAAAGGTGTCGGTTTAGATCCATACGATATAGCGAGACATACCAAAGGAATCCATGAAAGCTTTATGGAAGGGTTAGCCAACAATCTTTACAGCAACAAACGATTAATAGCACTGCTGGCACCGAATGGTGAGCTTGATGTCGATCATAGTGTAAATGCATTTTCAGGTAAACTTTCTGTCCTCTCCTCTCGCCTGGCACATCAAGCAAGGGGAAACCATCTGAGTGTGACACAAGTACAACCGACTGAGAACTGCTTGAGCAGTTCCCACACCATCGATCAAGCTCTGAGTAATTTACACCGGCTTGGAAGCTGTGAACGAGGAATAAGCTACGCGACCGTTGCTGTCCAAAAATACCGGCATTCAGATGGAAGTGTGGGTTGGATTGTCACTATTCCTGGCACTAACGACCATCCGGACTCCCCTATGGGATGGGAGCAGAATCTTGAACTAATGAGCAACAATAAGCAGCAACGCATGCAGGCAGCTAGTGCGCGTTTCGTTCATGAAGCTATGCAACAGGCAGGAATAAAACCACAAGATTCAGTAGCTTTAGTCGGACACTCACAGGGAGGGATAGTTGCAGCAACCATCGCAAGCGATCTCAGTGAGAACTACCGTATTGAGCATGTCGTCACAGCAGGATCACCAATTGCCAACCATCCAATACCAAGGCGAACATGGGTGACATCGGTAGAAATGGATGACGAAATAGTAGCCAGTCTAGATGGAACAAAGAATCCGAAACGTGACAACTGGTTAACGGTGACAGGAAGCACCTTGCCTATACCTAGTTCAATGCCTGTAGCCGGACACACACCGGTAGCAGATGCTCGAGAAAGCCGTGAACTCTCACACGGCATGAATTACCAAAGAGCCGCATGGCAAAACGCCGTCAGCCAAGGTAGACCAGCCCAACGTCGGCATGACGACCATTTTGCTAGCATCAGCGAAGGTAGCTTGGAAGAAACCAACTATTATCAAGGCCGCCTTCACCATCAACAGGATGAAATCTCATCAAAAAGAACCCCCTAAACAACACTGAAACGGGCTGTTGAGACTCTCGCGTAGTCTAGAAAGCATGGAGTTGAGCAAGATAGAGCCGATGATTACTTTAAGTCCCTTGGATGGACGTTACCGCACTCAGACAGCGCCACTGGTAGAATTTTTGAGTGAGGCCGCCCTCAACAAAGAGCGTGTCGAAGTAGAAGTTGAATGGATGATCCTCCTATCAAATGGATACAACGGCAATGGTTCAAAGCCAGTACTAGAAGGTTTACAACCGCTCTCACGAACTCAAATAAGCTACTTACGTTCACTAGTTAGCGACTTTAATAGATCCAGCATGGATGAATTAGCAAGTTTCGAAGCTCAAACTCATCATGATGTTAAAGCGGTAGAGTATTTCATTGATAGCCGATTAGACCAATCACGAGATCCGCAACTCTCTGCTATCAAACCTCTCGTTCATTTCGGCTGCACCAGTGAAGATGTCAATAACATCGCTTATGCCCGTGCAATTAAAACAGCAATAACGCAAGTATGGCTACCGAGCATGCAGTCTTTACTGGAACAGTTGGAAGATATGTCGCAAACATATCGTTCCCTCCCCCTTCTCTCCATGACACACGGACAGCCAGCAACTCCCACCACCCTCGGTAAGGAATTAGCTGTATACGTCTATCGCTTGCGACGACAGCTTCAACACCTTGAACAACAGGAGTATTTAGGTAAGTGGAACGGCGCAACAGGTACATTTGGTGCCAGCTTCGTTGCAGTTCCGCACGTAGATTGGATAGCTCTGTCCCAACATTTCGTTCGCGAACGCATGGGTTTGGACTGGAATCCTCTGACAACGCAAATCGAGTCACATGACTGGCAAGCTGAGGTATACTCCACCATCAGCCACAGTAATAGGATCCTACACAACCTAGCAGTAGATATATGGATGTATATTTCCCGTGGCGTATTTGCGCAAGAACCTGTACAAGGTGCAACTGGATCTTCGACCATGCCGCATAAAGTGAACCCTATTCGTTTCGAAAACGCCGAAGCTAACTTGGAACTCTCTTGCTCGGTATTAGAGAGCCTGGCATCCACGCTCGTAGAAAGCCGTTGGCAGCGCGATCTCACTGATTCAACTACACAGCGCAATGTCGGTGTAGGCCTGGGGCACAGCTTGTTGGCAATTGCCAACCTACGCAGCGGTTTACAAGGTATTCATCCCAATACTACTGTCATGGAAACAGAACTCGATAGTAATTGGGAAGTACTAGGAGAGCCAATTCAGACTGCTATGAGGGCTGCTGCCTTACAAGGACAGAGTGGCATGGATCATCCTTATGAACGAGTGAAAGAGCTCATGAGAGGAAAAGACATCAACCAAACAGATGTTGAACACTTCATACACTCGCTTAACTTTACAGCACAGGATCAAGACCGTTTAGCCAGTCTCACCCCAGCTCAATACACAGGCTTAGCAGATCAACTAGTAGATTTTGAGTAACGATGTCCCACCAGCAACAGCAGCCACAAAAGTCACAACAAGTACAGATTGACGACATACCACCTCAACATGTACACGACTTGAACGACGTAATCCAAGCTGTCGTTAGTCTGTTCACTGTTGTTATCGTCACACTAATCGCTGTATATTTGCGAGGAGTTGCCGCTGGTGTAGAGTCAGATGTCCATAACGCCGGGCGCAAAATGGATTGGCTGGCCGATATCCCAAGCTCGCTACTCCAACAGAGCGTCACTATTGGCGTTGTTATTATTGTTTTAGCCCATCTCCTGCTCAGTAAGGAATGGCTACAACTCATCACTGCCCCTCTAGCTATGTTCTGTGGATACGGCGCCTTATGGCTAACCTCGACGCTTATAGTCCATGCTCAATCAGCACCTCTAATTAGTGCTTTTAGCTCCCAGTCAACCATCGGAACTTCAGTGCTGCTACCAGACATCTATGCCGGCATGGCAGCCTTCTTGTGTGCTGCCGGCCCCCGGAGAATGCGTCAGAGTGTAAAGTGGAGCTGGAATGCCCTGTATTTGCTAGCACTCATCATGGTTGTCATCTCAGCACATTCTATCAGTGCTGTTTTAGTTTCCTTCTCCATAGGCTGTGCTATTGGCTTGCTGATACGATTCGCTGCGGGCACGCAGAACAAGGGGATCTGGGGAACAGCCTTAGTTCAGAGTTTACAGTCAATCGGTCTTGAACCCACTCAATTAAGTCGTGTCACTACCGAACAGGATGAGAACAATCTGCTGGCCCCAACTCTCGATGATGATCTTGTCGAGTCCTCTCGAATTTATAGCTTAGAAACTCGTAATGGGAATAGATACATTGTTTCTGTATTGGATGGACAACTCCGTACAGCTGGGTATTTACTTCAGCTTTGGCAATGGATCAAGTTGTCAGGTGTATCCATGCGCCACGATCGTTCTGTACGAGACTTGACACAGCACCATATGGCGATACTCCTGGAACTTAAAGAACTGGGACTACCAGCTATGCATCCATACGGAATGGTAGAAAACGGTGAATCATTAGTCTTTGTTCTCAGTACTGATGAGCGCTTACAGGAAGTTCACCCTGCCGAGATGAGTGCGGAAGATGCCAGTGAACTCATGGAATACCTGTCCACTGCCCACAAACGCGGGTATACACACCGTCGCATAACACCCGATACCATTGCCCGTGATCAAAACGGCCACATGGTTATTGCCGGTTGGCATAACGGTGATAGCGCCTCGTCTGCTGCAAATATTGCTTTCGATAAAGTACAGCTTCTAGCACTCATTGCTTCGTATCTGGGTGTACAACAAGCACTTACTGGTGCCCGTAAAGCATGGGGAGATGAGACATTAGTGAGTCTTGTTCCCTTTATTCAAATGGTAGCTGTGCCCAAAACCACGCGTATGCAACCACAATGGTCTAAGCAGGTTTTGAGTGATTTACGCGAACAAATTCGTGCCTTAGCACCCACCCAAACAGCTGCTGTTGCCTCACCGGTAACACTATCGAGATTTAGCCTGCGCTCCTTTTTAGCAATAGCACTGCTAGTCGTAGCAGTTATTGTTGTTATCACTCAACTCAACTTCCAACAAGTTATTCAGGCTGTGCGAAGCGCCAACCCCTGGATGGCTGCTTTAGCTTTTGCTTTTGGATGTTTGGCATGGGTTGGTTGCGCCGTCACCCTTGGCATCTTTATAGATAAACAAAAGAGGCACCCATTCTCAATTCTGGTTTCGCAGGTAGCCTCTTCCTTCACCTCCGTATCAATGCCAGCAGGTGTAGGCCCAGCTTTCGTCAATCTTCAATACCTTCGCCATTGCGGATACAGCACCACGTTAGCGACAGCGATTATGAGTGCCGTAGTGGCTGTCCAATTTGCCACTACATTCCTACTACTCATTGTGATTGGGCTTTTCACTGGGCGCAATACACTTTCCGGCATGATACCAACCAATACCTTAGTGATCGTAATTGGCGTTGTTGCTATAGCAGCTGCTCTGGCGATGGCAATCCCCTATACACGTCAACTCATTGTTGACAAGCTTCTTCCTATAGTGTCTTCATATGCCCATCAACTCATAGATATCTTAACCCAGCCTCAACAATTAAGCATCGCTGCTGCAGGAGCTGTTCTCCAGTCAGTTGCTTTAGGGTTTAGCTTTTGGGCCTCCCTGTTGGCTTTCGGCTGGCATACCAATGTATTCGAGACCACCTTCGTCTTCCTCATCGCCAATACGTTAGGTTCAGCCGTTCCCACTCCAGGAGGACTCGGAGCAATTGAGGCAGCTTTGTTCTCTGCTTTCAGCCTAGCAGGAGTCCCCTCTGCTATAGCAATTTCTGCAACTTTAGTCTTTCGCGTAGCCACGTATTGGCTCCGGATTCCCATCGGAGCAGCTGCCATGCGTTGGTTAGGTCAGCGTAACTTAGTATGAATCTTTCTTTTTTTATGGCGCAAAAAACAGTTTTGACTGCATACTTGTGTTCATTTCCCTCTAAAAACTACTTAAATTAGCAAATTTCGCGTAAAAAATGACCAAAACCCGCTAGAATCCAGCATTCTTCTTCAGATTGCGCTAATATCAGACATGAACATTGGGTTTCCTGGAATAAGCAGGGAAGCCCCCATAAGTAAGAAGGATACTTTTATGGCATACAACAAATCTGATCTGGTCTCGAAGATTGCTCAGAAGTCTAACCTGACCAAGGCTCAGGCTGAAGCAGCTGTCAACGCTTTCCAGGATGTCTTCGTCGAAGCCATGAAGTCTGGTGAGGGCCTGAAGCTCACCGGTCTGTTCTCCGCTGAGCGCGTCAAGCGCGCCGCTCGCACCGGCCGCAATCCTCGCACCGGCGAAACCATCAAGATTCCAGCATCCTATGGTGTTCGTATCTCTGCTGGCTCCCTGCTGAAGAAGGCTGTATCTGACAAGTAAGCTCTCAGTCGCCAAAACGCTCGTCACTCTTGTGAGGACGAGCGTTTTTTATTTTTGTGTCACCATGGAGCTACAAGTATTGACATCACTCCCAACAGGAATCTTGAAAGAAAAGCATGCACCGGGCAAGCACCGTCAAATTACTCGATACCCATGTGCCAACATACATTCTTACCGCAAGTATTGTGCTAAATCCTGTGCAATCAGACCATTTGAAGCGACCACATCATTGTTATGATCCCAACTGACAGGTTCACCATTCCACTGGCTCAGTTTCCCTTCAGCTTCCCAGACAACTACGGCACCGGCAGAAACTGCGGGTATGTCCCATGAGTGAAGCATGGGCTCAAAATAGGCATCGTACGACCCATCAGCCACCCTGCATAGGTCGAGAGATGTAGGCCCTACCCTTTTGATGTCAGCAGGTTTTCCAGCCATTTGTACCACAGTTTTCAAGGCTCGTTCTGACTCACGTGGGAAATAAGACATGCCGAAACTCACAACTGCACCTTTGAGAGCAGGAGTGGTTGAAGGCATAACTTTCTCACGCTTATCACCCACTGTTGTCCGGCGAACTCTGATAGCTCCCTGCCCTTCAGCGGCCATGTAGGTAACTCCAATAACTGGAGCATGAACAACACCTAGAATCGGCCTAGCCTTACCCGAGTGGTCAACTTCGAATAAGGATATGGTGATTGTCCACTCGGCCATATCCCGTACGTAGTTAATAGATCCATCAATGTGCCCCAGGCACCAATACCGTCCGCCAGGTTTACGGTCAGATCCTACATCTTCCCAAAAACCGTCACATGGATCAAAATCGACAATTTTAGTTCGACAATAGCGTATAAGACGGTCGTCGATCTCTGAAACAAAGCGCGAATTTCCTTCTGACCGCACCTGGTTGCGCAAATCATGTGGATTTATTTGGTCCTGTAAAGCATGACGGCCGGCCTCAACAGCAATATGGGCTGCCTGTATGGTCAAATCGCGTAATTCCATTTCCCTTTACTGACCTCCCTCATGTTCCTGACCCGGTCATAGTGAAATAACCCAGAACGAATAGATTACTCATCATCTCCCTCGCAAAGACGACTTTCAGAAATACCTCGTAGCAATGTTATGAGTATCGGGTCAACCCCTCAACTGAACCTATTCGCACTAACTCAACTCTGTCAGCGCACTGCCGAGCACCACTGCTATTACCTAGTACTCTATCATCTGTGTTAACTGACTCCAGCACATGCGCATGTATCAACTGAAGTCTCGATTCTCAGGACCAAGTTAGATACAACCTCTGCTGCTGAACCAAAGTGGGCTCTTGTAAACTAGCTCTTGTTTCAAGAACAAGAGGGCTTAGTCGCAATAACTTTGCGCACTGAGTCGAGCCCCTCTTGCCCAGTCAACCGCCTTCATCGCTCTCTTTCCGGCTGCCTTTACTTCCAGAAGCTCGATGGATTCGGTCTTAGTACCAACCCATACAGCATGCTTACTGACAGCGATGCTACCAGCTGCTAGCTGTTCACTAGGATGCTCACTCTCTGACGGTACTGGTCTAGCAGACAAAATGTGCAACAGAATACCATCGTCGGAATGATCTGAGTGGAGTAAGCACCATGCTCCAGGGTCAGGTGTGCATGCTCGGATTTGTCGGTCAACAGCAAAAGCTGGCAGGTCGAAACGGATATGAGCATCATCCGTCGTAATTTTGTTAGCAACTTCATAAGCACCTTGCGGCTGCGGCTGCGGCAGTGCCCTGCCCTCAGCAACAGCTTGTAGGGAAGCAAGCAACAGTTGTCCACCATCTTTAGCTAAGCGTCCCAACAATTGTCCAGCATTTTCATGTTCACCAATTGTAACTGTTGACTGAGCAAGGACGGGACCTTCATCCATCCCTTTAGTCAAACGAAATACACTCGCCCCAGTGATGGTATCTCCGGCCCAGATCGCACGTTGAACGGGTGCTGCCCCCCTCCATTGTGGCAAAAGAGAGAAATGCAGGTTGTACCAGCCCTGTTCTAAGGCAAGTAAGACAGGCTCTTTTAAAATTCGTCCATAAGCTACTACGGCACCACACTGTGCACCTGTGGCAGCTATAGTCTCAAGAGAATCCGGGTTAGAGGGATTATCTTCAAGAACAGTAATACCATGAGCCAGTGCTACTTGTTTGACTGGACTCGGTGTTAAACGTCGCCCTCTACCCTGAGGTGAGTCCGGTCTCGTGAGTACAGCAACTACCTGGAAATGCTCAGCATCATCTAGTAGGAGCTCCAGAGCTGGTACTGCCACTTGAGGAGTACCAGCAAATAACACTTTAAGAGGTTGACCCATCACATCACCTTTTCATCTTTGGCAAACTTACCAGAGTTGACTAATATCTATAAGTTTACGTCTTGCAATTACTGTACTTGTGGAATAGTAATACCAGCTTCAATTAAGGCAGTCCGAAGCCGGTAAGGATCTTCATAACGCAGCCCGCGTATACCAGCTGAATTCGCACCCAGCACGTTTACCCCTAAATCATCGATAAACAGAGTACTTCCAGCAGTGATTTTGAACTGGCTAAGAGCCAACTCAAAGATGTCGGTATGAGGTTTACGCATATGCACAAAACCAGAAACTACTTTACCGTCCAAAAGATGAAGAACCTCATATTGTTCCCAGACCAAAGGGAAAGTTTCATCAGACCAGTTAGACAGCCCCCACACACCGATTCCTGCTGCTTTCAAATCTTCAACCAGCTTGCGAGCTCCAGGCATTGGTCCAGTTAAGGCATCGACCATATTATCACAGTAGTAACGGAACATACTGGCCCATGGCTCACCATAGTGTTCACGAATCCATGCAACGATCTCATCTGATTTGTAACCTTCGTCCATCATGTCATTGGCATCATAAAAACCAGAACAGTTATTATCCATCATTTGTTCAATGTGTTCGCGTGAGTACCGACTGATGAGCGCAGTGGCAGGATCCCAATTTACTAAGACATTACCAAAGTCGAAAATAATATCAGTCACATGATTGCCCTCGGCCTGCGCTGCTTTATCTGTGGCAACGATAGTATCAGCTGGAAGATTTACCTCTCCTGGATATCCACTCATACCTACCCCATCCTTTGTTTGTAGCACACTCACAGCAGTCCATTACCGTTCTTATGGAACCGCCAGCATGTAATCCTTATGCAAGCACTGTGCATCGACTCACCTAAAGCAGTATCACGAAACTTAACGATGGCAAAAACTGCTCATGTAAGATCCTTGGGGTCCATACAGAACTTAAGTTCACCTCGTCCTCTTGTGGCAACGTATGCAGACACAGCTGTATGCAAGCGCTGCGCTAAAAGATCGCGTTGACTGGGAACGACTCGGACTAAAGCCCGCACCCGATCCATAGTTCCTTCCAGCGGCTGTATGGTGAGCTTCGACTCAGGAGCGATTGGAGCAGGACCCCATACACTAGGTACATGTTCCCCTGCAACGTTGAGACTTGATATATCGCCCGCACCCGAAGCACCTGCTTGCTCTAATGCCCAGTCAACAGCATCCCTACTGCCCCACACACTAGCCGCCGCAGTAGATGGAGGTAGCCCTGTCTGAGTTCGGTCTTCAAGTTCAGCAGCAGACAACAAATCTGGTCTCCACGTCATCAGTGCCTGAGCCAGACTTGGATCAGTTTCACCCAAAATTAAAACCTGACCTCCCTTTTCACGTGACTGACACAAGGAGACAATTTGCATCCAAGAGGTCAACATATCTAGCCTTGCATCAACACCCCAGGCGTATAGCGAAGTCCAAGCGTCGACAATAGCTATAGCTTGGTATCCGTTTACTAATCCACTGCCTGCCTTCTCAATACGAGGTTCTGCCCCTGGGGTGGCTATGACAAGTCTGGGCCGATCGTCGATGCTTTCTACGATTCCTCTAGGCTGTGCAGGAGTCGAAATAGTGATAGGAACACCTTTAAAGAGCAGACGCAGTTCTTGAGCAGTACCTGTAGCCCCCACTCGTACAAGCCGCATTCGATCGGACCCGCAGTCCTTGCACTGCCAGTTAACAGCCGCATGACCACACCAAGCACAACGAGGGGCATGACCAACCGTCTGTATAACAATAGGACCAGTGCAGCGTGGACACCGAGCCATCTTATGACAGGAAGCGCAAGTGAGAGCTTGCGATTGACTGTCTTGGGGAATCGAGAGAAGGACAGGACCTGTTTGCAGTGCCTTGGTGAGAACAGTAACCGCGGTATGAGGTATACGAGCACCGATGGCAGGATCGGCTAGACGAGCTAGTTCGTCACGATTGAGCCAACGTACCCATGGTAGACGGGCAGCTATTGCCTCACGGCTAGGAACTAGTGCTTGGGCAGGTCCGGTTACTCCTGATGTTACTTCTTCAGCGTCAGTTGAAGTCTCCCATTGGGACCGAGCCGAACGAGCATGACTTATCGTTAAAAAAATTCCATTATGGAGCTTTGCCCTCAAGCGCAAGACTCCACGAGCATTAGCGTATGGAGCCATCCCATCCGTATTCTGGTATGCTGCATCATCAACAATTGCAAAAACCGCTGACCCTTCCACGGGTGCATACATAGCAGCTCGTAAGCCCAACACACACGAAACCTGCCCTTGTGACAAGGCTACATAGGAGCGGTAACGCTCAGCTGGTGCCATAGAAGACCCCATGAGCACAAAGTGACCATTCCAAGAGGTTTCTCCATCTCCATGAGGAGCGAAAGATTGTAAACCGAATCTTTGAAGCTGACGAGATAGGCTTTCCATATGGCGTACATCTGGTAAAACCACAACGACTGGCTTGCCAGCTTGAAGAGCTTGAACGATAATCCACAAGCAGGTAAGCTCCCACTGTTCCGGACCCGGTAATGCGTCTAGGGCGAAGGTAGCAAACGCATGTCCTGCTAGAGCACTTGAGAGCATGTCTAGCTTCGGATACGCCTGGCCTAGGTCCTCCCTCAACTGGGTGAGTAATTGTCCTGCTTGGGCGCTCGACTTGGTATCGAAGATTGGAAGCTGTGTACCAACCTGACCAGCCTGTTCCTTCTCAATGCGGGCCACCCGTGGAGGCAGAGCCAATCGAAGAATGTTAGCACAAGTTCCACCGTAAGCTTTGGCTATATTTTCAATATCTCTGCGGGTAGTCGACGATACCAGGGCCTTCGTGCTGAGTATTCGCTCTATATATTTTAAAGAACCGCTCGGCGCATCACTGTGTTCAACTCTTGCCCAAATGACTCCAGTAACCCGCCTGCCACCAAATCGAACACGAACTAACGTGCCTGGTTGCGCTGAATCGTCGTCTTTAGCATCAATAAGATAATCGAAAGTCCGTCCTAGATGGGCTGCTTGCACATCGAGTACAACCTGAGCCACAGGCATATGCTCACACTGCGTATGCCTGTGCTGGCGGTTCTTATGGTGGTTGTTTGGAACCAAACCATCAAAAGCTAACTGCTCCGCTACCGGTTGCCCCAAGGCACTCCTCCAGCACTACTCACAATCAGGCGTTGACTACTGCCTTCAATTCGTTCACTTTGTTGGTGCGCTCCCAAGCGAAATCTGGATCATCACGCCCAAAATGCCCATAAGCCGCAGTCTTTGCATAAATAGGTCGCAGCAAATCAAGCTCATCAATAATGGCAGCAGGTCTGAGATCAAAAACCTGACGGACCGCTTCTTGAATTTGTTCACGGCTGACACCCTGCTCAGTTCCATAGGTTTCCACATTTACGGAAACAGGATCCGCCATACCTATAGCATACGCTACCTGAACCTCAACCTTGCGGGCTAGACCAGCAGCAACGATATTCTTGGCTACCCAACGAGCAGCATATGCTGCAGAGCGATCAACCTTTGTTGGGTCCTTGCCAGAGAAAGCACCACCGCCGTGATGTGCTGCACCACCATAGGTATCAACAATAATTTTGCGTCCAGTTAAACCAGCATCTGCTGCGGGACCGCCCAGTATGAATGAACCTGTTGGATTCACCAGTAATCGATAATCCTCATGAGCCACAGTTGAGCCACAGACCTCTGCTAAGACAGGATCAATAACTTGTTGTGTGAGCTGTTTTTCTAGCCATTTTTGATCGATATCTGGATCGTGTTGTGTAGAAATGAGCACAGTATCGACCCGCTGTGGACGTTCGTTTGTGTCATACTCGATGGTTACTTGTGTTTTCCCATCTGGACGTAGATGAGGAACAATGCCTTCCTTACGAACCTGAGCCAAACGATGAGCCAACCTATGAGCGAGGTATATAGGCAGGGGCATAAGGGCGTCTGTCTCATCGCATGCATAACCAAACATGACGCCTTGATCACCAGCCCCCTGGGCTTCATATCGCTCTTCGCGGGTAGCTACACTTTCTTCAGTTACCGTAAGCTTATCAACACCTTGGTTGATCTCTGGTGATTGTTCACTAATCGCAACCGTCACTCCACAGGAATCTGCATCCAAACCAATTTGTGAACTGGTATAGCCAATACGTCTGAGAACTGAGCGAACCTGCTGCTGAATATCTACATAGCCCTGAGAACTAACTTCACCAAAAATGAAAAATAGGCCGGTAGCCGCTGATGTTTCTACAGCAACGTGGGAACGAGGATCTTGAGCTATAAGATCATCTAATATTGCATCCGAGATCTGATCGCAGACCTTATCAGGATGACCTTCTGTCACTGATTCAGCTGTAATTAACCGTCGTTCCAACATCTACAACCCTCACCGCCTTCAGTACATCCAGCCCAAGGCTACTTGTTAGTGTTTCATGTCGGCCTGGGGTGAACTCAGTTTCCTTCGCTTAAATCGTCTTCGCCCAGAGTCTCTTCTAATAGACCTTCATTAATTTCTCGGAAGGCAATAGATAAGGGCTTTTCCTGATTCTGGTATTCCACTAAAGGACCAACATTTTGCAGAAGGCCTTCATTGAGTTGGGTAAAATAAGAGTTAATTTGACGAGCTCGCTTTGCAGCGAATATTGATAGAGCATACTGAGAGTCAGTGTGCTCCATTAATTCGTCAATGGACGGGTTTGCAAAACCTTGCGGCTGCGGCTCTGTACCAAAAGATGCCATGAAACGCTCTCTCCAATGCGGTGAGTGACTCTGATTATGTAGTTTGTTTTATGTTATCTCCCTGCCTCGATTTTTGAGGCAGGTAATCCTTAGAGCTTAAGTGCACTCATAAGTTGTATTCCCTAGCAATGATCTCCCACAGTGCGCTAGCTGCTTGCTTTACAGTGTCATTGACGATCGTCACGTCGAATTCAGATTGGCTAGCCATTTCCAATTGAGCTGTCTCTAAACGCTTACGGCGTTCTTCAGCAGTCTCAGTACCCCGCTCATTGAGGCGGATAATAAGATCATCAAAAGTGGGAGGCGCCAAAAACACATATACCACTTCTAGGCCCAAGCTGGGTGCGCACTGGCGAACCCTATGAGCTCCTTGTAAGTCGATCTCTAAGATGGTGGGTTGTCCTTCAGCAAGGTGCTGTAGTACAGGCTTAAGAGGTGTTCCGTAGTGGGACATGCCATGAACGAGTGCTGTCTCTAAGAATTCGCCAGCTGCCTGTCTGCGCGCAAATTCTTCCTCAGACAGGAACCAATAGGTAACCCCATCTTTCTCACCAGGACGAGGAGCTCGAGTAGTTGCCGACACAGAAACCCATACCTCCGGGTGATCCTGACGCAGTTGCGCTTCGACTGTCCCTTTCCCAACCGCTGTCGGACCAGTCAGTACAATAAGGCGTCGGCGTCCATCTTTTTGTTCTGCGGAAGGAACAGCTGTTAGACCACGGGAATCTTGAAACAATGTCTTGTCTTTGCTTCCTTCGCACTGTCCTGTACCAGGCCAATTCATATATGACATTCACTTCCCACTATATTCGTGTTTACCTACCTGTATTAGGAGGCACAGGGCCTGCAAACCGCCTAATATAGTCGTTTGTTACAGGCTAGCCTACACTCCCTCAGAAGAATACAACTAGCCTGCTTTTAGTATATCGTTTTACTGATCTACTTCACCACTGTCCGGGTCAAAAAAATCCTGTACACTCTGAGGAACAGTAATTGTCATATCATCTAAGGAATTACCCTGATCATTGAGAGAAGCATTCGCTTCAGATTCAACTTTAGCTGCTTCAGTTTCAGCCATAGCACTGATTCGAGCTGCTTCCTGGACCCGTGCCTCTTTCTCAGCTTCCGTTACGAGTGTCGCTTCATAGTCACGAACTATGGAACTCAGTAAACCATGAATAAAAGCAGGTGAATCTGCTTCGCTGAGTGTTTTTGCTAAAGACAGGGCTTCATCAATGGCGACTTTATTAGGCACTTCCGGATTGTACATAATTTCCCAAGTAGCAATACGCAGAATATTACGGTCGATAACCGCCATTCTACTCAGGGGCCAACTCGTTGAATGATCATCAACAGTTTGGTTAATTTCAGCGAGATGATCTGCCACTCCCTGAACAATCTCTATTGCGTACTGAGGCAAAGGAGTTTGAGCACCAGGATGAATAATGCGCTCCTGAAGCAAGGAAGGAATATCTTGTTCCTTTTCATCAGCCTCATAGAGAGTATTCAGGGCTCGTTTTCGAGCTGTGGAACGTGCCATTAAATCGAGTGTCCTCCAGATCTCAGTTTTCGCGGCCTAGGTAAGAACCATCGCGCGTATCGACTTTAACTTTCTCACCTTCGCCCACAAAGAGAGGGACCTGAATTTCTGCACCGGTCTCGACAGTTGCTGGTTTAGTACCCGCATTAGAACGGTTGCCTTGCAATCCTGGCTCAGTATGAGTGATTGTAAGAATCACTGAAGCGGGCAACTCTACAGACAGCGGAGTCCCATCGTGGAAGGACACTATACAATCAGTGCCTTCGAGAAGATAATTCTCTTGACTTCCAACTAACGATTCAGGAATATTGACCTGTTCATAAGTGCTCATATCCATGAATACAAACTGATCTCCATCACGGTATGAGTACTGCATAGATCGATTGTCTACGGTCTCGAACTCCATTTTCATACCAGCGTTAAAGGTACGTTCTACGATCTTTCCTGATAGAACATCCTTGATGGTCGTGCGCACAAAGGCAGGTCCTTTGCCTGGCTTTACATGCTGGAATTTGATAACAGTCCATAACTTGCCATCGATGTTAATAACTGAACCATTTTTAATATCATTAGAAGTCTGCGCCACGTTTACCACCTGTTCTTCTACATGTTGTGCTGATTGCTGATAGATGATCTGTGCATAGTTGTAACAACAACCGGCAGATCCTTATACATGCCTATTATGCCATGCCATGTGAACACACATAGCTAAAGCCTGTCATATACACCAAGAGCCCCGAAACGCATAACGTTCCGGGGCTCCGGTAACAACCTCGACTAATAGGAGGTCAATAAACTACTCGAGAACCTTGGTTACTCGACCTGAACCAACAGTATGTCCGCCTTCACGAACTGCGAAGGTCAGGCCTTCCTCCATTGCGACGGGCTGAATCAGCTCGACGGTAAAGGTTGCGTGGTCTCCAGGCTGTACCATTTCGACGCCTTCTGGCAGAGTGATAACGCCAGTAACGTCAGTGGTACGGAAGTAGAACTGAGGACGGTAGTTTGAGAAGAATGGCGAATGACGGCCACCTTCATCCTTGGTCAGAACGTAGACTTCGCCCTCAAACTTGTGGTGAGGAGTTACGCTACCAGGAGCAGCCACAACCTGGCCACGCTCCACATCTTCACGACCAATACCACGTAGAAGCAGACCGGTGTTGTCGCCAGCCTCAGCTTCATCCATCTGCTTGTGGAATGTCTCGATGGAGGTGACAGTGGTGGTCTGTGTATCGCGGATACCGACGATCTCAACATTGGAGTTGATTGGCAGCTTACCACGCTCAACACGACCGGTAACCACAGTACCACGACCGGAGATGGTGAAGACATCCTCGATTGGCATCAGGAATGGCTTATCCAGATCGTGAACTGGAGTTGGGATGTAGTCATCCACAGCATCCATGAGATCCTTGACGGTCTGAACCCACTTGTCGTGGTCAGGAGCATCATCGTGCAGGGCGCCGTATGCAGAAGTACGGATGACTGGGCAGTCGCGGTCGAAACCATTTTCGTCCAGCAAATCACGAACTTCTTCTTCAACGAGCTCAACGAGCTCGTCGTCTTCGACCATATCGCACTTGTTCAGAGCGACAAGAATCCTTGGCACGCCTACCTGACGAGCGAGCAGCACGTGCTCACGAGTCTGAGCCATAGGACCGTCAGTGGCAGCAACCACGAGGATTGCGCCATCCATCTGAGCAGCACCGGTGATCATGTTCTTCACGAAGTCGGCGTGGCCTGGGCAGTCGACGTGTGCATAGTGACGCTTTTCGGTCTGATACTCGATGTGAGCAATGTTGATCGTAATACCGCGGTCCTTCTCTTCAGGAGCTGCGTCGATTTGATCAAAATCATACTCTGGGTTAACGTCTGGGTACTCATCGTGCAGTACCTTGGAAATAGCTGCGGTCAGTGTTGTCTTACCGTGATCAACGTGACCAATAGTACCGATATTAACGTGCGGCTTAGTCCGCTCGTACTTTTCCTTTGCCATTATGTTTTGTCCTCCTGGACGTCTCGTAGTTTACTTGTACGAACCACGCACAAGATACTCGCTACATATTACTGGGTAATTGGGATCTTCGCCACTTATGCCCTCCGCCCAGTCAGCGTTAGAAAGTTTAACGCTGACTTAAGACAGAAAGCTAAGTGTTATTACTCTGACGGCATGTCAGAATTGGCTTACTCCCCGCGCTGTGCCTTGATGATTTCCTCGCTGACGACCTTAGGAACTTCAGCATAAGAATCCATCTGCATAGTGAACATGGCGCGGCCCTGAGTCTTTGAACGCAGATCTCCGATATAGCCGAACATTTCTGAAAGCGGCACCTTAGCGTCAATAACCTTAACGCCAGTTGCATCGGTCATGGACTGGATAGAACCACGACGGGAGTTAATATCACCCATTACGTCGCCCATGTACTCTTCAGGAGTACGTACTTCCACTGCCATAATCGGTTCAAGAATGACTGGCTTCGCCTTGTGAGCAGCTTCCTTAAAGCACATGGAACCTGCAATCTTGAAGGCCATTTCCGAAGAGTCAACGTCGTGAATTTGACCATCAGTCAACGTTGCCTTGACACCGACAACCGGGAAGCCTGCCAAAATACCGGACTCCATAGCTTCCTGGACACCTGCATCTACTGAAGGAATAAATTCCTTAGTAATATGACCGCCGGTAACCACGTTCTCGAATTCGTACGTCTCTCCAGACTCAGTGTCTAGAGGCTCGAAGTTCATGAGAACCTTAGCAAACTGACCAGAACCACCGGTCTGCTTCTTATGGGTGTATTCCTGGTTCATGACAGCCTTGCGGATGGTCTCACGATAGGCTACCTGAGGCTTACCAACGTTGCACTCCACATGGAACTCTCGCCTCATTCGGTCTACCAAGATGTCCAGCTGGAGCTCACCCATACCTGAAATCAAAGTCTGTCCTGATTCTTCGTCAGTCTTGACCTGGAAGGTAGGATCTTCTTCAGAAAGCTTCTGAAGTGCGATGCCCATCTTTTCTTGATCAGCCTTTGTCTTTGGTTCGACAGCAAGCTGAATCACTGGTTCAGGGAAGGTCATGGACTCTAGAGCGACGGGTTCCTTCTCATCGCACAGGGTATCACCAGTTGTAACATTCTTGAGACCAACGAACGCATAAATATTACCTGCTATAGCCTCTTCAACAGGATTCTCCTTGTTGGAATGCATCTGGAAGAGCTTACCTATGCGTTCCTTCTTACCCTTAGTAGCATCCAAAACAGAATCGCCTTGAGAAACTCTACCTGAGTAAACGCGCACGTAGATGAGCTTGCCATAGAAGGGGTGAGTAGCAACCTTAAAGGCCAATGCTGAGAATGGTTCATCTACAGAAGGCTTACGATCGATTTCGACTGATTCGTCACCAACCTTGTACCCCTTGATAGCTGGCACATCCTCTGGGCTAGGCAGGAAATCCACCACGGCATCAAGCATAGGCTGCACGCCCTTATCTTTGAATGCCGAGCCGCAGAATACTGGGAATGCCTCTTGAGCAATAGTGAGCTTGCGCACAGCAGTACGAATCTCAGCTTCGCTGATCTCCTCGCCACCTAAGTACTTTTCCAGAAGGGATTCATCAGATTCAGCAACAGCTTCAATGAGCTGAGTACGGTAATCCTCGGCCTTTTCCTTGAGATCTTCTGGAATTTCAATGGTGTCGTAGCTAGCACCCAAATCCTGTCCGTCTTGCCAGGAGTATGCAACCATACGTACCAAGTCAACCACACCACGGAAGTCGTTCTCAGCACCGATTGGTAACTGCATTACGAGAGGCTTAACGCCCAGCTTGTCCTTAATGGTGTCAACTGAGTAGTAGAAGTTAGCACCCAACTTGTCCATCTTGTTGATGAAGCAAATACGAGGAACTCCATACTTATCGGCCTGACGCCAAACGGTCTCTGACTGAGGCTCAACGCCTTCCTTACCATCAAAAACAGCTACAGCACCATCGAGCACGCGTAGGGAACGCTCTACCTCAGCGGTAAAGTCGACGTGACCTGGGGTATCGATGATGTTGATCTGATAACGGTCTTTGGTGTCATGAGACTGACGGTTCCAGAAGGCAGTGATTGCAGCAGACGTGATAGTGATGCCGCGTTCCTTCTCCTGATCCATCCAATCCATGGTTGAAGCGCCGTCGTGCGTTTCACCAATCTTATAGTTGACACCGGTATAGTACAGAATACGCTCGGTCGTTGTTGTCTTACCAGCATCGATGTGAGCCATGATGCCAATATTGCGGACCTTAGTTAGGTCTGTCAGCACGTCTTGTGCCATAATCGTATTTCTCGCTCTCTACTTATTACCAGCGATAGTGGGCGAAGGCCTTGTTTGCCTCTGCCATCTTGTGCGTATCTTCACGCCTCTTGACAGATGCTCCCAAACCATTAGAGGCATCGAGGATCTCGTTAGCTAAACGCTCAGCCATAGTCTTCTCACGACGAGCACGGCTATAATCGGTGAGCCAGCGTAGAGAGAGGGTGTTGGCACGGTTTGGCTTAACCTCCACGGGAACCTGATAGGTAGCACCGCCGACTCGACGGGAGCGAACCTCTAGGGATGGACGAATATTGTCCAAAGCGCGCTTGAGAACTGCAACGGGTTCTTGGTCAGTCTTGGCCTTCACCTGTTCAAGAGCGGAATATACGATGTCTTCCGCGATGGACTTCTTACCATCAAGCAGAATTTTATTAATCAGCTGAGCTACAACCGTCGAACCATAAATAGGGTCTGGCAGCAGCTGGTGCTTTTTAGCTGGTCCTTTACGCGACATGCTTACTTAGCCTTCTTTGCTCCATACAGGGAACGACCCTGCTTACGATCCTTGACACCCTGGGTATCGAGCGCACCGCGCACGATATGATAACGCACACCAGGCAAATCCTTAACACGACCTCCACGTACTAGCACGATGGAGTGTTCCTGCAGGTTGTGACCTTCACCAGGAATGTAAGCACTAACTTCAACACCCGAGCTTAGACGCACACGAGCGACCTTACGAAGTGCCGAATTAGGCTTCTTAGGAGTGGTGGTGTACACACGGGTGCAAACGCCGCGACGAAGCGGGCTACCCTTCAAGGCTAAAGTCTTCGACTTACGAGTCTTAGCCTTGCGTCCTTTACGGACGAGCTGTTCAATTGTTGGCAACTGATTCTCTCCGATTCTTTTCCAACTTGTTCCGTTACTTGTGGAGCCGCCACTGTGCTGACTCAACCCAACCGAAACCCTATCGGAGAGCAAAGATGCCACAGTCCACCGGCCCGATGGCCCACAACCCTCCCGCTGCCACATTACTGTGCGCTATCTAACAGGTTGTTAGGATATCCCAGCACCCACAGCTATCACATAAGCTATGCTACTGGCACATACAGGTTTTAATATAGCACATGCCCTGACCAAGTAAATCTATGCGAATATAAGCTTGACCTTTGAACCATACGTAAGGCCTTCCCAACTCGCTAACGATATCTGACTACCTGCATGATTCTTGGACTTCTCGCTCACTCAAACCAGTTAATGCCTATGTTCACAACGGCCGAGTATCCCCTTTTGTACTTTTTACAGTAATCACCATTGCACGGTCAGCTAATATACTATCGGATTTCAGTTCTCCACCATGTAAGTTCTCTACCATGTATCACCGTTGTGTATCACTGTTAGGCTTAAGCACCCTGGCAGCTTTCCCTCCGATATGCGGGCTCTTCTTGTCGATGCACTTCTCTTTCTCAAAGTCAGCCTCATCGCCCCCCATCCACCAGTGACACCTATCCGTATAGGCAGGGTGGAAACTGTTAGTAGCGTAGCGCTTTACCTTCGTTGTTGAAACGATCCCCTAATGACTTTAACGGTAAAGCAAACAAGGGGCTGACATCGCGTTCAACGGTGGTAAACAGGCGCAAAACAGAAAACCTGGGAAAACCAAAAGCAGAATTAGCGTCCCATAAGCCTTTGTGTTCTGCACTCGCCATAGCAATAGTTAAAGGGTAAAGACTGTTACCACCAGTCTATTATCTGAGCACAAAGCGATATTGCGATGCCCTTTCCCTTACAGGCGACAGTAACATATTTGGTGACTCGTACGACAAGCCTGTTGTCATATTAAAAAACACCGGAATCAAAGCCGTTCGTATGGGCTAGATACACCAAAATACTTGACAGGGGGAAAGTCAGAAACCTGGACAACGAGTTGATATGCCAACCGTAAAGATGTTTTGGGCCAGCCTCGAGAATACAGCTGAGCATAACGATCCCATGTTTACCATCTCAGACGACGCCCAAGTCATATTCAAACGCTTTCTTCCTTTCAAACACAGAACAACTTGTAATAGCCCAAAACATGTACCTGTCAGCTAATTTCATCCTATCGGCGCGCTTAGTCAGAGGTTAGTGTAAAGTAGTCATCTGTTGCAGCGTATATCACATGCACTGCGCATGGTGGCTATAGCTCAGTCGGTAGAGCACCTGATTGTGGTTCAGGAGGTCGCGCGTTCGAGCCGCGTTAGCCACCCCAGATCAAACCCCTACTCCCACAAAGGAATAGGGGTTCTGTTTTATCTCTTCCCGAAGCGAGTCCGAGCAAGACTTGTGCGCAATTTGTACCCAGCTATTGCCAAAGCCAAATCAGCGAGCACATCACTTGCCCCCGTCCGCAGGTGAGGAGAACACAAGCACACCTAGGAGCATCGACCGGACAAGGACTATCCCCGCATACACGGGGAACACTAAAAAATTTGCCAACGTAAATGTACCGCACCAAGGATCATCCCCGCATGCACGGGGAACACGCGATTGGTAAGCTCGTCTGTGAGCCTGTCCGCGGATCATCCCCGCATGCACGGGGAACACGTGTGGAGCGTCACCACATATTGCCCTGCAACGGGATCATCCCCGCATGCACGGGGAACACCTTCTGGTATTACGACAACAAGTCCCACCGTAGGGATCATCCCCGCATGCACGGGGAACACCCGATAATCGCGTACCGTCCCTGACTAGGACAGGGATCATCCCCGCATGCACGGGGAACACATACCTAATAAGGGACATTTCTTCGTCGAACCAGGATCATCCCCGCATGCACGGGGAACACTCAGCTGATGAGCAGTGGCATTCCTGTTTTGCAGGGATCATCCCCGCATGCACGGGGAACACCGTATGAGTGACAAAATCGTTGCGATGCATACGGGATCATCCCCGCATGCACGGGGAACACTCTTTAACGCTACCTCGTGGCGGTGTTGGGTCCGGATCATCCCCGCATGCACGGGGAACACGAGGTGAGGCAATAATAGCTCATACTAAAGATGGGATCATCCCCGCATGCACGGGGAACACTGCTTTCAAGACAGCCGATAAGCAGCTCAAGGAGGATCATCCCCGCATGCACGGGGAACACATTTCCAGTCGGTCTGCCTCGTTCTCTCCCTGGGGATCATCCCCGCATGCACGGGGAACACCTTCGGCTGAATCCCCGGAGACGAAGGCATGGAGGATCATCCCCGCATGCACGGGGAACACACAAGGCAAAAATTAACCAGATGGCAGCATCTAGGATCATCCCCGCATGCACGGGGAACACGATGGCTACGAGGTTTTAGGCAGATTCGGACTAGGATCATCCCCGCATGCACGGGGAACACCTCGGTCTAGTGGCGATGATTGAGCTTGTCGAGGGATCATCCCCGCATGCACGGGAAACACTCAGTGAGACTGAGCATACAAGTAAGTAAACAGGGATCATCCCCGCATGCACGGGGAACACTTAATGAGTATCAATGAGGGCGTGATGCCGCTAGGATCATCCCCGCATGCACGGGAAACACGATTTGTGAAGGGCTGATTAAGATTGAGTCTGAGGATCATCCCCGCATGCACGGGGAACACCACGTCCTTATATCGGCTCGGGCGTGCTGCCTGGGATCATCCCCGCATGCACGGGGAACACAAGTTGTGTTTTCGATTGCTTTCCACATATCGGGGATCATCCCCGCATGCACGGGGAACACGATTCAGTGAATCCTTGCACTCACAGCAAGCAGGGATCATCCCCGCATGCACGGGGAACACGAGCTAATGTAGCGGCCGACTATACTACTGCGGGGATCATCCCCGCATGCACGGGGAACACGAGAGTATCAGGTGTATAATACGTTTCGCGATGGGATCATCCCCGCATGCACGGGGAACACTGCCCCATCCTGCTCATTGCGCTTCCTCCGTAGGGATCATCCCCGCATGCACGGGGAACACGATTGCAGGTTTTAGTAACAGCCTAGTAGCGTGGGATCATCCCCGCATGCACGGGGAACACGGTCCCCAAGGTATCATCAAGCATGATTCGGAGGGATCATCCCCGCATGCACGGGGAACACTACTCTATCATATGTGTAATTTACGCCGATAGGGGATCATCCCCGCATGCACGGGGAACACACCTATGAGCATACAGATAATTACAATTTAGACGGATCATCCCCGCATGCACGGGGAACACTCATGGGGAGGTAGAAGAGCGCTAGCAAAATGGAGGATCATCCCCGCATGCACGGGGAACACTAGGATGGTGATTTTTCGTTGGTGTATGTGACGGGATCATCCCCGCATGCACGGGGAACACTTTTAAATCGCTATAATCTGTCGCTTTCGTCTCAGGATCATCCCCGCATGCACGGGGAACACCTTTTATCGAGCATAGTCGCTATCATGCTTTCGGGATCATCCCCGCATGCACGGGGAACACCGTGGCACCATACAGCACGCTGACCTCGCTTTTGGGATCATCCCCGCATGCACGGGGAACACCGCATATCACTAGTAGTGACGGCATGGAGCTCACGGATCATCCCCGCATGCACGGGGAACACCTGGTGAGTGTCGGCATTATCGGCGCTTTTAGGGGATCATCCCCGCATGCACGGGGAACACTCGGTAGTAGATGGTACTATTGATTCTTCTAAAGGATCATCCCCGCATGCACGGGGAACACAGAATCCTCTACAGCCCAGCCATCAGCCTGCCAGGATCATCCCCGCATGCACGGGGAACACCCCACGGATCACAAAGTGAACAACAAGTGGCTGGGATCATCCCCGCATGCACGGGGAACACTGAGCGTGCAGATGCTTTCGCTGCTGCACTCCAGGATCATCCCCGCATGCACGGGGAACACTGTCAGATACAGGGCGGCGTGTCGTACTTCAGTGGGATCATCCCCGCATGCACGGGGAACACTAATCCCACATCCTTTAAGCCTATCGGCGTAAAGGATCATCCCCGCATGCACGGGGAACACCCACGGCAAGCCCAACGTCAAATGGCGAAACGGGGATCATCCCCGCATGCACGGGGAACACAATACCGGGATCATAGGCTTCCCATACTCCTTGGGATCATCCCCGCATGCACGGGGAACACCACGCGCTGGCGGGGCACAATATCCCGCCATGAGGATCATCCCCGCATGCACGGGGAACACATGCTCTTGTCAATCGCATTTGCGGAACGTACAGGATCATCCCCGCATGCACGGGGAACACAGGGACCAAAGGCATTCAGTGGGGACACGTCTAGGATCATCCCCGCATGCACGGGGAACACAATACAAGAAACTACTAAAAATTAAAAAGAACAGGATCATCCCCGCATGCACGGGGAACACACAGGTAGCTTTTACAAGGTAGCTTTTCGACTTGGATCATCCCCGCATGCACGGGGAACACTATAGCTACTCGTGGAATACGCCCTTTGAAGAGGGATCATCCCCGCATGCACGGGGAACACATACGCCAATATTTAGTGATAAATTGCGTACCAGGATCATCCCCGCATGCACGGGGAACACAAAACATCATCAGCGTACCTGCCTTTAGCGATGGGATCATCCCCGCATGCACGGGGAGGAACACTTATGGACATCACGGAAACGGGAGGAACACTAAGGATCATCCCCGCATGCACGGGGAACACTCTACCACATCCTGAAGTACATGGTGATATTAGGGATCATCCCCGCATGCACGGGGAACACGTAAATCCAATTCCGGAATCTCTGAGTGAGCTAGGATCATCCCCGCATGCACGGGGAACACGGCCCGCAAGGTGTTATTAAGCACGATTCGGCGGGATCATCCCCGCATGCACGGGGAACACAATTTTGGCTGACAGTTTTTACGATTGCTTTTGGGATCATCCCCGCATGCACGGGGAACACCGTGAGGGATGGTAGAGGTGGCAATAGTGAAAGGGATCATCCCCGCATGCACGGGGAACACGAAGACGGAGCCTAAGACACCAAAAGAAAGACGGGATCATCCCCGCATGCACGGGGAACACATACGATCAGCTACCGCGCTTTGCAGGATCTGGGGATCATCCCCGCATGCACGGGGAACACTGTCATCACCTGGAACAATATGATCACAATCAGGGATCATCCCCGCATGCACGGGGAACACGATGACAGGATTTTACAGCGATTTACGTACGGGGGATCATCCCCGCATGCACGGGGAACACTTTACTTTCTATGCAGCTTTATCGTTCGCATAGGGATCATCCCCGCATGCACGGGGAACACGGGTCCCAAGCATTCTGTGAATACATTCTACGGGGATCATCCCCGCATGCACGGGGAACACAGGCAAGAGAGTCTCCAGAGGGTGTCTGGAGGGGGATCATCCCCGCATGCACGGGGAACACGCACGGTCTTCATCCCGCCTAAAGCGCAGGCGAGGATCATCCCCGCATGCACGGGGAACACTTGGTGTGAGTGATAGGACTTTGCGCCGATATAGGATCATCCCCGCATGCACGGGGAACACGCTGATGTCGACAAGTCAGAGCGTGTACCGATAGGATCATCCCCGCATGCACGGGGAACACTGTAGTCGATGTTTTGCTTGCCATTGTCCTCGGGGATCATCCCCGCATGCACGGGGAACACGTTGTAGCTGTCGCTAGCTTCGTTGGCCATAAAGGATCATCCCCGCATGCACGGGGAACACCTCACGGTCGAGTACCCGGATGGGGTGGAAATGGGATCATCCCCGCATGCACGGGGAACACGAAAACAGGATTAGCTCGATAACAGAGGAACCAGGATCATCCCCGCATGCACGGGGAACACACTACCTACTGGCTTCAACAAGCAAACGCTGGCGGGATCATCCCCGCATGCACGGGGAACACGTCAGATACAGGGCGGCGTGTCGTACTTTAGTGGGATCATCCCCGCATGCACGGGGAACACACTTAGAAAACACTGTAATAAAGCGGTTTAATTATAGCATTGTAGCGTAATTTTATTAGTTTGCTCTGTATCTGTACATATTTTTATTCTATTTGTTCATAGACTCATGCGCATATTACACGGGCTCACCTCAGTGCTTCACCCCCCTTCCCCCAAAAAATGACACTCTGCCATAGAGTACAGCCTTACTATTGTATTCTCCCGCATGCAATCATAGCGAATTAACACCTCTTGCTTCACTTAATTATCCGGAACAGTCATGTGCCCATTGGTACCATTGAGAAATCATTAGAAAAGCAGACTCACAGCGAGACTGATGATCAACACTTACCGAGAGTCACCATCATTGCAGGCATTTGCACAAGCCATGACTTCGATAGCCTGTTCGGATTCATCAACGATACTTTCCATTGCACTACGAGCGCCTGCGCTGTCACCTTGTCGAATAAGAGCAGCGACATCACCATGCAGTCGAAGTGCTTGTTCGTTTGCCCTTCTAGGCATAAGCTCATAGCGCGTGCGGCCCACTAAAACTGAGGAAACCACATCACTGAGAGCCGCAAACATTCTATTTCCTGATGCTTCCAGCACAATCCGATGAAAGCGCTCATCAGCCTCAAGGTATTCTGGACCGTCGGCATGATTGGAATGAGCGACCATATCTATGGCGGCCTGGGTAAGTGCTGACCACTGGTCCGGTGTTGCATGAACCGCAGCTAATTGTGCAGCCATAGGTTCAACACTTGCTCTCAATTCTGAAAGCTCGTGTAGCGTTTGCCTACGATCTGGCCCACGTAGCCTCCACTCTATGACCATGGGATCATATATGTTCCATGAGCCTGCCGGGGTGACCGTAGCACCTACCTTGCGTTTCACCTGTACCAGACCCATAGATTCTAAAACCCTTGTTACCTCTCTGATAACCGTGCGTGAGGGTGGTTCTTGTCCCTCGTTAGGAATGGTAAGCCTATCCCCCTCTCCTACATCACCTCTAACTATGCTCATACCCCATTGATCTAAGAGCTTGTCATGTAAGGAGAATTCAGCTTCCATATCTTCATAATATCAATGTATCGACTACGCATCTGGACAGGTAAGAAACAACATGTCAGGCATGATGTCGTGTATACTAAAGCTTATTAAGTCATACGTATTATTGCACATATAATATTACGTCATACAAAAGAAGTCGGATTCAGAAAGTTAACTTTCCGGCATCCCTCAGAGAAGAGGTAGCCATGCAATCTATATTGCACCTAGCAAGTAGCAGCTCGTTACTACTGTCCGAGAGTCCCGCCATTAGACTTGATAACACCCGGTTAAGCATCAGCCTAGTCCTCAGCTTAGTAGTTCTGATTTTCTTGGTGACCGTCGTCAAACTGCATCCCTTCATATCTTTACTCTGTGCCAGCTTAGTTGTCGGCATAGGTTCGGGACTTGGTCCTGTCTCTACACTCGCTAGCTTCACCAGCGAATTTGGCAATACCATGGGATCCGTTGGCATTCTCATAGGTCTTGGAGCCATGATTGGTAAAGTTCTCATGGATACGGGTGCCACAGACCAGGTAGTCAATACCCTAGTAGCAAAGTCCTCACCTGCCACCATTGCCTGGATCATGGCTCTCATTGGAGCCTTGATAGGCCTGCCAATGTTTTTTGAAGTAGGATTAGTTATCTTGGTACCAGTCATTATCCTGGTAGCACGCCGGACACAACTTCCGCTTATGCGCGTAGCAATCCCCACCCTAGCAGGCCTATCAATCATGCACGCATGCGTACCCCCTCACCCAGGTCCCCTTGCAGCCCTCAGTCAATTCAAGGAAACCGGTAATGTGGGGCTTACCATGATGGTTGGGATACCTTTTGCCCTCATTACCCTCATGCTTGTGGGACCGTTGTTTTCAAAGATCGCCTCACGATGGGTCCCTATCGAAGCTCCAACAGACTTCCTTGCAAAGAGTGAGGAAGCCAGCAAAGAAGAATCCAAGCTGCCTTCCTTCTCGCTCTCAGTCTCATGCATTCTTCTACCAGCTATACTCATGCTCCTCACATCTGTCTTTGAGATAGTGAACCCAGGATTTAAAAACCGTACCGACAGCTTTGCGCAAACAATCAACTTCATTGGTAACCCTGTCATGGCATTAGCAATATCCCTGATAGTATCCATGCTAGTTCTCAAGGTAGCTTCTGGTATCTCATGGAAAACAGTCAATGATTCATTGGGAGCTTCCCTACCTGCCGTCGCCGGGATCCTCCTTATTGTTGGTGCTGGTGGCGGCTTTAAGGGAGTGCTGGTTTCTACAGGTATCGGCAAGATCATTGGCACTTTTGTTGAACATTCCAACATATCCATCTTCCTACTAGGCTGGATTATTGCTGCATTCGTTCGAATCGCTACAGGTTCAGCAACAGTTTCTATCCTCACAACTGCAGGAATTCTCAGCAATGCCATGTCTATGATGCATGCCAGTCCAATGGCTACAACATTACTAGTGATCGCCATTGGTGCGGGATCCATATTCCTTTCCCATCTCAATGACGCAGGTTTCTGGCTCATCAAGGAATATTTCGGTTTGAGCGTAGGCGAAACCTTAAAGACTTGGTCTATTTTAGAGTGCCTCCTCTCTGTTGTTGTCCTTGTTTTGGTCATGATTACGAGTATTTTCGTACCCATTGCTGGCTGAGGCCCCACTTACAATAGATCCTAGAAAGGTTGTTATGATACATACTTCATCCGGCAATACAAAAGCTGCAAGAGATTTTCCTATCCCCTCAGCTATCGAGAATACAGTGCCTAACGATTATCTAGACAACAAAACACCCGTACTAGTCATCATGGGAGTATCCGGCTGCGGGAAAAGCACAATGAACCAACATTTGAGTAGCAAACTAGGATGGGATGTAGCTGAAGCTGATGATTTTCACCCTCAAGCTAACATTGACAAAATGGCCAACGGAATCCCTCTCAACGATGAGGATCGCTGGCCTTGGTTAGACAAGATTCATGATTGGATTGAGAACCACATGGACCACAAGACTCCTGGTACGGTTACTTGTTCAGCCCTAAGGAGAGCATACAGAGAGAAAATTTGGATGCCAGGCGTCGTTTTTGTCTACCTGAGCGGAGACTACGACTCGATTATGGAACGACTGTCCCATCGGCAAGGACACTTCATGAAACCCCAAATGTTGAAATCTCAGTTCGATACACTAGAACCACCAAGCAAGGACGAGATTCACATGACTATTGACGTAGGGCTACATATGACACCCGAGGTTGAGGCAGAAGAGGTAATTGATACGCTGAATTTACAGTGCGCTGTAGAAGCACACAGTGAACAGGTCATAGCAGAACGAGCAAGACAGGAAGCAAGGAAGTCTGAGCAAGGGTAAGTAATGCCAGTGGAGATTATTGTAATATCTCCCAATACCTACAAAAATCATCGAAAGGAATGAAATAGTGCAAATTGGAATGATAGGTCTAGGACGCATGGGAAACAATATGGCAGAGCGTCTGAGAAGTGGAGGGCATAAGGTTGTCGGATACGACATTTCTCCGGACTCAAACAGAGATGTCGATAGCTTACAAGCCTTAGTCGACGCTCTAGAAGCACCACGGGTTATTTGGGTCATGGTGCCTGCCGGCAAACCCCTAGACTCCACCATTACTCAACTGAGCAATCTACTCGGCAATGGTGACCTGATAATAGACGGAGGAAACACCCGGTTCACTGAAGATCAAGAGCATGCCAAAACATTATCTGCAAAAGGAATTGGATTGGTTGACGTAGGTACTTCTAACGGCATCTGGGGTAGAGAGAACGGATATGCCCTGATGGTAGGAGGCTCTGATGAAAATGTAGCCCGCATCCAACCCATCTTACATACCCTTAAACCTGAAGGAGATTTTGGTCTGGTCCATGCCGGTGGGACCGGTGCTGGCCACTATGCCAAAATGGTTCACAATGGCATTGAATACGGGATGATGCAGGCTTTAGCCGAGGGTTATGCAGTATTAGAAGCTTCCGACTTCATTAAGGATGCTGATGACGTAGTCCAGTCTTGGCGGAAGGGGTCAGTCATTCAATCTTGGCTTCTAGACCTCCTGAGTAACGCCCTTCACAAGGACCCACATCTCAGTCACATTGCAGGTAAAGCAGATGAAACTGGCGAAACGAAGTGGATGATTGGTGATGCCTTAGAACTTGGCATCCCAACACCGGCCATTACTGCTGCTTTATATGCCCGTCAATCCTCACAAATTCAAGATCCGGCGACCATGAAGGTTGTTTCTGCATTACGTAACGAGTTCGGCGGTCACTCCATAGCGAAAGATTAACCAGCCGTCAGGTACCCCTCCTATTACAGCTGTTAATGAGTTGTAATAGGAGGGGTACTTGTATTTATAGGGGTATCTGTATCTATTCAGTCATAAAGAAACCTCAAACGCTATCACTCCCCAACAGCCACAGTCATGCCAACTATCCCGTCTGTAGCGTTAGGTCATACTAACTTCAGCCATGCTTGAAACTACAACAACTCGAATGCTTGTGGCATCCTACTTGTTAACGGTAACCTAGCGTTCAAAACTGCCCTCTAAGCACCAGTGACAGCTACTTTGGGGCCTGCACATACAACTTATTAATGGTGTATCAGGACTATAAGTCGCCTTCCTTTTCAAGAAGGCAAAACTACAATCCACCTCCTCCACTTGAATCATTAGTTTACAAATACAGAAATATCTATAATAAGTACTCCCGCCGCAATGTATAGTAAGTGCATTACTTTATTTGCCACAGCAACTTACCCCACAATATTTCAAGCATCATCCCCGCATGTGCGAGGGAAAACTCCGTAGTTTTTACCGGACAACTTGCGTTCTGATTCACATAATCAGGAGCCTGACTATCATCCCCTAGACCCAGAGGTGAGTCCTGCCAACCCTGTCCATCCAAGAACATTGTGGTTGATCCCCACCTAATCTGTTCGCAGGTTGATTCGATGAATCTGGAGTCGTCTCCCTTCCAATGTTCGGGATGACCCACTAGATGCTTCTTCTTTCAGTCCTTGTCCCTTGAATTACCCTCCCCTGTCGAGCGCCCAGGGGGAAACTGACAGACGGACGCACCAATGAAGCAACACTGCCATTTGTGCATCCCTTTTCCAGAGTTAACCTGTGCCCACTGTGTCAATGGTCGAACGCCAGTCACCGTTGTTACGTGATTCACGCAAGAATGAGCTTCTGGACAACAAACAAGGAGAACACCCAGGCACCTTCGAGGCCGAACCTGCAACCATCGCCCTCGACATCCATGGCTATCAGGAACGCATAGGGTGAAGTTGACACATGAAAGCCTAAATGCCTGTTCCGATGACATCTTCTAGGTAAGATGGACATCGCCGTCCTGAGGCCGGATGTTTTAACTAGTTTAATTGTATACTCACCGAATTCCCTTTCAGTAATCCACATTCAACTAGTTTTTAATTACGTGACCTAAGCAAGTAAACAAGTCGACTGCAAGCCGTATAGGTATATATGTTCTTCTCATCTACTAGATGGATAAGTTGCTGTCGAGTGAGACTTACCTGAACCAGCACTTTGCACTACAGACAGCAGGACCACTCAATGAAAGCTTCTCTTTTGGAGTTGTTTGAACACATGCAAAATCCTCTTGGTCACAGACACATAGCTTGTGACCAAGAGGATGGATAGAAGTCTAAATGCTCAAATCAGGTGTGAATGCAGTACCTCATTGTCCATCGCGATTACCTAGAGGTTCTTGCATATCCTGATTTCAGTACAGTGCTCAAAACCTCTGCTCATTGAGCGTATTTGCTGAGGTAGGCTTCAGCCTGTTTCTTATCGACAGACAATGCGGCAGTCAGGGTAAGAGTCAGGCCTTCTGGCGTTTGTATTTTGGCTTCGATAGAGTTCCACGGCATACGAATTGGGGCAGAGGTGGAACCTGGTCGCAGTTTTTCACAAGCTTCAACCATCTCTACAATCTGAGTTTCAGCAACAGCTAGACTGAGACTTCCTGGTGATTTTATATCAGTCTGAGCGCTGCCCGAATTAGGGCCGCTTTTGCGAATAAGCACATCCTGGAATGCCCACCGGCGTAAGTGGATCATCATGCCGGGCATAGCATATAGGTTAATGAAACCCAGTCCCTTAGTCCAGAAGTCTTCTGATTCCTCCAGATTGCCACTTGTAAGGGTCATGAACATGGGCATAGAATAGATGCCCCGGTAAGGTTCCGTTGGAACGGCCGCTCCCGGCTGTGGAACGGGACTGATACTTGCAGCATCGTATGTTGATTCTGCAGGCTGGTTGTAATCGAACATGACTACTCCTCATTGTCGGTTTGATTAATGAAACAGCTCAGTGAAGCAGAGAGCCGTTGGTCTATCTCTCTGTTATTCCCATTGGGCGGTGGCAGGGTCTACTCCGTGGGCACGCGCAGCTGATTCGATAGCAGTCAGCATCCACTCCGCTAATCCGGGTTCGAACTGCTCATAGTGGCGATTGAATCGCTGATCGGCGACATACATGCGCCCCAGCATCAGGTGCATAGACGGGGTCACATGGAACCATGCCAAAGCTTGCCGGTGCTCCTCAATCAGCTCAAAAGCTTTATCGCCAGTTGGATCCAGACCATTGCGCTTGGCCTGCCCCAGCTTCGTTTCCACTTTTTCCAGATGATCCATGTCCTGCTTCTGCTGCTCACTGGTGCGCGAAGCTTTCCGCTCAGCATATTCCAGCCATTGTTGGCTAGCACCCCAGCGTTCTTGTGCCTCATACAACTGTTGGTCTGCTTCTTTGATGATTGTCATTGCTTGTCCATCCTGTGGCTTTACCTCTGCGATGGCTACGAGCCGGTCTAAGCAGCATACAGTTTCTTCAAGAAGATGGATCTTCTTCTTCATGTGGGAGCGCTGGCCCCGTAGTTCCTCCAGTGCCAGTGGAGTCTTGGAATTCAACAGAGCCTTAATCTGCTGGGCGTTAAATCCCATCTTTCGGTAAATCAGCACCCGCTCAAGGTGTGCGATATCCTCTTCCGAGTACTGACGGTAACCCGACTGGCTACGCATTGGCGAAATCAGCCCTGCTGCTTCCCAATGCCGCAGCATCCGCTGGCTGACCCTCATCAGCTGAGCAATCTCGCCGATACTTAGCAACGGTTGACTATAATCGCTTTCGTAGTCATTATCTCGTGTCATACCCGGATTCTAAACCCTGCCATCATGTCAAGGTCAAATCAGCAAACAAAACACATCTCCCACATGGAGGAATTGGTCAGTGTTAAATAATTACAGATGACGCTCCTGTATAGTGTTGAACAGATTTATGAAGTGTGGTGCAATAAATTACTGAGACGCACGATAACTTCAAAGAATCCAGGCTTCGTACGTAAGCACAACTGCCCTCCAAGAGCATCTACCAACCCTTGCACTATATGTAAACCTAATCCAGAACTGTCTTTCACTACTTGGCCATTCCTCGTGTTCTGAAAACGTTGTCCCAACTGGCGCGCTTGAACGTATGGCTGGTCAGTCTCGTTAGAAAAGACTAGTTCCACAAAACCGTCGTCTTTCTGATAAAGGTGTACCTGAGCTGTTCGAACCGCATATTTCAACCAGTTCCCCACTAGGTTTTGCATAATTCTATGAAGCAGTGTTTCATCACTAAGAATGCTAATATTCATCTCAATGTTGGGATCCACTTTAAGGACTTTGCTTTGCAACTGATCAAAGGCTGTAAATAAATCTTCTTGCACAAGAAGGGAAAGATTGACTTGACTCAAGGTTAAGCTCTCAGTTTTTTCATGCAAAAGATTGAAATCCATGAGGTACTGCAAGTAATAATCAACCGAATCTAAGCTAGAAGCCGCTTTCTGGCAGTACTGGCGTATGTCACTGTCAACTTGTTTATCGAGCAGCTGCACATAACCTCTTGCAACAGTCAGTGGAGTCTTTATATCATGCGTCACATTGGTTAACATCTGTCGAATTCGTAATTCCCGACTGAACTCTTGCTCTCTCACTCGACGGTTGCGCAAGAGATTCTCATTAATAGCAGTTACACAGCGGCGAGTTAGAGGTAATCCTGAATTGACCGTTACCATTGCTTTAGTATCATGCTGATGAATATATTCCAAATCCTTACTCATACGTGCCATATCAGACACAGTAAGCGCGAGGAAAACTGACAACACTACAAGCGTCACCAATAGTACAGCAATGAGCAATACTGCTAATATCATCGCACACCAACCTTCAAGTCATCCCAGGCAGTGCTGTTACACAAGGCGTACCCCTATCCCCCAGACCGAAATAACATAACGAGATTCACCCACTAATTCATTCAATTTCGTTCGTAAATTACTCAAATGAACATTCAGGGTATTTTCTGCGTTAATGTAGGGTTGTTCCCAAACCGCTTCATATAGACTTGCTTTGTCGAACACTTGATGCGGTCGTTTCATCAATACAGATAGAAGAGCAAACTCCTTCTTTGCCAAACTGATCTCTTTGTCTTCCATACGAACTTTATAAGTAGCCAAATCTATACTTAAGTCTCCAACGTGCATAGTTGTGTTTTTGTCAGACAGCTTTGGGCACTGCTCTCTCAGCTGCACTCCAATGCGAGCCAGCAGTTCATCGATATCAAAAGGTTTGGTGACATAATCATTCGCACCTTTTGTAAGGAACTCAACCGTACTCGTTTTGTCTTGAATAGCAGTAAGTACTATCACAGGGACTGAAGAAATCTTCCTTATCCAAGAGAGCACACTTTCTCCTGTTACATGAGGAAGCATTACATCTAAGAGCACTAAATCTGGTTCCTGTTCTGTGAACATCGCTATAGCCTCGGAACCGTTTGTGGCTTGTCGAACTTCATAGTCGACGTTTAATACGGTAGTCAGCAAGTCCCGTATATCTTGGTGGTCTTCTACAACCAAAATAGTAGCCATAGCTTCTTTGCCCTCCGTTTGTCAACCTCTTTATATGGCATTCTATCGTTGATGGTTCACACATTCGCTAACTTTAGTATTTCTTAAGAGTTTCTTATACAAGAGCTTTATCCTGATTGTCTACCGTAGGGTGGTGGGTGAAAGCAAACAGAAAGGATACCTCATGGAGCAAGCAGTGCTTGATATTCGTGACGTGAGCAAACAGTTTGGTACATTCAAAGCCCTGAGACATTTCAATCTCAACATCCGCCGCGGAGATATTTATGGTCTTATCGGAGAAAATGGTGCCGGCAAAACCACTCTTATGAAGCTTATTACTGGTCTATCACCTATGCAAAAGGGAACAATAACCCTTCTTGGAGAACGCGTAGGCTCTCATCAACAGGCTTTACGTAGAATTGGCGCTATCATCGAGAGCCCTGTTGCGTTCGAGAAACTGAGTGTTGAGCAGAATTTGAAACTGTCTGCCATTCAGCATGGTTTGTCTGGCTCTTCATACATTGATCAGGCCATAGATTTTGTAGGGCTGAACGAGAAGCGTAAAACGCAAGCAAAGCATCTTTCTCTTGGTCAACGCCAGCGCCTCGGATTAGCCTTATCTATTCTTCATCACCCCGATTTTCTCATCCTTGATGAACCGATCAATGGACTTGATCCTTCAGGAATGATGGAATTTCGCAACTTATTAAAACGCTTAAACGAAGAACTAGAAACAACCATTCTTATTTCTAGCCACATTCTTACTGAACTGTATCAAGTTTCCACCCGTTTTGGCATTATCCACCGAGGCACAATGGTGAAAGAGTTAACCAAGAATGAACTGGACACAGCAAACAAAGCAGGTTATGTGGTCACTGTAGATAATACACCCTTAGCAACACAAATTATGGACCAAGCAGGTGTGGGTCCATTCGAAGTTACCAACAAGCACAGCATACTCATCCGAAATGAAAGTCTAGATCCAAGTCAGATCAACTCTCTTCTCATACAAGGCGGAGTACTAGTCAGTGATTTTAGACAGCAAGAAGGTTCGTTAGAGAGATACTACCTGAACCTCATAGAAGGTCAGAACAGCAAGGAGACCATCAATGATTAACCAAATGAGAGCCGACTTGTATAGGCAGTTCCACACAGTTGGTTTTTATATACTGCTTGTTTTCACTATTGCCTTTAGTCTTTTCTTGACCCTAACTCAACAGGTTGGGGGGATCATGGTCACAGACGACAATAAAGCCAAGCAGTTAGATACTCTGAGCCACTCACCATGGTCCGTCCTGTCTGGCCTTAAGGCAGTGACGATGTCTACCAGTATCCTACCCTATGCCTTCATAGCTCTCTTCATCATTGTGATCGGTTATGAGTTTTCTCAACAAACTTATAAGAACACCCTACTCTCAGGCATTTCTCGCCTTCAGTTTATAGGGGCGAAATATTGTGTACTGTTGATTGATTTATTAGCACTAACGCTCGTATACTACGCAACTTCCCTACTCTCAAGCCTTTCGGCCGGCCGAGAAGCCGGCGAAAGTTGGGACAATCTCATAGCCGATACAATAATCATGACCTTAGCTATTGCCTTCTTCATGTCCGTCATATTCAGCATAGGAATTATCATGCTGGTAAGTACTGGCTCTAGTATAGTTTCAGTTGTTCTGATAGTAATCTGGCCTGTAGCAATATCCATGTTAACGGTATATGCTCACTGGTCCTGGCTCAAGTACATTGACTTTGTAACAGTTGGACTGAACGTTGCTTTCTCCATCATTCCTATAAAACAACTATGGCCATATATTGGTGTCTCAGCATTGACACTAGCTGTCACAATAATTGGGTCATCAATCATCATACAAAGGAAGGAACTATGAGAAATCACATTATTCAGTGAATGTGAGAGACCTGCGGCTTGCCACGTAGGCACCCAGAGTCTGAGCTGTTACACCCAAGTACGAATCAATAGATGCGAACTGAGGTCCAGCTGAAGTATCTTTAGGGTTAGAGCCTGTGAAGGCAAGTGTAGTTGCCCCAGAAGCAGCAGCTGATGTGAGACCAGTTATACTATCTTCTATAGCAACACATGCAGCCACATCTCCGGGATTGATCCCTGCTAAGGCAGCTGCATGTATGTAAGGAGCAGGATCAGGCTTCATCGCCAACCCATCATCTCCACAGATATAGGCCATAAAGACACCTTGAGGGGCCTGCTCCACAACAGCTTGTGCCACATTTCGCGGCGAAGAAGTAACCAACAATGAAGGCACACCAGCTTCTTGTAACGACTCAAGAAGTTCAACCACTCCTTCGATCCAAGGTATACGTTCCTGCTCTCTTCGAGCCACACCTTCAATGATTTCTTGCGCAATACGTTCAGCTGGTGCGTCAGCACCCCTGGCACACATAGCTTTCGCTGCATCGATGATTGGCGAACCAGAAAACTGCCAACCTAATTGTTCACTCCATTGACCACCATGATTACGCGCAACTTCAACCTCGCTGGCATGCCAGTAAGGCTCAGAATCAATAATTGTTCCATCCATATCCCAAAACACAGCTTTGGGTAGTATTGCAGAGTCTTTGCCGTAATCGTTTGCCATACTCCATATCCTAAGAGGAAGTATGGTCTGTATAGAACAGAGCTAGGCCCAAGATCATACGGCATTATTATATATTTGATCTTGAAGATTTTTACGAGCTGCCTCAAACTGAGTAATCTGCCCCAAGAGGTCAAATTTATCCTGCCCGTCCGGCAATCTGTTCATCTGTCGTTTACTGGCAGCAATTTTACGCATATATCCTGCGTCAAGTAAGCGAACCAACAATTCTGTAGCATACTGTTTCTCATCTGCTGTTGCTGGTCTCAATTGAATTTCAGCCGCATTGGTTGCTTGCGTGTTTGAGTCCTTCTCTTGCTGACTTCGATCCCCTGCCCCATATTGAACATTAGAAGCATGCTGCTCCTGTTCTGACTGTGGCAGAGGCAAGGGCATTACAGCTAATTCGTTAATAGCTGATTCAAACAGTGGCCCAGCTGCCTTAGTAAGATTGTGCATCCACAAGCCTTGCGGCACATTATCAGCTGGTATGCCACCTGCAGCTTGGACTGCTTGAAAGAGCGAACGAAAAATAGGAACATCAAAATTACTATTATCCAACTGGTCGAAAAAGGTTTTATCGATAGCTCGAGGACTTTGTATCAAAAGCCCCAAAAATTGTTGTTCACAAATAAAGACGGCATCATTGATATGGTAATACCCCTGCCGCTCAGCGTCTAAGGCTTGCAGCTGCCGTCGAGCACCAGGATCGCCCGAAGCGGTCTTGTCCGCTGACTCACGACTATCTGCAAAAACCCGACGTCGAGGAGCATATGCATCTTCATCACGAACATGCATGCTTCTTCTGGCTTGGCGTACCTGAGAGGCTAGTATATCGAGGTCAACCCCTATTCGACGGGCAGTTTTGCGGGTATACATATCGACTAGTGACCGATCACGAATCTGCGCAATAACGGGAGCTACAGCTTTAACGGCCCCCATCTGTCCTGTCGTATACTGAGTATCAAACATGTCTACAGCGGTATCAATAACGAATTCATACAAAGGGGTTGCGGACTGAACAAGGGCTCGAACTGCTTCATCCCCCTGCTGTATTCGCAACTCACAGGGATCTAAATTATCTTGAGCTACGGCAACAAATGTTTGGGTCAGAAAACTACCGTCTAAACCGAATGCATGTAAAGCAGCCTTTTGTCCGGCTGCATCACCGTCAAAGGTAAAGACCACCCGGGAACCCTTCACGGGACCAACAAGCTGCAGTCCCCCTAGAGCATCATCTGAAATAAGGCGGCGAACAATTTTAGCATGCTCTTCACCAAAAGCTGTGCCGCAGGTAGCAACGGCGGTATCAACTCCTGCGAGGTGGCATGCCATAACATCGGTATACCCTTCAACGATAACCACCTGACGCTTGTTTACAATAGCTTTTTTGGCATGGTCAATACCGTACAAGACCTGATTCTTGTGGTAAAGAGCCGTATCAGGAGTATTTAAGTATTTGGCAGTTATACTGTCATCTTCATAGAGGCGGCGAGCGCCAAATCCTAAGGTCCGCCCAGATGAATCTCTAATCGGCCACGTTGCTCTACCTCTAAAGTAGTCATAAACCCCGCGTTGTCCACGTCGAGCCAGACCAGCATCGAGCATTTCTTGCTGAGTAAACCCTTTAGAAGACAGATACCTTACTAAGTTATCCCAGCCACGAGGAGCGTAGCCACAACCAAAATAAGCACAGTCAGCCTGAGAAAAATTACGACCAGCCAGCAGTTTACGAGCCGCCAACGCTTCTTTAGTCATGATTTGAGAGGCAAAATACCGCTGCGCTTCTTCATTGGCTTCCAGCAGCCGTGCACGCTGAGAACCCTGACGCTGTGAAGGGCGTGAAGAGTCATAATGAAGTTCAATATGGTATTTATCTGCCAGAATCTCGATAGCATCGCCAAATTCAACGTTCTCTGTCTTTTCCACATAGTCAAAGACATCACCACCTAAGCCACAGCCAAAGCAATGCCAGACACCTAATGCTGGCCTCACCGAAAAAGAAGGCGACTTTTCATCGTGGAATGGACACAATCCCATATAGGTACCCGAACCAGAAGCTTTTAAGGTAACAGTTGCTGAGACGATGTCATACAGATCTGCCGTCGCTCGAACCTTCTCGATGTCTTCCTTCTTAATCATGCCCTGCATAAGTCACCAGCCTACCTGCGGGCACCGAAGTCGTCATTCAATCTCATCATAAACGTATGATTCTTCAAGCACACATAAGCGAGTGCAGAGCCATGGCCGATCCGTCAGTAAGACTTGCTACTTGGTCTATTGCCACCCTCAACCGTTCGTTATCATTAGATGCCTGATACCAGTCCTCTAAAAAGACTGTTTCTAAAGCATCACATGGCCGCGGTGAGTCAGACATCATTACATCTACAAGATCGCTAATGATTTTGAGTTGTTCTTCATGGAACGGTTCACGCTCACGCGGAACCATAACGAAGTACACCGCTATACCTTTGAGCGCTATGATCTCATATGAAGTTTCTTCAGGGATGATGACCGAAGCTGAATACCGAGTTAATGGCCCTTGCCCGAAGCGCTCGCGTGTAGCTGATTCCACAGAATCAGCAAATCGTCCTATCAGGGCACTAGTTATATTTTTCAACTGTGCCAGTGCTCGTCGAGAACCGTTGAAATGAGAAGGCAATTGGGGTTTGAGCCGATCAAGTGCAGCCACCAGGAGGTCAGGATCCCACTGCTGTCCGTACCATAAACGAGTTGCACTGACAACAGCATCCACTATTCTTGGATCTGTTAGAACTATCGGATTGAAAGAACCACCGACAATAGCATCCTCGACATCATGCACTGAGTAAGCAATATCATCTGAAAGATCCATGACCTGACATTCCATAGGTGTCTGCTTACTGGGCGCACCCTGCTTGAGCCATTTGAAAACTTCTTCGTCATCCGGATAGACACAATATTTGAGCGTACGTTCGCCTTTGTCGTGCTGCTGGGCTTCTCCCAAGGTCCACGGATATTTTACAGCTGCATCTAGGGCAGCCCTAGTCAGATTAACACCAGCCGAACGTCCATCAGCACGAAATACTTTAGGCTCTAGACGGGTCAACAAACGCATAGTCTGAGCATTGCCTTCAAAACCGCCGATATCCGTAGCTATCTTTGCTAAGGCTCGTTCACCATTATGCCCAAATGGTGGATGCCCCAGATCATGGGCCAAGCAGGCGCAATCAACCACATCTGGGTCACAACCAAGCATTACCCCAATCTGCCGGCCAATCTGAGCCACCTCGAGAGTGTGAGTCAGCCTTGTACGTGCAAAATCATCAGATCCCGCAATGAGAATTTGCGTTTTAGCTCCAAGCCTTCTTAAGGCTGAAGAATGCACTAACCGGGCCCTATCACGTTCGAAGGCCGTGCGAGACTGAGACTTAGGAGGTTCCAGAGCCCATCGTTCTTCATCGGCCTCATGGTAGCCTTCAGCCAGTAAAACCTGCTCGCCATCTTCAGTAGTGATCAAAACTACCCCTTCCTGAGAGCTGTTTACCGGCGGCTATACAGGTGACTTTACGGAAGCCCGCAGCAAAGCACCTGCACTGACCACAATACCGTATTACTCCATAGAATCTACCAGAACTAACTCCGTGGGAACGTTACCTTGAGTTGCCTTTGAGTATGGGCAAAGCTCTTGAGTACGTTCAACCAACTGTTGAGCGGTCTCAGGATCAATACCTGGCAAGTAAACTTCTATTTTCGCCTTGATCCCGAATGACTCACCTTCATCACCTAAAGATATATGAGTCCTCACCTTACTTTGAGCCAGTTTTGTAGCTGCTACACGTAGCTCCTTACCAGCAAGCCCCATCGCACCTTGGAAGCAGGCACCCCATCCAATGGCAAATAACTGCTCAGGGTTGGTTCCTTGCCCCTTGCCACCCATAGCAACCGGAGTATCTAAATCTAGGGAGAGGTCTGGCTCGCGACTATCAGCGTGACCGTTACGTCCACCCGTGATTTGAGCTACAGCTGTGTACGCAATATTGTTCGGTTCTTTACCTTGATATGTTGTCATACTTTTATCTCATCACGTTCTTGTCACGATTGCAAGCATGCAATGCTATCTTGTAGCAGAAAGTGACACAAACGACAGTTACTCAAGCTCCAGCGGACCTTAGTCTGATTGAACTAGAGGATACTGGCAGGATCAAGCAAGCTCAGGTCGTCGGCCGAAAGTACTTGAGGAGCGTGCAAGTAGAGCCGTGGAATACGGTTACGTAGGCAGGTAAAGATCTCATAGCTAATGGTTTCAGCAGACCTAGCCCAATCGTCGGCTGTTGGCTCAGCAAACTCCTCTCCTCTACCAGGGCCGAATAGGACAACAGTATCGCCTTCCTGAACCCCTAAGTCGGAAGCCATGGCATGCAAATCCAACACGCATTGATCCATACAAACTCTTCCCGAAACCCGCACTAGTTTCGGACCCTGCTTGGTCATCAGACGCACTGGACCACCTGGATGGGTGCGACCAGTAGCACCAGCACTATCGAAGCCTGATGCGGATCGATGGATACCGTCCCCATAGCCTAATGGCATAATGGCGCTAGATGTAGCACTTTGCGTAAGATAGGTACGTCCGTACGAAATTCCATGTCCCGCTGGCAAATCCTTAATAGTTCCAAGTTGAGCTTGTACAGTCATAGCTGGTTTCAAACCGTACATTGTACAATCGCCCATAGCTGGATCGGGCTCATAACCATACAAACCAATCCCGGGACGAACCAGCTCATAGTGGACATCAGACCTAGTCAAGGTAGCGGCTGTATTGGCCAGGTGGCGAATCTCAGGTTCAAAACCCGCACGCCGCATACGAGCTGTAAATTCTTCAAAAACAGCTATTTGCCGGTCAGTAGATTCCACGAATTCCTTAACCAATGGCATGTCTGCAACTGCAAAATGGCTCCATAAACCCACAACCTGGACATTTCCACGGGCAGCAGCATCCTTAAGTACAGCAAGAGCCTGATCGAAACAAGATTCAGTGAAACCATTACGGCCAAAGCCTGTTTCGACCTCGACGTGAATGCGGGCAGGTCGACCCAACGCATCTGCCGCCCGGACTACCCCATGAATATCAGCGAGAGAGCCCACTGATATATCGATATCCTGAGCAATGAGCTCCTCAATCGGAGCCGAATGAGCGTTATACATCCAAACCAGCATGCGGCAACGCTCTGGACCAATACCGGCTCTACGGACCATGAGTGCTTCACGTGCTTGAGCAGAACCCAACCAAGTAGCACCTCCAGCCAGTGCTGCGAGCGCAGCAGCTAGCGCTCCATGCCCATAACCATCGGCCTTGATAACACCCATTACTTCAGTCTTACCCACAGAAGAAGTGACAGCTGTAACTAGCGTTTCCATATTGCTTTTAAGCGCTGCTAGGTCAACAACTACCTGTCCGGGGTACAAACGTAACGCCCGATCATAGTTCCGTTTACCGGCATCTGAAGAAAAATCCCATTGAGGAGCAGCGTTTAGACTCATCCTGTCATTGTGCTGCAAAGCAAGTTACAACATGCCGGTTACGCTGATACTCTAACGGAACCAGCACGTATTGGTCATGCTACTTGTTTAATGATCATGCCTATGGTATGCAAGTCTGCTTTCATCCATGTCCGGATTTTGATTATCAAGCACACCAATGGTACCGCAGCGAATAAAATGGTGGGTCTCCAAAATATGTTGCATAGCAAAATTGTTGGGACCTGTGTCAATCCGAACATTGTGATAGTGGCGCATACACCATGAGATGATGTCGCTAGCCGCTCTTTTACCCAACCCCGAAGAGGCTACCCGGTGGATAGTCATGTATGGGTCATTATCCAGCCAAGCACCGTTAATGTCACCATAAGCAGGATCTTCACCATCAAACAGTGAGAACAAACCGATGATGCGCTCGTGGTCACCGCGAACTTCTTCCAGCTCTGGAGCTTCAAAGGTGCCGTTAGTAGCATCTGGTGTTTCTCCAGCATTGTCAACCAAAAGATACGTGTTGCCATTGCGAACGTCAGCTGCGATCATCTCAGGGTATGGGTATTTAGTCCCCCACTGACGAGGGTTACCTCCTTCAGCCATGACTTGCCTGGCATGAGCAAAGACTTTTTCAATTGCTGGAATATCTTCCACGGTAGCGTGACGTAGCCACCGCTGCCCAGGGTTGCTGTACTGCATATAACCCTCTTTTCTCTTTACGAATCATCTCGGCCAGCTTTAGAGTTATAAACTGGGCCGAGAAAAGAGTTTAACGGGTGACCTGACAATACAAGACACGTCCGCACTGGGCGAACTTGGGAATAATAGATCAGTTGACGAATTACAGTCAGACTTCATTGCCTGGCAAGCCAAATGAACTCTACCAATTTGAACTGTATACATGCGGGGGGCTAGAACACACTTGGACCAGCCCCGCCAGATAAACGACCTTCTTAACTAGCAACCGTTAAGAAGTTGTCCTACTCACACAATTTTGCGTTCATATGGGTCAGAAGAGATTCCAGCTTCCACAATGTCTTTACTCCACTGCTTGGCCGAGAACAGCGAATGATCCCTGTAATTACCACAGGACTCTATCTGCGTACCTGGTACATCATCCCAGGTTGCCTCATTAGCAATAAACTCTAGAGACTCCTTTACAGCCTTAGCAACCTCCTCAGTTGAGTGACGGCCCCAGGCAAGTAGGTGGAAACCTGTCCTACATCCAAATGGAGAGCAGTCAATATACCCCGGAATGCGTTCTCGCAGCAGAACAGCTATCGTATGTTCAATAGTATGCAGACCAGCTGTAGGTATAGCATTCTCGTTTGGTTGAACCAAACGCACATCGTAATTCGAGATAATGTCTCCCTGTGGACCTTTCTCTTCATCAATCAAACGTACATATGGAGCTTTGACCTTAGTATGGTCTAATTCAAAACTTTCAACTAACGGTTTATCTGCCATAATCATTTCCTTTCGTATGCCTGCCTTACTTGCTTTCATTCTATGCCCATTCGCCTATAGAATTCTCTATTCCCTATCAGGCAAACTTTCGAATTGCCTCCATAAACTCCTGCCCATAGAGATCTAATTTATGTTCTCCCACACCTGAAACTTGCATGAAGGCTTCATCGTCCTTGGGACGGAGCCTACACATATCACGCAAAGACTTATCAGAGAAGACAATGTACGGAGGTTTTCCTATCCTACGCGCTATCGATGCCCGAACCTGACGTAGGGTTTGGAAAAGGCTTTCATCTTCTCGACTCGCCTGCACCGAAGTGAGGTCAGATTTGGCACCCCTATCAGTGACAGTAAGTCGCTTTCGCTGAACCTGCTTGATTTCATAATGAAAGTCACCACGAACAGTTTGAGCTGCTTTAGGACCAAACTGCACCAACGGTAAGCGTCCCTCAGTAATAGTCAAGTACCCATCGGCAGCCATCTGATTAAGAACATCACGTACCCGTGCTGCATGCTCACCTTGCAGGGCACCATATGAAGGACACTTGTCTAGATGACGATCGAGTATGTCTTTCGATTGCGATCCCAACAGAATTTGAACAATTTTCCCAGCACCAAAAGCTTGATGGACATCGTGAACACACCGAGAAATAGTGCGGGCCATCCGCGAAACATCTATAGTGGCAAAAGTCGACAGACAATTAGAACAGGTTTTACAACTTTTTGATACTTCTTCACCACCGTCATTGCTGTCACAGACCATATCTTCATTAGGAACAGCAGGAGATAGACCTAAGGATGCTTGGCCAAGGTCTTGCCCAAAATAATGGAGCATATATTCGTGCAAGCAAGATGTTGTCCTACAGTAACCAATCATGGTCTGCAAAAGTTGACGATGGCTGGCTTTTACAAGTTCACTTTGCTGGGTGGTCAGACGGTCATTCCCTGAGTCCATATCTAGCAGACGCCGACGTGTCACGATATCAGATTCGTTCCACAGGAGGGTGCACCGAGCATTTTCTCCATCTCTACCTGCGCGACCTGCCTCTTGATAGTATGCCTCAATAGACTCAGGCATATTGTGATGGATAACGAAACGCACATTTGATTTATCAATGCCCATGCCAAAAGCATTTGTTGCAACGACTACTTGAACATCATCATTGACAAATTGATCCTGCGCCTTGTCTCTTTGCAGCGGAGCCAGACCGCCATGATAATTGCAAGCTGTAATACCATGGCGGTTGAGCATCTCACAGAGCTCCTCTGTTTCCTTACGCGTAGCACAATAGACGATCCCTGACTCGCTCTTATGGTCTTGAATATACTTGCAGACCCAACGGTTTTTATCCCTGGTTTCCAGCTTGACGACATCAAAAAAGAGATTGGGTCGGTCAAAACCTGTAACAGCCAGATAAGGATCTCGCAAACGAAGCATGGCAACAATGTCACGCCGCACATGCTCTGTAGCTGTGGCAGTAAAAGCTGCGACCTTGGGACGGTGTGACAACTGATCTATAAAATCACCAATTCCCAGATAAGCAGGCCGAAAATCTTGTCCCCACTGAGAAACACAATGGGCTTCATCTATTGCCAAGAGTTCAATGTTGACCTGCTGCGCAAAAGTAACGAACCTAGGTGTCTCTAGTCGCTCCGGTGCCACATATAACAGTTTATATTCCCCCTGGCGAGCCTGCGCCAAGGTTAGCGCCTGTTCGTCAGCACTTTGAGTAGAGTTCACAAAACCAGCATGTATACCAGCCTCTTCCAGACTGTCAACCTGATCACGCATCAGTGAAACCAAGGGCGAAATAACAACTGTTAGTCCTTTGGAAACTATGGCAGGTATTTGGTAGCAAATAGATTTACCAGCACCTGTCGGCATGACTCCCAAGCAGTCCCGGCCTTCCAAAATAGCCTGAACCAAACTTGCTTGCCCGGGACGGAAAGCATCATAACCGAAGTATTGCTTGAGGGCAGAAAGTGCCTGTTCCATACCTGTCATAGTTCACCAGTCTATGTGCTTGTACATCCAGAAATACACCATATAAGCGACGCGCGTGAATACTCTAAGTACCTTGACATCGGTCTCATTGACTCACAGCCTCAAGCAGAGCACGTGTATAGGCACTAGTAGGATGACTCAGTACCTGATTCGTTGTCCCTTCTTCCTGAACTCTCCCATTATGGAGCACGAGAATGCGATCAGCCATATGCTGAACTACACCCAAATCATGGGAAACCAATATCAAAGCTGTTCGTGGATTGTCCTGACGTAACTTCTGAAAGGTAGCTATAAGATCCTGACGAGCAGAAACATCTAAGGATGACATTGGCTCGTCAGCCAGCAGTAGTCGAGGACGAGTCACTATTGCCCGTGCTACAGCAATTCGTTGAGCTTGACCTCCAGAACAATCTCGGGGAAAACGTCCTGCGAAGTCTTGCGCATCTAATCCCACTGCTTCCATGGCTGCTAGTGATCGCTGCTGAATCTGCTCATCAGAAAGCGCTAAACGCTTGGCGTGTATACGCAATGGCTCACTAACGGAACGTAAAGCGCTCCATCGAGGATCTAGCGAAGTAAATGGATTCTGGAAGATTAATCCTGCCTCACTGCGCAGAGCCTGATATCCCAAACTATGTCGCCCTTCTACAGCTTTACCCCTGTAGGTGACAGTACCTTCGCTTGCTTCCAATCCAAGTAAAATCCGAACAAGTGTAGATTTACCTGAACCAGAACCACCCACAATTGCTAGACAGCTACCTTCATACAGTGCGAGAGAAACCTGGTCCAGTACCTGCCGACGCTGGTGTCCACGACCGTAGAATTTGCTGATTGTTTGCGCTCGTAAAAGAGGAACTCGATGTTGGCTCACTGTACCTCCCTCTCTACTGTCCATGATTACTCACATGCAGAGTAAGCGTACGAGCTGCTTTCACAAGCTCTTTCGTTACAGATTCCTGAGGTTGCTGTAATAGCACTTGTGTGTTACCACCCTCGATGACATCACCATGGTCAATAACATAGGAACGCTGGCATACACGGGATAGGACAGCAAAATCGTGAGTAACAAAGAGCAGGGAAGCTCCAGAACGATCTACTAGACAGGTAAGAAGATCAATAATAGAACGCTGCGTAATTGCATCTAAGGCAGTTGTAGGCTCATCAGCGATGATTACTTTTGGTGAAGTAACGAGTGCTGTAGCAATAGCCACCCGCTGTTGCTGTCCTCCAGAAAGCTGGCTAGGATACTTGCCTGCAACGTGCCCATCCAATCCCACCTCATCTAGCATAGACTCAACCCGCTGCTGGCGCTGTCCCTTGCTGAGCCGGTAATGCAGACGTAGCGGCAGTGACACCTGCTGGGCGACAGTCAAAACAGGATTCAATGAATCAGAAGGATTTTGGAAGATGGCACCCATGTAAGAACCACGGAGATCAGCCATTTTCTCTTCACCAATACCAACAAGTTCTTCGCCAAAAAGACGGATAGAACCGTTCACCGTAGCCTGCTCAGGAAGTAAACCTAATATTGCTTTAGTAATCATCGACTTACCTGAACCAGAGGAACCTATCAGTCCCACACGCTCACCGTCAGCTACCTGGAAGCTGACATTACGCACGATCTGACGTCCAGATATTTCGACGGAAAGCCCCTCCACTACTAAGCTCATCATGCAGCCTCTCTCAAAGCGGAATTTGACTGGGGATCGATGGCGTCTCCTATGGAGTCTCCAAAAAGATTGAGGCTCAACACCACTAGCGTCACCAACAGACCGGGCCATAAGGCTGTCAACGGGTATACATTGATCAGTTTCACTGAGGTTGCCAACGAATGGCCCCAGGAAGGCACACCTGAAGACACACCCACCCCCAGGTAAGTCAATCCAGACTCAGCCAACACTGAGCTACCAGCAGATAAAGAGAGTTGAACAGCTACCACCGGCATAATGTTTGGCAAAATATGGCTAACTAAAATACGCCCAGCACTAGCACCAGAGACTTGAGCTGCTATAACATAATCAGACCTGGCAGCTAAGAGAGCTTGAGGGCGCGCAACTCGAGCCAAATTGAGACCATAACCTAGGCCACATGCCAACACAATAACCACTACTGATGCCCCCAATGGAACTGCCAAAATAAGAGCAATAAGTACTGTCGGAATTGAGATAAGCGCATCCACAAGGACTATAGAAGTATTGGCTACCAGTGCGGACCTTGACACAGTTGCCGCAATCAACAAAATTCCTAGCGCTGCCGCACATGCAACAGTTAACAGGCAAATAAGTAAGTTAGTAGCTGAACCAGCCATTAACCAGCTGAATACATCTGCTCCCGTGCCATCTGTGCCCAACCAATGATTATGCGATGGCTTCTGCCAGACTTGTTGACCGTCTGTTGCCCACAAAGGCTGAGGGGTCCACACCAACGAGAGTACGGCCATGAACACCCACACCAATAAGATACTCAAAGCAAAACGTCCCTCTACCGTAGACCACATCGCTGCTCCTAGGAGGCGCAAACGCTTAACGGTGCGAATGAAGCAATTTCTGAAAGTACAACTTGCCTTTATTGTTATTGTTTCACGATGTTTCATGAACGACCACGACCCGTCACAGTAGATTCTTTGAGGCGAGGATCCAGAAGTCGGTGCAACAGGTCTACGATAAGGCCTATCACCAAAAAGAAAGCTGCCAACATAAAGAGTTCACTTTGGACCGCAATGAGGTCTCTGTTGCCGATGTCCGTAATTAGCCCTGAACCTAGTCCCGGCAAAGCAAACAAGTTTTCAACCACCATTGCACCAGTTATCATTTCAGCAAAGGTAAGCCCTACCACAGAAACAAGCTGAGGTAAGGTAAGGCGTAGACCAACACGCATCAAAGCCTGGTTGCGGGTCATGCCACACGATCTAGCCATATCAATCCAACCCGATCCAGCTATGTCATTGAGTGCAGACCGGGTGTAACGAGTGATACTAGCCCCCACCACAAGACCTAATGTTGCAGCAGGTAGTGCCATTGTTTGCAATGCCTCAGCAGGCCTACGCCAACCTGTGTCAGGAAAACCTTGTGAGGGGAAAATCTGTATGAGTCCTGTGCCACGAGAAAATAATAGAATGAGCAACAGCCCTCCCCACAGTACTGGTATAGACCCCGCTACAAGAGCAAGCATATGGCAGAAGGAACGCAAACGGGTGCTGCGTGCCATAACGGCCAAACATCCCATCGTCAGACCAATTACAAGAGCCAGAACGATACCTAAACCAACCAAAGGAAAGGTCACTGACGCCCGTGCTGCCACCTGCTCAGAAATGGAACGGCCAGTCAACATTGAAAATCCAAAGTCACCGTGTACTAGATCCTTCAACCAAGACCCATACTGAGCTGGCAACGGCCGATTTAAACCCAACCGCAGGCGCAGTCCAGCTACTTGCTCCGGTGAGGAGTTAATTCCAGCCATCACAGTTGCTATATCTCCAGGCAAGATGCGTAGGGACGCAAAGATAAGAATGGAAATAGCCCACAATGCCAGAATAAAGAGCACGATTCTGCGAACAAGGTAACGCATAATCCCCCCCACTCAGCCCGCAATAGTGTATTGCAAGAAGGTAGCGTGGTCGGAACTTCGCCACTTCGGTCTGTCGTACAGGGCTCGAGCAGCCGGACCTGATGTTTTTGGCTTATCAGGCGAGTAGCTTATTTTCCAAGCATTCAACAGAGTCTGATTTAAATTAAGAGGAAACCCCCGCAATCCCGTGAGAGTCACGGTGGTAATTCTGTAGTTAAAGAGCCAGTCAGCAGGCGCATCTTGACTGACTTGCTGGGCAGCTTGCGCAAGGTAATGGTCAGTGTCTTCTGCCTTTCGGGCTGCCATAGCCTTAGCATACAGATCGCGAACTACCTTACTATCATAGCCATAGTAATAGTTAGGATTGGTCCATTGCGAAAAATCATGACTCTCAGAATGATCCACTAAAGATAGGTCATAATTATGATTTGTGTAAACGTCCTGCATCCAGGTAGAAAATTCAACTACTTGTAGCTGCAAATTAATTCCTATAGGTTTGAGCTGGGATCGCAGTTGATCCCCCAGCTCAGTACCATATGTATTTGGATACGTCAGCCGAAGTGTCAATGGCTTATCGGGCGTATACCCCACTTGTGCCATAAGTCGCTTAGCCCGCTCAGGATTATGAGGATACAAATTGGTTATATCTCGATATCCCGGATCTACGCTAGGTATAGGTCCGCCCATGGGTTGATCAACCCCACCACGCGAATCGATAAGGTCTTGATGGTTAATGGCATAACGAATTGCCTGCCGCACTCGCATGTCACTAGTTTTTGAACCTTTATTATTAAACGCTAGAACGTACTTATCACTGCCAGCGCCCGAATGAACAGAATAGTGCTCAGTATCCTTTGTAAACGGTGCGGCAAGATTGGCGGTTATTGGAGCTAGGACTTGTATATCTTGAGATTTCAAAGCATTGACTGCTGCATTATCGTCAGCAAAATATCGTAGATGTAGAGTTTCAGTTTTTGCCCTGTGCTGGCGACCCCAATAACGAGTGTTTGCCTTCAGAACTAAGGAACTATTAGGCGTAAAACTCTCGACAGTATACGGACCTGAACCTACTGCCTGTGTTTTAGGATCGTACTGAGCCTTACGGTCAAATACTAAACCGGCTCTACCAGTGAGAACCCACAGGATATTGGCATAGGGAGCTGTGAGTTGCAGTTGTACATGGTCCTTATCGATAGCTTTCACTGACTGGAAGTTTTGTAATTGGTCTGCATCATGATAATGGTGTTCCATAAGCTGATTGATGGACCAAGCAACATCCTCTGCATCTAGCTTGTCACCATTTGAAAAGGTAAGGTTCGGATTCAGATGAAAAGTATAAGTCGTAGCATCTTCACTAATTTCCCAACTATTAGCCAAGGATGGCATAACACGGTTGGTCTGATCCCTCGACACCAGTCCCTCATACACATTACCGATTAACGCTTGGTCTAATGCAGCACCTGACTGATTACGAATATCCAAATTAGCAGGCGCCAGTCTGAAACCTATACTCACACTCTTGCTTATCCCAGCGGTTACTCCTGCTGTCGGCTGCTGGTAAGATCGTCCAGCCCATAGCACAGCAATGAGGACGACTGCTAAGAGAGCAGATACTAGCTGCCAAGGTAAGGGATTGCCCTTACGCGGTGCTTTGAGACGCTGATTCAGCACGGGATCAGTGCTCGGACCTGCAGTCGTATCCTCATGACGGACGGTACCTTCCTGCACATCTGTCTTCAATTTTGAACTACTCATGTAGAATCACCTCATGGTTTGGTTGGCCGCCATTAGGGTCGACCACCTCCCATCAGTGTAGACCTCTAAACCGACCTGTGGTAGACCTACAGCCGCTAGAATGATTCTCGGGAGATACATGAGGAGGACAGTATGCTACTAGCGGTTGATATAGGCAATACCAATATAGTTATTAGTTTCATGGAAGGAGAACAAGTCTGCTCCACCTACCGAATTGGCACCCATCCAGAACGAAGCACAGATGAATATGGGCTGATTCTCAACGACTTCCTACGCATGAGCCCCTACCAGGCACATGATATTCATGGCGCGATTATTGCATCGGTTGTTCCAAAGGTCTTACACTCACTCCGTTCTGCCATACAGGATTATATGAAAGTCGAACCAGTCATTATTGGTCCTGGTATTAAAACAGGGATCAACATCCGTCTTGACGATCCCAAATCGTTGGGGGCTGACTGTTTAGCTGACTGTGTAGGAGCCTACGCCACGTACGGGGGATCCGTTGTTGTAGCTGATTTTGGTACGGCAACGACTTGCAATTACATAGATCCCCAAGGCGCAATTTGCTCTGGTTTGATTACCGTAGGCATCAATGCTGGTTCTGCCGCCCTATGGTCTCAAACCGCTCAGCTTCCCGAGGTTGAGCTAGCAAAACCACGCACAATTATTACTACCAACACGAAAGACGCCATGCAAGCAGGCCTCTACTACAATTTCCTAGGTGGCTTCGAACGCATTATCCTTCAATTCCGAAAAGAAATTACAGACGATTTTCAGGTAATTGCCACTGGTGGCTTGGGACGAATGTTCGCAGACGAAACAGACCTGATCGATTCGTACGATCCCGACCTCATGTTCAAGGGAATGGCAATCATGTACGAGCTCAACCAGCATCCCGCACCCAGTACATGAGGGAAAACAAGAACTCCCCCATTCACTACACTAACAAGTTAAAGGAATTCTAGAAGTAAACACCATACGCTGTCCCGTATACGGATCCCTGAAGCTGAGATTTCGAGCAACCAACTGCAGTGGCTGACTAAAGTCATCACTAGGCTGCTGACGAACTATCGGGTACAGATCATCTCCGAGTATTGGAAGCCCGAGAGAGGCCATGTGAACTCTCAGCTGGTGAGTTTTACCAGTTTTGGGGTACAACTGATATGGCCGGTACAACCTATTACTGTTACAACCATAAGCTTTAGATGGTCTATACAGTCCACCGAAGTGATCTAAACAGACAGTTGTTGTTGCATTGGTTGTTCCAGGCAACTCAAAAGCCTGAATCCGTCCCTGCTGCTTCTCAATTCGAGAACATCTCCTTACAGGGAAAGGCGCTGGCGGATTCAGTTTAGTGACAGTTCCGTACTGTGGCACGGATGTGGGACATGCAGGAGCCAAACACTCATATATCTTGTCCACTCTCTTATTTTGAAAGAGCATCTGATAGGCCCCTCGAGCAGATGGCTCGCGGACAAAAATCAAAACTCCTGCCGTAGACCGATCCAGGCGATGAGCTGGCGTGATTTGCGCTTCCCCAAAACGCATCCGTAAACGCATCAAAGCTGTGCTTTGATACCACATTCCCCTGGGAGTAGTTGGCAAGAAATGGGGCTTATCAACCACAATAATGTGCTCGTCTTCATAGATGACAGAAAGCTCAAAGGGTATGTCAGGCTCGCTTGTCACCCACCGATGGCGCTTGAACGACACAACGAGGCCTACTCTACCGTTACAGATTTAGCCAAGTTTCTAGGTTTATCTACATCAAGACCCTTATCTTTTGCCATTTCCAAAGCAAACAGTTGCAAAGGTACAACATCAACCAGCGGACTCATGAGTGTGGGGCATGTTGGGCGCCAGAAGACTACATCTGCATAGCGGTCAACATCCGGGTCACCTTCTTCTGCCACAGCAATAACAAAAGCACCACGTGCTTTTACTTCTTCAATAGATGAGATCACCTTGTTATGCAGTAAGTCCCTACCACGAGAACTCGGTACGATTACCACGATTGGCTCACCCTCTTCGACCAGGGCAATAGGGCCATGCTTAAGCTCACCAGCTGCAAAGCCTTCAGTGAAAGTATAGGCAATCTCTTTCAGTTTTAAAGCACCTTCCAGAGCAACTGGATAACCCACATGCCTTCCTAAGAAGAGGAAAGATTTAGCAGTAATAAGGCTCTTTGCAGCGCGTGCGATCGTTTGAGTTTGTGTATCTAACACCCATTGGATTTTACGCGGCATATCCTTTAAGGATTCCACTACCTGATGAATTTCGTCACGGAACATAGTTCCTTTGACTTGTGCAAGATATAAACCAAGCAGGTATGCTGCTACAACCTGTGAGACAAAAGCCTTGGTTGAAGCCACTGCAATTTCCGGGCCCGCATGTGTATACAAAACGGCATCAGATTCACGGGGAATAGAAGATCCCTGGGTATTACATATTGCCAAAACACGTGAACCTTGCTCACGAGCATGCCTCAGGGCCATGAGGGTGTCCATCGTCTCTCCAGACTGAGAGATGGCAACCACAAGTGTACGAGGTGTCAAAATTGGGTCCCTATAACGGAATTCATGAGCTAGTTCTACTTCTACTGGAATGCGCACCCAGTGTTCAATGGCATACTTGGCAACGAAACCCGCATACGAAGCGGTTCCACAAGCGACTATGATAATTTTATCTATTTGCCGGAACACTTCAGGCTCAATGTGGACTTCATCCAAGTTCAAATCGCCGTTAGGATTGAAACGACCAAGTAAGGTGTCAGCGACGGCCGTCGGATCCTCGTGAATCTCTTTATCCATGAAGGAGTCCCAACCACCTTTTTGGGCAGAAGAAGCATCCCAATTAATGGTGAAACGGTGTGAATCTGTAACAGGATTGCCATCAAAATCAGTAACTTCAATTGATTCTCCGCTGATACAAACGGCCTCATCCTGCCCCAACTCCATAGCCTGCTTGGTATGAGCTACAAAAGCTGCTAAATCGGAGCCCAAGAAATTCTCATGCTCACCTAGTCCAACCACCAGTGGTGAATCATGTCGTATTCCCACCACAATTCCTGGTTGACGCACATCTACTGCAAGAATAGTGAAAGCTCCAGTAAGCATTCGGGCAGTGCGGCGAATAGCTTCAAAAAGATCAGGTTTGCCGGTTTCCGCTATGATGGTATCAGCGACTTTACCTGCCAATTTGGCCACAACTTCAGTGTCTGTATTAGATACGAACGTATAGCCTTCAGCTTGCAGGTCGAATTTGAGCTGAGCCGCATTTTCAATAATTCCGTTGTGAATAACAGCGATTTTCTCGTCTTGGCTGATATGAGGATGTGCGTTCACGTCATTAGGTTCGCCGTTAGTGGCCCAACGGGTATGGCCTATACCGACTGTAGCTTCGGGCATAGGTTGGGACTCAATACTGTGGACAAGGTTATTGAGCCGGCCCGCCTTCTTACGCCAAGCAACTTTCCCCATACCAGGTGCAACAAGAGCCACACCTGCTGAGTCGTAGCCACGATATTCTAACCGTTCAAGTCCTTGTAGGCAGACCTCAAGAGGTTTGGCACAGGCAGTATTCGTCAATGAAGCATATCCAACAATTCCACACATAAGTATCTATACTATGCCGCATGCTGCCAAAGTTGTACTGCAAGCGTACCTCTTGCCGAAATTTCTACATACTTCTGCTCGTCTACTCTTAGATTTCAACTCCTGATTCATGCCACAAAGCCACCTTGGCTGCTACCAGCATCATATACCATCCATAAACTGAGGTCTGGTGACACTCACAGTAGGCTGAGACTACCTGTGAAATTCACGAACAGTGACAGTCTTAATCTTTCATGCAGCCTCTCGAGAATAGCTGTTTGTGGAACTTGTACCCTGGTATATCTTGCAACACAGAGACGGAATGTAGTCGCTGTGCTGATAGTCGCAGTCCATGGAAACAGTTGTCTTCTAAGAATTAAACTACCATCAGAAGTTGCGGTCCTAGTTGGGTTGTTTTGATGATATGCACAGGACGAATCTAGTCAGCGACACTATACTCATTCAGGCAGGCCTCTGACCAGTGCTGATTACCTATCACTATCCTCTGCCGAACCATTCGTCTTCCAGTTTTTGACCTGCATAGGTATGCCACTCCGGCATACACTAGGTATTGTTGTGGGTAATGCCGTATCTGTATACGGTTATAGTGCCCCATGTTTTTAACCCAATAATCAGTGCAGTTCAAACATATGGAGATGATCCAGCTCGCTGTCTTCAAGAAATGAACAACTATGCAAGTCGTAAACATTTCATGTACGTAAGACAGGAATACAGCAAGCTCTAATGACGCTATTAACAAGCGTCCGGGTGCAGCTTGAGAACAGTCAACACTTATCCATGTAAGTTCTTGTATCGCATAGCCCTCTGAGCTTCGCGCTTATCTTGTTCCTCTTTTAAAGCTTGTCGCTTGTCATACTCATGTTTACCTCTGGCCAAAGCGATGGAAGCCTTGACCCTGCCATCTTTGAAATACAAACTCAGAGGCACAATCGTATAGCCCTTAGCCTCAGTTTGTCTGCTTAATTTGCCAATCTGCTTGGCGTGTAACAATAACTTACGCTTACGTTTGGGAGCATGATTATTCCAAGTACCGTTCAAATACTCAGGAATATTTGCACCCTCAAGCCAAACCTCACCTGCCCGATCGATCGAAACGAAGGCCTCGGCAAGGGACGCCCGGCCCTCACGCAGGGACTTAACTTCAGTACCTGTTAAGGCAATGCCAGCCTCATACTGATCTTCAATCACGTAATCATGACGAGCCCTACGGTTTTGGGCTATCACCTGAGTGCCTTCTTCTCTGGCCACTTCAGCCCCCTTCCATAGAGCACTTTTTGTAAAACCGCAACAGCTTGCAGTAGTAACCCTCTTAGACGATAGCAGAATGTTGCTCTGAATTCATATCCTTACGAGATGCATACGTGTTTTATATTTAGTAATGCACATACTGGTAGTTGCTAGCATTGTATATGACTTCAGCATATGGGAAGGTTGGAAAACCTGTTCCTCCCTCAGACACTAAAACAGAACCATCTGAATTAACGCGCTCAACAACAGCAACATGCCCATACGTAAGGTCAGCAGTCCAATTCGTCACTCGTTGCCCACGAGCAAACACCATTGCAGCGCCGACATGAGGTGTGTTGTTAACCAAATATCCTAGACTCCGACCTGTATCTGCCCATTGCGCGCCGTTACCCATATACGAACCGACCGGTAATCGTAACTCAGAACGCCGTAAGTAAGCCCACAAGGTGCACTGACGGGCAGGGTATGCCGAGCCACCTACCGTATTGCCGGTATTGTGTCCATAACAGAAACCAGACCCAGGTGGGCAGGAACCTGGAACTGCATAATTCATTCCCGATGCAGATCCACCACCGATAGGAGCATTAGGTCCTGGAGCAGGTACACTCGGTGCGGAGATTGGACCAGTTTGCTGCACCCCTCCTGTACCAGGAGTTGCTACAGCATTGACAGCAGATTGCTGCGCTGCCATAGCATCAATTTCAGATTTCATAGCAACGATATCTGCGGCTTCTCTAGCGCTCTGCGAAGATAAGCTTCCTTTTTGCGCCTCCAGTGCAGCTCTTACCTGGCTACCTTGATCCCGCAAAGCTGTGAGTTGGGTCTGCTTATCCTGAGCATCCTGCGCAGCACGCTGTGCTGCAGCCTCTTCCTGATCGGCCTGTTTTTTCAAGACCGCTATTTGTTGTTCAATAGCTTCAAGACGATCTTTACGATTCCTTGATGTGCTTATAGTACCCGCAGCATCATTAGCCGCGTTAGCTTGGCTACGAGACAAAGCCGCATCAGATTGCATCTTATCAACAAAATCTTGGGTTGACGCTGACTTAGTTACCACATCCATAACTGCTGATGCATCTGAACCATGGAAACTGTTCCGGGCCATTTGTGCCACTGCATCCTTAGCATCATCATATTCGATACCAGTTTGCTTGATTTTATCTTGCAACGTCTGTTTGTCTTTTCGAGCAGCTTCAAGCCGGTCATTGGTAGCCATAACCTGGCTCTTAGCCTGATCCAACCGTTGCTGGGACTGAGTTAAGGCCATCTGAGCTGCAGGAATCTGATGAGAATTCAAATCATCCAGAGCTTCGATTTGTTGCACTAACTGGGCATTGACTCCAGCAAGCTTACTTCGTAAAGCTTCATTATTGTTGACCTTCTGCTGATATTCACCCCATGTTACAGCCTGCGCAGGTTCATAATCTGTAACAATACTGACTACGCCAACAACCATAAAGGCGCAGCAAGATACCACAAATCCAACACCAGTGCGCAAGCGTCGTACTTGTTTCACGATGAATATTCCCTTTCGTCAACTACCTGTATGTAGGTATTCTATACAGCACAAGTTTCTATTGGTTGAAACATCCGCAATCTTTCCTCGAGATGCTCACTTCAACCTGGCAACTGTTGCTTTACTGAGTTTCACACTTGCAAATACCGTCGTAGAGAAATCGTGGATGCCAGAGCGGAAAGCAGCATAGCCCCTAAGATTAAGGCTGGAGCCATGATCCAAACAGTTGTCTGACTGATGTATGGCATCCACTGTACGGTCTGCGCTAGCCAGTCGGTCACAAATACCTTCACAATGGCACTCAGGGCAGCAACTGAAAGTACAGAACCCAAAAGTGAAGCTACCATGCCTTCCAAGATAAATGGCAATCTGATTGTCCAATTAGACGCACCAACGAGGCGCATAATCTCAGTTTCGTTTTTCCTGGAGGCAGCGCTTAGCCGAATAGTTGTACCGGTAAGAAGGATAGCCACCAAAACCATGACCGCAGCTAACACGACAGTTACAACAGTTGCACGGTTTAGTACACTAAAGACGGGATCGAAAATCTCTCTTTGATCCTGTACTTCTTCCACACCTTCACGACCTGTTAAGACCTCTGAAACCACTTGGTATTTGGTAGGATCAGTCAGCTTGAGCCGCAAGGAGTCCTGCATATCAGCAGCTGTGAGTGTACGTCCTTGGTAAGAACCATTAGGATACTGCTTGAGAAAAGTATTCTTATAAAAATCTTCCCGGCTCTCATACGCAATATTCGAGACAGACTTACCTAATTCTGAATGGATTGTGGACTCCAAATCAGCAATTTGTGTCTGCGAAGGTGCTTTCCCTGATGCACAAGAAGCAGCTTGACTAGCCCCATCAGGACATAACCAAACTACGACTTCTACCTGGGTGTACCAATCTCCTTTAGCTTTTGCAATCTGAGCTTGCATCAACCCAGAGGCACCGATAAAGAGGAAGGAAATAAAGGTAACAAGCATGACAGAGAGAATCATGGAACCGTTGTGCTTGAGGCTGTCCCAAGTGCCAGACAGGATAAATCTCAACCTCATAGCGCACCTTCTTCGTTCTTGCCTTGTTTCCCGCTGTCGCTGTTGGTCTCACCTTCAACATGACCTTGGCTACCCTGCTTATCTCCTGGCGAACCAGCAGTCTTTTTACCAATACGTGTGAAGTGTTCAGTTATAGGAGACGGAGCCGATGGTGCGTCTGGGGCTGGAGGCACAAATGTATCACTACCCCTGCGTTCAGCCTCCGCCGCTTCCTCTTCTAACCGTAAACCTTTACCCCATGTCAGAGTTTGTTCAACAGGAGCAAATACTTCTCCGTAGCGCCCGGTCCTGCCTGAGTGGACTGAAGAAGCCAATCGAGCAATGCCTTCGTTACTGAATTGAGTGTCTGTCATTACAGTCGACTGAGGGTTGCCAGTATGCAAAGGAGCTGTACCCAGAGCCTGTTGAGCCTTAGCCTCCACATCCGCATCTGGAAAGAACTTAGCTGAATCATATGAGCCATGCGCTTCATCTCGCATAATGTGACCTGAGTGAAGCTCGATAACCCTCTTACGCATAGAATTGACAATTTCTTCGTTATGCGTAGCCATGACAATAGTGGTACCTGTACGATTAATCGCATCCAGCACTTCCATAATGCCTAAGGATGTCGTTGGGTCCAAGTTTCCCGTCGGCTCATCAGCTAAAAGAATACCTGGATGATTCACATAAGCTCTCGCTAAAGCCACACGTTGAGCTTCACCACCTGACAGCTCATGAGGATAATTATTTTCTTTACCAGTCAACCCCACTGTCTTGAGCACCTGAGGAACCATAGTCTTGATGGTTGATCGACGGGCACCAATCACTTCCAACGTAAATGCGACGTTCTGCCAAACTGTTTTGTTAGTTAGTAGTTTGTAATCCTGAAAAACGAAGCCGATGGAACGCCGATACAGTGGTATCTGCCGGCTTTTTAATCGTCTGAGGTCATTGCCAGCAACACGAATCTCACCTTCAGTGGCCTCTTCTTCACGTAGAAGGAGACGTAACAGTGATGTCTTACCTGAACCTGAAGCACCTACCAAAAAAACAAAGTCGCCACGCTCGATATCGAGATTAATACCATCGAGAGCAGGACGAGAACCTTTTGGATAAATCTTGGTCACGTCTTTCAATGAAATCAGCGCCATGCCCTCTCCAATCCTTTTGCACTATCCAAAGATTTAGACTACATGAGTTATGAAGTAAGTCCACTCTTTTTCATGAGCTTACTCAGAAGTATTACTCTTGAATGTCAGGCACAGTAGAGGAATCTCCTACTGTGCAGTCTGCTCCTGCCTGCGCTGCTGGTGACGCCAGCGGATACCAGCTTCGATAAACGCATCAATATCACCGTCAAAAACAGCTTGTGTCTGAGAGGTTTCGTAACCAGTACGCAAGTCCTTAACCATTTGGTATGGATGCAAGACATAAGAACGCATTTGATCACCCCAGGAGGCTTTAATATCTCCTGCGAGTTCTTTCTTCTTCTTTGCTTCCTCTTCATGACGCAAGACCAGCAAGCGCGATTGCAATACGGCCATGGCAGCTGCTCGATTTTGAATTTGACTGCGTTCATCCTGCATAGTCACCACGATGTTAGTGGGTAAATGCGTGATACGAACAGCTGAATACGTAGTGTTAACACCTTGCCCACCCGGTCCGGATGAGCAATAGGTATCTACTCGAATATCCGAATCTGGAATATCAATATGGTCGGTAGGTTCAACCAACGGGATAACTTCTACAGCCGCAAAGGAAGTTTGCCTTCTACCTTGGTTATCAAAGGGCGATATACGCACCAAACGATGGGTACCACCCTCTACCGAAAGACGGCCATAGGCATAAGGAGCATTCACTTGGAATGTTGCAGACTTAATGCCCGCTTCCTCCGCATAGGAAGTATCCATAACTTGGGTCTTGTAACCATGCCGCTCTGCCCAGCGTAAGTACATGCGCAGCAACATCTGAGCCCAGTCCGCCGCATCAACACCGCCGGCACCAGAGCGAATAGTAACCACTGCCGGACGTTCATCATATTCCCCGTCAAGCAAAGTCTGAATTTCCATGTCAGCTAAATCTCTACCGATAGACTCAACTTCCTGCTGAGCCTCCTCGAGAGTTTCACTGTCGTTCTCTTCCCTGCCCATTTCTTCGAGAGTTTGGACATCATCTAAGCGGTCTTTTGCTGACTCCAATTTACGAAGTTGGGACTGCAAGCTAGAAAGCTTGCTAGTGACTTGTTGTGCATGTTCTTGGTTGTCCCACAGACCTGGCTGACTGGCCTCTTGTTCCAGTTCATCAATGCGAGCCTGTAAAACGTCTACATCGAGTGCCTTCGCAATCATAGTGTATTTAGCCTGAGCTTCGCCCAAGGCTTGAGTAAAATCAAATTCTGCCATTTTCTGCCATCTCTTTACAACTGCTGCTGTTTTTATCGTTGGTGAGAGACCTGATGTCAAAGATCGTGCTTGACGGCTATAGCGCTGAATTTGTTGTATATACTCATAGTGTTTCTAGTCTAACCAGAGCTGGCCCCAGACACACTGAAACCAGCTCTACTAAGGTCAGACTTTATTCATCTCTCGCGGTAAGGATGATAGGATCCCCTTCAGTGATCGCAATCGTATGTTCACTATGGGCTCCACGAGATCCATCTTGAGAACGCAGTGTCCATCCATCGTTGGGATCCTGATAAATTTCATCTGTTGTAGCCATAAACCAAGGCTCGATGGCAATCACCAACCCCGGTCGCAGCTTAAACCCATGGTGGGCTCTACCATCATTAGGCACTAATGGGTCACCGTGCATAACGTGACCTACACCGTGACCTCCAAACTCTACATTTACACTGTACCCTTGCTCATGGGCCACTGCACCAATGGCTGCGGAAATATCACCCAAACGGTTACCGGGCTTTGCCTGCGCAATACCAGCCTGTAAAGCATCCTCAGTGGCTTTGATAAGACGCAGGTCTTCGGGGTCAGCTTGCTCACCGACAACTAAGCTGATAGCCGAGTCTCCTACCCAACCATCCACATCAATAGCCAAATCCATGGATAACAAGTCCCCATCAGTGAGGGTGTAATCAAAAGGAACTCCATGAAGTACCGCATCGTTCACGGAGAGGCAAATATAGTGGCTGAAAGGACCCGTCCCAAAATCTGGAGCATAATCGACATAACACGAAGTCGCTCCCTTTCGGGATTCAATCTGCTGTTTGACATAATTATCAAGGTCTAAAAGATTAACTCCCGGCTTGGCCATATTCCGTAGATTGTTGAGGATGGACCCCACAAAGCGACCTGCCGGTTTCATCTGTTCAATCTCTTGTCGCGTTTTAATTTCAATCACTGATTGTCAGTCCTTTCACTCACGCAATCTGCTTCTCACTGTATGCGCTAGTACCCCCTGGCACTAAAACCTCAGCGTTGCTTTCCAAAAGTAAAAGCACGAATTAAAGAGGTAATACCCAACACCAGCAAGGCACAGCCACCAAATATAACAAGAACGACCGTGGAGCTCAAAGGATTGATGAGGACGAAAATACCGGCAATTATAGAAACTACTGCGCTGAATATAGCCCAACCACTGTGAGGTACTGCCCACGTTTCAGCAAGTGTCATCACACCTTCCATGATCCAGCCAATTCCCACAATCAAGGTGACCATCACCATAAGAGTAGAGGCTGAAAGAGTGGTGTTCTTCACCACGATGATTCCACCGATAGTCAACAAGAGCCCTACTATGATACCGAGAACTCTCCAACCAGTCGGCATACCCTGTGCCACAATAGAAGTAATCAACCGAACAAGCCCAGAAATAATGAAGTACACACCCAGTGCGACCGTGAAGACGATGAGCGTTTTACCGGGTACCAGCAAAAGGGCTAAACCAATAATGGTAGCTGCGGCACCTACAATTCCAATAACAGTACGAATGGCATTGACAGACCGGTGAGACAGTTCTTCTACGATTAAGCGGAAGGGGTCATTCACAGGTGTAGGCCCTTGATACTGAGCCTGATATGGCCCTTCATATTGTTGCTGCTGACCTTGTGGTTGCTGTGCATCTTGATCTTGATTGTGATTGTACTGCCCATACTCTGGCTCGCTCATAGTGTCTACCTCCAATATCGAAACGTAACAAACGCTTTCAGTCTATGCCCCCCAACAGAGCTAATACGCCAGTTTATGCAATAAATTGGTTATTATCCAATTTCTCTCGCAATGTAATTCTGTGATAATCCTCCAGTAACGAGTCGGCATCCTTGCAACAAACCCCATTAGGGTTTAGTCTCGAATAGTATGATTAACAAACAGCCCATGTCCGGCCTGGATCCGGCATCATTCTCTTCGGTTATCAGTCCCAAAGATGACCTATTCCGTTTTGTAAATGGACCGTGGATTGACACATACTCCTTACCAGCAGACCGATCTCGTTTTGGTTCATTTGACAAACTAGCAGAAAATGCTGAAGAACAGATTCGCGATATTTTGGAAGATCCGGACAGCCCAGCACGCAAGTCAGCTATCATATATCGGAGCTTTCTGGATACAGATTCTATTGAAGCAGCAGGCTTAACTCCAATACAATCCACTTTAGACCGCATTGATCAGGTATCGAACAAGATAGCTCTCACAGAGCTACTAGGAAGCTTAAGTCCCTTTGGAAGTCCTGACCTGTTCAACATGGGTATCTACGGCGATCCAGGCAACCCTAAAGTGAATGTAGTACATATGGAGCAAGGCGGTATTGGACTTCCTGACGAGGCTTATTACCACGAAGACCGCTACCAAACTATACGACAAGCATATATAGAAATGGTCTGCCAGATGCTACAGCTTGCTGGTTATGCACATAATGAGGCAGAGGCTCAAGAACAAGCTGAGCGTTTTATGAGCTTTGAGACCAAGCTTGCTGCTCAACATTGGGACAATGTATCTACTCGTGATGAGGACAGAACATATAACCCCACTAACTTCAGGGATTTACAATCTGCATTATCTTATTTTGATATCGAATCTTGGGCGCAAGCTTGGCAGCATTCATACAATGAGACAACAAGCGCTCAGTCTCAACCCGTCAACCTCCTCGACGCACTCAATCTTGTTATCGTCCACGAACCTAGTTTCCTAGAAGGTTTGAATGCACTCTGGAAGTCCACTGATATAGAAGATTTGAAGTTGTGGCTTCGTGTCCACACTCTTATTGGGCAAGCGTCGTACTTGGACCATAGTTTTGATCAAGCTAGTTTTAACTTCTATGGGAAAGTACTTTCCGGCACCACCGAAATGCGAGACCGTTGGAAGAGAGCTGTCTCTTTAGTAAACAACGTTTGCGGTGAAGAAGTTGGTATGGAATACGTTAAGCGTCACTTCCCCGAGTCCTCAAAAAATCGCATGGAAACACTTGTCACTAACCTGATAGCTGCATACAGAGCTTCAATCTCAACATCGGACTGGCTCAGTGAGGAAACTAAAAACAAAGCATTAGACAAGCTCCATAAGTTCGAGCCGAAAATTGGTTACACCAACAACTGGCGTGATTATAAGGCACTGCATGTGTCTTCAGATTCGAGCCTTGTTGAGAATATGAAACAGGCAGCCTTATACGAATCTGGCTATCAATTTGCAAAAGTTGGCAAAGCCGTCAATAAGGATGAGTGGCTCATGAACCCGCAAACGGTGAATGCATACTATGAGCCTTCGCTAAACGTAATCGTCTTCCCAGCAGCCATTCTACAACCTCCTTTCTTTAATGCAGACGCCGATGATGCCGCAAATTACGGTGGTATTGGATCAGTAATTGGACATGAAATTGGACATGGTTTTGATGACCAAGGAAGTAAATATGATGGCGATGGTCGCCTCAACGACTGGTGGACTAAGCAAGACCGGACCAATTTCGAGGAGCGTACTACTAAACTCATAAACCAGTACAACGCTTTCGTACCCCGGCAACTAGCGGATAAATATGCCGACAGCCCGGAATCTGCTCCACATGTGAATGGAGCATTGACTATTGGAGAAAATATCGGCGACTTGGGGGGTGTCAATATTGCACTCAAGGCCTATGCGTTTTCCATACAGGAGCGGGCTGGCAAAGCCCAGGATGCTTCAGATAGTGGCATTAAATCTGCCCTAGAACAAGCACCTGAAATAGATGGATTTACTGGATTACAGAGATTCTTCCTCTCCTATGCTTCTATCTGGCGTAACAAGCAACGAGACGAGCTAGCCGAACAGTATTTGCAAATCGACACACACGCACCGGCAGAATTTAGAACCAACGGTATCGTTTCAAACGTCGATCTGTTTTACGAAGCTTTTGACATCAACGATGAAGACAGAATGTGGCGCTCTCCTGACGAACGAGTGAGTATTTGGTAGATTCTTTTCTCTTCACAATATCTCTCATCAGAAGGCATCTGAACCTGCTTCAGATGCCTTCTGTTCTACCGAATTGTCAGCAATCTTAAGCCGCTGAAAGTGTGAAACTCCCAAATTTAAGTCATGCCCCAAACTATCAGCTTCAAGAATTAATGATGACTTAATGCTCCCATCTTTCGCCCATTCCTGTGTAACTAGCGAGCCAGTAACCAATACTGGATCTCCCTTGTGCACAGAACGAAGAACATTATTAGCCAAGGATTTGAATGCTTTTACGGTCAGCCAAGTAGTTGGCAATTCTCGCCAGGTCCCAGCTTTACCATCAAAATAGCCATCCGCTGAAGCTATGCGAAAACTACAAACCGGAGTCGATCCCTCCTGACCTATGCGTATAGGGTTCTTACCCACAAAACCTGCTATCGTTATTCGAGCCTGGTGTAACGTCATAATCAGTTCCTTTCCATCCGTCTTACCTTCATCCCCTAAGCCGGGTCTTGGGTTGGACCACTCGGGTTGAATCGGTCAGCTGAGAGCGTCTGCACAAGAAAAAACATACGCCACCAGTTCCGTGCGATTCAAACCCGGCGGTGAAACTATCATGCATCAGTACACGTTCAAAAAATACGCAACAGTTACAATGTGGTTAACTGTGTTTTTTGGTTTCAGATGTGGGCAAGACTACTTTGCGCAGGCTTCCACCATGCAACGAAGCCACATAGACTAGTGAATGAAAGATGTTTCGAGAGGACACAAGTATGGCTTACACGTTCATTTCATGGAATATTGATTCCCTCAACGCTGCATTGACTGGTTCCAGCGATCGTAGTGCACTTTCACAGACAGTTCTGGACAATATAGCCCAGACTAGTCCGGATGTGCTCGCTGTACAGGAAACAAAACTCAATTCGTCAGTCCCCAAGAAAACCGCTAACCTTACCGACCTCCTCTACCAGCGCTTTCCTGACTACAACATCGTATACAACACCTCTGAGCCGCCAGCCCGCAAGGGATATGCAGGCACAATGATGTTATACAAAAAGTCGTTGCCTACTCCCCAAGTCCAGTATCCTTCTATCGGTGCTCCTGAGCCCATGGATAGCGAAGGTCGAGTTATAACACTGGAGTTCCCGGACATGTACGTTGTAACTGTGTACACACCAAATGCAGGATCTGGTTTAGTTCGTTTGAGCGAACGCGGTCTGTGGGACGATTGTTTTCGCCAGTATGTACAAGGTTTAGACCAGTCGAAACCCGTTTTTGTTGGTGGAGATTTTAACGTGGCACATGAAGAAATCGATCTAGCAAACCCTGAATCAAACCATCATTCTGCAGGATTCACTGACGAGGAACGTAACAAATTCAGTCAACTACTTAGCGCTGGGTTCACCGATACCTTCCGCCAGCTATACAAGAGCGCATCTCCCACCTTCTCGAGTGAAGATGGCGAGCATAGCATCTACACCTGGTTTGCGCAACGAGTTCCAACCGCTAAAGCTCACAACTCTGGCTGGAGAATCGATTACTGGCTCGCTTCCGACCGAGTAGCAGACAAGATTACCGTATGCCGCCCGCTTGATACTGGTGCCCGCCAAGACCACGTCCCACTAGAGTTACAGTTTAGCCTGTAAGTGTTGTTAACTCAGTTTTTCTTGCAACATGATATCAACACAATTGTCCGGTTGAACCTTACGAAGGCAGAGCACATGTGATACACGTGTGCTCGTGTCGGAGATCACAAAAATTCTCGAACACGAACACCGTTGCGATTCATTCAAGCCAGAGCAGCAATCCTATTTGCTATGGTCTGAGCTGCTTCATCTACTGGAACTGAAATTGATTCAGAACCATCGCGATTACGGATTTCAATAGTGCCATTGTCGATCGTATCCCGTCCAGCTATAGCAATAAGGGGCATACCTAACAGCTCAGCATCCTTGAACTTCACACCAGGAGAGACCTTGGGACGATCATCGTATATCACTTCGATATCGCGTTCCTCCAGTTCTGCTACCACCTTCTCAGCAGCTTGGAAGGCTTCTTCCTTCTTACCAGTAGCGAGAACATGTACCTGTGCCGGAGCAATAGCCAACGGCCACGCCAAGCCCTTCTCGTCATGATGAGACTCAGCAATACAAGCCAGGACTCGCGAAACACCTATACCGTAGCAACCCATCCACACAGGGACAGCCTTACCATTTTGATCCAGAACTTGTAAGTCCAGAGCCTTTGAGTACTTGAGGCCAAGTTGGAAAACCTGCCCTATTTCTACACCACGTTCAAAGCTCAATGGACCCGAACCGTCTGGACTCATGTCCCCCTGACGCACTGCTACTGCTTCAACTGTGCCATCAGCTTCAAAGTCTCGTCCATAGACCGCGTTGAAAATGTGCATTCCATCACGATCACCGCCAGTAATCCACTGTGAACCTCGAGCAACATGTGCATCCATAAGATAACGCACTGGCTCAGAGATCTCCTCCTTCGCACGAGCTTGGGGTCCTAGAACCATAGGCCCAATGTACCCCTTAATGAACTCAGGATGAGCCTTCAGATCTTCCTCAGTAGCCTCCTCAATCTCGTAGGGCGCAAACTGTGCTTCCAAACGTTTCATATCTACCTGGCGGTCCCCGGGTAGGCCAATAGCTACGATCTCTCGCCACGGCATATCGTGGTTCTCATCTTCTGTACGCTTGACGGCAATGATCAAGTTCTTCAGTGTATCCGCAGCAGTCCAGTCTTCTCCATTCTTGCGGTGATGCAGAGCATTCGACTGGCTGACCAACTGGTCAATAGTACGAGAATCAGGGGTTTCTAAGGCTGTCATCTCTGGAATTCCAGAGCAGTCTATGTCCTCAACTTCTGGCGTGGTCAAAGCTTCAACATTCCATGCCTTTCCCGAAGGAGCTAGAGCAAAGGTATCCTCACCAATAGCCAGCGGTGCCAAAAACTCCTCAGACTCGGACCCACCCATCGGACCAGAAACAGCATGAACAATAACATATTTCAAACCAAGTCGCTGAAAAATGCGCTCGTAGGCTGTTCGCTCATTCTGATAAGCCTCTTGCAAACCTTCTTGATCAAGGGTAAACGAATAAGCATCCTTCATGACAAATTCGCGTCCACGAACCAAACCGGCCCGGGGACGGAATTCGTCACGATATTTGGTCTGAATCTGGTATAGGGTGACGGGTAAATCCTTGTAGGACGAATACATGTCCTTCACCAGAAGGGTAAACACTTCCTCATGCGTGGGAGCCAACAGATAATCTGCTCCGTGGCGATCCTTGAGACGAAAAATGTTGTCGCCGTATTCCTCCCAGCGATGGGTTGCTTCATATGGCTCTCGGGGCAGCAATGCCGGAAAATGAACTTCCTGTGCGCCAATAGCATTGATTTCTTCACGTATGATGTCTTCAACCTTGTTCAGGACACGCAACCCTAATGGCAACCATGTCCAAATACCAGGAGCAGCCTTGCGAATATAGCCTGCACGCTGGAGCAGCCGAGCTGAATCTACGTCTGCATCGGCAGGGTCCTCACGCAAGGTGCGCACGAAAAGGGTTGACATACGTAAAGCACTGGATTTCATAGCCTCAAGAATAAGTGCTTTCACAGACAAGAGAAAACACCAAGCGGGCGTCTCACACAGAGATAACCTATCTGATCTTATCTCAGAAAAGCCCACCTTGGCTAAAGTCGCTTCCATCAAATTCTTGTACACTCGAGTGTTTGCTGAAAGAACCTGCACCTTCACCTGCCAGCCGTGAGCATGCTGCTTTAGAATTTGCCCGTAAGTCAGCATCAAGGATGACAGCATCAGGCGACACTAAGAATGCATGTTCGTTGATACCGTCCAGATAGAGACCGTCCAGAGCTTCCACGCGAGAAAGAGCTACATAGCCCATTCCCGGTGCAAATGTCCGACGCAAATCCATGACAGCCCTGTCCAGCGTCATACCTTGAGACTTATGAATTGTGATAGCCCAGGCGCAGCGTAGGGGAACCTGGTTGACTGCCGCCAACACCACATCACCATCTGTCATCTCCCAAGCGGCAGGTTTCATGGTTACCGTATTACCGTTATCAAATGCAACAATTGGCCAGCCGCCTTGAGACTGAGGCATAAACCCCTTTACCTTACCAATAGAGCCATTGACATATTGATGGTCTGGGTCATTACGCAAGGCCATCACTGCGGCACCAGTCTTGAGCAGAAGTTGTTCAGGGGCAAGCATATTTTTCTTCAGGCGGTCTACTAATAGGGGGTCTCCAGACTGAGTAGCCGCATACTGATGAGCCTCCTCCCCTATTTGTCCAAGACGAAAATCGTTCAAACTGTCAGCTTGTTTATTGACCGGGAAAAGATGAACCGCTACTTGACCTGATTCAGGTTGAGTACCCACTCGACCTGCGAGCACATTGTGGTCATCTTGAGTAACAGAACCCTCTCGAATGTCGGTCAATACCGTTAATAGCTGGCCGTCATCTTGACGGTGCTGCTCGGTCAAATAGCAAATTACCGGATCCAACTCCTGCCACACTAATGACTCGGTCACAAAACCCTCAGGATTTCTTCCAGCATCTGCATAACGAGCACGCGACTCTTGAAACTCTGGGCTTGCCGCCAGCACATCAGTATTACGACCAGAACGAGACACCGGCGGCAACTGAAAGAAGTCACCAGAAAGAACGACTTGTAACCCACCAAAAGGTTCAGGACTGTGTCGAATAGACCGGCATGCCTGATCCACCATATCGAAGAGCCAAGCATGCATCATAGACACTTCGTCGATTACGAGTATGTCGGTTTTACCTATCTGCCGCTTGCGGCGAGACCGAATCCTCTTGAGAAGACTGTCGGTCATAACACTGGCTATGCCCACACCCGACCACGAGTGTATTGTTTGCCCATTGATATGAGTAGAGGCTATACCCGTAGATGCGGTGATAGCTACAGTAGCTCCTCTTTGGCGGGCAGTGTCAATGAACTCATTGAGAACAAAAGTCTTACCAGCGCCAGGTGCACCTGTAAGAAAAACGTTGGCACCAGCATCGAGAATATTGAGAGCTTCAGATTGCCGCATAATGTAATACTGTCATTGTAGAGCGCACATTCTGACAGCTTAATAGTCTTTCTTTTCAGGAGTAGAAGCATCCTCAATCGGCTGACCTTCTTGTTCGTAAGTACGCAAAAGAGAAGTCTGCTCAATCTGCTGCGCTCCAGCCTGGGCAGCGATCTCATCCGGCCCAGGTGTTGGCAAAAAGAACATATCACGGTAATAACGCAGCTCGTCAACTGACTCAATGATGTCAGCCAGTGCCCGATGCCCACCGTGCTTGGCAGGCTTATTCCTGTAGACAGCAGGGTACCAGCGACGTGAAAGCTCTTTCAAGGTAGACACATCGATGACCCTGTAGTGAAGGAGTTCCATCAGATTGGGCATATACCGGTCCAAAAACTTCTTATCCGATCCAACTGAATTACCAGCTAGATGAGCTCTGCCATGCGCCGGTAGGAACTGTTTTACATACGCAACAACCTGCCTCTGAGCCTCTTCCAGTCCTAATCCTTCTTTGTTCCATTCGTCAACTAATCCTGAGGAAGTGTGCATATTACGGACGAAATCGTCCATATGGGCCACAGCCGTATCAGAAGGTTTGATGACTACATCGATGCCCTTATCCAAAACTTTCATGTTAAAGTCTGTAGGGACAACAGAGACTTCGCACAACTCATCATGGAAAATATCCAGTCCAGTCATTTCGCAGTCAATCCAAATCATCCTCGATTCCTCGGGGGTGAACACTTCCTCATTTGTATCGCTCATCTATCTGCTTTCCTTATACTGTCGACCGCTGGAAAACCTGATTATCGTTTAACTCCAGCCAAAACGTCCTATCTATTTCACAAACCCCTACCTCTTAATCAGTCATGAAAACCGGAGTAATTGGGGGCTTCTTTCGTCATAACGATGTCATGAGGATGAGACTCTCTCAAGGCCGCATCAGTAATGCGAATAAATTGACCCTTCTCCTGTAATTCTGGAATCGTGCGAGCACCTGTGTAGAACATAGTTTGGTGAAGACCACCCACTAATTCGTAAAGTACATAGCTGAGAGGCCCACGGAAGGGCACCTCTCCCTCAACGCCTTCCGGTACCACTTTGTCTGAAGCGGTAACATCAGCTTGGAAGTAGCGGTCTTTAGAATACGACTTTTTACCACGTGGGGCCATAGCACCCATCGACCCCATACCCCGATAAACCTTATATTGCTTACCATGGAGAAGAACTCTTTCACCTGGAGCCTCTGTGGTGCCAGCCAAAAGACCACCAAGCATAACTGTATCTCCACCAGCAACAATAGCCTTAGCGATATCACCCGAGTAATGAATACCACCATCAGCTATTAGGGGAACTCCTGCTGGTTTGCATGCCAGGGAGGCTTCATAAACTGCTGTCAGCTGAGGAACTCCGATACCAGCCACGACACGAGTAGTACAGATTGAACCTGGGCCTACTCCGACTTTTACCGCGTCTACCCCAGCATCAATAAGCGCTTGCGCTCCTTCTCTGGTTGCAACATTGCCTCCGATGATATCCACACTGTCAAAAGCATGGTCGCTCTTGATGCGGTGGATCATATCTAGCATAAGTTTGGCATGTCCGTGCGCCGTATCAACCACTAGCGCATCTACACCAGCATCCCGGAGGGAAGTAATCCGCTCCCATGCATCACCAAAGAAACCAACGGCTGCGGCTACCCGTAGACGCCCACGCTCATCTTTGGTTGCATCAGGGTATTGCTCAGTCTTAACGAAGTCCTTAACAGTAATCAGACCCGTCAACCGTCCTTGCTTATCTACTAAAGGCAGTTTTTCTACCTTGTATCGTTCTAGGATCTCATGAGCGTCCGCTTTAGTAATATCTGATGGGCCGGTAATGAGGTGATCTCTTGTCATTACTTGGTCTACTGTTAGCTTGTCATAATCATCAGGATTGACAAAACGCATGTCTCGATTGGTGATAATCCCAACCAAGCGCTGATCACGATCTACCACCGGCAAACCCGATACCTTATACATTGCGCAAAGTTTGTCGAGTTCAGACAGTGAAGCTTCAGGAGTAACAGTAAGTGGATCTGAGATCATGCCAGACTCTGACCGCTTCACAATGTCAACTTGATTGGATTGATCTTCAATGCTTAAATTCCGGTGAAGAACTCCAATACCCCCATTACGAGCCATCGCAATAGCCATGGGAGCCTCTGTAACCGTATCCATAGCGGCAGAAATAATAGGCGACTTCATGGTGATATGTCGAGTCAGGTTAGTAGTCGTGTCGACTTCAGATGGAATAACATTTGACTCATTAGGAAGAATGAGCACATCATCATAAGCTAAGCCAAGTCGCTGGAACTTGTCAGGAAGAGGCTGATAGGCGGAAGAAGTTTGGTCTGTAATAACTGTAGACATAGCAACATGATATAGATGAGCACAGACTATAAAACTACCAACATGTATTACTCACACCTTGATACAGGCACAGCTGTTTCACTGGTCCCTATGGTCTAACTCCCGCTGTTTTGAAGCTTTCAGCACAGCATTCTCCTGCTGAATTTCTGGAATTCGCCGTCGATAGTACGGATACAGTGTGGCTACTGTCAACAGCATAGCGGCCGCAACAAAACCGATGAACGCATATCCAGCGGGCACAAAGAGGATGGTCAGCGAACCAAATGAAAACAGTGCTGCCCAACCCCACAAAATCAACACCGCAGAGGGTACTGAATGACCGATCCTCAACATCCTGTGGTGCAGATGCATCCGGTCTGGGTGCATCGGGGACTGACCATGGCTTAACCTGCGTACAATGGCCAAGCACATGTCAAGCACAGGTAGAAACAGCACCAAAATAGGCAAGAGAATAGGCATAAAAGCTGGTAAATATATGCTGGTATGGATAGTTGCAGGATCCAAACGTCCAGTCACCACAATCGAAGCACAGGTGATCAAATAGCCAAGAAGCATGGATCCGGAATCACCCATAAAAAGTTTAGCTGGATGCCAATTATGGAGCAAAAAGCCAACGCAGATTCCTACCAGAGCAACATCAATAAGCGTTGCCATAGAAGCATAAGAGGGCGAAATCCTGGCTATTATATATGAGTAAGCTCCAAAAGCAATTCCACCGATAGCCACAATACCTGCTGCCAAACCGTCAAGCCCATCTACGAAGTTAACAGCATTAATCGAAGCAACAATAAGGAAAGCGGTAATAGCCATAGATAGAGATGGGGAGGCTGTGACCAGCGAACCCAGTGGCAGCGAAATAATTTGAATACCACCCCAGGAAACAAAGACCGAAATTAACAGCTGACCAGCTAGCTTGAGCATCCAGTCTAAATCCCACAGGTCATCAGCCATACCGAGTAAGCATACTGCTACTGCCCCGATCAAAATCACCCAGGCTTGATGCCCTGTTTCAAATAAACCGGAAATAAATGGAATACGAGAAGCAAAGAGCATGGCCACTGCAAAACCGACCAACATGGCAAGTCCACCCATACGTGGAGTAGGAACTGTATGCACGTCTCTCGCACGGACCTGACCTACAGCACCTATACGGATGGCAAGGTGACGGATGAGCGGAGTCACCAACCACGTGGCACCTCCAGCAACAGCAGCTACCAGTATATAGACTCTCATTGGATCAGATCCTGACTGCCAGCAGAAAGCAGCATATGAATCTGTTGAGAGCTAACAGCACCCTCACGCAGAACACTAACCCCATATCTGTGACTTGCATCACAGGCCACAACAGTCGAAGGCACTGGCCCTGGTGTAGGTCCTGCATCCAAATATAGATCCACCGAGTCCCCCAACTGTTCATATGCTTCTTGGGCAGTCTGTGCACTAGGCTGACCAGAACGATTAGCCGAAGATGCCGCTAGTGGCCCTATAGCTGCAAGTACAGACTGGCAGGGAGCTGAGTTCGGTACACGAATAGCTTGCGTGCGAGCACTGTTTTCTTGACGCAGCGTCTTGAGTTTACAATGAGTGCGAGCTATACACACCGGAGAAAAAGCACCTGGTAATAGTACTTCCGACAGTTGATCTAGAGGAGCAGGAAGAATCAACCCTAAATGCTCAATAGCTTCGACAGAGGGCACTAGGACTTGCAACGATTTCGAACGTGGCCGCTGTTTGGCAGCAAAAAGAGCGTCTATAGCTGCATCATTACATGGGTCACAAACGACACCGTAGACCGTATCCGTGGGGATAACACCAAGTCCCCCTTCGCGTATGACATCTGTCAGCTGTAATACAGCTTCCTGGTCAATAGCACGAATTCGACCTGTCATGTTCTACCAATCTCTACACTACTCAAGGCACTAGGCCCCCGGCTCATACATACCCTATTGTGCCTCAAGGTCTGTGCAAAAAGTTGATCTGCGAGCTACACAATATTCTCTCAAGACACCAACGCCAGCAGGCAAAGACCTTTTCTGATTCACCTGCTACAACTATCGCTGGCGTCACTGGGCGGTTGTATGGTCCGGCCCAGGAATCACTGGAGTCTCGGTCCGTTCCTTTCGAGCCTGTTGGTCAGCTTGTGTTGCCTTACGTTTGGCTGCTGCTTCAGCTGCTTTCTTATCAGATGCCCTAGTAGGTGCTGTCATAAAATTACTACCCCGTAAGTACTGCTTACCAGCCATGATGTCGTACTGGATGAGCTTATAGTCATGAAGAAGCTGCTGAGTTCTCTCATCAAATGAACGAGCGTCCATGGGTTTGCCCGTAGCATCAAGGTAGATAGTCTGTCCTTCAGGTATACGTTCCCAACCTTGAATCTGATTGACAACAGGAGGTTCAATCGCAGATATCTTATCCTGCAAACCAGTAAGGAAAGCCAAGTATGGTGAAACTTTGGCATTCATATGACGAGCTGCTTGAGCAGTAAAGAAGTTAGGTGACGTGTACGCTGAATTAGGTAAATCTGTGCCATGTGAAGCTGAAGCCTTATTTGACCAGATAAAGTAATCTGTCAGGTGTAAGGCCAGTGAATTGTTCATATCTGCTGAGGCTGTGTTGTAGATACCTGGCAAATGGTCTCCATAAAAGACAACCGTTACCGGCTTATCCAAATGGTTAATGGAGTCTATGAATGATTGAGTAGCTTGATCGGTCAAGCTGACACCTTTCGCGTATGTGTGAATAGAGGTCAGCTCGTCCTCCCCCAAGTCAGGCGCACCTTCTGGAACAGAAACCTGGAAGGTGTTGTCTTTGTACCAGTCATTGTACGGCATGTGGTTCTGCATGGTAATGACCTCGACAAACTGGTTAGACCGATGAGCCTGCATCGCCTCTAAAGCAGACTGGTAAGCCGCCGCATCGGACACATAAGGAGAATTGTCGATATGCTCTTGGTGGTTAATAATATCGTTGCCAGCCAAGGTGTAAAAATGCGAGAAGCCGAAAGTCTTATAGTTCTGCGCTCGCGAGTACATAGAAGGCTCATAGGGATGGAAAGCCAGTGAGTGCTCAGACCCACCCCAGTTTTGGTTTACCATAGGCATCCACTTAAGATCGGGAATCACCTGTTGATAAGGACTAGTGAGTGAAGGATCGAAATTAGCCATTGACAGACCAGACAAAGCTTGGAATTCCATATTTGCTGTGCCGCCACCGTATCCAGAAGACAGCATTAAGCCGCTAGTAGTGTCTTTTTTAATAGAGCGGATATTAGGCATAGGATCAGCATTTAACTGCACACCTGGCGCTCTTGAAGGATCTGAGAATGACTCAGAGAGAATATACACAAGCGTATTCTCATTGAGGTACGAGGCCCTATCCTTGTTGATAATATCCGCCTGCTTGCTGTAACGCTTAACGATCTTCTCCATAGACGCCTGGTTATAGTCACTAGGCTCATCCATGATTTTCGGATTGAGCTGACGAGAGAAGGACACAAAGGTACCGTTACGCTGGGCATCATAGACCGAATCCCACATCGAAGGCAGGTCTCCCATCCACCGGGAGAAGGAGTTAGCCCAAGTTCCGTAAGTGCCTACAGACGACATAAAGAGCGCTAAGACTAGCGTGGGAACTACCACACCAGCACAACGAATAGAAGCACCAAGACCCTTGTTACCTGTGCGCACAACTCGACCGTGCCAGCTATCTACCCTACTCAATAAGATACTGGCGAACATGAGAACGAAGATCAAAACAACTGTCAGCACAATCAGGAAGAACGATCCGGTTGGCAAAAAAGATACGATATTGCCTGCATCAGCGTGCAAAAAATTCAAATCAGAAGGCAGTATTGTTTCATAGCGAGAGGCTACCTTGAAATGCTCTATGACTGCAATGACTCCTGCAACAGTCAACAGCACTGGCGTGGCAACCCAGAAGCGATTACACAGAAACAGCAACAGGAGGTATACCAAACCGATAGCCAGTAGGTTCAAAATGAACACAAATCGATGTCCGTTCCACATGGCCGATACAAAGCCCCAGAAACCTATCAGGGGATTTGATAAAGCAACTCGAGATGTGCTCAGAGTCACACCCCACTGCAAAAGTGCAACAGCAACGATATCAAAAACAACGAAGAGGACAGCATACACCCATGTGGCTGGTTTCCACTTGCCACGTAAACTGACAGCTTTGAAGCGGTTACTGACACCCTTTCCTTGCTCTTTTGAATCCTGCGTGTGCTGCAACGGGGCTGTGTTATCGGTGCCATGCTCTGCTGCCTTGTTTGCTTCCGTCACGCTAGATCTTGCACCTTTCTATATTCTAAGGACAATCTGTCCTTGGTATTGCTTTTATTCTTCCTATTGAGTCAGACAATCCATACTGCTCATCCTGGCTCATCAAGCCTAGCCTGCATTCGATACATCAAAAGCTTTTTCGAATTCTGTGAGTAAAGAGCCAATCCAATCGACCAAATTATGATATTCGGCAGGCATTTGTTCACTGACTTGCACAACTGGAAGAGCTGCAGTATGAGCAGCACTTACCAGTTGATTGCTAACGCCACTAACCTCTTGGTTGTTAAAAATAAGAAGTTGCACTTTCTTATTGAGCAATAGCTGTTCTGTGGAATGAATGTCTGCTGGAGAAGGCTCACTCTCATTGGCTACTGCTTGACTAAATCCGACCGGCGTGTTGTCAGTAAGACCTATATCTTCCGCCAGGTAATGTGCTGCTGATTCTGTTGCAATGTATGTAGATCCGCCAACTTTCGTTTTCACCTGCGCTAGACGATTACTCAAACCTTGTTCTGATTGCTGCCAGCGCGCATGCTGCTGACTAAAATACTGCTCTTCTTCAGGAAGAAGTTCCTGGTAGGCCTTGGTGATAGCTTGTGCTGCTTGCTTACGGGCCTGACTCGAGAACCATAAGTGAGGATTGTCCCCAGACTTATGTCCAGAACTGGCAGCGATATCCACTATTTTATGTTCGTTGGTATTGGCTGCCTTACTTGCCCAGCTGTCGTAACCAGCCCCATTCACGATAACTAAATCGGCCCTACCAATATGACCAATATCTGACGTAGTGGGTTCATAGTCGTGTGCATCTGCATTTGGATTATTAATGACTGGCTGGGACTTAACTTTGTCTCCTCCTAGCTGTTGCGCCAAGGCTGACCACTGTCCAATGCTTGTCACTACCTGTATAGTCCCCTTGCTAGCAGATCCCTTAGTATCTGTTGGATTACCACATGCAGCCAATCCAAAAAGCAAAGCTAACGCAAAGGTGCCAGCTATGCTTTTCCGTAGCAGATTTGAAGGTCGATCAAACTTCCCTGTTACTGGTCTCAACTGCATCTATGTAACTCCTTTTGGCCCACAGTCATGCCGTAGTTCCTGGGTAGCAACTACGTTATTGATATTCATTATCAATAACGTATCATGTCCCCTATCCAGCTTCAAGCAAGGAGTGCTATGCTCATTCCAGTTATGGAAGACTCATCTCCTCACTCTCATGACTCGCTATACTGGTGACGACGGAAGGTTTTCATGCTTAGACACTTCGCTCATATTCACTTGCTTGTTGGCTGGTTCCCTGCTCTTATTTTCGGGATAACTATTATCGGGTTAGCTGCTCTCATACTAGCGCAGTGCAGCAAAAGTCAGAGAAAAAAACTCAGGCTGGCACTGCTGGTTGCCATACTGTCAGGAGCATTCGGGCTCTTGGCAGCATGGCTAGTATCAGACGTTTTCATGCTTTTTGAAGTAAGTCTGGGATGGATGGTCATCTTCGCTGTTGCAGCAGGATTTACTGCCATGGGTTTTGTCGTAACAACTCTCATTACTCATCACGGCTGGAAGCGCTTCCTAGCGTCAGCGATGGCAGTAATGGTAATCCTCGCTACTGCCCTACGAATTGACATGATATACGGAGAATTCACCACGATTGGTTCCATATTTTCCGTATCGGCCTATCCGCGTCTCCACCACAATGATGTACAGCCAGCAAGCATGAACGTCAAAGAATGGCGAAACCTTGCACAGGAAGGCAAGCTACCGGCCTACCCAAAGCGGGGTAAAGTTTTTTCAGCAAATATCAACAACACCAGGTCACACTTTGAAGCCCGCCCTGCCGACATTTATTTACCTCCAGCGGCCTTAAGCGAGAAACCACCAGCATTGCCTGTGTTTGTTATGCTTGCCGGACAACCTGGTTCTCCGGACCGACTCTTCACCGCAGCAGGCATCGAGTCTATGATGAACGCATATGCTGAGAAACACCATGGTCTAGCACCTATTGTCGTATCACCCGATCAGAACGGCGCTTCTAACCACAACAGCTTGTGCGTAGACTCTCCAGTTTATGGAAATGCGGAAACCTACCTCACCCAAGATGTCCCAACATGGATTACTTCCCATCTTCCCGTAGCCGAAAGCTCCGATATGTGGGCAGTTGGTGGTTTCTCTCAAGGAGGCACATGCTCTACCCAGCTGGGAGCCCGACACCCCGACATCTATGGCAACATGCTGCCCGCAGATGGAGAAATAGGTCCTAGCCAAGGCTCACGCGAATCCATGATTAAGAATTACTTCCATGGTAATGAGCAAGCTTTCCGCGAACAAGAACCCATCTATGCCATCGAACAACACGCTCCATCCAAGCAGACACTTTTCGCAGGTTCGGGGGGTAAGGATTCCGTTTCAATTAGCAATATGACCGCAATTGGCCAAGCTGCTAAACGTGCTGGTATGGATGTTAAGTTGGTTGTTTCCCAGGGTAACGGCCATGACTGGCATGCTGTCAACGCATGTTGGGAACCAGCCTTAGACTGGTTAGGGGAACGCATGGGGTTAGGGGACATGGGTAAACCAATCAGCAATTACCCGAATATCTCAGAGATAGCTCTAGAATAGTAAGTAGAGGGTTGCATAGTATGAGTGAGACATATAAAGGACCAAGTACCATGGAGAAATCTGCTCTGTCTGTCCTTTTTGATGATTTGAAACGCTGGCTGCACGCGCATTCACTCGCAGTGTTCTCGACCCTGGCGATAGTTGTTATCAATTTAGCAGCTTGGCTCCTTTTCGCCCTTTTACGGGTACCAAAAAACGATCGTATCAGTACGCCACTTGCTACCTTTTTTAGGGATCCAGCAGGCCCACTCCAGTCAAGCGCTCCACATCAACCTGGAATGCTGGAACAATTTGCGAAACTCATACTGTCCCTGTTTATCACCGCAGGACCCTTGCAGTTGATTGTCGATTCTGCAATCGTTCTTTTAATTCTTTGTATTGCTGAAACCCGCCTAGGACGACAGCGGGTGATTATTTCCTCATTAATCTCTGCCTTGGGCGGCACAGTTATGGGGCTAATAATTTGTTACGCCATTAATGAGATACAGATTCATTGGTCCTGGTTTGCACGAATTCCTATGTCATTAAATCCTGTGACGCTTGTCATCGGATCCCTGATGGCTTCAAGTTCATACAGCAACCTCCTATGGAGACGGCGCATAAACCTCATTGGCTATACGTCACTCATCTTGCTGGTGCTTTACACAGGGAACCCTGGCAATTATTGCGCTCTAGCGGCAGCTCTTATTGGACACCTCGTAGGTAGAATTTGGCATGGCCCTATCACAGATCACGCTTTAGCAGGCCGCCGATCCTCATACGAAACACGTCATCTGTTAGGTGCAATTTCTACAGTACTTGCTCTGGGACCAATCGTTACCGCATCATCCAAGGTCAAAGCAGGTGTTTTTACTCCATTAGGCATGTTCATGGGACCTGGCCCTCATAGCGCAGATCAACTATCAGCATGTCTGAGGGCAAACACTGCTACCTCATGTTACGTGCAGTATGGATTAACTAGGCCAGTAAGCACACCAACGTTCATTAGCATGCTTATTCCAACAGCGGTCATGCTTGTGGTTTCGTGGGGCATCTACCATGGGCGCCGAGTAGCTGCCACCACCAGCATAATTCTTAACAGCCTAACTGTAGTGTTAGCACTGATTTACTACCTAGTCGTACCCTTAACCCTTGGGGAAGGGCTAACAAGAGCTATTCGACATGGAGCAATTCCCTCACTCTTGGCCATTGCTCTGCCGCCCCTCATTTTCACCTACTTCATTTGCCGCTATATGCGTTACTTCCCCGTACGCACAAAAGCAAGCCGTCTACGTTTTGGATCGATTATTATTTTCTTGACCTGGCTTGCAACCGCTGCTTTCTACCTCTTCTGGATCTCTGTATCACCGGGTTCTTTCAAACCAAAACCAACGCTCAGTATGGCTTTAGCGGAACTACCAACCCGTTACTTGACAAACGGCATTGCCAGTCGTTTCCGCCCCCGCTTTATCCCACGGACACTGACAGGATTAATCCTTAACAACTCCATTGGCTTTATTTTTTGGCTAGTAGTACTCATAGTTCTCCTTTCTTGGATGCGTAGCTCTGTCATCCAGCATGAGGATGAACGCATACGAGCCAATGCACTCGTCGAAACCGGCGGTGAATCGATGACCTTCATGACCACTTGGGAGGGCAATAACTATTGGTTCTCCCCCAGTGGTCGCTCAGCTATCGCCTACCGAGTCCTCCACGGCATAGCATTAACTACAACTGGCCCCTTCGGAGATCCAGACGAGTATATAGCCGATTTACATGCGTTCTGGCACTATTGCTCAGAACATTCCTGGTCCCCCGTCTTCTACTCTGTCCATAAGCCTCAGCGCGACGAACTAGTTGCACATGGTTGGACTTCTCTTGAAGTCGGCTCAGAGATGATCGTTATTCCTTCCAAATGGGAGACCCGGGGCAAGAAATGGCAGGATATTCGCACAGCCATCAATAAGGCAAAAAAGAGTAATTATCACGATGAACTTTCCACCTTCAACGATGCTCCTTGGAACGTGCAGTCCCAGATAGTAGCAATTTCTGAACAGTGGGCTGAATTGAAAGCCCTGCCAGAAATGAAATTCACTTTGGGAGGATTAGACGAACTCAGGGATCCTCGCGTAGCCCTCCTCTATGCTATTGACGCTGAAGGTACTGTCCTAGCCGTCACCTCCTGGATGCCTACTTACCGTGATGACAAAGTTGTTGGCTGGACCCTAGACTTTATGCGCCACAGGACAGACTCACCTAATGGCATCATGGAATTCCTTATAGCTCGAATGGCTGAACGTTTGCGAGATGAAGGACAAGTTGAGTTTATGAGCTTATCTGCAGCACCTCTGGCAGGCATGAATCCAGAACGAGATAATCAAGGAGAAAATTCCCCACAAATCTTGCAGCATGCCTTACAACTGGTAGCTGACCTCATGGAGCCAGCATATGGATTCAGCTCACTCTTCTTCTTCAAGAAAAAGTTCCAGCCAACTGAGCAACCAGTCTATATTTGCTATCCAGACCCCGCCCAACTAGTACAGATTGGACTAGCTGTACTCCAGGCTTATCTTCCTGACCTAAAGGCTTCACAAGCCCTCGATGCTATAAAATCCCTGAGGCCGGCGAAAACAGCAAAAGAGAAAAACGCCACAAACCAGGAACAAGCACACGCTAGCGAGCTGAGTAAGAGTACAATCACAAAGACAGGTAGTCACGAACCAACCTCGAACAGGCCAAATAGCGACGAAAAAAGTTCACAACCTACCTCTTCGGAAGAACAATAACTCTTCCAAGAACAACCAACACAACCATCTCACTTACTTAATGAGGGTATTGGTTGAGTGTTGACATTCGGCACACAAACCATATACCTCGAGCGTATGGGAAGAGACTGTAAACCCTTGAGCTGAAGCCACTGACCGCAGCCAGTCCTCTCGTGGCGGTTGAATCTCTATCGTTTTGCCACAAGCTTCGCAAACTAAATGATGGTGATGACGCCTCTGAGCCGCACAGAGCCGGTACAGCCTAGAGCCTTTGTGCTCGATAGTGTCTACTGACCCACCTTGAGCTAGCGCGCTTAACTGCCGGTAAACCGTTGCCAAACCTACATGCTCTCCAGCCTGATTGAGCAGTTCATGCAACTCTTGAGCAGAAACAAACTCACGTTGAGTGCGCAGCATACGACGCACAACTTCTTTTTGCCTAGTCTGCCGCGAGCTACTCTCTGCCATGATGTCCTCCCCCAAGCTCGACCTTTCTCACAAGACCGATACTCTTAGTTTGACTTACCCCTGTAACATTAGCGCACATGAGAGCCACAGCGCTATAGTTATCGACGACCGCGTATTGTTACCAAAGCAAATTCATCTCAGAATATATCAAATGACTAGAAAAAATGATAGGAAGTAATCCGAGAACTTGTATATTGTAACAATGCGATGAAAATGCATGGATCATCCCCGCATGCACGGGGAGCACAGAGGTGTCATTTTGACAGGTCTAGAATCCCCGGGAACACCTATAACTACGAGGACACAATGCAGGAGTCTAGTCATTTTTAGCACAGTGGCTGCCTATAGCACGCAGTACTGCCCCAAGCACATCTCATAACAGGTAACTGATTGTCCTGTAAGACATAAAGTGCTTGCATATACAACAAGCCCTTTGATAAAGAGACATTGAAAGCACCTGCCATGTAGGTGTATAACATGGTTGACCAACCCAGCACGCAATAGCTGAGCTTCTCTAGAAGAAACGATTGCAAACAATCACGCCCCAGACACTTGACGCTTCATACAATAACCTAGTTTTGGTGCAACCTAACAATCTTGTGGAGACTGTGTAAAGTGCAGTAAAGACTTCGTGTATATCCGTTGCAAGCCTTGTCTGAGACTCTAGTGTGTAGACAGGAAAGAAAATTGGTTTATTCGCACAAGTAACGCAAGTAGACCAAACAACAAGGTGTACTGCGCCACAGTAGGGCGTGAGGCTAGGTATATGGACGGTGCTTTTGAAAGCTATTCACAGTTCAACAGATATTGTAATTACTGCTGCCAAACGAACAACTATTGGTAAATTTGGTGGATCTCTTAGTACCTATACCTCGGCCCAATTAGCGACAGTACTATGCCAAGACCTTACGCAATCCTGTGGATTGGATCCAGATGCCGTTGACCAACTCATTCTCGGTAATGCAATTAGCGCTGGCGAAGGGCAGAATGTAGCTCGACAGGCACAATTGAATGCTGGATTCAAATGCTCTGGCACTGCCATGACTGTAAACCAAGTCTGTGGATCTGGACTTAAGGCCATACGGCTTGCTCAATCCGCAATACTTATGGGCGACGCTGATGTCGTAGTCGCAGGAGGGGTAGAAAGCATGTCAAATGCTCCTGCGCTCGCCAAGCGTACAGGGAAACAAAGCTTTGACGTCAACACCTTATCTGACAGCCTTTTCCGCGATGGTCTCAACGACGCATTTTATGATTATCCGGTTGGCAGGACAGCAGAAAATCTCGCACAGCGATTCGGTCTTACTCGCCAAGAAATCGATGAATATGCCGTAATCTCACAAAAGCGCGCAGCACAAGCAACCCAGGCAGGCTGGTTTGTGAAAGAAATAGCACCAATCGCTGGTCTCGAGCGCGATGAATCCATACGTCCAAATACCTCAAAGGAGGCGCTGGCTAGACTTGAGCCCGTCTATGGTCCAAGTGGTATGGTTACCGCCGGTAATGCTTCTCCAATAAGCGATGGCGCCAGCATTCTAGTGCTTACTACAGCCGCCAAAGCTAAAGAGTTGAAGATGAAACCACTGGCAAGAATTTGCGGTTATGCCGAAGCAGGATATAAACCAGAACTCATGGGATACGCTCCTGTGCCTGCTATCAAAAAACTACTACAAAACCATGAACAGAACATAGACGATATAGACTTGTTTGAAGTTAATGAAGCGTTTGCCTGCCAGGCGCTCGTTGTCCGTCAAGAGCTGGGTATTTCACCAGACCGTTATAACATTTCCGGTGGCGCAATCGCACTGGGACACCCCCTTGGTGCCTCAGGAGCTCGTATCCTCACTACATTGATACATAACCTTCGCCGGCTGGGCCTTCGTAGGGGTGTGGCTTCACTATGCGTAGGCGGCGGTCAGGGAATCGCCATGGAAATAGAATCCATGTGACACGGAGAGGATGCGAGGGACAGCCTTGGCATGCTTGCTCTTACCTTTTACACTATATAAATAGTTTGCCGATACGACAGCTGGTACTTGGATAAGAGGTTTGGGGCTAGGAGAATCGTGATGAAATTCCGTGACATGTCTACAGAAGAACGATTGAGAATGTTGCTTTCCGAAGGACATCTTGACGAACAGGATACTGGCCTACTTGCGCAGTCACCAGGATTACCTACCGATGTGGCCTCAAATATGATTGAAAATCAAATTGGCACATTCCCCGTTCCCCTAGGCTTAGCTCAGCATTTTATTATCGATGGAAAGCCTACGATAGTGCCACTTGCCGTCGAGGAACCATCGGTGATTGCCGCTGCAAGTAACGCGGCAAAACGTTGCTACGAAACCGGTGGTTTCACAACTTCGGTAAAACGGTGTGGTTTAACCGGCCAAGTGGTATTTAATGGGACATTGGACCAGCCTGAACAGTTCTTAAAGGAACATCGAGAGGCGGTTGAAGTAGTGGCTCAGACTGCCCATCCAAGCCTTGTTGCACATGGAGGTGGTCTTCGCAATATTGAAGTACTGACCTATAGAGAATGCAATTTCATAGAATTCAGGCTCACTATTGACCCGGCTGAAGCTATGGGAGCCAACGTGGTCAACACCATTTGTGAGGCTGTGGGACATTACCTCTGTGAACAAGCACCAAGTTTGAAACTGCTCATGGCAATTCTTTCCAACAACGCGCCGTTGCAAAGCGCTCATGCACGGGCAGTGTTCCCCTTCACTCAATTGTCCACAGCTCAAATGGATGGGGCTCAGGTAGCGGAGCGCATGATTCTCGCTAGTACATTCGCTGAGATTTCACAACAGCGTGCGGCAACCCAAAACAAAGGAATCATGAACGGAGTTGACGCATTAATCCTGGCTACAGGTAACGATACGCGTAATATTGCCGCTGCTGCATACTCAGTTTTGAATCCAGAACATCGCACTTGGACCAACTGGACGGTTTCAGAAAACTGCCTGATAGGAGATATAGACATACCCATGCCTCTAGGTGCGATTGGTGGTGCCATTTCAACACTTCCTATGGCCCAGTTAGTCATGAAATTGCTCGGCAACCCTAGCGCTTCACAACTTATGGGTATAGCAGCCAGTGTGGGGTTGGCATCAAACATGGCAGCCCTGTTTGCTATAGTGACCGACGGCATCCAAAAAGGACATATGAATTTACAACTTCGCAGTCTAGCAATTATGGCAGGAGCCACCGGAGAACAACAGATAGAGCAGGTCGCCAACTTGCTACGTCAAAACGTGAAACATGCAAGTTTAGACATCGCAAAGAAGGCTGTGTCACAGATAAAACGGGGGTCTCTAGACGTTTAGAGTTCACATGATGAGCACATCTCGAGAGCACACAACTATGTAGCCGTAGTTAATGTTAGTTTGATGTAACAAGAAAAGCATGAGTCAAAATGATAGTGAAGGTAGGGAACGATGGATAGTTTTGGCATTGAAAAACTGAATTTCTATACACCAAACCAATACATAGATCTCGTAGATTTAGCTCATGCGCGTGGGGTCGACCCAAACAAATACCTTATCGGCATCGGTCAAGAGAAGATGGCAGTCGCACCGTTGGATCAAGACATCGTAGCCATGGGCGCCAATGCAGCGGAACCGCTTATGGATGAAGATCTGAGGACATCATTAGGTTTGTTGGTCGTTGGAACAGAGTCAGGAATCGACCAATCCAAGGCTGCTGCACTGTTTATACATCAACTACTAGGCTTGCCGGAAAGCATGCGTGTTATGGAAATCAAGGAAGCTTGCTACGGAGGTACCGCAGGGCTGATGGTTGCTTTAGACTTCGTGCGATCACATCCTGAGAGCAAAGCACTTGTTATCACTTCCGACATTGCACGCTATGGATTACAAACTCCTGGTGAGGTGACACAGGGAGCTGGTGCGGTGGCCATGATTGTCGGAAACAAGCCTGGAGTGCTTGCGATTGAACCAAATACTGTCGTAGCAAGCCGGAGCACTTACGACTTCTGGAGACCCAACTATTCAAATGTGGCTTTCGCTCAAGGCAAGTACTCTGAAGAAGTGTACCTGTCTATGTTTACTGAAGTTTGGGATAGGGCAGAAAACATGTCCTTAACCCAAAGCGATAACCTCGCAGCGCTATTGTTCCATATTCCATTCTCTAAAATGGGGCGTAAAGGCTTACGCACTCTTGAATCGAAAGTAGATGCTACGTCGTATGCGCGGATCGTAGAACGGTTTGAGAACAGTATCATATATGGCCAGCAAGTGGGGAACATATACACCGGATCACTATATTTGGGCCTGCTCTCATTGTTGGAAAATGATACCAGCCTTGTGGAGGGAGACAGGTTCGGTCTGTTCAGCTATGGATCCGGATCAGAGGCTGAACTCTTCTTTGGCACTATACAACCGGATTTTCGAGCGCACTTGGATGCTAAAAAGCACAGCAGCATGCTTAAAAACCGCCGTAGACTCAGTGTTGCTGAGTATGAACATGAGTTTGAAAAAGAACTCGTGCAGGACGGTACGGAACAGATTTTGAAGAGAAGTGACTTCAATGCTCCACACCGTTTGATCGGTCTCAACAAGCATCAGCGCTCTTATTGCTGAGAGTACACTCCAACCGATTGGTGTGAGACAGTTACAGTACAAAGTTTGAGGATGCCTGGCCCTAGAAGAGTAGAATCGTATTGAAATATCGTGCCCTTCAGAACGTATTGAGGACAGTTATTTCTGACAGAGTCTGCCCTAGGCCATATACTTATCCTTCGCAAGGCCCCGTAGCTCAGTTGGATAGAGCAACTGACTTCTAATCTGTAGGTCGCCGGTTCGAATCCGGCCGGGGTCACCAATAAGTCCTTACTCTCACATGGGAGTAAGGACTACTACTTTGTGCCCTAGACCAAGTAGTACAAACACTTACATACCAATCATCATTGCAGGTGCTCTATGACCAGAAAGCTCAGCAATAAACGTCAAACTTGCATCATATATGATCGCATCCATTCGAAGCATTGATGGGTCTGCTCAGCATCCGATAGTGCTCGATGCTCCTCAATATCATCAATATCAAACCGTTGGATGAGATCCGCTAACCGATGATGACGATGCTGGGGAAACAACCTGCGACTCATATACATAGTGTCATAGGTCGATACGCGGGGAACTTTCTGTCCCAAGAGTTCCGCCTCAGCTTGAAGGAATCTCAAATCAAAGTTCAGATTGTGTCCGACTATAGCCATACCTCCTAACCACTGGAAAAAACTAGGAAGTATCTGGCTGATGTGGTCTTCTCCGGCGAGCATTTCATCGTCAATCCCAGTCAACTCAACAATTGTCGAACTGAGCACCATACCAGGATTAACTAAAGAGGAAAAACTATCAACAACTCTTCTGTCTCTTACCTTTACCGCCCCAATTTCAATAATTCGGTCTCGTCCTGCACGCAACCCTGTTGTTTCAGTATCGAGTGCCACATACTCGTCAGGTAGTCCCTCAACTGTAGGAACCGACTTCATTGCCCTCACGACACTCTGCCCAGAATTACTCTCAGCACTTCCTACTCGACCAAAATACGTAATATGCCTATACGCCTCAGGTATCCTCATATCTCATTCCCTCACAGATAGTAGTCTCTCATCTCACCTTGTCCTCATCACACTGCATATACTAGTGATTGCCTAGAATCTCTAGTATGCCTCTTCCACCAGCCAAGACAAGAACCCTACATAGCGTTAGAGGAAGAAAACAGATCAAATCAGATGGGATACTGCCATGAGAGTATGCACTATTTCTACCATTTCAGATTTCCCCGATTTTCTCGACGCCCACGTAGAACAAGTAGCACAAAGACTTCTGGGTTGCCTCATGGTTCGCAGCTACGAGGATGGCAGCCAATCGATCGTCCGCATTGTAGAAACAGAAGCCTACGATCAGGAGGACCCTGCTAGCCATGCTTTTCACGGCATGAGCGCACGCAACCGAACACTTTTTGGACCATCTGGCAGACTCTACGTTTACTTTACCTATGGAATGCATTACTGCTGCAATGTATCCTGCGACAGGGAGGGCTATGGTGCTGGAGTTCTGATACGAGCAGCAGAACCAGTTGAAGGCATCAACATCCTGCAAGCTCACAGAAAGGGTAAACACTCTGATACGAACCTTACTAATGGTCCAGCTAAACTATGTCAAGCCATTGCAGTGGACAGCAAATTAGATGGGCACGATTTGAGACAAGCACCCTTACGCTTAGTATACGGTCGCTTGCATTCTCAAGAACGTATAGAAGCCACTCCACGTATTGGCATTTCCAAGGCAAAAGATACCTTGCGTCGCTTTATTATTGCAGGCAACCCTTATATCTCCTGATTGCTACATATCGTATATCAGTATGCAATATACCGGTCTTCTACCCGAGATTGGAAGTTACAAAGCGCCAACAAAACAGCAGCCAAAATAGCTATCAGCACCATCCCCCCAAAGCTAACCATCAAGGGATCTGTCTTAAGCAGACCAGCCACAAACTGGAAAACCCATGTGGAAACGGTGAAACCTAGACTGGTCATAGCAGAGAACACGCCCATGACCAAAGGATAGTGCTTTCTATCAGCCAGGTTTGAAAGGAGGAACGGACATGTTGACATGATAATGGCACTGCCTGATCCAACCAAGAACGCCGCCAGGCACACTAGCGGGAACGAACGTGTAGCAATGAAGACGAGTGCACCAGACGCCATCAAAAGAAAAGCAAAGGGAAGCATATAGTTACGGAAGCAGGCACGTAGACGGTTAATGGATAGACCTATTACTACTGATGAACCAGTGTTAAACATAAGAGCAAAGCCAGAAGCATCAGTACCACCTAAATGATATTGACTGATATATACAGCTAGTTTGTTGTAGAGGACAGCTACCAAAAAAATACTTAAGAAACCCAACAAAATACATAAGGCGATAAAACCCGTACTCTGTTGCTTTTCTCCATGTTCCCCACCCGACGCATGATCTGAGACAGCATGGTTTTGACTCTCTGTGTGCGGCTCGTCAGCAGACACTTCCTCTGAACCTGCTGCCTTGACACCAGGCACGAATACAGCCACCATAAACAGGCCCAGCAGACCGAAGCCATACAGCCAATAGTTACGAATCCATCCTCCTGTAGCTAGAAGACCTCCTAACGCCAAGATGATCATAGACGAGCCGTCTTGCATAGCGAGGACCTTCCCCATGAGTCCTGAAAGCTGAGGACCATGGAAGAAACGGGCAGAGAGACTAGGCAACACTGTAGTGAGGATACCTGCGCCAAAGCCAGTGATAACAGCAAACAGTAAAAGCTGACGGAGATTGGAATGAAAAATCAAGGGCATGAGCCCACCGAATGAAATAAAAAGACAGCTGATAATGCCAGCAGCCTTAAAACTCAACCACTCCATAAGCTTGCCAAAGAGAAGTGCTGAAACTACTGCCGCAGTTGCACCAATAGTTGCTAGAGATTCCACAGTTGAGGGGTTCTCCATCGGGAACGAAGCTTGAATTGCAGCTACAGAAGGCGAAATAATTGAATCAAAACGCGAAAGTAAAGCGAGAGTGAAGATACCTGCCAAAATACCGGCATTGCGCTTAGTGAATATTGACGTTCCCAATGCATACCATCCAATCTTGCGAAGCCGTTAATACCAGTAAACAACCTGTTCATTACAGTATAAAAGGTATTTAGCAAATCATAAGAAACCCCAACAATAGGTCTATTCGTCTTGTTGAACACCAACAATGAACTCAAAACCATATGACGATATTCTCACAATTGTAACCAATACATACCAAGATAAAAACAGCATGTAGGATGATTAAAATCAATCTTGCTGTTGCATGTCAGTCTGGAATATATTACCGTCAGTATCGATACGGCAACCAGCATGTACTGCTTCCACTCAAACGAAAGCAAATTCCTTATACTTTGAGAAGATCCTTGCAGCTGCCACATGTGTAGCTGCAAGGACCTCAGTAGACTTCCAACGGGTTTTTAACGGTCCCCCAGAATGAACACCTTACTCACTGTTGGTCAGTCATCGCCATGCTTAGGGATAAGCAGTGACGCAAGATAAGCCAAGCCCAAAAGGATAACAGCACCAATCATGCTGGCAGCATAGCCAGTTGTAGCGTTACTCGATGAAGTGAACGCATTCATAAAGGCATATAGCACTGCGTAGCTCAAACCAGCACCTAAATTAAACGCACCAGCGTTCAGACCAGGTAAGTAGCCAGTATTATCTGCTGGTGAAAGCACAATACCCAAACCATTGAGCATAATATTAGCTGTGCCAGCGTATGAAATACCTAGTATTACAGAGAGCACTACGAGAGCCCAGACGCTTGGCGCTTTGCAGACGTAGATGCCAAAGAGAAGACCGATGACCGTAACCACTAACCCAGCACGAAGGACCGCATGGTAGCCGAACTTGGAGGCCAAAGCTCCTGCAAAAGGACCAAAGGCGAGACCAACGAGTGCATATGGGGTCAACGTTGCAAAAGATACAACTGAAGCGCTCATACCCGCACCAAACTTTGCATCTTGAGCCAAGGCTGGAACAATTCCGTTCATAATAGCGAAGACACCAGTCATGGTTAGCAGTGTTGTTAACAACAGGCCCCATGTTCTGCGCTGCTTGAGGTAGTGAGTGGTGACCATTGGATGCTTGGCACGAGTCTCGATCTGCCAGAAGGCTACAAAGAATACCGCGGCAACAACAACTTCAATAGCCACGATCAACCAATTTGCTGCACCCAGCTTTTCAATCTCGTTGATAGCCAAGTATGCCAGAAGGAAGGCCACACATAGGGTAACCACGCCAGCCCAATCCATACGGGGGGTCTCGCTAGCATGACTCTCATCAGCGTACATAGCGACAAGAAGAACAGCGACTACGGCGATGGCAACCATGAACCAGAAGACAGACCGGAAACCAAAGCTTCCTGCCAGCCAACCACCTAAAATGGCATCCACACCGCCAATACCACCGTTCACAGCAGTCAGAATCGACATGAGCTTTGCGTAACGCTTGTCATCAGTCACCCGATGGTGAAGCATAATTAAGGTCATAGGAACTACAGGACCTGCAGCACCTTGAATAACACGACCCACCATAAGCATAGTTACATTGACCGCGAGCGCAGAGACCACACAGCCGATCGCCGTAAGAGACAGCATGCCAAGCAGGACTTTCTTACGACCAGCTAGGTCGCCTAAGCGAGGTAAAAACAGAGAGAAAACAGCACAAGCAGTGAAGAAAACAGTCTGCGTTAAACCAATTTGCGCACTATCCGTATTGAGTTCATGCTGCATAGTCGTCAATGCCGGTGAGAGCATGGACGCATTAAGCTGGAATGCAAAGACAGCTGCCATAAGAGCCGTCATCAAAGCAACGATTGACTTCCCATCCTTGTTATAAGAAGTTTTTGCGGTAGATTCAACCATCTGTCTCAACCAATCCTCTCAATAGCATCGGTCACTAGATCCCAGAACTTCTCAAAGTCAAGTTTGGTTGCCACTTGTGTGTGGCACTCTTCAGCAGAAGGCTCTGGACCCCGTAGGTCAGCCACTGTCATACCAAGCGTGAGGTCACCTTGCAGCTCCACATCAACAGGACAACGTCGTGTCTGAACCACACTAGGATCGATGAGGTAGGCCACAGTGCAGGGATCATGAACAGGCGGATCAATAAAGTCCTGGTTATCTTGATAGGTCTTACGGAAGAAATCCATAAGGCCAGAGACAAAGTGAGCTAAGTCAGTACCCAATCCATCAATACGCTGCTGAACATCAGGGGTGCACAGGGCCTGGTGGGTCAGATCGAGACCAACCATGGTTACTGGCCATGACTCATTGAAGACAATATGGGCTGCTTCTGGATCGACTTTGATGTTGAACTCTGAAACTGCGCTCCAGTTGCCGGTGTGGTATCCGCCACCCATGAGGACAACTTCCTTCACACGGTCAACGATACGCGGCTCCATACGCACAGCCATTGCTATGTTGGTCAGTGGGCCAGTCGGTACAAGCGTTATCGATTGAGGCTCGGCAGACATGATTGTTTCAATTAACCAGTTAACAGCATGACCTTCATCAAGTGGTCGAGTTGGTTCAGGCAGATCCACACCATCCAAACCAGTTTCACCGTGAATAGAAGCCGCAACCTCTTGCTTACGGACAAGCGGTCTATCACAGCCGGCATGCACAGGAATATCAGTTGCGTGTGCCTTTTGCAGCACCGCGCGAGCATTATAGGTCACTTTTTCCAGGCTCTGATTGCCACCAACTGTAGTAACACCCAAGAGTTCAATGTTGGGATTTCCCAAAGCCAACAAGATGGCTACTGCGTCATCATGCCCTGGATCCGAGTCCAAGATTATCTTTCTCGCCATTACGGCTCACTCCTCCTCTAACTCTGAGAGCTTGCCGAAACAGTGATCCAGCACCCCAGCAAGCCCACTAATGGCAGCTGAACTGCTGCTACACCTTCTATTGTATCGAATAAGCTACCAATGGAGGTCAGTCTGGTCGTAACAAGTTTGCGTTTGAAAATATTCCTCCACAACCCTGTCTACCATCACATATCTATACAGTTATCGATAGAACTTAGTTAACCAGCTCCTCATCCAACTATGAACTTTTACCAGGATCTTTGTGTTCACACCAGTGAGCCGCATAGTGTTCACTATGGTTTAAACCCGAGAAAAACTGCTCCATGTAACCTCGGATTTGTTCACAAGTACTACCATTGGTTTCGGAGTAACAATCTAACAGTTCATGCGAGTTAACATCCATCGACTTCCTAAAAGCTCCACATAGAACACTATCAAGCTTATCCGACGATTTTCTGATTATTGTATTCAAACTAAGATTGTTAAATTCACAGAAAGATATGATGATGCGACGCATCGAATTCCACATAAACTCAGGTTTGTTTTCGGCATAAGCAAATTTGAGCTCTTCCCACAACTCGTCATAGGACGTATGGATATCGTCCTTTTGATCGCTCACACATACAACTTGAGTATGACTTGCACCTTTTCTGAGATGAATATACTGTATTTTATCAGAAAAGCGATTATTTTTATAGGGGCGTACATTCAGATAGAAATGCGTATTGTGCGTTAAAACTAGCAACTGATTTCCCCTATGGTTGTTTTTAGTTGTTCGATCGTACAATAAGGGAACATAGTATCTTTCAATTAGGCTAATGATTAGATACTGATATGTGTCGTCGTTACTCGTCATAGGGTCATCAAGTACTAGGAAAAACGGTTTATCGGTGTCTCGAGGTGCTTTGATTGCTTCCATAAAATACACAAACGCAATGATATTTTTCTCACCCGTACTCAATTTTGTGATAGGCCTTATATTTCCATCAGAATCTTGAATTGAGTAAAAGCCACGTTCTGCCTCTGACTGCAATACAAGCTGGAAACCTATTTCTCCGTGCGCCCGTAAATACTTGTTTATTCTCTCAGCTATAAGTGACTCATCTTTTATTTGGCCAAATAGCTTTTCCAGATTTTCCTGGTAGTCAGAAAGTTTCCTCTCTAACTCCTCTTTCTGTTTACAGAGTTTTCCACTTTCTGTTTCACACTTTTGAGCGTCTTGATCAAGTTTGACAATTTCATATTTTTTCTCATATTCTAAAATATGGTGATATCTTAATTGCTCTTTTGCTAAATCTTGACGACACCTTACAGTATTTGAAAGACCAGCATGTTCTGCTATCAATTGTTGAGCTATGTCAGTAAGGGCCTTAAAATCTGGCCACTCAACTTGCTCAATTGGAGGAACCTGCTGAAATAAACTGTCTTTACGTCCATTTAAAGCAGTACGGAACGACAAAATCGTTTCACGAGCTACTTCCTTGCTTTTGCCAATACTGTCATTAAGATCAGCAACTTGCGCCCTGAGCGACGGATAAAAGCTAGACGAATCGTATTGAGTTATCTTATTGATGCTGTTCTCTAATGTTTGAAAATCGTCGATACACGTGTTAAGCGCTGTTTGAAAAGCAGTAACTTTACCACTAAAATAATTCTCGAGTTGGTCCCATCGCTTTTGAGTCAACTCTCCGCCACAGAAAGCACATACCTTGTCTTTTTGTCTGTTATGTACTTCCATTCCCCTTTGTGCAAAATTTGTCTTTTGGGGATTATCAGCAAACTCCGGCAACCTCACACTTTCAACCACAGTTTGGGTAAGAAGACCATTAGCGCGTTCTTTTAATTTCTGAAAATCAATAGGAATAGAGCTAAGCGCGACAGGCAGTTTTAAAAGTTGACCAATAGCTTCCTCTTCAAAAGCAGTCCTTTCTTGAGGGGAAAGCCTTTGAGCAGAGGCTCTTTCTTTACTGTAGTCTATACGATTATAGGTTGTTTTCGCGATCCGTGGATTGTCTTTCTCTTTAATGTCTTTCGCTGCATTCATCATTGCATTATTTAACTTCTTTGTCGCACTATCGTATGCACTTTTAGCTTCTTGTACTTTTTCAGCGAGATCGTCATTTTCCTCTTTTGTAGCTTGGATTTTTGTTTCCAAATCTTTGATTTGATTTTGAATCTCTGTATTTTCCCTACCTAGAGCCACTGCATTCAATTCACGATTTTCGTCCAACAAAGACTCAAAACCATCAAAAATACGTACATCAAATTCGTTTTGTAGTTGCTCTTTTATCAGACGTGTTAACGTTGATTTTCCAGTACCATTTCTGCCCAGCAAAAAGTTAACTGATGTCAATTTCAACGTAGGTTTCGAATACTTCAAATACTCAGACGCTTGTAAGTTAATTTCGCAAACCACAAGGCACTCCTTCGTTACCGATACCCCTAGTTTGTAATGGTTGACAAAATTAATGATAACAGCAATTACACTTTTCTTTCATATTACTTATGACGTGAGAATATACACAGCACAATATGCACCCTATTCATATGCCTATACGAGTAACTTTATCTCGTATCTGACAATGTGCTCTTTTCCTAAATTATTATTCACATCGAAATTAAAAAGCCAATAGTTTATCCCACCAGCATTCTCAATTAACGAGGCAACTTGCGTAGACAGAAATCTCCATGCTGAGCAAGTTTTGCAATGGCCTTCATACCAGGAGAAGAAGCGCTAGATATAAAACACCAATCGCCGATAATATATAAATGCTTTTTAGCTCGAGTGACAGCAACATTGAGAACTCTCGCAGCACCTAGTGCAATATCTGAACCGGAACCGACCGCAGCACTTGCTATCCAACGAGCTTTCTCTCCATCTTGCATCAAATCCACAATTACTGTGTCAAATTCTCGACCTTGAAAACGATGTGACGTTCCACACCCCACAGTCTTAGGCAAGTAGCCTTCTGCCAGTCTAGCCTGTTCACGGTATGGAGTAACATATCCTACCGATTCATCCCCAACGTTATCCAAAATGAGGGAAGCCGCTAGCTTTGCGGTTTCTATACAAGTCCAGCTTCCGCGAATTTGTTCGAAATGAATATTCATATTCGAAGTGTCGATAAAATCAATAACTGTATGATCCTCTTGTACTGGCTTACCTGGACTTTGAATTAAACCGTCATAACAAAAATCGTTGACTAAATCTGCTACGATTCTTGGAAAACGATGCTGTTCATCCAAACAGACACAACGCGGATTGTGCATGGCACTAGTCTTATCAACAATCCCGACAAGTTTAAAAATATCGTCATGCTGCCACGATTTAACATTCTTATTTGGAGCCAAACTTTTTTCTGTTACATCTTCCACTACAGGAGCATTTTGCAAAAAGTCTCCCACCAAAACACAAGTTGTTCGCGCTTTTGCAGCAGTATAAATGACTTTGCTGGCCTCAGCACTGGAAACTTCATCAATAATCACTATATCGAACGTTCTGTGCTGAAGGATTTCATCATACATGAGACTTTCTATAGTGCATGCCATCACTTGAGCGTTCTTCAACAACGCTTGTTGTTGTTTCCGCAACTTGTCGTTTAGGTTAGTTTGTTCAGCTTTCAAAGCACTCTGCTCTTTATCTAGCCGGGAAACTGAATCAATTGTTTCAATCCACGAGCGCCCGAGCTCAATTTGCCCCGTATCTTGGAATTCAGCATATTGGTGCTTTACTATATCGAGAGTGTAGCCTTTCTCTCTTATATTTGTCTCGTACTTGTGTTCATCATCTCGACATTTATCTATTTCGCCGGTAACACTTTGAATTTCTTGCGCAATTCTTTGTTGCTGCCATAAAAGCTCATTTAACTTGCTGACAGCTGTGTCATACTGCAGTTCAAGCTCTTTCATAAGTGACTTGGATGTCTCCAGTTCTGCACGGGCAGTAGTTAAACGAACTCTACTAGCAGCAACCTCTTCATCTGCTCTAGCTACATAGTTTTGATACTTACTCGCAATCGTTTTCCCCGTATAAAACGATTCCTCTAACCACTGAACGATGCTCTCTATTTTCTTAAGACGATTTCTTCGCTTTATTACCATGTTATGTATTGCTTGACAGTTTTCATCATTCCTCTCCTTCTCATAGTATGTATTCCAATCGTTAACTGACCTCGTTTCAAGAGAAACAATAGATTCGTTATATTTCCTAATTTCCTGTGAAACTTTGCACGCCTGCTCTACCAGTCCCTCTTTTTGACTATGGTATTCTTGAGAGGCAGCTTTGCATTGTTCATATTGTGTGTAGTCATCCAAAACATCGAGAAATAGTCGTATGCCTTGCTGATCCCTGTCAAGCATGTAAATCTCGTTTTTAACGCTCTCTTCTTTCTTTCGATCAGGATGCTGTGCGTTACTTACTATGAGATTTTCAAGTCGTTCGTATTCTTCTTCATACCCTATAATTAAAGATGCCGCTTTTTTATCACAAATCGCAGGTTCGTTTCGTATAATTTCACTAACCTTAGTGATATTTTTAGGCGTTTTCCTAATGATATCGCCATGATCAAATAGGCCAAAGTGTTGCTCCTTGTTAAGTTCCAACAATCGTTCAAGAGCATTGTCAATGGCAGCATTGGTATGGGACGCAACAAGAACCGTTTGCCCGTTGTCCACAGCCTTCTTAATTGCAGAAGCAATCACTGTAGTTTTTCCAGTTCCAGGCGGCCCCCAAATAAAAAAACCTCCTGGGGTACTCATTGCAGCAAGAGCCTCCTGCTGACGTTTACCTAACGGATACTCAAGATACTCTGGTTGCCATGGGATAAGTTGGGATCTTTGTTGAGATCGTAACTGAGCTACTGGTTCAGAAAATTCTAGTCCTTCCACTGCCTGATACCATTTTAAGGCGACTTCCAACTTATGCTCGTATGCAAAAACCCTGATCCTTGCACTTTCTATACCCTTTAACTGATGTCGACGAGCTTCTTCACTAATCGAACAGTAAAATGTTCCAATCTTTCGGTTACTCCCCTTCTTGGTGAGAGGAAAGAGATTGAGAGGATTTTTACTAGTTTTACCATCAACAAGTCCATATAGCTTTTTCCCAGACAAATAACTTGCAGCACCAACATCACATCGTATTTGGTTATATCTGCTGTTCCAAGGAAAGGGTGAACCGGGTATTTCTTGCACTGGAATCGAGGATTTTATTTCTAAATAGTTTGTTTGAGCTGCGGAAAGAGCTCCTTGGTATAGTACTTCCCATTCTTTTCCCCGATTAGCCGAATATTCCCTATTGAACATACCGTTGCCTCCCTCACTGTAAAAGTATAGGATGCCGATCGTTCGAATACCTATTCGTATCTAAATTGCTTTACCCAATCGAACTCGCAGATGTATTTACCTACTGCATCGAACTAGCAGCCCTGCTCAACCTCGATATCGACAGCATTGTTCGAAAGAAGCTGGTAAAGACGCAACACAAATATCCTGTTACACAAGCCAAAGGCAAGAGCAACAAATACCGTAAACTTCAGTAGACCAGCAGGCAGTAAACCGACCAAGACCCATCTTTTATATTGGTTAACTTCACGCTCATTCAAGCCTTGCTAGCAACAATATATCGCTGCCGACCTGCATAATCCTTGCCTATATGGCTGTATTGCAAACCCGTGGCTACCACACTTCGCTGAAGCAAAACTCCCTGAGAAGGGTCATGTTCCATCACTAGGCAACCACCAGAGCGCAACAAGGATGCAGCTCTAGCAAGGATCCGTTGGGGAATAGCAATCCCATCAGCAGAACCACCATACAGAGCCTGAGCAGGATCCCACTCGGACACCTCAGGCTGAGTAGGAACCTGAGATTGTGGCACATACGGTGGATTACTCAGGATTACATCCACCTGACCGTCCAACTGATCTAAGGTCGAAGGCAAGGTAGCATCCCCCACTACTAGGTGGTAGTTCGAACCAGCAGCTTCAATATCAGCAGCATAACGCTCAACATTACGTCTCGTCCACGCAGCCGCATCCTCAGACGCTTCAACAGCATACACCTGGGTTCCTGGAAGCTCAGTAGCTACAGCCAATCCAATCGCACCAGATCCAGCACACAGGTCCACCACTACTGGATGTTCCGTTGCCTCCCCTGCTAGCCAATCTAAACCAGCCTGCACTACTGTCTCGGTCTCAGGGCGTGGAATAAAGACACCAGGGCCAACAGCAAGGTCCAAAAATCGAAAAGGCGCATGGCCAACGATGTATTGCAGGGGCTCACGGTGAGCTCGACGTTCAGTAAATCCGCCAAGAGTAGTTACGACAGATTGCTTAGCCATCTCTTTTTCCAGCTCACTGGCAGCACCCGTAGCAGCAACAGCCATGTCACCGATGCTCTCCCCCATCAACAGTGCTCTATCAATCTCATGAAGATCGACTGTACAAGCCTCGGCTAAGAGCAAACGAGCATCATGTTCTGGCGTTTCAATTCCAGCTACTTTCAGTACATGAGCTAGCTTTGTCAAAGCGAGCCGCACAGTCATGGCTGCATCTACCACTGGCACCCTGGAAGCAGATTCCGCCATAGCAACCTCCGGAACAGTACAGAACTACGAATACGCAGGTAAGGCAACAATATAATTTATGAGCGAAGGGAAAGAAAGTTCGAGAGCACCAAACGTACTTCTAGGAAACCCAGCTCCGGCTGGTTGCCCTATCAGCAACACCAGTGCTCATTGAGTTTATTAGAACATTGGATTTGCATCCGGAATTCACTGGAAGATAAACCTGCCGGATCACTCCCGACTTGCTAAGCGATCAGCTTCGTCAGCTTGAACATCAGAATCAATAACCGCCTGCAAGTCCCCATCTAAAACCTGGTCCAAGTTGTAGGCCTTGTAATTCGTCCTGTGGTCAACAATACGGTTTTCAGGGAAGTTATAGGTTCGGATACGCTCTGAGCGGTCCATGGAACGCACTTGCGAATGCCGCATATCCGCGGCCTCAGCAGCCTCCTGCTCGTGCTTCATGGCCAGCAAACGGGATTTCAACACACGAAGAGCAGCAGCACGATTCTGTATCTGCGACTTCTCATCCTGCATGGAAACCACGATACCTGTTGGGATATGAGTCATACGCACAGCAGAGTATGTAGTGTTGACTGACTGCCCACCAGGGCCAGAGCTCATGAAAATGTCAATTTTCAGATCCTTCTGGTCAATCTCAATTTCATCATCATCGTCGTCAGCCTCAGGGAAAACGATCACACCAGCAGCTGAAGTCTGAATACGCCCTTGTGACTCAGTTACAGGAATGCGCTGCACCCTGTGTACTCCACCCTCATACTTAAGAGAGGCCCAAACACCATCAGCTGGAGCCACGGAACCCTTTGCCCGAATAGCTACCTCGACGTCTTTGACTCCACCAAGCTCGGTGGAGTTCTGACTCATTATTTCTACGCCCCACCCCCGTTTTTCCGCATAGCGTGTATACATACGCAAGAGGTCACCAGCAAACAAGGCAGCTTCTTCGCCACCAGTTCCTGCTTTGATCTCCATGATCGTGTCTCGTGAATCGTCAGGATCACGTGGAATCAGTGAAGTCCTTAACTGTTCTTCTACTGCGGGAAGCTGAGCTTCCAGTTTCTTGGCTTCGGCAGCAAAATCTGGATCCTCAGACGCCATACTTTGGGCAGCTTCATAATCATCTTTTACCTCTTGCCACGCCCTATATGCATGTACAATGACACCGAGTTCAGCATGACGACGTCCAAGCTTGCGAATTTGCGCTGGATCAGATGCAACTTCAGGTTGGCTCATCTGATCTTCTAAACGCTGGTATTCCTCTAGCGCTGTCTGTGCCGCTGGAAATTGCTCACTGCCCATAATTAATTATCTTCCACTCACGTCAGGCGAACTGAAAATGATGTTCTTTTAACCTTCCCGTAGGGTACATACGTCAGGTTGGTTATAAATATATGAATACAAAAACGCCAGCTTCTGCTAACCAGTAACCATAAGGGAACCGACACAAAAGCTGACGTTAATCGTGCTACTTGTTGGCGTTCTTCTTGCCGTAACGAGCCTCGAAGCGAGCCACACGACCACCAGTATCGAGAATCTTCTGCTTGCCGGTGTAGAAGGGGTGGCAGTTCGAACACACATCAATAGTCATGTGATCGTTAGGTGCAGTGGAACGAGTAACAAAAGTATTGCCGCAAGAGCAAGTAACCTGCACTGCGTGATAATCAGGATGAATACCCTGCTTCATAGTTTCTCCTAGGGTTAGAAGGGACCCGGGTCGCCAACCCCAATGGCGGGCGTGAACCGGAACCAGTTATTAAGTGTACCTCGGAGCCAAGAGAATGAGACCGCAACTGTCATACAATCTTGAGAATTGGCCTTGTCTGACTGCATTCTCAACAGCCTGTACGCTCATACATCCTAAGTCTGATTGATGCTTATTTATTCCTTGCTAATATGACGACACGCCGTATAATGTCACATTTCTGTTTCACTACTGCAGCTCTTTTCATGGGAACTCTTGAAATTACAGGTATTTCAAATATCACCCGTAGTTTTTTAATCAAAATTTGGCAACAATTAAGATTTGACTTTGAACATTTTGTCCCTTATTGTCTATATTCAGAGAGCGATCTCGCATGTATTGGGGAGTACATGAACGGTCTGATGACATAGGTTGGGGAGGGTTATTTGTCTTTCCACTCTATCCTGAACAGACTCCAAAGATAAAGGATTTGTAAGCATTAGCTTTATAAGGAATGGGATTAACCTATATAGCTATATGGTTGGGGTTATCTTTGATAGCTGTAAGACCAATAATTGAACTTTTGAAGGGGATTCGTTAAGAATCTGGACCCGGGTCAGGATTATAGAGCAAGGTGTCCGGATGAGAACTCAATGTATGGGTTTGTCATTTGCTTTGCCTCCCAGCTACGCTGGGAGTCTGATCCGAAGGGAAAGAGGACGCAATCCGGTTCTATTCCCCCGGCTAACGTGAGTGGATCCCACTTGCTACAGCGAGAACCAGATTGCGGAATCGCGGGTTTCGGCGTAAGCCGGGACCCGCTTTTCTTAATGAATCAGATAAATTATCAAGGACAACACATTTATTTCCACTCGAATTGTTTCGTTCATTATTCATCCCACTTAAGTGATGCACAACAGCCACCATATAACACACGACCAGTGGCCTCATTCCCCATACGTTCGAAGTCCAACTTAAACTTCGGTGAACCAGCACGCTTACAACAACAATGTTCAGCGGCAAGTGATTTTCTTACATTATGAGGTTTATCATAAATAGTAGAACGCACTACCTGTCAATTGACGCAATGAGATGTGCTAGCTCAGTAAATTAACTGAATGATAGCTTCGAGGATTCAGCGAACCCAAAACTGCTGTATTCAGATATAGATTTGACAATTCATGATCATAAACTCACCGCAGGTATTGCACTACTTTTCAACGAAGCCAATATTCAGTGCATAGGATTTTAAACACTTTTGTCATGGTCCCTCCTAGCCTAAAAGCTTGTCATTATACTCGTTTACTCCGATTCGACTTACTTTTGACTTGATATAAACACATCTTTCCTATACGCTGTTCAAGTCAATATACGCTACGAGAGAAGGAGTACCCATGACGAGTCAACCCTATCCCCCGCAAACGCAAGATCAAACCGGCATGCCATCAGTTCAGGCTCCACTAGAACAGGAAAAGACAAACCGGTCTCTGTTGAAGTTCATCTTATTAGGCTGCATTACTTTCGGCATATACAATATTGTTGTTCTCACTGAGTCCACTAATGCACTCAACAGAATAGCCAGCAAGCATGATGGCAAAAAGACCGTGCACTATTGCCTCATGTTTTTCCTTTTTGGTTGGATGTCCTTTGGAGTCGCATGGTTCATCTGGTACCACACCATTAGCAACAGAATTGGCGACGAACTCCAACGTCGTGGCCTCGATCGTATGCTGAGCGCGTCCGATTATTGGCTGTGGAATATCCTCGGAAGCATTATCATCGTCGGACCGTTCATTTATATGTACAAGTTCTTGAAAGCTATGAATGCTCTTTGTGAAGATTACAATATGAAAGGCTGAGTTCCATCTCAACCAACTAGCCCTGCTTCGGCGGGGCTTTTTGTATAAATAAACTGTTTTATTGTAAAAAAGCCTAAGGCTGATATATCTTCTTTGACATAGAGTGCTCGATACCTGAACGCTCGCATGGCATATGCCCTCTAGTACATATATCAAAACTACCGTCAGACAAGATACAAACCCGCTCCCCTGCGACCATTTTGCGCTTGGATGAAATTGGTGGGGCCTCAGGGGCTTGAACCCTGGACCGAACGATTATGAGTCGTTTGCTCTAACCGACTGAGCTAAGGCCCCACGTTGATGATTACCAACAGAAGTACTTTAGCAACAAGACCGGTCAAATGACTCTTGCTCAACGATGAGCATCACGCTCGCCTCAATAATGAGGTCACTTACGTATGTGATAGTAAGAAGGCAAACCCATGTAATTGAACGCGACATCCGTCACATGTTTGCTTGTCGCCGCGCTAGTCTTGATGTACCACAAGGGGATCGCTGGAAGGTCATGTAGTAATACTTGCTCAGCTTGCTGATAATATCCAAGAGATTGAGCTTGCTGAGTCTGCTGAGCTGCCTGGGCAATGATCTGGTCGAAAGCCGGATTCTTGTAATCCCCATAGTTGAGGCCTTTACCGTCCGCGGCTGCCGATGAATATCCTTCAACAAGGTATCCTTCGAGATGCGGATAATCAGACTGGTGTCCAGAGCTAAAAGCGCTATGAATCTGCCGTTGGTTGATAGCAGTTTTAAACTCTTTGCCCGTAGGAAAGACATTGCTGGTAGCATGTATTCCTAGCGTTTCGTGTATGGAATGAGTCAGAGCGTCCACCCATTCCTTATCTGTTCCATCAGCACTGTATGCAATTTCAAAGCTACCGGACCAAGCGGAAATAGTATCAGCCTGTTTCCAAAGTTGACGAGCCTCCCGTTGGTTATAATCAAGTACCTGAGTCCCTTTCAAGTCTTGAGAATATCCAGCAATTGTAGGAGCTGCAAAGTCTGTAGCTGGAATGACTGTGTTGCGAAATACCTTCTGAGAAATTTCTCTACAATTAATAGAATGCGAAATAGCAGCCCGCCGTAATGTACCTTCGTCTCCTTTAAAGTGCGCCAATTTTGAAGGAATAGTTAGTGATTTACATGAGGGACTGGGCTTTGAAAAAGCTTGGATAAGTTTGTCATCGCGATATGTAGCGAGGGAAGATACTGGCACTGCATCTAACACGTCAAGGTTACCTGCTTCAAGATCAGCGTATGCAGAATCTAAACTCTGGTAATCCACAAAAGTAATGCCGGCATTGCTTGCCTTACGTGCTCCTTGATAATTCGGATCCTTTTGTAAACGAATGCTCTGATTAGGTGTCCAAGACTCGAATTTGTAAGGACCATTGCCAATTGGTTTACGCCCATACGCTTTCATATCCTCATATGCCACGCTCGGTAGAGGTAAAAAGGATACATCACCGACCTTGTACACAAAGGATGAGTCAGGAGCAGATAACCTCACCTGAAGTGTTTGGTCATCCACTACGGTAAGCCCTTGTAGTAAAGCATCCGGTGAACCATGCGGATTCTGTAGCTTGTCATAACCATCAATAATGGAGAAAAGCGCCCCTCCAGTTTGCCCGTTAGCTGCATTCGCTGCAAATGACCAGGCACGCGCATAGGTGCTAGCAGTGTTCTGCTCACCATTCGAGAATTTGAGACCTTTTTTCAGTTTGATGGTAAAGGTTGTAGCATCCTGGTTTGGTACTATAGACTGGGCATTGGCATAAACTAAATCACCCTGTGGACTGAAAGTCACTAAACCATCGAAAAGCTGGGTGACAACCTTCCATCCAGCTGTATCTGTAACCTTGCTGGGAATCAAATCTGAAACTGGTTCCACATTATTAGCTCTAATAATAGCCCCTGCCTGGGGCGACTGGGAAGACTGTGACGTATCCATGTCGGGAGAATAACTACAACCAGCTAAGCTGGTTGCTACAACTAACCCTATAGCTATGACACGATTCAGCTTTCGTAACATAGAGTCCCACTCTCCCAGTTTTAGCGATTCAACTCGTTGTTGACTTACTACATAGCATTGCCGGTATGACCTGACGAGAAACGTTCTAACGCACCTGTTGCAACAATTGCTTTAAAGATTAACCAACTCAAGATTCCGCACAACAGTATTCCACTCAAGGCTTCACAGATCGTGCCGATAATACCTCGCGAACTCAAGAAGCTAACACCCTGATAGAAAAAAAGCAGAAGGAATGCATTGTATACCATCGATACAAAAAAGCCGGCAGCTATAGTTATGCCCAGAGTCCAGCGCTTATAGCGGAAAAGTGCATAGATTATTTCTGCACACAGCCCTTGCATGAGTGCTTCTAAAAAGACCAGACCTGAACCATAAAAATTGCCAAGCAACAGTTCAACAAGGACGGCAATAAAGTTGGAGTACACTGCAGCACCGGGCTTACGAATGATGAGTAAACTCAACGTCACTGGAAAATAGAAGAATCCGTGTAAAAGGCTTGCTAAACCAGGTAACAGTGCAGTCATGAGGGGAAATATCCAAGAAGATAAGCCTGAAGCGAGCCAGTAAATAATTCCTGAAACGACACCTAAGACCGCGCATACAGCTATATCGATGGGCCTCCATCGAAAAGGATGTATTCGTGCAGGAGCTGAACCACCAGATAGTGGTGAAGTGTTATCAAACCCATTATTTCTTTGCATGTAAGCTCCTAGCAAGCTGTCCGTTGAACCATCCACGGATTCGTGTGCACTGTTACTATTAGACACTATATCGAGATCACTGGTGATGAAGGAACAAGCAACAGCGTACGACTAGCGTGGGTAGCCTCTGACCTGCACACGTCGGGCGAAGATACCCTGTGGATACTTTAGCCTGCTTTACGCCAACAAGACAGTGCCATACATGTGTCATATCTGGCTCCTTCCGAAGCTAGGCTTCCCTATGACAAGCGTTCAATCTTGCACAACACTCTATCCATAAGCAAATCAGAAGTACAGATACAACTTTTGCAATTAGACAGTCTTATGGCTCCTCTAGCATGAATATAGGATAATGTATCAATTTTCAATAGTTTCAGTGAGGTTCATTCTTGGCCGAGTTTATCTATCAAATGATTAAGGCGCGCAAGGCCTTCGGAGACCGTGTCATCCTTGACGATGTGACGTTGAGCTTCCTGCCCGGCGCCAAAATTGGCGTCGTAGGCCCTAATGGTATGGGTAAGTCAACACTCCTCAAGATTATGGCTGGTCTCGACACCGTATCAAATGGAGAAGCCCAGCTCACTCCTGGTTATACCGTTGGCATCCTCCAACAGGAACCACCCCTTGATGAACAGAAAACTGTGGGCGACAATATTAAAATGGCCTTCGGTGACATCTTGGATAAAGTCAATCGCTTCAACCAAATTGGTGAGGAGATGGCAAATCCAGATGCTGATTACGATGCCCTCATGACAGAGATGGGAAAGCTTCAGGAAGAAATCGATGCAGCCAACGGATGGGATTTGGATTCCCAGTTAGAACAGGCCATGGATGCTTTGCAGTGCCCCGATCCCGACACACCTGTCTCTGTTATCTCAGGTGGTGAACGTCGACGGGTCGCCCTGTGCAAGCTCCTCCTAGAGGCTCCAGACCTTCTCCTCCTTGATGAGCCTACAAATCATTTAGACGCCGAATCAATTCTCTGGCTTGAACAGTATTTACATACCTATAAGGGTGCCGTATTAGCTGTTACACACGATCGTTACTTCCTTGACAATGTAGCGGAGTGGATCTGTGAAGTAGATAGGGGTCAGCTATACCCTTATCAAGGCAACTACACCACCTATTTGGAAACTAAAGCAAAGCGCTTGGAAGTTCAGGGGCAGAAGGATGCTAAATTAGCCAAACGCCTCAACTCTGAACTCGAATGGGTACGTTCCTCCCCCAAGGCAAGACAGGCTAAAAATAAAGCTCGTCTAGAGCGCTATGAACAGATGGAAGACGAGGCAAGGCGGAATCAAAAGTTAGACTTCTCTGAAATTCAGATACCACCTGGGCCACGTATGGGTTCCAAAGTTCTGGAAGCAGAACATATTCATAAGTCTTTTGGTGATCGTGTCCTTATCGATGACCTTTCCTTTACGCTGCCACGTAACGGCATCGTGGGCGTAATTGGTCCGAACGGAGTAGGTAAGTCCACCCTCTTCAAAACGATAGTCGGACTTGAACCACTTACTTCAGGCCAGCTGGAGGTTGGTGACACCGTACAAATTTCGTACGTAGACCAGAATCGAGCAGGTATCGATCCCAATAAGAATCTGTGGGAAGTAGTCTCAGATGGCAATGACTTTATGGAAGTAAGCGGCGTTGAAGTACCAACTCGTGCTTACGTTGCATCATTCGGTTTTAAAGGATCAGATCAGCAAAAACCGGCAGGCGTACTCTCAGGAGGCGAACGTAACCGTCTGAATCTGGCTCTGACTCTTAAACAAGGAGGAAACCTTCTTCTCCTCGACGAGCCTACTAACGATTTAGATGTTGAAACGCTGGAGTCATTAGAAAATGCTTTGTTGGCATTTCCTGGATGTGCTGTGGTTATTTCCCATGACCGCTGGTTCTTAGACCGTATCGCTACCCATATTCTAGCCTGGGAAGGCACAGACGATAACCCAGCCAATTGGTACTGGTTCGAAGGGAACTTCCAAGCTTACCAAGAAAATAAGGTGGCTCGTTTGGGTGAGGAGGCTTCACGTCCTCATCGCATTCATCGCAAGCTTACCCGTTAAATACGACGCACAACCGCTAAGCCTACAGTTCCTGAGCACCATCTCAGCCTGTAGGCTTTTGTTGTAGCCTGCTTATAAACTGCTCACCAGCACGTAAAGTAGTTTCGTGTTGCTATTGAGATAAGGGAAAAGGTTGGGAATAACGATGGCAGAAAAGACACCTCTAGAGGATGCAGTCCGCGTACTTACGCTAGAGAAAACAGGGTCGCAAGGACCAGTGACTGATTTTCAAGGAGAAAGTCTGCCCTTCCCTACCGGTCGAATATACGGCGGACAAATCATGTCCCAAGCCATAATGGCAGCTGCTCAAACCACCGATGAACACCGTGAACCGAATTCAATCCACGGATACTACATTCGAACAGGTCTGCTGGATCAGAATGTGAATTTCGCAGTAAGCAACTTACGAGATGGACGCTCCTACTCTACTCGCATGGTGGAGGTCAGCCAGCCTGATCGCTCTATCCTACAAGCACTCGTTTCCTTTCAGGAAGCAGGACAAGCCGGTGTTGTATACGCAGACCCCATCCCACAAGATCTGCCAAATCCTCAAGACTTACAGTCAGCTCAAGATCTCATGAGTCCTTATGCCGATAAGTCCGCTTTTGCTAACTATTATGCCAACCAGTCTCCTTTTGACATTCGACATATTACACCTACCATCATGCTTGGCCCCGATAAGGAAGCTCAGGAACATGATAGCGGTCATCAGTTGGTCTGGCTCCGGGCTAACGGTCAAATGGAATTGAGTCAGACACTGCAACGATCCCTGCTAGCCCTCGCCTGTGATCAGCTGATGATGGAACCTGCCCTACGTCGTTCGGGTTTATCAATAGCTACTCCAGGCATTTCATATGCATCCATTGACCATTCGATGTGGTGGTATCAGGATGTAGATGTATGCTCATGGTTGCTCTTTGTACAAGATACTACCGTAGCTGCTCATGGACGCGCCCTATGCTCGGCTAGAGTATACAGCCAAGATGGTGTCCTGGTTTCGGCTATGTCTCAGGAAGCTATGATTCGCATACCTGAAAACCAGAAGTAACAGTACAGCAGTTACAGTATCTGAAGGTCATTGCTTGGAAGACTGCCCTTGTGCAGCTGCTGCGAGTCTATGGCCTTCAGCTTGCTGACGCTGTTTAGGACTTTCGGGCCCATCTTTAGGCGGCAACTGACAGAGCCACTCTCCCACAACACCGATAAGGATGTCGAGTATACAAATAAGAGCGGCTACAGCACATTCAACAATAACTTGTTCATAGTAAGGTGCATCTCGGTGGTTCAAACACATGAGCGCTTGACTGCCATACCAACCCAGCAAAACTGAACATGCAATGCCAAGTGCTTTGGAGAGCAGTAAACTATTGACAGCAAATTGCGAATCTACATCCTTAATGTCACCCTTAGCATACCTGTGTACCCTACGAGCCATAAGCAAGATAACAATGCCAGCTATCAGCAATAATGCAGATACCAGCCAAGGAGCCCCTAGCACGTTCAACCGCCAATGTTCACTAGCATAAACAATGAACACGCCACCGATAAGACCTATACCAATAGATAACAGGTAGTGAGTAATTGGAGTTCTCTGCATTTTCATACCGAACCTCCTAAGATCCAAGAATCGGACAGAAGTTGCACATCATCTATATTTGGAGCCATTGGAAGAAGTTCCGAAACAGCACCTCCGTGGGGTCCACACAGGTGTGCATCAGGCTCTATGTCCAACCAAGGTTTAAGGATTTCTGCCTTCTGCCAAGCCTGTCGATGAGGTAACTGAATATCTCCCTGAGTAGCCCCTATCCATTGTGGAGCTCTCATCTGAGCTGATAGCTCCTCACCTGTCCACTCTCTATCATCAACATCTATGAGAACCAAATCGAGAGGAGTACTCGGCAGATCAACACCGGGAGAATGTCCATGAGCTAATTCCACCATTTTCAAAGCAGAATAGATATCAATAGGCTCCAGCCTTGTTTCAAGAGTGAGTACAGCGCACAGACTTTCAGCACCTTCCCTATCTGTAGAAGTGTAGAGGGGAGATATACCAAGAATTTGACTACCAGGAACTCCATCGAGTGAAACGACAGCAGTACGCATCGCATCACGAACATTACCAACGTTACCACCGACAGCGATGACTGCCCGGTGTCGGTTATATTCTGGAGATACTACAGCTGGAGCTGGCTCTTCTTCTGCACGAGTTTGTTTACGCAACGAAGCATCACTGTGCTTATTCGTATAATCATAAGACATGCCAGCAACTACAGAAGCAGGCGAAACACCGCTTTCATTGGAACTCTCTCGTTCCATGCTTACACCTACTGAAACAACGTCTCCATCGTTGCTGCTCATAGGATTAAGTCGGCGGACATGTACTTTTACTCGTTGGACCTGATGTGACAGCAGAATGGCATCTGCTACACGACTGGCTACCGACTCCACCAAACACTCTTCTAATCCTTCAATGAGAGTGATAATACGTCTGGTTATCTGCACGTAGTCGACGGTTTGTGCCAAATCATCTGTTCTGGCTGCGGCGTGTAAGTCTAGGTACATGGTGGCACTTACTACATAAGTGAAACCAACTTGTCCTGGTACACCACGAGAGGTAGCCCGAAGATCTGTTATCTCTATTGAATCCATCCCCACCCCCTATGCATTCGGGTCTGGGCTATGACCAATGCGCAGCTCAGACCCGAATGGATGCTATCAGTTTCAGCTCTCACTCTCCACTTTTCACGCCGACGCTTCGCTTGAGCGATTCCGGAATTTCTACCGGTGGTACATCTGAAACTGGCCTGTTTGAGTCGGAAAGCCAGAGCTGACGTTCAGGAGACATGCGCACATTGGCAAATATTTGAGCGAGTTCGTCCTTGTCCAAGGTCTCCTTCACCAAGAGTTGGCGGACCAATTCATCAAGAACATTTCTGTTTTGGCTGATTACTTGCCAAGCCTCGTTATGAGCAGTCTCTACAAGCTCATGAACTTCCTTATCAATGATCTGGGCAGTTTCAGCTGAGTACTTGACTGGCTTCAATGCGTCCATACCCTGATCTTGGTCATTTTCATCTCCCCATTTGATGGCACCTAGCTTCGAGGAGAAGCCAAATTCTAGGACCATCTGCCTGGCGATTTGAGTAGCCTTTTCAATATCATTAGAAGCACCAGTTGTAGGGTCATGGAATACAACTTCTTCTGCAACTCGACCTCCCATTGCATATGCCATTTGGTCTAGCAATTGATTTCGAGTCTGTGAATAACGATCCTCAGTGGGCATCACAGCAGTGTACCCCAGTGCACGACCTCGAGGCAGGATTGTCACCTTAGTGACTGGATCTGTATTGTGCATTGCTGCAGCTACCAAGGCATGTCCACCTTCATGGTATGCAGTATTGCGTAATTCATCTAAAGCCATGCCACGAGTTCGTCGACGAGGTCCTGAAAGAACACGGTCGATGGCCTCATCAATAGCCCGATTGTCAATCAGCTGAGCATTAGAGCGAGCTGTTAACAGTGCTGCTTCATTGAGAACATTAGCTAAGTCTGCACCTGTGAAACCAGGAGTTCGTACGGCAACTGTGTGCAAATCAACGTCCGGAACGAATGGCTTACCTTTCGCATGAACTTTGAGAATTGCTTCTCGGCCCTCAAGATCTGGTGCTTCGACAGCCACTTGCCGATCGAAACGGCCTGGCCTGAGCAAGGCAGGATCTAAAATGTCTGGACGGTTGGTGGCTGCAATAATAATGAGATTGGTGTCATTATCAAAGCCGTCCATCTCCACCAGAAGCTGATTCAGAGTCTGCTCGCGTTCATCGTGACCGCCCATACTTCCTGATCCGCGCTTACCACCCACAGCATCGATCTCGTCGATGAAAATGATAGCGGGCGCATTCTTCTTAGCTTCTTCGAAGAGTTCACGAACTCGGGAGGCGCCTAGACCTACGAACATTTCTACGAAGTCAGAACCAGCCATTGAGTAGAACGGCACGGAAGCTTCGCCTGCAATGGCACGGGCAAGTAAAGTCTTACCAGTTCCGGGAGGACCATACAGCAACACTCCACGGGGTATACGAGCACCCAGTGCCTTGTACTTTGATGGATCTTGGAGGAATTCTTTAATTTCCTCCACCTCTTGTACAGCAGCTTCTTCTCCAGCAACATCCGAGAACTTGGTCTTTGGAGTCTTTCCTTCCAAAAGCTTGCCATTGTTCTTTTTGCCCATACCCAGCATGCCGCCACCGGCCATGCGCGAGAAGAAATACCAGAACACAACCAAAAGCAGGATAATTGGCAAGAAGGAAGAGATGAGGTAGCTCAACATACTGGTTTGCGGAACGACTGAATTGAAGCCCTCATCCAGATGTCCTCGTTCAACGGCCTTAATGACCTGAGGACCTTGATCCTTAACGTAGAAGAACTGCACATTCTTGCCATAGTTCTTCTCACTACGCTTGCCGTTGACTCCGGGAGTCTTCTTGACGAAGTCCTTCTTAAGTTTGAGCTCAACAACCTGCTTACCTTCGGTTATTTCCGCAGACTTAACCATGGCATTAGCTGCATCGTTATCTTTTGGATCAAACTTAGCAAGCAGTTCTAAACCGTCACGGGTATCGATGGTTTGTACGCCCATCTGTGAATTGAAAAAGCCAAAGAGACTCAGCGCAATTAGTAATACCAGGACTCCCCAGAGCCAGGGCGATTGCCAAATCTTGCCGCTTCCGGGTCCTTTCCCATCACCATTCGCGTTAAAATTGAAAGGATTATTGCCCTTCTGTTTACCGCCCTTGCCGGGTCCCCCGTCTCCCATAGGGGGACGTCCAGGTCCTTGCGGATAGGTCATGACTGCTCTCCTTGATCCTCATGCTCATATTCCTGCGGCTTCAATACTGCGATAGAGTCCAGATTCCTGTATTGCTCATCATAGTCAAGTCCAAAGCCGACCACGAATTCATCCGGGATAACATAACCGGGATATTTCACATCTACCTGAACTTCGCGTCTAGACACCTTGTCGAGAAGAGAGAACACTTCTACTGAAGCTGCGCCTCGTCCCTTCAATTCATCAACAAGCCACCGCAGAGTTCGACCTGAGTCAATAATATCTTCCACGATAAGAATGTGCCTGCCGCGAACACTGCAGTCCAAATCTTTACGCACGCGTATTACTCCAGAAGACTGTGTGCCTGAACCGTAACTCGACAAGCTCATAAACTCCATCTGGGCAGGAATACTAATTTCCTGAGACAATGCGGCCAAGGTATTGACAGCACCCTTGAGAACCGCAAGCATCAGCAAATCCTTGCCGGCATAGTCATGGCTGATTTGTCTAGCAGTTTTCTCTATAAGGGTCTCAATTTGTTCCCGGGACACTAGTTCGTGGTCAATGTGAGATTGAATATCAGCGATTCGCATATTCCCTATTTTTGCATACGAGAATGACGTGATGCTGACGAGTAGCTGAATAAAAGCTAGGAAGAGCTACAGGCCCCTGTCCATGCCAAGCTGATACAAGCTCATCAACCTGGTGTATATGACGGCTCGAAACCCCCAATCCTAGGCTTTCTAAGAGTATAGACCACATATGTCTTCGAACTACTGGGTGAGCATCTTGCAGGGTCTTGAGCGTTAAACACACCGGCACAGTTCCACTGACTGCCCTCCCTGTGTGTGGCTGTTGACTCCTAGCGAGAAGATCTTGAGCCTGTTCATCGATATAATTTTGATCCTGCCTGGCAAGATTTGCAGTACGAGCCAGTTGAGTGATTATATCTTTACCGGCGAACTGGTTTAATGCAGGCAAAAGATCGTGCCTTACCCGCGAACGTAGTGGAAAATCAGCAGATAGAGCCTGACCTTGTTGTATGTGATCTCCATTCGTCGGGTCGTCCCACCAAGCTATGCCCAGAGTCTGGCAAACTTGAGTGGTTTCTACCCTACGTAAGCCTAGGAGTGGTCTGAGGAAAAGTACACCTTGTTGGTAAATTTCTTCCTCCATACCAGCTATAGCCCTGAGTCCAGATGAACGTATAAGACCAATTAAAACACCTTCGGCTTGATCGTCTGCCGTATGCGCCAAAAGCACTGCGGAAGCCCCATAGTCTTGTGCAGCTTGAACCAACGCTTGGTATCGAGCTTTTCGGGCATCAGCTTCCTCACCTAAACGAGTATGAGGCACCTGCACCCGATTGCTGATTACTGGGTTAAGACCTATCTGTTTGCAACTGTTCACCACCTGTGCGCTCACAGAAGCCGATGTCTCCTGTAGAGCATGATCGATTGTTATCATGCCGCATCGAATTCCCAAGGTTGGGCAGACAATATGTGCCAAGGCAGCAAGAGCCATCGAGTCGCGTCCACCAGAGCAGGCAACTAGCACTAATGGTGAGTCAGCAGCTGGTTCATGCTTACCATGCATACGCAAATTGGGTTCTAAACTGGCCAGCCCGGCCCCTTCTAGGGACTGCCGCACTATTCCTATGCTTTTTTTCAGCAGGGCCGAATACACCACAGCCTTCACCTTCCCAACTTCTGACTCATAATCGAGGTAGAGCAGACATAAACGTATTAACAGCTTGAATAGCAGTATCCATATTTGTCGGATTGTTAACGATAACAGCAAAAACGAGGACCCCACCGTTGAATCTTGACACGTTGCCTGCCAATGCGGTCACCTGTTCTAAAGTTCCCGTCTTAACTCTTACCAATCCGTCAGGGTCATTCCCCTGACCTCGTTTGGCTGCTGTTCCAACTAAACCAACAACAGATAAACCATCCACTAAGGGAATCAGCTGCTTATGCTTTCCATCGACAGCAGCTCGTTCAATGGCAACGAGCGTTGACACACTGACCAACGAACCAGGAGACAGCCCTGAACAATCTGCCATTCTCACAGCATTGACATCAATTCCTAATGTTTGCAAAGCTTTTAGGACAGCTTGAACAGCACCTCTCGGAGTGTCCTCCTCGCCAGTTGCGTGAGCAAGCAGACGACCGAAAAGCTCAGTCAAGGTATTGTCGGAAGTTCTCAAAGTCAAGGCCAAAATCTCATTCAGCGGAGCAGATTCCACCTGAGCTATGGGCGCTGCCTTGGGCACAAGCTGCTGTTCAGTTGGTGGACCAATCACAGTGATTCCACGCTTGCCTAGCTCTTCTGCAAAAACACGCGCCACTTGCCCTTCAGTATCGTCTGTGTGAGGTACATAAACACCTCCAGCATCAGGGTTTGCTGCCATATCGTGGTCAGAACGTTCTCGACCTTCATCCACCGCCATTGTCGCAGTCGGCGTAAAGTAAATACCAGAGGGATTGTTGGCTCCTATCGACTCTGGCGATCGTACAGGGCCAAAGAAACTCGAATCATAGTTCACATGTACGGAGTTGACAGAGCGTGACCGCAAGTCTTTGACTGTCTTATCAGCTAGAGTAGCCAGTCCTGCTCTTCCATTGACATGAATGGGGTCTCCTTCCCCCTTGCTAAGTAACATATCACCCTCGCCTTTCAAGGTGATATGTGGATTTTGTTCTGCCGCTTCATCAATATAGACAGCAGTACGTATGCGCGAACCCATGTCAAGTACAGAAGCAGCGGCTGCGGCAGTCAGTGTTTTCATGGTGGAAGCTGGTTGCCTCAAAGTGTTGAGTTCATGCTCGGCAGCTATAGTGCCGTCAGCGCCCATAATGACAGCAGAGAAATCGGGACCGACACCTGCCGTTTGAGACAAGTCGTTTATCAGTTTCTGGGCAGCGTCCTTGTCGATTGGCTTGTCATTTTTTACAAGCGGCACTACAGGTGCTGGTTCAACAATGTTACGCACAGGCTGAACAGCTGAATCATTGACAGAATGAAGAGACAAAGGTCCAGGTAAGACATCCACAACATCTGCCCACAGGTATGCTAGGAAAAGAACTAGGACCAACCCTGCAGACAGTCCTACACGCCAATAATTGTGCTGAACCTTATGCTTGTGTGCTCCCACTCTTCCTCCGACGTATTGCTTAAAGTGACCGTTATCAGCTTACACAGGAACTCTCGTGAGACTTTCTCAAGATCAAGCCTATCCTATCCCAGGGCTCAGTGAATCGTCTAACATGATGCCGGTAAACTACATATGAACCATTGGAGCTAGACAATTAACCGACTTACTTACCTCGATGCTCGATTGGCTTCCAGCCAGGATTGGAGAAAATTGCCTGGAAGGAAATCGGAACATACGACAGCATGAAAATCGGGAAAGCCAGACAGTATGCAAAGAGTTCCTTATTCGAGGCTCCAATTTTATTACGTTCAGTAACCACTGTTAGAGCAGCCAACCCCATCATGGCCAGTAAGCCAGCAATACCTAACACAATACCATTGACCAAGGCATTAATTTGACTGGACCAATTCACAAAACCAAAGGCTGCAAAAAGCACACCAAAGAGGAAGCGAACACCAGCAAGAACAGTAAGTGGGCAAACTAAAATAGTTAAATCAACAGCAGAGAAATCTCTTTCCTGTATAGCTCGACGAATCAAAAACGGTCCATAGTAACGGAAAACTTGCAAAAAGCCTTTGCTCCAACGCAAACGTTGCCGCCAAGATTGTTGGAAGGTAACCGGTTGTTCATCGTACAACATGGCAGTACCGCAATAGCCAATACGATCACCGTGAAGGATCGAGTCTATAGTGAATTCCATGTCTTCCGTCAGTAGGTGGAACTTCCAACCGTTGTTGCGCTCCATTACCTCTCGTGAAAACATAAAACCGGTTCCACCTACGTGGCAAGAAGAACCAAATGCCATACGAGAAGAATTCAAGAAACGCGACTCACGAATAAACCACAATGCAGAACCCGAAGAAACCCAATTGTCGGAAAAGTTCACAGAATTGCGGTAAGAGGTCAAAATCTTGAAACCACTTTGGAAAGCCTTGTTCATCTCCTCGATGTAGTGCTTGTCTAAGCGGTTATCAGCATCGAAGACAAAGAAAGCATCGTAGACCTTGCCGTCACCAGAAGAAATAATATGATCTAGTAAGTAGGTCAGGGCATATCCCTTACCAATAAGATCCTTATTATTCCGTTCCACGACATGGCAACCTTTGGATCGAGCAAGCTGTGCCGTATTGTCAGTGCAGTTATCTGCAACCAACCAAATGTCAACTAACTCATAGGGGTAGGTCTGCGACTGTATAGAATCAATGAGGCCTCCAATTACTGCTTCCTCATTGCGGGCAGAAATAAGTACCGCAAAGCGCTTATCAAACGGAACCGTGGGGAAAACCACCGGCTTAGCCACAAAGGAAGTAACAACACAGACTGCTTGATACACAATACCAACTGTTCCCAGCACAATGCTGAGGAGGTCAAGCAAGTTAAGAAAGGCCATCTACTGCCACTCCTTGCGAGGATTGCTCTGACCAGCATCGTCTGAAGATCCTTCTAATACAGGCTTACCTTCGCTGACCTTAACCACGTGCTTGGGAATAGCGACGGTCTCCGAGGTGTCCAACACATCTGAAGTGAGAAGACCGTTCTTGCCGTTTTCCTTACTATCTACTTCTTGGTCGCCCACGACCACCCGCTTGCTTGAACCTTGGGCTGAACGCGGAATGTGGCTAGTTACAGGTTTAATCACATGTTCATTAATGGCTTCTGCGCTTTCTACCACCTTCGACTTCTTAACTGGCTCAGGATCATACATAAGCGGAGAATCAATTAAATCGTAACGACGAGTAGAAGCCTTAAAAATGATCTGGAAAGACGCAGCAACCGGCAAGGCCAAAAAGGCACCAAGTGCACCAAATACAGCACCCAGAGCCAGAACCGAAAGGAAGGCTATGGCTGCGTTCAAATCCATAGTGCGCTGAGATATTTTTGGAGCCAGTATGAGATTCTCAACTTGCTGGTAAAGACAGATGTATATCAACACCGCCAAAGCAATAATTAACCCATTCGATCCCCAAGCAACTACTACAGGTAGGGCACCGCCAATGTAGGTTCCAATAGTAGGCACAAACTGTGATACCAAACCACAGAAGAGAGCCAATGGTAACCAATATGGAACCTTAAGGAAAACCAAGAAAACTGACATACAGGCAGCAGAAATCAGGGCCAAAATTGTGCGGCTAAAGAGGAAGGACGAAATCTGGTCTTGTGCAACGGTCCACACCAACACGAAACGGCTCTGACTGGAAGGACTCATCCATTGACACAAGCTACGACGAAGTTTGGGGCCAGCCGCAGAAATGTAGTAGGTCACTAAGAGCACAGTCATAATGTTCAGCACTGAGCCCAGTACCCCTACCGTAGTTGTAAAAGCCTGACCAGCAAAGTCAGTTACCCACGAAGTTTGAATATTTTTAGCAATCTCTCCACCTAGATCCTGCATAGCAGGAAGTTGCTGATGAGTTTTGTCTTGCACCAACTGAACTATCTGTTCATAGAAGGCTGGCGCTCCCTTAGCCATACCAATGACTTGCTGAACGAACATATTGCCGAACAGGCCCATCAATGCTACTACAACCACAACCAAGCCGATGAGTGCTGCTCCCGCGGCAGCACCGCGCTTCCAGCCGTGCTTGACCAAAGTCACTACCAAGGGTTCCATAGCCAAAGCAACAAACATTGAAATAACAACATCTAAGACTACAAATTCCACCTTAGACCATGAAGAATAGGCAAACCATGCTAAGAAAATAGCGATTGCAGCATAGAAAAGAGCACGTCCGTACCACTCTGGTGGCCGCCGCGGATCGCCCTTTGAGGGGAAGACTGATCCCAAGTCAAAATGTCGATTGTTGTCTGAGCTCATGCCTCCTATTATCCAATCCTTATTGACAAGGAACAAGCTGATAGCTATATAGGTGTATATCGGCTCCAGTATTCTAATGTATATGCTGACCGTATCCGTAGTCATCCCAGCTTGGAATGAAGAAGAACGCATCGCTGACTGCATGCTCAATGCAACCACCCAGTCAGTAGCACCTTTAGAAGTACTCATCGTAGACAATCACTCGACTGACCGTACTGCCCAGATAGTACGTGACTTCATAGAAGCACATCCTGGTACTCCTGTACGCCTTCTGCACCAGGATAAAGAACAGGGTCTCATCCCCACACGCAATTACGGTTTGGACCAAGCAAAAGGTGACATATTAGGCCGAATTGATGCAGATTGCATGCTTAAACCAGACTGGATTGAGGTAGTATCCCATCTTTTCGAAGAGGATCCTGACGCGATGGGGGCTACAGGACCAGTGGCATATTACGATATGCCTGGTAAAGAATTAGGCCTGAAGAGTGACAATAAAGTGCGTAAAACCGTTTACCGCGCGGACGACGGACGATACTTATTATTCGGGTCGAATATGGCACTAAGAGCCAGCGCATGGAAGACCATACGTACGGAAGTATGCCGTGATAAAGCAGATATCATGCATGAAGATGTCGACGTTTCACTCCATCTCATCGACCATAATTTCAAAACGGTATACTGCCAAGATATGAATGCTGGAATCTCAGCAAGGAGAATGGATACCTCCTTCAGCTCATTCCATCACTACATGCAGCGTTTTAAAAATACCTTTGATGCCCATCCTGAGCATAGCCGGGAGCAGAAACCGGAACACACACTCTATGCCATATACCCTATTTTGAGAGCCTTCTACCCTGTATACCAAAAGTACTTAGAATCCGCAGATATCAACCCTGCCGAGCGGATTTGGATCAAAGAGCAAATGGAACTGTTCCATAAGCGAGACACAGAAATCGAATCATAACTTCTTGCTGTAACGAAGATGGGGGCAAATGTACACTTCCCACTAAGTATTTCTAGATGTACTGTTTTGCACTCTCATATGATCCAGCAATTACCAAAGAATCTATGCCAAGCAAGGCATCGGGATACTTACACTCATTACTCAGCGCCATAAACTGTAATGTCAGACAATTACCATAGAGACCGTCCACTAATGATAACTTTACGTAACAGGTCGAAATCGTCATCAGAACAGTTACCTGTTTGGTGAGCAACACACTGTTACCCATCTCAAAACCCACAGAATACCGCCACAACATGGACGACAGACCGTCAGTTTGCCTCATCTCGGGATGTCAGGTAATATAAATTCGTCCGGCCCCGTCGTCTAACGGTTAGGACATCAGACTTTCAATCTGACAACGAGAGTTCGACTCTCTCCGGGGCTACCAAACAACTATAGACTGGCAGAACAAAGCCATTCCCTTCAAAATAACGAAACGGTAGAAGTATGTTCAATCATACCGTTTCAAGCCATTTCAAGAGACAAAGCACTGACTAAAGTGCCCAATAATCCCTGAAGTATCAACATAGCTTCATGTAAAAAATACAGGTACAACCAAAAGACAGCGAAAGCCCTTATCCACGCATCAAGTCCTGGCACATATCAGTGGTGTTTAATTTGGCAGCTCAAGAGACCATTGAAGAGCCTACTGGTCTAAATAATGAGATACATACTATCATCGCTAGCAATTCCCACTATGATAGCTATACCACAACTCAGTTAAAGGAGTCTTCATGAACGAAGAAAGCCTCAATCCCTCACCAAACACAAACCCTGAATCCAGTTCACAGGCCGGCTCAGTAGCGGCACCCCTGCCGACTCCGAGTGAGCATACTAGCCAACATACACTCACTATCAATAACCAGCAGCTGTCGTACGAAGCTACTGTTGGTACTATCAACATTGATACTGACAAGGTCAAGCCTGCTGCTTCTATATTTTACACAGCATGTAACCTTCTTGACAAAACCGGGAAGTCAGATAATACCCGCCCTGTAACTTTCGCGTTTAATGGCGGACCAGGTGCTTCTTCCACTTTCCTCTTAATGGGATCTATCGGTCCTAAACGCATCAATATACCCGATGCAGCACCAGTTCCAGGCTCTCCTTATGAACTGTCAGACAACCCATATTCAATACTGCCGTTTTCCGATATAGTCTTCATCGATGCTGCCGGTGCTGGTTTTTCAAAAATCGTGCCCGCGGCCAAGAAGGAACTCTGGTCAGTTGATGGAGATGTTAAAGGCTTTTCAACTTTCATCCGAGCATACCTGAGCAAGTATCACCGCTGGAACTCCCCTAAATACATACTCGGAGAATCCTACGGCACTACCCGCGGTTCTGCCTTGGCATACCAGCTCCAAGAAGGTGGTATAGCTCTCAATGGGTTAATTCTTCTCTCCAGTATTCTCGACTACGCATACACGTTCGCCACTTCTGACCAGTACTACATTGGTTACTTCCCTACATACGCCGCCATAGGAAAATATCAAGGGAAAGCAGGCGACAACACTTCCATGTCCGACCACCTCCTTGCTGCAAGGGCTTTCGCCAATGGTCCTCTGAGACAAGCATTGTCACAAGGAGACCGTTTGGATGAGGCCACAAGAGAAAAGGTTGCTCAGCAGTATTCTGAACTCACCGGTTTGACGGAGCAATACGTTCTCGATTCCAATTTACGAGTAATAGATCCACGATTCCGCAAGGAATTACTCCGTTCACAAGGCAAAATCGTCGGCCGCTATGACGCTCGTACCACTGGCTATGATTTAGACGTCATAAGTGACGATGAAACATTTGTAGTTGATGACTCTTTCCTGAACCCTGCATATTCATCCCTTTCGTCAGCTTATTTGCGCGATCACTTAGGCTGGGATGGGCAAGACGAGCGTATAGACTTTGCTGACTTCGACTGGAATTCAATGGAACCTGGCAAGGGTTGGACCTGGTGGCACCAACTCCCCGAACACTCCCTGTCATCATGGGGCAGAACACTCCCATTCCCCAAAGTGACTCCTGATTTAGCAGCTACTATCATTCGCCAGCCGACCCTGAAAGTAATGATTTGCAACGGAATCTTTGATCTTGCCACACCATTCGGGCAAACAGAGTATGACATTGACCATATGGGCCTGCCTGAGCCCCTGCAAGCAAACATTGCCTTCACATACTACCCGGCCGGACATATGGTGTACACCAATCCTGAGAGTGCTGAAAAGTTCTCACAGGTATTACAACGTTTCTATTCCTCTTCAGCTGAAGATATGCCAAAGTTGAATGAACGTCCTGAACTGGCCCACGGATACGGTATAAACTGACAAAGAAAGCTGGCAGTTATGGGGGTACCCGGCTCCACTAGACCGGGTATCTCGCAATATCCTCGGCGTTCTTTTTGCATAACTTTCCCAGATGCAAGCCATCTGTGCCTGTTCGTCAGTAGAGAACCAGGTTATATACTGAGATATTCCGCCCCCACCCACATACGTCAGAACAAGTCGTTGCCAGATTTTAAGGTAATCATTTCAAGAAACCGTCGAGTCAGAATCAAGCCTGAGCTCAATTTCGCAGGCTTAAGCAGCAGATGAACCGAATATGCATCAGCAAGATCCACGATACCTGCGATTGTATTCTTCCACTCAAACCCACTTATAAACCATTAAAGACCTGGTCAGGCCGACGTACGAGACCTATTCGGTTCAGTGGCCAGTATTTTACATCTGCTATAGCTTCCACTTTATCCACTGGAACCTGCCCCCCATTCATGTCAGACATATGGAAACGTGAGTCAGCCGAATTAGTGCGATTGTCTCCCATAACAAAGATATAACCTTCTCGTACAAGGACATCGAACTTTTTTTGAGAAGAATCCGATTCGGGCATAATGTACGAAGATTCGTCGATAATTTTCCCATTAATCAAAACAGGCCCTGATCCGTCTGCTTGCACCCTATCACCTGCCACACCAACCACTCTTTTAATGAGATAGTCGTCCTTAGGGCCATTATTCAACCAATGATCAGGATCATGAAAAATAACTATATCTCCCCTATGGATTCCTGAAACTTTTGGTTGCAATTTTGACGCAATAAGTTTATCGCCAACTTGTAAGGTGGGTTCCATTGATTCAGAAGGGATTTCATAGGCACCAAGTATAAAGACTCTCACCAGCACAACGATGATGATACAAATGATAACCCACACAGCCTCCTGCAGTATGGTAAACCAGAGAGGCTGCTTCGGTTCAGATTGACCCTTATGCCGTTTCCTGCGGTTTTCAGTAAACCACAAGGGTACACTAAGGTGAGTTTGATTCTTATGCCGTTTCCGATTATTTTTCAGGTAGAGGCCTAGCACACTGCTCGTTGTATCACTGTCCAAACCCAATTCCTTCCTTCACCCAGCTCGATCGCTAGCGTAAGTCTGCCTGTTCATTCAAGCCGGCGTTTTCCACACCACCAATGACATCAAACCCTTAAGCAGATACGTTGTTATAGCCACACACCTATTGCCAAGAAAATGGTGTACCCCACAAAGTATACGGATGCTGCCTTAACAAGTGGGAAAAACGTACGTTCCTTGTCAGGATTTGCATAAAAAGGACGCATACCCCAAAACATCGGTAGCATAAGTGGAATAGTGATTAGTACCGGCCAAGGAGACACGTTCGAGAGCCAATTAACGAGCGGCCATAACCCCCCTACTACCTGTAAAACGCGCATAAGGAGCAGCGAGTGTGGGCGTCCTAGATAAAAGGCTAGGGTATACCGTCCATTTTTGATGTCCTCATCCAAATCCGCCACATTGTTGGCGAGCTGAAGCGTAAAGGCAATAAGCACTACAGGAAGGCAGACCATAAAAGTCTTACCTGCCAAATCCCAGCTCAATGAGTAGTGCGGTGCTACAGCCGAGCAAACACATACGAGTTGAACCATATAGGTAATACCCACTGACGCTGCAGCCTCACACAGGGGCGTAGCATTGATAGGAAAAGGACCGGCAGCATAAAAAATACCGAGACCGTATCCTACTATTCCTAACGGCAACAGTGACCAACCTGCCCGCCAGAGAAGTATCACGGCAGGGACTAGAGAAAGCAAGTAGAGGCTGAGGCCTAATAGCCAGACACCCCGCAAGGGTAGGTTCAGCCGCCCCATGACATTAGTATGCTTAGCATACCCTTCTCTGTCTTTAGCATGTAAGTAGTCATAGTAATTATCTGTAATATTGACAGCTAGGTCAAAACACACAATATTAATTAAAAATAATCCAATATTGACCCAATTGACCACTTGGTAAAAGTATTGGGCTATACAGGCTCCCATCAACAACCAAGCTAGATTGAGCGGAGCCGTAAAAGCTTCTGTGAGCTCAACAAACGTTGACCACTGTAACCAATGCTTTGTCATAACACCTATCCTATTTATTGAAAATTACTATTGACCTTACAAGTCCAGCCACAAATCGTAATCAAACCCCCATATCCACGCGAAAGCAGCGTATGATGAAGAACTATGGAATTAGGGAGTTGGGCCGAATGGGTCACAGGATTTGCAGAACTATCAGCTGTTGTAACTACGTTATTCTTCTCATTCTATAAAGACTATCAAGACCGTAAAAAAGATACTCAAGCCACACTCAACTTTTTGAGGATGATGTGCGCAGAAGTCATCAGTTCATTTACCCGTATCGAACAGACTGACAATATTCTGACGGACGAGAATAAAGAAACTTCGAAAGCCTACACAACCTTCAGATATTGGGTACAAATCAGAACTCTGATAGCCGAATCAGATAAGCAGCGTATCACTGACACAGCAAATCAAATTCTTGTACTTTTTCAGCAGTGCACAACCGTTGATGAAGTCCTCAAAAGTAGGGTTCAACAGTCCATGCAGAATCTTTCCAAGTAGTTTCATGTTTGCCTACAGAGGTTTCACTGTTCAATCTGCCCCCTACGATTGGTAAGTAAAATCGTGAATTCGCCGGCCAGCACTAATGCCTTTTCGTTCAAAATTAGTAAGCACCCTACCCTCAAAACGTTCGGATTCACAGAAAAGAGCATGAGGAAGCGCATCAGCTCTGTCTGCTGTTCCCTTGCCAACATGCTCTGTCGGTAAGCTGACCTGCAACTGTCCCATATTCCTTAGGAAGGGCAGCGAGTCCAAGACTTCATGAATGTGCAGAGCATAATCCTCGATGTCTGTCGCTAGCCGCCACAAACCTGACGAAACTAGGGCACGAGACAGGTCTGCTGCGAGCATCGGCTGCACCAAACGTCGCTTATGATGTTTCATTTTAGGCCACGGATCCGGGAAGAATGTCCAAACCTCATCAAGGGTGTTGGGGGCTGTAGACGCTATAAATTCGGGAGCGTTCGTGCGGGCAATTTTTAAGTTGCTGAGACCCAGCTTACCTGCCAGCAACATGGTATGTGCCAAACCTGGCTCGTAGACCTCGAGCGCCAGATAATTACGCTCAGGATGCTTCTGAGCAGCTGCTACTATATTTTCTCCCTGCCCACTTCCAATTTCCACAGTAACTGGAGCCTGTCGACCGTAAGCTGCTTCTAAGTAGGCACTATCGATACGCAGTCCTGCTTCTACGCCTAGAGAATCCTCTCGTCCGCCTACCTGCATGAGGTAGGCCGCACTATACTCCCGCCATGCTCTCTCTAAACGAGCGTCTAACTTACCGGACCGTCTGGTAAAAGATACAATGCTGCGCCTCCTAGAGGACGATTGGGCATTGTCTTGGTTCTTATGTGCTCCTGATGTTTCGATTGAGCTCTCGATAGTGCGTATCTGTGTCAGTATTTTTTTCATCACTACTATTTATATCCACAACAAGGTATAAGCCGACAAATGGGCTTCTGACAAGTATTCAGACCATCGCTCTGATGCACCAAGTGTTGACAGTATCTGCTCTGCACGGCTTCCAAGATTCTGTTACAAAAGGCTTTCCAAGAAACGGAAACTATGCCAAGTCTAGAGCACATCCACCGCAAGAACTAGACCAAGCAGACGAAACCTACCTGACCTCCAACCACCTCTGTGGGAACAGTTGCCACCGCAATGACAATACTTTTACTATTAACCAGCACATTTGCCGTGGCCTAGGCAGCATCATAGCCATCAAGGGATATCACACATAATGGAAAGAATGAGAGGTTGATATGGTACACCACAACCGAAAAAGGGGAAGCCAACCCAACAATAGCAGCAATGTGCGCAGTTTCCTCCTGCCTCTGATAGGCTTATACACCCTCACTATTTCCATCTTTACCAGCTACTCTACCTAGCGCATAGTAAGCATAGATAGACACCAATCTAGTACTCCTCCAGCTGCTGATTTCTCATGTATCAGTAAGTAAGTTTGGGTGATGGAACAGCTCACCCTACGGTTTATTGAATCTACACATGCTATGCTTGATATTTAAACAAATAAAAACATATTTTATCAATTTCGAACATTTGAAAGCAAGCTCAAGCAGCATTTGGAAAGGAACCGACATGTCCGTTCTCGTTACAGGTGGATGTGGCTATATCGGCGCTCACGTCGTCCACGCCTTGCACCAAATCGGTCAAGATGTAGTAGTTGTTGACGACTTAAGCTATGGTAAGCCATCCCGCATTGAGGGAGCCCGACTGTATGGAGCAGACATTTCAGCACCAGAGGCTGACCAGCGGATTGCAGAAATTATCCGAGACAATAATGTAGACTCCGTCATACACTTCGCCGCTCGCAAACAAGTAGGCGAATCTGTCGAAAAACCATTGTGGTATTACCAACAGAACCTTGGTTCCATGCTCAACGTTTTACGAGCGATGACTGCAACAGACGCTAAAAAGCTAGTTTTCTCTTCCTCTGCAGCGACATATGGAGAGCCTCCAGTGAGTGTCGTCCCTGAAGATGTAGTTCCCATGCTCCCTATCAACCCATACGGTCAAACAAAACTCATCGGCGAATGGATGGCTCGAGCTTGCGAAGAACCACACGGCATTAAGTTCTGCGGCCTACGCTATTTTAACGTAGCTGGCTGCGGCCCTGTAGAACTGGAAGATCCTGCCACACTCAACCTGATTCCCATGATTTTCGATCGCCTACAACAAAACAAGGCACCAGCAATTTTCGGCAATGACTACCCCACCCAAGATGGAACCTGCATCCGCGATTATATCCACGTCTCAGACCTTGCCGACGCTCACATTGCTGCCCTTGAGTATCTCGATCGCGATGAACGCAAGTTTGATGTCTTCAATGTAGGCACAGGAAAGGGAACTTCAGTGCGCGAAATTGTAGATGAAGTCAAATCAGTTACTGGACTCAATTTCACTGAGGCAATTCACGATCGTCGCCCAGGCGACCCAGCTAAGCTCATAGGATCACCCGAGCGTATCAATAACGAGATGGGCTGGCACGCCAAATACAGCGTTCACGAGATCGTAGAGTCCGCCTGGCAAGCCTGGCAAGCTAACCCCAACCACCACATTGATACCACCAATTGGAAGCAAGCAAACTGACATACACTCGAATTGCACGTAACCTGGTGTTATCGATAAACGACGCGCCGAGTTTGCATCTTCATCAAGTTCGAGTATGATTTATTCTTGGTTGTTTAACAGCCACGGCTCCGTAGCTCAGTTGGTTAGAGCGCCGCCCTGTCACGGCGGAGGTCACCGGTTCAAGTCCGGCCGGAGTCGCTCGGATATCGACAGTAGATAAACGATTGTCCGTTTCAATAATAAGGCTCTGTAGCTCAGTTGGTAGAGCGAGCGACTGAAAATCGCTAGGTCAACGGTTCGATCCCGCTCGGAGCCACCATACATACCAAGATTGCATCCGGCACTCTTGGTTTTTCTTTATTCCCCCTCCTCTGCTGTGAGTCCATGCATTCAGAGAAAACAAAAAGGTTTTGAGTTAGTTGGAATCTATAGACAGTCACATAGGAAATATCAGATTATCTTATAAGTCATCATTCGCAGCAAGAACCATCAAAAGCTCAGGCATAGAAACAGTCCTGAGCCTTGAAACGGTTATTATAACTTTTGCAGAACCCAATCTACGATGTAAGGAGCAGTATGCTCGACTTGGTCAATGGCCACTTCAAATTCTTCCGGTCCACCATACCAAGGATCAGCTAGGTCGATGTCGCTTTCATGCCCAGGTTGAGTCTTGGGCAAACTAGGATCAAATGACCTATAAAGATGGACCGCTGAGTGCTTATCCGCAGGCAAAATGCGCAATAACGAACGCATGTGATCAGCCGTCATCGGTAAAAGTAAGTCCGATCCTTGGGCTTCTTCTCTACTAATACGGTGGGCAAAGTGATCTTGCGGAACTTCATATCCGCGTTCCTTCAATACTTTTTGGGCCCGACGATCGATAGGATTACCGAATTCTTCATCACTGACTCCGCTAGACTCCACCCGAACCTGACTCTCATCAATTCCACGGTCTGCAAAGCACTTACGCAAAATAACTTCCGCCATGGGTGAGCGACAAATATTTCCTGTACATACTGTCATGACCACAAAAGGCTTTTGTTCACCTGTTAATGCCATCTATTCTCTCCTAGTTGACTCTCTCATAGGTGATGTAACGGAAGCGTTCTACACCCCAATCCTTGGGATTCTGAGCTAGTTGCCATTTCCCTAGCTCACTAACTGACCACAACTTTTGCTGAACAAAAGCCTCTATGTCTGGAGCAAAGGTGTCTGCGTCAACCTGGGCATCCAAGTCAGTTATATACGCTCTATCTGCAAGCGGAAGTGCTTCCTCAAATAACTGAGAACCCCCAATAATCCATATCTCCGAACGATCCATACCGTCCGCAGGAATCGCCTCTTGTCGGGCCACATCTACGGCATCCCTCAAGGTCATCGCTACCGTTGCACCTTGGGCTCGAAACTCAGGATTTCGACTTACGACAATATTGTCACGCCCTGGAAGAGGCTTAGACCCCATTGACTCCCATGTGCGACGGCCCATGATAACAGGATGGGATACCGTCAATTCTTTGAACCGACGCATATCTTCAGTCACATGCCATGGCAGACCACCTTCAAAACCTATGGCTGCTGGCTCACCACCCTTGCTACGTGCCTGTGCCCAAATAAGATTGATTGTACAAGGACCAGAGAGCTCATCACCGCTCTCGATTTCAGTGCCCTCATCCCCTAACAGCCCGGCGTTACCGGGCACGGGTTCGTGATAACCGCTGCGGCTACTACTGTCATGCTCCATAGTGTGCGTATGCTCCTCATTAATGGATTTGATACAGTATACTACCGGCTAGTTCAGACCGCCACCGGTGCCTTAAGAGTGCTATGGTGCTGGTAGTTGACGATCTCGAAATCCTCATACTCGTAGCTAAAGATAGAATCAGCTTTACGGATCTGTATTTGTGGGTAGGGATATGGCTTACGGGAGAGCTGTTCCATAACCTGGTCAATATGATTGTCATAAACATGGCAATCACCACCAGTCCATACAAATTCACCTGGCTCTAAGCCTGCCTGTTGGGCCATCATCATAGTCAAAAGTGAATATGATGCAATGTTGAAAGGTACCCCAAGGAACATATCACAGGACCGTTGATAGAGCTGGCAGGAAAGCTTGCCATCAGCGACGTAAAATTGAAAGAGCGCATGACAAGGTGGTAGGGCCATTTGATCTATTTCCGCAGGATTCCATGCGGTGACGATAATCCTACGAGAATCTGGATGATTACGGATTAAATCTAGCGCTTTCTCGATTTGATCGATAGTATGTCCCGGGTCCTCAGCGGTAGGAGCCGGCCAAGACCGCCACTGCACACCATAGACTGGACCTAATTCACCAGTTTGTGGATCAGCCCACTCATCCCATATGTGAACATTATGATCTTGCAGCCAATGAACATTGCTAGAACCCTTTAGGAACCACAGCAACTCATATGCGACACCCTTAAAAAAGACCGTCTTAGTGGTTAAGAGAGGAAAACTTGAGGTTAAGTCAAAACGCATTTGCTGGCCGAAAAGAGAAATTGTGCCTGTACCGGTACGGTCCGACTTCAAAGTTCCTTCCCGGAGAATCTTACGTACTAAATCCTCGTAAGGGGTCGCAACATCCGTCTCGGGACGAGTGGGAATGCGACTGCGAATATCGTTGAGCTGCTGGGTAGTCAAAGCCATGGGTCCCAGTCTAGCAAGACATGTCTTCCTATGCTATCGGCCTTTCGAAAAATCGCTTGTACTCACACCAGCAAATAGCATGTTCGTCTGCCAGCTCATGAGATACCTGGAACACTTCCATTTATACCCTGCCTAGGGTTAGATAGGTAGAAACAAAGAAGGACAAACGATAGGAGGTTCTTATGAGTACAAGAATATGGGTAGAACGGGCTGCGGACGGTTCATGGGAAGGACACAGTGACGAAGGCGCCGTAGTAACCTTCGGTAAAGGAGAGGGCCTATTCTCCCCAGGTGACCTTCTCAAGATTGCTTTAGCAGGCTGTGCTGCTACTTCTTCACAGTTTGCCGTTGAACACACGTTAGGAGAGGGAAAGGGAGCCAAAGTTGTTGTCAGCGCTCAGTATGACGCTGAAGACGATGCATTCCTGAGCTTCGATGAGCAGGTCAGTGTTGATGCTAGCGACGCTGAATTGAGTCAGGAGGATGCCGATAAGCTTGCTGATCGAGTGAAGCGTCACATCGACAAGGCATGCACCATTAAGCACACTCTAATACGGGAAACACCAGTACGTATGAGTGTCACGGTACGGCAGTAAAACAAGTTTGTAACGTACAACTGTTTGCCACCAATCCAGCTATATATACGTCTGCCAGACAACAATCTCAATCATGTTGCCTGGCAGACGTTTTCTGATGATTACAGCAGTAGGCGTTTATATATCAGTCTTTTTCATTACGGAGAGGGTCAATGGTGGATTCGATATCATCTATATGCTCCGCCCTATCAACAGTTATCTTTTCAACACCTGTAATATCCTCCAAAGCTGTAAATTGATCTTGCTCCGTTGAAGATGCAGCTTGCTTGACTCCAGCCTCTGCGGACTCGACGAACTTACGTGGAACCACGTACACAGGTGAGACAGCATGTTGAAGAAGACCCTGACTGGTGGAACCGAGCAGTAAGCCAGTAAATCCACCTCGACCACGAGAACCCACGACGACCACATCATGGTTTTTGCTGGACTGGGTTAAAGCCTCAACGGCTGACCCAGGAACAACTTTCTTGTTAATCTCCAGATCTGGATACCGCTTCTGAAGTGGTTTAATGCGCTCATCCAAGTCTTCTAAATAAGAATCCATAACGGTTTGTTCTTCGGCAGAATCTGAGCCCGTCAGACCGGAAACGTTGGGGACAGCAGAGATAACATCCAAACTAGCTCCCCAAGCATGAGCAAACTGAGCGCTAATTTCCAAGGCTTTCAAGCCCCACTTGGATTCGTCAGAACCAACAGCCACCTTGCTTATCGTGTTGTTCAAGTGCATCATGTTGCCGTCATCATCAGTGTAAGGCACAACTACTATGGGACAATAAGCATAGGCAGGCAGACTGGAAGAAGTTGTACCTAAGAGTCGCTCAGCTAGACCACCCTTACCCCTGTTCCCTATAACAATAAGATCATAATTGCGAGAAAGTTCCACAAACACAGATGACGGGTCACCAGTAACAATCAGCGTTACAGCTTGCACACCCTGTTCGTCAGCAATGGCCTTTGCTTTTGAAAGAATTTGCTGAGCATCTGAATGCGCCGCTACATCGTCTCCCATGGAACTATAGGCAGCATCGAACGAAACAGCAGCATAACTAGGCAGTGAATAGGCACAGACTATCTGCAAGGTTAGTCCTGCGTGCTTTGCATAATTGGCTGCCCACCACGTTGCCTTATAACTAGCATCTGAACCGTCAACACCGACCAAAATTGCCTTGTCGTTAACCATAACGACCTCCTCATGATCAAGAGGTAGAACCGGAAGGCCCCACCGATCTATCTTAAGAATAACTCACTCTCACCCCGCAGTAGTAGTCCCGCAATTCTTACCAGGAGAGAGGTTACACCTATAAGCAAAAGCGCCCCCTCATCAGGGAGCGCTCAGAGACTATCAAAACGGGACTTATAGGAGTCTACGAATGGAGTAGCTTCCAGAAAAAGCTATGGAAATTGGAGTGAGCTGTGTACCCTGCCCTGGAGACAGAGCATTGACAACCAGACCATTTCCTACATAGATTCCAGCATGTCCGCCATTGGCGATGATATCCCCTGGCATAGCTTGGTCAATACTGGGAACTGACCTACCAAGAGTGGCTTGTACACCAGAGGGTGCAGGAGCCGAAATACCGAACTGAGAATAAACGTATTGTACAAACCCAGAGCAATCCCATCCAGATGGAGATTTGCCCCCAGACACGTATGGTACCTGATTGACGAACTGAACCGCATACTGCACTAGCGCTGAAGCCGAAGCACCATTGGGAGGTGCTACAGGTACAGCTTGCTGTGCGTTAGGAATAGCAGTTCGACCAGCTGAACGAGAAACTGTCTGCTGTTGTGCTGCTTGAGCCGCTATCTGAGATGCCCTTTCCTGTGCTTCCTTACGGGCCTGTTCTTCAGCTTTAGCGCGAGCTTCAGCATCCTTTTCTGCTTGGGATTGTGTCTGAGGCACACTAAGGCTCTCCACACCTCCCCAGTTACTGTCCTTATCGACAGTTGTAGCGGTCGACTCAGTCAACAAGTTCTTCCGAACTGTATTACTGGGTGTAAAGCTACGTGAGGATGTAACTACAGCTTCATGCTGGCTATCAGCGTATGCGACAGCTGGAATACCAGCCGCAAAAACTGTGCTAACACATAGAGCCACAATTGTGCTCTTCATATGTTGTCTTTGAATCTTCATCAGAACCTTACATTAGCACACTGCTAAGAAAATAGTGTTATTGAAAACGAAATTACCATCAGTAGTGAATATACTGAAAATCGTGAATGTTGCTGTAAGTGTGAGAATATGTCTTTCCGCTGAAAGCTGCACCACATTCAGAAGTCGTGATCGATCCGTCAGGATTAATCCGTTCTACAATAGCCACATGCCCATAATAGGCATCGGTACCCTCTTGGCCTGCTCGGAAAACAACAATATCACCAACATTACGAGGACTATTGTCTACCCAGTAACCCAGCGCGCGAGCTGAGGAAGCCCACTGATTACCGTTACCCAAGTACGAACCAACAGGCAAACCTAGCTGGTGCCGCCTAGTATAGGCCCACCACGTGCACTGGCTAAATTCATAAGCATTACCTGAATCACCGGTAGCATGATTGGGGTTAAAGTCAGAAGGTAGAACGTCCTTATTCTGATCTATCAGTGCCGCTACGTTAGGGTTATCTGCCAAGGACTTAAACATACTATCTACGTCTAAGCCAAAATTGTCTAGTTCCCACTTACCAGTGTTGCTTGTCTGCTGTTCACGCTGGCCTTCGCGTACTTCCGAGCGAGAAACTTGGGTGGAGTCGGATGCACTCCTTTGCCCATCCAGATAAGAGGCAGTTCTAATTTCAGAGGTATTGTTGCCCGCAGCTAAAGGAGCCTTGACAGGATTTTTAGGAGCTATTACCGCAACAGCACCAGCCGCAGCCCCAACTAAAGCTGCCACTGCAGAACCTGTCATCATATGATTCTTACGGGCTGCTGCTTTAGCGGCCATACGTCGGGAACGTCGAGTTTCTGGTACATGCTGATTGAGTTTCTGCGCCAGAGACTGATCTATAGAATTCTCGTAAGGTAACTGCTCAATCCGCTTTCCGAACTCAGTTGTTACCACAGTCGTGCGTTCGTCGTTGGGGACAGCAGCAGAAATCTCCGTAACACGCTTTTTAGCAATATGCGCGCCCCGAACAGCCCTCGCCTGGTCCGCAGCAAACCTCATATAAATCACTCCTGTATCTGTTCGTGACTACCGTTACACCGTGCATCACAAAAACATCACGTACTGAACTTTACATCACTCTCTAACAAAATGCACGCCCCTGTTATTTGTCCCGCCCTGCGCACTCAACCTTTTCATCCGAAGGACAAATCGTCTGCTAAGACTCGTATTCATGGGATTTAATCTGCAACACTTTTACGTATCAGCCAACTCCATCCTCTTCTTCTGACGGCGTGTCACCTTCCGCGTATCGCGAATTCAGCAGACTTTTATTGAGAACAGTTACACAGGGGTGGATGCCAATAAAAATGAACCATGATCTGACATGTGAAAACTATGCTGCTCAGTCTGCTGTGTAGAGACAATATCAACCTGGCCTTCCGCAGAGGGGATAAACACAGCTTCTCCTTGTTGCAAGATTACTTGGTGATTGCAGCTGCGAACCACGATGCTGCCCTCAGTGCACAGAAGTATGCGCGGACCGCTTTGCGGCATAAGGAGTCGGCGGGGACCAAGCCTCTGGACCAAATCTCCATAACGATGAGCAATCTTACCCATAAGGGGCCAAGCAGTAGAATCTGCTTCTACATGCCCATAAACCAGCATGTACTCGGTAATATGCGGCCGGTAAGTCACCATGTTTTGCATAGCGAGCGTTGCGATCATCGAACTAGAGGGGTCAATAGGAGATGACGGCTGACAATTGAGACTGTGCAACAAGCTCGCAATATCTTTGTGCTTAGGTGTCATACCAGCTCGCAGCACATTATCCGAATTGGTCATAATTTCAGCAGCCGTACCTTGTATATATGCATGGGGGGTTCCAGCAGGAATATAAACCGACTCACCTTCTTCTAAGCAAACCGCATTCATCATGAGCAAACACAGTACAGACGGATCACCAGGAAATGCCTGAGCTGCTTGCAAAGCATTGACTATGGAAGCATGCACTTTACGAGATCCTAGACGACGATCAGCATCTAATAGAGCAGGCGTTATATTATCTCGATCGGTAGGCTCTGCGGTAATCGCGGTGTAAAAAGCTCGAAATACCCTACGACGTGAATCAGGCCAAGCCAAAGAAGAAACAGGCATCATACGATCAGCTGCTGAAAATTCTTCAGGAGGCAAGCCAGGTCGAAAAGTACGGGCCAGCAGGGCACTCACCATCCGTTGTGCCACCGGATGGTCTACTACACGCAAAATTTGCAGCTGTGTAGATATAGGAGCAAACCCAACCGAGGCTGTAAATGGTTCTAAAGCCACTACCATCTCATTCTTGGCTAGCGTATCTTTAAAAGAACGATCAGGCGCATGAAGAGGGACTCCGGCTGCATTCTCTCGGTTAAAACCAGCTCGCGCCTCAAAGTCAAGGGGATGAACCTGTAAAGAAAGAGGAATTCGTGCAGAAATCACCTTAAACAGGTATGGTAAGACAGGTCCAAAGATTTGCGAGTTCTTCTCCCCCACCATCGCCAATGGATCTTTTTGTATAACCTGAGTGAGTTTTTGATAGCTACCATCATCCATCTCAACGAAAGAGGGAGACTGAGGATGGGCAGAAAACCACATTTCAGCAAGTGTTTCGCTTGCTACTCCATCACTGTCTGGAACTGCCCCCGTCGGCAGATGAAACATAGATTGCAAGCGCGAATGAGAGCCCCAGGCATACCTTTTCTGTACAGGCTGAATGGGGTACACAAGCGCTCCTTCCCTAGTACCTATTCTACTGAAGATACTCAGTGACCTAATTTACTCTGTAATACTATGTCAGACTATGTAATAAAGTATGTAGCATGAAACTCGCACCGATTTTCGACCCAGACGCGCGTAGGCCATCTCCCAAACCCGTTCAGGTAGATTTACGCCTCATTTTTTGGGCTGGTACCGGTTTGTGGGCCTTGGCGTTGATTATTTTGGCTGCTCTTACCGTATTTGGCGTAAATACAGTAAAACCAATGATTGTTTGCGCTTCTGGAGTGGTGATAGGGCTACTCATGCTGGTCTGGGAACACTGTAACCGCAGGGATTACCGACGATTAGCTCTCTAGCAGCAACTACTCTTCACGATCGTTCATATTGCTGTCTTCCGTGACTTGCGCCAATGGCAGCGTAAGAGTGAACGTTGAGCCTTGCCCAGGAGCACTCCACAAGGTCAAAGAACCATGATGGGTCAGCGCCACGTGTTTGGCAATTGACAGGCCAAGACCTACTCCCACCTTACTCGACTGTGTCTGGTCTGCGCCCCGATAAAAACGCTCAAATACATGTTCTTGATCTTTTTTGGCAATGCCTTGCCCTCGATCGATTACCTGAATAAGCGCATGATTTCCTTCAGCAGAAGCTTTAACAATGATAGAAACTGTGGAACCCTTAGGGGAATAACGTATGGCATTCTCCACTAATTTACGCACTGCTGCACGGATCTGTTCACTATCACCATGAACCTGCAAGTCAAACTTACCTTGGTAGGACAACTTAACTCCAGCTTCCTCGGCTTTAGTCTGTAGTGAATCTATTACAGTCCTCACTGCCGTATTTACGCTCATCACATTAGCGGAGGATGTGTCAACCTGTTCCTGAGCACGTAGCAAGAGCAAAAGATCGCTTAACATGCGTCGTAGATATGACGAATATGACGTTAACTCTTGAGCATCCTGAGAGATGCTCTCCATTCTTTCCTTTATGGCACCTGCCTCTGCCACAGGCTCTTCTGCTAATGTATTTACTGAAGCTGCCAGTTGTTCTAGAGCACTTACAGGTTTCAGCAGTTGCTGGGAAACATGTTCCACAAAAGCTTGACGTGTCTGCTCAAAACGTTTAGCTTCACTCGTATCGTCAATCAATACGAGCACAAAGTCCGAAGTTATAGCTCCAACTGTGACCTTGAGCCAATTAGGACGAGACGCACCACTGACAGTTTCCTCAGGCTTATCTGGATAAGCACTCACGTCTACAAGGGCATCAGGCGTTTGGGTAATAAGAGAAAAATGCGAAACCTTCTGCGACTGCCATGCCTGAGCGATTGCCTTATTGACTTGAGCATTTTCAATCCTATCTTGGCTCACGATAGAAAATCTGTATGCAGCAGGGCTAGAACGAACCACACGTCCGTCTCTGTCTACTACAACTACCGCTGAGGAAAGTAAGGAAAGCACACGTTGGCTGGTCTGGTCTAAGTCCTCACCCTGGTCTTCAAGCTGCCCCTTCGATCCACCATGCACAAGAGAGCATATGCGCGCATACCAACTAGTCATGAGTTCTCCTCTCATTGTCTATCCGCCCTTATGGGTCATTTTCAGATAGACGTTAACGCCTCACCGTACACTGGTGTCATACTTCTTATTATGGCAGCTAGAGAGAGGCTAGGCATATGCGTGTGATTTTTAATGAAGAAATGCGCCAAGTTGCTGATGACATGGAACAGATGGCAGCGGCAGTCAGTGCAGCCATAACCGGTGCAGGTAAAGCCTTACTCGGCCCAGACTTGGATGCCGCGCAGGCGGTCATTGAGGGAGATCAAGTCATCGACCAACTAGAGTCGTCTGTTATCGACCAATGCGTTCAACTGCTGGCCAAGCAGAGTCCTGTAGCTACTGACCTACGAATCGTCGTTTCCACATTACGACTGGCTGCAACTTTTGAACGCATGGGTGACTTAGCTCGACACATAGCAGAAGCCGTCCGCCGATCCTACCCTGATCCACCGCTTCCCCCCGAAGCTCATGAACTTTTCCAAGACATGCAAGACTTCTTAGATCAGATGGCCAGCAGGCTGGTAACCATGATGGCTGACAGGGACACTAAGGTTGCCGAATGCATCATTGTTGACGATGATAAGCTAGACAAACTTCACCAGCAAACCTTTGATCTTGCTCTTTCTGACAAGTGGGAGGGTTCCAAACAACAAATGATTGACCTAGTTCTCTTGGCAAGATTCATGGAACGCTTAGGTGATCACGGTGTCTCAGCTGCTCGTCGAGTAGTCTATATTGTCTCCGGTTTTGACCCTTCTAAGGACCCGAAAGACCTCGAAGACATCGACTAAAAACGGATGAAAAACGGGTGTCTACAGCACGTCTTCGTGATGTAGACACCCGTTGGTGTATCTGCCCTTACTTCTGTCCTTGGGCTGCTACCGCAGCCGCACCTGCTGCAGCCGCTTCTGGATCGAGATATTCACCGCGGGGCTTAATGGGCTTAAAGTTGTCATCAAGCTCATAGAGCAGTGGAATAGCCGTCGGAATATTAACCTTTGCAATCTCTTCTTCACTCAAACCGTCAAGCATCTTGACAATTGCACGCAGCGAATTACCGTGAGCTGCAATCATAACCGTCTTACCGTTCTTAAGTTCAGGAATGATGTCAGACTCCCAGTATGGAGTTACACGCTCAACCACATTAGCTAATGCTTCGTGACGAGGTACTTCAATGCCTGCATAACGAGGATCGTGTGTCTGCGAATACTCGTCATCAATATCAATCTCAGGCGGTGGAGTGGCGTAAGACCGGCGCCATAGCATGAACTTTTCATCGCCATACTCTTCGCGTATTTGAGCCTTGTTCTTACCCTGAAGGGCACCATAATGACGCTCGTTGAGCCTCCAATCACGCTTGACTGGAATCCATAAACGGTCAGCCACATCAAGAGAAAGGTTAGCCGTGTTGATGGCGCGACGCAGCAATGAGGTAAAGACGATATCAGGAAGCACACCCTTGTCCTTCAACAGCTGACCACCCTTGCGAGCTTCTTCCTCGCCCTGCTCAGTCAGCGGCACGTCTACCCAACCGGTGAATTGATTTGTATTATTCCATGCGCTCTGGCCGTGCCGGAGCAATACTAATTTGTAAGTCATAGCTTCCAGTTTAATCAACCGTTTCGACCGAGATAGGATCTTCTGTAGTTTCCTACAATGAATCAGAAAAGCACTAAAAACATACCTACCTAACGCACTCCCCCACTCAGGTATAAGGCGCAAATGCTTTAGAAAGACTACCCTTAGCAAGGCATCTGCTAATGCAACCAGTCCAGAGAACGGCAAAGGATCACTGCAAGAACGCAATCCAGATTTGCCTGTTGCTCAGTGAACTACTGTCCACAATAGAACCATCAACTAGGCAAGCACTAGCGCAAGCTGTAGCTTAATGAGCACAAGGCTGCTGTAGGGCAGCAGCGGATCCTGCGCAAAATGCTGTTACCGAAGCAAATAACGTTTTGGAGCGATACCGTCACATTCATTGAGTTAAACTCCGACAGCGTACGGTATTAATTAAGAGCCCAAGCGAGTATCTATACTTCATTTGGGCTCTCACGCAAGAATTCAGAGAACTATGCCAGCGGTTTAACCAATGGGAAGGTAATGGTTTCACGAATACTGGCGCCAGTAAGTGCAATGAGAAGACGATCAATGCCCATCCCCATGCCACCTGTAGGAGGCATACCAACACCTAAGGCTTCTAGGAAGTCCTCATCAATGTCTGTGGCCTCAGCATCTCCGGCTGCCGCATCCTTAGCCTGCTGAATGAAACGCTCCCGCTGTACCACAGGGTCATTCAGTTCCGAATACCCGGTAGCCAGCTCAAAGCCGCGGACATAGAGGTCCCACTTTTCCACCATGCCTGGCTTGGTGCGATGCGCTTTAACCAGAGGTGATGTTTCAACAGGGAAATCACGGACAAAAGTAGGTTCGTAGAGCTTATCCTCGTAGAAATGCTCCCATAGGTGCTCAACCAATTTGCCGTGGTTTTCCACGTCATCTCTCTCTACACCCAGCTTGTCAGCAATAGTGCCCAAATGCTTCACACTTGTATCAGGTGTAATTTCCTCCCCTAAGGCTTCGGACAGAGACCCGTACATAGTCATCTGCTTCCACTCACCGCCAAAGTCGTACTCTTCACCATTAATAAGCGTGACCTTAGTTGAACCAAAAGCATCGATTGCAGCCTGCTGAATAAGATTCTTCGTTAAGTCACCTATGGTGTCATAGGTGCCATAGGCCTGGTAGGCTTCCAGCATCGTAAACTCTGGAGCATGAGTGGCATCTACACCCTCATTGCGAAAATCTCTGTTAATCTCAAAAACCCTATCAATACCGCCAACAAGGCAACGTTTCAAAAAGAGCTCTGGAGCGATTCGCAAGAAGAGATCGATGTCAAAGGCATTCATGTGGGTAGTAAAAGGCCGGGCTGCGGCACCACCGTGGACCGTTTGCAGCATAGGGGTCTCAACCTCTAAAAAGTCTTGAGAATCAAAGGTCCTACGCAGGGAAGAAACTACCTTTGAACGCTGGCGAACCATGGTTCGGGTCTTTTCGTCAGCAATCATGGCTATATACGGCTTACGGGTCCTCTGTTCATCAGAAAGCTCTTTGTGGAGGGCCGGAAGTGGTTGTAAAGCCTTGGCAGCAATGGCCCAATCAGTGGCAAAGACTGAAAGTTCACCAGTCTTTGAAGCAATCACCCTGCCGCGTAAATAGAGTTGATCACCGAGATCAACCAACTGCTTAAATGATTTGAGGGATTCTTCCCCTAACTCCTTCTTAGCCAGCATGCCCTGAATACGGGTACCATCACCCGCTGCGAGCTGGACGAAGCACAAGCCACCACCATTACGCATAAAGAGCACGCGACCGGCTATACCTACCATGTCTTCAGTCTCTTGACCAGGTTCCAAGCTGCCCTCATACTTGGCACGCACGTCCTCTATGCGTTCTGTCACGTCCAAGTGAACCGGATAGGGAGCTATGCCCTCCTTAAGCATGAGCGCCCTCTTAGCTACACGCATTTGTACTTGCTCGGGCTGTGCTTGAGGACCAAACTCACGATTACTGGGATCAATGGCGGATTCCAGCTCACTGCCCTCATTAATTCGTTGAGCAATAGCTGTATCTTGATCAAGCAGTAATTGAGCCCGCTCAAGGGCAGTCATACGAGTCTCTGCTTCTGGCACGTCTTCGCCCTGCGTGCCATGTTGTTCAAAGTCAGTCATAGAGAAGAGTGTACGCAAATGTCAGTACTTCCATACAAATATTAGTAATCATCTCATGAGAAGAAAGATGCCGCGCCCCGTATAGCAATTGACTTGCGGTGCGTGTAACATATAGAACGGTGTTGCGGGGTATAGCGCAGCTTGGTAGCGCGCTTCGTTCGGGACGAAGAGGCCGGGGGTTCAAATCCCCCTACCCCGACCATTTCTGCTAGGTCTCACTACTACCGACAGCACTTTACTTTCATTGGTTATCTGTCAATAGGATACCAACTGCATTACTAGCTACACTCGAATTAATAGCTGTATAACGGCAAGCAGAAAATATGAAACTCCTGGTTACAGAAGATGCTGCCAGCACGATATTGGCAGCATCCTATAACCTTCATCTGTCTTCCATACAAACTGGTGGAGTTCACATACTGACCATTGTTTTATAAAGCAACTACGCACCGGCATCAGGATAAGTACGGATGGCAGGCGGAGTGTAGTTAGCTATAACTTGTTCCAGTTCACTGAAGGAATCGGTAAAGAACAACTTGTCACGATCAACCTGTGTCAAGAACCCCTTGGCAACCATGACATCAAACATCTCTCGTACCGGGTCCCAATACCCGTCGATGTTGAAAAATACATTTGGCTTGTCATTAAGACCCAACCTAGCCCAAGAGAACGCTTCAGCCATTTCTTCGAGTGTTCCCGGGCCTCCAGGAATTGCAATAAGCGCATCCCCTAGCTCCATCAAGCGTTTTTTGCGTACATCCATGTTGTCTACAACTTCCATGTGCGTGAGACCTTGATGGCCAGCCCCTCGCTCCACGAGTATTTGAGGCATTACCCCATATACCTCTCCTCCCTCAGCAAGCACGCAGTCAGCAACAACACCCATTAAGCCGACTCTTGCACCGCCGTATACCAAGGCACAGTCAGACCGAGCTATCCACTGTCCAAGTTCTTTCGCTAGCTGCACATAGCGCTCATCCTTGCCTAAAGCTGCTCCGCAATATACCGTAATCCGTTTGTCCATAGCGATAAACGATCCCCTTTGTCCGCAAGTAAACAAGAGTTATACACTATACAACACTTGTTCCACAAAGCTTCATAACCCAGTCAACTCGCTTTAAACACCTGCTAGTAATTAATCTAGTATGGCTTCGGCGGCGCCGTAATACGGTTTTGTCATTTTCAGTGGTATTATTCGGTAGGAACTTTCGACAGCTGCTCATTGAAGCTACGTTACGGCTACCCGCCGGGCGTCACCCAAACAGGGAGGTGCAAGTTGATAGCAGGCACGCATGCCTTGGTATCGACCAACTATTCTCTGAATTGGTGTTTGTGGGGAGTCAGAGGAAGAAGACAACAGTCCCAACCGCAAAGGAGCGGATATGGGCAAGAATAACGTATTGGTTCACAAAATCAGTGACAATCAGGTATTCAACCCCATCATTGAGCACCCCTCTATGCTCTTGAGAGAAGCAATGAGAACCTCTTCGTTGATAAACATTTCTCGATGGAAGGGTTTTGAGCTCAAACATCCACTCCCTGCTTCTAACACTCAGTGGCTTTGGCAAACATATTTGTGCAAACCACCCGTACAAGCTTTACAGATTCATGGTACGAGCGATGACCCTCGGTCGCGTAAAATGATAGGAAGGAGTTGCAATCTTGTCGGTACGCAAGCAATCGTCAGCTAACTCACCTGATAAGGACAGTGCTACCAACTCACATAATCAGTCCACATCAGTACGTCACAACCGCATCACCGGTTCTCTTATGATGCTTCCGGGCCTCGCTCTCTTAGCAGTATTCTCCTTCATACCACTAGCCCGCGTAGTAGTTATGAGTATGCAAGGCACGGATCTGTTTGGCTCACCATCTGGATTCATCGGATTAGAAAACTACATCACTGTGTTCACTGATCCAAGCTTCATCTCGGTACTGGTGCGCACTATCATCTACGCTGTCGTTGTTGTGTTAGGTAGACTCATCCTTGGAACTCTTCTGGCTATCTTCCTTACCCGCCAATTTAAAGGCAACAAAGTATTCCGTATTGCAATGACATCAACTGTTAGCGTCTCTGTAGCAGCAGCTTCCCTAGGTTTTCTTGCAATCTTCAGCCCCACAGGCATCATCAATTCTGCTCTAGAGAAGTTTAATATCAGTCCTGTTGGCTGGCTAACCGATCCTCGTTGGGCCTTCCCCACTATTACTGTCGTAACCATATGGACAGGTCTCGGCTTTACCCTCATTCTTCTTTGCGCAGCCATTGACGCTGTAGATCCTGAAATCCTTGAAGCTGCCCGAATGGATGGTGCTACCGAAGCACGCATCCAGCGATCGATGATACTACCGTTGATCAGCCCCACTTTGTTCTACATAGCTGTTACAGCTTGCATTGAAACCCTGCAAGCTTTTGCTCAAATTAATGTCATGACCAAGGGTGGACCAGGACAGGCAACCACGACAATCACCTACAACATTTACACAGCAGCATTCGGTGCAGGTAGTGCAAACTTTGGCATTGCCTCCGCACTCGGGATTGTCCTGTTCGCCTTCGTATTCATCCTCACGCTCCTGCAATTCAAGCTTATGGATAGGAAGGTCAGCTACTGATGGTCCGTCGCTCTAAACTCTCACAAGGTCTGATGGTCCTATTAGGCATTATTCTCACGGCCATCGTCCTACTTCCGGTTCTCTATATTTTTATAGGTGCTTTGACATTCAATGCCAGTGGAAACGTCAGCAGACCCACCTTCTCCAACTTCACATCGGCAGCTAGATCGATGCCTTTGGTTCGTCAGGTTTGCAACAGCATTGTAGTCACTGTTTGCCAAACTGCAGGTCAGATTATTACAGCTATTTTAGCGGCATATGCTATCGTCTTCTGCAACTTCAAACGCCCGCAACTATGGATGATGGTGTTCTTGCTCAGCCTCATGATACCGGGCGAAACGACGATATTGTCCAACTATCTTAGTGTGACTAGTTGGGGACTGATCGACACCCTCCCAGCTATCTTCCTACCATACTTAGTACAAGGTTTCACCGTATTTCTCTTCCGACAGGCCTTCCGGTCTTTCCCTAGCGAATTAAGGGATGCAGCCTCTATCGACGGAGCTGGACACTTCCGCTTCATGTTCCACGTACTCCTGCCGATCACTCAATCCACTGTTCTTGCAGCTACAATCAATTCTGCAGTCTCAGCCTGGAACGGGTACTTCTGGCCCCTCTTAGTTACGAACTCTCCAGAGAGCCGCACCATCCAGGTCGGCATCACTCAACTTTCTGGAGCCGAATCTTCTCATATGGGCGTCGTACTAGCTGGTTCAGCGATAGCTATTCTCCCGACCCTAATACTCACCTTATGCTTCAACAAATCACTGCGCGGCATGACCGTAGCAGGAGGACTTAAGTGAATCGCAGTAAACAGCAATTCACTACACAGGTTTGCCCCTACGGAGGGGGCGTAATGAAAGGAAGAATCATGCGAAAGCATCGACTCATTACTCTCACCGCAGCAGCCATCATCCCTGTGATGGCCTTATCAGCTTGCGGCGGTGCCAAAAATGAAACTGCTAGTTCAACCCCCCAGGGTGAACAAACAGTGACTTTCTGGTACTCTAGCGCAGGCCATGCAGTACAGACCATCAATGACCTTGTCTCCACATTCAACAAGGAGCATGAGGGCAAGATCAAGGTTAAGGCGTCCTACCAAGGTAGCTATACTGATGCTCAGCAAAAGTTCTCTGCAGCAGTGCAATCCAAGTCCACTCCTTCTATCATGCAGACTGACGGTACTTCCACAGCTTTCATGATCGACAGTAAGCAGGCAACACCTATCTACGAGCTAGCCAAGGGAGACAAGTCCTTCGACGACTCAGTTGTACCTGCGATTGCACGGAAATACTATTCAGATTCCAAGGGCATGCTGTCCCTTCCTATGTCCATCTCAGTCCCCACGATGTATATCAACAAGCAACTGGCGACTCAGGCTGGACTAGACCCCTCCAACCCACCTTTGACCTTCGATGAAGTTGTTCAATGGGCAAACACAATCCATGCCAAGACTGGCGCTTATGGCTATGGTCAGTACATGTCAGATTCGTGGATGCTTGAAGTACTCTCCGCGACTGGTGGCATGAATATCTGCAATCCAGACAATGGACAAAATGGAAAACCTGTCACGGGAATCACCATGAGCTCTGATTTGCAGGTGAAAACCTTCCAGAAGATAGCCGACATGTTCAAGTCAGGTGTAGGTCTCAATACTGGTACTCGGAACACAGACGTGGCTGCTAACTTCTCAGCAAATAAGCTGGGAATTGCACTCAGTTCTTCAGCAGCATACACAGTGATGGGCCCTGCAGACAACGTTGTTGTTGCACAATTCCCCTCCACCTCAAGTTCAAAGAAAGCCGGTCCTCTCATGGGTGGTAACTCCCTGTGGGTCATTAAAGGCAATCACAGTGAAGCAGAGCAAAAAGCTGCCTTTGAGTTTGGCAAGTACTTGATGAGCCCTCATGCTCAAGCATTGTTCTCGAAGTCCACAGGCTACCTTTTTGCCAATAAAGAAGCTGCTAAAGAACCTGAAGGTAAGGCTCTCATGGCTGACCCCAATATGAAGGTCTTCTACAAGCAGCTCGACACCACTCCCCTATCCAGCGTATCGCTAGGATGCCGAACTGGTGCCTTCCCCTTGATCCGCAAGGATGTTATTGCTTCCTTCAACGATGCCCTCAGCGGCAAGGATATGAAAGCATCTATGCAGGATGCAGAAACGAAAGCAGCCACCGACATAGCCAGCTATAACAAAGCTGCTAAGAAGTAGTTTATAGGACAAAAGGGCTCCCCACTGTGGGAGCCTTTTTCTATACCAACTATTGTCATCGCAGCAACACAAACTTCGCAGCAACACAAGTTCCTACTATTTCCCTGCAACCATAACAGCATATTGGTAACAACTCGTCAGCAGCACTGAGCCTTCAACGTACTCAAACCAGATGCCGGTTCTTGCTGATGGACGGACGCACTGCTAGGACACCTTTAGCCAGTTGTTCGTCGCTAGAAGTATACAGGTCTAATCCAAGGCACCCATCTGTCGAAGTCTGGTCCGAATTTTATGGAGTCTGGTATAGATTTCATTGCGTTGAGCTGGATCTTTAGTGCGGGCATGGTCTTTTGATAGCTTGGTCTCTTCGGCCACAAGGCCCACAATCTCCGCATGTCTGGCTATTTGGGCATCCAAATCCCGACCATCTGTGCTGTCAAAAATAACCTGTGCATTGAAGTTGTCCCAAACTTCATCCAGATTCTCTCCTTTGAGGACTAGTTTTGTCTGCTCAAGGGTGCGCCAAGGACCTATGTATACACGGAATTGAGGCAGGTAACCAGGCTTAACAGGTAGCGCACGTCGAGTAGCAAGAGCATACTCTTTGCCTTCTTCATCTGCTTTCCTATGGCAGACGAAAATAATGCCAGAACTTCGCATTTGTGCAATATAGTCAACAACCTCTGAAGGCACTTCCTGACAGGTAAGTTCTAGCCCGATAATCAAAATTTCCTTGACTCGCTCACCATCAGCAATCCCAGTGTTGGCTGATCGTAGCAGAGCCAGCATGACTGCTGAATCTAGGTCTCGAGTAAAACGCTGTTTTAGCTTAGTTGATATAGACCTTTTAGCATAGAACATCTGTTTCGGCAAAGTTCCTTTTTCTGCTGGAATTGCCGTTGTGACAGGTAATCCGAGAGTATGAACCGTACAAGTTCCGCAACTAACAGGTGTCATCTTAGCCCTTTCAGAAGCACCGAGTCAATTCTTCTGTCTTAGCGTATCGACAGCTGTACCTATTATGCCACGTACTTGTTTCTGTAATCTAACAAACAACAGCAACCCACACTTAGAGTACAGGTCAGCGTATTATTTCTCATTGCGTCTGTCGACAAGCCGGCCATACACCAGGTTTCACACCAGAGATGGCACAGCCGCTGTATGTGATTGCTGACAGATATATGTACACCATTACTTCTATGAACAGAGCATGGCATGAAGAAACGTTTGATTGCACTAGCTTCTGGTGCTTTTGCATTGGGAGCTGCTGAATTTGTCATGATGGGTATCTTGCCCCAAACTGCCCAGGCCTTGCATGTCAGTATTCCGCAAGCAGGCAACTTTGTTTCATCCTACGCAATTGGTGTATGCATAGGCACGCTCATGCTAGTTTTTGGCCGGAAAGTACCACCTAAGCGGCTGATTATTCTCTTTTTGTCCCTCATTGTCCTTGGTAATACCTTGTCAGCTATTTCAGTGTCTTCCACCATGCTGATTGTTGCACGTTTTATTGCTGGACTGCCCCACGGTGCCTTCTTTGGTACCGCAGCCTATATTGCCAAATCAACTGCTCAGCCAGGCAAGGAAGCCCGAGCTGTTTCAGTAACCATAACCGGACAAACCCTGGCTAATATGCTTGGTGTACCGGGCGGAACTTTGCTTGCTGAATATGCCAGCTGGCGTCTCTCTTTCACTATTTTGGCAGTCTGGGGTGCAGCTACTATTTTCCTCTCCTTGGCATGGATTCCTGATATTCAGCCGGTTCCAGACTCAGGTATCCGCGGACAGTTCCGCTTCCTCAAGCATCGTGGTCCGTGGGTCATTTTGCTAGCCGTTTTTACAGGCAATGCGGGTATTTTTTGTTGGTGGAGCTACATCTCCCCATGGTTAACTCAGGTTGGAGGCTGGTCAAAAGGCGCAGTTTCTCTACTGATGATGCTCGCTGGATTTGGCATGGTTGTCGGCGGTCTGGCGGGTGGTGCTCTCTCGGATCATTGGAGACATGCTGGCACAGCAGCCCTAGGACAGGGCATTTCCTGCTTAGGACTTACCTTGATTTTCTGTATTCCTGGCTCTCAGCTTTCTACTGCAATACTGACCTTCTGGGTTGCGTTTGGACTCTTCTTTATCTCCACACCCCAGCAAATCCTCATGGTTGAGGCTGGACAGGGAGGTGGTGAACTCATAGCTGGTGCAGCCATACAAGTAGCCTTCAACTTTGGTAACGCAGTCGGATCTTCTCTCGGAGGAAGCGCGCTGACGCTCAGTGGCATGAACTACCACTACCCTGCTTTAGCCGGGGCACCTCTGGCACTGTTAGCTGTCCTACTATTAGTGATCTACTCCTGGAAACTTGAAACCCAAACAGACGCGGCAGAACGTCTCGAAACCGTAACAGTGTAACTCTCTGCCTGACCGAATAAGATAGAAGGATATTGGCTACGCTAAGGAGGCTTTATGCCCAACGACAGCATGGAACAAGCATCCTACTTGCATGAAGACGGTAGTTTTGACAGCTCGGCTTTTATGCAACAATTGGATACCTTCTTCAACTCCGAGCAGGCAAACGAAGACATTGAAACATACCTCCTTCAAGCCCTAGCAGAAGCTGAAAATGCTGGAGATAATGCTGGACTACTCACAGTCCTCAATGAAGTAATGGGCTTCTACCGTTCTCGCGGTCGCCACGAAGACAACATGTGGATGATTCAACGTTCCTTAGAACTAGCAGCAAAAATGCAGCTAGAAGGCACCGAAGCTTGGATAACCACCTTAATAAATGCCGCTACAGGTCTTCGCGCTGCTGGACGTTACGAACAAGCAGAAGACCTATACCAGCAAGCTCTGGCTTCGGCAGAAAAACGCTTGGCTCCTAGCGACCGAAAATTGGCTGCCCTTCACAACAATCTGTCCATGCTTTACAGCGATACTGGACGCCCAGAACAAAGTAGTCGCGAACTCGAAAAGGCATTGGCTATTCTCACTGGCTCTTCACCTAACCCTGAGCAAGATATCGATCTAGCATCCACACACGCCAACCTAGCTCTGTCCATGCTCGCACAAGCAACTCAAGAGGATCAAGTTAACCAAAACATGCTCCTAGATACCGCTAGCGAGCATGCTGCTCAAGCCTTACGGATCTATCAAGCCGGACACTTGGTAAGTCACCCCCACTATGCTTCAGCTTTAGCTAGCTACGCACAAGTAGCTCACGCGCAAGGCGCATATAGCAAAGCCGCTGCCGCTTACCAAGAAGCACTGAACATCATTAGCCTTAACTACGGCCAGTCGAGTGACGCCTACCGCATCACGAGCCAGAATCTCAAGCAGGCCCTGGGGGACGCACAGGCAGCCGGCCAGTCCGTAGAAGCATTAGATACGACAACAACCAAACCAACTAATGGTCCTGCATATCGAGCAGAAAAAGCAATGCATCAAAACCAACAAGCACAGACACAATCTCGAATGACCGGTCTCAAACTGGCTCGTGCTTACTGGGAGCAGTATGGCAAACCCCTGCTTGAAAACAAGTACCCGGAATACGTAGGCAGAATTGCGGCTGGACTAGTTGGGCATGGATCTGAATGCTATGGGTTCGACGATGAATTCTCACAAGACCATGATTATGGTCCAGGTTTTTGCCTCTGGCTTACGCGAGAGGACTATGACATTATCGGCGACGACCTCCAAGCCGATTACAATGCTCTTCCTAGCACCTTCATGGGTTATGGTCCCCGTCAGCATAGCGTGAGAGCTAAGGGTAGCAATAAGCGTGTGGGAGTGTTTGAAATCGGAGATTTCTTTGCCTCAATTACTGGCTTTCAGCAGGCTCCCCCACAAGATGCTCCTCACGAATGGATGCTGGTCGATGAAGCAACCCTAGCGGCTGCTACCAATGGTGAAGTGTTTGCCGACCCTCTAGGAGCCTTCCTCCAGACACAGCAAGGATTTCAGTCAATGCCCGACGACGTCCGTTTTTCCCTTATCTCCCGTCGGTTGGGCATGATGAGTCAGAGTGGACAGTACAACTTCCGTCGTATGATTGATCGAGGAGACGGCCCTGCTGCTTGGCTATCGATAAGCGAATTCACTAAAGCCACTGCCTCTCTCATGTTCCTCATCAATAACCCTCTGACTGTAGGCTACCTACCTTATTACAAGTGGCAATTTGCAGCGCTTAGGGAAATCAGCGGGCGCATAGCTACCCGTCTGAGCCAAGTACCTCAGGAGCTTGAAACCCTCTTACAACTGGCATCAGCAGCCTGCTTTGGAGGCGCAGGCTTTGGCGAAGGTGGCAGGGGTGCTGCACCATCCATTGATCGCATCCAAAACGAAATTGATCTCATCTGCCAGCAAACTATTGAAGAACTCCAGGCAGAAGGCCTCACTACTTCTCATGAAACGTTCTTAGAATGGCAGCGCCCCTACATCGAAGCTCACATCACCAGTAATGCACCAATCCTGCACAGTTTATAATCACTGGAACATGCGTTGAGGGCATTACTGGTGAGGCTCTCATACACTTTCAGTGTTGAAGAATCCCGTCATGCATGCTATAAATCTCGTCTGCAATCTTATGTAATTCGTCACTGTGATGAGTCGCAACAATAATTGTTTTACCTAAATCACGCTGATGGTCCATTTCATTCAGGAACTGTGAGACAGAATCCTGATCCAAACCATTGGTCGGCTCATCTAAGAGTATGAGGTTCTGGTGCTCCATCAGAGCCTGCACTATCGCTAGTTTCTGCCTCATTCCTAGCGAATAAGATTTAACCTTTTTATCACGGTGCTCGTCCAGGCCAAAAACGGTCAGAAGCCGATGGGTTTCCTCTTCATCGAATGCCTGATTAATCCCGGCAAGGTACTTCAGGTTCTGCATGCCTGTCTCTGAGTCCACAAAGCCCGGGGTCTCAATAATGGCACCGACATTTTCCGGCAACTTCCGGTTAAACTCAACGAGCTTCCCATCGATAGTAATGCGCCCTTGAGTTGGTCTAATAAACCCGCATATGGCACGTAGTAGCATGGTCTTACCAGAACCATTCGGACCTACCACACCGTAAATTCGACCTTTATCAAAATCTGCATTCACATCCTGCAGCACCGGCCTATTCTTGATAGTTTTTGAGAGTTCAGATACTTGTACGTACATACTATTTCCTTAGATAGTGACTGATGAGGGTTATCAGATTATTTGTAAACGACTAAAAGCAAACGCGTTAGCAGCAATGAGGACAAGTGCCAAGACACCGTACACTGGTACCCAGTGAGGCAGATAAACCGCATCTTGTATAAGCCAACGCAAGAGCGGATTCAGGCATAACACTAATCCATATAGAACAAGGGCTGAAATGTAACCAGCAGCCCTATTGTCTAGAAGGTAACCGAAGTTGGATACCAGCATGAGCAGGATCAGGGTAAATTGAGCGCACAAGGAAGTGCTTAGAAGGGTCTTTGCATTGCAATCTGGTATGACCAAGAATGCAATCCACACCTGTATGCCTGTATATACTGCCGAATACACGAACAAGATAGCCAGGTAACGACAAAAGTGAGCGGGGCCCCGCCTCCTCCGTATATAGATCAAGCTATCGGGAATGCTTAAATACTCAGAAAATATCTCTAATGGCAGCGCTACTCCACAAACTACGAAGAGTATAGGATACATGTTTTCTACCAGAGGAGGGGTAAACGAATCTACAGCAGGCCGAAATGCACCTACAAAGATACTGGACGGCATTGTTTTAGCATAGTATTGCCACACTAGAATGGCATAAACCGCTAGGAGGAGCAATCTCATTCCGTTATTGCGCCTCATAAGTGCGAATAATTGGTTATATGTCCGCATATCTACACTCCCAAGTGGTCCTTGTGTTCAAAGGCTTCTAAGCTAGCAAATATCAGCAGTAGGCACAGACCGATGAAAGGAATAATTTGTTGGGTAAGAGCAAGCGACCAAGATCTGTCATCTATTGGATACCAGAAGTAAAAAGCAACTCTCACTGCATCTCCTGGTAAAACTGTGAGCACAAAATTAGCTACCACTATTAGACCAATGAGTACTGATGTGGTCAGACCCCAAGGTAGCCCGCAGCAAATAAACAGGAGCTCAATCAAACACATGGTCATTGCCAAAATAAATAATCGCGTCCCAAACAAGAGCAGCATGGAACAATCACTGAGCGATAAACTATGGGAATACACTACATACTCAAGAAAGACAAACACAACGACATTAGCTGCACTACTCAATACAGAAACACAAGGCACAGAACACAGATTGCTGTAGAACTCTGTTCGAGGGTCTCGACGCAGCAAATCAAAGGCTCCATAATGCGTACTCAGCAGGTAGAACAGCATTAAAGCAAACGGAGTAATAGCAACCGGGGCAGACGTCATTATAAATCCACCTGTGTCTTCTTGAACAGACCCCTTTGTGTTAAAGACAACAGTTGCCACACCATACAGAATGCAACACAGAGAAGCAACACCAACCAGCCATTTGCTGACCCGTGAAGATCGTTGGAAGGCTATAACCATGTTAGAGAACATCACGGCTCCTGTCTATGAGCCGGGCCGTAACTGCAATGAGGCCAGCACCCAGAAGTGTCATTACGAAACCCACGATGTTCTGATTCCGCGGTCCACTATCTCCAGTTCCTAATGCAAAATGCAGGTAAAGGTTATGACTCCATTGTTCTGGTATCACCCAATTTGTGAGCGCAGGAACTACCCATACTAGCAAGCTGAGAAGGAAGGGAACAAAAAGCTCAACATATCGATAGCGGGTAAAGAGTGATGCACTCATTGCAATCACCGATAATGCCGCTGAAACAGAGAATACAAGGAGCACTGACACTATGATGAACAGAACTTGATTCTGCTTATACAGGGGGTACAGCCAAGACTCAGGATCAATAAGCATAAAATGATCCGTGCTCAATGATTTAACAGCAGCCTCACCATCGATAAAGGATAAATTGGGGGTTTTCAAGGCAGATAGTAACAGGTTCAGTAGAAGAGGCAGAACCCCACCGAAACCACCAAGAAGGAAGCTGGCCACAGTTAACGTATTGAGCGTTGCGCTTCGTCCTTCGCGCACAAGCACATTTTGCAAACGTCCACTATGACGTTCAACTGCGAGAACACTACCACCCAAAAGCGCAGCCAGAAAGGGCAGTATAAACAGATACAAAGCCGTGCCAGTTCCATCAATACTATAGAGCATCACCCCACGCAAGAATGTAGGAGCACTGTCAGCAATGACATATCCTGCGTGAACAGTGGTCCAATACTGGAGTCCAATCAAGAGAACTGCTACAACAACAATCACCGCCATGCGCAAGCTGAGCACATTTGAGATCAGCTTCCGCCGTAATAACGGCCAATTCATACCATCTCCTTCCTATATCAACTTTGATACAGCAAATGCAATCCAACTACAGTCTCAATCAAACGTTGCCAGAATCACCGTAGATTGATTACCGCATACCCCTTCGATTTGCTGCTATAGGCTTATATCACCGGTAGTCTACCAAACAGCTAACTTGCTTAGCAACAACCCAGCAGGCACATAAGTAAGCACGCTAAGCTAGAAGCAGCAACATTAAAGTCATTACAATATTGAGAAAAGCAACATTCATCATTCAGAATCAACCTAAGTTCAAAACCTTACTAGCACAGGAAAAGAGCAGAGATGACAGCGTCAAGTCTTGACCGCATTCTGAGCATACACATGGACTCTCCTAATGATGACGACCTACGCGAGCAGATTGTCAAACATGAGTGGGCACAGTTCCAGCAGGTCACCAACGAAGGCGGCCGAGCCAACTGCCAGGGGAATTGGCCGACCTTCCACCAGATGCGTTTCAGCCAATTCGCTACCTGGCCCCATAAGTTGTTAGCAAGCTACTCGAATGATCTAGATCAAGCAGATACAGAAGGCCGCAACCTCCTCACAGAGAAGTACGCTCGCATGATGGAGTCCACAGCTCCAGATGAATACCAAAAGCACATAGCACCCTTCATACCTAAGTTAGGCATTGAACGTCAGAGCCAGCAAGAACGCATTATTAACCAGCAGGTAAGGTGGGCACAGGACTTTCGCGACCGCTACCCTACTGTAGGACAAACAATGAGGGTCTTGCGTACAGCAGATGATACACCAGAGGATACTTCGTTTGAAACATACTTACGAGGGGAACTGTCTACATATTCCTCGCAAACCTTCCAGTTATATGATGCGTTTATTGTCCAACTAGCTTCCTTAGACATTAACCTTACAGAGGCTACAGTGCTAGAAACAGTTAGACTCGCAGGGTATGAGAACCTGGACCAGGCAGAGGCGGCCCAAGGTATCTGAGACTATCCAGGGGCACCCCTTGTGTAACAGTTAATTTGTGCACAAAGTAAAGCGTCTAGCTATATTTCTACTAACGTTCACGGTTCTTTTGGCCATTGTTGCTGGTTTGGGTTCAGCAACTACCCCCTCTTGGGAGGTGTCCAAAAATACCGACCATGTCAAGGTTGCAACTGCTGATACCACCATTGCATCACAACTTGGCAGCACCAGTTTAGAAGGCAGCTACCGCACCAAAGAAACCAAAACTACCGTCCGCCTAGCTCCTCATGTTTCTGTTAACGCCATTATTCGCGAACCAGTCAATGCACCTGCCAATCATCCAGCTTGTCTTTTCATACATGGGGCAGGTACAGGTTTATCATCACAAGTATATGGCGACCTGGCTTCTGCCTTAGCTTCAGCAGGAATTACCACATTAGTTCCGGATAAGCGTATGGATACTTATACTACCTTGCACCGCGATTACCAAGGTATGGCTGAAGATTATACGAAGTCGTTAGCTATACTTCGTACATGGCCTGGTGTAGATCCCAGCAAAACCGGTTTGTATGCTGAGTCCGAAGGCACATGGGTTTCTTCTGTCATGACAGCACAAGATCCCAGCATCGCTTTCTCAATTCTGACCTCAGCCCCAATATACCCAGGCCGCAGGCAAATGCCTATGGCCATAACTTCGTACTTAAATCAGATTCACGCTCCTCAGGGTGTACAAGCCATCATTCCAAAATTGCTAGGCATGAATTTTAGTCCCTTGGGACTGGAATACGCTGATTTTAATGCCTTACCGTATTGGAATCAGCTCAAAGTTCCAGCCCTTCTCAACTACGGAACCGAAGATACTTCTATGCCTATTGAGCAAGGGACACTAGAGCTTTTAAAGCGTGCTCGTTCATCGAATAACACTAATGTGACAGTACGGTACTATAACACTAACCATCAGATGCGAGTTGGCAGTCAGCTCCCCCAAGCCAACCTTCCCTTAGACGACCACTACACACATAATTTAGAGGCTTGGATTGGTGCTGTCTGCCAGGGAACGAAGACTTCGGATTGGGCAACTCCACTCATTGCCGGCACCCAGCCCCAGCAGCATTTTAGTGTACCTGCACACCCGCAACCTGGCCTCTTCAAATCTCTAGGAACATTGATCGCTTTGCTGGCTGCCAGCCTCATCTTCAACCTGTTAGCTGTCATCGGTGCTGTGATGATAGCTCTTTGCCGATTATTCAACCGTTCTCAGTCATCCATGAAACGTTATCGTTTTGGTACACATCTTCCACTCCTACTGGCATCACAGGGGTTGGCAAGTTTCCTTATGCTGGTGGCCTGCTCAGCTTACATTGCCCTAGTCATGGTACATGCGTTGACGCTCTCACCATTAAGCGACAACCAGGTTCAACTGTGGGTAATAGTGAAAGCGCTGAGCCTACTTCCCCTTGTCCTTCTTGCAGCACTCATCGAGCATGTACTCAATGCGGCTGTCATGCAAAGAGCTGGTCGCGCGCACCTTGAGGGCAAACATGCGTCAGCAACTTCCGGCATGGGCAACTATGGATTCACTAGCCAAACACCCATCATAGCTAGAGGTTGGGGGCATTGGATCGTCTTTGCTCTTGCAATAGGCGGCAGTCTGGCCTGCCTGTGCTGCTTGTCCTTTTGGGGAATGTATAGCTTTTAGTCCTATTGACGATTTCTACGAGACCTTAACCAGTTGGACAGTCCCCATATCAAGGAGATGAGTAGTAGGAAGACGCCAATAGAGCCACTAGCGAGAGCCACTAAGAATCCTAGATTGACGGCAGAGCCAAGATGTTCAATCCATGGCAACCCAATACCTAATAGCAAGCAGCCTAAACCTACCACAGCTACCGTTATACCCCATATAATAGTTGCTGGACTTGGTCCGAGAGATGGTACTGCTAATACTTGATTACCCGAAGACACTTGATCAGCATATGCAGCTGACGCTACATCGTTTAGTGGTAGCTGAGCATGGTTCTGGCTCGTAGGAATGTCGTGTGAGTTGAGTTGCTGGGTTGTACTGGTATCTTCGGCACTTACATGAGGTGCGGTTTCAGATTGCTGTATTTCTTCCGTTTCAGGAGCAATCAGGTCCTGCGCATCTGTTGCCTTGTTTGTACTACCCTGTCCTATCAGTTGTGTTGGTTCTTCTTGCTCACTCATCATCATCCTGATCCTCGTTTGGTTTTGACCGATAGTCGTCGGAGGTCTTGTCCTTTGAACTGTCAGCGCTCTGGGGCAACGTAGCTTGCCCTTCGTGGACGACCTTACAATCGCTCTGCTGATTTGCTACCAGATATACTTGTAATTCAGGCCAAGCAACATATGACTCGTCACTTTCATCGTCATAGCTCGACCTATTCCAGTCAACAAAGGGCACACCCGAGCGGCTTACACCAAATCTCAGTCCCTCCCCAGGCCAGTACTGCACGCTGTGGGAGTTATACAAATCACGCATAGTTAACGGTGAACCATCCCGCAACCCTAAGGTCCGCGATGAATGTAGTAAGCCATATGAACATCCCCGAGGCAACTTGAGCTCTACTACTACATTTCGGGTAGCTAAGTTCACATCTCCGGTAGGACAGCCAGACCTAGAGTGAGTGCCATCTTCCATTTCAACCCTATGAGAGCCATTGTCATCTTCATACTTACTTAAATCGAGCGTTACATGTGCTGGAGAACCTGGCGAGCCTTCCAGCAGCATACCATCGCGGTATCGCTGCATCTGAGCCGGATCTGAGCCGAAAGTCGTTACCTGACCAGGGGACAGATGGTATGTTTGGTAACCTTCGAGACGTGTACGAATCTCATGAGTTCCAGCAATGTAGCTGAGAGAAGCACCCATCAAACCAACCACCACTACCATGCCGATAATGGCTATTGGAGTGAGACCACCAGAACGACGACCTGCCAATCCCATACCAACGATAAGTAGACCTAAGAGGAGGCATAGCCCTCCACCGACAATCAAGGCTAGCTGCACGTTGGCATCTACTCTGGCATCAGGATGTAAAGCAATCAGGCAAAACACCATAATACTCACGAAGAGAATACCCAAAACAGCTAACACAACAGCAGGCCCTGCACCTTTTCGGCGATGAACTGGCTTTGGCTGGTGACTAGCAACTACTGGACGATAGGTTGGTACATATTGAGCACTGGAAGCAAAATTTGTCTGCTGCCAACCGGAAGCAGTTTGTTCGTTCTCATACTGGCTAGGCTGCGCTACCGGCGATTGCTGGCCTTGGGTGTTGTTTCGGCTCGCCTGATACGGGTACTGCTTGCGCTGAGTTGCTTGCGCAAACGCATCAGCCCCTGCATCAGAGCCGAAAGTAGGATCAAAAGGGCGCGGTTCCTCCTCCCTACTAGTCGGCCCATAACCCCATCCATATCGGCGAGCTTGACTGTGTGACCATGCTAAGAAGCCATAGAGAATAAGGGCAGCCACAATTGGCGAGACAAACCAACTAGAGCACACTGCTGCAATCCAGCAAATAATAATGCCCACCATTGAACCTCGCCACTGACCTGCAAAAAGATCTTCGGCAATAATAGTATTGCGTCTATCTGGAAGGATAAACCAAGCGAAGCCATAGAAGGCTGCGCCAGCACCGAAAAAGAGAACACAAATAAACATAATGGCTCGAACCAAAGCCGTTGACCAGCCTAAGCGTTCGGCCAAACCACCGCAAACACCGCCAATCCAACAATTATCAGAACGGCGCAAGTAGGAACCTCTCACCCAGTTAAAGAAACGAGAAGCAGTCTGCGAACCAACTGGCGGGTATCCCCTCATAGGCCCTTGGCCATGAGGATCACTGTATGGCCCCGATCCCGTAGGACCATATCCCGACTGAGGACCCGCATAATAGCGATCTTCATAAGGACCACCCTGCCAACCAGAGTTCTGCTGCCACTGAGGTGAACCCTGTTCACCAGACGGAGGCTGTGGACCGGGAGCGTATTGTTGCGAGCCAGAATGGAACTGTGGAGAGCCCTGACCTTCTTGTTCTGGCTGCCCAGATGCCTGACCAGCAAAGGTACCAGGCGTTTGCTCAGCACGTGGTCCTTGGGATGGGTCTTGAAAACTATTGAAATTACTCATACCACTATTACAGCAGGATTTCGGTGCACGTGTTATCCGGTGATACCCTGATTCAACCCTGATTTTTGTATAACACACTGGCTCAGGGGAGAAAAACAGGCAATAATAGCGGTATGTCCTATCCATCCTCACACCAGCCATCCAAAGCTAACCCGAACACCCCTCCGGTACAAGCAAGGTACTCAGAGCACACGGCTTACCAGGGATTCACTGGATATGAACCACCGGTGTACCCTGCAAATCCTGGTGCTCAACCAGCTGCTGCACCTCCACCACTCTTCCCAGCCCGACTGCCCCTCATGCGCCCTAAGCATGGTCGGGTTTTTTGTGGAGTATGCCAAGGAATCAGCCTTCACCTAGGTGTGAATGTTCTTTGGATTCGACTGATAATGATTGGACTCACCCCAGCTTGGGGAATTGGTCTCGTAGCCTATATTTTTTTGTGGATTTGCATTCCCTCAGGAGACCCGGTTGCTGCTGCGCAAACAGTGAATCATAACCCCGCATTTGCACCTTTGTCCCGAGGAAATACACCATTTGTCAATGCTGCAATTGAACAAACCCAAGATAATGCCAGCAAAAACAGCGACCAAGATACAGGGCTGACTGAACTGTTTCACAGCGCTTCCAAACCAGCACTCTTAGCCGGCATAGGTACACTACTGCTTACCCTAGCTTTCTTCATACAATTTAATAGTCACTCCGATCGATTACTCCTTCCTGCAATATTTCTCGGAGCTGGCATTGTCTCTGCTTGGCTACGTTTTGGTGGAAACAATCATCACTGGTGGACACTGCCCCTATCTGCCAGTCTCATTCTGGCAGCTTTAGCAGCATATGTTTTCCCATCCTTTCCTTGGACTGAAGCATGGCAAATGATGGCTCTAGCACTGGCAGTATTGGCCGCAGTAGCAGTTATCCTGACCCCTTGGGCTGGGACCTTGCTACAGCGACTCAGCTCAGAAAGAGCAGAGAAAGAGCGTGAAGAGGAACGGGCAGATATAGCCGCCCACCTTCATGATGGTGTCTTGCAGACACTAGCTCTTATTCAGCTTCACGCATCGGAGCCACAAACCGTATTCACCCTAGCCCGAGGACAAGAACGAGACCTACGAGAGTGGCTCTATCAAGAACGTACCCCCTCTGAACGCTCAGTGAGCTCAGGACTCAAACTGATTGCCGCAGATATAGAAGACACATATAGCAAGCCTATAGATATTGTGACCGTGGGTGATGCGCTACCTTCTGCACAGACCGACGCTCTTTTGGACGCTACCCAGCAGGCTCTCATCAATGCAGTCACCCACGGCAGTGAGCCAATCTCCGCATACTGTGAAGCCAGCACCGATAAAGTAGAAATTTTTGTCCGCGATCATGGAGAAGGCTTTGAACTAGAAGACGTTCCGCTAGACCGTTTAGGTATCCGACAGTCCATTATTGGGCGCATTGAACGCAGGGGCGGTACAGTAGAAATAGTTTCTAAGCCTCATTGGGGTACGGAAGTTCGCATGCACATGCCAATATCTGCCTCCTACACTGGGAGTGGGAGCTCTACCAATATATCCCAGCCACAAGGTCAGCACTGAGAGCGAGTACGTATGGGACAGGCACAAAGTGATAGCACAGCACATATCAGGCAGCAAGAGGAAAGCAGGTCTGGTTTAGAAGCTAGTTCCACCTCCATCCGCGTAGGCATTGTTGATGATCACGAGATGTTTCGGGCTGGAGTCATTGCTACCCTCCAACCATTTTTCGACATCATTGGACAGGCAGCCGACGTAGATGCATCAATAGAAATGATCCGCCTAGCTCAACCAGATGTGGTGCTGTTAGATGTTCATGTTCCTGGTGGACAGGGCGGAGGTGGCACTGAAATCCTCACCAGAAGTCAACCGCTCGCTCCCAACACTTCATTTTTAGCCCTTTCCGTCTCGGATTCCCCGCAAGATGTAGGCTCTGTGATACGGGCCGGAGCTCGAGGATATGTAACAAAAACTATTTCGGCAGACGACTTGATTTCCTCTATACACCAAGTCTATGAAGGCTACGCTGTTTTCTCACCTAAACTAGCTGGTTTTGTGTTGTCAGCCTTCCAAGCAAATGGACCTACTGGTTCTGCTCCCATTCACGATGATGAGCTGAACCGGCTCTCTGGCCGCGAACAAGAAGTGATGCGACTCATTGCTCGTGGGTACACATATCGAGAAGTAGCTGCCGAACTCTTCATTTCTATCAAAACCGTGGAAACTCATGTCTCATCCGTGTTACGCAAGCTTCAGCTATCCAACCGTTCAGAGTTAACCCGCTGGGCAGCAGACCGTCGTATCGTCTAGTACAGAAGAGAGCCCAAATCTTCTATATACCAAGTTCATGCAATTGCGTACGGAAGGTCCGTGAATCTCGAAAGACAAAGCTTCGAATTCCTAATTGCTGAGCCGCATTCACGTTTTCTGGACAGTCATCGACAAACACAGTCCGCTCGGGTTCAATCTGAAAACGACGCAACATCACCTGGTACACAAGTTCATCGGGCTTGCGCAGTCCTTCTTGACTAGAAATAACGGTACCTTCTAACAGGCGCATAGGCGCAAACATCTCAAACATGGCATCCACATACTGCTTGGTGGAATTGGTAAGACCCCACAGATGAATACCATTGGACTGTAACTCTTCCAGCAACTCCCCCATACCAGGCATCATGCGTTTGAGTGCCTTGCGATAACCTTCAAAGTATGTGCGGAATACCCAAGCCACAGCTGGACCGTGAGTAGACTCATAATCATCGAGAATCTTGCTTTCACCCCACCCGACATGTGACAGTTCGTTATAACGCCAGAAACCCCATTCATCAGTAGGATCTAAAAACATATCAATGACTCCGTCAGGGTAAGAGCCTTGTAGTGGAAGATGTGGATCCCAGTCAACTAGCACTCCGCCAAAATCAAATACAACGTTCTCAATACTGCAGTTCTTAACTAGTTCATTCATACTGCAAGTTTAAGCCTCTTCAAGAACACCAGTTATAATCGCACCCTCATCACTGTTCACTAGCATGTATTCAAACAAATACACAGAACGATCGGTGTATTTGACTATCGAACCATAGGTGCGTATTGATGGGCCTCGAAGTCGAATGAAACGCGAGCCCCACGTAGACATCCTTTCGTCCACTGGCATAACAGCATTGGAACATCCTGCTGGGGAAACCAATGCAATGCAACCTCCGTTCCAGACCTCACCCCAGCGACCTAAGAGCTCTCAATCACAGCAGAGGCTGGTATACATTCCTTGCAAGAGAGCAGGTTAGAAGAATTATCTGCATCGACAACAACCCTCGATATAGTCTTCCAGCGGACAGGAACACATCAACCTGAGTGTTGAGTATTTTTGCAATTACCCACCCGCATACAGTTTGTTTTTTGTATACGACATACTTTTATTACATACACCTTTGAGTTTCGGCTATGCTTATCAGTAGGCCATGAGAAGGCCAACTGTATGGTCGCCCAATGAAGCGACGACCGTAATGAAAGGAAACTCCATGCGTAAGGTTTTATGCTCTCCAGGTAGTTACATTCAGCAAGAAGGCGCCATAGGGCAACTAGCCCAAGAATATAGCGCAATTGGTTCCAAGGGAGCTCACTTAATCGTTGATCCCACCATCAACAAACTCTATCATGATGCCATTGTGTCTTCTTTTGACAAGGACAATGTTCCTTATGAGTTGATGGAGTTCGGTGGTGAATGCTCTATGGAGGAAATTGACCATCATCGCCAACAACTCGGCTCTGCCGATGTAGTAATAGGAATTGGCGGCGGAAAGACACTGGACACTACGAAAGCAGTAGGGTTCTTTGCACATCTTCCAGTCATCATAGTACCCACCGCTGCATCTTCAGATGCTCCCTGTTCTCGACTCTCGGTGCTGTACACTCCTGATGGCGTTTTTGATAAGTATCTAACACTGCCGTCAAATCCGAATGTCGTCATTATGGATACTGACATCATCGCCAAAGCTCCGGCACGCTTCCTTGTCGCAGGTTTAGGCGACGCTTTTGCCACATATTATGAAGCTGCAGCCTGCGTACAATCCAATGCTATGACAATGACAGGAGGCCATGCTACTAATGCAGCTTTCGCTCTAGCTAAACTCTGCCATGACAACCTCCTGGCAGACGGGGTCAAAGCTGTGGCTGCCGTTAAAGCTGGGGTACGCACTGCTGCCCTAGAGAACATCGTAGAAACGAACACTCTGCTGAGCGGCATCGGCTTTGAATCCTCCGGACTTGCAGCTGCACACGCTATTCACGATGGCATGACAGCCCTAGAAGGCACCCATAAGATGCTCCACGGAGAAAAGGTTGCATACGGCACTCTAGCGCAACTTGTCTTGGAAGACCGCCCCTTAGAGGAAGTCAAGGAAGTATATTCCTTCTTCCGCGAGGTTGGTCTACCAACTTCCCTCAAAGAAATTGGTATTGAAAATGCAAGTGACGCAGACTTACTGAAAGTGGGAGAGCATGCTTGCGGCCCAGATGAAACCATGAGCAATATGCCTTTTGAAGTCACCCCAGTAGAAGTAGCCTCTGCCCTACGCGCTGCTGACGAAATCAACAAGACCTTGTAAACCATAGTTTACGAATGCTAATGCCTGGTTCTATCTTACTGGTAGAACCAGGTTTTTGCTGTTAGAAAGCACCATGAGAGAACTGAGTACCACACCAGATCACAGATGTGCTCGTTCACGCAAATGTGCAGCTAGTCCTTCTTGAGTAAGAGAACCTGCAACCAATGATTCAATCCATCGATAGAGCTCATTTTGCCAGGGATTTGGAGAGTCCCCAATCTCGAGCGTCACATTCCGTAGAGCGATCATTGCCAGAGCTATACGGATAGCAGTGCGCTTATTACCATCTCCAAATGGATGGTCGCGCACGAGATAATATGCGAAAGAAGCTGCCTGGTCGAAGATATCCGAATACCTGTCAGCTGGACTGAGCCCAAAGCTCGTCAGAAACGTTGCAGCTACAACAGATTGAACCCTCGCCTCTTCATCTCCTTTCTCAATAGAGTATCCACCCGAACCAGTCACTTCAGCCATGTGTGCGTCGAGAACTGTTTGCACAAAAGCTAGAAAGTCTGGTTCATTATCCAGTTCTAGAGGTGGAGCCTGCTTCTTCCAACTGCGATCCGCATAGTTATCAAGCATTTTTTAAGATCCTAAACGTGTTTGGCCAAGTTCTATTAACCTGCTCAATGGCTGCGGCCAGAGATCCCTGGCTTTTTGGTTGAACTACGCCATCTGTAGAAGCTAGGATGAGATCTTCCGTAATCTGACTCTCTGCACCCTGCTGGTAGGCCAACTGCCATGCGGAGCCAGGTCGTTGCGTAAAACAGACAAGATCATAAGTAGTCAAAAAACCGTACTTGTCCATGACATCAGCAACCAAGCTAAGTGATAGTTGATCGGAAGCGATCTCACCTCGAGGCAAAACCAAACGTCGCTTGCCGTAACCCTTAAACGCTTGGAATACCTCCAATGCAACAGGACCCATCAGCCAAGCCTCTACATGGTCAGTAAAAACTGGCTTCTGCCAAATTCGGAAAGACTCAACCTGAGCCCAGTACACCAGTGTATTTAATCGAACATTGTTGAGAATGAGATCGTAACCATGAGCCTTGATAAAGAGATTAGCTAATTCCAACGCAGTTGTCACGCTTCCTCCAATCTCGTATGACTTCCAGCACGCTCAATCTGCCCTCCCTGTTCATCCCACTGCAAGCAAGCAGCCGTACGATATGCAGCTAGATGCAGCAGAACAAACATACCCATACTGTTCACTACGAAACTCTCAGCCTCACCAAGCCCCTAATCCCATCCCGCTCAAAGCCAAATAATCTGCTCTTTCGCGCTGTTGAGGCAACCTGGTAAGCAGTAACAGAAAACCCAGAATCACTGGTGTAAGTGATTCTGGGTATATGCGCGGACAGGGCGGGATTCGAACCCGCGGTGACTTGCGCCACAACGGTTTTCAAGACCGTCTCTTTCGACCGCTCAGACACCTGTCCCTAGCACTTTCTCAAGCGCACCTCATATAGTTTAGCGGGAGTACCCTACATCGTAAAACTCAATCTAGCGTTGGCTTGTCGCGCACCACACGCCCCTGATTAAAGGTCACATACCTAGAGCAGGTTTTCAAAAGAAACTCACGATCATGGGAAATAACAAGAACAATCTTTCCTAACCTGTGCAGGTATTCAATAGCTTGGGTCACCTGCTGCATGTGCATCAAATCAAGCCCACTCGTCGGCTCATCCATAATGACTATCCGTTTGCCTGAAAGCACAGCACAACCCACTGCCACCCGCTGTTTTTGACCTCCTGATAAGGTGTTCGGATTGCAATTCAGTAATTCAGTTAAGCCCAAGTGATGAGCCACCTCATCCAGCTGATCTTTGGCCTGTTCTGGTGCCCCCAGCAGGAGTTCTTTACCTACACTCTCAGAAAAAAGCTGATAATTAACATCCTGAAAAACTAAGAACGACTCTCTGGTTACATCATGATCACTCATGGTTTGCTCATTCAGTTGGAAGACCGCCCCAGCCTTGGCCTTCAACAGTCCTGTAAGCACCCTAGCAAAGGTTGATTTTCCAGCACCGTTGCAGCCGACGATTCCAACCACCTCACGATTACTCAGCTCTAAATGTTCCACAGTGAGCGCTGGAGTATGCCCACCCTTGTAGGTGTAGGTGAGATGAGATAGTTGAAGTTTCATTTCAGGAATGGTTGCACTACCACCTATATTGTGCTCTGCTTGCTGATGCGGTCTAGTTGTAGGATGTTCCCCTTCCGACACCACGGAAGAGCTAGGCTTATGCAGCTCTTCCCCCTCTTGGCCGAAAGACAAGGCCCGCAACCCCAACTGCTGTCTTGTGTCCTGACTTAAACTTGCCATCTGTTCAGAACTAAATTCTTGTATAGCTTTGCCCTTGTCCATTACCAAAAAACGGTCAGCCAGGTCACGCAAGTAGTAGAGCCGATGTTCAATAACAACCATAGCTAAGCCCATTACTTTAAGCTTGCCTAGAACTCCAGCCAAAGTCTCAACAGCCTGCGCATCTAAATTAGAAGATGGTTCGTCCAACAACAATAGAGCCGGATTGAGCATATAAGAAGAAGCAATCGCAACCATCTGTTTCTCCCCTCCAGAAAGGGCGAACATGCTCCGATCCAGCAAGTGCGAAATATCAAAAAGCTCCGCCACCTCGGCAATTCTGGAACGGATGCGTTCTCGGTCCACCCCGAGATTTTCTAGAGGGAAAGCAAGCTCACTAGTTACATCCGTGGTAAAGAACTGTGTCTTGGGATTTTGAAAAACAGACCCTACACGTTGTGAAAGTTGATACATAGGCAAAGAAGCAATCTCAGTACCCTCCAGCTGGCAGTTTCCTTCTTTCTGCCCCTCATACAGTTCCGGAATCAGACCATTGATGAACCGGGAGACTGTCGTCTTCCCACAACCAGACTTCCCAGTCAAACACAGTACTTCGCCGGAAGCTAGTTGAAATGAAAGATCAGTCAGGGTTGGCTGGATGTGATCTTCGTACGTAAAGGAAATTCCATTAACCTCAAGCATAAACCAAGCACCCCAGTAACCCTAGCCCGACTACCACCATACCTATATCCACAACTCCAATGGAAACCTCAGTCAACGATGACTTTGTACCTGGGTCAGAAATGCCTCGCGTCAAAGCTGCAGCAGTAAGATCAGCGGCTACATTAGAAGCATTATTGAGCAGCGGAACGTAAATAAGTTCCATACTTCTGAACGGATGCAACAACATACTGGCTCCACTGACAGCTAGCCCTCTGAACTTCATTGCCTCACGTATCTGCCGGTAGTCATATCGAATAGTCGGAAAGAAACGAAACAGCACACTTAAGGGGATAATGATCCATTGGGGAACATGAAGACAACGCAAACCGTACACCAGCTCGGACACACGCGTGGTTGAAAATACTACAACTGCCACAATAACCACTGGCAGAAGCTTGCCAAAGCCTGAGAACAGAAACAGAAGGTAGTGCCCCCAGAAATTATCTGGATACAGTAAAACACAGGCATTACCTACCACAAATATGGCACTTATCAACAGCCATTTCAGTCCCTTTTTGTACTTACGGGTTAGAAATAAGGGTGCACACAAGAAACAGCACAATGCTGCCTGTAACCAGACAGGCATACTAAAAAAGAGCGAAACGTTAGCTAAAATAATGAGGAAAAATGTGGTAAAGATCGAGGCTTGCTTCATCCCCGGCCTGCCCCCGAAGTGAAGTGTTTAGAGACCAGTTTGTCCCCAAAATATGCGCCAACAAGAGCACCTACAAGGGTAACCAGAATGCAGGCAATAAAAGTGGGGAGGGTGATATGTGAAAATAGAACATTGATGTAGTCCTGACTTTTACCCCGCTTAACGAGACTTGCAACGTAAGCGTTTTTCATAAACCACAACGGCAGCACAGGACCTAATGAACCAAAAGTAAAGACAAGGTAACTGCCAATACGCAAACCCTTTTTCTGGGGGTCACCTTGTCCCACTACAGTTTGGATAACATCAGCCAGGAATCCACACACGGCATAGGGAATGAATGCGAACGCAAAGTGCCCAGAAATAAGGAAGAAAAGCCCCATGAGCACCCCCATTATGGTTATCGCCCCAAAACGGGGAACCTTTTGACATAACAGCATGTACACCGGTCCAGCAAGTAATCCCACCATGGCAGGCACAAAAATCGATGTAAAACCAGGAAAGAGCAGGCCTGTTATCAGTGTCGTTAAACCCTCAGCGATACCCATGCAGATAAAATACAAGGCACTGTAAATACCTACATTTATTAAGTCTTTTGTTCTCAGTCCCGTAAATTTGCGCATCATTTTCCCATCATTGAACTCTACTTGGCCACAGGTAATCACCACAACAGCCGGTACATACCTACCAGACTAAAAGACAAAAGACGTCCTGACAAGAGTTAATTTCCACTACAACTCGAGATATACTTCGCCCCACAGGCAGACCTCTAGGCGATAAAGCGCTGAGAGGAGCCTGTGGGGGGCAGAAATACAGAACTTACGCTTCCCACTTTGTAGGTTCGATAACTTCCTTGCCACCCATATATGGTTGCATAGCTTTGGGTACCGTAATTGATCCATCGGCGTTTTGGTGATTTTCCAAGATCGCGACCAACCAGCGGGTAGTTGCTAACGTACCGTTCAAGGTTGCAACCGATCTTGTGCCACCATCACTAGTGCGCTCACGAATATTCAATCGGCGTGCTTGATACTGAGTGCAGTTAGAGGTAGAAGTCAACTCGCGATAACGCTCCTGGGTAGGAACCCAGGCTTCACAATCGAACTTGCGGGCCGCTGAGGAGCCCAAGTCACCAGCAGCGGTGTCAATAATCCGGTAAGGCACATCAACTTTACCCAGCATTTCCTGCTCCATACCGAGAAGCTGCTGATGCTGCGCTTGAGCATCTTCCTGTTTGCAGTACACAAACATCTCCACCTTGTCAAACTGGTGGACACGGATAATGCCCATGGTATCCTTGCCGGCTGCTCCAGCTTCACGGCGGTAACAAGAAGACCATCCACAATAACGCAAGGGACCAGTTTCTAGGTCTAAAATTTCACCCTCATGCATTCCTGCCAAGGCTACCTCAGAAGTACCAACGAGATACTGGTCATCTGGCTCACGCAGACGGTAAATCTCATCGGAATGAGAGTTCAAAAATCCAGTGCCAGCCATCACTTCAGGCCGTACCAGCGTCGGAGTAATTGTAGGAATAAAACCATGGGACATGGCCTGATCTACTGCCATGGTCAGCATAGCTATCTCCATGCGGGCGATGTCTCCGCGCAAGAAGTAAAAACGAGATCCCGAGACCTTAACACCTCGGCGCATGTCGATTCCAGCTACACCTTCACCGAGTTCCAAATGATTTTTGGGTTCAAATCCTTCAGCATGGAAATCTCGAGGTGTACCCACCTTGGTAACGACAACATAATCATCCTCGCCACCTTCAGGTGCCTCTGGTTCAACCACGTTGCTGAACTGCCACATCAACTCAGTATATGCGTCATTTGCCTTGTCTGCTGCTTCTTTACACGACCCCACCTGATCCGAAAGTTCCTTGGTACGGGCCAGCAGTTGCGCTTTCTGATCTCCCTGAGCTTGAGCAATTTGTTTACCTAAACTTTTTTGCTCAGCTCTCGTTGACTCATATGACTGTAAGGCCTGGCGACGTTCAGAATCAGCCTGTAGAACCTGATCCACCAGCTCTACAGACTCGCCGCGCTTACGCTGAGACTCTTTGACAATGTCCGCATGCTCGCGGATGAACTGAATATCTAACATGGCTTTATCGTACTTCCAAAAGAAGACACCTCACCGGCAAGAGCCACCTCGCTTTTGGTAGTGTACAGAAGGCATTGCCGCTCACTCACTGCCCAAAGATTGTCTTACGAAAACCCTGCCCTGTCTTAGTCCCAGCAAGACCTCCGATCCCAGTTTCCCTCAAGGAAGATGGAAGAGCCATTCCGACCTCATGCATGGCTTCAATGACCTCATCGGCAGGAATCTTGTTGCTCCCACCAGCCAAGGCTATATCGGCAGCTATGAGAGCATTTGCAGCACCAATCGCGTTACGCTTGACACACGGTAACTCCACTAAACCTGCCACAGGATCGCACACGAGCCCCAACAGATTACTCATCGCTATAGCGAAAGCTTCAGCACAGGTCGGAGGGTCTCCCCCAGCAGCTTCAACAGCAGCAGCAGCACCCATAGCCGAGGCCGAACCCACCTCAGCCTGACAGCCTCCTGTAGCACCTGCAATCATGGCGTTGTTCGCAGTTACCAACCCGAATGCTCCAGCTGTAAAAAGAAAGCGAATTTGCCCGTCACGATCTAGGTCAATCCTCTTTTTCAGCGCTGCCAGAACACCAGGAAGGGTACCAGAAGAACCCGCTGTAGGGGTGGCACAAATAACACCCATCGAAGCATTGACCTCATTGGTAGCCATCGCTGCTTGGACCGCTGCCAGCATCGTGTCACCAGAAAGACTGACGTGCCTACTCCTGTAATCACGTATGAGAGCGGCTTCTCCACCCGTCAGTCCCGTAGATGAAAAAACTCCTTTACCAGTGGAGCCTTTAAGAACCGCTTTGTCCATAGCATCGAGATTCTGACTCATACGGTGCCAAACTTGCTTGCGGCTTTCGTTGTACCGCTCCATCTCCTGCCTAATCATGATTTCACTGATAGGAAGGTCTTGTTCTTGAGCAATAGACACCAGTTCTTGAATTGAGGCAAACATTCGTAATTTTCTCTTTTCGACCCTCTTAGCTAGTTGATATAAATCATATTGGGAGCATACCGACTAATTTGCTGAAGGAGCTCAGGAAGGAGCGGTTTGTCTAAATCATAGACATGAATACTGCTATTACCATCACCACTTCGATAGGTATTACTTTGTCTGAGAGCACCAGCTGCTCGAATACTGTCAGCAATTCGATCTCCCTTATCTTGCCCATCGTTCGACAAAGACTGATCCATCTCCTCAACCAAGAGCAGGGGCAGCATTCCTTCAGTCTGCAAATCGTAACCCGCCATCTGAATACGACGTATTTCTACAATTCCGCCTCCGATAGAGCACCCGTAAATTGTCATTTTTCGTTGCTGACGCTGCATATGCAAAACGGCAGTATTGGGATGTCCAATTGGACTAGGTCCTTCTTTTTCACAAAATTCAATGTGTACACCCTGATCTCTTGCAATACTAACTGCTTGAGGCACACGGCCGTCGTCAGGAGCATAACCCAACAAGCCGGAAACGATTGCGTAGTCTGTACCATGTCCCAGATGCGTTTGAGCGAACGACTCATAGTAGTCGATGCGTACACTCTGTGGCAGACCTCCAATAAGATGCCTAGCTGCCCGCCCGATGGCCACTGCACCTGCCGTATGAGAACTTGAAGGACCGACCATAACTGGGCCGATAATGTCAAAAACACTCTTGTACTCTCCTGGCACCTTCGACCTCCCCAATCCCCAACTCAACGACAAGGCATCCTTGATAATCCACATAAACCATACAGCAGAAGCAACAAAGAACTATTACGAAAGTGTTTCTTCGCAACCGTATAGATAACCTGTATTGTAACGGAGCAGGTAGGTTTGCTAAACGTCAACCGCTGGAACGTGCAGGATTGGTCAACATATGAGTAAATTTCACCCTTTGGAGCTAGATGACGACACACAATAGGGTCATGCCCTTATCTGCTGTCATTGTCCTCGTTGCGGTAGTATGTGTCATCATCGTGCTGGCCTGTGTAACCCTGTGGGTGCGGGTACGTTCCCGACATGAATTGGAGGAACACCTGAATGCCAGACACGACGATCAGGTTTCCTATGCCTTCATTATCAACCCATCCAAACCGCAGGCTGAACAAATTCGTGAGCGCATCTCGATCTTTTGTCGTAACAAGGGACTTGAAGACGTTCATTTTTACGAGACTCAGCTCAACAAAGATGGCAAGGCCTGCGCACAAGAAGCTTTGAAGCAAGGAGCAGGCATCGTGGTAGCTGTGGGCGGTGACGGCACTGTTCGTACCGTGGCGAGCGCTGTGGCGGGCACAGGTCACACCCTTGGCATTATCCCCATTGGAACTGGCAACCTCTTCGCCCGAAACATGGGTATTCCAGTAGGAGACCCTGAGGCGGCACTCGCTGTGGCCACCTCTCATGGCTCACGGCAAGTAGATGTCGGACGGATGCGAATTCTCGACGGCTCCGACAACCAGACACGACATGCATTTCTCATCATCGCTGGTATCGGTTTTGATGCCCTCATGATTGATGATACAGACCCAAACCTTAAAAAGACGCTCTCCTGGTTAGCTTATTTCATATCCGGAGCCAAACACCTCTTCGCTGATAAATATCAAGGAGACATCACTATCCGCCAGCGCAACGGCAAGACTCATACCAACACCAATGTCGAATTCCGTACATTTATGGCTGGAAATTGTGGGGAAATTCCCGGCTTTTCTCTCATGCCGAATGCCTCATTTGACGACGGCCTGTTGGACTTTGAACTCATTGATACCTCGGGTGGTCTGATTGGTTGGGCCAATCTTTTTGGCGATGTTATGCACCAGACCATTACAGGCAAGGCATCCCAAAGTCCTCTCTCAACTAACTCTTCAATTGTGCAAGTACAAGGAGCCAGCGCTGAAATTACGCTCAAAAAACCTGCTTTAGCCCAGGTTGATGGGGATATTTTAGGGCAAACTCAGCACATAGAACTTACTATTGACCACCAGTCACTAAATGTACGAGTGCCAGTAGATGATTCTCCCTCTGCGAAGTAAACAACAACTGTCAGATGTGAAATATCGTCATTTTACGTTACATTTTACACACATTTCTGTCAGGTCTTTATGCCACTATAAAAGCTATGATTGCACAGAACGCAGGCAAACAAGCTACACCACAAGATCTCATCAACGTTGACGAGGTTTTGAGCAAGTACTACGATATCGCACCGGATCCAAGCCAGCCAAGTCAGCGTGTCTCTTTCGGCACTTCCGGACACAGAGGATCATCGCTCACCATATCCTTCAACGAAGCCCATATCGTAGCCATTACTCAGGCTATAGCGGAGCAACGTATCAAGGAAGGCGTAACAGGTCCCCTCTACCTGGGACGGGACACACATGCGCTTTCGCTACCAGCCTGGAAGACAGCTATTGAAGTACTGGTTGCCAATGGGGTACGCGTACGCATAGATTCCCGTAACGATTACACCCCAACTCCCACTATCTCCCAAGCGATTTTGACGCATAACCGGGCCAGTGATGGTTCACAACGCTTCTCTGGCAACGACATCGCTGACGGTATCGTAGTTACCCCCTCTCACAATCCTCCCACTGACGGAGGATTTAAATACGATCCACCCACAGGAGGCCCTGCCTCTCAGTCAACTACACAGGCCATAGCCGACCGGGCCAATGAACTGCTAGGAGCCTACAAGCATATTAAACGTGTTCCATTCGAGCAGGCCTTAAAGTCTGACCTTATAGAGCACTTTGATTATAGGCAGCATTATGTTGAAGATCTCAGCTCAGTCATTGATTTTGACCTTATCCGTTCTTCTGGTGTCCGCCTTGGCATCGACCCATTAGGAGGGGCTTCTGTCAACTACTGGCCCCTGATCAACGAACAATACGGTCTCGAGATTGGTGTCATCAATCCAGAAGTAGATCCCACCTGGCAGTTTATGACCATAGACCACGATGGCAAAATCCGCATGGATCCTTCCTCACCATATGCGATGAAGGGTTTGGTAGACCGCCTTAATGCAGGCGCATGGGACTCTTTTGACCTGGTCGGAGGCACTGACCCAGATGCAGACCGCCACGGTATTGTGTGCCCTGGCTCTGGAGTTATGGATCCCAACCACTATATAGCAGTATGCGTAGAGTATCTTTTCTCCGGCCATCGTCCAGGCTGGCCCTCCAGTGCAGGAGTCGGTAAAACTCTGGTCTCATCCTCACTCATCGATCGGATAGCAGCTGCTATTGGAGCCAAACTCATCGAAGTACCAGTAGGATTTAAGTGGTTTGTCGATCCCCTGTTCAAGAGACAAGTTGCTTTTGGCGGCGAAGAATCCTCTGGCATGAGCTTCCTGCGCAAGGATGGACATGTATGGACTACCGACAAAGACGGTCTGATACCAGACCTGCTAGCAGCAGAGATTACTGCCAAAATGGGCAAAAACCCAGCTGAACTTCATGCCGACCAGGTAGCCCGCTTCGGCGAAAGCTGGTACCAGCGGGTTGATACCCCTGCCAGCATGGAGGAAAAAGCTCAATTTGCCTCACTGAATCCGCAAGACGTGGAGGCAAGCCAACTCGCTGGTGAAACAATTACCGCTACATTAACGAAAGCTCCCGGTAATGATGCAGCAATCGGAGGCGTCAAGGTAGTGACCCAGAATAACTGGTTCGCAGCCCGTCCTTCCGGGACTGAAAATATATACAAGGTATATGCCGAATCATTCATCTCACCGGAGGCGCTGAAGCAGGTCTTGTCTGACGCTCAGCAAGTAGTTTCCAAAGCCCTCAACAAGTAGGCAATAAGGACCTATAACAGAAACGGTGATTCACTATCCTGGTACGTGCAGTCCTGAGTCTCTTTTTCGATAGAGTCGTTTAGGGTTGTAAATATGAATCAAAGTCAGATCGTAGTTTCTACAGATGGCAGTGCACTAGGCAACCCCAATGGGCCTATGGGCTGGGCATGGGCTGACCACCAAAATGGGAAGTCCGACGCTGGAGGAGCCACCAATGGCACTAATCAGATTGGTGAACTATGCGCAGTTTTGCAGGCACTACGCACTCATCCTGGGGCAGCACCTCTCACCATACAAACTGACTCCCAGTATGCCATCAACTGCTCCACAAAATGGGTCCAGGGCTGGAAGAAAAAAGGCTGGAAAAACGCTGCCGGCAAGCCGGTAAAAAATAGAGAGCTCATTGAGGCTATCGATCATGAAATCCAGCAACGAGAAGGCAAAGTCACATTTTTCTGGGTTAAAGGGCATGCAGGTGATGAGTTTAATGAGAAGGTTGACGACTTGGCTCGTAGCTACGCTGAACATGTACGCTCTGGAAGCAAACGTTCATACCTGCCGTTAGAAGGCTGGCGTTCTTTACTAGCATCTCCTTATACCAAAGGCCTCAAAATCTCTGAGGAAGTACGCTTACAACTCCACGGGCAGGCACCTATCAACGAAGCAGCAAACCAGACACAAATTATTCCACCTGTCGTCTCCGATATACCTGATGAGACTCAAGTGTTGGAACCTATCGATGAAGAATCACCGAACGAAATACTGCCTATAGAAGAAACTCAAGTATTACCAACAACCACGGAACTTCCAACGAAGCAGCCAGCTCCTAGTGATCAAGGAGAAGCTTCTAGCACTGACAAGGAAGAGACAGCGATTACAGACGGTCACAGTGACACTGGTAGTAATCGCTCCGATATGAACCAAACTGATACCGCCAACCAGCAAGATCCCCAGGACCAAGTAACTCGAGGATTGCAGGCAAGCGGCGACGTAGTTATTACCCCTCCCCCTTCGAGAAGCCCCTACTTTGCAGGCAAAGAGCTCCATATAAGCGGTTCGATTTCTTTCGAAGCTGACATCGACCAAGAGGGGCGGGTACATATCAGTTCGGCCCCCTTCCGCTTACATGCAGTCAATGTTCGACAGGATGATAAGCCAACAACAGATGCTTCTGAAAGCTGAAAAGAATCGCATATATACCTAGGGCATACCCCTCGCGTACTATAGATACAATGCATAAAGCGCCCTTTTAATCCGGTGCTCATAAAGGAGATGTTGATGGACAAGTCACAGCAAGATGCTTTAAAAAAAGCCGCTGGTATTGAAGCTGCAAAACTAGTGACAGACGGCATGATAGCTGGATTAGGCACTGGCTCAACCGTGCGCTTCTTAGTCGATGAGTTAGGACGTAGAGTTCAAGAGGAAGGCCTCAACTTTATCGGTGTTACTACATCGCGCCGCACTCAAGAACAAGCCGAAAGCTACGGCATCAAAATTGTAGATGTTGACGACGTTGACCATATTGATGTCACTATTGATGGCGCAGATGAAGTTGATAAGGATTTCAACGGCATTAAAGGTGGTGGCGCTGCCCTACTTTGGGAAAAAATCGTAGCCACGAATTCCAACAAGATTGTATGGATCGTAGATGAATCCAAGGTAGTAGACACCATAGGCAAGTTCCCCTTGCCAGTCGAGGTTATACCATTCGGCGCTGGACATGTCATCAAGCACTTTGAAGACCGCGGCTATCAGCCAGTTCTACGGTTAGATAAAGACGGGAAGCCTGTACGCACAGACGAAAACAACTATGTAGTCGACCTCCATATGGAGCGTATCGAGCATCCTCAGGATCTGGCTGAAGACCTCATCAATACCGTAGGCGTAGTCGAGCACGGTCTTTTCCTGAACATGGTGGACACTGTCATCGTCGGAGACCCCCACGGCCCACGTGTAATGACAAACTCCAACAAGTAACCTACCAACTGTTGCCCTACTGATGCCCTAACACACAACTTTGTGCGTTAGGGCATCAGTATTTATAATCCAAAACAATATCTTGCTTACAGTTGTCTGTTTTGCATCCATAGTCATCCTGACTTCATAGCTGACAAGAAGAATCAGCAGAGCCACTACCAATATGAGGATACATGGCCTAACACTCAAATCTTTCCAGGAGTCAGCAATCAAGCAGCCTATGATCATGACTACAACTGTTACAGCGCAAAAGATTCCAGCAAGCAAGGACGTCCATGCGCACTTACGGTACACATATTCCCAAGTTTTATCTGAGGCCAGTATCTGATCATTGGTCTACCCAGCGAAGACCGTGAGTTTCTGCTTAACGTATCCTACTTAATAAGAACATAGATACGTGTCAATAGAAGGGTATCCGTCCCCCATAATAAGGTTCAGCACAGCAACTGTCGTGCAACACCCTAGACCATGAACTCATCGTGGTTGGCTCAAGACAAAGAAGTAAATAAGTTGTAGCAGGTGAAAGGATTACCATAACAGAGAACCCCTCCTGCTGTCATGGAAGGATGCGCTTCCACGAAAACAGGAGGGGCTCTCGGCTTATTTCAGCCTCAAGTCTGTACTAGGACTACTTGCGCTGGTGACGAGTCTTCCGCAGCATTTTGCGGTGCTTTTTCTTGCTCATACGCTTGCGGCGCTTCTTGATGACAGAACCCATCCGAGCCTCCGTTCCTTCTAGAAAGATAGTAAGTGTGCAACCCGCCTAATAATACACCGCTTACGCGACCTTTACAGAGGAAAGTCCTTATAGAAGCTTTCCACTGCAGCAGTTGGCCCCTCGAGCCGGAAAACCACTGTTGCGTTGCGCCAAAGAATTATAGCTTTTTTAGTATCGGCCGTATCAGTCTTTTCGACATATGATCCTGACTCCTTGCCTGAAACTTTCACCTTACCCGAAGCCAACTCTTTACCTGCAAGCGACGATAGGAGGGAACTGTATTGCTTGTTGGCGTCATCATCTTGACTCCACTGAGCCACATGTAGCGTTACATCCTTAGTAGCGGCACCAGTAGAGTATGACATCGAGTACTCCTCTAAAGGTGAAGAAGCTGTCCAATCTCCAGCCGACTCTAGATTGATACGAACATGAGAACCAACAGTGTCAGGCATAGCTTTCATCAAATCTGTCGCACCCTGAGGCAAAGGTTGTGCCTTAATAGTGGGCTTGGTTGCAGGCCTACTAGGATGTGCACTGCCACCCGATTCTGGTGCTGCCTGTGAAGATACTCCACTCTTGGTTGCCCAGTGCGGCCACACAAAAGCAGAGAAGAGGGTAAGAATCACAACGACGGCTATGGCAATAACCACTGTCAACCGGCGGCGTCGGACGACGACGGACTGACTACTCTGCTCGAAAAGATTCAACTTGTTGTCAGGCATACTTCGATTCTCTCACAAAGGCTGTGAAGTGCCTGCAAAAAGCAGCAGTAAAACTGTAACAACTATAACAATTCACCACATATCGTGCACTGATACTATGAGAACAGACAGCATACTCCTCTTGTCCTTCAAAGCCGATAGCGTCACCAGTATGGCAAAAAGTTCTACGCAGTATGTCTGCACCGAATGTGGTTGGACCGGTGCCAAGTGGTTTGGACGATGCCCTGAATGTGGACAGTGGGGCACTGTTGAAGAGTTCCACCAAGCAAGGCCATCCAAGCGCTCTGCTGGAAGCTCTGGATCAGGCAGAACTCAGCCAAGTCTTCTTTCAGCAGAAGCTCAGGCTCAGCCAATCACGCAAGTTGGCATGGAAACCACAAACCGTCTAAGCACTGGATTTGAAGAATTTGACCGCGTTTTAGGAGGCGGCATAGTTCCAGGATCGGTGATTTTGATAGCAGGAGAACCAGGCATAGGCAAATCCACGCTACTCTTGGAAACTGCTGGCAATATTGCAAAGAACTCTACCAAGAACGTACTCTACATTTCAGGCGAAGAGTCCCAGGCTCAAATACGCATGCGAGCATCCCGGGTAGGAGCAGTTCACGAATCCCTCCTACTAGCTGCAACGACTGACTTAGGAACATGTTTAAGTCTCATTGAAGCAAATAAACCTGAGTTAGCTATCGTAGATTCTGCACAAACTATCACTTCACAAGATGTCGATGGCATATCAGGCGGTTCAACGCAAGTCCGTGAAGTAGCTTCTGCCCTTATTGACGTGGCAAAGACTCACGATATCCCTATCATGTTGGTTGGTCACGTCACTAAAGACGGCGCTATAGCAGGGCCGCGTACCTTAGAACATCTCGTAGATGTAGTCTGCCAATTCGAAGGTGACTCACAGACAGCTTTGCGCATGCTACATGCAGCCAAGAATCGGTTCGGCCCCACAGACGAGATGGGATGTTTCGATATGAGTGGCCAAGGAATAGAAGAAGTCACAAACCCCGCAGGCCTTTTCTTGTCCACCTCCGAAGCGCCAGTAGAAGGCACCTGTGTTACGTTTACTGTAGATGGTCATCGCAGCTTGCCTATAGAGATACAAGCACTCGTAACGAATTCAGTTTTACCAACACCCCGGCGCAATACTAACGGGATTGATGCTAACCGCTTGGCTATGCTAGCTGCGGTCCTCTACCGACACGGGCGAGTTAACCTGCTGACCAAAGATTTATATGTCTCAACCATTGCAGGTGGTTTAGCAAAGGAACCTGGCAGTGATTTGGCTATTGTCGCAGCTTTAGCTTCAGCAGCATCCTCAAAACCGATAGACAAAACGGTCTGTGCGATGGGAGAGATTTCTCTGACTGGACAAGTCCGTCCTGTGCCCCAGCTAGCCCACCGTATGAGCGAGGCAGCGCGCCTAGGGTTCACCCGAGCTGTTGTACCAGCCCACCGTAGTGATCAACGCATTAAGGCTGTGCCCGGTTTAAAAGTAATTGAAGTGTCTTCTCTTGCAAGTGCTTTGGACGCCTTGCAATTGCGTTAGATTTTAATATGCTGCAAAACACTCCATTTGTAAACAGCTCAGTGTATAAACAGGAGTATCACCGGTACATACCACTTCAGGAGGCTGAATGGCATGAGCCAACAGCATATATCTCACAGCGACGCTTCAGCCAATGCCACCTCATGTGACTTCGCAACGTGGGCTCGTGACTACTCGCAGCACACCAATCGTTCCCTAGCAGGATCCCGGTTCATCCTAACCAAAACGCTCAATTCAGGTTCGACAGGCTGTGCTTTCGAACAGGTAGCTCAAGAGTGGGGTATGAATATTGTACAAGCTGACAGCCCTGAAGACCATAACAATTTCACAGCACACGTTGAGTCCACTGCCGTAGAACCTGATTTGCGAACCAGCTCAGGAAAACAAGCTATGGACTTGGCTCAGCAACACATGCCAGTTTTAAAGAAACTTGTAGACCAACTTAGCCACGAGCACGACATGAGGCAGCTAAGGGTGGCCATGTGCCTTATTCTAGAGCCCAAAACCGCAATCCTGGCCCGCCTCCTAGTTCAAGCAGGTGCGCAAGTAGGTATTTATAGCGGACCAGAAACTCTAAATACTCGTGTGGCTCAGCAACTTGAATCAGAGGGTGTTACAGTCTATGCAAATCCTGCTTGGAATCCAGAGGAAGCAAAACAAGCTGCGCTAACGTTACTCGATACCCTCAAGCCGAATCTCATCATCGACGACGGCGCATCGTTTGCCCGCTTAGCTGCCCGTGAGCGCCCAGAATTGGCAGCAACGCTTATTGGGGTTGCAGAAGAGACCACATCTGGTGTACGCGCTTTCGATGCTATGGAAATTGACCAGGTTTTACCTTTTCCTGTAGTAGCAGTTAATGACAGCCTCATGAAAACTGGATTCGACAATGCACACGGTACCGGCGAAACCTGCATCACGACCATACAGCAACTGCTGGGCGCACACTGTTTCCAAGATACAGCTCTAACAGTTATCGGGTTCGGCCCCGTAGGCCGCGGATTTGCCCGGCGAGCACGAACGTTAGGAGCACAAGTAACCATCTGTGACACAGATCCTAGAGCATGCTTACAAGCTGTATTTGAAGGATTTCCAACACGAGACCTCAAGGATACTCTGCCCGCTGCTGACATGGTTATCTCAGCTACCGGTGTGTACCACACTGTCAATCTGACTCATATGCACAGTATGCGCGATGGGACTATCCTTGGCGTCATCGGAGGCATGGCAAATGAGATAGCACTGGATAACATACCTCAAAAATGTTCCCAAATGAACGAACCCGTCAGCGAATTGCATATACCCCACGGCCCTCATCTCACCTTGCTGGCAGGAGGCAATGGCATCAATTACACTGCTGGCGGAGGTAACCCTATCGAGATAATGGACTTGAGTTTTGCTGTACAAGTTGCGGCCCTCAAATGGCTGTTAGAGAACTACCGCACGCTAGACAAGAAAGTCTACCGTCTGCCTGACCTGGTAGATCAACAAATAGCCTTGGCTGCACTCTCATCTCGCGGCTATGAAATAAGCCACAGTGAAGACAACACCAGTAATAACTGGCAAGTTACACGCTTCGACCAACCTAACGGTACACAATACTAAACCGTTCACCGCGAACCAGTAACAGTAATCATTCACAGCACAGGAGGGGCGACATCCAAGATGAGCATGAACACGCAACCTAACCCATCACAACCGACGCTCAACCATGCCGCCCTCACCGATGTCAGCATTTACTCAGCTCGTCTAGTCATTCCCGTAACAGCACCCGTCATCGTTAACGGTTCCGTAGCTGTGAGCGGCAGGCGGGTAATTCACGTAGGAACAAGGAATTGGGTACGGCAAGAACTGTCTGACGAACTGGCCCAGGGCGCTCATGTACGTGAGTATTACTGGGATGGAATCCTCATGCCTGGTTTAGTCAACGCCCACACCCATTTGCAATACACTGGTATGGCAGCTGTCGGGAAAGGCAATTATGACGATTTCCACGCTTGGGAGACAGCTTTCAATGATATATATGATGACGATACTGTCTCTCATGACTGGCAGCACTGGGCAAAACTAGGCGCTAGGCAGATGGTCGAATCTGGTACTACTGCGGCAGCAGATATCGTTACTGACGCAGAAGCAGCCATAGCACTTACTTCCCAGCATCTGCATGGGATTTCATACTGGGAAGTCATGGGATGGAACAACGAAGATTGGGAACACAGGGGATTATCCCAACTTAATGCGGATCTCAACTATCTGAAAAATGAGCATGTGAATGCAATCGGTATCAGCCCCCACGCACCGTACACACTCGACTCTGAACCCTTTGTGGACCTACCAAGCATAGCCAGGATGCTCAATATGCGGTTACACATCCATCTAGCTGAAACTCCATTGGAAGCATCTGCAAATCCTCCCGTACTATCTACATATTCTTCGCCCGAGTGGCAAAACCAGTACTGGACCAGCTATCGTGACTTAAAAAACCAAGGCCGACGGGCTTCAGCCATTCAATTCATGGATTTACTTGGTTCGCTCGGACCTGATGTTCACATCGCTCACGGTGTTTGGGCAAATGAGGAAGACCGCCGTATTTTGCGTCAGCGACAGGTATATGTGGCCCTCTGCCCTCGCTCAAATCGAATCACTAACACCGGTCGCGATGCCCCAGTTCGCGAATATCTCGAAGAAGGCAATGCTTTGTCCATCGGAACTGATTCTCTTTCCAGCTCCCCCAGTTTAGATGTGATGGACGAATGCGTTGCCCTTTACGATCTGGCCCGCTCCCAGGGTTACCAAAGACCCGACCTCTCTCACCGGTTGATTCACATGGCCACCCTAGGAGGAGCGGCGTCTATGGGCATGCATGTAGGAATGAACCGTATCGGCCAGCTTAATTCAGGCGCTCTTGCTGATCTTGCTTTCTTTGACATACCAGTAAAATCGAGGAGCCCACAAGAACTCGAAGAAACGTTCGATAATCTCGTCCGATACGGTGGTGGCACAAATCGAGCTACCGTTATTTCTGGATCACTAGTCTATGGGCAAGATACGCTAGATACTGAAGACAGCATCGCGTGAAGAAATGTTGATACAAGACTTTGTGCCAACCACAGTAACCAAAAGGAGAAAAAATGAGCCTACCTCTTAGCGATATGAGCCCCTTCGCCCAGTCACTGGTGGAACGACTGCACCTAGAGCCCCATCCCGAAGGAGGCTGGTACGATTCAACTTGGCGAAGCAGCCACATTGATCAAGTTTCAGATCGACCACTGGCTTCTCTGATTTACTTCCTGCTGGCCGAAGGCGATGCTAGCGCCTGGCACAAGGTTGATGCAGATGAAATTTGGCTCTGGCACGGACCAGCACCAGTCCTCCTTGAACTGGGCGGCTACGGGGACGCTCCCAGCGAAGATCCCTCCCAGCGCAAACAAATTACCTTAGGCGCCCAACTCACCAATGGTGGCAGCCAGGATGCAGACACGGAGCCTGTGGGACAGCTGTTAGTGCCCAAGGGCTGCTGGCAGCGCACCCTACCAGGTCAGGGCGATGCTTTGGTCTCATGCGTCGTAAGCCCTGGTTTCACTTTTGATGGTTTTACACTTCAAGACTGAGCCACTGAGGGCAGGTACATGCGATGTTGAACGCATCCAAGTACTGCCCTCAATAAAGCACAATTTGTACAAGATGTGTACCTGTCATATGGGATAACCCGGTGACATCTAATTATTTGCACCCTGTTTTACCAAGATTTGTAGCCTACCTCCTTTAAAATAAAAGTGAGTCAGTTATTGGGGCTGATTCATCAACCCATCCATCTTCAACGCATAACATTCAAATAATGCACTAGGAGTTCCGGGTATGACACTCATGAGCAAAAATAACATTATCCGCATGGTTGCAGCATCACTGAGTACACTACTGCTCATAGCAGGGTCTGGATGTGGGTCTTCTGCTACTTCTTCAGAGTCTTCTCAAGCACAGTCCATCACTGAAGAAACACTCGTTCCTGGTACGCTAACTATCGCAACTGGCGAACCGGCATATGCTCCTTATGTTATCGACAACAAGCCTGAAAGCGGCAAAGGCTTCGAATCTGCTGTGGCCTATGCGGTAGCAGAAAAGATGGGATTTACCAAAGATCATGTTAAGTGGACCCGCACCACTTTCGACGCAGCGATTGCGCCGGGCACCAAAGACTATGACATGAACATTCAACAGTTCTCAATTACTCCAGAGCGTAAAAAGGCAGTGGACTTCACCCCTGCATACTATAACTCCACACAATCGGTTCTCATCAAAAGTGATTCAAAGTATGCCAACGCCAAAAGCTTGAATGAAATCAAATCCGGCAGTATTGGCGCCATGGTAGGTTCAACTTCCTATACCTTTGCCAAGAGCAAGATCAAAGATGATATACAGACCTTCAACGATAACGTATCTTTAGCGCAAGCTCTTGATTCCAAACAGGTTGACGCTATTGTTTTTGATACACCGGCAGCTGTTCAAGCTATCCAGTCAGGACAGATCAAGGACGGTAAGATACTCGGTCAGATTGAGGGTTCTACCGATCCTGAAGGTGCAGGCATTGTGCTGCCTAAAGATTCAAAACTCACCAAGGCCGCATCCAAAGCTGTGACGGACTTAACCAAGGACGGCACAATGAAAAAACTTCAAGAGACTTGGCTGAAAGAATACAACGACATCCCCGTACTCAAATAGTCAACTCCACAACCGAATAATGAAAGAGCTTTATTGAGTATGTCGTCAGCAGATCAGATACAAGTCTCGTCCGTACAACGCGAGAGAGAAGCGTATCAGCGCAAACAAAATCTCAAGTCAGTAGCGACATCGGTAATTTCTACAATTGTTTTTGCTTTCCTTGTTGCGGTTGGTTTACAGCTATCGCCAGGCTGGCCCAAGGTAAAGGAATCTTTCTTTTCGGGCCAGTACTTCGTTCAAGCCTTCCCTAAGGTACTTCAAGGACTTTGGCTCAATGTGCAAGTGCTGTTCTTTGCCGTTATTGGCGTGGCAATCTTAGGAACGCTCTTAGCTGTAATTCGCACCAGCAAATCAGCTTTCCTTTTTCCGCTGCGGGTGCTAGCTCAACTTTATACCACAATCATGCGTGGCATACCCATGATTGTGGTATTGTATTTGATCGGTTTTGGCATTCCTGGTTTGGGCATTTTTGGTCGGATTCCAGCCGCTTTCTTAGGCACGGTTGCGGTTATCCTCTCCTACTCAGCCTATATTGCTGAGGTCTTGCGGGCTGGCTTCCAAGACGTGCACCCATCCCAGCGTGCATCAGCACGTTCTCTTGGCTTGACTTCTGGTCAGACGATGCGTCTAGTTGTCATCCCTCAAGCCTTACGTAAAGTGGCACCAGCCCTCATGAACGATTTTATTTCCATGCAAAAAGATGTTGGATTGATTTCAGTTTTGGGTGCGGTAGACGCGGTAAGAGCGGCTCAAATCGTAGTCGCTTCTTCATACAATTTTACCCCGTATGTAGTCGCATCAGTCCTCTTCATTGCCACTTCTGTACCATTCATCTTGCTCAATGACTGGTATTCAGCACGCTTACGTCAGCGCGAGCAGAGCGGAGGTACAGTATGATCCAGCAAGAAACTCAGGAGAAAACGGCCATGAGTGAGTCTAAGCAAGCTGACTCCCAGCAACTACAAACCGTGCTTAGGCTGGATCAGGTACGTAAATCTTATGGTTCGAATGCAGTGTTACGAGGGATCTCTTTTCAAGTACGTGCTCATGAAACAGTTGCCCTTCTGGGACCTTCAGGTTCTGGAAAATCGACATTGATGAAATGTATCAATTTACTTGAAGAAGTCAATGATGGGCAAATATGGTTGGGAGACACAGACATTACGAACCCAACAGTCAATCGTGATCATTGTCGCTCCAGAATTGGGGTTGTTTTCCAGCAGTTTAACCTCTTCCCCCATATGAACGTGTTAAAAAACGTGACTTTGGGCGCTATTAAGGTTCATAACATGCCGAAAGATGAGGCCAATGACAAGGCACTGGAATTACTAGATCGAATTGGAATGAGAGCAAAGGCTAGCTCATACCCCGACCAGCTTTCTGGTGGTCAACAGCAGCGCGTCGCCATCGTACGTGCCCTCATGTGCGATCCAGAGCTTTTACTCCTCGACGAAATAACTTCTGCCTTAGACCCTATGCTGGTCGGCGAAGTCCTTGAAATGGTTGCCGAGTTAAAAACCAAGGGAACCACCATACTCATGGCCACTCACGAAATGTCATTTGCTCATGATGCTGCTGATCGCATAGTCTTGCTTTTAAACGGAAAAATTGCTGAAAATGGCAGCCCCCGAGAAGTAATGGACGAATCTCAGAACCCACAAACGATCGAATTTTTCAGCCATTTCCGCGGCATCTAAATGAGGTATTGTAAGAACCAACCACCCAGCTTATACACAAGTGACATAGTTGAATACGAGATAGCACAGAGGAAGGTCACCCTACAGATTCTTGCGCAATTCGTAAAGAATCAGCTGCATCTTGTGCAAGCTGTTTTACTAACGCATCAGCATCTGGATACTTCTTTTGGGGACGTAAATAGGACAAGAACTCGACCCTGACCCTGTGACCATACAAATCAAGCCAGTTATCTCCTGCTATAGCGTTGACTTCGAGAACCCGTTCGTACTGCTTCCCCTCACTGGCAAACGTTTCTTTAGTACCAATAGATATAGCAGCCGGCCACCGCCACACCGACCCCGAAGCCAGACGTACATCGTGCCCGGGATCAGCAGTCAAGGTCTGTGTATGGTTATCCGATTGAGACTGATTGTCTGAATCACTGTCTTGCCTTGGTTTTCCCAGATCGACGAGCCAACCTGCATACACTCCATCAACCGGCATATAACCTTCATGCTCTTGTGATACGTTAGCTGTTGGGTAGCCGAGTTCTCGCCCTCGCTTCTCACCATGCACGACCTCACCTTCAACCGCGTAAGTATGGCCTAAAACTGCATTGGCAGCATGTATTCGACCACTTGCCAGTAGGTAACGAACGTTGGAGGAGCTCCACATACGAACCTTTTTACAGGCATGAGCTTTAGTCCAAGCCCGCATCTCAGCTTTGCTCATCTCTACAAGAGGATCACTCGGTTCTCCTGGACCATCAGGTACTTGCTGATGAACAATTTGTGGTACCCATGTGTAGCCAGGACCAGCATCATCTACGATATCAAGTGTAAACACCCCAGTAGCTTGTGAAAGTTCCTCAACAGCCTGTACATTACCCGACCGTCCAGCTCCCATGGTTGCATCGCGACCTAGGACCAATGTACGCATGCCAAGCTTACCCACAAGAGTTCCTATGAAATACCGGAATGATTTGGCAGCAAAAGCTAAGTTGTAGCTGATAGACAGTACCCAATCAACCCCCAGTTGCTTCATGAGGCGAATTCTCTCCGAAGCAGCCATTAATTCATCTTCGTGGTTTCTAAGCTCTTGATCTGGCAGCTCAGCACCAGAATGAGACGCAGCATAGGAGTGTACCCTTTTAGGGCTCGGGTCAAACAGAATAACTACAGCAAAATCACCCTGTTGATGAGCTAATTGTACGACACGTTGTATCACTGCTTGATGCCCTCGGTGCATGCCATCGAAAACTCCTACAGTCACTACGCACTTTTTTGTTGTACTGAGGGTGGGCCAGTTCACAATACCACTTGCGTCTGGTTCAAGTCTGCTGATTTTCATCTGCTTCCTATCTGCTTACCACTAGCTTCTTGTATGGGCTTATTATAAGTAGGTTCAAAGGGAAATACTGCTGACGGCTTAGCTGTATCTTTACCACGGGGCTCCACAAGGGCGATAAGATGCTCTTCTTTGTCTTCTAAAGTCAGCACTGCTGCTGCCGGTTCCGTTAGTGGCAGGTTAAGAAATTGACCGTGTTCCAATGCTTGAGCTTGTTCAAGGCTGACAGGCAATGAAGGCATGGCCATCTTAGCCCCTTGAACGAGACTTATAGCACGAGCAAGTATTTGTGCACGGTCTTGATCTAAGATGGCCTTATTTTTGGTTTGATAGAGTCCTTCTCGGTCACGGAATGTGTGTGGCACCACATGTGCTGTAAGCACATGCTGAGACAGTGATACATTGCTTATATCAAAACGCCCTACCCGGGTACGCCGCAGATACGTAAGGTGACCACCAACACCTAGCTCACGGCCTAAGTCTCGACCTAAAGCACGAATATACGTGCCTGATGAGCAAGAAATACGAGCCTGGATATCAATAACTGCCTGACCATTGTCTGCAACGGTCCGTTTGAATCCAAGTAAACTGTATTCGCTAACGTTGATATTACGAGCCTTTAAAGCAACTACTTGCCCTTGTCTAGCCAGCTCATACGCACGCTTACCGTCCACTTTAATAGCTGAATATGCATTAGGTACTTGCTGGATATTCCCGGTGTAGTGGTTGGCGATTATATTCTCTACCTGACTTTGAGTCACTCGTTCTATTCGTTCCACCACTTGTGGAGGCGAAGGCAACACTGTGCCTTCAGCATCATCTGTCTGCGTTGCTTGGCCTAAGCGAATCGTGGTTTCATAAGTCTTGTCGTGGTCCACGATGACATTGAGAAGTCTCGTGGCCTGTCCAAATCCAATGATGAGAGCTCCGGTCGCCATTGGGTCTAAGGTCCCCGCATGCCCTACTTTTCGTATGCCCAGCTGAGCACGTACAGCAGCAACCAAGTCGTGGCTGGTTACTCCTTGAGGCTTGTCAATGACTAATATCCCGCTCTTCATGGATTCCGGTAATCGCTTTCTACAGAACAGGGGCCCGTACCAATATAAACGGTACCAGCCCCTGTTGCGGTTCAGATCAAGGAAGTAGCATCCTCATCAGGAATGTCAAACCTGTCGGCCATATCAAAACTGGTGTCTTGAACTTCACCTGTTTCACTGTCACCTGTTTCGTCTTCATCATGGCGATAAGGATCTGGATCACCTGCATACTGCGCATGAGCACGTGCTTTTTGTAACTCTTCATCGCGCTTTTGCGCCACTGTAAGCACATCTTCGATTTCATTAGCCTGTGATGGAACCTCATCGTAGATGAATCGCAAAGCAGGTGTTAGTCGCAGGCCAGCTTTGGCACCCACAAGTGAACGTAAACGCCCCGTAGCCTGGCGAAGTGCCTGCTGAGCCCGCTTACGTTCACCTTCCTCATGTCCTGGTTTACCGATTTGTGTCCAATACACCTTAGCCAGCTGCATGTCATTGGTAACACGGACTTCGGTAATGGTCACCCCATTAAGGCGTTTATCATGCATGTGGGTTTCAAGGGACGAAGCGATGACCCGCTGAATCAGTGATGCTATTCTCACAGCTCTTGGATTTGTGCCAGAGGCCACCGCTTACTCCTTCTTGTTCTTGTGCATTGCTTGTTCACACGCACTTGCTTACTTGCGTTCAACTTCACGCATTTCAAATGTCTCGATGATATCGCCGAGCTGAATGTCATTGAAGTCACCCAAGTTAATACCTGCCTCGTAGCCCTCAGAGACCTCGGTAACGTCGTCCTTGAAACGACGCAAGGTGGAAATCTCCAGATCGTTGATGGTCACAACACCGTTGCGAGAGATACGAGCCTTGGTGCCGCGCTTGACTGTACCGTCTTGAACCATAACACCTGCGATGTTGCCAAACTTGGAAGAGCGGAAGATCTCGCGAATCTCTGAATGAGAGGTTGTAGTTTCCTCATATTCAGGCTTGAGCATGCCCTTCAAGGCGGCTTCGATGTCCTCGGTGGCCTGGTAGATAACGGAGTAGTACTTGATCTCTACCCCTTCTTTGTCTGCCAGCTCTTGGACCTGCCTGTTGGGTCGTACATTGAAGCCAATGATAACTGCCTTGTCGACGGTTGCTAGGTTGACATCGTTCTGGGTAATGGCGCCCACTCCGCGATGAATAACCTGGATGCCTACTTCGTCGGATACTTCTATCTTCATCAAGGCATCTTCCAGTGCTTCCACAGAACCAGAAGACTCACCCTTGATAACGATATTGAGCATATCCACTTCGGACTTGGCAAACTGCTCTTTGAGGCTTTCCAGAGAGACTATCTTACGACGCTTTGCCAATTGCGCTGCTCGAGCAGTTGCCTCACGCTTCTCAGCAATCTGACGGGCTGTACGATCATCTGGAGCCACTAAGAAGAGGTCACCAGCAGTTGGAACAGAAGTGAGACCAAGCACCTGTACAGGTGTCGATGGACCAGCTTCCTTCATGGCAGTGCCATTTTCGTCTAACATAGCACGAACACGACCGTATGCTGAACCAGCTACGATAGCGTCACCCACATGAAGCGTACCTTGTTGCACAAGGACGGTTGCAATCGCACCCCGCCCCTTATCCAAACGGGCTTCAACTGTGGCTCCACGACTATCCATCTTGGGGTTAGCACGCAAATCCAAATCCGCGTCCGCAGTCAGCAAGACAGCTTCTAGGAGCTTGTCCACATTTGTACCCATCTTGGCAGAAATATCAACGAACATGGTATCGCCGCCGTACTCTTCAGATACCAGGCCAAACTCGGTAAGCTGACCACGTACCTTGTCAGGGTTAGCGCCGTCCACATCAATCTTGTTGACAGCAACCACAATCGGCACATTGGCGGCCTTGGCATGGTTAATAGCTTCGACAGTCTGGGGCATCACACCATCATCCGCAGCCACAACCAAGATAGCCACATCAGTGAGTTCTGCACCTCGAGCACGCATTGCGGTGAACGCCTCGTGACCTGGTGTATCAAGGAAGGTGATCTTTCGTGGTTCACCTTCTAGCTCAACTGTCACTTGATAAGCGCCGATACGCTGAGTGATGCCACCAGCTTCGTGAGCGCTGGTATTGGTCTGACGAATCGTATCAAGCAACCGCGTCTTACCATGATCAACGTGGCCCATGACCGTAACGACAGGAGGTCTCGAGACCAAGTTACTTTCATCCTGATCCGCCTGCTCAGAATCTAGGTCGATGTCGAATTGCTGTAGAAGTTCTCGGTCTTCTTCCTCAGCCGATACGATCTTGATATTCCAACCAATCTCTTGGCCTAGAATCTCGAAAGTGGCCTCATCCAAAGATTGGGTTGCAGTAGCCATCTCTCCTAAATGGAAGAGCACCGTAACTAGGGCGGCAGGGTTGACATTAATCTTCTCTGCTAAATCAGAAAGTGTAGCTCCCTGACGCAATTTGATAGTTTGCCCGTTACCTGAAGGAATACGCACTCCGCCGATAACGGGTGCTTTCATCTCCTCGAATTCTTGCCTCTTGGCCATCCTGTTCTTACGAGCCTTGGAGGATTTACCCCCCTGGCGACCAAAAGCACCTGCGGCCCCACCGCGTCCGCGACCGCGACCTGAAGGACCAGAATTCTGGAAGCTTGCGCCTGTGCCCGCACCTGCACCTGGACCCGCACCAAAGCGATTACCACCGCCTTGACCAGGACGGGCTGAGCCTCCTGCCGGTGCCCCAGAACGGTTGTGTCCCCACTGATTGGGTCTACTGCTGCCTGCACCTGATCCTTGACCTGGGCGCCCGTTACGGAAGTGACCACGTCCGCCGCCATTGCCATTAGAGCCCGACTTCCGACCTTCACCTGCACCTGGCTTAGCCATTGGATGTGGGCGTGGAATATCACTAGGCATTGGGGCATGCATCCCCTGCTTGCGGCTGAATGGATTATTTCCGGGACGAGGAGTGGCAACACTTTTCCGAGCACCAGGCTTTACCGGCGAATGCGATCCTGGTTGAGCACCTGGGGTTGCTGGTTTAGGAGTCGGATTCTGGCGGCGCTGAGTCTGGTCGTTATGAGCACGAGCTGGCGCCGCAGGGCGTCCAGCACCTGGTTTCGCCTTGTTTTCTGACTTATGTTGCCCTGTAGGAACATGAGCCGAAGTTCGTGCTGGTGACTGTGGTGAAGGTTTGCGTGCATTATCGTTTACCTGTACTGTTTCAGGTTCAACTACAGCGCTCACTTCTTGTTTCTTCTGGGACACTGACCTTGCTGGTCCAGGCTTCACAGAACTCTTTTTTGCTGAACCCTTGCTCGGAGAAGCAGCATCTGTAGAGCCGGTTGAAGTGTGTCCAGATTTAGCTGGTTTTTCAGTAGTCCCTTGGCTAGATTCTTGCTGATCAGCCGAGGGAAAAGCAGTTTTTAAACGACGCACTACTGGCGCCTCTACCGTGGAAGAAGCTGACTTAACAAACTCTCCCATTTCTTTGAGCTTATTTAAGACAGTCTTGCTATCTACGCCAAGCTCCTTGGCTAATTCATACACGCGCGCTTTGGGCACTTATTTTCTCCTTACACCGACCGCGCGTATGGAGGCGCAGTCATCCCAGTTTGACGGTGAACATATCCTGTCTCATCGTGCGACCATGATTGTGTTACCTCGTCTCTTTTACAGCACCCGGGCAGCTTCAAGCTACACATGGCAGATGCTCTTTTAAGCATACTCGTCATTGCGGATGTTTCAGTCAGCTGCTTTCTCCCGAAGTGAAGCTTGCTGAAATGTCTTAATCCTGCTTCTCGATATCAGCAGTAGACTCTTGCTCAGAACTGCTTTCACATTCAGCGCTAGCCAGATCCGACTGAGATTGCTCACGTTCCATCCGAACCTGATTTTCAGCTTGCTGAATCTTCTCCTGAGCCTTGAGCTGTGCTTGATGCGTTTCTAACGATTCAATTCCGATTTTCCAACCAGTGAGCTTTGCTGCTAAACGAGCATTTTGTCCCTCCTTGCCTATAGCAAGAGAGAGCTGGGAATCACGAATGTAAGCTACAGCAGTTTGATTGCGTTCCGATACGATCTGCACTTCTCGCACAGCAGCGGGAGAAAGCGCTGCTCCAATGAAAGCAGCTGGATCTTCCGACCAATCAACAATATCAATTTTCTCGTTACCTAAGTTTTCCATGACTGCCCGCACACGAGCCCCATTAGGACCTATGAGAGCCCCCTTAGGATTGACACCTTTAGTGTTTGCCCTCACAGCGATCTTGGTCCGTGCTCCGGCCTCGCGAGCAATGCCCATAATGGAAACCGCTCCAGAATTAAGCTCAGGCACTTCCAATTCAAAGAGACGACGGACTAGCCCAGGATGAGAACGCGAGACCACAATCTCAGGTCCCTTGAAGCCACGAGAGACCGTAACCACGTACACGCGAATGCGCTGCCCGTGCCTATAACGTTCACCAGGCACTTGCTCACGTCTGGGTAATATAGCTTCTACATCTCCGACAGCAACATGTACGTTGCTTAAATCTGAGGCATCCTGCTGTACCACACCAGTAACAAGGTGCTCTTTTTGTCCTGCAAAAGCACCGAAAATACGCTGGTCTTCTGCTTTGCGGAAGAGATCACTAAGAACACCTCTTGCTGTAGATGCCGCTACACGACCAAAATCTTTCGGAGTATCGTCATACTCGGCACCCAGCATAGGACTCGGATGAGGATTATCTGGTGTGGGTTCCTGCGGGATTTCATCCTGAGCCCAGATAGTAAGTGCATTCGCTCGATTATCGAGTTCAACACGTGCATGCCTAGCCGCATGTGGGGTCTTTGAATATGCTAGGCGGAGGGCTTCAGAGAGAGCTTCCTCTAAGGTCTCGGCATCTATTCCTTGCTCTGCTGCTAACTGATGAATTTCAGCCAGATCCAATTCCATGTCAAGGCCCTCCTATGAAGTTATACGACTCAACAAAGCCATTCGGCTTAGGTCTACAATCCAAGCTATCGTAGCCTCTCATGCAGACACTTTTCAGGTTAATGACGCGCAGAAAAAGTCATATCCTAACCCGAACCATTGCTATGCTCCTATTAAGTGCGATAGCAGTATCCTTAGGTGGCTGCTCTCCCCTCATCTCAATTCAAGAAACAGACCCACCACAAGAACACGTCGAACTCAGCCTTTGTGACCAAGCTTGGACCAAAGCTCACAGAGCAGAACAATTCATGGCTGATCCCCTGTTCAGCAGAGCAGCAGGTTCCCGTACCATAGAACCTCTCGCGGCCAGCCATGCTTGGAGCGAGGTCGCCGTCAACTGTCCAACCCGACTTGAAGAGGCAGTCACGCGCTCAGCGTTAGCCTTAACCCAAGCCAATACACGGCAGGCAGTTACACAACCTTACGAAATGACAGCAGATGTCTTACCTAGCTTAGCGTCAACAGCCAGCGTCATGTCTGTTGACGAACTGGTAACAGCAGCTAAAGCTGAAGATGAGGCTGGATTTGCTACGACAGTCCTCGCGGGGCGCAACTCAAGTGCTTCAAATTTTCTTTTACAAACCGCAGATCATCACCATACAGCCGCTCAAACATTCGCATTAACACTCTCAGGGTCAAACGATCCTCGACAAGGAGTGTACTCGGTTGAAGAACTGTTACGAGCTCCCCAGGTAACTGTTGACCCTAGCACTCAGCTTCAGGCGCCCACTCCTGCAATTGTGGAAATCAATTGCGCACGGTCCCTACTAAAGGTTACCAACGATTTTTCCATTTCTCACGCCGCAGCTCATCAGTCCGGAGAAGGTAGGCTAAAAGCCGGACTGACAGCTTTAACACAATTAGCGATCGCACACGTCTATACTGCCTTCTTACTGGGTTATCCGACCTTCGATCAGGCCCTCTTTCAAAGTCTTAACCAGTAGTCAACGCCACCATCAGCCACCGATGTATCACACAATACTGACTGAGTATTTGTCCGACTGAATATTTGACTGACTGGATATTCGTCTATCTTGAGCGCTCATCTCCGAGCACAAGGCACATTGGGATGTTGCAGCAGTCACTCACAGACACAATTACAACTTACATATTCAAACAAAACACTCCTCCTTGAAAACTCGCTCTGATGCTCAGATTGACTAATAGAGACTGGAAGAAATCAATGTGATATCATTTATATATCAATGTAACAACAGTGAACTATGTAAGGACCAACTGCACAGATTACTGGAAAGCAAAGTAAGGAAGAGCAATGTCAGAACAAACAGCATTTACTCACATCAAGCCTCCTACTCAAGAAAAGATCGTTCATGCCGCTCACGGTTGGAAGGTGCTCCCGCTGCTTACACTTGGCTTTGTTGCCTCCATAGCACTCATCATTGCGGGAGGTTTGGTACTCAATAGCAACGAAGAAACTCACAATAGTACGTTCTTCTTAGGCCTGTGTGCGCTACTCCTTGGCATTGTGTGCGTCATTTGCACCTCCATTTCATATCTTGGCTTCTTTACCCTTGAGCCCAACGAAGCACGTGTACTCATCTTATTTGGCGAGTATAAGGGCACTGTACAGGAGACCGGCTTCTACTGGGGCAACCCATTTTATACTCGTTCACCCAAAAGCTCCATACAGGTAAACACCAAGACCACTAAAGATGACCACGAAGAAAACAATACAGAGAGCAACAAGGCAGTCAAATCACTCATCAGCCTAAGAGCTCGCACTCTCAATAGCTCCAAACTCAAAGTGAATGACAAAAACGGTAATCCCATCGAAATCGCGGCAGTCATCGTATGGAGGGTCATAGATACCGCCAAAGCAGTGTTTGATGTCGATGATTACGAACAATACGTACGAACCCAGTCAGAGACAGCACTACGCTATGTAGCTAGCTTATACGCTTACGATCACAATGCCGACAGTGACGATGCAAGCATTGACCAGATCACCTTACGCTCTAATATCAGCGAAATTTCAACGACCCTCAAAAATGAATTGGAAGAACGCCTGTCGGACGCTGGTATTCAGATCGATGATGCCCGCCTCAGTCATTTGGCTTACGCCCCAGAAATAGCTCAAGTCATGCTCCGCCGTCAACAAGCAGAGGCTATTATCGCAGCACGGACCAAGATTGTACAAGGAGCAGTATCTATGGTTGATATGGCTATAAAAGAACTCGAGGCAGACAACGTCGTTGAACTCGATAGCGAGCGCAAAGCCGCTATGGTATCCAACTTGATGGTTGTACTCTGCTCGGAAAACGACGCACAGCCAGTACTCAATACTGGTACTCTCTACAATTAAAATCTGAAGCAGGGGTTAATGGCAAGCACAGTAGACCCCTGCTTACCTAGTTCTATGAGACAGGCAGGCGAAAGGACAGTTGGTGACTGCGCGCAAACAATATCCACTCAGGATTGACCCTTCTTTATGGTCAGCTGTGGAACAATGGGCTGCCGACGATTTGCGCTCCATCAATGCTCAAATGGAATTTATTGTCCGTGACTCATTACGCCGAGCTGGTCGTCTACCCAAATCCAAACCCCCTCAATTTCACGATGATGTATCTCAACGCACACAGCATGAGTAACTGCCTTATAGTGAATGCTAATCCACTATCGCCGCAAACTGAAACGAACCTGTTTTATTGACAATAATAGGGGCATCACAACCACCCCCCCCCATAAGAAGAGTGAGAAGTGAAGCCCCCACCAAACTTAAGCCATGTCCGCTAAGACTGGGAAGGCATCGTGGTTGCCTATTTTACTCACTTTGATGGCCGCAGCCTTATTGGCAAAATTGACCGCATCCAAAAAGTTACCATGCTGTGAGTAATGTACTGCAAGCGCTCCAGCAAACACATCGCCAGCACAGACGCTATCCACAGCTTTTACCTTGACAGAGTCAATCTCGTAAATATCGTCTTCATGCAAGACCACACTGCCTTCACTACCGAGTTTTACAATCACGGTACTCGGCCCCATGTGATGAATAGCCTTTGCTGCTTTGATTGCTTCAACTTTATTAGTCACTTTGATACCAGTAATACGCTCGGTCTCTTGTTGGTTGGGAGTAACACAATCAGCATATGTTAGCGACTCTTCAAAAAACCCATCAGCGGGAGCTGGATCAAGAATAATATACATGCCCTTTTCCCTACCAGTACGTAGGGCAGCCATAACAGAATCTCGGCTTGTCTCCAATTGCATCAGCAACACTGGTGCTTCAATTTCTGAAAGCGAACGTACGACTTGATCTCCTTGTAGCGCAGCATTTGCCCCCAATGTACCGACCATTGTATTTTCTGAAGTCTGATCTATTTGTACAATAAAAGTGCCAGTTCCTTCGTCTGAGCTTTGTTTCACAAACTGTGTATCAACACCCCAAGAGTTCATATCATCCAGAAGCTGCTTACCAGCACCGTCAGCACCGACCATGCCCACCATAGCAACTTTTCCACCTAGTTTGGCAGCAGCGACTGCTTGATTCGAACCCTTGCCACCAGGCAGCATATTGATTCTTTTTGCCAATGCAGTCTGCCCACGTTCAGGATAGTTCAGAACGAGTGCCTTAACATCAAGATTAATAGACCCTAAAACTGCTACGTCATACTTCATTGTTAAATTCCTTATCTTGCATTACAACATAACTACATCCATCTGCCTCAGCCATTGAGGACACCGGATTGATACGGCTGACGATACTTCTTTGGTGACTACGTATTGTGTGTATAACTGCTCATCCAGCAACACACGAATTCATTACGACGCAGGCATGACCTGTGCAAAGAGAGCACGCATATGCTCTACATTGTCAGCAAGTGAAGCGTCAGAGCGAAAAATAGCACTCGTTCCACCAATGAACCGTGTCGCTCCCCTGCGAGCGCATTCTGGAACCGTTTGAGCACCAATATTGCCATCAACCTCAATTGGCGTATCTAAACCACACTCAGTGAGCCTCGTTTTGAGGTTAGATATTTTTCCGTACATCGATTCAATAAAGTGCTGTCCAGCAAATCCTGGATTGACAGTCATCAGTACTATGTAGTCTGTAACATCATAAAGATAATCAAGCACGTCAAGAGATGTTGCCGGACTGATTGCCAAACCTGCCTCTAGGCCTGCTGACCGAATAGCAGAAAGTGTGCCTTGCAGATTCGTCGTTGATTCTGCATGAACGGCAATACGATTAGCTCCGGCATCAGCAAACATCGACACATACCGCTCCGGACTGTTGACCATGAGATGCAGATCAAGAGGTTTTTGCGTAATTCCACGAACCCTCTTAACAATGTCTGGACCTAAGGTGAAGTTGGGAACAAATTCTCCATCCATAACATCAATATGATAAAAATCTACTCCCGCTTGATCGAGCTCTCTAACATCCCGTTCCAAATTGCCGAGGTCAGCGCACATAAGCGAGGGACCAATTTCAAACATTTACACTCCTTCAACGCTCCTTGCCTGAGACGTTTCCCGAATAACAAGGTGCGGTTCAATGACTTTTTTAATGGGTGCTCCGCCCGCGTCTACAGTCTCTTGGAACAAATCCAGAATGATACTTCCTATATCTTCTGGAAGCTGGTTCACTGTACTTAACCGCGGTACGCAGTATTGGCTGAGCTGGATATTGTCGTAGCCAATAATTCGCACATCCTCTGGGACTCTCAATCCAAGGTCAGCGCAAGCCCTTAAGGCCCCTAAGGCAATGGCATCGTCAGCGCAGACAATGCCGTTGACATCCTTGTGCTCCACAAGGTAAGCACTCACAACCTTGTAACCGTCCGCCACCGAAAAAGAAGCGTTCACCTTTGCCACAGCAGTTGCATTATGCTCAGTCACCGCCTGCAAGTATCCCGCATAACGATCAGATGAGCTCTTATCTTGCTCTGGACCGGACACGAATATCAATCTGTCACAATTACCATGTTCGATAAGATAAGCTGTGGCCTTATATGAACCACTCCGGTGGTTTACAGCCATCGCCGAATATGGGTGTGAGAACTGAGCCCTGTCGATAGTGAGTGTGGTAATACCCAACTGGTGCAAGCGATTCAAATCCTCTTCACTCACGAAGAGTGAATTGATAATTGCCCCACGAACCCGAATGCCTTCCATGAACTTTAAGTAGTACTCAACTCTAGAGCGATCATCTTCACTATCACACAAGTAAACGCGATATCCCTGAGCTTGCGCTGCTTGTTCAATGTGCTCAACCAATTCCGCAAAGAAAGGGTTGGTCAAGTTAGGCACTAGCACAGCTATTACATCAGATGACTGTTCTGAAAGAGTTTTTGCCACAAAGTTGGGCTCATATCCCAGATCATTGACTACTTTTTGAACTTTTTTTATGGTTGCATCGCTTGCACCCCCCTTACCGTTGATAATTCGAGAGACCGTAGCAATAGATACACCACTCATTTCAGCGATCTGTCTAATCGTTGTCATCAATCAACTCCATCTGTCAATACAGCTAAACAAGGGTTGCAGCTTTTCGTATTACTGCTTTTTCAGACTAAACCGGAGTAATGATTTGAGTGGATACCTACACGAGACTGCCAGTTATGAGACTTCCTAAGTATCACTGAGCCAAAACAGCACTCGCGCGAAGCTTGCGAACGTACCAAGCAAAAAGACCAATATAAGCCAGTAGAGCAGCAAGAGAAGCAGCTATCAGTTTCAAATCAAGGGTCTTTACAGCTGTACCGATTACCATGGCTAGCATTTTTTCTAGAGGATCAGAATCCACTGCACTGAACATTTCATTCTTCCCCAAGCCAGCAGGAAAGACCCCCATGGTTTTGGAAATCTCGGTCAAGAAAGGAGCAATAAGGCTTGCCGCCCACAAGAACAGAGGAATCATAATAGTACCAATTAGCGTCATGCGCACCACCTTGCCCTTGGTCCCCACTAAGAGGGAAGGAGCAAGCACAGTCAAAATAATCCCCCCTAAAGGTAGGACCGTATTTCCTGGGAGCACCATAGCTATCAGCAGGAGAATGGGAGCAAGAATATTGGCAACCGCCCACAACTCAGCTCTGGATGCCAGAATCGGCCAGTCTATAGCAATAAAGAGCTTACGACCACCCAACCGCCGTTCCATGAACGACGTAACACCTTCTGAGAGTGGACCAATAGCTGGCCCGAACCATCCACCGACGACGCCAAAGAGTTCCAAAGCTACTCCCGACGAAAATGCCAAGGCAAAAATGTGAGCAGCATCTTGACGACCTAGCAGACCTACAAAAACTCCCAAGTATGCCCCAATCGCACCTTTGCTTCCTAAGAAACCTACCTTTTTATTCAGTGTTTCCGCATCGAAATCAAACTTATCAATAAAAGGCAAGACTTTACTGATTATTCGATCAAGCAGCACTACTACAGGCGTTATTAAAAGAGCAGGGTGAGCCGTGGTCGTAATGTTCGTATCATCATATCCCAGAAGTTCATTAATAGTAGGTTTCATAGCATCCGCATTGAAGAGCATCAATGCATAGATAAACACTACAAAGACGGACATCAGGAAGAAGTTACCGCCTGAACTCCAATTGATTAAAAGACCTAAGATAGAAACATTCCAAATATTAAACAAATCTACATTGAGCGTATTAGTTACTTGAAGAGCTAGCATAACTACATTAGTAACAATGCAAATGAAAGCAAAATAAAGGGTGTAGAGAGAACTCCATGTAATGACAGCAATTGGGGCCCAACCGAGATCTGTCACCGAGAGATGCAAACCAGTAAACTCTACAAATGACTTGAGGGCCGGACTAAAAGTATTGGTTAGCAACGATATAACGGCGCTCATACCCGTTAAAGCCATCGCCATTCTTAGACCACCCTCGAAGGCCTTCGAGAGCTTAACACCAACCGCGAGAGAAAGCAGCGTAATGATAATAAACATCATTGCCGCTCCACCCAAACCAATAAACCAGTTAAAACCGTGGTCTAGAGTATCGATAATCGAATGAACGTCCATACTCGGCCTCACCTCCTCGTAAGACTGTACCTATTGTACGTAACCGTTTACGCTTTTATCATAGCAAGCATTCCCATTTTTGCAAGTGCTCGATAGGACTCTATTTACCAAGATTTGTACAAAGCCTGTTATAGCAACCATTTTATGGAAGGTAAACCAGAGACATAGAGGCCATTAGCTCAATACTGCCTCTGTACAATATGCCAATAATCAATACGTAAGTTAAACGGTTACGTTTCTTCCACAGACACCATTCATCTTCTCAACGAACTCGTCGATACAGATGTAACGACAACTAATCTGTGCACAAAACCATCCTTCGTACTGTAATTTGCCAAAACGAACTACAACAAGCACCTACTTCGCTCATCAATCAAGTACAGTTCTTCCCCCACTCCCCAGGCGTGAGTCTCACAACTTATACAAGCAGGGACCACGTTTACATGCGCAGCTATCAGCACTTGCCTCCAACAGCTCAAACCAACATCTGAGTGTAATCATTGCTGCACATACAACAGCACAAAATACAGTAAAGCCCCACCACAGGGTACAACCTTGTGACAGGGCTTTTAAGGAAAGAGACCTTACGAGTAGCTTTTACTTAGACAAGGCAGCCTCGTAAGCATCCAAGAGCTCTTTGGTAACTGTACGTCCGTCAGCACCCGAGAACATAAGAACTGTCCCCAAAGGCATCGTGCGGAAGAGAACCATAGTATTGGGGTTGTCTGGCAGGTGCACTCCTGCTGCCTCCAGCTCCTCAATCTTTTTGCTCATGATAGGACCACCAATGGGATCTTCCTCCCACTCCCCCATGCTGGACTCACTATTCAGACGGAAGTGCTTTCCATCGCCTTCGAGCGTCACGTCGACGCTCTTAACGATGTCACGTGAAGATGTAGCTACTTCGATACCATAAGTACCGGCCTCAACATGCCAATCATTCATTGCCCGAGACCAGTATGCAAAATCACGCTCATTCAGATCCATTGAAACGCTTTGAGATTCGCCAGCCTTCAAAAAGACCTTACTAAACGCTTTCAGCTCGTGGGAAGGTCGACTAACCTTTGCCTTACCTGGAGCCACATAGACCTGCACAGTTTGAGCACCATCTACTTGAGAAGTGTTGGTCACTGTTGCGCTAACACGTACTGCATTCTTACCGGTCTTTTCCACAGACACATCAGTGATCTCGAAACTGGCATATGACAGACCAAAGCCGAATGGGAAGAGTACCGGCTTTTTAAAGGTGTCATAGTACCGATAACCCACATATACACCTTCACCATAGCGAACATGCCCCTCATCACCAGGGAAATTCATGACTGTAGGATCATCATCTAAATGAACTGGTATTGTCTGCGCTAACTTGCCTGAAGGAGTAGACTGCCCCGTCAACAAATCAACAATGGCCAGACCACCAGCTTGCCCCAACAACCAAGTTTCAAGCACAGCCTTGGCCTGTGGCAACCATTCCGTCAAGCTTACAACGGAACCATTGGAAAGCACCACGATAGTATTAGGATTGACTTCGCTAACCTTCTGTAACAGCTCCACCTGCTTGGCAGGAAGGTCCAGACTCGTACGATCAAACCCTTCTGACTCAGCATCCTCAGGCAAGCCCATGAAGAGGATGATCTTATCTGCCTGCTTGGCAACCTGAAGGGCTTCTTGAGTAAGCGCTTCATCTTGCTGAGCTCCATCAAGGGTGAAACCAGGAGCAAAATCAACTTCCATACCCGCATGCTCAAAAGCATCTAAAGCGGTTGTCACCATAGTTGGGGTGATATGAGAAGAACCGCCACCCTGATAGCGTGGAGTACGCGCAAACTCACCGATTACGGCCACCTTCTCCCCCTGTCGCAGCGGTAGAATAGAGTCCTCATTTTTCAAGAGAACTACAGATTCTTGAGCTGCCCGACGGGCTACCTGATTGTGAGCCTCAACATCGTATCGGAAGCCTTCACGTGACATTGCAGGCCTGGCCTTTTCTATAAGGTCGATCATGCCCTGAGCCATCTTGTCAAGCTGTTCTTTGCTTACTTCACCAGCTTTGACCGCTTCAACGATTTCGTTGTCTGTACCGGATGGAGGCATCTCCAAGTTGAGACCTGCGTTAAGAGCTGCTGCACGGTTGTGCACGGCTCCCCAGTCGGACATGACAATACCATCGAAGCCCCATTCATCGCGCAAAATATCGGTGAGGAGTCGCTTGTTTTCAGAACCGAATACACCATTCAAACGGTTATATGCGCACATGAAGGTCCACGGCTTAGCATTCTTGACGATGTATTCAAAAGCTGACAGATAGATTTCACGCAAGGTACGTTCATCAACATCAGAGCTAGCTCGCAAGCGCTCGGTCTCCTGATTATTGGCTGCAAAGTGCTTAACTGAGGTACCGATGCCCTCAGACTGCACACCATTCACCAATTCAGCTGCCTGATGGCCTGTTAGGACCGGATCTTCTGACCAATACTCAAAGTTACGACCACCCAGTGGGCTGCGCTTAATATTTACGCCTGGCCCCAAGATCACAGCAACTTTTTCCTGTATGCATTCTTCACCCATCGCCTGTCCAACCTGGTGAGCCAGCTCAGGATTCCATGAAGAAGCTAGACCTGCCGTGGGCGGGAAACATGTTGCAGGAACGGATCCGTATACATCATTTGAGGCAGAATCCTTCGCCTTACGCAAGCCGTAGGGGCCGTCGGTAATCATGTAACCTTCGAGTCCTTGCTCAGGGACGCCTTGCACATGCCAAGAGTCGGAGCCGGAAGTCAGTGATGCTTCCTCTTCCAAGCTCAAATCACTAGCATTCACATGCGTTTGTTCAGTCATAATTATTCCTTTCTCTGCGCCACAGTGTCCTTCAACTCTGAAAAAGAGAGCAACACGCACCTGTGACGTTCATGTTTGTATATTGTGGTCACTTGACCTTGCGAATAGCCATAATGAAGAAAGTACCAGCAAGCAAGAAGACGATAGCTACTGGGAAGACCATCTTGTATCCACCTGTCATGGCAATTACTTGCGTGGTAAATACAGGCGCCAACACCTGTCCGATTGTATTAGATAAGTTCAAGATTCCCAGATCCTTACCGGCTTCGTCTGGGTTTGGCAGCATGTCAACATTGAGTGCTTGATCAACAGACATGTAGCAACCATTGGCAATACCTGCAAGTGCAGCATAAATGTACATACCAGTAGCAGTAGGGATAAAGAATGGAATTGCCAATCCAACGGCAAACAATACGGTAGACGCTGCGACGATAATTTTACGGCGCTGAAGGAAGTCTGACAGCGGACCAGAAATAGCTGATGCAGCAATCGTAGTAATAACAGTAATCACAGCTATTAACTGCAAAGCTGTCTTAGACGCGTCAAGGCTCAAATGAATGTACTTTTGCAAGATGAACAGCTGGTATCCCGAAATCATGAAGGCACCGATTACGAATACCAGACGACCGCCCAAGGCTAGGTAGAAATCACGGCAGTTCTTTGTTGGAGGAATGAAAGAACGGGCAAGGTCAACGGCCGAAACCTTGGTGTCGTTCGTGGCTGCAGACTTCTCTCGTGGCCAAACCAAAACCACGATAATGCCAGAGAAGAAGAAAATACCCGTACCAATAATGGCACCTGTGTGAACATTAGACAGGAAGAAAGAGCCAACAAAGGTACCTAGCTGCTGTCCCACAATCATACCTGCACCATAGAGGGCAGAGAAAGTACCACGAGTTAGTTCTGGAATTCGGTCAGACAGGACAGCAACAGCAGGAGCAATAATGCAGTTAAGTCCAACTTGAACCACACACCAACCAACAACCACTATTGCCAAGCTATGGGCGTTAAACGAAGTTATATAACCGACAGCAGCAATAAAGCCACCTAACACAATCCAAGGAGTACGCTTGCCTACTTTGAAACGAGACATGTCAGATAAGGCACCAAAAACAATGTTGGCAACCAAGGAGAATATGGAACTGACAGAATTAACTACAGCAATAGCACCTTCCGCCGAAACGCCTTTCATTCCATCGAAAACGTGGGGCAACAATACGCTGGAGCCCATAAAGAACGGGAGCGCCCACAGAATTGATACTAGCGCAAAACCGCAGGCAAAACGGAAGTTCATACTCTTTGTTAATGGTTTACCTGTATCCGGAGCTACATTAGCGCCAGCTTTTACATTCTCGACCGATGAAGCCCCAAACTGCTCACCTGCTTCACCATGCTTTGTACCTACCATTGGTACCTTCCTCTCATATGCTAAGTTTCGTCTACTCCGTTGGAAACTATGGTCAGTATCACTCATTGAATACCCAGTGAGTCGTAGCTCAATCGATCCCCTTATGAGCTGAACCCGAGTTTCATGTAACTACACTTTATAACCATTGTCAACAGCAGTATCGAACCGTGTCGAGTCCACTTGTCGCTAGCTTATTTCGTTCTATAAGAAGCAAGGACAGACGTAGGTATGCTATTCTTGGTCGCATATTGGCATTTGTGTAGAATAAGACAATTTTCCAATATAAGCATCTAAATATGCATTTCTATGTAATAGAAATTCGGATTAACCAGATTCCACCCAACACAGAATCTTACGGCTTCTAATAAGTTTGCACAGACAGATTATTTTTACTTTTAGGCGAAACTTGCATTTTAAGTATTTTACACATGTAAGCCACTCTCATATAAATCAGAATTCATTCATAAGAACTTTCCACCTAGTCGCTGTTATAACGGTAGTCATTCAATTTGCTGAAAACAATATGTGTTCATTTTATTCGTAGTCCTTGCTTAGCAGCTTTGACTCTACCCGGAAAACCTAGCATCCAAAACCTGCCTCATATTTACTGCAAGCTATGGAGGTAATTCTTACCTTGTAACAACTGAGTATCTTATTTTCCCCTATACTGAAAATTAATGTTTGTCCTTTCTCATCAAAACCAGGGAGAAAAACATATGAACATGGAATTAAGAGATGTTTTTTCTGGGGTCCTAAACAGATATTTAGTAGAAAGCCAAACGCGGCAGATCGATAAGGACATTCGTACAGAGTTTTCTGATGTAATTCGATCATATCTTCCCTCTGAGAGGGAATACCTAGTCAAAGGATCCGCTGGTTCCGGAAGCAGAGCGCAAGTACCATGGTTTTGCATATTTGACCAGCGAGTAACTAGCAAAGCCAGTGAGGGCTATTACTTAGTTTACTTATTTAAAACAGATATGACAGGATTTTACCTTTCATTAAATCAGGCATGGACTCCATTCCGCAGCCACGAGGGTATAAAACTAGGACGGAAAAACTGTAGAAAAGTCTCAGAATGGCTCTGGGATATATTACAAAGTAAGAGGTATGTTACTTCTGACTTGCATGAACCTATCGATTTAGCTGGTTTAGGCAGGAGCGGTGATCTTGCTTCAGGTTACGAGGCGGGACATATTTGCGGACTGTATTACAGCAGTGAATCTCTGCCGGATGAAACTAGATTAAAAACAGATTTAGACCGAATGCTAACGGTCTATTCGAGATTGGTGAATCTGCTTATCGGAAGTTCTGATAAAGATCCGCTCAAGTCATATCAGGCAGTCGTTTCCGAAGTTTGTAATTCAGCCGAAAACCTTTCCAAAATGTTTCAAGATATAAAGACCCCACTGCCACCAGTCAGCAAGTTCAGAAAAATTGAGTTTCCCAGAATCAATCAACCATCTTCCAGTGCAAAGAGCAAAAGAAATAACTCCACCAAAGTTAATTACGCGCTGCGTCAGGAGCACAATACACGAGTTGGGTCTAAAGGCGAAACAGCAGCGATTGAATTACTAAAGCAATTATATCCGAAAAGAAAAATAGAACAGGTTTCTTCGAAAGATGACTCTTTAGGATACGACATACAAGTGAGTGGACAGACTCAAGGAGAAGAACTGTACGTAGAAGTCAAAACAACTAGCAGTAAGAGTCAGTACACTCCGTTTTTCATTTCAGCAAGAGAACTTGAACAAGCAAAAACATATGGAAGACGATTTTTACTACTGAGACTGTACGATATCGATAGCAACCATCCGAGTTACTATATGATGACCGGTGATCAACTTGAACAACTTTCTATTACACCGGTCACATATATAGCAGAAGTTCCATACTCATAGTCTTGGAAATATGTAGATCATCGAAACGTAAATTTAGCAATAGTATGTTGCATCTATGCCCTCCACCAAAACCTTTTTTATCGTTAGCAATCTATTCAAAAACTGTAAACCCACACCTGAGAGTTTATGGTTTAGGTATTCTAACAAATTCTAGTAGCCACTAAGTGTCTCTGCTAATGTCAGGTAAGGCTGGTTAATAATCTCTTTTATGCTCCCAGTCCAAGCACTTTTCTTGTACTGAAGCTACTAAAAATGGCACATGTCACCTGGTTTTAGAGGGAGGGTAAGTAGACTGTCTTATAACACGAATTGCGATTTACTCATTTTATAGTTAAACTCCATTTTCGCGAGTAATCTCAAGGTCATCAAACAGAATACAGTATCAACTCAAATCAAAAAACGATTCGTTACTTACTTTTCCAATATAAAAGGGCTCCGAGATGACTCCCGAAACCCTCACTTGCGGATAAGGCGAGATTCGAACTCGCGGAGGGGGTTACCCTCACACGCTTTCGAGGCGTGCTCCTTAGACCGCTCGGACACTTATCCAGTCGCCCGCAGAGAAACCCATTCAGGCAACTGTACTATTATGCCACATGCAACCGACCGAACGTGATATGGGAAGCGATTTTGTCGAGCCCGAACAAACTTACAAGGTACGTTTAGCACGGATAGCCTGTGCTCGTGAAGCCAACTGGTTATCAGGAGGATATGCGACATGCTCAAGGCTCAATCCACATGCTGCAACCGGACCGGTTGAGCCCTCACGAACTGGTTGAGCAACCTTATCCTTGAACCATTCCAGATCCTGTTTTCCTAATCCCACACGCAGGCAGGCGTTAACCAAGGATCGAACCATGTTGTGAGCGAAAGCATCGGCAACAATAGTAAAGCAGACTAGTCCTGACTCGAGAATTGGTGCTTGATAAAATTGCGTTCTCTCAAGCGACGAGCTATTACTAACACGCTCCCAATGAGCATATTTTACCTTGCGTATAGTGGTCCCGCCAGGATTCGCTCGGGCGAAGGATCCGAAATCATGCAATCCAACAATTGATGCCGCAGCAACATTCATAGTTTCAATATCTAGTGGACCGTCAATATTTAACACAAAAGGACGCATACGAGGATCAACCACCGACAGGTTGTCACAAATACGATAGATATAGGTGCGTTCAAGTGCTGAAAATCGAGCGTCAAATCCTTCAGCGGCAACACTTATACGGTGTAGGGCAATATCTCGAGGAAGCACGTGCTGGAGTCTATGTTCTAAGGCTTGAACGGGAGAGCTATTGAGGTGACCCACACACCCTTCTATCGTCTCTCTCGGGATATCTAAATGGCAAACTTGGTGCGCAGCATGGACTCCTGTATCAGTGCGTCCCGCCACGACCAATTGTGGTACCCACGGATACTGAGACATTCCTGCATGTTCGGCAGATATGAAATGGTCTCCAGCAGGTAAGCGCAATACCTGAGTCAGACCAGCTTCTATCTCCCCTTGTACAGTTCTTAGATGACGCTGCTTTGCCCAGCCGTTGAAGTTACTACCATCATAAGCAAGGTCAATCCTGAGCCTCATCAGGTCTTCATTCATTGATACCTCCAAGTGCTTTTACTATCACAGTCCTGTGGAATTTGCTTCAGTGTGGACCAGAACAGTACCTTATACAAAAGTGGACTGGGGCTTGATACCCCAGTCCACTTACGTACAGTCAGTACTGAACATCAGCAGGAAGCGATTATGCTCACTTGCTACTGTCTTCAGCAGCCTCAGCAGCCTCAGCAGCTTCCTCTGCTACATCAGCATCTTCTTCGGCTTGAGCTTCAACTGCCTCATCCTTCTTGGCTTCTTTCTGCAAATCAACAGCAGCCTGATCAGCCGCTGCGACATTCTCGCCAGACTCGTTGGCTTCTACTGCTTGTTTCGTTGCATCTTCAGCCATACCCTCAGTGATAGCAGCTTCTGTAGCTGCTGCCATCTCTGTATCCTCTTCCTTGGCAGCCTGCTTAGTTGCAGCTTCAGCTTCGCGCACAGCGGCCTTCTTGGCCGATAATGGCTCGGTCACCAATTCAATAATTGCCTGTGGGGCATTATCGCCCTTGCGTGGAGCAATGTGGGTAATACGGGTGTAACCACCTTCACGCTGTTCCATCTGCTCGGCAATCTCAGTGAAGAGCTTATGAACGATGGACTTGTCACGAATAACACGCATGACTCGACGACGTGAACTTAAATCACCATGCTTAGCAAAGGTGATAAGACGCTCAGCGAGTGGGCGTAAACGCTTAGCCTTTGGTAGGGTCGTCGTAATACGGCCATGAGCAAACAGGCTGGTGGCCATGTTGGCCAGCATCAAACGCTCATGGGCTGGGCTGGAAGCCAGACGTGGGCCCTTTTTTGGTTGTGGCATAATTTCTCCTTGTAATACTCCCTGCTTAGGTGGGCATTCGCCCAAACATCCAAGTAGGAAGACTTTTATAATAGGGGCGGACGTTGTGCCGTATTACCATCCGCCCCTCAGTTAGACCCGCCTATGAGGTCTTAATCCTCTGGTGAAAAGAAGGTTCCACTCTCTAGGCTTGACGCGTCAAAGCCGAGAGGTGAGGGCTTTAATCCTAGACCCATACCTTCAAGCTTCTCCTTCACTTCGTCTATAGATTTCATTCCGAAGTTCCGAATATCAAGCAGGTCTTGTTCCGTGTGAGCAACAAGTTCGCCGATCGTATGAATGCCTTCACGCTTCAAACAATTGTAAGAACGCTGCGTGAGGTTCAAATCCTCAATAGGAACATTCATCTCAGGGTCGGCTTCTTCTTGCACCGGCTCGGGACCAATCTCTACACCTTCGGCCTGGTCGTTCAAATCACGGCACAGACCGAACAGTTCTACCAACGTAGAGCCTGCAGAGGCAACAGCATCACGAGGTGTGATAGCAGGTTTTGTTTCCACATCTACGATCAGCCTGTCGAAGTCGGTACGCTGCTCAACGCGAGTAGCTTCTACCTTATATGATACTTTCAACACGGGTGAATAGATTGAATCGACAGGAATACGGCCGATTTCGTCAGAATCCTGCTTGTTGAGCTGTGCTTGTACATACCCACGGCCACGCTCAACAGTGAACTCAATCTCAAGTTCACCATCTTCGGCGAGGTTCGCAATATGTAGGTCAGGGTTGGCAACAGTAACTCCAGCGGGAGGAGTAATATCTCCTGCGGTTGCTTCGCCCTTGCCGCTCTTACGCAAATACATGACGACCGGCTCGTCATACTCACTGGTAAGCACGATGTTCTTAACATTGAGCAAGATTTCTGTCACGTCTTCTTCTACACCAGGAAGGGTAGTGAATTCGTGCAGAGCCCCAGTGATACGTACCGATGTAACGGCAGCACCTGGAATCGAGCTCAGCAGGGTACGACGCAAAGAGTTGCCTAGGGTATAGCCAAACCCAGGCTCTAGTGGCTCAATGGTAAACCTTGAACGCTGGGCATTGACAACTTCTTCTGTAAGTGTCGGACGCTGTGCAATAAGCACTGTTCTTATCCTTTCAGCTCAAATCGATGGTGCACTCACCGATCATCGCGGGTGGATGTTAATGGTTTTCTAGTGCTCAGACGCGACGGCGCTTGGGTGGACGGACACCGTTATGTGCCTGTGGGGTTACATCAGAGATGGAACCAACCTCGAGTCCAGCAGACTGCAGGGAACGGATAGCGGTCTCACGACCGGAACCTGGGCCCTTAACAAAGACGTCAACCTTCTTGACGCCATGCTCCATGGCCTTACGTGCTGCCGACTCAGCAGCCATACCAGCTGCGTAAGGGGTTGACTTACGTGAACCCTTGAAGCCGACGTCACCACCTGAAGCCCAAGCGACTACTGCGCCAGATGGGTCAGTAATTGAGACGATAGTGTTGTTGAACGTAGACTTAATATGCGCTTGCCCGACGGGAACCGACTTGCGATCCCTACGACGAGGTTTGCGCGTGGCCTGCTTTGTTGCTGCCATTGATCCTCGTTTCCTTTAACGATTAAGATTACTTATTTGCTGATCGGAGGAGTACTGAAACTCCACCTGTTACGACCCCTACTTGGTCGCCTTCTTCTTTCCGGCGACTGTGCGCTTTGGTCCCTTGCGGGTACGGGCGTTGGTCTTAGTGCGCTGACCACGTACAGGGAGTCCCCTGCGGTGGCGCTGGCCCTGATAGCAATTAATCTGGATCTTCCGGCGAATGTCAGCGTCAATCTCACGACGCAGATCACCCTCGATCTTGTAGTTGCCTTCGAGGTAATCACGCAGCGTTACTAGCTGCTCATCCGTGAGATCCTTGACGCGAATATCTGGGCTGATGCCCGTTGCGGCAAGAGTTTCTTTCGCACGAGTGCGACCCACACCAAAGATGTAGGTGAGAGCTATCTCAATGCGCTTCTCATTGGGGATGTCGACTCCGGCAAGACGTGCCATGCTCGATTCCTTCTGTTTACGCAGGTCGTGCACCAAATCGTCCGAATGCTCGGCCCGGGCCTGCGTGCTCGGGGTTCAGTCTCTCGACTGTGATTTGACGCCTATTGAATTATGCCGATGGAAATCTGCTCAGCCTTGGCGCTGCTTATGACGCGGGTTGGTGCAGATCACCATGACGCGGCCGTGACGACGGATCACGCGGCAGTTCTCGCAGATCCTCTTCACACTAGGGCTGACCTTCATGGTTTTCCTTTGCTTCTTGTACCTTACTTATACCGGTACGTAATACGACCCCGGTTCAAATCATAAGGACTCATTTCAAGAACTACCCTATCCTGTGGCAGAATACGGATGTAATTCTTGCGCATCTTCCCAGATATGGTAGCTAGAACGATGTGCTTATTCTCAAGTTCGACCCGGAACATTGCATTGGGCAACGCTTCCACGACCCGACCTTCAACTTCTATCACACCGTCTTTTGCCATGAGCCTTCAATCCGTCCGTTGGCTGATTACTTAACGTATCTTAAGACACGCCAACTTGCTAGTATAGCACTCTTTTTATTGCATTGCTAGGCGTGTCGTCCTGATCCGTTAAGACCATGTCCTCTACCCGATATCTCATTCCTACTATCAGAAAATGCTGCCGATGAAACAGTGTTCTTCGGCAGCATGTATCGTTAGAACAACAATCAGCCTTCGATTGCAATGGTTTTCTTATTCTCAACAGGCGCAACGGAGTCCTTGGGGACACTTAGGTGCAAGGTGCCATTTTCAAACTTTGCATGAATATCAGTGTCTCTTATATTCCGCCCAACATAGAAACTGCGAGAGCATGAACCTGTGTAGCGCTCACGACGGATCCACTTACCATCATCATCCTGCGATCCCTGCTCACTTTGCTTTTCAGCTGCGACCACCAGATAACCATCTTCGAGATGTACGTTAACATCATCCTTGGTGAAGCCCGGCATATCGATGTCTAACTCGTATTTACCGTCCTTATCGCGAACATCCGTGTTCATCATATGAGAAGGAACCACCCGATTGCTACTAGAGCGGCGGTTATCGCCCCAGTTATTGAAGAAGGGATCCTCGAAGAAATCGTTAAAAATTGAATTGCTCATCAGAGCTGGAAGCATTGCCATAATACTCACTCCTTAGCGTGAAACACTGAACTGCCCTAAGCAAGAAGGTACTTTCATTTCCTTGCCGGTTAGCAAGGCAAAAGTCCTAACCTCTGACTCTCCAGAGGTTTCTTGCTGTTCACCATTTTCAACTCGCGTCGAGAGCTTCTATGCCAGCATTTACCTATGAGTGAAAAACTTGAGCTATACAGACTCAAGTTTTGTTTTTTATTAGTATCGACCACGCAATAGGGCAAGGCAGTCCACGTTGCCTTGCCCTTCATTTGTTTTAGCCACGCTCACTCAGTTGAGCAATGATGGTAGATGATATCTCATCAATTGCGCCCACACCGTCGACCTGTATGAGAAGGCCTCGTTCTTTGTAAATGCTGAGCAAGGGTTCAGTTTCCTTAGCATACACATCTAGCCGCTTAGCTATCACTTCAGGAGTATCGTCAGCTCGTCCCTCAATCTCAGCACGCTTCTTCATGCGTTCCATGAGTACATCCCTATCAGCATTGAGGGCAACAACTGCGGTTAGAGGAGTTTGCAACTGATCAAGCATAACGTCTAACGCTTGCACCTGGGAGGCAGAACGAGGGTAGCCATCCAGAATCCAGCCAGCCTTTGCATCCTCCATGCCTAGCCGGTCAGCAACGATCTTGTTGGTCAGCTCATCTGGAACAAGTTCACCCTTATCGATGTAGCCTTGAGCTTCCTTCCCCAAAGGGGTGCCATTCTTCAAGTTGTAGCGGAAGATGTCTCCAGTCGAGATTGCTGGTATGCCATAGTTGTTAGCCAGCAAAGCTGCCTGAGTTCCCTTTCCTACTCCCTGTGGTCCCATAATCAGCAGTCGTTGTACCATCATCTTCCTTCGCTTATGAAATGTACGGCCCCGGTAGGCCCTTTACCCCTCCTATCATACGACTGCTACTGGAAGGAGCCTACTCATATCTACGAAACCACCAAGAACAGCATTAGGACTTGCTCAAGTGTATGTTGCCTGAACACTGGTCGACAATAGACTGACTGTGAGTTGCCAGTAGAACCAGAGCACCCTGTTCAGCCTCCTGTTTCAGTACCCTCATAACCAAATCAGCATTAGCTTGATCCAAAGCAGATGTGGGTTCATCTGCAAGAATGACTGATGGTTGTTTCAGGATGAGACGGGCCAGGGCAACGCGCTGCTGCTCACCACCCGAAAGTGTGTATACCAGCTTTTTCTCGTAGCCCGCCAGTCCGACTGTTGACAAGACTTGATGGATTCGTGACGCTCTTTCCTGCCTGCTACCAGTCCTTACCTGGAGCGGAACCAGAAGGTTACGGCGTACACTCCAGCGGTCGATAAGCCCATAGTTTTGAAAAAGAAAGCCCAGGACCTGCCGCAAGTACCTTCGTTGTATGCCTGCTTTAACTTTTGGTCCAAACTGCCATTCCCCGTATCTTATGGTACCCGCTTCAAAGGGCTCGAGGAGTCCTAAACAGTTGAGCAAAGTAGTTTTACCAGATCCCGAGTCTCCTGTAATAGCCGTCACCGAACCAGGTGAAGCGGTAAAGGACAGAGAGGACCAGATTGTCCGCTGACCAAAGTGCTTTTTCAAACCAGAGACAGTAAGTTCGGATGCTGTAGTAGGTAATTCTGTCATCATATCAATCCTTGGCTATCAGGGTCGTTTAATGTCTTCGGCACGGAGTGTAGATTCATAACCAGCCACAGCGAGAAGGGTACACAAGCTCCCTAAGACCAACAGTACAGCAGCAAGACCAGCATCACGCGGTCGATTCATGTGCCCCAGCATGGCCGCAATCAGCAAACCTGAAACAGCTAATGCCAGTTCTGTAGAAAAGAAGCTGGCATGTCGGCGCAGGAATCCATAACCGTGAATCATCTCCACGAAAGAGGCTCTTCGGCGCTTTTGGCTGTACACACTAGTACAAACTAAGGTCGACAGCAGCGTTGCAAATGCGCCGACAAGCAGGCCTAATACGTCTCCACGTTGTTCTCTCTTCGTCATCGACAATGTCACTGCCACTGAGTCAGCTGCATTGTCAATCCCTTGATAACCCTCACGTATACCCGCTTGCGTTAAGCGCCGATCAAGACCATCAGCATCAAAGAACAATACCTCAGCTCGTGAGGCATAGGACAAATAGTCTATAGCACCTGGCACTCCAGCAGAGGGAGAGACAACTGCAAGCACTGGATCAGTAACTGTCAAATCTTGCTGGTCTTCAGCTGGCATAAATTGCGTCCCATGGAAGGTTGCTAATGCTTGACCGCTTTTAATCCGGATAACCTTCCCTTGGATAGGCGCACTGGTACAGGCATTCACCGGTGTAGAGCAGATTTGGGTAAAACGGTCAATATATGTATCCTTTAATTCTTGAATATTCCCGTCATATGAATCAGGGACTAATAAAGTAAATGTGCCTTCTGGTTGTTCACCCACATGAAGAGGTTTTCCTGCTGTATCAAGCACCGTTTCGATGCCTAAATACCGCGGATTCACAAGCATGGACCGACTACCGCCTAGTTCGTAGGAAGCACTACTAGACTGACCAGTGACCTGTTGCACTTCCTGCACACTATGGTCAACCAGAAGCACCTGCCCCTGCTTATCCATATCTTGAATAATGCGTAACAGCTTAGGAGCTTCTTCAACATCGTCTGCATGGTGTCTGTGTACTAACAATCTCAAGACATAAGCAGAAGGCAAGCTTGACCAGCGACCAAGCTGGTCCTCAGTATGCCTCACCGCTTCAATCCGATTCAAGGCACCAGAAGCTGTTCCAAACATCACAGCTAGCACCACCACCTGAACTACAGCAGCTAGCACGCCATCACGTATAACAGCACCTTGCCCTTTTATGACCTCCGGAATACTGTCTCTTAAGCTAGCAGCACCTCCCAAGACAAGGAGGCTGAGCACGCAGAAAAGCAGTAAATATCCCTCACCGCCTAGCAGCACACTAAGGAAACGCCCAAGCTGATTACCATGGGTGTACCAGAACAACACAGGTAATCCAAGAAGCGCTAAAGCTATCAGTCCAAATAGGGAAACTGCACCAAAGTCTGTCAATTCACTGCACAAGATAGGAGCTCTACCGTAGCCATGCAGGGTTTTGATAGCGTGAATCTTACGGTTTCGTGATGTATCGTAGCCTATAGCTACTATCAACGTAGCAGCGACGATGACTAACGGTGCCGCCATGCTACCTTGTCCTAAGGAATACACTAAAGCACTCAATAAGGAATTTTCTTCCTGTCTTGTCTGAATGCCAGCAGCCCTGAGACGTGCCCCGATAGACTCCAACTGTGTAGCATTTGCTGAAGCAGCATAGGAGCCGCGCACATCTTCCGTATTAATAGCGCTTGCAGGACGTACTTGTGTTTTCTGATCAGCTGCCGAAAAAGTGGGATAGGCGTATCCCCCGTGCTCGTAAAATGCTGTCACGTCCCCTACAAAAACGAAGAGCACCCTGCTTCGATAAGAATCATGAGCATCTGGTTGTATCTTATAAATGTTGATGTGCAAATCTTCGGCACTACGTTGTATTTCTGCGAGTGCAGCTTTCTTAGAAGCAGCAGTCACTTCTTCTACAGCAAAACTGGTACTTGTTCCTGCTGGTTGCATTTGGTCCAGAGTGATCATGACCTGAAAGGTATAGAGTGCCATGAGAACCATAGATAGCCACACTGTCCAACTGGATATTCGCCGTACAAGAGTCACCGTTAGCCCCTTCGCACATGAGGAGAGGTCTACTGCTTTCAGCCCCTTTGTTGAATATCATTGTATCTACCTATCCGAGGTCTAGCAATTTTACCAACTTTGGACTGACAGGATTTCATAGTCTTCCTGACGACCACAATAAGACAAAAGCTCAGTTAGCTTTTCTACAGCTAACTGAGCCTTTATATGATTACAAAAGTAATCAGCCTTCCTTGTGGTCTCCCTCAAGCAAGAATCCAGTGTATTGGAACTGTTCAGTCTGCGCCTTAGCCTGTCGCAAAGTATCAAGACCCACACCAGCGATGATCAAAATGGTGGTACCACCAAATGGTAGCTTACCGTTCAGATGGAGGATCATAATGAGAACAGTAGGAATCATTGCTACGAATAACAGGTATACAGCACCTACTGTGTTCAACCGGTTCATGACATAACTCAGGTACCGGCTCGTTGCTCGACCTGCTCTGATACCTGGAATGAAGCCACCGTATTCCTTCATGTTATCTGCTGTCTCATCAGGGTTGAAGGTGATGGACGTGTAGAAGAAGCAGAAGAAGACGATCATCAGTGAATACAGGCAGATATACCAGACACTTGTTGTGTTCGCCAAATTCGTGGTGATCCACTTAACCCATGACTGTTCAGGTTTTCCAAACTGGGAAACCAGGGTCGGTATAGCTAAAATCGATGAGGCAAAGATTGGTGGAATAACACCAGACATATTGATCTTCAAGGGCAAATAAGTGGAAGATCCACCGTACATCTTTCGCCCGATCATACGACGTGTGTACTGCACGGGGATACGGCGCTGTGAGAGCTCGATGTAGTTTACGAAGATCAGGATGACCAACAAAACCGCTACGACGATAGCGAACTTCTGCCAATCACCATTCTTGCCGTTCGTTCCCCAACCGATGTTCCAAAGCTGAGGCAGGAAGCCTGAGCAGATAGAAGTAAAGATAAGAACCGACATACCATTGCCGATACCTTTTTCTGTTACCAGCTCTGCCATCCACATAATCAAGCCTGTGCCACCCGTCATGACGAGAATCATAACGATGAAGTTCCACACGGAACCATCAGGAATGACCTGCTGCTGGCAAGCACCATTAAAGAGTGCTCCTGAGCGAGCAGTGACCAAAATCGTCGTTGACTGCAAAATGGCCAAACCGATGGTTAGGTACCGAGTGTACTCAGTCAGTTTTGCTTCACCTGACTGTCCTTCTTTGTGTAAGGCTTCGAATCTCGGAATCACAACCCTCAACAACTGCACGACGATTGAAGCCGTGATGTAAGGCATGATACCTAAAGCAAAGATAGATAGCTGCAACAAGGCTCCACCGGAGAATAAGTTAACCAGCCCAATGAAATCCTCGTTACCAGCAGATGTGATACACTTCTGCACCGCTGGATAATCTACCCCAGGCGTAGGTATAAACGAACCTATGCGATAGATGATAATAATGCCAAAGACGAAGAATATCTTTTTCCTCAACTCTTTGGTTTTGAAGGCCTGGATTAACGTCCTCACCTAGATTCCTCCCTAACAGCGCACTGCTCACCCCATGCCGCGCTAACAACTTCTTGTGCAATCATATCGTACGCACCGGTCAATACACGAACCCCGAAAAAGAATCGGCTCCCGCCCGTAATGACGGGGAGAGCCGATCACTAATACTGAACTACGATATCAGCTCCAGCTGACTCAGTCTTCAGAGACCGATCCGCCTGCTGCCTCAATCTTAGTTTTAGCAGATGCTGAAACCTTAACACCCTTCAGGTTAAAGGCTGCTACAGCGTCTCCTTCTCCCAGTACCTTGACTGGGTAACCGGAGCGCACAGCACCTTTTGCTGAAAGATCCTCAGCAGTAATATCGGCGCCCTTGGGGAAGAGCTCTGAAAGCCTGCCCACATTGACAACCTGATATTCCTTCTTAAAAGGACTCTTGAATCCGCGGAGCTTAGGAAGACGCATGTACAGAGGTAACTGTCCACCTTCGAATCCTGGACGGACCTGGTACCTTGCTTTGGTTCCCTTCATACCGCGACCTGAAGTCTTACCCTTAGAGCCTTCACCACGGCCTACACGAATGCGGTCTTTATTGGCTCCTGGAGCAGGGCGCAGGTCGTGCATGCGCAGAATGCTTGGTTCTTGAGTCTCAGTAGAGTTTTTGGTAGCCATAATTAGTCTGCCTCCTCAACAGTGACCAAGTGACGAACCTTATCAATCATGCCTCGGTACACTGGAGTGTCATCGATGACAACACTCTGGCCTATCTTGCGTAGACCTAGCGACTGGGCATTGACCTTCTGGCGTTGAGTCTGGTTAGCGAATCCCCTGACCAGCGTAACTTTCAGCTGCTTGCTCATCACTCACCATCCTTCTGTTCAGAAGCGGCCTTTTCCTTGGCTTCTTCGCGAGCTTTACGAGCTTCTGCGATGCCGGCAGCACGAGCCTTCAGTAACGAAGCAGGAGCCACCTCTTCCAAGGTAAGACCACGACGTGCAGCAATCTCTTCAGGCTCTTCAAGGGCCTTTAAGCCTGCAACTGTCGCTCGGACCATGTTAACGGCGGTTGCCGATCCCATAGACTTGGTGAGAATGTCGGTAATACCTGCGCACTCTAAGACAGCGCGCACTGGACCACCAGCGATTACACCTGTACCAGGCGCTGCAGGACGCAAAAGCACGGTACCTGCTGCATCATGACCGATCACCGGGTGGGTGATCGTGCCACGAATACGGGGAACAGTGAACATATGCTTTTTGGCATCCAGCTGACCCTTGGCAATAGCCGCTGGGACTTCGCGCGACTTACCATAACCCACACCTACAGTGCCCTTACCATCGCCTACAACTACGAGTGCTGCAAAGCTGAAAGTACGACCACCCTTGTGAACCTTAGAGACTCGGTTGATAGTTACAACCTTGTCTAGTAATTCATCATTGTGGTTATCATCGCGACCACGACGGCCACGGCGCTCACCACGACGGCCTTCACCACGACCACCACGTCGTCCGCGACGCTCGTCATTGTTGTTCCCATTGCTGGACTGATTTGACTGTTCGGTCTGTGTTTGATCAGCCACTTGGGTTTCCTTTGTCGTCTCGTTATCGCTCACAGTGCCAAACCTCCCTCACGGGCGCCTTCTGCAACCGCTGCGACTCGACCGTGATACTTATTACCACCGCGATCAAAGACCACACTGGTAATTCCTGCATCCTTGGCCTTCTTGGCGATGAGTTCGCCAACTTTGCGAGCGGCATCTGTCTTATTGCCTTCAACCTGTGGGAAGTCACCTGCCAGAGTTGAAGCACTGACCAGCGTCAAACCCTTTGTGTCATCCACGATCTGAGCAATCATGTTTCGGTTGCTACGAGTAACAACCAAACGTGGACGCTCAGAGGTTCCTTGAATGCGCTTGCGCAGGCGGGCGTGACGGCGCATACGGGCAACTGTTTTGCCTTTACCGCGAATTGCGACGCTCATATCACTTACCAGCCTTTCCAGCCTTGCGTAGGATGTGCTCATCCTGATACTTGATGCCCTTGCCCTTGTATGGTTCTGGAGCACGAAGCTTGCGGATGTTTGCCGCCGCTTGACCTACAAGTTGCTTGTTAGTACCGTGCACAATTATTTCATTGGCATTCGGCAGTTCGTAGGTAATTCCTTCTGGAGGATTCACCGTAATGGTGTGTGAATACCCTAAGGAGAGTTCTAGACCCTTACCCTTAGCAGCAGCACGATAACCAGTTCCAACAATCATGAGATGCTTGGAGAATCCTTTAGAAACTCCCTCCACGATCGATGCAATGATGGAACGGCTCAGACCGTGATCTGCACGAGTAGGACGTTCATCATTAACTGGCTCGAGTATGATCTCGCTGCCTTCTACTTTGCCATTTATGCACTCAGGAATGGTGTAGGAGTCAGAGCCCTTAGGACCCTTAGCTGAAAACTCCTGCCCCTGAATGGAGACTTCTACTCCCGCCGGTATGGCGACGGGGAGCTTACCAATATGCGATGCCATGTTCAGCTCTCCTTTCTCACCACACGTAGGCGACGATTTCGCCACCAATGCCCCGATCGAGGCATTCCTTCTGAGTCATCAATCCAGAACTTGTGGAAATGATGGCTATACCTAAACCACCTAAAGGCATAGGAAGAGAATCAGACTTTGCGTAACGACGCAAACCCGGCTTTGAAACCCTCTTAATACCTTCAAGGCTACGCTCGCCATGGGAACCATACTTGAGAGTGATCTCAAGTGTTTGTCCGACGCGTGCATCCTTGGCAGCGTAGTCAGCAATGTAACCCTCGCGCTTGAGAATCTTTGCGATTGCTGCTTTAAATTTGGAATACGGCATTTCCACTGTTTCGTGCTTTGCCGCACTCGCGTTGCGCAGACGCGTAAGCATGTCTGCGATGGGATCTGTCATTGTCATGTGGGCTTATGCCCTTCCTCGCCGTGGTTTCCGCTGCCCGACATTTACTTGCCATGACAGCGGACCTTCAGCGTCGATATTTACCAACTTGATTTCGTAACACCAGGCAACTCACCGGCATGAGCCTTATCTCGAAGGCAAATGCGGCATAGGCCAAATTTACGATATACGGAATGAGGACGACCGCAGACCTGGCAGCGTGTATAGCCACGTACCTTGAACTTTGGCTTGCGTGCCGCCTTATTCTTCAGAGCGGTTTTTGCCATTTCAGTTCTCCTTGAAGGGGAAGCCGAGCTGCTTAAGAAGTGCTCTTGCTTCCTCGTCGCTCTTAGTGGTAGTCACCACAGTGATGTCCATACCACGCTGATGGTCGATCTCATCGGGGTCAATCTCATGGAAAACAGACTGCTCAGTGAGGCCGAAGTTGTAGTTACCCTGGCCATCGAACTGCTGGCCACTAATGCCGCGGAAATCACGTATACGCGGCAAAGCCATTGTCAGCAATCGATCCAAAAATTCCCACATACGGGTACCGCGTAAGGTTACATACGCACCGATAGCTTGTCCTTCACGCAGATGGAACTGCGCAACAGACTTCTTAGCTTTAGTTACCTTTGGTTTCTGGCCGGTGATAGCAGTCAGATCCTTAATAGCACCCTCAATGAGTTTAGAATCACGAGCTGCTGCACCTACACCCATGGAAACCACGATCTTCTCGATCTTCGGAACTTCCATAGGATTAGAGAAACTAAATTGCTTCTCTAGCTCTGGCACAATCTGCTCAATATATCTCTGCTTTAAACGAGGGACTGCCGGTGCTTCAACAATTGTATCGCTCATGACAGCTCCTTGCCTGACACCTTGGCAACGCGTGTACGAACTCGCTTAATCTTGCCGTCTCGTGCCTCTTCCTTGACCACTACCCCAACTCTCGTTGGCTTCTTCGTCTCAGGGTCAATCACCATCACATTTGAACGATGAATTGGCGCCTCGACCGAAACAACGCCGGACTGCTGGCCTTGTTGAGTGGCTTTCATGTGCTTCTTGACGATTTGTACACCCTCGACGATCAGACGATCGTTAGGCAAAATCTTGGTAACTTTACCTTCTTTACCACGATCCTTACCGCGGATGACCTTGACCTGGTCGCCTGTCTTAATTTTGGCTACCATCTCAGATCACCTCCGGTGCTAGAGACACGATCTTCATGAAGTGCTTGTCACGCAATTCACGTCCTACCGGTCCGAAGATACGGGTGCCGCGAGGCTCACGCCCATTGCCCAAAAGGACAGCTGCATTCTCGTCGAACTTAATGTAGGAGCCGTCTGGACGACGGTTTTCCTTGACAGTGCGGACAACGACTGCTTTCACAACGTCGCCCTTCTTAACCGACCCGCCTGGAATAGCATCCTTGACGGAGGCGACAATGACATCGCCAATGCCGGCATAGCGTCGCTTCGACCCGCCGAGCACGCGGATAGCTAGGATTTCCTTAGCACCCGTGTTGTCAGCGACACGAAGTCGCGATTCCTGCTGAATCATTGATTCTCCTTAGCCGAGCTGGTTCTCCGCATGCACCATACCCCATACCAGGGACGGTGTCATGCGAAGCCTTGCCGAACTTGTTACTTTGCGCGTTCTACAATTTCTTGTAAACGCCAGCGTTTGGTCTTGCTCAAAGGCCTAGTTTCCATAATAGAAACTAAATCTCCGATGTGAGCTTCATTACGCTCATCATGTGCTTTGACCTTACGATTTGAACGTACAACCTTGCCGTACAGGGGGTGGGTCGAACGCTGCTCGATCTCAACTGTGATGGTCTTATCCATCCCGTCGGACACGACGTAGCCACGACGAACCTTACGGAAGTTGCGCTCCTGCTCTTCAGCCATGCTTACTTCTCCTCAGCTTCGCTCTTGTTCGTGTCTGCACTACCGGGTGCTAGGCTAATGCCAAGTTCACGCTCACGCAAGACGGTGTACATCCTGGCGATATCATGCTTAACTGCCTTAACACGGGAAGTGTTGTCGAGCTGACCAGTTGCAGCTTGGAAGCGCAAGTTGAACAGCTCTTCCTTTGACTTCTTGAGGAAGTCTTCTATTTCTGCATCAGTCTTCTCGTTCAGATTCTTGATTGAATATTCGGCCGTTCCGACTGTCATCAGATGTCACCGCCTTCGCGTGCGATAATCCTGCACTTCATAGGGAGCTTATCGATGGCGCGACGTAAAGCTTCACGCGCGACATCTTCACTCACACCACCGATCTCAAAAAGTACACGGCCAGGGTGAATGTTAGCAACCCAGAACTCAGGAGCACCCTTACCGGATCCCATTCGAGAACCGAGAGCGTGCTTGGTCAAGGGGCGATCTGGAAAGACCGTAATCCACACACGACCACCGCGCTTAATGTAACGAGTCATAGCAATACGAGCGGCCTCAATCTGACGGTTAGTCAAATATGTTGGAGCCATTGCCTGGATGCCGAAATCACCGAAAGCGATTTCATTGCCTCCCTTGGACATGCCCCTACGGGTGGGACGATGCTGCTTGCGGTAGTTAACCCTCTTTGGGATAAGCACAGCTCACTCCTTTGCTTCCGTTGCGACCGACGCCGAAGCTTCAGTCTGTGCGACTTCTGCAGGTGGCGTCGCAACGCCACTGTTCTCGCGCTCCTGAGCCTGACGCTGACGTGTACGGCCATCAGAAGGACGAGTGCCCTTCCGTGGACGACGGTCAGAGCCGCGACGACCGCGGTTACCCTGCTGGGCCTGCTGCTCGTTGAACTCACGCTCTGTCATGTCGCCTTTGTAGATCCACACCTTGACGCCAATACGGCCGTATGTGGTGCGGGCCTCGAAGAAACCGTAGTCAATGAGCGCACGCAATGTTTGCAGTGGCACACGACCTTCACGATAGAACTCAGAACGGCTCATCTCAGCACCACCGAGACGTCCGGAGAGCTTGATGCGGATACCCTTTGCACCGGCACGCATGGCATCTTGTTCTGCCTTACGCATGGCGCGACGGAAGGTAACGCGGTTAGTTAACTGCTCTGCGATACCTTGGGCAACTAACTGAGCGTCGATAGCAGCATTCTTCACTTCGAAGATGTTGAGCTGTACCTGCTTTGAGGTTATCTTCTCTAGCTTGGCGCGTACACGCTCTGCCTCTGCACCACGACGTCCGATAACAATACCTGGACGTGCTGTGTGGATGTCTACGCGAACGCGATCACGAGTACGCTCGATGATGATCTTAGAAACGCCAGCGCGCTCCAGATCCTTGTTCATCTCCTTGCGGATCTTATCGTCCTCAAGAACGTAATCTGAGTAGCGCTCACCCGGCTTGCTCGAGTCAGAGAACCACCGGCTGCGATGGTCTTCAGTGATGCCGAGTCGGTACCCAAACGGGTTAATCTTCTGCCCCATTATCGGGCTCCTTCCTTGTCGGCCACGACAACCGTGATATGGCTGGTGCGCTTGTTGATACGAGCAGCACGACCCTGAGCACGGGGACGGAACCTCTTCATGGTCACGCCTTCGTCTACATAGGTCTCGCTAACCACCAAGTCGTTTTCACGGAAAGGCTCATTAGCCTTGTCCGCCTTAACACGAGCATTGGCGATGGCGCTCTCAAGAACCTTGCGAACCGGAACGGCTGCGTCTTGTGGAGCAAACTTCAAAATAGTCACGGCTTCGGTCGCACGCTTTCCTCGGATGAGGTCGACGACGCGGCGAGCCTTGCGAGGCGTCACGCGTACGTGACGTGCAATTGCTTTAGCTTCCATGTGTCTTTACTCTTCCTGCCTCAGCGGCGTGCTTTCTTGTCATCCTTCACATGTCCCTTAAAGGTACGTGTGGGGGCGAACTCACCGAGCTTGTGTCCTACCATGGCCTCAGTCACAAAGACTGGAACATGCTTACGACCATCATGCACAGCGAAAGTGTGACCAATGAAGTCGGGTGTAATCATTGAACGACGGGACCAAGTCTTAATAACTTCCTTAGTACCCTTTTCGTTCTGCAGGTCGACTTTTTTTTGCAAGTGGGCGTCGACGAATGGGCCCTTCTTGATGCTACGAGTCATCTCTTCGGCACTCCCTTACTTGCGGTTCTTACCATTTGGACGACGACGGACAATCATCTTGTTCGAAGCCTTCTTCGGACGACGAGTACGAACCTCGCCCTTGCCCCATGGAGACACTGGTGGCTTACCACCACGGGTACGTCCACCATGTGGATGGTCAACAGGGTTCATAGACTCACCACGAGTAATGGGCCTACGTCCGAGCCAACGAGCACGTCCTGCCTTACCAAGCTCAATGTTGGCATGCTCAGAATTACCGACTTCACCAACAGTGGCACGGCAGCGGGCATCGACGTTACGAATTTCGCCTGATGGCATACGCAACTGGGCATATGCGCCATCCTTAGCAACCAGCTGAACTCCAGCACCGGCCGAACGTGCAATCTTAGCTCCGCCCTGAGGCTTGAGCTCGATAGCATGTACGACAGTACCTGTAGGAATGTTGCTCAGAGGCAAGTTGTTACCTGGCTTAATATCAGCCTGAGGTCCTGTCTCGATGACATCACCCTGCTTGACTCCTTCAGGAGCGATGATGTACCGCTTCTCACCATCGGCGAAGTGCAGGAGGGCAATACGCGCAGAGCGGTTGGGATCATATTCGATCTCAGCAACCTTTGCTGGCACGCCATCCTTGTCCCAACGACGGAAGTCGATAAGACGGTACTGGCGCTTGTGCCCACCACCACGATGGCGGCTTGTCATACGGCCGTATGAGTTACGACCTCCAGTTTTACTAAGCTTACGAACCAGCGACTTTTCGGGCTTTGAACGCGTAATCTCGGAGAAGTCCGAAACAGAGGCGTTGCGACGGCCCGCAGTCGTCGGCTTATATGTACGGATAGCCATAATATAGTTTCTTCCTTAACTTTTCTCGGCTAGCCTTCAGTTACCGAAGACATCGATCGACTGACCCTCAGCCACCGTAACGATAGCACGCTTCTCGTTCACACGACGGCCGTAACCAGTGCGTGTGCGAGTACGCTTACCCTGGCGGTTCAGCGTATTGACCGAGGTCACCTTGACATTGAAGATCTGCTCAATGGCTTGCTTGATTGCAACCTTATTTGCGTCAGGATTCACCACAAATGTGTACTGGCCGCGATCCGAATTCGCGTAGCTCTTTTCGGATACGACCGGCTTGATGATGATATCGTGAGCAGGCTTATGAATAGCTACCATGTAAATCAGGCCTCCTTCGCAGTCTCAGCTTTGGAGTCACTCTTCGCCTCAAGGAAAGCACTGAAACCATCCTTGGTGAAGACAACATCCTCAGCAGTAACCACATCATAGGTGTTGAGCTGATCAGCGAAGATAGTATGCACTGTAGGGAGATTCCTTACAGAGAGCCACTCGTTGATCTCGTCACGAGAGAAAACAATTGTCGTGAAACGCTCGCCGACCACAGGCATGAGAGCACCTTGGGCACCCTTAGTGGAGGGCTTGTCGCCGATTCCAAAATCGATGACGTGAGTGCGACCAGCATTAGTCCGGTCTGACAGGACATAGCGCAGTGCTGCGGCCTTCATCTTCTTTGGCGTCTTCTGCGAGTAATCACGAGGTACAGGACCGTGAGCTACTGCACCACCGGCCCACTGTGGAGACCTGATGGAACCCTGACGAGCACGTCCAGTGCCCTTCTGCTTCCATGGTTTCCTACCTCCACCAGAGATGTTAGCGCGATTCTTAACGGAATGCGTGCCTTGGCGAGCTGCTGCCAGCTGGCCCAAAACTACCTGATGAATCAGAGGGATGTGATCGTGCACGTCTTCTTCAGAGATGCCAAAGATTTCGACTGGTGCTTCTACAGAGCCAGCTGCTTTACCCTTGGCGTCGGTGATGTTTAAAGTGATGCTTGCCATAAATATCAAGCTCCCTTCACAGACGAGCGAACTACTACAATCGAGCCGCGTGGGCCAGGAATAGCGCCCTTAACAGCAATGATGCCGTTTTCAGTATCTGCGGATACGATTGTGAGGTTCTGCACGGTAGCAGTGACATGACCCATACGGCCAGCCATACGCTTGCCCTTTAAGATACGGCTCGGTGTAGCGCATGCGCCTACTGAACCTGGACGACGCTCGTTTTTATGAGAGCCGTGCGTACGGCGATAGGACTTAAAGCCCCAGCGCTTAATCGTTCCAGCAAATCCCTTGCCCTTGGTTGTGCCAGTGACATCAATCTCGCTACCTTCTGGCAGCAAATCGACTGGTAGTTCCTGACCAGGCTCGTATTTGTCAGCATCCTCGGTACGCACCTCTACGAGATGACGACGAGGAGTGACACCTGCCTTAGCAAAGTGACCTGCCAATGGCTTAGTTACCTTGGTTGGATCGATCTGGCCATAGCCGATCTGAACAGCCTGGTAGCCATCAGTTTCTGTAGTCTTTACTGCAGTAACAACGTTCGTTGAAACATCAACCAACGTTACTGGGACGAAGAAGCCGTTCTCGTCCCAAACCTGCGACATGCCAAGCTTGCGGCCCAACAATGCAGTTGTATTCTTCTGTTCTCGAGTCATGCGGTTCCCTCCTCCCTTACAGCTTGATTTCGATGTTGACATCTGCAGGCAGATCGATGTGCATCAAAGAATCCACAGCCTTTGGAGTGGGATCTACGATGTCAATGAGGCGCTTATGCGTCCGCATCTCGAAGTGCTCGCGTGAGTCCTTGTATTTATGAGGAGAACGGATGACAACATATACGTTCTTCTCTGTCGGCAGCGGAACGGGGCCAACAACTGTTGCGCCCGCGCTCGTCACCGTCTCGACGATTTTCTTCGCCGATTGGTCGATGACCTCATGGTCATAGGACTTAAGCCTGATGCGGATTTTCTGTCCCGCCATTGCCGTCCGCCCTTTCTAGCGATGAGTTAACTGTTTACCAACCTGCTTTTGAGGACATCGGCGCTTATGGCTCGACAGACAATATCTGACAAACCAATCCACATCAATGCGCGGCCACAAAGACAACTGGGGAGAAATCCCTGTACTACGCTCGCTATTTTGATTCCAAAGTGCGAGCCCCAAAAGAGGCAACTTTATAATTAAAGCACGAGGGGTTCCCTAGCATAATCCGGGCGTGTCGCAACAAACTACTACTACAAAGCGGGCAATTCCAAGCTTTTATCGACGTTTTACCATCTGACTTGAAACTGCCCGCAACTATGCCTGCTGGATGATAGAGAAGCCGAGAACCACCTCCCATCAAACAGACATCACTTAGCCCTTTGAGATGCCTCCTCAGTCGCTGTTACTCCCTGACGTGCTATCCGCCTTGCGTGACCTTCAGCTTGAGAAATACCGTAATATGCAGCAATAGCGATATCTTTTATATCCTCAATTTGTGGAATCCGCGGATTAGCAGGAGTGCATTGATCTTCGTAAGCTCGTACACCTATGTGATCAAGGATGCTCCAGAAATATTCCTCATCGACACCTGCGGCCTCGAAGTTGGAATCCATACCAAGCTTGTTATCACGATAATCTTCTAAAGCTTGAGCGTACTTCTCAACAGCATCAGCAGGAGATGAAGACTGAATCCCTATTGCTTTCGCTAATTCCTGGTAGCGCTCCGCTGCAATGTACTCACTATACTTCGGCCAAGAGGTAGGTTCCTGAGGAACTTGCCCGTTATACCGCACTACGTAGGGTAGAAGAATGGCATTAGTGCGACCATGGATAAGGTGGCACAAGGCACCTATAGTGTGCGCCATACCGTGGCACATACCTAAGAAAGATGAGCCAAAGGCCATGCCAGCCATGGTTGCAGCATTGTGCATCTTCTCTTGAGCTCGGATCTTACCCTCCCCCGGCTCCTCATTAACAGAAGGAGCTAGGTTATCCCAAATCAATTGGGCAGCGCGCAGAGCCATGGCATCGGTGTAATCGTTAGCATACACCGAAACAAAGGCTTCGGTTGCGTGAGTAAGCGCATCAAAACCAGAATCGCAAGCCAGGCTCTTAGGCTGAGTGCGGGCCAAAACAGGATCGACGATGGCCACTGATGGTGTCAAAGCATAATCAGTAATCGGATATTTGTAGCCGGTCTTGTGATCAGTAATAACAGCAAAAGGCGTTACTTCTGAACCTGTGCCAGAAGAGGTAGGGATGCAGATCAACTTCGCTTTATTCCCGAGTGGAGGAATTTTAAAGGCACGCTTGCGAATATCGAAGAACTTCTCGCGTACATCAGAGAAAGCGATATCGGGATGCTCATAGAGTAACCACATAATCTTTGCTGCATCCATGGGAGAACCACCACCAACAGCAATGATGGTGTCGGGTTTAAACTCCTCACGCATCATCTGAGCGCCTCGCTCAACGGTTTCTACGCTTGGTTCTGGTTCAACATAATCAATGGTCCGGAAGGTTACTGGCTCCTGACGCGCACGCAGCTGGTCGATAATCTTGTCAACCACCCCCAACTGTTCCATAACCTTATCGCAGACGATGACTGCCCGATGGATGCCGAACATATCACGCAAATACTTAATGGAATTAGGCTCGAAGTATGTTTTAGCAGGCACTTTGAACCATTGCATATTGTTGTTCCTCCGCGCTATCCGCTTGACGTTGATAAGGTTGACAGCCTGAACGTTGCCAGACACAGAATTCCCACCGTAGGACCCACAACCCAGAGTGAGTGAAGGAGCAATAGCGTTGTAGATGTCACCGATACCACCGAGGGAAGATGGTTGGTTCCAAATAATACGACAGGCATGCATGCGTATTCCAAACTCACGGACCAGTTCTTCGTTGTCAGTGTGAATAGCGGCAGTGTGGCCTGCACCGTGAACCAACATCTGCTCACACATCTCGAAGGCCTGCTCTTTGTTATCCGCTGTCAGTACAGCTTGAACAGGAGCCAGCTTCTCCATAGTGAGAGGTTCCATCTCACCAACTTCCTTGCACTCAGCAGCGAGGATGGTGGCATCCTCAGGAATCTCGAAGCCAGCTTCACGAGCTATGTACTGAGGAGACTTACCGGGTACTACCGAATTGAGCTTAGGAGCAGGAGCACCTTCACCAGGGTAAGCAGTCACTCCAAACATGTACCGTTCCAGGAGAGCTTTTTCTTGCGCATTCACGAAGTATGCCTTCCGATGCTTCATCTCCGTAACTAACCGAGCGTACACATCCTGGTGAGCTATGATTGCCTGCTCTGTAGCACAGATCATACCGTAGTCAAAATGCTTAGAAAGGATAAGATCGTTGACCGCTCGAGAAATGTTAACATTTGCATCTACATACGCTGGTGCATTGCCAGCTCCAACACCAAGGGCAGGTTTGCCTGATGAATAAGCAGCCTTTACCATGCCTGGACCACCAGTAGCTAGGATGGTTGCCACACCAGGATGCTTCATCAATGCACCAGTCGCTTCAACAGAGGGGTGCTCAATCCACTGGATACAATTGTCTGGCGCACCAGCGGCTATAGCAGCATCACGTACAATTCGGGCAGCTTGCGCCGATGACCGCTGCGCAAAAGGATGGAAGCCAAATACAATAGGGCAGCGGGTTTTCAGAGCAATTAAGGACTTGAAAATGGTTGTTGACGTCGGATTGGTCACCGGAGTCACTCCAGCAACCACACCCACTGGTTCTGCGATCTCTACAATGCCATCGACATCATCTTCCCTGATTACACCAACGGTGCGCTGATGAGCCAGATGGTTAGTCACATGCTCACAGGCGAAAATATTTTTGGTTGCCTTATCTTCTACCAGACCTCGCCCCGTCTCTTCGACGGCCATTTGAGCTAGTTCTAGGTGCTTATTCAAAGCAGCGATAGAAGCCTTGGCAACAATCCGGTCAACCTGCTCTTGATTGAGCTCCTCAAACGCCTTCAGTGCAACTTGAGCCTGAGCTACTAGGTTATCTACTTCAACTTGAGCCTCAGTCTTGGCCTGCTCGTTATTGCTTGCTTCTTGTGTTACTTCCTTTTGTGCCGAAACCACGGCCCCTCCTTGCAACAGCCTTCTTTGGTGTCACTCTCTATAGGCAACTTCCTGATAGATCAGGCACCCGATCTCAATTCAATACACTGGCACACGTAAAGTGTGACCAATATCACAATTTACTGGAAGGACCGTATTTTGCTGTCTCTCAGGTAAGAAAGTTCACTTATCAGGCGTGTCGCAAACATTAATGAGTCATAGATGCTCGTTTTGCGCACATAAGTTTGCAAGTCTTGACAATATTCATCACAGGCGCGCTCACCGAGTCTTGAAGTAGTGGAAGAGCTGTGACTCACGTATCAAGACACCAGTTCCCAAAGCACCGAGCATGGTACCCATATCCAAGGTTAGTGGCGAGCGCAAAGCCGTCAAGAGCACCTGTACGGCACCCGCAGGTGCTAACACGTAACTGAGTGCTGTCAAGATACCAATGGCAGCAGCAGTGCCCAATGTCAACCAGACCAGTGTCTCTACACCAATCGTCAGAAGCTGGGAACTCTTGTCTTCTCCCACATGAAGAGCTCCAGCATATTCCAAACGCCGGCGAACCACTGTCCAAATACCAAACAGGGTTCCCAGAGCCAAAGACAAGTATGGCATCCAACGCGTTAGCCTTGCCCGATAGGAAGCAAGCCCGTTATAATGCGCATCAAAACCCTTGTTTAAAGACGTAGTTGCACCTGCTTTATCATCCCCATCACCTACCGGTTGAGCTACCCTCATCAGGGCATCTAAATCCGGTGAACGAGGCCATTGCTTCGCCCAGCATTCTTGAAAATTCCCATCCGATGTAGCAACCGGTGTGACCAGAGCATAGGCCAGCCGGGTATCGCGACCATCATTGGGCCAATCAAATATACCTGCGATATGTGCATTACCGTAGTCAGTAGGCAGCATTGAGCCAACACTCAAACCAAAATCGTGAGCTAAACTTCGCGACACCCATACGCCCGTTGGATCCACAGGCTTCGAAGATCCAGCAGCAAGAATAGAGAGAAGGCCGGCGGAAACTTGAAAGGAAGCTAGGTCCATACCAGGTGTAGCCAAAGGTGTTATTTGAGGACCCTTGCGGATGGCTCCTGCATAATTGGGCCCTCCCCCAGCCTGAGTAAGTCGTTCACAGGTGACCCCATCAATATTGTCGCCCAAAAGTATCGTCACATCTGCATCTGCCTGCACCCTTGTCTTAGCTTGATTTTGTAGACCGGTGATGGTCAAAACTTCATAGCCTCCCGTCAGCAAGCCCAGACTCAATGTGACAAGCACCATCAGTGCCAGTTTGGCGGTACCGCACGTTAGGTTCCTCCACGCCTCGGAACAGATAGAAGACAATCTCATCGTTGCCTCCCAGTCTCATTGACTGCATTACTGGCCAGTTCAACGACCGTTTCCTTACGGGTATCATCCAATACTTCTGGAGGCACGAGGTTACTATGGTTAGTCTCGCTTGGTGCATAATCGGCAAGGTCAATGGCTCGCTGACAAGCTTCACGGGTATCTGTGTCGTGCGTTGCAACAACAACAGCCATGCCCTGTCCAGCCAAATTACCTAATACCCGGCTTATCGAGTGTGCCGTGCGTGTATCAAGCTGGGCAGTGGGTTCATCAACTAATAAGAGGTCGGGGCGGGAACAGACAGCACGCGCTAGCATAAGGCGCTGGGCCTCACCACCAGAGAGTGCCGAAAATGGACGCATAGCAGTTGCTTCGAGATCAAAGAGCCGTAAGGCATCATAAGCACAGATTTCCGCCTGCCTCCGTCGTTCCCCCTTTGCTAGCAGAGGAAGGACAACGTGGTCAAGTGCTGTGCGCTGAGCTACTCCATATGGGTTTTGGAAGACCCATCCAATTCGACCAACCCCCTCCAAATGCACTGCGCCAGTAGTCGGTACCTGCCAACCAGCCAAAATAGACATGAGCGTAGACTTACCACAACCCGAGGGGCCACACACTGCTAGGGTCTGACCTGGTTCAACACTAAAGGTCAGATGCTCAAAGAGGATGTCAGTGCCAGCAAAGCGATGGCCTAAATCTTCTACGTTTACGAACATTGCACACGTGCCAGTCCTGGACCTACATCTACCTGTTGCATCTTATCTGCTGCTTGCGGATTACTCTCTTCTAACTGAACCAAGCTCACCCCAAGCTCAGAGCCAACGATGGAGACTTTACTTACTTTTCCTTCTGATGCAATACAACCCTTATTCTCTTTTATCCCCACAATAGCGGCAGCTGGTATGCGAAGTGCTTTTACCGGTTGAGCGAACGCAAGAGCGCCATCCAGGCCAGCTTTCAGTTCTTCTTCCTTGTATCCAGCAAACTCCGGCTTAGAAGCCACCTTGCTGCAAAAAACTCCATCTGTTATTTCTGTAGAGCCAGCCGGCAGCCTAGTAGACTCTCCAAAAATGGTAATAATCTGCTCACGGTTGAGCGGCTTCCCGTTCTTAATGGTGAGCTTAGTGATAGTACCCGGAACCTCAGCAATCGGTGCCCCAGCTTGAACTGTCATACCAGTTTGTTGCACCCAAGAGGAAATATTGACTGCCTGTGCCGGCAACCAGACAATGCTCTCTAATGTAAAGTCACCTTTCGGCGTGATCCCGTTGTCTTTCAAGAGTTGACGCCAGCCTGCTGCCGTAGCTGACGTGTAGGAAGTAGGAGAATATGATGAAGCATAACCTAGCCGTGATAACTCAGCATTCAGCGCTTTAACATCATTACCAACATCTCCGGGTTTCAAATCTCTGTACGGAGGCGTCTCCAGAGCAAGTGCCAACACCGGCCGATCATTTACACTAAAAGCCGTTTGACCAGATGTCAACGTCGAAGAAGCAGACAAAGCTGTCAGCGTGCCAGCCATATTACTTACTAGCTCACGCTTGGCGCTGATGTAAGGAATCACACTCACCTGTTTACGACCCTCATAGGTCTGGTGAGCCACCGGCGCCGAGGTCACAGTTGCAGGCGCGCTGAGAAGTTGAGGTGCTTTATCAGGCAACACAAGAGCACACACGCCCACACTCACAGCAACTGCAACCACGACTGCAACCACAACCCACTGCCAACCCACAGCCTTCACCCGAGGAGCTTCCTGTTGCGAAGCAGTTGAGCTTAACTGAAGTCTTGTATTGGTAGCCATTCAAACCTTCTGTCCACTATGTTCCCCGTCAAAGGTCATTACTGTTTTCTGACATCATATAAAGAAATGCCATTGGGCACTAAACAGTCTTGAACAGGGGTGCTGAAGATATTGATACTTGCCTCAGGCCCTTTCTCTATATCCTTGTTTAACTGTTTAAGGCTATAGTTTTTGGGGACTGCACTGGATTTATGCAAGCAGTCTAGAGCTGCCTCATGCGGATTAGAGTACAGGTTGGGATTACCTACCTGCATTTCGTATACCAAGGCAACATATGACTCGTATTCATCGGCACATGTTTGGAAATCACGTTGGATCTTGTCAGAATTGGACTTTTCATCTGGAGGAATTTCATAGGCCTGGTTATAGATGCCGGTGCTGGTTCTTGTAAAGGCAATGTTGCCATGCCCTTTTTCTGTAAAACACCGCTTAAACAGACCCCAAGCATTTTCATAGTCGCCAGCGCTCATTGAACCTTCTCGAACAACTTTTTCGAGAAGGTTTCGCTGAAAGTCAGAGGGAGAATCTTCCCGTATAACCTTGCTCGCAAAATCTGATATCGAAGACGCTAACTTACCACCAGTGCTTTGATAAACTTGCTCAGTGCTGCTATGAGATGGCGATCCCGAATCGCGAGATTCATCAGCACCTTCCGTCCCAACACCACATGCAGAAAGGCAGAACAATAGGGAACAACAAATAGCGCAGATACAACAACCAATCCCTCTCCTCTTGGCTACCATCACTTGATATTCCTTACATCTGTATGCTTGTAGTGAGGTCTCAAAGCACTGAGACGGACCAACTGCGCTCTCGCCAGTATCGTGATGCAGATTTCCCCTTAAGCGTAAGAGTATAAAGCAACACATGGTACAAATGCAAGTTCAGCAAGCTCTACTTTTGAGCCCAAGCCATACTTCTAGACTAGGAAGGACAGCATCACAACTATGTGTTTGACAGATGACAGAACGATTGGACGTGCAAGAGCTTTTGTGTATATCTGAAGTTGATGGGGAAGATATTCGTACTGGATTCACTTTCAAAAAAAAAACGAAGGTGCTTGTCACAGCCCACAGAACCACCACAACGATATGCTTCATAGCAGGATTTTGCCTAGTAGGTGCCCTTTACTCGCCGCAAGCGCACAGACATCCCGTGGCTGCCTAAAGCTACAATCCACGAGCTGCTAGCTGTTGATGACAGCTACATGCAGTCATTCAAGCTTCTTCTCAGACAACGCTGGAGAATAAACTGTCTGCTTCCATCCCTCCGCTAGTTCAAAAAACCTAACAAGCTGGACATAGCGCTTCTGTTAGCACTACCTTACGGTCTAGTTCTTTAACAGGGCATTCGCTCGATGCAACCAGTACGCGGCTGCCTCATTCTGGTTCGCACACAGGTGCAGCATTCCCAACTTGTTTTCATATACATCAGTACCGCCAGGGTGAACTCTTGCGAGCCGGTATTATAGTTCTGACGGCACTTGTCCCCGATTTCATGATGCTTATCAGCCGTATCCGCAACCGAACCATAAATACCATTACATTACCGGTTTTCCACTATTTAAATCAGCAGAGCCCTGTCCAACCATACTGCATTTAAGCTGTCCCCCAAAAGCATTTCATAATCAGCAATGAGCATGGAACCCTCTTGCACATTTTTCGCAAGAGGTCCTTCTGAAAACCGCGGAACTGTGCTGAAAAAGTATGACGCTAGCGAAATCAGCAATCGAAGTAGCTAATGCACTCGCCTGACAGGCGCCCAATGAGCCTTGTTGTTGACTGTGAAATGTCAGAAGACCCATTCCCGTCCGCATCAGATCCTCTACCACAGGCAGAGCAGGTGATGTTTTCACTAACCTACAAACTGCATTTGCATACACAACAGCCCTTGCGAGTCCACACTGTGAACAAGCAAGGGCTGTGATATAGCTTGATAGCCTGATGCTTTTAACGCTTCGAGAACTGAGGAGCGCGACGGGCCTTATGCAGACCTGCCTTCTTGCGCTCGACGATACGAGCATCACGAGTCAGGAAGCCAGCCTTTTTAAGGGCTGCACGGTTGGCATCGCGATCAATAGCATTGAGAGCGCGGGCCACACCCAAGCGGACTGCTCCAGCCTGACCGGTCACGCCACCACCGTCGACGAGAACCTTAACGTCAAACTTACCTTCGAGCTTCAGGAGCACGATAGGAGAGTTAACTTCGCGCTGGTGCAGGCGGGAGGGGAAGTACTCCTCCAGGCTGTGGCCATTAATGGTCCACTTGCCAGTGCCAGGAACCAGACGGACACGAGCTACTGCTTCCTTACGACGGCCAGTGCCGTATCCCGGAGCAATCGTTGAAGTGCCAGTACCGGCACCAGCGTTTGTTTCAGAAGTGTACGATGCCGCGTTCTGCTCTGCTTCGAGAACCGCGGAGCTGTTGTTATTTTCAGCCATAGTAATCTTGTCTCCCTTCGGTTCTACTTAGCCTGTTGTGAGACCTGAGTGATGGTGTACTCTACAGGTTTCTGGGCTTCGTGCTTGTGGTCTTCGCCTGCGTATACATGCAGACGGGACATCTGGGCGCGTGACAGCTTGTTCTTAGGCAGCATACCCTTGACAGCAGTGGAAATAATCCGCTCTGGGTTGTTCTGCATGAGCTCGCCGTAGGAGTCACGACGCAGACCGCCGGGACGACCTGAGTGAGTGTAGAGCACCTTGCCATCCTTGTTGCCAGTTAGAGCAACCTTGGAGGCATTAATGACGATAACGTGGTTACCAGAGTCGGCGTGAGGTGCGAATGTTGGCTTGTTCTTACCGCGTAACAGGTTTGCAACCTGTGCAGCTAAACGACCAAGCACCATATCAGATGCGTCGACGATGTACCAGTCGTGAGTTAGATCGGCTGGCTTAGGGGTGAACGTTTTCACAGTTTCAACCTTTTCCTTGCATTGTGTTTCGGGCTGTCCGCAGCGCTGTTAAGGCAACGTGCAAACGACCGCATTATCCGTGGGCTCCCTGCAAGTCCTAAACGGCGAGTGGGAAAAGCGCTTTGAGGACCCCTGAGGGAAACACAACATTACACAATTGTAGCGCGCCCTTAGACAAGCTTCAAGCTCAGAAGCACAGGCATGTCACATACTCAACGGGATGCAGCCGCAGTTGCCACGTGTCTTTCTTGGTCAGACTTCAACCTCTCGATGGTTTCCGGGCTTGTAGAGGGGTTGAGTGCTACCGCACGCCGAACCATAGCAGCCAGCACTACAGGAGCTTTTGGCTCTATTTCAACTCCAAGCTTACCTAAATGATCGAGGGTTTGCGCATCGGTATCTGCATTTTCAGCCCCCTCTAAACGCATTTTCCAGGAAGTCATAGGGTTAGTGAGCGCTGCCGCCCGCACACCCTGATCTGGATCTTTAGTTAACAAACCAGCCAGCCAATTTTTATCATTGGTGTTAGCCGCTACTGCACGGCGGACAACAGGATCAGGATCCTTTGAAAGTTTGACCAAAATGTTGGGGAAGGGCATGGATTCTGCCAAGTACACCCGATCTTCTACAGGAGTATGTTCGTTACCAGCAATAGCTTCCAACAAGGCCGTCGCACGCGAAAAAGCAGCATTATCTGCCCTGTCTGGGAGATCACGCCGAGCTAATTGACTCAAAACTTCAGCATTCGTTGAATGTCGTAAACGCTCGTATGAAACCGTCAGAACTTCTCCCGGCTGATTCTCTTGTGACTGGTCTTCTTCCACATCGCTCATACTGTAAGCATATGCAGCACACCCGATTTCAGCTAGGTAGATGACATTGCAACCCGATAATACTGCTGATGGCGTTCACGAGCTATGGCATCTACGCAACGAGGCATAGTCCAAACAGTTAGGAGATTGGTATTGAAGAGCCCACTACCTCCCTTCCAGAAAACCGATCTCCTTGCCTCTTACAGCAATCTCGTGACTGGGAATTACAGTTAGGACTGACGATTTCCAGAACTACTGATTGGAGACAGGATGCATACGCTTCTCAATGCACCTGACCAGCCAGCAATCGGACAGTTTGAGGAACGTAAGTCAGTGTTCATAGGAGCAGCCTGCCGAATTAACGATCAGTCCCAGGCCTTAGCATTTTTAGAAACCCGCAGACTGGCAGATCCTAAAGCCAGACATGTGTGCCATTGCGCCATCTGGAAGTCACCGGACTCTAGCAGCAGCAATCAAGGTACCGGCAATCTGAATGAGCACATGAGTGACGATGGTGAACCGTCTGGCACAGCCGGAAAGTCCATATTAGAAGTTTTACGCCGTAACGAAATAACGAACTGTATCGTCACTGTAACCCGCTATTTTGGCGGTATTTTGCTGGGATCTGGTGGTCTTATTCGTGCATACTCTACAGCCGCTTCCCTAGCGTTACAGGCTGCCGACCTAGCTCAGATTGTGCCAGCACAGTGCCTGGCTATACAGGTAGATTACTCTCAATACCAGCGACTGCAACGTCTTATTGCAAGCGTCCACGGGCAGGTGTCCGGTGAAACTTTTACCGATCGTGTGAGTGTACAAGTCAACATATCAACGGAGCAAGTTCCGGCTTTTATTAGTTCACTCACCAACCTTTTCAATGGGCAGGTCCAGGCCAGCAATATCGGATCAGCAATCTTACTTGATCCCTGCTGACTCTCTCCACACCCAGGCCGTCAGAAAGCACCTAAAGTTCTACCCTTCAGGCAATAAAAAGGGCCGACACCGTTACCCTGATGTCAGCCCATATGCACATTGCGCAATATTGCGAATTCACACTGCAAACAGTGACTTGAAAAGGAAAACGCCTATGCTTGCACCCAAGATCGGCGCAAGCACCGGAATCCAAGCCTCATCCCAACGAGATGAGCCCTTGTGAGCAATGGGTAGAAGCTGGTGAAGTAAGCGAGGCACAAAGTCACGTGCTGGGTTCAAACCGGGTCCGGTAGGACCACCAAGGGATGTTACTAGTCCCCACACAATGAAACCAACTACAATTGCGGCGGCACCCTTTGACTTTACTCCCCATGGTCCTTCCAAACAGCACAGAGCTCCGAGAACCAGCAGCAAGGTACCTACACATTCATTGATAAAGTAATTAACCTTGGAGCCAGCAGCATCTGTTGTTGAAAAAGTAGCAAGGATTGCGTCCTGCGACTCAGTTTGCTGATAGAAGGGATAGTACGTTGCATAAACGACGAGCTGGCCGACCGCAGCTCCTAACAGTTGCGCGACAATATACGGCAGCACCTGTGCCCACGGAAACATGCCGCTGATTGCCTGTCCGATAGTCATTGCTGGATTAATATGGGCTCCAGAAATACCACCGAACATAAGCACTGGGAACATAACTCCGAAGCCGTATCCCATGGCAATAGTTAACCAACCCGAATGGGAACCTTTGGTACCTTTGAGTTCTACATTAGCTACAGCACCATTTCCGAAAATCATCAACATAGCTGTTCCCATGAATTCCGCAACCAATTTAGTTATGAAAGCGTAGTCCATATTATTTCCTTTACTTCATGCGCATCACTGCCGGTCATCCAAACTGGCGACGCTGCCAGACGGTTATAAGCAGTATTTTACAATACATATTCTGAGAACAGCACCAATTTTTACAGTAATTTTTCTACCGGCTCGGCAGCAAAAGAGAACCCGAAAACCGCTTACTTCCGACGGTTTTCGGGTTCTCATTCTCTACCTGCGGAGACGAGGAGATTCGAACTCCTGGACCGTTTGCACAGTCAACACCTTAGCAGGGTGCCCCTTTCGGCCACTCAGGCACGTCTCCACTCTCGTACGAACAGATAATCCGCTCGAGAGTTCAATCATTTAGTGTATCACCTCAGCAAGATCAGACGCGCCGAGAGCCGGATCAGCCATCCAGACATAGTCTCCTCGTTATGTAGACCTGTTCCTACAACATCGATGTCCGGGCGAATACCTCAAACAGACGCTAGGATAGGAATATGAGTACAGCACCAAGGTTAGCGGCCGCCAAGCGCGACTGGGGAAGCGACGAGACAGACTGTACTGTGCTCCATATTGACATGGACGCCTTCTACGCTTCTTGTGAGGTCGCCCGTCACCCAGAACTCAAAGGCCAACCACTCATCATCGGAACAGGACCACGATCCGTGGTATCTGCTGCCTCCTATGAAGCTAGACAATTTGGCATTAATTCAGCTATGCCAGTTTCACGAGCCCAGCGCCTGTGCCCGCAAGGCATCTTTTTACCTGTTGACATACGTTATTATCGCACTATTTCCTCGCGCATATTCTCTACTGTCTTTGCTCGCATCACTAACCAAATTGAGCAAGTATCTGTAGATGAATGCTACATGGACGTTTCCGGAACTTTACGACAGTGGAAGCGGCCTAGCAACATCGCACGGTGGATAAGGGAACAAGTAGCTTCAGGCTTTCACGTAACTTGTTCTGTGGGAATAGCTTCCAATAAACTCATTGCTAAAATGGCTTCTACCAACGCTAAACCAGACGGAATGCTGCTCATACCCAAAACTCAGCAGGCTCAGTTTGTTCAACTTATGCCCTTACGCAGTATACCCGGCATTGGTCAGTCCTTAGAAAAACGGCTCAAAGCTTGGGGTATTGATGATGTTGCCACACTTAGCCGGTGTTCAGAAGAAGAACTGTTTCAGGCTACAGGATCACACATCAGCGCACACGGACTATTCCTAGCTTCCCACGGCCTAGATGAACTTCCACTACAAACGCATAGCCAAGAAAAATCAATAGGAGCGGAACGCACTTTCCTTCATGACACTACATCCTTATCCAACGTTTCCGGCCTTCTACGTCAATGCAGCGACGAGGTAGCCACTTCCCTGCGCAAACGTCAGTTATTAGCCCGAACCATAACAGTAAAACTCCGTTTTGAAGACCTACACTACGCCACCAAGTCTCACACGTTACAAAAACCAGTGAACTCTGCTGCTGACATCTATCCTGAAGCTCTCAGATTATTACATTCAATGCTTGACTTAGACGAAACGCAGATCAACAGAGGGGAATTACCTCGACTCATTCGACTAGCGGGAATCAGCACTTCAGGATTAAGCAAGGTGCAAGATACTCTTATTCAGCCATCTCTTGATGACATTCTCCAAGAGGAGCAGCCCGAGACAGAACATGCTCAACGCTCACAGCTAGCACACGCTGAACGGATTTTGGACTCTATCCGCGGTCGTTACGGAAAAGACTCGGTCAAGCTAGGACTATGATTCCCGCCCTACACTAACGTTGTTTGGGGAGAGCTAGGACCCGAGGATGGTCATGATCGTATGGGCCTTGCGCTTGAGCCCCACCAGCATCCCCCACTTCATCGAAGAATTCAACTGAAGCATCCTTATACCAAGCCCAATCGTCGGGTAAGTCATCTTCATAGAAGATAGCTTCTACAGGGCAAACCGGCTCACAAGCTCCACAGTCTACACACTCATTGGGGTTGATATACAAGTTTCGAGGACCCTCATAAATGCAATCAACTGGGCACTCATCTACGCATGCCTTGTCCTTGACATCAACACAGGGCTGTGCAATTACATACGTCACGATTAGGCCTCCCTCATAAGTACCATCAGCCTACTGCCAAGAGGGGACTCACTGTAAACCGAGAACCTGGTTTTACAAGTACTACAGCTTTTATCATTATTCCTTTTCGGTACTGCTATGATTCCTCACACAATAAGAGTTTTAGCTGTTGTGACCCCTACCGAAGACACCCTTGTCTGAATAAATAGTTTCCATTCACAAGACTAGGTTTCAGTAAACCGGTCTTGTCTCACCTTGCGTTTGGGGATCAGCCAAACCTATACTGTCCTTGCTGTATAAGTCAGGATCTTTTACCATACGAATTACCAAATCAGCCACACTCTTACGAGAGACTGACACCCCCAAGTAGGGCTCATACCGGGTGGTAACCTGGTATTTCACTTCATCTCTGTCATTGAGCCAAGGCAGGCGCAAAGTAGTATAGTCAAGTCCTGACTCATTGAGCAGACGGTCAGAATTGATAGCAGCTGGTAGTCCCCAAGCAACTTGTTTCTTGTTCCAGGCACCGAACTCTCCTGGAACTTCATCATAGAGGCCCAAAATATTGGTAAACACTACCCTGTTCACCTGATTGGACCGCATGGCCTTAATAACATTGGTAGTCATGGCATTGTCTTGGTCGTGGTCAACCACTGCAACAAATACCATATCTTGCCCAACCATGGCCTGTTGAACCGAAGTAGCATCCTCTATATCCACATCTATCAGGGTTACTCTTGGGTTGTCAGACAGGGTAGATAACCGTTGAGGCTCTCGCAGCCCCAAGGTTAAGTGAACACTTCGCAGGGAATCATCTTGCAGGATCCCATCTTCAACGAGACGTGCAATTTGCCCATTGGCCGCCAATATTAGCAAATTCATCCTAGCTCCTTTCTACGTAGTTCAATTGCATTACGAACAACTATGAGACTTGAAGGCCTTTACGTATGGGGGCGCAACCACATATGGTTCAAGCACACTAGGGAGAAAGTCACGACAGACGTGTTGTATGTTTTTCACAGGCTGGAAGTTTTCCCCTAAAATCGTCCAGGTCAGCACAGCGCCATACAGTTGGGTCATCGATAGTTCCGCAAGCTCTTGTACTGGTGTTGCCTTTTTCAAAGAGCCGGAGGCAATGAGCTTTTCTAAAAGGCTGGTTATATTGGACACATCTTGGTCCCACTTACCTGTATTGCCAGCTGCGGATGAAATATATCTGACCCACTGCCTAGCCAGACCTATACCCGCATCCTTGATGACTTGCATGTACTCAGTCAGATACTGACCCATAGCTTCAACAGGTGCCTTACTCGCGTATGTGTCTGTGATGTCAGTAACCTGACGAAAATGCTGCTGACTGAGTGCCGTAATCAACGCAGCTTTACTCTCGTAATAGTTGTAAAAAGTGCCTTTAGCAATACCACAGGCCGCTACAATTTGATCAACTGAAACCTCTTCATAACCGTGTTCAGCAATCATCCTGTCAGCAATAGACAAAAGCCTTGATCGCGTCTGATGAATCTTATCTTCCCGCTTCCCCACACCAGGCCTCCTTGCAACGTTCAGCACTTTTCAAAATATGACTATCAGTCATTTTTATATACAGTGTAGCACTTTTACTAACAGCAGCAACATATGCGACACTAAGAATGTCGGCTACATTGCACCACTATTGAAGGGCAGATTTTCCATTAGACTCACTTGAGAACACAAACAAAAACAACAGTGAATAGGTTAATGTTGCGCTGGACCCAAGCAATCAAAGTGCCCTTACCACTACCTCAAACACTTGTGATGCTACTCGAAGGAACATTACAGGCAAGACCCTAGGCAGAAACAGTGTCAGCCGAGAGTTCCTCCCCCAACCTTGAATGACGGTAAGAATACCCAAAATACACGCAGAAGCCTATACCAAGCCAGACAAGGAAACGGACCCAAGTCAGCACTGTTAGGTTGAGCATCAACCAGAAGCACGCCAAAGCAATAAGTATAGGAATCCATGGGTTACCAGGGATCTTAAAAGACCGATCCAAGTCAGGTCTTTTCTTGCGCATAATCGGGATAGCAATAGCAACCAACGTAAAAGCGGACAGAGTACCAATGTTAACCATGTCTGAAAGCACATCAATATTACAACATGCAGCTACCAGAGCAACCACAATTCCCGTTATGACCTGAATGCGCACAGGGGTACCATGCTTTCCAGTTTTCGATAGACTGCGCGGCAAGAGACCATCTCGGCTGAGCGCAAAAATAACACGAGTTAAGCCCAGCAACAAGACCATAACTACAGTGGTAAGGCCTATGACAATGCCAAAAGAAATCACGGTAGCAGCCCAGGTAGCACCCGCTAATTCGAACCCAGTTGCTAACGAAGGACTTGGTATCTTAGCTAAATCTTTATAAGAAACCATACCAGTAGTTACGATAGCCACCAAGACATAAAGAACTACTACTATAGCCATGCCAAAGAAGATGCCTCTCGGCACAGTTTTACGAGGATCCTTAGCCTCCTCACAGGTTGTGGCGACAACATCGAAACCCAAAAAAGCAAAAAAGACCAGGGCTGCACCAGATAAGATACCGGGGACACCATAGACACTTGGGCTCATACCTGTTGCCCATTGCCAGAGAGGTTGAGCCATTGCAGAAGAAACCGCAGCACCACTGACTTCTGAAGCCGGCTGAGAAGGTGGAATGAAGGGATGATAGTTCTCGACCTTGATATAGAAGAATCCGACCACAATAACAAACAAAACAATGCCAATTTTAAGCACTGTCAGCACTCCGTCGAATCGAGCAGAAATCTTGGTTCCGAGGGCCAGCAGAACAGTAAAAACAGCAACAATAACCAAGGGCGCAATATCGATAGATACCGAACCAAAATTCATTACCGTACTGAAGTTTTTGCCACCCATAAGATGCACAAAATCATTCAGATAGACACCCCAGTATTTTGCAATAACCGAACTGGCCATTAACATCTCCAGGATTAAATCCCAACCGATAACCCAGGCCGCAATTTCGCCGATTGTAGTGTAAGTAAAGGTGTAGGCGGAACCAGACACGGGAAGCATCGAAGCGAACTCCGCATAGCACATAACCGCAGCACCACAGACGACACCTGCAATAATAAAACTGATAATGACTGCTGGCCCTGCATAAAAGGCGGCTGCTTGGGCGCCGATCGAAAAGATTCCTGCACCTACTGCTACAGCAACTCCCATTACCGCCAAATCCCAAGTATTCAAACTGCGCTGTAAACTGTGTCCTTCTTCGCTCGTTTCGGCGAGCGTCTGCTCCACCGATTTTGTTCGAAACACGCGCATAGAGAAACCCCCGATTCCATGTGGCTAGTTATCAACACTGGAAAACTGTAATCCTAGAACCACGCTTTTTCTACTTAAAAAGCCACTTTCATCTTTGAGCTATGACGACCGGTTCAGGAATGATACGTATACCAAAAGTCTTCTCAACGCCATCTTGAATTGTTCGCGCTAAGTCGTATACATGCTGAGCAGTGGCTCCACCACGATTAGTCAAAGCAAGAGTATGTACACTGGAGAGAGCAGCCATAGAATTTTCCAAATGGAATCCCTTGTGAAAACCTGCATGGTCAATCAGCCAAGCTGCTGAAGTCTTAACTGTCCCACTAGGCCTCCCCTGATACAGTACCTGGTATTGAGGTGCTTGTGGTGGAAGCTGAGCAGCTTTCTTTTGGTCAAGAACAGGGTTCATAAAGAAAGAACCACACGAATGCCGGTTGGTACGTATGTCACATTCAGTCGTTCCGCCTGATTGCTGAATCACAGACATGTGCAGAGCTTCAGTCGCAGCTTGTATGTTAGAAGTCTCACGAGTACCTTTCATCCAGGACAGCTGATAGCGTCCAGGGTCTTCCAGCATTCCCTTGCGTGCCCTAATTGCTAGCACAGCATCGCGTATTTGCTCAATTGGCATCAGATTACCGGTCTCAACTTGTAAGGCTTGAGCAAGTTGATCAGAATCTACTCGACTGGTGTGACTATGCCGCAGCACCAGAGTAACTGAGAGCACGATATATCGAGGAGTCGGAAAGAACTCCACACCAGGAACACCAGGCGCCCTATACATAGTTGCCTTCAATGCTGATGTCCGGTAACCAAAGGACATCTGACGAGCATTGAGTTCTTGAACAACTTTGAGCTGTCGGTCCCATACTTCAACTGTATCTACTGACTGACCGACTTCCTGCCCGTATGCTCCAATATTTTGCACGACAGATGCGCCGACAGTTCCAGGAATTCCAGACAGCCCCTCTATTCCAGATAGTCCCATGCGTACACAGTAGTTGACTAGGTCATCCCAATGAGTACCAGCGGTAGCTGCAACATGCACACTACGGTCTTGACCTTCAACCGGCGCCGCTTCATCGAGGACGTTAATCTCACGCCTCGCGTCACGAACCACGAGTCCAGAAAATGCTTCGTCGGCAGCGAGGATATTGGAACCGCCTCCGATAACACATAAGGGCTGGCCTTGAGCATCGGCCCCCTCGACTGCCTCGATCAAACCAACCCGGTCTGTAGGGCAAAGAAAAGACTCGATTTGACCGCCAACGCCCATGGTGGTCAAATCCGCAAAAGAAGGCGCTTGCACTGTGTCTTGCCTGGGTTGCAACATAGAGATTATCGTATCTTCTACCATGGTCCTGTAGGAGTCATCGGGAAATAAAAAAGACCTGGCACACAGCCAGGTCTTTAAGCATTCGTAATGGTGTACTCAGCGAGTCTCACGATGCAGGGTGTGCTTGCCGCAGCGAGAGCAGAACTTCTTCAGCTCGAGGCGGTCAGGAGTGTTACGACGATTCTTGGTCGTAATGTAGTTGCGCTCCTTGCATACGGTGCACGCCAGCGTAATGCCAGGGCGAATATCTGCGGCTTTTGCCATGGTTCACCTCTATAGTCTTTCTTCGCAAACTTATGCTTGCGATCGTAGCGAGGAAGAGACTCGAACTCTTGACCTTACGATTATGAGTCGTACGCTCTAGCCAGCTGAGCTACCCCGCCAGAGAGCCTCGGGTGAGAATCGGACTCACGACCTCTTCCTTACCAAGGAAGTGCTCTGCCACTGAGCTACCGAGGCGTGGCGGATAGAGGATTCGAACCTCTGAAGCATTACGCGGCTGATTTACAGTCAGCTCCCTTTGACCACTTGGGAAATCCGCCATGCCGTAATCAATCTAAACTGAATATGGCAACTTGGCTATAATGCCACTTTTTTCGTTATTGCGCAAGTCGAACCGTTAATCGTGTCGCGTGTCGAATCTCAGACCCTGCTAATAGGGTTAAAAATCCCAATCATCATCATCTGTCTCAACAGCCTTACCCATCACATACGATGAGCCAGACCCTGAGAAGAAATCATGGTTTTCGTCAGCGTTCGGCGAAAGCGAGGCAATTATAGCTGGATTAACATCAGTAGTATCTGCCGGGAAGAGAGCAGGATAGCCCAAATTCATCAGCGCCTTATTAGCGTTGTAGCGCAGGAATTTTTCAACATCTTCCACAAGTCCAACACCCGAGTATAGGGATTCTGTGTACTCTACTTCATTGTCGTAGAGGTCATTGAGCAGCTCATACGTATAATCATTCATATCTTGACGCTCTGCCTCAGAAACCTTAGCTAGGCCCTTTTGGTATTTGTAGCCAATGTAGTAGCCGTGCACAGCCTCATCTCGAATAATAAGACGAATAAGATCTGCCGTGTTGGTCAGCTTTGCATGGCTCGAGAAGTACATCGGCAAATAGAAGCCTGAATAGAAAAGGAAGGACTCAAGCAAAGTTGATGCCACCTTGCGTTTGAGAGGATTGTCACCTTCGTAGTAGTCCAGCACAATCTGAGCTTTCTTTTGCAAAAACTCATTCTTCTCTGACCAGTCAAAAGCAGCATCTATTTCTGGAGTATTTGAAAGAGTAGAGAAGATGGACGAATAGGATTTGGCATGAACAGACTCCATAAAGGAGATATTGGTGTATACAGCTTCCTCATGAGGAGTTAACGCGTCAGGAATCAGAGAAACGGCACCTACTGTACCCTGGATAGTATCAAGTAAAGTGAGGCCTGTGAAGACGCGCATAGTTAGCGTATGTTCCTCTTCGCTCAACGATTGCCAAGATGGAATATCATTAGAAACTGGAACCTTTTCAGGCAGCCAAAAATTACCAGTGAGCCTGTCCCAGACTTCTAAATCTTTCTCATCTTCCAAGCGATTCCAGTTAATAGCTGTAACGCGATCAATGAGTTTAAGAGGCTGACGTGGTATAGAAATTGGGACCATGAGATGGTTCTCCTTATGTTGCTAATTCATTGGTTCGTAACTTAGCTGCCCACCGGAACGATGGGCAGCACTGTCTTTCATTTGAGAGTCTGCGGGCTCACAGCATGCAGGAAACGCAATCCTTAACCTCTGTACCTTCCAAAGCTTGCTGGCGAATTCGAATATAGTAGAGAGTTTTAATACCCTTACGCCAGGCATAGATCTGAGCCTTATTAACTTCGCGAGTCGTTGTGGTGTCAGGGAAGAAGAGGGTCAACGACAATCCCTGGTCCACATGCTGTGTAGCCTCAGCATACGTATCTATGATCTTCTTCCACCCGATTTCGTATGCATCTTCATAGTAGTCGAGATTGTCATTCGTCATGAAAGGTGCAGGATAGTACACACGGCCAATCTTACCTTCCTTACGAATCTCAATCTTGGATGGAACCGGCAGGATAGAAGACGTAGAATGGTTGATGTATGAGATAGAACCAGTTGGCGGAATGGCCTGGAGGTTCTGATTGTAAATACCATCATTGATAATTTGAGCTTGAAGCTCTTTCCAGTCATCCACACTAGGAATGGCTATATGGTATTTAGCAAAGATGTTTTGCACCTTTTCAGTCTTTGGCTCCAAGGAACGACGTCCATCAGTGTACTTATCGAAGTAGTTGCCTTGTCCAGGCTGCTTGGCGTAGTCAGACTTCGGGAAGGTCTTAAAAGCATGACCACGTTCCACAGCAATCTGATGAGAAGCCTTATAAGCATGGAAGGCCACCGTCATGAAGTACATATCAGTGAAGTCCAAACCTTCATCAGACCCGTAAAGGATGCCTTCTCTAGCCAAAAAGCCATGTAGGTTCATCTGACCTAAACCAATGGCATGTCCTTCATCATTACCACGCTTGATTGAAGGAACAGCTTCAATGTTTGTGTGGTCAGAAACTGAAGTAAGAGCACGAATAGCTGTCTCTACGGTATCGGCTAGGCCACCATCAACAGCTTTGGCAATGTTCAAAGAACCCAGGTTGCAAGAAATATCTCGACCTACATGCTCATAGTTGAGGTTTTCATCGTAACTAGAAGGTTCCTGCACCTGCAAGATCTCAGAACACAGATTACTCATAGTGATACGGCCATCAATCGGATTAGCTTTGTTGACAGTATCTTCAAAGAGAATATAAGGATATCCTGATTCAAACTGAATCTCGGCTAAGGTCATAAAGAAGTCGCGCGCATCAATATACTTCTTGTGGATGCGATTATCCTTGACCATCTCTTCGTAGTGCTCGGTGATAGAAATATCAGCAAAAGGTTTACCGTAGACTCGCTCTACATCATAGGGAGAGAAGAGCGCCATCGGTTCCTTACGCTTGGCAAGTTCAAAGGTGATATCAGGAACCACCACACCCAAAGCAAGAGACTTGATACGGATTTTCTCATCTGCATTCTCTCGCTTGGTATCCAAGAAACGCATGATATCCGGATGATGAGCAGATAGGTAAACAGCACCTGCTCCTTGACGCGCACCCAGCTGATTAGCATAGGAGAACGAGTCCTCCAAAAGCTTCATCACAGGCACAACACCGGAAGACTGATTTTCAATATGCTTAATGGGAGCGCCTAATTCACGCAAGTTAGAGAGCAATAGCGCTACACCACCGCCACGCTTGGACAGCTGGAGAGCCGCATTAACGCCACGCGAGATAGATTCCATGTTGTCTTCAATACGCACCAAGAAGCAAGAAACCGGCTCGCCTCGCTGGGCTTTACCTAAGTTGAGGAAGGTTGGAGTGGCTGGTTGGAAACGGCCTGAGATAATTTCGTCGGTATACTTCATAGCCGCATTCTCGTCGCCGTCTGCCAGCTCTAGAGCAACAGCAACACTGCGCTGGGGGAAGTTCTCCAGATATTCCTTGCCGTCAAAGCTCTTCAGCGCATACGAGGTATAAAACTTAAAAGCCCCCAAGAAGGTCTCAAATTCAAACCCTAGATTGTCTGCATGCTCATAGATTCGATCCAAAAACTCTGGGTTATATTTTTCAAAGACCTGCTGGTCATAGTACAAGTTGTCCACCAAAAACTTGATTCGAGCAGCTGTAGAGTCGAACTGCTTCGTATGAGGTTCCACATGAGCATGCATGTACTGATGCTCTGCTTCTTCGTCTTTATTGAACTGTATCTTGCCATCCGTGTCATAGAGGTTAAGCATGGCATTCAAGGCATGGTAGTCATGCGCAGGATCATAGGTCTCGCCATCTGTCTGTGTCCTGTCTAAAGCCAAAGAAGTGTCTTCTTGTACTGCCATCTGGCATCCTTTCGCGGGTTACCCCTGGGGTTTGTTACCTTCACTCAAAAACCATTAATGATGCTGACCCCGCAACGCAATCATCTACCGAAGATATTACGGGAGGGTACAGCTTTTCTACTCTGGGTGATTATGGAAAAAATCCAGTACACCCTGCTTCACCTTCTGAACGTCTTCTGCTGTTCCCATAAGTTCAAAATAATAGAGAAAAGGAACCTTACACTTTTGAGAAATAATATCACCTGCCATGCAAAAAGCATCCCCAAAATTCGTATTGCCGGAGGCAATAACTCCGCGAATTCCTGCACGATTTGCTGGGTCATTCAAGAAGCGCTTAATCTGTGGCAAGACTGCCTTGTGAGCTGATCCTCCCCCATACGTCGGAACCACAAGAATGTAGGGTTCACGCACATTAAGCGGGGGTTCATGCGGCTTCACTGGAATACGAAACACATCTATGCCCTCATCCTCTAACTGGCAGTTAGCAATGAACCTAGCTGTATTTTCGGACTGTGAGGAAAAGTAAACAACAGCGCCTATTCGTTCACCTACGGCCGGGTACTCAGGGGTGCTCGCCACCTGCAACGTTTGCTCCGCTGCTACTTCCTCCATTACAAACCTCCTACTGGCAATGTTAGCCATAATAAAGCTGGGAAAGAAAATCTCAGGCATGCATGAATCACTATATCTAGTTCCATGGAGAAAGGCGATAAGCACATATAGTGTTTCATGTACTCATTACCGCAAGTGCAAGGTACTGTCGTCAAACACCAGTGTTTACATACGAAGATACAGTAAGGCCCGCCAAACACCACAAGTGCCTAGCGGGCCTTCCATCGACTAACGGTAAAGCAACTACTTCAAGATAGCCAATACATCGCGGGCAGAGACAATCAAATAGTCTTCACCCTCATAGGTAACCTCGGTGCCACCATACTTTGAGTAAAGCACCTTATCTCCAACCTTGATTTCAACAGGAATCAATTCGCCCTTGTCATCCCTACGGCCTGGGCCTACAGCTAGAACTTCGCCTTGCTGTGGCTTCTCCTTGGCAGTATCTGGGATGACCAGACCTGAAGCTGTCTTGGTCTCAGCAGGAGCCTGCTTAATAACAACCTTATCTTCCAACGGTGTGAGTGAGATCGACACTGTGGACCTCCTCTTTCTATGAGTACGCTCAATAATTGCCCGCGCGAGAATGCCGATGAGAGGCTGACGAACACCCACCTAAGTATTCCTTTGCGCTAGTCTTAATGGTAGCGCGAAATTAGCACTCTGCCAACTTGAGTGCTAACGCTGTAAGTGAACGCACAGCATCTCTGTAGCATTCTGCCGGATATTAGGCGGTTTGAGAATTCTTCTGAGTTCTCCGAGCCAAAATGGCTTCAACACCTACTTTTCCTAAGGAATCATCGCTTGCTTCTGGAGCATCGACTTCTGCCTGCACTTCTTTTTTGTGAAAATCGGCAGGTTTACTAGCGCTGCCTTTCGAAGTAAGAGCAGGCTTGGATTCTACCTGAGCCTTCTCTTCAGACGTAACTCGGGGTACAGCACGAGCAACTTGCTTGGCTGACTTAATCTCCCGACTTAATATCTCTTCCGGTTTTACAGGCTGACCATGCCTTGGCTGCCCCATAGAAAATGAGAGTAAAGTCTGACTGTTTACAGCTGCTACAGTATCGGTCTTAGCGGTCTGCATAACTAGTTCTTGAGAAGATTTTTCCTGCACGGGCTGCTCATGCTGTACCGGTGCATATGGGGATTTAGTCACGTCGACATGAGCTACCGGTTCAACAGATGGCCTTGCTGTGTGTTGCAGCTGCTGTGCAAGCATCACAGCCGCCCTAATGTCTTCTTGACTCAAAGCGGTCGTCGTCTGTTCCTTCCCATTATTATGAGACAAACGAACAGTTGCAGACTGAGGTGGTACGATAAGGGGACGTTGCCGCTTACGCTGGCGTTCAGCTATATGCCTCTCCCACTCTCTTGCCTTCGCAGAAGCTCGGGCTCCGCTCATGAGGACGAACGCAACCAATGTCAGAGGAATCAAACAATACCAAGCACTGAATGCAAACACGTACGATAGGGCCACTAAACAGATAGTCACAATGCAGAGGGTGGCTACCAGAAAACGACGTCTACGGACAGCGGCCCGACGCATCATGCGTATTTGCTTAATGCGTTTCTCTTCCTGCTGCGTCCTGCTGCCATCCTCATGTGGCTGCATAACCAACCCTTTCACCCTATGCGGCTCAACATCACCAAACCGTATCGTCTTGTTTTCGTCAACCAGGTGGAGCGAGGTAGACATACGATCCTGCTGGTGCTGGGATGCACGCTTCATACCTCTAGACGTTTTCCCTGGCAACCAGCCGAGCACTAGAATCGCTGCAATCAGTACCAGAAGCACACTAGACAACGACTCATAAACCATACTCTCTACGATAGAGGACGGTATGGCCCAATCTCAAGTGTTCACAGGCGTGTCGCGTGTACACATCGATAAACGGTTAACCACTCCACCTTCACACTCATCTGATAACAGGCTAAATGCCAAATGATCACGCCATTGACCCCGGATAAACATATACCGCTTTCGAAGTCCTTCATTATGCATACCAAGCTTGCGAACTACAGTAAGGGATCGTTTATTTTCCGGTAAAATATCTATCTCAATACGGTGCAAATGCGGTCCAGAAGGAGAGAAAAAGGCCCAATCAGCGAGCATGGCCACCGCTAAGGGCGCAAAACCATTCCCAATGTGGCCTTGATCCACCCAGTAACCTACTGTTGCTGTACGCATTGCACCATAGCAGATAGCACCCAACGATATTTGCCCCACTATCTGCTTCTGAAACTCCATCAAAAAGACGGCACCAGATCCTGCGTCCTCAGCCTTACGCAGGCTGGATACCCACTGATGAAAAGTTAAGCCAGGAGACCCTTCAGGATCCCCCGCCTCCCAAGGTTCTAACCAACTGCTATTACAACAACGAACCTCAGTCCAATCCTCTTCATCATCCGTAAGTACTGGACGTAAAACAAAATCCCCATATTTATGGGGGGACAACATACGATCAGGCATGTTAAGAGGATGATTTACAGGATCCAATCTTGGCGAACGACCTAGGGCGTCTAGCAAAGCATGGAAAACTGGCATGACTCTATTTTAGAGCTTAGGACTACCAATGAAATTCAGTGACAGTGTTTTACAGCGTAAAAGTCATCATCTGGGGCGAATCGGGGTTAATATAAGAGGTTGTACAGAAATTGATTTCACACTCTCGGAGGGAACGAACGGTGCCTACCTACCATTATCGCTGCAAGAACTGCGGGTACGACTTCACCAAAGAGCAATCTTTTAGCGACGACCCCATAACGGTATGCCCCCAATGCAAGGAAGAACAAGTACATAAAGTGTATTCCGCTGTCCCTATAGAATTCAAAGGACATGGTTTTTACCGGACAGACGGAGCTAGTTCTTCAAACTCTTCCAGCAAAGAATAATGACAGCAGAGAGGGATTGCTCCCACACTTAACCACATTAGCAATCCCCATGCAGGTTCGGTCGCCGAAAAGAGCACACTCATAAGCATGACTGACTTGCATACTTTCTCACAACATTTAGGACTTACCAATAGGCTGGCCGGGCGCCAACGCAGGGCTATACTGAAGCGAATACTCGTAGCCCTATGCGCTGGCCTAGCTATCTTTTGCGCATTACAAGCTTTCTTAGAACCGCGAGCTCAAACTCAAGTCCTTCTTACCCGTCGTGATATACCAAGAGGAACACATATCAAGGCTGACATGCTCAAAGAAGTGCAGTTACCAGTATCACCTGTTTTTGCAACCGTACTCAGCCATCCGCAAGATGCGATAGGACTCGTAGCGACCATTGATCTAGAAGCAGGACAGCCTATCACTAAAGCTTCACTCAGCTATATGCCCCGCCTACCACAAAACAGCACTAGCGTACGCATCAATCTTGCCTCAGCTCCCGAAGCTCTGTTGCCAGGGCAATTCGTCAAACTAGTTGCCTCAGCAGGGTGTGCACAGAGCACCCCCGACCAAACAGCCCATAACGCAGAACACAAACCATCTGGTTGCATCATTTCATCCTCGGCACTTATCATGGCTTTACCGAACAAAGATCAAGGTACTTCTGGAATTTCAAGCGCACTACTAGACAAAACCCCGCAGCATTACACAACATTTGCACTGCCTGTCCAAGATGCGGTTACCATACTGAGTCTGCCACCTGAGACCGCTATCGTTGCCGTCCATATCGATAATTGATTTCAATACAACTTATACGCCTTAGGAACGGTGCATATCAAATATAATCGGTCAGATGCTCGCAGCATAATAACAGTTAAGCATATCTTTCCACGGCGGAAAGTATCAGCTTTCACAATGGAGGCATCATCATGGCATCTCACAACAAGGTGAAGCAACAGGCTGCGCAAGCTGCCCATCAGCTGGCACTCACCGAGCAAAAGGAACCCCTGGCAGGCTTCAAAAAGTTCATATCCCGCGGCTCCATGATTGACATGGCAGTAGGTGTCGTCATGGGTTCAGCAGTCACAGCTGTAGTCAACTCTATAGTGAAAAACCTACTGAGTCCCCTGATTGCCATGATTTTCGGTAAACCCGACCTCAGCGGTATACTCACCATTACCAATGGCAAAGCAACCATTTCTTTCGGCGCAATTTTGGGCGAGATTCTCAATTTCTTGCTTGTGGCCGCAGCTATCTATTTTTGTATTATCCTGCCTATGAATAAGCTACGCGATCTCACTCACTCTGCATCTGGAATTAGCACCGATCAAGAGGAAAGCAAACCTAGTACCGATGAACAAACCCTACAGACACTCAACGAAATTCTCGTTCTCATGAAGAAAACTACCAGCTCATACCAGCAGCAGCAACCATCAGAAAACCTCGAAATTACTCATTCACGTTCAGCTGAGAACAGCCCCCAATGAGGGGGTAGCTCACTCAGAATACGGTTGTCGTCGTCAGTCAACTTACCTTCTGGAGGTTCGATGCTGTGTTTCCCCAGCTCTTGGTCGTCTAATCCGTCGCCTTCAAAGCGCTCATTTCCTTGACGTATAACACGACGATGCTTTTTACTAGAACGATTACTGCTGGACTGCATCCTATTACTCACTACTCATCCTTGCTTTGCAGCGAGTGGAGATGTCGGGCAATTCGATCTGCTTCCTTACCAGGGTTCACGAATGCTGAGACGCTCCAGGATGTCATGACTGGCCAGCCCAAACGTTCTAAGCCTTCCAAGCGGAAACGATGACGACTCCTAGTTGATTGTGTGTGCATGAAGTCCGCGTCATCCGTCACCACCGCTAAGTTAAATGGCTGATTTGGCAATCCAACAACCATAGGAATTCTTGTGCCTTCATTGAAGCCATAATCCAAAGCCACGTTTAAGCCCTTTTCCTTCAGGCGCTGAGCTAAGTCTACAAAGAGAACATTGTTGCTCGAATCAGCCTGACTTGCTTCAAAGTGCTGTTCATCCAGATGATCAGCCCAAGCTAACAACTCTTTGAGCAGACGGGGACCACTCTGGTGCAAACGAGCTTCCTCCATATCGTCAGCACTAAAAGCACAAACTAGGTCAACATGCCTCTGCGCAAGAGCTAGGGCATCCAGCAGCATTCCAGAACCACCATCACCCTCAAGTTTACCAAACTGCTGGAGCAGGCGACCGTGAGAAGTCTTAGCGAAACCGATAGAAATGATAGCGTCAGTGCAAGCAGCACCAGACACTTCATCAATATCAACAATACGCACATGTCGCAAGAATGCAGCAAAAGCAGAGTCTTTTGCAGCCTGCACTTTTAACTCTGCACCCAGACGAACTCGATGGGTCTGGGAAAGCGTCACTATGGTAAGGATGTATGCTCTCGGCACCACCTCAAAGCTCGCCGCTCGCTCCCGTAGCAGCCCAACGACAGCATCAATTTCCTGCTGGCTTGATTCCACCAGTCCTGAAGTAAGAACAGGAACGCCGTTGCCACTGACCTGAGTACGCGTCATCTGTCCCATGACGGCCTCTTGAATAGGTGCAAATGGAATAGCGCCGTATCCGTGATGCTGCAAAAAGTCCATTACAACTGGTGGCCGACGAGAGGGATAACCTGGACTACTCACCTTGACCAGCATCTTGCACAAATAAGAAAGACCGTCAGAAGTTATTGTTTGCTGGTGTCCCACAACAACTACTTGGCGTACACGAGCTAAAATAGACAGCATTTGAACAGAAGGAACATGAGCTGCCGCATCAATAATGGCCACATCAGCTATTGGCTCTGGCTTCGTTTGTAGAGCGAGAGTTCCAGGAGTAGCTACCATAATCGGTTTAGCTGCCGCCATCAATGTGGGGAACGTATCAATGAGTTCATCCAGGGAAGGTCCCGACTGACTAGAGAGGGCAGCATGAAGCTGGTTAGCTTCCTGTTTATGAGCAAATAGAATTTCACTCAGTCTACGTTGGCTTTCCTGCCCAACCATGGGACCAATACTCAAAACATGCTCAAGGTCAACTTGGTTGAAACGTTCCGCAGCCGAAGAAAGAGCCGAACCGTCTTGATTTGAGATGATGCGTGACGAGTGCATAATATCATCGAAAACGGTAGTCCACCAGGCCAAACTCAATTCTCCACGGACCGCGTCTTCTGAAACTTGACGGTTACGTAGATCATCTACCAGTTCCTGCAAGCCTGCGGCCTTGAATTCTCGTTCCAATGAGCAACGTTCAGGCAAGGTATCTAGGGCTGTATGGTCGTCAAAGAGAGCTCTCAAACGCTGTTCAATATCTTCGAAAGGTGTAGCTTCTAAATCACCGCCAGCTGGAGTGGAAGCAAGGACCGTATCTAGGGCAGTCATATCTCGACTGAGAGCCTCGTAAGTATCCAGAATATTGTCAAGCTTACTGGGCAGCACTGGCCATCCCCCGTGAGGAACAACAGCACGCCACTGTTTCGCCTGCCTAGCTACTACCAACAGCGCTGCATGTAAGTCATCTACCTGAGTACCTACTCGCACCAGCCCTTTGGCCTCTTTTACCAGACGTCGACGCTCCCAGAAACCCATGGAACTGCCTGCATCTTTGCGATCTTCCTTAGACTGAGTTGCCTCAATCATGGAAGGGATATCGCGCTCGAAAATCGCTGGCTGGAAAATGTCAAGAACACGACGCAAGTTCTTAAGCATCGCAACCTGCTTGCCCCATTCTTGAGCAGTCTCAGGCACAGGAAAACCACATGTGTTAACCGTTGACGTAACTTGATCCCTGGTAGCAGGTAAAAGTCGTTCAAGTAAACGAACAACTCGCTTATAGGCGTCAACTGCCTCATCTTCGGTATACAGAGAGGCTCCGTACCATGCAGTTTCTTGCGAGCCAGCAGTGAACTCTCCCAGCTTAGCTGCACGTTCTAGCTTGGTGCCCCACTCATCTATGCGGTCACGTATTTGGCGAGCTGTATCCGCACTTAAGCGGATTCTAGTAGCAGGATGGGTTGGTAAGTTGGCTGTTTGCGCCAAATTCTGAATTGTCTGGTAAGCCGAAACTCCCCACAGCTTGCTTACACCATGCAAATCGCCCAGATAGCGAGCTAACCGTGAACGAACACCCACTAACTCATCAGAAACCTGATCGAAATGAGCAGTAGCCTTACCCGGCTTGAAAGTTACGCCTTCAATCAGTTCCTGGTCAATAGCTTGTTTGGCATTGCTAGATTGGAAATCTAATACCAAATCACCCATCTGATTGGCTTGTAGGTACCGCACAAACCGCTGCTTCTGCTCTACTACGCAGGGCACATAAAGGACAGTTCGCCCGTTCATAATGCATCGAGCAGCTATCGCAGCTGAACTGCTGACACCATTTCGGCCTGAACCTTCATCAAGCAGGACTGAATGTCCTGCAGCAGCCAGGGCTGCAGCATGACGGACCTTATTGTCCACATCACCAACTTCAAACTCTGTGTGTGGGTCAGCATCAAAGGGGCTATATTGAGGTAGTGGATCACCCTGAACTACTGCTAAAGCATCTTGATCACCACTGAGCGCATCAAGAAGAATATTGCCAGTTCGGCCACTAGCCATCTGATCGATAATCTCTTGGCTTTCCGCTAAAAAGAGCGCTGATGGTTCCACAAAGCAACCCAATATAATTCTCGGGTCTATGGCGAAATCTGAAAGATGAGGTATAACGGCCGCTGTGATGGTCTTAAAGAGCGTAGATGTTTCCACGGTTCCACCCTGGTGGCGGGCCGGGTTAAAAATACCACTCATATCGAGGCTAATACCCCGATTACGAAGAAATGCAAAAAAGGCACTATTGATGCTTGCTCGACCAGAGAATCTAATTACTGCCTTGTTATTAGATTTGCCTTGGTGCTCTACTACCACCGGATACAGAAGAACCGGCATGGAAGTAGTATTCCAAGTTGCCACACCAACAGACAGAGAGAGTTGAGCAGAACCACTTCGCCGCTCTTTATTCTCGAGATCGACTAGCACTCGTTCCAGCTTGCGATGGGCTGCGCGTAGGGTGCCGTTGTCCCGGAAAAGTGCGTCCAAATGAACCTGTCCAGACGCAAAGAGTTGCGCGATGCCGGATGGATGAGCATGAGTCAAGTCCAGCTGGGCAGCCAAGCGGCTAGTGTCCTCTAACGGTGTTGGATCGCAAACACTCTCATATGACTGCCGCCAGCTACGTATACGCTCCAGCGGATCCAGAACCTCACTTTGATTCTGTTGTGCTGCCTCTTGGACTGGTTCCGCAGTAGAGTTCTGATTCTGATCCTGGAATTTATTATCGCCAGCTTGTATTGATGACGCTTCGTTCATCCCCTGCTACTCCTGTGCCGCTAAGTACTCGCGATACCCTTCATTCTTCTCTAGCGCAGAGTCAATATCCTCATTACCTTGTGCAGATAACCAAGCATATAAGTCATCGTATAAGGAAGGATTCATAGCTAGGAAGGGGAGCAGCTGACTGTGCTTGGCCATATTAAACTGCAATGTGAAGTCAGTAGAATTCTTTGCATCTTCACTGGTCATACCCTCTACCTCGATAACCTGCTCCTGGTCATCAAAGTCACCTTTTGATACCTTATCAAAAACAGATCCGGGTTCGAAAGCTGGCTTATAAGTCGGCTGTTGAGGTTCAGATTGCTCTTCCGATTCCTGGAGTTGAACGATTTCTTGTTCATCCGATTCCTGAGCTAGCTGAGCGGCAGCCAGGGGTTGGAACTGTAGTTCTCCATCGTGATCAAGTTCATGAGATTCCTCATATTCCTGTTCAAAATCTTGAGGCTTCTCTTGCTCTGGAACACTCTCGCTTTGGTGTTGGTTGACAGCCTGTTCATGCAAAGCACTGATTCTCGACCGCACTCCCTCAGCATGGAAAATGCCCGTAGGTTCTCCGGCCCTCAAATCTAGAATGTCATCTACAGATAAGTCAGCTTCGTCTGGCTCCTTGGCGTTATCATTTTCCTCATGTGCAAATGAGAAAAGATCGGGAACCAAAATATCTACGTCATCATTCTCTGCATTCTGAGACTCGTCTATTTGAGAAAAGTCCACTAGAATATCTCCGAATTGGAACCGTTCAGAGGTATGTTGCAGCGGGTAATCACTATCTTCTGATACTCGAATCAGATCACCATCATTTTGCACGACATAAGAGCCATTAGTAGAACCCAAATCTCGCACACGCGCTTGACCGGACTCATCAACAATAAACGATGCATGTCGTTTAGACATCGATTTAGTGGAGTCCTGCACTTCAAGGCGTACCATACCATCATCCGGCAAAGGCCGGATTGGCTTACGCCCAATCTCTATGCTCTGCCCGGGGCTCAAACGAATCTTTTCTACACCATTAATCGTAACTACCCATTGCCGTGTCGGCCGCTGACCGTCGCTCACCGTTCTCGACCTCCCATAATCTTCCCAAGACAGACTTCGCACGTGAATACACATGCCCTACTTGTTTATTGTGCCATGAAATATCGAAATCCAAGTAAAGAGCATGCAACTTATACACAATACTCGAACCGACAAACACGCTGAGTCCCTAAAAGTCCTTCTAGAGCGCCCAACGTCTTCCCGGTCTAACAGATTTCCGTCCTCATACTATTCTACTGCAAACAGTGCCCTGATAGTGTCTCTGTCCAGTACCCTTCTGTTATAGCAGCACTACCGACATTCATGAATTGACCAGCAACGACACATGCTATGTGAACACACCCCCTCACCAGCTCCTCATCACACACTCTAACGATGGGGTCTCAAGAAGAGCTCTATGCAGATACGCATGCTGCACACTTATCTCATCTGAAGATTGTCTCATCAATACGTACCTGGACATTATTCCCCAAGAGCCGTAGTATCCGATTAATGTGCAGCAGAGGGGATGCGTTAGAAAATTGCTTATCTCCTTGAAAGATTCGATAGCCTCGCTCTACTACACGAGCGTCATGTAATTCGACAGGCAAGCCTGAAGTTAAGCTCATGGTGGGTGCATAGCCATATGGGCTTTTTCGCGTTCTTGAGTAGCCTGAGATCGTCAGCTTACTTAAGAGTAAAACCGAACATTTGCTTTATAAGCTTCTAATACCACAAAACCCCACACCAAACATCTGATGTAGGGTTTTGAATAGCTTATATGAAGCTGGTCTGTGAACTACTTGAGTTCTACAGTTGCACCGGCCTCTTCCAGCTGAGACTTTGCGGACTCAGCGTCTTCCTTGGAAGCACCCTCAAGAACTGGCTTTGGAGCACCGTCAACCAGGGCCTTAGCTTCGGCAAGACCCAGCTTGGTGATGGCGCGAACGGCCTTGATAACTTGGATCTTCTTGTCGCCAGCACCGGAGAGGATAACGTCGAACTCAGACTGCTCCTCAGCAGCAGCACCTGCGGCAGCACCTGGAGCAGCAGCAACAGCAGCAACAGGAGCAGCAGCTTCAACATCGAACTCTTCTTCGAACTTCTTCACGAAGTCAGAGAGCTCAACTAGGGTCATTTCCTTGAACGCATCAAGGAGCTCATCAGCAGAGAGCTTAGCCATAATGGCTTCCTTTCAATCATGGCAACTGGGTATTGATAACTCGTCACCTTACAACTTTTATATATTTCTAATTCCTATGCAGCAAATCCTAGGGCTTGCACTGAAATCAGGCAGCTTTCTCCTGCTTGTCGCGCAAGGCATCGATCGTACGTACAGCCTTGGTAGGCAGAGCAACGAAAGCATAAGCAGCCTTGGACATAGTACCCTTGAGAGCACCAGCCATCTTGGAGAGCAACACTTCGCGGGATTCCAGGTTTGCAACCTTCTCTACCTCAGCAGCATCGCAGACAACTCCATCAATGTAGCCGCCCCTGATAACCAACTGCTTGTTTTCGGCAGCGAAATCACGTAGAACCTTTGCAGCTTCTACGTAGTCACCCTTGACAAAGGTGATGGCGCAAGGACCAGCAATGAGGTCATCAAGACCTTCGATGCCTGCCTCTTTTGCTGCAATGCGAGCCAGCGTGTTCTTGGTTACAGCATAGGAAGTATCGCGGCCTAGCTTGTCACGCAAATCAGAGATCTGCGGAACAGTGAGCCCGCGGTACTCGGTAAGGATAATCGCATCGGCAGTACGGAATTGTTCCGTAAAGTCGGCAACCACCTTTTCCTTTTCGGGCCTTTTCATGGCATTCCTTCCTAAGTCGACTCTTGGACCTATTCAGCAAGCCAAGCCATTGGGCAATAAAAAAGCCCTGCGCACAGGCAGAGCATACGAAATCTTTGATTCCAGCAGCAGCGGGTATTCCCACTGCCTATCTCAACCTATGCTGGCTCGGCAAGCCGAACTTCGGAAGACCTTACGGTCCTCAACCAACAGTCTTTGGTTTACGAAGTAACACTATACCCTAATAGACAGACTTTATGCAAGGCCATCAAACCCTGAGTGTCACAGCTTTGCTGCAATCCGAAGTACCAGTTGAGCTGCAGTGTTTGCATACTCTGAGATATCGAACTCTTTAAACACCTCATAATCAGTGTCAGCATTATCACTTAGTGCTCGAATCACTAGGGCAGGAACATGATTACGGGCAGCGACATGGCAAACCGCTGCTCCCTCCATCTCAACCGCATCAGCAGCGGTTTCTTTTATTACCTGGGCTGTTTTTTCAGGTGTATCGACAAAATAGTTCCCTGTAGCAATAGTTCCGACTATGTGATTAATCCCCATCTCAGTAAGCGTCTCATCGGCAACTTTCAACAAATGTGGGTCTGAGTGAAAAACCTCAGTTTTCGGTGCAAACTGAGCAATCATTCTCATGTCTGAATCCAAATAGCGCAAATTGCCACCCAAGACCACATCATTGATATGTAGCTTTTTATTAAGGTTGCCTGCAATACCTGAGAAAATAAGAGCCTTGGGCTTATACTTATCAATCAAATATTGAGCTGAAGCAGCTATGTTGACAGTGCCCATGCCACCAACAGCAGCTGCTATCTCAAGATTGCTACCGTCAGCCTGCATTACGGTACCTCTGACCACATCTAGACCAGCCTGCTGAGAAGCATGGTCATGCCTCATGCTTTTGAGCTGCTGTGCAACCAAGGCCACTTCCTCATCCATGGCTCCCAACACCGCCACCAGATTCCGGCTTTTGTTCTCTGACAGCTGCGAACTGACATTCTCCACGGACTTCTCCCAACTTTCAATAAGGGTGAATCTTCTCGTACTGTTTATACTCAGGAACCCGCATAATAGCTAGTTTCCAAACTACATCCTAAACGCACGCCTACTCAATATAATCCCAACGGAATGTTAAGACCTTCGCTCTTCAACTGCCTGTGCTAACAGACTCAATAGTTCCGCAGTTCTAGGCCAAGAGATACATCTGTCAGTAATAGATTGCCCATAAGCCAGTTGATCTAGAGGAGCTGTAGGCTGAGCACCACCGACAATGAAGCTCTCCATCATCACTCCACTGATACCTCGCTCGCCAGCAGCTATTCGAGCAGATAACTCTTCTATTACCTGAGCCTGACGGCCCTCATCCTTACCCGAGTTACCGTGAGAAGCATCAATTACGAGACCACGGGCCGCTGCACTTGCCCTTGGTAACTTCTTACGGGCTTGCTCCAAAGCAATGCGAACCGACTCAACATCACAGTTAGGACCATGAGAGGAACCGCGTAATACTAAATGACATTCGGGATTGCCCAGTGTCTGCACGGCTGAAGCCCTTCCCTCATGATTAATACCAAAGAAGGTATGTGGCTGGGCAGCCGTATAACAAGAGTCAATAGCAACACCAATATCACCGTCTGTGGCATTCTTGAAGCCGATCGGCATAGACAGCCCAGACGCTAACTGTCGGTGGACCTGACTCTCTGTATTACGGGCTCCTATAGCACCCCAGGAGATAGCATCCGAAATAAATTGCGGAGAGGTGGGTTCGAGGAATTCTGTTGCCACCGGAAGTCCAGCACCAAGTATGGCAAGCAATACACGACGGGCAAGCAACAGGCCTTTTTTAATATTGTGGCTCCCATCCACATCAGGATCGTTAATGAGCCCCTTCCACCCAACTGTTGTACGTGGCTTCTCAAAATAAGCACGCATGACCAACAGCAGCCTATCGTTGAGCTTACTGTTGAGTTCCGCAAGCCTATGGGCATAATCAACGGCAGCTTGGGGATCATGAATGGAGCAAGGACCCACGATGACAAGCAGTCGATCGTCCCTGCCCAGCAATACCGAACGAATATCTTCGCGCGACGACAGCACCAGATCCTGCGCTGCTTTGTCTAGGGGATATTCTGTAAGGACCTGAGCAGGTGTAGGTAGTGGATCTAACTCTATAACCCTTCGATTAACAATCCGGCCAACCCCTACTTCGTCTTCCCAGCGGGTAAATTCACTCTCCACCAAAGGATTGCGCCCTTGATGGATCGCTTCCTGTGCTGCTTGAGCCTCCCCAGGTTTGCTCTCCTGCCAAGACTCCATCTCACTCCCCCTGAGTATTATGCAAACGCCGCAGTCTCACAGCATCAGCCAGATTGTATAAGAGCTCACGAGTTGTCTCCCAAGACATACAAGAATCAGTAATGGATTTACCGTACACCAGCTCTTCAAGCGGAGCAGGAGATTGCTTACCTCCCACTAAGAAGCTTTCCATCATGATTCCCAAAATTCCTTTTTCACCCGAAGCAAGTCGTTGTGCCAGCTCCTCGACTACTTGAGCCTCCACTTGTTCATCCTTACCTGAATTACCGTGAGCCGCGTCGATAAGCAGTCCTTCACTACTATGCTCCTGAAGCTGAGATGACTGCAATTCTGCAAGTGCTTTCTGAACAGCCGACTTACTGTAATTGGGGCCTTGAGAAGACCCACGAAGAATGAGGTGACAGTCTGGATTACCTTTCGTTTGCGCCGAGATGACCTGTCCATCTAGATTAATGGATAGGAAACGGTGTTCAAACGCTGAAGCATAACAGGAGTCAACTGCTGCTTGTACATTGCCATCTGTTGCATTCTTAAATCCAACCGGCATAGATAAACCTGAGGCCAACTCCCTATGAACCTGACTCTCAGTGTTGCGAGCGCCTATAGCACCCCACGAAACCGCATCCGAAAAGTATTGAGGAGTAATTGGGTCCAGCCATTCTGTGGCAGTTGGAACCCCAAGAGCCACAATACTTGTTAGAGTCTTCCGAGCCAGCCACATGCCTTTGCATATATCATAACTACCATTCAAGTCGGGATCGTTGATGAGTCCCTTCCACCCAGCTCGCGTACGCGGTTTTTCAAAATAAGCACGCATAACGAGCAGCACACTATCTTCAAGGTCTTTCTGTACTTGAGAAAGTCGTCCGGCGTATTCCATGGCAGCCTGAGGGTCATGAATAGAGCATGGACCTACAATGACGAGTAAGCGGTCATCCTGTCCATGCAGAATATCGCGTATCGCTTGGCGTGAACGCATTACCACCTGAATTTGATCAGGATCGAGTGGTAATTTCTCAATAAAGTACCGGGGAGCAGGAATGGGATCGAGTTGGCGAATATGCACATCGACCGTTTCAGGATATACAGCACTACCACTTAAGCCATATGATCGATCGTGAGGTGACCTATCTGTCTGCTGCGCATCCTGCATACTTATTCTCTCCTAGCGGCGGCTCCTCACCTAATCATAAACTGGTTAATGACCAGGCAGTTTAGGACCACGAATTCTAGCTACAATTAAGCCTAATTCTAAGCCTGTTCCAATAGAACATCATAGTTGTACGCTAATTGCTTGACCAACGAAACCAGCAAAAACTTCCTCATCGTCAGTCACCTCACATGCATACATTAATCGTGAGTCTCGTTGAAAAACAAGCGACCAAATGCAACAACACTGCAAACTTCCATAGCTAGTTGCCACTTGCCAGACATGTGACCCCATCAAGCTCGGCACCAACATGAGCACACGGACTCGATCAAGTGATAGCCATCGTTAGTCCTGCAAGTTATCGCCATCCCCAAGGATCTTGCCGCCAGCTCAAGAGGTCTTCTCTTTCTTCAGCCGTTACCAGTCTGCCCTCTTCTGCTTGCTCAAGCAAGGTAGAGTAATTGGTTAACGTGACTAAGGGTAAGTTAGCCTTTTCGAAATTAGTTTGACCTTCTGGAAGTTCATAACTAAAAATAGCCGCTATTCCCAACACAGCATAACCTTCATTACGCAAGGTTTCTGCTGCTTTTATTACACTTCCACCTGTTGAAATTAAATCGTCGATGAGGACGACACTTGCGCCTTTTTCAAGATACCCCTCCACTTGTTTTCCTCGTCCATGGTCTTTGGGCGCAGATCTTACATAGCACAAAGGAAGCCCCAGACGATCAGCAACACTAGTTGCGTGTGGGATACCGGCAGTCACCACCCCTCCTATTGCGTCAACTGTGGGATAGCTTTCAATAATCAATCGTGCTAGCCCACTGGCAATCCGAGCCCTCACTTCTGGGTAACCAATTGTCAACCGATTATCAGTGTAGATCGGAGACTTAATTCCACTGACCCACTGAAAGGGTTTATTAGGCGATAAGGTAACAGCTTTGATGGCAAGCAGGTCTTGCGCAATTTGCTTCCTAATGTTCACTGGTACTCCTGTTCAAATTCGAACTTGACTTGTTGATATGCTTTCAAGGGATTTGCTGCTTTAGTAATGGAACGTCCCACCACAATTCCATTGCTCCCCTGCTCTGCTGCTTGTTGGGGGGTAACTACACGAGCTTGATCATCTGTTGCATCACTCAGTAAACGAATTCCAGGGTTAATAGTCAAAAAACCCTCCGGCGTCTGCTGATGAATTGCAGGGGCTTCGAGTGCTGAACTGATGACACCATCTGCCCCAGATTCCGCAGCTAGCTGCGCCAGGTGCACCACTGAATCAACCATTGAAGTCTGATTATTTTGGAGGGTCTCATGCATGGCAGACTCGGTCATAGAGGTAAGTTGCGTTACAGCTAGCAACTTCGGTTTTTCAATTCCTGCCTCATGAGCCCCATCCAATAAGCCCGTCTTGGCAGCTGTAATCATGTGAGCTCCTCCGAGACCAGTTACAGTTGTTAATTCAACCCCGAGTCTCCCGATTTGCGCCATCGCCTGCTGCACAGTATGCGGTATATCATATAACTTTAGATCGAGAAATACATGTAATCCCCGTTCACGCAAGCTCCTAATGAGCGCAGGTCCTTCTCCATAGAACAACTCCATTCCGACCTTCACCCACAGATTTTCTTGTGTCGTAAAGTGCTCAAGAAACTCATTGGTCTGTGCTGCGCTCGCAAAATCTAGCGCAATAATAACGGGCTTTTCCATCGTTCCCCTTCTGTTTTCAAAAAAGAACTCTGACAATCCCGCTGTCAAAGTTCTCATAGTGTTATCGTATCACCTTAACCGCAGGGGATTAGTCAGGTGGCCTTTACTCTTATTTGGCTGAGGACAGGAATTTATTCTCTGGCGTGCATGAATCCTGTTCGCTGACGATCTCTAAAAGTACCTATCCATCGTGTTAGCACTTATCAAACTCCAAAGAGAGTAGTACTGATCCCGCTTTTTCGATAACTCATAGTGAAGGATCACTGCACTGCACTCCACGCCTACGCGAAGGCAGCCAATACGTCAGACAGCACTACTGCAAAAGCAATTACAATATATGCTCTATTTTTCACGATATTGCTTTGACAACAAAATGCGCCTACCACCCTTTTAAGGAGGACGGTAGGCGCAATATAATTCGATTTACTCAGGCTAGAGCACCCATTGGATCCCATGCAGGGAGCATGATCGCTGGCTCGTCGAAAGCCTTGCGATACTCCTCAGGCAGCATGGACTTAGGTACAGCCACCTCGTAGACATACTGGGTGAACCAGTCATCACTCATTGCAAAGTAACCCTTGTCAGCAATGTCGCTACCCCAAGAGTTCTCTACTTTCCAACGGTTGGTCGTCTGACCATCATCTGCCACATCGACACCCACGAACGCCATAGCATGATTCATAGCTGACTCGCCAAAGCGTACCCGCTGTTCCTTATCCAGGTCAAAGTCCACATCGTAGACCCTTCCGTATTCGAAGAGGTCGGTCGCCCACTTGCCTTCCTTGCGATCCATCATCGGATGGCAGTCAGCACCAAACCAAACTGGCAGTCCCTGCTCAGTCATAATCTTACGGGCGCAATCCTTCATAAACTGCGCAGGCACATTCAGATATTCAGTAGGATCTCCACCAGCCACGTTTCCTAAGTGCTCGATAGCGATCTTCTTCCCTTTTGGATGCTCACGGCGAGGATCATCAATCAGGCAAACATAGTCTTCTAATCCTGCGCTGACATACTTCTGCCAGAACTCCTGAGGTGTAATCTGTCCATCACGGTGGAAGTTGCCATCCTTATCGGTCCACTCCCAGTCGAAAGCAGTAGGGGGTGTGCCAAGGTGGATGGTCAAAATTCGATGACCGGCAGCTGTGTAGTCGCTGATAATTTGTTCAATGGAACCGGGGTCAGCAACCATATGGGCTACAGCCTGATGCAGAAGAGAACGTAGCTGAGAATTCATCTGGCTAGTATTCTGCGAAGAAGCAGTCTCAGGGAAATACTGCTTAGGTACTGCACCATACTTCTTGTATAGATTCATAGCCATGATCCACTGTCCGCCATCACCCATCACATCGGAGAGTAGGAACTGCATGAGCTGTGAATCCACTGGCTCACCAGCACGAACTAGAGCGGCCATATCCTGAAGGAAGTAATTAACTCGCTCCAACTTGTCATAGTACATGGCATAGTTTTGTGAAAATTCGAAGTCACCGGCAGGATTCGAAGGACTGTTGGTATCGATGTTGAGAGCTTTACGGGCCACAAAACGAGCCACATTCAAAGAACTAAAAAGCCAGCAACGGCCAGAATGAGCCTGAGATGTTACCTTGCCATTGTCTACTGTAACCGAAAAACGATGCTGCAACAGGCGTGAGCGATCATAATTATGGGCTACTGGATCAATACCAGAGCTAGTGACCGCATTCATAGCCAGACGGTTAGCTTCTCTCTTGTCAAAATTACTACGAAGTTCCTGGAGTGCTGACGATGATAATGGATTCAATTGAACTGTCATATACCTAACTTTCCTGTATTCAAGACCGATGTTAATGATCCAGACGTAATCCTTGCTTCTAGAGACTACCCACCGGAATCAAGCAAGATAAACTCTTAATCCGAGAGCTTAGCCCATCTCATGCTTCTATTGTTGCCAGCGAAGCATTATTCTTCATGTGCTTTGCTGCGCTGAATAATCTGAGTTGGAGCAGAAGTGCTGTGATCATGATTATCTTGCTCGCTGTGCTGAGTAGTTTGCGTGGGAGGGGGAACCGGACTTGCGGACTTAAGAGCACCTGGAGCAGGAACTGGAACAGGTTCCTGCTCTTGCTCTTCTTCCTCTTCCTGTTTGTCGGCAGGCGCATCAAATTCTGTTTTATCTTCAACCACTGGTGTAGAACCGCGCTCCCCACTCTGAGTGAGGTCACTGTCCAGCTGGTCCAAACTTCCGAAAGAATGGGAGAAGATGGAACGTAACTGATCAACCCTCGCAGTGATATCAGCCTCACGGCGTTGAAGCTTGCTAATCTGTTCTTGAAGATTGTCTAATTCGTTCTGAGCTGCCTGCCTACGGTTTTCAATCTCTTCTTTAGCTTGCTTATGGCTCTCATCCAAGATTTGGGCAGCCTTTTCTTCGGCTTCCTTCCTCTTAGATGCAGCAAAGTCATCAGCTTCCTTGCGAGTCTTCTTGGCTTGCTCGATGAGTTGTTCACTCTCTTCTTCAGTACGTTTGCGACGGTCTTCCAGCCCTTTGAGCAGCTCATTTACCTTAGCGGTTGCCTCATCCTGTTGGATAGCAATCTGCTCTCGCACTTCCTGAACTTCGCTACTCACTTGTGCTTTTGTGTTTGCGCTACTTACATTGGCATCATCGATAATTTTCTGAGCCTGCGTCTTAGCTTTATCAGTAATGTCTGCTGCTTGACGCTGAGCTTCCGTCAGCATCTTGGAAACCTGCTCACGCACCGTCGATAGCTTTTTGTTAGCTTCTTCTAGAGCCTTCTGAATCTGATCATTGGAATCACTCTTGATCTTTGCTAATTCATCGTTAGCACTCTGTCGTTGCTGTGCGATTTTCTGAGTAGTCTGAGCGACAGTTTCAGTAATCTTGCGCTCGTGTTCAGCCTTTTCGGCAGCTAGTTTCTTTTCTTGTTCTTCTCGCGTGTTTTTGAGTTCGAGCTGTAAAGCTTGACGCTGTTCTTCAGCTTGCTTCTGAGCGGAAGCCTTAAGCTGGTCTGCTTGTTGGCGGGCTGTAGTAGTGAGCGTACGGGCTTGGTCATCCGCAGTCTCTAAGACTGAACCAGCCTTAGCTTTGGCCTCATCAATAATTCTCTGAGCATCAATATGCGCATCTTTAACTAGTGTCGATGCCTTTTCTTGAGCAGAAGTTCTAGTGGCTGCCGCGTCCTGCTTAGCTCGTTCTAAGAGCTCGGAAGAAGTCTGTTCTGCAGATGCCAGCAACTGCTGAGCATTAGCACCGAGTGAGGCAAAGGCGCCTTGCCCAGGAGCCGACTTTTTCTGCCTCTCCTCCTGTAGCTGAGCTTCGAGCTTGAGAATTCTTCCATCATCACTCTTTATTTGCTGGCGCAACCGTGCTAAGTTGCCTTGCAACGCGCTTAGCGCTTCATCTACTTTGTCCTTATCGTACCCTCGTAATACGACGGGAAACTGATCGTCCGCCATGCTCTCACTCCTCTTTGCCACACATTGATGATCTCATTTGTCATCCGGCGGGCTTAGTGTCCAAACAAATGACTTTTATGTCATTCTACTCTATAGTCACAACACAGTAGGTGTCCACGTATCCCACTGCGTCTTCACAACTGATACCATCCTACGTACAAGTAAACAATCATGTCAGGCAATCAGCATGTCGCAAGAAGAAGGCTGAATATAGTAGCGGACAGCTTCCCTAACAACATCTTGTCCCGCCTGGATTTGTTGTTCCAAGGGCAAACCTAGATTACGTTGATTGGTTGCCGTTGCATCCACAACAGGCGGCAGACTCACAAAACCAGCAAGCACATCTGGATGTGCTTTAGCCCAGTTCAGAATTGAATAAAATACAGCATTGCACACATAGGTACCTGCGTCTGAACTCAAGGTTGCTGCTATGCCATGCTGAGAAAAAGCGTGCAAGATAGAACGTAAAGGCAGACGAGTCCAGTAAGCTGCCGGACCTTTTGAATCGATAGGTTCGCCGTTGGATGTCAACGACCGCTCTGCCGACTCACCTTCTTGAGTGGTGTCTTTGATATTGACCGCACAACGTTCCATGGCAATACTGCGAGCCCGACGCTTCAAGCCCGTAGAAATAACAATGTTGGGTTGAAATTCCTCTATAGCCTGATGGAGAATAGGCCAAGCTTGCTCAAAAGATACAGGAAGTGCCACAGCTTTAATCTGCATACTCAGCCTATCTAGAGGGTCTTCGCCCTTTACTGAGTCATGCGATGGCGTTATGCCACGCTCAGCTAGAGCACGGGCTACTTCCATTGAGGGATTGACCTGCACTCCCTCATAATGGTCGTACCCTGAAATAATGACGTTGATCTTCTCCATACATTTACCTTAGTCCTGCTGCATTACACGATTCAATAAAGCGCTCATACTATATCGTTCGAACTATGAGAGCCAGCATTCGTCCTTCTCTTGGCTTGCTGGATAATGATGCCCTACGATGGGAATACCACAAAGGATTTTCTAAGGTACACTGAGGATGATTGAGCTGACGAATGCGCTCAACCAATCGTGAGCCTTCACCATCCTGTTCACACAGGCGTTCTAGCTCCTCATCTTCTTGCAAGTATTGGGTGGCCGCAGCAATGCGAGAGCATGAGTCAACCAGATGAACAACCCCAACATCAGCAAGCGCCTGCTTAGCAGCTGCCACAATATCGACTCCTAGACCACCAAAACGGGTCTCACCAACAGTATCGGGAAAATGTTGTGCAAATGCCTGTGATGTCTTCTCTCCCAGCTCATAGCAGTCTGCACAAATAGCAGGGCCTAAGGTTGCCACAATGGTATCAATCTGGGCGCCCTTATCTACCATGAGATTGACTGTGGAGCGAATGATGCCCGCTTCTAGACCCTTACGCCCACAATGGGCAGCTGCAATAATTCCCCGTTCGGAGTCAGCCAAGAGAACAGGCAGGCAATCAGCAGCAAAAACACCTAGTGCTATGTGGGTTTGAGTAGATACCAGACCATCAGCTTCTTGGGTAGCTAGTTCGCTTACAGAGCCGATAACGGAATCGACATCCACCGCCTTAGCTGAATGCACTTGGTTGACCAGGGCTAGTGGAGCACCTACAGCATGTTCCAACGCAGACCTGTTACTTCGTACAGCCAAGGAATCGTCTCCACTGAACTCAGATAGGTTCAGAGAAGCAAAGTCACCTATTGAGCTGCCACCAAGACGTGTGGTATATACCACTTGCACTCCTGGCGCCAGATCAATTGGTATGGTGACAGGGATCGGAAGACCTTCGCGATCATGATGAGGGACAGCAGTGCTATCTACCAGCTCATATTCATCAGTCCACTGTTCAAAACTATCTTTTCCTGGTAGATGTGTCACTGTTGTCCCTTCACTAAGGTTTGTCTTTTGTTCAGCCTAATAAAGCTAGTTCCTCGGCACTCAACTCTAATTCACCAGCCTGAAGGGAATCTAAGATTGTTTGCGGCCGATGAGCACCTGGCAGCACAAACACATGATCTCCCTGAGCAAGTTCCCAGGCTAACACAACCTCTTGGTAAGAAACGTTGTGAGCCTGAGCTACCTGACGGAAAGAATCAAATTTGGTATCGTCCTTGGGCCGGCGGAAACCGCCTAGAGGGCTCCACACCACGAAACTTAATCCCGTCTCCTGCGTGTGCTTAATAGTATCGCGCGAATCAAGGAAAATGGGAGAAAACTGATTTTGAACCGCTGTAAGATCAGCACCTATGATTCCCCGCGCTAAGTCGATTTGTTCTACCGTCACGTTGGAAATACCAATTTCTTTGGCTACACCTTCTTTTACCAGCTCAGCCATCGCTTCTATAGATTCCTGATAGGGAACCTTCGGGTCAGGTCTGTGCATGTACAACAAGTCAATAGCATCGACACCTAATGCCCTAGCTGACTCCTTAGCCCTTTTGATGAGATTTTCTGGTCTACCATCCACTCCCCAAGTCGGTTTACCGTCGGTAAAGTTTCGATAATGACCTACCTTGGTAGCCACTAAGACTTCTGTCTTAGGACCCTTCCACGAAGCTAACGCTTCACGGACTAGATTTTCATTCGTTTGCTCAGGGCCTCCCGACTCATAGTAAGACCAAGCAGTATCTAGATGCCGACACCCAGCGTCTAAAGCATCATGAATAGTCTGAACCGCAAGTTCTCTACTTGGCTTGCCTTCGATAGACAAACCCATACAGCCCAAACCAACAGCCGTTGTTTCATACGATCCTAAGGTTCTAGATAAAAGTGTCATCAATCTTCCTTCCTACGCTTTATGTTCACCACACTTTGTTGTACCAATGTCAACGTTCAATCACCACCGAAGGAACCGCCACCGGAACCACCGAAGGAGCCATCAAAACCGCCACCGGAAAAGCTACCGTCGGAATCAGATGAAATCCCACTGGCACTGATTGCTGTTTCAATCTCAAAACAACTAGAAGCTAACTCACTGCCGATATCAGAAAAGTCTGAAATAAACACCTGCTGCGAACTTTCAAAACCTCCGGATCCTAGGTCTTGCCAACCTCCTTCAAATCCGTACGGTCGATAGGACATGTAGATAAGAGGATAGCTAGTATTGCTATCCAACCAGCTGCTGTCTGTCACTTGAGGATAGGCCTGAGCTAGCTGCTCCATAGCCTTCTTACTGATCCCCATAGCAGCTGCATACACCAAATAACTGCCCCATAGTGTTAAATCAGTAACCCCTCTATCTGTGAAAGAAGAAAAATCAGTGAGATATTGATGGAGTCCTATAATCTTCCCAGCTTGCTCTTGACCGTCCACAGTCAAGACATCAGACGAACCGTAACTCAGACAAAAAACGACACAAGCAATCACGACAGCAGCCAACACACATCCTACCAGCAAAAGGCCCTTATGCGAAGCATGTATGACAAGACCAAAGGCCACAATGACTGCCAAAATACTTATCACCACTCTCAGAGAAGCATGCCTTAACACTAGAAAACCTGACTCTGAAGCTACAGCATCATCAAAGCTCTGTTTCAACTTCACACTTGAAGCATCGTCTTTAAACGTCTCCTTCACTTGAATCAAATCAAAAGTAGAAGATTCAAGCTTGCCAGACACTGCTAGCAACATATCTAGGGCTGCTTGTTCACTTCGACTCACATCCAGTGAACCGTTGTCAGCATGGGCCAGAGGGAGAATGACTATAGTTGAGGTTTTCTCTGAAGATTCATCTACGTCCTTTACGTCCTTCTGCTTGCGCAAAATCTGCCCTAAATCGCTGGTACCCATATGAGAGGGGTCACAGTCCTGATAAAGCGAAGCTGGCCCTGGATAGATCGCAATTGCTCTTTTGTTGGCCAAAGAAAGGATCGTAGCAGCCATTTGACGTGACTGGGACTGTCCCATACCAGCAAATAAAACTTCACTCAAAACAGCAGTAGCCGCTGGAGTGATTCCTGGAATTTCCCTCCAATATACGGCATCACCATGATATCGAGATTTGTTGTATGACGAGAAAGCACTAATTATCAATACGATAGCAAAAACTATTGTAATAACAGACAGTACGATAAAAGTCTGCATTTTTTCACGCGCTTTTGCGAGATTTTCCATCCGCGAACGAAGTTCATCAGATCTCTCAGATGCTTCTATGCCATCTTTGGCTTCATGTGGATTGACACGTGCAACATTCGGCGTAAGACTCTTATCCATATACACGTTGACATCTAAGTGTTGTTCTGGTTGTACAGGACCAGCTTCGAAGTGAAGGGTTCCGTCTGCATCACGCCAATTGTTGGATGGACCATTAAAATGAAGCCAAGCCTTCGAATTTTCACGATTGGTATTCTTTGGCAGGCGAATGACACCGCTTACCCGACGAATGAGAGTTTCATTTTGACCCCCAATAGGCTCCCATTCAAAGTTTGAGACATCATTGTATGCCGTTGTTACACCGTGCATAGTCATCTCTATCTCAAAGACCCTGCTATCCGCTTCTACGGTTTCCGGAATATTCCAACCTATTTCAAGAAGACAACTCTGCTCATCCGGAGCGCACCCAGCCGGTGAGCTCTCGTCTGTGCTACTTTTAGGAGTCGCTGGATCATATTCATAATCTATATAATCGTCGGAATACTGCGCAGGATATTGCTCAACTATGGCGGCATACCAATGGTTGGCTCGAACACGATTCCAATCAATAAAATTCCTGGCAATGTCCGGTGAGAGAGCTGTGGTGGGTTGATATTCCGTGCCCTGCGTGAGATCACGAACTGAGATATCTGATATACCTGTCAGATCTGAAGAGTCTAACCTATACTGTTGATACAACCTCCGCCATGTTTTATCGCCGCCGTTAGTGTCCTTCCGGGCCCGCAACTTGATATCGACTTTCTGCTTAACTCGTAGATCTCCATTCGGTAAGACCTGCATATCATAATGAAGATCGTTGTATACCAGATTAGGTTGTTTAAAATGCCCAAAGCTAACTACGAAAAAAACAAATACACCGATTGCCAACAGCACACTCAGCAGCAGCGACATACAAAAACGACGGGTAGACCACCAATACCGGCCTTTAGAGGAAACAGCTTGCGTGGGAGTACCGCTGTCGGAATGTCTGATTACGGCTTCTTGCTCTTCAATTCCTTGTTGTCCGTCTGAGTTACTCACCGCCATCCCCTTACAACATTTGTGCTCCTATAGCCGACTGGCGCATATTCGCATTAGACCTGTTCTCCCTACATGCACTACTTCACTATTTACTGAAATCTACCTTTGGAACTTCTTTTGCCTCTGGCTCCGCTTCGAAATACTGGGCCTGCTCAAAGTGGAAGATCCCAGCGATAATATTGCTGGGAACCTGCTGAATTCGAGTATTGTACTTCTGAACCACATCATTGTAGAACTGACGAGCGTAGGCAATCTTCTGTTCCAAGTCGGAAAGTTGAGACTGAAGGTTCATGAAATTCTCGTTCGCTTTTAAATCTGGATAGGCTTCAACCGTAGCTAACAGGTTAAACAGAGCGCTACTAAGCTTATTTTCCGCCAAAGAACGTTGGGCCAAAGATGAAGATCCCGAGGATGAAGAAGGAGCCGTAGCTGCCTGAACAGCGCCAGCACGAGCTTGAGTCACAGCAGCAAGAGTACTGGACTCATGGCCCGCATACCCCTTAACTGTTTCTACAAGGTTGGGGACCAAATCAGCACGTTGTTTTAATAGCACATCAATTTGAGACCAACCATTGTGCACACGATTTTTCAAACTAATAAAACCGTTGTATGCACTAATTCCCCAAAGAACTAGCAACACAATGAGACCCACAATAACAACCAGAACTATAAGTAGCGTCGACATGAATATATTATCCCACACTCTTATTTCAGATTCATACAGACGCAAAATACATTGAGCGGTTCCGACCAATTAATCGGAACCGCTCAATGTAGTACAAGTTGCGGTAGCAAGCACTATGAATCGTTACTGCTTGCTACAAGGAACTTTAGTCCTCAGTGTCAAAGGGATTGAAGTCCCTGCGAACACGGCGACGAGGACGTTCAGAACGCTCTTCACGTGTTGCCTCATATTCGTCGTAATGCTCATCAGCTGCATAGCGTGGATTTTCTCTACGTCCACGATAACCACCACGTCCAGCATTAGAACGATCTCGACGGCGGTCACCACCCCGACGCTCACCGCGCTCACGAGTATTAGACCGCTCTCCGCGGTTACGGCTTGCTCGATCGTCACGATTATAGTCACGGTCTTCACGACGGCGACGAGGATGAGCAAACTCGTTTTCTGAATCAAAGTTATCTTCGATATCAGCCAGCGGAGCATCATCCTCGTAACGGTTTGATCGCTCAGAGCTACGAGAACGGCCGCGTTCGCGGTCACGCCGATCATAGCGGCCACCCCTATCGCGATCGTGATCACGATGCCCGGTCCTATCAGAATGCTCATGGCTGTTGTGCGTATTAGAATCCTGATCCTCAAAACCAGGAACAGCTAATGAGATCTTGCCGCGATCGTCCACACCTTGGACAACGACCTGAACTTCATCTCCTTCTTGGAGCACGTCTTCAACTGCGTCGATACGCTCACCATTAGCTAAGTTACGGATCTGCGAGATATGCAGCAGACCGTCAGCTCCTGGAGTCAGATTAATGAAAGCACCAAAGCTTGTCGTCTTAACAACTTTACCGTTGAAGGTCTCACCGGCTTCAGGCATATGGGGATTAACAATCTGTTCGATGGTCTCCTTGGCCTTCTCCGCAGCCTCTCCACCCTCAGATGAAATGTAGATAGTTCCGTCATCCTCAATAGAGACTTCAGCACCGGTGTCTTCCTGGATTTGGTTGATCATCTTACCCTTAGGGCCTATGACCGCACCGATCTTATCGACAGGAACAGAAGTGGTGATGATTCGAGGAGCGAGAGGGCTCATCTCAGCTGGCTCGTCTATGCATTCGTTAATCACTTCAAGAATGGTCGTACGAGCTTCCTTGGCTTGCTGCAAGGCGCCTGCCAAAATATCTGCAGGAATACCATCAAGCTTTGTGTCTAGCTGAAGGGCAGTAATGAACTCGGCAGTACCAGCTACCTTGAAGTCCATATCTCCGAAAGCATCTTCAGCGCCCAAAATGTCGGTCAGAGTCTTGTAGGTAGGCCTACCATCGACCTCTCCAGTGACCAGACCCATAGCAATACCAGCAACTGGGGCCTTGATTGGTACACCGGCAGCAAGCAGGGAAAGCGTAGAAGCACAGACTGACCCCATTGAAGTGGAACCGTTAGAACCAATGGCTTCAGATACCTGTCGAACTGCATAGGGGAAGTCTTCGCGACTCGGCAGCACAGGAATCAAAGCGCGTTCAGCTAAGTTGCCATGTCCGATTTCACGACGCTTCGGAGAGCCCAAGCGGCCAGTCTCTCCAGTGGAATATGGAGGCATCTCATAATCATGCATGTAGCGACGGGTTGCTGGGCCCGAGAGAGCATCCACTGTCTGCTCCATCTTGAGCATGTTCAGTGTAGTGATTCCTAAGACCTGGGTCTCTCCTCGCTGGAAGAGAGCGGAACCATGGACCCGTGGAATAACATCTACTTCAGCTGACAGTGTGCGAATATCGCGCAAACCACGACCATCGATACGATAATCCTGAGTCAGAATACGACGACGAACGATGTGACGTTGCAGCTCTTTAAAGGCATTACCGAGCTCCTTGTCTTTTTCGTTTTCTTCCATGTCACTGAATTCATCGGATAAGGTCTCACGAACCTTTTCCTTGATCTCATGAATACGATCTTGCCGGGGTAGTTTCTCTGCTATAGAGAGGGCTTCATCAAGATCTGTGTGGGCAATCTGATCAACCCTTGCATACAATTCATCGGTATATTCGGGGAAGAGTTGGAATTCTTTGGTTGGCTTAGCTGCCTGAGCTTTGAGGTCATTTTGAGCTTGGCAAAGAACCTTTATGAAGGACTTCGCAGCTTCAAGACCATCAGCAACCACTGACTCATCAGGCTTAATCTGGCCTTCGTTGTAGATGAGCTCCCAAGCATTTTTGCCAGCGCCAGCCTCAATCATAGCGATAGCAACATCGCCACCTTCGATTACTCGCCCTGCTACAACTAACTCGAAAACAGCACGATCGCGCTCACTCCAACGGGGGAACGCTACCCACTGTCCGTCAATTAACGCTAAACGCAGACCTGAAACAGGACCTTCAAACGGAAGACCAGAAATCATAGTGGACGCAGATGCTGCGTTCAAAGCCAAAACATCGTATGCATCTTCAGGATTGAGAGCCAGCACAGTCTCAACAACCTGAACTTCGTTGCGGAAGGTGTGAGGGAAGAGCGGACGCAAGGGGCGGTCTATCAAACGGCAGGCGAGAACAGCCTCAGTCGAGGGGCGGCCTTCACGGCGGAAGAAGGAGCCAGGGATTTTACCCGCTGCATACATCTTTTCTTCAACATCTACAGTCAGCGGGAAGAAATCGTAATTCTCCTTGGGACTGGAACCAGCTGTGGTGGTCGAAAGAACCATCGAATCATCATCTAAATAAGCGGCTACTGCCCCATCCGCCTGCTGGGCGAGACGACCTGTCTCGAAGCGCACCACGCGCTTGCCAAATGATCCATTATCTATAATGGCTTCTACAGCCTTTATTTCGGGACCCTCCATAGGGTTCCTCCTTTGTTACTTCTAATTATCTGTTTCCTACTACTTCATTCATCCTCATACATGCTGGACGCAATATACCTGATTGCAATCGTGTGCTAGTCATCCTCATACGTAGCAGTGTTGCAACGTGTTTCAACGGCCTAGCAATACTAGGCACTCTGCGCCTTCCGGGCGCTATCCCTCAACACGTCTCTTCTGTTCACTGTTTCATTATGTTCCATTAGTCAGCATGCAAAAGCGCCCGAGCACGAAGCCCGGGCGGAAGTTTACTAGTGGCGCAATCCTAGACGCTCGACCAAAGAGCGGTAGCGCGCAATGTCTACCTTCTTCAAATAGTCCAGCAGACGGCGACGGCGGCCAACCATAAGAAGCAAACCGCGACGAGAATGATGGTCGTGCTGGTGAGTCTTCAAATGCTCGGTGAGGTCTGAAATACGCTTGCTCAAGAGGGCAACCTGAACTTCAGGGGAACCCGTGTCGCCTTCGTGCGTCGCATATTCAGCAACAATCTTATTCTTTTCTTCTGTCGTCAGTGCCACGACTTCTCCTTATGCTCGTTGCGCGGTGCCACAGCCCTACGCTGAAGCGCTCTCTATCCGCGGGCGAGTTCACGCCAAGTTTCAATTGTACACCGCTCCCCTGTCATGAGATAGGGAGTTTTGCGAGATATACGCAAAACTCAGTTACTAAAAGTATTTTGTAACAGCTACGTCCTTTGATGAACTCAAATGGGAAGCAAGAACTGAAGTCATTGCAGTCAACACCTAGGAGATAAGGTTAATAAATGGTATATAGGTATATACAGAATTTGTCGAATATAGTACCGTTGATATTGGTCGATAAAGGCACAGAAAAGACGCCAGACATGGTTGGGATATTGGAAATTTCTCTACAGTCTCGCTGACTGAATGATTAACGCACCAACCAAGGCAAAGCTATCAGCAGCATAATCTGCGCTTATATCTGCATGGAAACCAGCTACTGAAGCCGATATGGGGGTAATGACGAAATCGTGAGCACCCAACTAGACAGGCCGAGTATAGAGTAGACGCTAGTGACCAGTTCTATCTTCAATCGATCACCGAAAATACCGATCGTTGCTCTACTAATGACGGAGACTTAGCATGATACCAGAAACGACTAGAGCGCCCTCTTTAAGAGTCAAAACACGCAATACCAGTAGGTTGTTTTATTATAAAAGTTTGCGCATTTGCTAACTGTAAGCAAATGCGCAAACACAATCCCCACAGGTGCGGGGAACACTTCACCTAAAGGAAATATTCCATTAAGTACAAAGGATCATCCCCGCGGGTGCGGGGAACACTAGCTTGGATGCTGACACCATGTGCAACAGCTAGGATCATCCCCGCGGGTGCGGGGAACACAGCGTCAATAATAATAGTGCTTGTAGCTGGTTGGGATCATCCCCGCGGGTGCGGGGAACACTCCTGATATCCCAAGACCCACCAAAATACCCCGGGATCATCCCCGCGGGTGCGGGGAACACATAAAGGGTTGGAAATTTGCGCAGTCTAAGGGGGGATCATCCCCGCGGGTGCGGGGAACACTGGTGACCTTTTGCTACTTGGCTCTCGTCCAAGGGATCATCCCCGCGGGTGCGGGGAACACCAGAAAAAAAAGAAAGAGTTGTTGTAGATGAAGGGATCATCCCCGCGGGTGCGGGGAACACACTTAACAAAGTTAATAATACCGCGGATCATGAATTTCGTTTAAACGATTTTTTATCAGTTTGATCAATATGGTACAAATATCCATTTATCTCAGCTTACAAAGATGTATAAACCTACAAAAACATATGTAATTCTCAATCTCATATCAACACAGGGGTGCTTATTACTACACAAAAACACAGAAGACTACCCATAACTGCTATTACATACTCCATCCAACAATAAAAACAGTATGACTGAGACGAACAGAATTACATATGTGGAGCGGATGACGGGAATCGAACCCGCGTAATCAGTTTGGAAGACTGAGGCTCTACCATTGAGCTACATCCGCGAAGCAAGTGCTCGCTAAAAAGCATAACACAGTCCCCTCCCCTTCCGCATCAATCTTGCATGGCGCGTCTAAAAGTTTCTACTGTCTGCAACAGTCAAAGCCAAATATTTCATGTGCACAAAAATGCTAACCTACCTCACCCCAGCAAGGAGAGAATGTCATCTTTTGTGAGCGAGGAAATAGTTGGAGCACCAGAGGAAGATGCCGAATCAACGAATCGTGCGGCCAGATCAGATTTGGACTGTTGCAGGCTCAAAATACGCTCCTCTATAGTGTCTTGAGCAACAATTTGGTAAACGTTGACATCCTGTTCCTGCCCTATGCGGTGAGCTCGGTCGTTGGCCTGTTCTTGAGCAGCCGCATTCCACCAGGGATCAGCATGAACTACAACACACGCACCTGTCAGATTCAGCCCAGTATTACCAGCCTTGAGAGAAATCAGGAAAACGGGAGTGTCATCTGAATTAAAGCTGTCGACCAATTCTAAACGCTTTTTCTTAGGCGTTGCTCCGGTGATGACGTTATATGTGACACCACGCAACCGCAGGCGTTCAGCTATGAGTTCCAGGTATGAAGTGAACTGAGAGAAAATCAGCATCTTTCGTCCAGCATCTTGGCAGGATTCCACTAGTTCTTCGATAGCATCCAATTTTGCTGATGGGATCTGCTGGGCAGACCTTGCCGATTTCTGGGCTTGAGCTGTTAACTCTTCTCTTGCAATGCTCTCAATTTCAGCTGGTTTCCCAAACGTCTTCGGACTATTAGCCGCTTGAGCTATAACCTTTGCCGCTTGAGGAACTCCTTCTCCTACATTATCAAACAGCAAACGCGGGTCACAGCAGGCCTGACGCAAACGGGTCAGTTGAGCCAATACCTGCAACTTCTCATTCTTAAAATCGACATCCTTTTGCTTGTTGAGCGTCAGCCTGAGTTTCTGCTCAAGTGCCGCATAAATCCGCCTCTGTTCGCCTTGTAACTGCACAGTAATAACGTTTTCGATCTTGTCAGGAAGATCCTTTAGCACATCTGCCTTACGCCTGCGTAGAATAAAGGGCCCAACAAATGCTTGAAGTTTACTCTCTGCGTTCTGGTCACCACTCAGAATCGGTAGTTCGAAACGCTCTCTAAAACGCCTATACGACCCCAATATGCCAGGCATAAGGAAGTCGAAAATGGACCACAGCTCTGACAAACGATTTTCTATAGGTGTGCCCGTTAAGGCAAACCGATGATGAGCTTGCAATTTACGTACAGCCTGGGCAGCTTTGGTTGCATGATTCTTAATATATTGAGCCTCATCAAGGGTCACACAATAAAAATGTATGTGCCCATAGTCTCCTATGTCCCTGCGCAAGAGATCGTAAGATGTGATGAGAAGGTCATAACCGGTGGCTTGGGAGACAATCTTACGTCTCTCGGCTTTGTTACCAGCAACGGTAGCAACCCTGAGATCTGGCACAAACTTCTGGCATTCAGCTGCCCAATTGTAGACAAGAGAAGCAGGGCACACAATGAGGCTGGGACCCTGTTGACGGGCCGGTTTGAGTTGAGAAGCAAGGAAAGAAAGTAGCTGAACAGTCTTTCCCAATCCCATCTCATCAGCCAAAATTCCCCCAAACCCTTTGTCACAGGCTGCGCTCAGCCAACGGAAACCTTCCTCCTGATAGGGCCGTAGAACACCCCTTAGTCCTTCTGGAAGCTGGTAGCGGGAAGGATCAACTGTTTGCAAATTGTTGATGTAATCCTTGAATGCTTCATCCTTGTGGTCCTCTTCTACTTGAGCATCCCAATAATAAGCCTCATAGGCTGGTACGGTGATAGGACCAGATTCCAAATCGCGAGCAGGAATACCCATGTCTGCTTCAACTTCATCCAAGACAGACACATCAGTACGAGTTAAATCTACAAAAGCACCATTGCGCAGCCGATGGAACCGTTGACGTTTGCGGTAGCTCTCCAACAAGGCCGGCACCTCTTGAGGGTCGATTTCGTCCGCAACCGGCGATATCTCGACCAAACCCGAAGCAATCGACAAACCCAATTTGACGGTGGTGTGAGTGTCTAAGGTCAATCCATCAAAAGCAGGTGTTGCATATACTTCACCTAGGCTACGCAGAACTGGCAAACCTTCAGTAAGAAGCCTATAAATAGCTTTGTCATCAGATTCAGCAATTCGGGCAGTGATACCTTCAGGCGTAGGGAAATAGTGACGTAGCGCCTCTACAGCTAGACGTTCAGTTGTTTTATCCCGAATCACCGGTTCATGTGGACCTATGCCGCTGAAAACATGGAAGCGCTGATCACCATACCGTGCTTGTAGATCGCAGGATACTCCTTCACTATCTCGATCAAGATATATCTCAATAACGCAGGGCAGACGGCGCATACTCATCAGTTCTGCCGGCAAAAGAGCAGGTATCCCCCCTTCCGTTCTCGAATGATGGTCAACAGGAGTATGTGCCTCATCATCTTCATCATCGGTCTGAGTCACCTGAGGACTGAGAACGGGGAGTACAGTGCGGGAGAACACTTCCATATCTTCTTGATCAAGGAAGAGTCCTGGCGTATCCTCATTCTCACCTGAAGATGGTCCACAAAGCACTTGAACAAGCTTGTAGTTGTCCGCCAAAGCTTGAGAACATCGATATATGCTGATTTGAGCGCCGTCCAAATAGTTATGGAACTCTGCTGGCCAAGCAACCATAAAAGAAACCCTGTGACCAACAACAAAGCGCTCAACTGTCAAGCGATGATGGATGGCATACCCAGAAATCTGAGCTGGTGCACCGTCAGTGTGAGTTTCTGAGTAAACGGGCTCAATACTCAGCCCTAGATCGGGCTGCATACTACTAACCTGTGCTTGGTGAGCTAATGTGCTCGAACGCCCACCCGGCGCGTAGTCGATACTTATTCCAGTGTCAGTATAAAGATCAAGCACATCACTTACTTCTTCTTCTGACAATGACAGCTGTCCCAAGGCACCGCGATGCTGTCTGTAATAGCCCACCATGCCTTCTTGCCCGCTAGAACGAATCTCCACACCGCGTTGCAAGATATCAAAGAGCTTGAGAGATATGGGGTCGAACGTGTCTCGAGTATGAACAAAGGCCAATTTTTGACCGTAGGCATAGAAGCTTCCCTGGTTTACAGACTCAAGTAAAGCATCAATATCTTTTACCACATAAGAGATATGTCGGGTGGGTACTCCAATATGGAGCCGCAAATCCCAGCTTGAGCCAGAATATGACAAGGTTGGCCTGAGATACACACTCCCAATGGCCAGTCGAGAACGACTAGCATTGGGAGCAACTTCTAAATTGCCACCTGCGGTACCGTTGACTTCTTTGAGCAAGGCCAATTCACGCGCTTTACGCTGACGCTGCGCTTCCCTGCTGGCCTCAAGCATAAAGTCCTGCAAATCGCGAGATGTTGTCCGATGAGCAGTGCTGACCGATTGGCCCGTATGTTCAAAAAGGTCAGGAGACTCGTTATACATCATGATGAGAGCAACAACATGCTTGCATACTGCTCCTAATCTTCCATACGCCGGGCAAGTGCAAAAAGATGAACTGACAGTAGCTGAAGCAATATCTACGTCGGCATTAACCTGATAATCATCCGAAAGCTGATAACTGTTTTCCACTGATCCGCTAAGGTGAAGTTCTCTGCCTTCAGCCCGGCAGGACAGTGAACGCAAGTGCTTAGACTGCACAACTTCGTATGCCCTGTAGTAAGCCCCCCTGCCCAAACGCTTGAGTTCAGCCTCAGAAACTGTTTCTATGCGACCAAAAGCCTTACCTTCTGAATCCACCTCTGCGTAATCGTAGCTATCATCATCAATATCGAATCCCCGTCTATTCTCTCGTCCAGCTCTGGCTCCGTACACAGAAGCGTGCCAATCCAAATTTCCCACCTTTCATTCAATCGCAACCTTTTACATTACCGCGTTTTTATACGCCACGCTTACACAATGGCTCTGAGCGCAAGTTTGTACTCATTGGGTTTGCCAGTGGACAGACAACCAGTGAGTAAGGTACTTGACTATATAGTTGTTGGGAGTACAATAAATCATAGTAAGGTACCTTACCATTGAAGATAATGGTTATGCCGAGAATCATGCATCAAGCTTTTTCAGCACAACTGTACTATCCAAACCCTCAAACGACAGGAGCACACGATGAAAGATTTCTCAGAATCGTACGATCAAACAGATCAAGTGAAGATACAAATTATGGAGCGCTTCCATGAAATTTCACGGTTACTCCGTCTACCCTACAGTAACTATGAACATGATCCATTTACCAATCGTAACCAAATGTCAGCAGACCACAAACAAGCGCACGTTCCTTCATCGCGTTACCGGGGACAAGGGAGAGTGTTAGCAATTTTGGCACTCAAACCAGAGATTGAGCAACGAGATCTTGGGTATATGTTGGGGATGAGCAAACAAGCACTCGGTGAGCTCATCGCAAAACTAGAGCGATCTGGATACGTAACTCGAGAGCCTCATCCAGAAGACCGCCGACGAATGGTAGTACACCTCACCCAAGCCGGCCAACAGCAGGCTGAGAAGCTTAGAGAGCAAAACCCAGACTATGCGGGCATTTTTGATGCGCTGGACTCTGAGGAATTAACTGAACTCAATAGGCTTCTCGAAAAACTTGCAGCCTCCATGGAAGAGCACTTGCCTGAATATCGCGAGCGCCTCGAACAGAGACGTCATACTATTGCTGCATTAATGCACAACCGCCATCATGCCTGCAACCGAGCCCCAATCGATTACTTCCAGCATTATAGGAGAAGTATGGGGCAGGAATCATGGAATTGAAATTGCTAGGTTGCCTGGAGCCACAGCAAAGAAGAGCTTACATGACTCGCCAACTTACGAAAACTCAAATTTTTCTGTAACGTGACAGGCTGTCTTAGTACAGAATATTAGAGGAGAATCATGGTAAGTAAACAGACAGCCACAACACACCCTCATATAAATCATCCATGGCTCGCTATTGCTGCATTGATGATTGGTGCCTTCGTAGGAATGTTAAGTGAAACTTCTCTCAACATCGCTTTGCCTAACTTAATGCAGGCATTCAACGTTCCTGCTGCAACCATTCAGTGGCTGGTGACTGGCTATATGCTCATCATTGGCATCGTCTTACCCTTTTCAAGTCTCATTGGCAAGTGGTTTACCACCCGCCAAACCGTCATCTTTGGGTTGTCTGCCTTCCTGGCCGGCTCAATTATTTCAGCCTTAGCACCCACTTCATCCTTCTCTATGCTCTTGATTGGACGACTCATTCAAGGCATCGGCACGGGTCTTATTCTTCCACTGATGTTTACTGTGGCCATGCTCATGTTCCCACCCGCTAAGTTGGGAACAGTTATGGGCATGTGTGCCTTAGTTATTATGTTCGCTCCTGCTATAGGACCAACTCTTACCGGCATTATCCTAGGCAAACTCACTTGGAACTGGGTTTTCTGGTTCTTTACTCCTTTCTTAGCTATCGCACTTGTACTTGCCATCTTCTTCCTCAACAACGTTGGAAACATTACCCGCCCTCATATCGACCTACTCTCTATCGTCGAATCCATTGTTGGCTTTGGAGGCTTAGTGACTGGCGTGAGCATGTCCAGTAAGTTTGGCTGGCTCTCGCCAGTAACACTATGTATTCTGGTGGTCGCCATTGTTGTCTTGGTCTGCTATGCACACCGTCAGTTGAATGCACAAGAGCCTGTACTCAACTTACGAATCTTCAGTATTCCAGCTTTCCGTTCAGGTGCTTGCCTAGTCATGTTGGACTTTGCTGTGATCTTATCTTCGATGTACCTTTTGCCTCAGTACCTCCAAAGTGGTCTCTTACTACCAGTGGCTATGACGGGTATTCTCATGCTGCCAGGAGGCATAGTTAATGCTTTAGTCTCTGCTGCTGCTGGACGTCTTTACGATGGTTTCGGCGCAAAATGGCCTATACGGGCAGGATTTGTTATTGCTCTTATTGGCGCTCTGATGCTCATATTCACCAGCAGCCATAGCCCCACCGCTTTTGTCGTTGCTGCACATATCGTCCTTATGATTGGATGCCCTCTGGCTATGTCTCCAGCACAAACGTATGCACTGAATTCCTTGAGCCCATCACAGTCTGGCGACGGTTCAACTATTATCAACACTATGCAGCAAATAGTAGGCGCCGTCGCAACTGCTATTACTACAAGCCTACTAGCTATGGGTGAGGCACACTCCGCTAACGGAACGCCAGCTCAGGCTTTTACCAATGGAGTCCACTTTGGCCTCTGGTTTACAGTGGTTTTAATCGTAGCTGCTCTTGCTGTTTCACTAACAGTCAAAAACTTCTCTCATACGCATGAAGAAGCAACGACTGAGTGAAAATTAAGTAACCGTCACAGCTTTGCCCCTTAGAGTAGACCTACTACTCTAACAACAAGTTCTGAGCCTTGTCTTCCCTTGGAGACAGGGCTCTCACCATACAGTCGGTATCTTTCCATCAATTATTCAAAAACATTTCAACCCATGAACACTAGACTTGTATCAGTGGTTTGGGAACCCAAACCGATACACTGGCAGTCGTACTGGTAAGGCGTAAACAACTGAACTGTCTTCTGCACTCTCACGGTGGTGATGAGTACCTAGAAACAGACAGCCCAGAGAAGTGGGAAGGATGCCATGTTCGTCCTGAAGAACGCATGGAGAGCAATTACACGAGCTAAGGCACGCAATATAACGTTCCTTATCATTTGTGTAGCAGTAAGTGCGTCTACTGTAGTAGGCCTGTTCATCATGCAAACCGACAAAGATGCACAGACCACTATCTATGACACACAACGCGTTGACGCAGTCATCAGCCCCAAAGCTAATGGCCTCGGAAACGGTAAAACTGCTCGACCCTTGGGATGGGAGCAGTATTCAGCCTATGCTCAAGGCCTACAGATGACTGGCAACCAATTCAATGTCTACTATTACGAGACAGCACCTGCTAAGTTCCGTAATATTCATGCTGTTGGATCACAGTCTCAAGACTTGCAATTAGTTGGACTTTCAGATGCTACAGCTATAGACAAGGGCCCCTACGGATCAATTACACGCACTAACGGCAGTAATATCGACTTCTCAAATAATTCCTCAGATAGCGTCCTAGTCTCCCAAGCACTAGCTTCGGCCAACAAACTCAAGCCGGGATCTCAACTGAGCATGGAAGACCCAAAGGACCCCAACAAGACAATTGAAGTTAAGGTAGCAGGTATCTACAAACCGGCCAACAAGACATCTTCAGGTCCATCCACAAACGCTGTTTATTCTAGTTTCACCACTTTCGGTTCTCACGGTTTTGATCAAGCAAGCAAACCTGGTGACCCAGGGCATGACCTCAAAGTGGTTTTCCAACTATCCAGCCCTGCCGCATATGACAGCTTCAAAGAAAACCTCAGTAAGAGCGGCCTCAATCAAAAGCAATATGAGGTCAATTCCCCTAGCCTAAGAGATTACAATAATTCTATCGAACCCTTGCACAAGGTAGCCAGCAAAGTCAGAATGGCTTTGATAGCTATCTTGGTCTTCGGAGCCATCCTAGCTCTCGCCTGGCTTGCATTTGGATTAATGCAACGCGGCAACGAACTCGCAATGGCCATAGCTATAGGTGTAACTAAGCCACGAATCGGTTGGCAGCTGGCCCTCGAAACACTCATCATCACCCTTCCAGGTCTTGCACTTGGTATTGGTGCTGGTTCGGCCTTAAGTCCACTGGCGGTAAGATCTGCGACGTCCCTACCGGGTATCCGACAGACTCCAGCACTTTCTACTCTCTGGCAGGTAGTCGGATTGGGCTTCTTAGTATGTGCGATTCTCGCTATGCTGGCTAGCTTATATGCAGCTGCTTTTAGAACTTCACGCTTATACGCACCGGTTACACCATTGCCCCATACTTCTGACACTGACTCTAAGGAGACAGCATGAGCGACAGCGACAAGGAAACACCAACTCTGAATACAGAAGAAGGCCCAGAGTTCAAGGTCATTATTGAAGACGAGAGCATTGATATTTCGGATAATCCAGATGGTGATGAAGACCTGTTATCTGCTCTCACTCCTAGTCTCAATGAGGCAGACGTTCCGGTTCCGAGCGGGTATCCGGTCCTAGAATTACGTCATGTCAGCCTTCCTGCGCAAGTAAAAAACTCCTTGGACCTTTTGCTCGATGATGTAGACCTGGCATTTAGGATCCGCCGAACACACTATGTGCAGCTGCATTCTCCAGAGCAACTTTCTGCACTGGTTGCAGTAATGAGCGGTCTCATGGCTCCCCAAGAGGGCAGTGTGCTCTACCGAGGCACAGATATTCGCCAAATTGAGGCTTGGGATTACCGGGGGCATCAGTTAGGTGTTATCTTTGCTCATGATACTCTGCGCACAGACTTGAGTGCCATAGACAACCTGATATATACCATGGACGCTTCTGGACGCACATTCTTGAAGCCCAAAGATGTCCTAGCTCATGAACTCTTAGCGGAAATGAACTTCCCTGAGCGCCTTGAGCACAAGTCCGTACATGAGCTTACACGTCTTGACTACATGCGTGCCGCCCTGGCCCGGGCAGTTTGCTGCGAAGGCGATGTACTCCTTGCTCAAGAACCTATGATTGGACTCAAAACTCAGGAGCAGGAAATCATTTTCAACCTACTAACGAAAGCTGCTAAACGCCATGACTGTGCGGTTATTGTAGCTAGCTGCCAAGAGCCACAAGAAAACCCCTACAATCAGGTTTATCTTATTGACTGACAGTAGGGGTCTACATAGGAAAGCGCTGTTTAGCGATTTGCCTCCACAAACTTAGCAAACGTCTGGGCATATCCGTGGATAAACTCCACGGAGTTGTCAGCAATATTGCCCTGTTGGTCTAACCCAGTAGAGGAGTTAAAGTAAACCTCGGGCTGGCCCATCAGTTTCATATCTAGGAATAATGCAACGTTGCGTAAGGCAGCTTGAGCTTGAGAAGTGCCTAAGCCACCGGAACTAGCACCTACAATTGCGGCAGGTTTACCAGCAAATGAACTTTGTCCCCAAGGACGCGAAGCCCAATCGATAGCATTCTTCAAAACTCCGGGATAGCCTCTGTTGTACTCAGGAGTCACAAAAAGAACCCCGTCTGCCCGCTCGACAAGCTGCTTAAGCGCCTGCACCTTAGCGGGTAAAACGTCTTCATTGTCTTGGTTATACAGGGGCAAATCCAAGTCTGCATACTCAAACTTAACTCCCTCTGGCAACTGACGTTCGATACCTTGAGCGAGTTTCTTGTTAAAGGACTCTTTACGCAAAGATCCTACGAATACAGCGATGGTTGTCATATGCACTCCCCTTATAAGAGTATGTCGCTGCCAGAGCAGCTGAAATGGTACTTCGCCTGGCTCATACTTACCACAACACAGAAAGAGTCATGCTGATATTTAGCTTATCGGCGTTGGGGCCTGCCGTCACGCATTGCGCCTACGGGGCAAATACTGTTTTTCATAGAGTCAGACCACAAAAGCTAAAACTCATACTCGTAACAGGACTAATGGGGCTGTACAGCAATTCTGATATGACATTGACAGAAGGTGAATTATGTCACACAACAACCACATCATGATAGATAGACAGACCAAAGTCTTCCAAGTTGTTTCCCCGCATGCCTGGGTGGGGCAAACTATCACTGACACGTTGGCACAGGCAGGCCAGCCCTCTATTTGGGAGATCCGCTCATATAATGGCTTAGCACCAGTAGAACATATAGGCCAAGCGGATGGCTTGTGGATTGCTCCAGGTCTACTCATTGCCCACCAATCATGGTTGCAAACTCAATGCAGGCAACCCCTTCACCTACCAGCCCCTTCGCCTTATTGGTTGTCACAACTTGCCTCAAGCGCACCTACGCTTGCAGGCCGACAGGTATGTGTGGCACCAGTCAGCGAAATTGCTAGCTGGAAGCACTTACCAGAAGAAGTTGGTAACCAACCTTGGTCACAACTTGCTCAGGGCAGGGTCACTGCCTTTCGCGCTGCCCGCCGTAATTTGGAACAACTCCAGAAAGACGTGAGTCACGCTCCCGCAGACTCTCTCATTCAACTGAGTAGCCAAGTTGAGAGCATCACGGAAGAGTGGAGAGTTGTTGTCGCAGGCGGGCTACCAGTAGCAACTTCTGGCTATTGCGTGCACCAGCCTGCTGGGAGTCAACAGGTCACCTCCATTTTTGATGGCGCACCTTTCCTGGACACTAACCGAAATAAAGTCGAAGAAGTAGCCCTGCAAGTAGCCCAAATAACAGGATTGCAGAATGCAACTTTAGATCTGGCATTCACTGAAGATCACAGAAAAGGGCAACCAATAGTCTTGGAGTGCAACCCTCTCTGGTGTTCAGCAGCATATGACTATGGAGCAACTGGAATGGAAGCGTTTGTGAATGCTGTGTCCAGCAGCCAGCACACTGCTACTACATTAAACGAGCATAACTGGCAGCCAGACCCTTGGATGGTTCAAGAATTTGCGCACCGCTACGCGAGTTTCCTGAACGACCGTTAAGCAGATTTTACAAAGCAAGGTCTTTAAACGATAGCCATCCCATACTGTTGAGCAAGAGGAGCTACATCAGGCACACCGTACTTTGTTACTAGCATCCGCCAACGTTGCAAATTGTCATCACCAAAACGAGCAGTGCGCTTTGCAGCAGTTTGTTCACTGACAAAAATAGGCGGTTGATGTTTACTGTGGTAGTTGTCTGCATACATCACCAGCTCTTGTTCTAAGTTTTGAGGAAGGTAGTCGTCTACCGGTATATCCAAGTGCTCTTCTTGGACCTGCTGGCGGGCGAGTCCAACTCCCGTGTGATTTCGCGCAAACTGGGCAATTGACTCGTCCACTCCTTCATCTTTGAGTAACTCATAGCCAGCAATCCCGTGCTGAATATAATGATGATCGAAAGCAAGAGGTCTACCTTCTGCTCCATCAGAAGCGAGGATTTTGTATGTGCCAATGTCATGCAAGAGGCCACCTAAATATACTAAGTCGACATCCAACTCACGTTGAGGAACAGCCAAGTCGTGGTGATGCCCACTAAGCCTAGGAGAAGCCGCGCCCTTGCCCTCGGGTCCATCCTGGGAGTGATCGTGTTTTGCTGGCTCGTATACGCTCTTTGCTTGGACTGCCTTATAGTGCGCATTCACCTGCTGAGCTAGCTCCTTACTGAGACTGGCAATGATCACGCAGTGGGTATGGATCAAGTTGTAGGCTGCCTGCGAGGGCGCATACTTGCTATGCAGCTCCTCAGCCATCTGAACAGTAGGAATCATACTTTCTATGGTAGGTGCCAACCTGGTCCTTAAGCTGTTGTGTAAACACTTATGCCGTGCCTGCACTGGGATAAGCTGTTTGAAATACGTTCTCAATCTCACATATCTCGATCTATTTACAATTTAAGTACGCCTTAAGCTTGATTCAATTTCAGACAGCACTAGAATCAGAGTAAAGACCGTTGCGAGGAGCATTCATGGAAAGTCTACAATCATCAACTGATGAAGGCAGGTCAGCAGGGGACAAGCAGTGGTCCAACCCACTACTTGACCATAGGGATTTACGTATGCCGCGTATCGCAGGCCCAAGTTCTCTTGTGATCTTCGGGGTTACCGGCGATTTAGCGAAGAAGAAACTCCTTCCCGCCGTCTATGACCTCGCCAATCGTGGTCTTCTGCCGGCGTCATTTGGGTTGATTGGATTCGGACGCAGGGAATGGTCCAAAGAACAGTTTGCTGCTTTTGCAGAGGAAAACGTTCGTGCCCACTGCCGTACACCTTTTAACGAAGCAACATGGAAGCACCTTGCAGAAGGTATGCGGTTTGTGACTGGAAACTTCGATGATCCTGAAGCCTTCCGCAAACTTTCCCAAGCAGTTTCTGAACTGGACCGCGACAGGGGCACACGTGGCAACCACGCCTTCTACATGTCTATCCCGCCTAAGGATTTCCCAATTGTTGCCGAGCAGCTGGCAGCCTCTGGTCTGTCACATTCAGTACCTGGTGCATGGAAACGAGTCATCATTGAGAAACCATTTGGACATGATCTGGCTTCAGCCAAAGAACTAGACCGTGTAGTCTCCGAAGTTTTTGAACCTGACTCCGTCTTCCGAATTGATCATTACCTGGGCAAGGAGACAGTACAAAACATTCTGGCCTTGCGTTTTGCCAACATGATGTTCGAACCTGTGTGGAACGCCAATTACGTTTCCCACGTACAGATTACTATGGCCGAAGACATGGGAATCGGAGGGCGAGCAGGGTATTACGATGGTATTGGAGCCGCCCGAGACGTGATTCAAAACCATCTCATTCAGCTGATGGCTCTCACTGCCATGGAAGAACCAGTCTCATTCGCGGCCGCAGATCTTACAGCAGAAAAAACAAAGGTTCTTTCTGCTGTCCGCCTGCCAAAAGACTTAGGACTTCATACTGCTCGTGGCCAGTACTCAGCAGGCTGGCAAGGCTCAGAGCCTGTAGTTGGCTATCTGGAAGAACAAGGCATTGACCCTCAATCAACGACCGAAACCTATGCTGCCATACGTCTCAACATCGATACTCGCCGCTGGGCTGGCGTGCCTTTCTATCTGAGAACCGGTAAGCGTCTAGGTAAGCGTACCAGTGAAATCGCTGTAGTTTTCAAACGTGCCCCCCACCTACCCTTCGATGCCACAGCAACCCGAGAACTTGGCTCTAACGCCATAGTCATACGAGTACAGCCTGATGAAGGCGTTACCTTGCGTTTCGGCGCTAAAACTCCTGGCTCAGCCATGGAAGTACGCGACGTGAATATGGACTTCTCATATGGAAGCTCTTTTACTGAAGCATCGCCAGAGGCATACGAACGTTTGATCCTCGATGTGCTTTTAGGAGACCCACCCCTCTTCCCCACCACTGAAGAAGTGGACCTGTCTTGGAAGATTTTGGACCCCATAGAAGAATACTGGTCTACGCTAGGGCAGCCAGAGCCTTACAGGGCAGGAACATGGGGTCCAGCCCAAGCAGACCAAATGCTGGCAGCAGATGGATACCATTGGAGGATGCCATGATTGTAACAATGCCTAATACCACAACCGCTGCCATTTCCCACGAAATCGACGAGCTACACGTAGAACGTGGAGAAGCTGCGTTGGGAAGAGTTCTCACGCTTATTATCTCTACCCGAGAAGCTGATTTGGAAACAGCCTTGGCTACTGTCAATGCAGCAAGTCGAGAACATCCTTGCAGGGTAATTGCGATTGTGACTGACACGCAAACACTTTCGGAACAGTCAACAGTCAACTCTGATCCTGATTGCTACAAGCTGATACAACCAGACAAACAGGGTTCAGGAACCCTAGATGCACAGATTCGTTTTGGAGCCGACGCAGGTGCAGGTGAGATCATTGTGCTTGCACCGGTCAACAAGCTTCTCGACCATCTGGATGCTCTCGTCATTCCTCTGCTGGTACCAGACGCTCCAGTAGTAACGTGGTGGCCCAGCGAAGCTCCTGCTGATCCTTCAAACACTCCCCTGGGAGAGAAATCAACAAGTCGCATCACTGATGCCCAAAAATCCGCCAACCCAGCAGACACCGTAGCTGAACTGCGCCAGCATATACAACCTGCCGACGTTGATCTATCGTGGACACGTATAACTGTCTGGAGGGCCATGCTGGCTTCAATTCTCGATCAACCTCCTCACCTGCCAGTCCAATCAGTGCGAGTTTGCGGGCAAAGCAATTATTTGCCTTTGGAACTCCTTGCTTCCTGGCTGGCTTTAAAGCTACAGGTACCTGTTACTGTGGAACGCACTCCTGATGCACAGGCCATAACCGGAGTCTACTTCACCCGCGAAGATGGAGAACTTGGTATGGATCGTCTAGAAAGTGACCATGCTGTTATCCACCAACCTAACCAAGTAGACCAGACTGTTTCGCTGCCATTGCGATCTGACAGCGACTGCTTGAATGAGGAGTTGGGACGACTTGATCCCGACGAACTGTACGCTGAAGTTATCTCGCAAGGCTGGGACTTAGTTTCCCACAACTGACCTGCACCAGTCACAAGGAGTCATCATGAATCGTCACGTAATTACCTATCCAACTGCTGCCATGTTAAGCGAAGCAACAGCCGATCGCATATTGCTCGAGTTAGGCGATTGCTTGGCAGTTCAAGACCGCGTGAACGTAGCACTCACTGGTGGAACTGATGCTAATGACATCTACAGCATGATGCAGGCCAGCATACTGAGCAAGAGCGTGGACTGGGAGCGCGTCCACCTCTGGTGGAGCGATGAGCGATTTGTCCCCCCGGAGGACGAAGACCGTAATGCCGGGCAAGCTCGCGATGCCTGGTTCGGGAGCCTTATACAACAAGGACTCCTCCCGAAATCCAACGTACATGAAATGCCAGTAGACTTACGTGAACCACAACAAATACAAGAGGCGAGCGATGCAGACAATGATCGTGCCCTCTTGCTGGCTGCACAGGCATACAACAAAGAGCTTGTTAACGAATTGGGAGAAGAACCTAGTTTCGATCTAGCTATCTTTGGAGTAGGTCCAGACGGCCATTTTGCTTCTCTCTTCCCAGACCATGGTGAGGCTGAGTTAGACGACCCTCAGATTAATGTTGTCGGCGTGAGCCACTCTCCCAAACTACCTCCGCTTCGTATGAGTCTCACGGTTCCATGCATTCGCAGAACTCGTAAAGTGTGGATTTTTACCTCGACAACTCAAAAAGCAAACGCAGTCCGAGCAGCTCTGTCAGTGCACGACGATCCACATGTTCCTTCTTCTTATGGGCAAGGACGGGAAGAGACACTGTGGCTGCTAGACCGTGATGCGGCTTCTCTCTTGCAATAACAGCTAGTCTCAGACATTCGTTGTCGTAGACAGATGCAGTGGTATCTCAGATAACTGTAGCTGGCAGCAATAGCTAAGTAAGACAGTAGGTCAAACGAAACAATCCAAAAATACTATTTTATTGAGGTTGCGGTGCTGACGACTTACCGTATCGTCAGCACCGCAACCTCAATAAAATTATGAGAGATCCAACATTTCTTGAAGGTCGGACTTAGTCCTGTTTAACTTCAGACCCATCACCAGCCCATAAGGTATGGAAGGCCCCAGGCTCGTCAATACGCCCGTATGTGTGAGCACCAAAAAGATCTCGCTGACCTTGAATCAGAGCAGCAGGCAGGCGCTGAGACCGTAATGCGTCATAGTAAGCCAAGGACGAAGAGAACACAGGAACCGGTACACCGGCCTCAACTGATCGCGCAACAACCCTGCGCCAAGAATCCTGGGCTTCCTCTACAGCCTTCTTGAAGAAGGGATCGAAGAGGAGTGAGCCAAACTGCTCACCCGAATCGTAAGCGTCAGAAATACGGTTGAGGAACTTGGCACGAATAATGCAACCTCCACGCCAGATACGGGCGATAGCACCCAAATCTAGCTTCCACCCATAGACCTTAGCTCCCTCTTCCATCTCGTTGAATCCCTGTGCATAAGCCACAATCTTGGAAGCATACAAGGCCTGGCGGATGTCTTCGATGAAGGCCTCCTTCTCCTTAGGATCAGCAATCAAAGCACTGTATGCGCCTTCTGTCTTAGGGCCGCCTAAGCCCTTGTTCTGGGCTTCCTGACGCAATTGCGGAGTTGAAGATAAACCACGAGAAAAGACGGCCTCACCTATACCAGTAACAGGTACGCCCAATTCAAGGGCGGTCTGTACGGTCCATGTGCCGGTTCCTTTCATGCCTGCTTGATCTGTAACGATGTCAATAAAGGGTTTACTGGTTTTGGCATCCATATGGCGGAGCACCTGAGCAGTGATTTGTACTAAGTACGAGTTTAAGTCACCCTTATCCCATTCTTCGAAGACCTCCGCAATAGATTCAGGGTCCATGCCCAGTCCGCGACGCATTAAGTCGTAGCTTTCTGCGATAAGCTGCATGTCAGCATATTCAATGCCATTGTGAACCATTTTCACGAAATGACCAGCGCCATCAGTTCCAATATGCGTCACACAAGGCTCACCCTCGGCCTGGGCAGCAATTGACTTGAGGATTGGCCCTAAGGTGTTCCAAGATTCATCGGTACCACCAGGCATCATCGACGGCCCCAATAGGGCTCCCTCTTCGCCACCTGAAACACCACAACCAACGAAATGCAACCCACGAGCACGAATAGCCTTTTCTCGCCTAATCGTATCTTTGAAGTAAGCATTGCCCGCATCGACGATGATATCGCCCGGCTCCATGAGATCAGCAAGAGCGTCGATCATGTCATCTGTGGGTCCACCAGCTTTGACCATGATGATAGCTGTACGTGGTTTTACCAAAGATCCTACGAATTCTTCTAAGGACTGCGCTGGCACAAATGTGCCTTCATCACCGTGTTTACTGATGAGAGTCTGAGTACGCGAATAATGGCGGTTGAATACAGCCACTGTATTACCATGCCGCGCTAAATTGCGAGAAAGACTAGCTCCCATCGCCGCCAAGCCAACCACACCAATGTTCGCTACTGCTTGTGTCATATCAGACCACCTTTCCGAGGGCTGGGCGGGAATATCCAATCTCACTCCTTAAACCTAAGTTTATGGCGCAACCATGACCAAACAGGGTCGGCGGTAGAGCAAAAAAAGCCCTACTACCGACCCTGTTTTCAGCAGATATAGCTTAACTCTTGCTGCCCGATGAGGATTCTGCTGCATGAGAGACCTCGCGGGATACTTGACCGGTCTGTGTGACGGTGACTGGAACCTGTGAGGCTGTCTGCTGAAGTCCGTTGTGATTCTTTGCCTTGGGTCGTTTTCCCTTACGGGACTTGGGCAAGGCTACCCGGTTGAGCCGGGGCACTGAGCGAGTCGTAACGAAGAGCGGCTGCACTTCAACCAGAGGGTTGTAGGGGGCCAAACCGAACCATTTGACAGGATTTCCTGCCATGTGACGGATTGCATACTTCACCTTCAGGGAAATTGCACCACGCGTGGTGATCTTAGATTCAGGCATGAGAGCCTTGTGAATCAGCACGTATGTGATGGTACCAATCTGAGGATCTTCATCCACCTTAGGATAGGTTGATGTCTGCTTAGGCAGTTCACCACCATCAATGAGCTCATGCATAATTTGGTGAAGGTAGGTGGCCACATTCTGGTCTACCTTGAAGCCCAGGCGGATACGTACACGGAACAGATAGTTGGTACCGAAGTTCTCGACGGAGTACTCACGTGTAAAGGGAGCATCAGTCGTTTGGACCGATACTGCCCACCATGCACGAGCCCTCTTAGGGTGATCAGCGAAAATCGAGAAGAAGATGTCTGTATCCAACCGCCGCATTTCAGTATCTGAGGTCAAATACACTAAATTATCTGCAAAGTATGGAATACGGAAGTCGTTGTGGAGCATTTCCAAAGCGGGCAGGCACTCTTTCGGCGTCATATGCCTACGCTGGGAGCGCTCAACCTTCGTTCCCTCTTTCCAGGTGTACATAACGAAAAGAATGGCAGCGGTCAAAAGCATAGTGAACCAGCCACCGTGCATGAACTTAGCCATTGAAGCCAAGAAGAAGAGAATTTGGATAGCGAGGAAGACCACAGCAAAAACGACGGAGAAAATACGCTTGTGGTCGTACCAGAGGTAGACCATCAGCAAGATTGTCGTCGTAATCATCGTAATGGTCAGTGCAAGTCCATAAGCGGCAGAGATGTGCTCAGAATCCTTAAAGATGAGGAGCACAGCCAGTGTGGCAACGCACAATACCCAATTAATGGTTGGGATATAAAGCTGTCCTCGAGTCCGAGCTGGGTAACGAACCTGCAAATGAGGCATCCAGTTCAAACCAGTTGCCTCAGAAACCATAGTGAAAGCACCAGTAATCAGAGCTTGGGAAGCAATAACACCTGCTGTAACCGAAAGAATCACCGCTGGGTAGCGAACTGTCGTTGGCATCATCTGGAAGAAGGGATTCATATCGGTAGCACCCTGTAAATCAGGATTATTGGTGTTCCGTAGAATCCAGGCTCCTTGACCGAAATAGTTGAAAACTAAAGCAATATTAATGAACGGCCAAGTGGCGTAGATGTTACCTCGACCTACATGTCCCATATCAGAGTAAAGAGCCTCAGCACCTGTAGTAGAAAGGAAGACTGTGCCCATGATGGCCAAACCAACCGTGTTATAGGGACTGAAGAGGAATTTAACACCGTACACAGGGTTGAGCGCAGCAAAAATAGACCAGTCCCCTTGAATAGAGAACAGGCCAACAATTGCAAGGAAGGCAAACCAAACCATCACAACGGTCCCAAAAACGTGACCGATGCGCTCAGTGCCACGGGACTGAACAGCAAATAGGATGACAATAATAACCAGGGTAATCATCATCGTAAGGTTTGGGGTCTCTTGGAAAATTGGCTTCAGCACAGGGATGGTTCGCATACCTTCGACTGCTGAAGAAATAGAAACAGCAGGCGTCAGTACAGAATCAGCTAAGAAAGCTGCGCCACCAAGCATGGCAGGAATTGCTAGCCAGCGGCCATATTTGCGCACGAGCGTATATAGAGCGAAGATACCACCTTCACCTTTGTTATCAATACGCATAGCCACGAGCACATATTTAACAGTGGTAATGAGGGTAATAGACCAGAACACAAGCGAGAGCATGCCCAAAACAGAAGTACGATCTACATTTTGAATGCCACCCTGACCAGCAACGAAGGTCTGTAAGGTGTACAGCGGTGAAGTACCAATATCGCCGTACACCACACCTAAGGCCACGATAGCCATGCCCAGAGTCACCTTATCAGGCGAATCCTGCACTTTACGCCACCAACGTCCCACAGGACCACGCGCAGGCTTTTGCTTACGCATAGCCTGTCGTTGCGCTTCCCGTCGAGCTCTTTTCAGCTCAATTTCCTCCTCAGGAGTGCGTGCCTTACTCGACAGCTTAGGCGCTTTAGTGATTGATTCCATCAGAAGGATAGAATCCTGCTGATCAGCTTTACCGTCCCTGCTCTCCTCAGATTCGGTGGACGGTGAAGCGGAGCTTACCAACTGCCCTGCTTCCGCCTTACCCTGCACCTGTGATAAGCGAGGAGCATCATCTGTCTCACTAACGTCTTCTTGGGACGTTTGGCGATCCTTGTTCGACATACAGCCCTCCATTAGCCGACCTGCAAGTCTGCTGTAACTCTTCTGATATGAATAACAATATTGTGCGCGCACTTCTTCTATAGGATTTAAGCACGCGACGACTACCGTAGCACTTTTTCACCTAATATATGCAATTGAACGTCACCAGTTTATTTACTCTTAGATACCATAAACAACTTGTGTGGTATTTCTGGTGGCTTCTGCTACCTGCTGAATAGACAGTTCCAAGGCCTCTGCCATAGCTCGCAAAGTATATGGAATCATATAAGGAGCATTAGTCCTACCCCTGTAAGGCATTGGCGTTAAGTATGGTGCGTCAGTTTCTACCATGACGTGGTCAAGACCCACAATATTGAGAGCCTGACGGATGCCTTCATTGCCTTTATATGAGACTGTCCCAGAAAAAGACAAGTACCAACCATGTTCTGCCGCTACCTGAGCCATAGCAGCATCACCTGAGTATGAATGAAAAACAGTACGCTCAGGAGCTCCATCAGCCAACAGTGTTTCGATGACCTGCTGGTGGGCATCCCTATCGTGGATTTGGAGCGGCAGGTTCAATTCCTTAGCAAGCGCGATATGGTTGCGGAAGGCCTGCCGCTGGATATCCTCGGCAGCCTGGCCCGTACGGAAGAGATCCATGCCAGTCTCACCTATGGCCACTACCTCCTGTGTATGTGAGCTGGCAAGATTGACAACACGCTCAAAAGCCTGATCGAAACTCTGCTCATGCCAAGGCTGGTAGCGAACGGGCAGCCCATCAGGGCCAGGAACCCCCCGGTGACCATGCAGAACAGCTTCATTAGGATGTATAGCCAAGGCTGCCCACACCGTTCCAGGATGCTGCTCAGCAAGTCGCACAGCTGTCTCCAGGCTTGGCAGCTCGCAACCAACATCCACAAAGCCTTCTATGCCTACCTCCTGAGCCTGTTCAATCAACTGTTCCACAGCGTAGACTGGCACCGGCTGCTGGCCACGCGCACGAGCCTGGCGATCCATCTCTGCGGCAAATGGTGGCACAGAAGCCAAGTGTGTATGGTTGTCGACAGCATGAACACCTGTTGGAAGTGCAGGAGGCGCCGGAGCCCAATCCCTTTGACGATGATGTTTGCTCATATGTACTAGTCTAAGTACCAGGGGTACCCATTCGAACGTACCATCACTGTGAATAGGTTACAGGGTTACACTCTCTGTGATAAAGAAAAACGGCTCTGACTACCCCGAGTCAGAGCCGCAGCACTACGAAGATTCCATCACTTACTTGGTAAGGCAGTGGAAAAAACGGTATTCTATTTTGTGCTATTTGATGCCTGTCATCGCGATACCTTGCACAAAGCTCTTCTGAATGAAGAAGAAGATAATAAGCAAGGGTAAGGCAGATATGAGAGCACCGGCCATCACCACACCATAGGGGGTAACAGAAGAGCCGTGACCAGTCAGCATAGCTAGGCCAGCAGTTATAGTCCGCGTCTCCGGCTTAGACGTCATAATTAAGGGCCAGAGGAGATCATTCCAATTGCCCATAAAATTGAACATTGCCACTACCAATACAGCAGACTTAGCATTGGGAAGTACAATCTGCAAGAAAATACGAAATTCTCCTGCACCATCTATACGCGCAGCATTATCTAGATCCTTAGGTAACGAGATAAAGAACTGCCGCAAGAGGAAAATACCACCAACATCAGCCAGTCTAGGAATAATAATGCCCCAGTACGAGTTAACCAGATTCATCGAAGCCAGGAGCTTGTATACGGGAATCAAGAGAGCCATAGCTGGAATCATCATAGTCGCAATAAGCAGGCCCAGCAGGAAACCACGCCCCTTAAAATCAATGCGGGAGAGGCCATACGCAGCCATAGCATCGAAGAAGACTGAGAAAATAGTCACCGTTCCAGCAAAAATTACTGTGTTTACCATTTGGCGACCAATAGGCATTCTTTGGAAAAGCGACGTGTAGTTATCAAAGGTGAACGATGACGGAATAATCTTAGGTGGCCAAGTCTGCGTCAATTTATTAGGGGTAAAAGACGTAATCAAAACAATAAGCAGGGGAAAGATGATGACAATCGTCATCGCAATCAGTAGCACATATGTAAGTGTCCGAGCAATAAGAGAACGGGTGTGGGCCCTCTTCTTTAGCTGATCACTCCTGTGACGTTCACTGCTCACTTGGGAAAGCGATGGTGCTTGTGCAGCGTGACTCATCCGATTTCCTCCTTCTCATGCTTGTTATTACTGATCAGCTGAGCAAGGCCCAAAATCAGTGTCATAATCAACAAAATATAAGACAGTGCTGAGGCGTAGCCCATCTTGCCATTGCCAAAAGCTTCAGTATAAATGCGATACACAATCGTTTCTGTAGATCTGTCTGGACCACCGGAAGTTAAGATGAAAACTTGGTCAAAGACCTGGAAAGAGCCAATCAAACCGAAAATAACCACATAATTAAACGTTGGTCTCAAACCTGGGATAGTGATATGCAAGAATCGCTGCCAAGCATTAGCACCGTCCAATGATGCCGCTTCATAAAGTTCTTGAGAAATGCCTTGTAAACCAGCTAAAAAGATGACCATGAAATAGCCAAAATTCTTCCAGATAGTAATGGCGATGATGGTTGCCAGCGCTGTAGACTTAGACCCTAAAAGATCTAGGTGCTGGATGCCGAAATACTGATTAGCCCAATATGGAATCAGACCGAGCGAAGGCGACAGCAGGAAACTCCAAGCTATTGAAGCCACCGTCAGCGAAATAATAAACGGCATAAAGAGGCAAGTACGGAAGAACCCAACGCATTTTAAGTCCTTGCGGTTCAGTAAAAGCGCAAACGCTAGGGCAACAATAACGACTAGAGGTGCATAAAAAACGGCATAGATGACAGTATTGCGGAAGTCAATCCAAAAGTCGCCGTTAGTAAAGAGCTTCGCATAATTTTCGAAGCCCACGAAGCGTCCACTGCGGTTAATACGGTCTGTAGTCAGTGAAGTAAAGAATGTTTTAACAGTGGGATAAAAAACAAAAACTGTTAAGACAATGAGGGCCGGAGCCACAAAAGCTAGACCAATACGGATATTCCGTCTCGATAAGCTCTTTTTGTTTTCTTGTACCTCCTGGGCAACACCTTGAACAGTTGGAACCTTATGTGATGTGGACATCGATACCTCCAATTCGATGTTGGAATGAAAGCAAGCAGTGACTCACCCTTTAGTCAACGTTCACCCAGGCCCGCCAGCAGAGCGGGCCCAAGCGAAAAATGAGATGGCTTAGATGTTGAGCGAGCCGAGACTCGGATTAGTCTTCAGCCTTGTATTCATCGAGATAACCTTGGATCTTTTTAGCTGACTTGCTGAGCTCAGTACTGAGATCATTGCCAGTACGAGAAGTGTTCTGAGTCAGGGAGTCGACTGTTGCGGCGATATCTCCGAAACCACCCTTAAGACCAGCAATACCAATATAGGATTTGTCGGTATTCTCAGCCACCTTAGCAATTAGCGGACGCTTAGAAAGCTCTTGCGCGGTAACTGTCTTGTTATTGGGTGGATAAGCCGAGCCCAGAGACCACATCACCTGATTATCATGGTTGTTGTAATACTTGAAGAACTCATAAATACCTTTCTTCTTGGCTTCATCCTTCACCTGTGAAGTAACCCACCAATACAGGCCTGTCGAACCAGTGTTGGAGCCCTTCTTACCGTCAGCATACACATATGAACCTTGTCCTTCAGGGACTGGGAAGAGGTCGTGTTTGATACCTTTATCTGTAGCAGCCTGATCTTCCCATGGTCCTACGATAACCATGGCGGACTGACCGGACTCGAAAGACTCACGAGCTGCGGTATCGTCCATACCAGCCTTGGAGTAGCCGGCCTTATAGAAAGCCCGCATTTTTTCCAAGAACGCTTTGTTTTCGGGCGAATCGAGGGTGATTTTACCCTTGGTATCGTAAATACCAGTACCATTACCCTTCAAGAACGGTGCCCATCCTACATCTGCGAGCGCCATGCCATACTGTTTCTTACCAGGATCTGTTAACTTCTTGGCTGTTTCTAGAAGGTCATCCCAAGTCTTTGGATAGTCGTTTTCAGTAAGGCCAGCAGCCTTCCACATATCTGTGTTGTACCAGACAGTAGTGGGAGCATAGCCCATAGGGACAGCGCACTGCTGTTTCTTACCATCGATTTTAAACTCAGTTTGAGCAGTTACACTAGGCAGATAATCTTTGGTACCGTTAGCTGGATCGTCGTAGAAATCCTGTACACATTGGAAAGTGCCGTCAATGGACCAGCCTTGCCCATTATCTGCACCTGTAGTGACGAAGTCTGGTCCGTCACCAGAAGTTACCTTCGTCACCATAGTTTCGCCGATAGTACTCCAGGGCTGAAGCTGGGCATCAATGTGATACTTCTTCTGTGAAGCATTGAAATTATCGACTATTTTCTTAAGGGTCTTGCCGTCAGCCTCAGAGAAGCCGTGCCACATCGTAATGTTTGTTACGCCATCTTTGCCTGTGTTACTACTCTCATTCGAGCTACCACAGCCTGAAAGTCCTACCGTGCCCAGTGTAGCTAGGGCAACAGCTGCGACAGCAGCTTTTTTAAATTTCTTCATCATGTCCCTTCCTCTTGAGAAAGATCTCGACTGTTCAGCAGCCTTGCTACATTACAGACTTCGTAACCTAGCTTCAGTGCTTGGTCGGCAACATTTGGTTATGCGTCCTCACATGCCCATGCCGCCAACTGTTGCCAGCCGCGAAACATGTTTTGCAACGTTGCAAATCTCATAATACCAATTTCTCTAACGATGTACAAGTTCACTCGTAATCCCCAGCAAACCTAATAGGTATCGCCACTTGGCGATAGAATCTCGCCTGTCTTTGGCGTCCAACGGTCATCAGGCGCAGGTTCACCAAAGTCAGGACCATTGTCGGCCCAAAGGACCACTCCCACACGCGCATGACGGTTGGGATCAAACAGCGGATCCCCTTCAATATGAGTGTAATTGCGAGCATGGTAAACTATTACGTCTTGGCTGTCATCCTCAGACACAGTAAAACAGTTATGCCCAGGGCCGTACTGATTATTGGCCTCACACGTCTTAAAAACAGGTTCCTTACTCTTACTCCAAGAGCGAGGATTGAGCAGATCGTCGCTCTCTTGTGCAGTCAGCATACCTACTGCATACGGCACACCTGTACCTGAAGCCGAGTAAGTCACATAAATCTTGCCATCATGTCGCAAAACCGCCGGACCCTCATTCACCATAAAGTCAATGCACTCCCAGTCATATTCTGGTTTAGACAGCATAACTGGTTCTGAGGCCAGAGTCCACGGATTCTCCATACGCGCTATATAAAGGTTGGAATTACCTTCAATTTCAGGATCCTTCTGTGCCCAAATCAAGTACTGCACACCATCAATTACATCAGTCGTGGCATCAAGCGAGAAAGAATCAATGGGCGTATGTATTTGCCCCTTTTCCACCCAGTGATCAGAACAAGGATCTTCGTTGGTATTCTCTAAAACATACATGCGGTGAGTAGGCAAATCGTGAGATCCAAAATCATCTTCTGCCGCAGCAAAATAAATATACCAAGCACCCCCAATTCGATGTAGTTCTGGAGCCCAAATATATCTGCTCATGGGTCCTGAGTCATGCTTGCGCCAAAGAATTTGCTCCTCAGCATGCTGCAAATCATTAATACGATCCGCTTTCCGCAAGATAATACGGTCGTACTCTGGGTGCGAACCAGTGAAATAGTAGTGACCATTATATTTCAGCAGCCAAGGATCTGCACGCTGCAACACAATCGGATTATGATATTGAGACATTTCACATTCCCATCAAGTCATCGTTGAACAATGCAAACTTACAACGTTATAATATACACCAATTCCTCATGATTCTCATCAATTAGCGTTCGCTTGTTATCAGCTGCCCCTTAAGGAAGAGGCAGCTGACCCACCTAAACCGTCGGTACATCAAATCGAACTACTGGCGATGCAATCCTGCCAGAAACACACCAGCACATACCAAACTCAATAGGCCCAATACCAGCGCTACACCTATGACAAAGCCCAGTGAAACACCAGTGTAAGCTAATTGAGATTGAGTAACTGCCTTCATCAACCCATGAGATCTATGTTCACTATTGTGCGTTTCTCGCCGAGACACTGGTAAGGCGATAGCTTTTGTTATATAACCATCTTTACGGTTGTTGAGCGCGTGAGCTGGATCAAATTGCTTATTCACACCTGTAGCGTTTTGGCGTTCCTTTTCCTTGACAGAGTTGTCAATCGTACTTGCGTGCTGTTTTGATTGATCCTTACTCCCAATATTCCCGTCAGTATTTCCATGGTTGTCATCGTTGACGGAGCAAGGCACCGGGGTACTTGATGAGTCCCCCAATATTCGTGAACCCCAAACAGCTACCGCACCTGAAGCAGCAGGAACATCAGAACCAGCATTCGTGAATACGTCACCACCAACACCACTCAACACGATGCGCCGCTGGTTGTACTCATCTACTTGCGTCGCTATAGCAAGCTCATAATTACCATGAATGCCGCTCATCGCTGAACTACCACTCACATGCAACTTGAGGTTGGACCCATGAATCTCCCAGCGCCCTTTTGCCACGCCACCCAAGCTACCATCAGCTTTGAGAACCAATTGTTGAGTTTGATTTATGCCAGCTGCCGTTACTGTCCCTCCTGCATAGAAAGAGGTCGGATTATGCACAACGAATTCATATTCGCCAGGCACTGAACTCGCTTCGGTCACTGCACCCAACTTCCCTGAATACTCATATGGAGAGGAGACCAACCAGCCGTCAGCCGTAGCCAGCATCTGATTTACCCTAACTTGATGTTCTTCTTGGTTACCCGAGGTCCGCACAAAGCGAGAGTGGTACACATTAAAAATAGAACCATCAGCTTCTGTCAGTAACGCATTACCACCTTGAGCAGTCATTACTTCATGCTGTCCTGTTTGATGAACTGAGCTCATAATTCTTAGCCCTCTATTCACAAGCTTATCGTCTGGAAGTTTACGGGTATATATAGCAGGGTTACCATTTTGATCCAGATACGGACCCGTTATCGACCGAGAACGGAATTCGCGCATTTGATACCCACCAGTTTGCGTAAGTCCGCCATATGAGAGCATGAGATACCACCAGTTTCCATGCTTAACCAAGGCTGAACCCTCACCCGAGTTACCATAACCACCCGCTAGCTTATGCCCATAGTAGGCGTCAGAAACATTGGCCTGGGTTGGATATTTCGTGTCATAATCACGAAGCCCTGTGGTTTTATCGAGTTTTATCATCCATATGCCACCAAACCAGGAGCCAAAACTCATCCACAAATCACCATTTTCGTCATATTTGACGCAAGCATCTATCATATTTAAGCCAGTATCTTCTAAGCTGGAATAGCGAGTAAGATCTGGGTGCTGACCAAGTACCTTGAGAACATCAGTCTTACCTGCATTAGAAGCCTGGAAACCTGAGTAAATAACTGGACCCACATACGTCCAGTCCCCTTCGATGTCATCAGCGGTAAGCAGCACCATCACTGACTTTTGGTATGGAAAACCACCACCGTTGATACTCATATACATACACCACTTGCTCATACTGGTGTTCCAAATAACCTCAGGAGCCCACATATTGCCGGCTACATCTGGGTTGGACGCTTGCTTAGGCCAGGAATTCCAGATAGGTGCAAAAATGCGCTCATAATCAGTGCTGAGGTTATTGGTAAACGGCTCCCAATGTTGCAAATCTGTACTTCGAGCCCAAGCACGGTGGGACCCGAAAATGTAATACTTACCATTGGCCTTTACGATGGAAGGATCATGCGAAGAAGTCCTCACGTGACTTGAGTCTGCCCCGGCCGAAAGAGGCTGAAGGCTCACTTGAACTTGCTTAGTTACTGGCTTTGCCAGCTGAGGTACCGTAACAGTAGCCGTAAGCACTACACTACGAGCAGTACCACAGTCAGGACGATGGACTATAGCTGCAACTGTTTGAGAACCAGCGATCGGTTTCTGCGGTCTTACTAGGTTAGGATCAGACGACTTCCAGCTGATTCTACCCTCTACATGATATGCAGGTAGGCTCATACGAGCAGGCAGCAGAAAATCACCCCGCACATCATCGGCCCGCTCAACCTGTATAGCATCCGCAATTTTAGAAGCTAAGCCATCTGTACCCACACGTTGAGGAACCAGAACTTGAAAAGCACGGGTGACATGTCGACTGGGTTGCGCCATACCCGGTAGCGGTTGTGCCCTTGCAGTTAGCGTTACCTGCTGATCACTTGAGGATTGATGTACCCGCGCTTGTGCACGGTCGGCATCAATAGTGATTATTGACGGATCAGATGAGGTCCAAGAAAGCTGAGCAGCCGGCGTGGTGGCGGGTAAAGCAAAATCGTCTATCGCAGAAGACGGTAAAGTCAATCCGTGCAATTGCTCATCCAGCAAGCGACCAACCCCATCAGGCTGCAAACTTTGTGCTATCTGCATAGGAGTCAGCACACGGTCGTAGATAGCAAAAGCCTTGATGCCACCATGGAAGAGAGCATCACCAACACCCGGATATCTCGATTGACCTATGACATTATGGGTCTGATCGCCAAATTGAGCTGGATTAACGGTAGCTTTCGAAGAACCGACTACACTACCATCTATATATAACGTCACTTCATTATTAGTGCCATCGATGGTGGCAGTGAGCGTCTGATAATCACTCATTGACACATTCCGGGAAGCAGAGAAGAAGGTCTCACCAGCACCATTACCTTGAGAAGTTATAGACGTATAGAGCGATGTATGGGTAGAGACAGCCCAAGACCCTTTACTCGCCTGCCCTGTACCACCCAGAGACCACAAGTACGTCCATGGTCCAGAAGCATTGAACGCATCATTTTTCACAACAGTAGAAATAGTTACACTCGAATGGTTGGACAGAAGACCATTGGGAAGCTTGACGTAATAGTTTCCCTGCATAGCCAATGCACCGTCTTGCATTATGGCAGAAGCAGTCGCCTCGTGCTCATCAAGCAAACGAGCATGCCCAACATTAGTTTGAGAACCCAAATTCGCCAGATCATGATCTCCAGCTCGCATAGATGAAAAATCATATTTTACTGAAGGTTGAAGCGTTGGCTGTTCAGACTTTTGTAAATCCTGAACTGCGGACGCCCTAGGAGACACGACTACAGCGCACAGTGTCAGTACCATAGCGGTAACCATGATCACTATCCAAAAAGCTTTTAATCTTCCAGATATCGATTTTCGATAAAACTTGACAATATGACTCATTACACAACTCCTTTGTATGCGTATACCAGCAAGATGCAGGTTCAAACCCGCGCCCTGAGTCACCGATCGTTCATCAGCGAACAACTCTATCTTACAACGTTATAAAGTGCCTGTCTAAGAGGCTTCACACATAGTAATGACAGCTACAAGTGTCTTTACAGCATGCCCTGGCCGGGCTACTTTTGTTGAGTCAGAGGGCGCGTAGAATTCCGTATCTCCAAAGTAGACGCAATCTTGCAAAATACGTGTTCACCAGATTCAACACCGAGTGGACGAACGCCGTCGATCCGGTTTTTCAACACTTGAACAGACAGATGAGCAACATCATGTAAGCCTGGCGAAATCGAAGTCAACGAAGGTGATAAATACTGAGAATCCTCAGAATTATCAAAACCGATAACTGAAATATCGTCAGGCACCTTGAGACCACGCATCTGGATAGCATGAAGGGCACCCGCTGCGAGCATGTCATTAAATGCCACTACCCCATCAGGCACAAGTCCGGAATCCAACAACTCATTCATCGCACTTTCACCATCAACACGATGCCACATACGGGACGGCACAGTCAGTCGCGAATCAAAAGGCAGGCCTGCTTCTTCCAGAGCTTGCTTGTAACCGGTTAAACGCAGGGCTGCGGACCCCAACTCCTCGCCCGGATGTGTACCAATTACAGCAATCTTACGGCAGCCTGACTCAATAAGGTAGGAAGTTGCTCGTTTAGCACCTTCCACATTTTCCGTTGCCACATGATCAACATCACGCGTAAAAATACGCTCTCCTAAAAGCACTATTGGGTATGAAACGTTGAGTTGTTCCACATCACCCATACCTAATTCAAGAGGGCTGTATATAAGTCCATCAATCATTGAGTGCTGAGAACCGTGCAATGCTTCCAACTCACCCTGGCGGGAATACAATGTGGGTTCAACCAGAACCCGTAAACCAAGTTTTTTTGCTTCCTTAATAACCAAGGATGACAGTTGGGCAAAATACGGCAACGTGAGGTCTGGAATCGCAAGCGCAATCATACCTGTATGCCCTAAACGCAAATTTCGTGCAGGTACATTAACCACATATCCCAGCTCTTCAATAGCTTGGTTTACCTTCTGCCGCGTGGTTCCTGAGACAAATTCGTAATCGTTCACTACGTTCGAGACTGTTTTCACTGAAACGCCAGCCCTTTGTGCCACATCTTTCATAGTAGGCATTGAACTGTGCATACTATCCTTCTCAGAAACATCAGGCATCAGATATTCACCTCCACACAAATCTTCGAGTTCGCGGTATTAAGTTCTTCATTACACTGCATGTCGAGAACCGGCATTCCTTCTTCAGACCAATGGACACGTCGAACTTGGGTATCACGCCCACGGTACTCTCCCTCACTATATTCGGCATTGTGGAAAACGTACAGCTGATGCCCATCCTCATCTCGACTCCACATGCCATGCCCCGTACCAAGCTGCCAAGAACCGTTGTAGATACTCGACTTTTGTAGAGGATAATCTAGTTTCGTCCAGTTCTTCGCATCAGTCAAATCTACACCTTGATCCGAGGGAGCGGTCGCTAAACCGGTGGTATAGTCTATGCCTACCAAGGATCCAGAATAAATCAGAAAAATACGCCCATCATGCACAACAGCATTAGGCCCTTCTGCAATCATATTATCCCAAGCAAACTCGGGTACAATAATTTGCCGAGGAAGACTGATCACCCGATCGGGTACAGCTGGATCAAAGCGGGCTATCCAAATTGACCCCACTTGCTGCCAAGCATAATAGCAAGTCCCCGAATCCTCAATGACGGTCATATCCAAACTGATCCTCTCTACCGGATTGAGAGGTGAACCGTCCTTACATAGAATGGGCCGGGGACTATCCCAGTTAGACGGATTACGTGGATCCAAATCTTGGCCTGCACGATCTTTCCTCAGCTGCATAATATGACAAGAACCAGTCCACATGTCAGGCTTACCTGCACACGTATTAGCGCTCCCGTCCGGGTTGGTCAATTCACCGTCAAAACACGGCATAAAGAGGACAGAAAGACGGCCACCGATGATATGAAGTTCTGGAGCCCAGAAGCATCCTGTCATACGCCGGCCTTCACTATTACAATCACCGCATTTGAGTAGGTCAATTTCACACACACGTCCACCTGACTCGTCCGACAAATCTGCGATGGATTCAGCAACCCTCAGAGGCATATGGGTATGCCCTCCTCTAGGATCGACGCAGTTTCCACCTTCGTCTTCAGTGGCCATAAACATGAAGAATTGCCTACCATTCCAAGTGAATGGAACCATCGAAGGATCAGCACGCTCCCTAGCAAAGGGCACTGGATACAACTGCTGGCGGACCCGACCGCGCAAATGACACCGAAAACCGGGCTGTAGTTTTTCTTCCTTCCATGCTGCTTCCAAAAGCGCAAGTTGATTCTTGTCAATTTCAATTCCACGCATAGCCGTAGAGCCGTCAGAATATCTCAGCTGGGCTTGAACACTGGTCAACTGTTCCCGCAACTGATACACAGTATCCGCATGCACATGCAAGGGTTCGACACTGACAGCAGTGTTATACATACGTCCAAACCTGCCTTCAAGCACTTCCGCTTCACACTCGGTTATCGCCACTATATTGCAAGGATGAACATCCGCTATGGGAAAATCTGCCGCCTTCAGCGATTGGTCTGGATCCAAAGCTATTACATCTGAATCTACGGCAACTAGGTCTATACTGAAAGCATTATTCATATCCAGATCGGTCATAGCAGCACAAGCTAGTTGCCCTTGACTGTCATTACAGAAAATCAGATAACATTGCTTTGATTCGTCCCATACTGCTCGCGGTCGGTGTACTCCGTTTGCACCCTTAATATGAATTTGACCAAGACGATCAAAACTTCTCAAATCTTTGGAGACGGCTACAAGAAACGAATCTCGTTCAGATCCATCAGGCTGACCATCTCGATCAGTTCGAGTAGCAATAATACCGAATCGTCCGTCAACTAAGCGAAAGAGCCAGGGGTTTATGAGACTCTTGAGCACAATATCCACACCCGGCATAACTGCATCCCAGTCTATGGCAGAAGAAATTGCCGATTTGGCTTGTCGGGAATGATCATGGTGAGACAAGCCAGGATTAGCAACTTCCTGAACCTTTGGTTCAGGCACAAAGCGGCGCGCAGCAGTACAGGCAACCCGGGCTGACTGGGGCACCCCTTCAACTGGAACACCTGCTGCAAAGAAAATACCATAATTATCGTTCAACGGATACCATGAACCATCAGTTGTTGAACGCAAAGCTAAGTGCATGCTGAACGCAATGTCTGCGTTATTGGCTTCTTCCCTAGACGTAGGTTGCCTGGTATAGCAGAGCAAAGACCTACTACACTCTTCTTCCTGGCGCACACTTACCATAGTGCAATTCCTTTCAGTCGCCTCTGACACACGGGAGCAGAGCTCATTCGCTCTTATCTTTATAACGATATAAACTATACAGTGACACCGTAGAGCAAGCAGCAAAATGGCACATACCTATGAGTTTTTGCATGATTAACAACGTTGTATAAGTGCTCCCGGCGTCTCACGAACGCTGCAAAAGCAGGAAAAGAGAGGAAGTCTTGTCTTCTATGCACAAGCCAACGCGATATGCCAGTCTGCTAGCACTCATAGCTAGTGTCACACTACTGCTCACCTGCATACTTTCTGGCTGTGGAAAAGCTGGCACCAACAATACGCAAGCAGTTGACTCAAACAATAAGGAATCCAACTCTTCTTGGCCTTCCCCCAAACGAATCTCTGTTCACGATCCTTCGATCGTTAAGGCAGGTAAAGAATATTACACATTTGGAAGTCATCGTGCCTATGCACGTTCCTCAGATATGATCAACTGGACCCCATTTACTAACAACTTGAGTACAGACTATGAAACCATATTTGCCGACATTTGGAAGGAATGGCCTCAGCAGTCTTCTAACCCAGATGTCAAAGGAAACATGTGGGCACCAGATGTTATATACAACAAAGCCTTAAAAAAATGGACCATGTATCTGAGCCTGAATGGAGCAGACTGCCGTTCGGTTATCGTCCTTCTAACTGCCGACCGTATCGACGGCAACTGGACCTATGTAGGGCCAGTAGTTTATTCAGGCTTTAATCAGGGTAACTTTTTCTCTACTGACGTAGGAAGAGTTCTCGGGAACAATGCAGATATAACGCGCTACCTCTCCACAACCGATACTGGCATTAATGCTATTGATCCTTCCGTAGAGTACGACGAAAATGGCAATCTCTGGATGACCTTTGGTTCATGGTTCGGCGGAATCTGGATGATTAGATTGGACCCCAGTACAGGTCTGCGTGATTACACAATAACTTATCCCACCGAAGCGAATGTCTCCGACGGATACTATGGACATAAACTAGCAGGGGGTTATGGTAATTCCGGAGAAGGTTCATACCTAATTCACGTCAACAATTACTGGTTTCTCTTTCTTTCTTATGGACACTTAGAACAGAAAGGCGGCTACCAAATCCGCATGTTCCGCTCTCAGTCCATCACCGGACCATACGTAGACGAAGATAATCACCCTGCCACCTCTATAGGACCTTCATCCAACAATTGGACTGATAGTACAGGCGTCAGACTCCTCTCCTCCTATCAATGGTCTGGCAGCAGTAAAAGCCATATTGAAGTTTCACAAGGTCACAATTGTGCACTTGTTGATACTGACGGAACCATCTACTTGATCTATCACACTCGATTCAGTGATCGAGACGAAGAACACCAAATACGAGTGCGCCAACTCATGACCACAGCCAACAACTGGCTGGTAGCATCCCCCTATGAATATAGGGGAATAAAAGCTAATCCAAAAGGTTACCCAGCTGACCAAGAGTCAGGCAAGTATGAACTGCTGTTCCACCGTCAGGACCAATACTTCAAAGGGCCTCACAAGGTGACAGACAAGAACTCAACGAATTACCGTGGCGTCAATCAACCACAACGGGTTCGATTTGAATCAGACGGCACTGTAAGCGGAGATGTTAACGGCAGTTGGAAGAGAGCAATCGACACCAATCAGATAGTGCTTACCATAGAGACTGGTAGTTACGCGGGACAGTACCAAGGAGTGTTCTCTTATGTACCCCGAGAGCAAGATGGCAAAAAGGTTATGACCTTTTCTGCCATCGGCTCCAACCTTTGCATCTGGGGATCACGCTATTAAAAGAAAGCTAACAACATTATGGAACTCTACCCGGCAGCAGAACACGGTATAGCCTATATTCACGATCCGGCAATCACTAAAGAGGGTGACTGCTACTATATTTTCGGCACCCACCGCCGGTTTGCCAAGAGCTTTGATTTGCTCCACTGGGAACGTCTCGACAATAACATTACCCGGAATTATAAAACCTTATTTAAAGACCTATGGCAATCATGGCCACAGCAAGAAACTAACCCTAATATAGATGGAAACATGTGGGCGCCTGACGTGATTTGGAACCCATCTTTAGGTAAGTGGTGTATGTATATGAGCATTAATGGAGATAATTACCGTTCTCTTATCGCCCTGCTTACCGCAGACCACCTAGACGGAGACTGGGATCTGGTTGGACCTGTTATATACTCAGGCTTTACACCTGAGAATGTAGGGAAAACCGATGTGCCACAAGTGTTAGGCAACCATGCAGATATAACACGCTACCAATCTCTAACCAACACCCGCATCAACGCCATCGACGCTGGCATCAATTTCGATGAACATGGGAAACTGTGGATGAACTTTGGCTCTTGGTTTGGTGGCTGCTGGATGGTTCAGTTAGACCCAACCACCGGCCTGCGCGATTATACAGTCGAATATCAAACAATCGCCAACGTTTCTGACCCTTACTATGGGGTGAAGTTAGCTGGCGGATATTGGAATTCTGGCGAAGGAACTTACCTCATGCACTACGGGGACTGGTGGTACCTCTTCATTTCTTATGGCTGGCTGGGACGTACCGGCGGTTATCAGGTTCGAGAATTTCGTTCGCATTCCATCACCGGTCCCTACCTCGATGAAGCAGGAAATCCTGCCATCTCTACCAGTAAAGTTGCCAATAACTGGACAACTTCCACCGGCATTCGTTTGCTATCTTCTTACCAGTGGATAGGAGGTCCACAACAAGATGGACCAATAGAAGTTGCCCAAGGACATAATTCAGCTCTCATTGACTCCGACAGAAGCATCTATATGGTGTACCACACTCGCTTCGCCAACCAAGGAGAGGACAACTACCAAACTATGATCCGCCAGCTCTTGCCCACTGCTGACGGCTGGCTAACCGCTGCACCCTTTACCTATCAAGGCGTACGAGCAGGTCAATCCCACGATAAACTACTGCATGCTGAACAATTAGCCGGTGATTGGGAGGTTATTGTTCACCGCCCCAGCACTTTCTTTAATGATAAGCAAGGAGAGCATACAAGGCACCAAGAAGCAACAGCAGATGGGACAACAGGCATCAATATGCCCTTACTTGCACACGTGGAAGCCAACGGCAGATTCACATTGGACAACACTCAAGGTAGCAAGGATGGGAACTGGCAGTTGCTGCAAGACAAATCGGAATCCATACAGCATATTCAGCTGACCGACGGCTCAGACGACTATGAAGGATGCCTATCGTTCCTTCCCGACGATGCCAGCAACCAATTACGCTTCTGCTTGAGTGCAATCGGCAACAATATCTCCCTCTGGGCCACTAAAATCTGATTGACTGTAACTACAGACCCAACAAGACAACCGCCGAAGCAACTGGCCCATCATGACTTATAGAAATAAGCCACATCAGAGGCTGCTGTTGCTTCATTGACTGTGCCAGTTGAGCCTCCACCGTTTGACTCAAGTAGATACCTGGGCGCCCAAGTACATCATCGATAACCTCAACCTCTGCCCACGGAAAGGTATCAACTGTATAAGGGGGCCTTTGGGAACCTAGGGCTGTGCACCAAGCCTTGAGCACGCTCTCCTTGCCGGCCCACTTCGCAGCCAAGTGCAAACTCGACGCATCACCTTTGCTGGCGGCTAGGGCCTCTGCCTGTCTCAGCTCGCGAACTGAAAACAATTGCCTCATCCTAGAACCTGTCTCCTGCAACAGGCCCTCAAAGGCCCCCACATCAACCAGGTCATGCCCGATCCCAAGTACCCGATTCAGACCACCGTGGACTCCATACTCTTCCATAATTTCTAGTATGCTTCAGAACCACTACAAGAAATTAAGAGCCCAGAGCTACGAACTCCGGTGCAGCATAGTCTTGTTTCCTACAGCCTTCTATGCATCGTTCTTAAACAAAACCTATTCTTGTCATTTCATCATTTTCGAACTGAAGAAAGTATCCAACAGCCGATGCCTCCGCACAAGACGCATCAGCAGGTCTTTCCAGTATTTCTCATTTGACCATAATACAGCTACTTATTCCGACGGCCAATCATGACCAAAACGTCCCGTTCTCAGTTCTCTATGTGTACAAATACGGCGAAGAGTAATAGTACCTTTTGGATTGAAGGGACTATAGATAACGAGAACGTCATCAAGCAAATGAAATTCACCACATCCGTTGTAGAGACCACCACGATTGTCTAAGGTATGAGGTCGACACTGCTCGGGCACCCGACCATATACTTGCAATTCATGTTCCAGCAAGTCAGTTAGCTCCCGAGCTAGTTTAGGATTCCACCGAGAGAGCCGTCGATAATCTTTACGAAAATCCTTAGAGACCTTGAGTTCGTACACGACCGGTTTCTTCCTGGACTATACGATCAAAGAACGCCCTCGTCTCAGCCGGAGTATGTAAGACAATATCATCATCCGCATCATCCTCATCAGCTAAATTGTGCACGAAAGTCTGCACCAGCTCAGTGAGTGTCGTACCCTCTCGACGCGCATTCGCCTCACCTTGCTCAAAGTCAGAGACGGTCAGTGGAACACTGAAATCGATCTTCACATCAGATGCATCCATATCATCCTCTTCCCCTCGAACCGCTATCACTCCATGTTACCCGATGCAACAACTATTAAACGCCTTATCTTCACACATATATGTATGCATCACTTCTCTAGCAGTGCAAACAACCGTGTACAGAACATAAACCGGCACACCTCAGGCAGTAGTAACGTTCGTTAATCCTTTCATGGCTTCTTTGAATGTTGTTGTGCACCGACTTTGAACAGGCATCAGCTTCTGCATTCGCGCCTATCCATCTGTGAGGAGCAAGCATTACTAACCCTCATGAGCAACTGACTGAAGACACAATACTGCATTACCATGATCGACAAACTCCCTTGGATGCTCAGTACCGAGCACTGGTCGCGCATATGGTTTGTGTTTGAGCTGAATACTAACAGGACGTTCTGGGCGAGCTATACCTTAAAACGTTTTTCTCCATTTTGAACGAGGATTCCTGCCCAAGGCCCCATGAAAGTACCAGGATCCCGGATACCCTTGGATTGGTCATGGATACCTGGACCTTGAGCTACTCACGATTACGTTGCAAGCCTTATCTCAGCAGGAACAATAAATAATACAGGCATATGTCAAGGCAACGCCAAGTCACTATACCTGCTTGTGCCTATAATCAATCCCCTCTAGTATCCGCGCTGAAAATACAGTATTCGCCCGATCTCTATTAGAGACCAGGCGAATACTCGGATCAAACCACTAGAATGATTGCACGCTCACTCGTAACATCAAGCCTCAAAGTAGCCTTCAAATCCTAGGCGAGCATCGGGATTGAGAAGCATGGCCTTTTCAATCTCATGAGCACTGTATCCTGGGATATCTTCATGGAAGCGACGGTTATCAATGGGCTCATAAAGGGCTGCACTCCCCATCCGACCTTCTTGCATACGACGCTGACCAGCAGCCAAGCGTTCGTTAGCTTTTCTTCGCCACTCTTCAAGCGCATCAAGCCCCTCGCTCCTAGCGACAGCAGCCTCGAAAGCACCCGGGCTGACGATAGCACCAATGCCAGAAACATGACCAAAGCCTAGAGAAGTAACTAAGCCAGCCTTGATCGCACCTACATGCAAGGGCCTCTCCAACCAAACCATATGGTCGTCACGCCTGAGCTCAGGATCCACACAGTCAAGTGCCACGTTGGCTGGAATAACTCCAGAACGGAAGAGCTGAGTCAGACCGTTAATTTGGAAGATGCACGCCCCACCTTTAGCATGACCGGTCAGCGTCTTCTGAGAAATAATATAGAGGGGGTTGCCCTCAGTGCGACCAATGGCACGAGCCAGTGTATTATGTAATTCAGATTCGTTGGGATCATTGGCGTTGGTAGATGTATCATGCTTGGAGACCACTGCAATCTCATCAGGAGCAACACCTAGTTGCGCCAAGGAGCGCACCAATTCAGAATCCTTACCACCCATGCCAGCAGCCAGAGCACCTAAGCCTGGAGCTGGAATTGAAGTGTGAGCTCCGTCAGCAAAGGAATGAATATAACCCACTACACCAGCAACCGGCAGCCCCATCTTCAAGGCGATGTCACCACGAGTCAGCAAAATAGTACCGCCGCCTTGTGACTCCAAGAAACCACCTCGACGGCGGTCATTGGCCCGAGAGAAGAACCGAGGATCGATACCCTTACCATACATTTCTGCCGAATTGGCTGTGGCATTCATGTTACCGAACCCAATAACCGATTCAACACCAATATCATCAATAGCACCAGTGACCACAAAGTCGGCCTTGCCTAGAGCAATCTTATCGACGCCCTCTTCCAGTGAGACAGCAGCAGTAGCACAAGCCGACACCGGCTGAATCATATTGCCGTAGCCACCGATGTAAGACTGCATGACGTGAGCTGCCACCACGTTAGGCAGGGCTTCCTGAAGGATGTCAGTGGGAATTTCTCGGCCCAGATAGCGGTCTAGGTAGAGCTTACGCATGGATGACATGCCACCGAAACCTGTGCCTTGCGTTGAAGCCACTTTGGAAGGATGCACAGCCTGGAGAATTTCCACTGGACTGAAACCAGCCGACAAATATGCATCCACCGTAGTCACAATGTTCCACAAGGCAATCTCGTCCACATCACCGACCATGGAAGCAGGAATACCCCACTTGACAGGGTCGAAGCCTTTCGGGAACTGACCGCCCACAGTACGACTCATGGTAGCCCTACGGGGTACACGGATCTTAGAACCAGCAGTCCGGGTGACGCACCACTCGCCAGACTCCTCATCCAGAGCTACCCGCGTATGGTCTGGATCGAGCTTGACATATTCTTGAGCCATTTCCTGAGTGGGGACAGAAAAATCGACATCATGGTCAAGGAAGACGTCCACTTCCTCCTCATTGGTACCAGCCTGATAATCAGCACCCATACCATCCTCAAACGGGCGGATACCCGACCGGGCTACGATCTCATCATGATAACGTTCAGCAATATCTTCCTCAGGAACTAGGTTGCCGTCCGTATCATACCAACCTGGCTTGGGACTGTCTTGCCATTCGATGAGCCCCATATTCCAAGCCATTTCAAGAACAGCAGCAGCAGAGAGGTCTACCTGCCCATCGGAATGGATACCAAGCTCAGCCTCAAAGCGAGTGCGACCTGAGCCCCAGGGTCCCATCTCTCCAATAGAAACAATAACAATTTCATCCTCTGGTTTAGCAGTAACACCCTCCCACTGCGTAAGATCAACAGCTGGTTGCTGGGGTATCCGCGGGGTAGGCAGAGCTTTTACCATATGCTGATTCTTTCCAGGGGGAACACTCGGTACCACCTGCGAAACATCTTCATCAGGAGTTGCATCTCCTGGCGCATCTTCAGCTGCCTGAGCTTTGAGCTCTCCCAAGTCAAGAGGCTCACCACCAAGCCCACCAGTCAAATCAACACTCAACGGCGCCAATAAAGCCTGCTGGCGAGCTTGAGTTGTACACAAATCAAGCAACTTATTAGCCATTTCCTCAGTTGAATATGTGGTTACCCCCTGGCGTTCTACAGCAGCAACAAGTGGATCATTGCCTCCCATGAGTCCGGTTCCTCGCACCCAGCCAATCAACGGGTGCGCAAAGGTTACTCGGTTTGACCAATCACTCTCACTGCCTGCACGATTAACGATTGCATCAAGCGAAGCCTTCACCTCACCATAAGCGCCATCACCTCCAAACATGCCTCGGTTAGGTGAACCTGGAAGAACAACATGGAGCTTATGGTCAACGTCAGTATCTGCACCAATTTGAGAGAAACCAGCAATCATCCGTTCAACGCTCCACAGCATGAGCCTGGCCTGAGACTCAAAAAGACGGCCAGAATCTGCCATAGTGCCATGCATAGGTGGAGCAGCAAAAGGCAATAATATAGTGGGTTCCAAAGCTGGCTTAAGCACAGTTGTAGTAGCACCAGTCGTCTTCTTCTGAGTTGCCCCAACCCAGTGAACTAGCGCATCCACATCCCTAAAGCTCGACAAATTGGCAGGTAGAATCCACAATTTCGCTCCAGCAACTGCATGCTGTCGGTAGAGACTCTTAGCCCATTGCACACTGTACTGATTTAACGTATGGAAGACTGCGACAACAGTTGCACCACCTTTCAGCAAACCAGCCACCAATGAACCCGCTATAGAGTGTAGGGAAACACCCGTCACTACAGCTACATCTCCCGCAAAGCGGCAAGCAGCGGGGTCGAATGTCAGTTGTTGCCCAGCTTCACCAGCAATTCTCGCGAAGACCTGAGCCAAGTCTGCCTTACCATCCAAGTCAGCCCGTCGCTCATACCATGCAGCTTGGGCTTGCACTTCCTTACCTGCACCGATAAAGGAAGCAGAGCGCGCTTGAGTATCGCCTTCATAGTAGATACGAGCCAAATCCTCGCGAGCAGTAGCCCAACGGTCGTCAAAGAGCACTGCCTTTCGCTCATCGAACTCAGCTTCTACTTGCTTGGTCCAGTCAGACCCAAGCTCTGCTTCCATAGCCGCCACAACCGCAGCATCTTCGTTCTCATCTCCAGCAGGTACAGGCGAGCTCAGACCTAGCTGGTCCAAAACATAACGTGCCGTAGAAGCCAATAGCCCTTGAGAACCTGTAACTTTGGCCGCAAACGCATCCAAGGCTGCAGAATCAACCACAGATCCACCAGAGGCACCTCCTGCGCTCGGCAGCGTTACTGTTACACCATGGGCCTGGGCTACGTTTTGCACCGCCTGATCTATCAAAGATTTAGCCGCTGCAACAGTGGAAACTGGCTGCGAAGATAACGTAGCCAACTCACCACCTCGAGAGGATGTACCTTCACGCGTATCCAAAACCAGATTAGCCACAACAGCAGTAGCCCAACCCGAGCCCAGCTGCCAGACACCAGTCACCCTATCTTCTACCTGCTTGAGTTTCATACCAGCTGGGCCAAAGAGGGCTTTCACTCGCTCACGTACGATATCAGAAAGCACTGGGCCGAAAGGCTTGTAGTTCGGGGCAACTTTGTTGACCAAGGCACTTAAGTCTGCCATAGAAGCCTCTGCCGCACCATCCACGGAAGCCACACCGAGCTCGGAAGAGATGTCCATCAAGAGCTGATTGCGCCGAGAAGAGACACCGTTTGTGAGACTGTCAGTCGTATCAGTAACACCGATTTGGTCAGTGCGAATCTTAGCCGAATATGCCAGGAGTACCTGAATCGCATCTGAAGCCTTGAATGGTATGTCTGCCACATCTGCGCCGGATGCAGCACCGGCAGCACTCTGGACAGGCTCTGGGCCAGTCTCAGCATGCACCGGTTCCTGGGCAGGTGTACTTGTGGCCGTCTGAACGACTGTTTGAGAAGCAGGAGCTGGGTCATCAGACACAGGTGCAGCATCCTGCTGTACGTGTTGCTCATCTGCCACAGTTGGAATGGGGTCAGAGTCAGTCAGGTAAACCCGAGACTCGTCCCGACCTAGGTTATAAACCGTCACTTGACGCTCACGAAAATCAGGCAAGTTGAGCGTCTTAGTGGCCATATTGGCAAGCGTAGGAGAATGACCTAAACCAATCTCTACCAGCTCTTCTAGCCCCAGACCACCTTGCTCAGGAGTCTCAAACATCAATGACTGCGTTTCAATCCAACGAACTGGAGAGGCAAACTGCCAAGAGAGGAGCTCAGTTAAGAGTAAGCGTCCAAGCTTCTGGTCATCAGCAGCGTAGGATTGCCACACTGTTGGATCATCCAAAGCTTGCTTAATGCGCTCTGATGGCACTACTTCGAGGATAGAAGCCGCAAATTCCCGGCTCATCTCGAAGGGCTGAGCTACTAAGTTAGGAATATACCGCCCTTCCAAACGGGAGTAATCAATATATTCTGGCAAAAGCTTGTCTAAGGTGTCACGGAATTCGGGAACACCCTTGCGCAACAGTGAAGAGTGGAAAGGCACGTCGATACCAGGCACGTACATGAAGGCAGGTTTACCACCCGCCTCTTTAGCCCTTCGATCCGAATCCTCTTTAAGGTATTCCAAGCCAGCGATAGTTCCAGCAATTGCATACTGCTGACCTGCCAAATTGTAATTGACGATTTCCAGGAATTCGCCAGATTCTGCTGCTACTGATGCCACATACTCTTTGACGCGACTATCCACCAAACCAAATTGATTGGGCCGCAGGGCTCCCATCCGGTAATTAGAACGACCGTGTTCGTCACGTTCAATCAAAGAATGCATGGTCGAACCACGGTGGAAGACTAATTCCAGAACGGTCTCCAATGACATAACACCTGCAAAAGAACTGAGCGCATTATATTCACCCAGTGAGTGACCAGCGAAGTAGGCAGGCCAGACATCGGCACCCGATTCACGCAAACGAGCAGTTTGCGCAAAAGCTACAGTCGCCAATGCCACCTGGGTGAACTGGGTTAGATTGAGTAAACCTTCAGGGTGATAATACGTAATTCCTTTAGCGGTCAGCGTCTTAGGATTATCTCGCACCACAGCCAGAATAGAGAAGCCCAACCTAGAACGAGTGAGAGCATCAGCCCGCTCCCAAGTTTCACGGGCGGCAGGAGACTTGGCCCGCTCATCCAAAACCATGCCTTGTTGCTGGATACCCTGACCCGGGTACACATACGCTACTTTTGGTGCACGGGCAATAGCAGTTCCACGGGAGACTAACTCACCCCGAATACGGCCAATGACCTCCAAAACTAGGCCACCATGACGGACCTTACCCACGCGTTCAACAGAAATCTCCACTTGGTCGCCCAGCTGTACCATCCCGTACATGTTGTAGGTCCAACCAGCAATTTCATAATGAAGACCTTGTTCATCTGCGGCTTGAACCGCATACTGTGCCGTAGCCGACAACCACATACCGTGCACCAAGGGAGCCTTGAGACCGGAGACTTGGGCCCCGCGAACAGAAGTGTGAATAGGGTTAAAATCACCAGATGTCCGCGCAAAAGCTGTCATATCCTCGGGAGCCGTCACCGTAACCCGCCGTAGAAGGCGACGGGGTGTTCCAACAGTGTCTGCTTTAATTCCTCCCCAATCTGGAGCCGGTTGAGGTAACTGGTCAGAGTATGCGCGTCCACGAATTGCAAAACGCTCAACTTCGTTCGCCAGCACTGTTCCGTCACCAGCCTGGTGGCGCACATGAATGGTGACTACACGGCCCGAAGCAGATTCACTATAATGCTCCGCCCAAGAAGTGAGCGAAATCCTCTCTCCCTCATGTTTGAGGAGTTCATCTTGGCTCACTTCCAACTCCATGAGATGGTCGAGGTGAACGGCGTTGAGTAGACCTTCAATAATGGGGAAACCATCCACACTTACCGAGCCTAGAGCAGCATAGATAGCAGGCCACGCAGGCCCTACAAGTGCATCCGGCGCAATGGCAGAAGGCCGGAGATTGGCAGGTAGAGCAGCTCCTGTGACTGCCTCATGGTCGAAGCCTAAATTATTCGAAAGCGTGTAACCACTGTGAGCCAAACCAAAGGGGTAGGTGGCTGTATCCTCAACATGCTCAATATCTGGCATAGATTCTAGTTTGTCGCCAGTAATACTGGTATTACCAATACCTGCCGTCGCTGCTAAGAGATCATACACATCCCGCGGAAGGCGGTCTCGATCCACTACTGGGAAAGATCCAGAGGAGTGGGCATCTACAGTCAAGGGTATTACAATATGGCGGACTGCATGCTTACTGGAACCACCATCAGGGTCATCATCCCAGAAAGTATCTAAATGAATATCTAAGTCAAAGAGATCAAGTCCATTCTGGCTCCCCACCGAGCGAATCTCATAGTTAGGATCACCCAGATCGGTACCACAGGCAGGGTTGTCCATGAGATGCCCCACCCACGATATATGCGGACTGTGACGAATGAATTCCTCAGCAGACTGAGCACAATCAAGCTGCGAGTACGCTTGAACCGAGTTTTCTGATTCTTGACGCACTCTCTCTAGAGCGGCCTGCTCGAACCTAGACAGAATAGACGCCACAGGCTCATCCACCGTCGTGATACCAGCCACAGAGATAGGACCGGGAATAGCTCGCACAGAATCGGCACTGTAGCGAGAGTCCTCAGACTGCCACAGCTGATCTTGTCCCCACCAACGCAGGAGATCATTATCAATAGCAGGCACAAATGGCATAGGTTTGGGATATTCGCGGACCAATGTCGGGAACCAAGCAACATCTGTGGGAGTCACCTTAACCTCATTGGCTTGCGGATACGTCTGTCGCAACCTCTCTAGAGCCTGCCCAGGTTCGCGCACGTCTTCACGGTCAACAAATATGGATTCAAACTCACCAGATTCCAGCTTGCAGACACGAGCCTCAATGCGGCGTAGCAGGTGAAGAAAACGATCCACGTATGTGTCATCAGCCCATGGGCACGCCAATTCAGCAAAACGTTCTGCCCACTGCTGGTAGGTCATTTCGTCTACGTCACCAAAATATGGTTTAGCAGTCTTACCGAGGGCCTCAATAATCTCTGAACGTCGTGAGCTTAACTCTTCAGGATGCTTCATCACTCGAACCAACAAGCGACCGCATTCTGCTGAGGAGTTCTCAATTTCGTAAATATCAGCATGTAGGTGACTCAAACCAGAGCCTACACCACCGACCGACTGTCCAGAAGGCACCCAGCGTTCACCAATTGGAGCGAATGGGTCAGGATCAGGTTGACTCATATCAATGCCAGGTGTTGCCACTAGAGCCCGTTTAACCTCAGGGCTGGTATGAGCTTCTTGCGCTGTCATAGCAGCTGTACCCACGAGAACACCATCGACTGGCATATCTGGGAGGCCGTACACACGTGACCACTGACCAGAAATATAGTCAGCTGCCCTCTCAGGAGTGCCAATACCACCACCCGCTACAAGAACAATATTAGAACACTCGCGCACTTGAGCATAGGTAGCCGCTAGGAGGTCATCCAGCGATTCCCATGAATGATGACCACCTGCTGCACCTCCCTCAACTTGCATCAAGATTGACTTGGGAGCTACCTGCTTAGCGATAGCTACCACCTGCCGAATCTGTTCCACAGTACCTGGCTTGAATGCTACATAAGGAAAACCATCAGCATTGAGTTGGTCGATTAATTCCTGAGCCTCATCTATTTCTGGAATGCCAGCAGAAACCACTACACCATCTATGGGTGCTCCTGACTCACGTTTCTTTGAAACGATCCGTTGTGACCCAAACTGCAGATTCCACAAATAGCGATCCATAAACATGGCGTTAAACTCGACGGTTCGCCCTTCTTCGAGTTCTTCTTCCAATTCCTTCATATGGCGTTCAAATACTTCAGCAGTCACCTGACCGCCGCCAGCCAGCTCGGCCCAGTAACCAGCATTAGCGGCAGCAGCTACAATCTGCGGCTCTACCGTTGTAGGTGTCATACCAGCCAAGAGAACAGGTGGCTTACCCGTCAACCGACTAAAAGCTGTAGCAATCTTTTCACCGGCAGGAGTAGATAAGACAGTCGGCTTAAACCGTGACCAATCTTGGCTACGCTCAGGGTCGCCCTCTAGCGTAGACAGGCTCCCACGCTGAGCCGTAGTAGCTGCCTCTACTACACCAATACCTGTACCTTGGGTGAGACCACCCACTAATTTTCCGAGGGTTTCACCGGGCCCCATATCCACCAGCCAGAGCTTACTTGGATCAGCCTGCTCTATGAGCGCATGAACCTGGCCTGCCCAGTCAGCATGACGCACAAGTACTTCTTCTGCTAACAGGCGAGCTCGTTCTGTATCCAAACCGCAACGGTCTGCCCAGCCCACACACTCTTCTACAGCTGCTGCCATTAGTGGCGAATGGAAGGGCAAGGTAACTTCTAAATATTCTAGAATTGGATCGAAGGGACTGCCACCACGCACCTTGTTCTCCCGAAGTTTCGCCTGGCGACTAGCTTCTTTACCTACTTCAATAGAGAAGGAAGCCAGATCTTCTGGATAACCAGACAAGACTAAATGCTGCCGGGAATTCGTTACAGCAATACTAATCGGACCTTTAGGGGAGGATACCCGACTTATCAAAATCTCAACTTGCTTGCGGCTTGCTCCTTTAACAGAAAGCATGGGCGTAGCTTCTCCCTGAGCATGAATCCCAAGCCGTCGAACCTGCCGCGTCCCGGCAGAACCAATCAGCATAGCTATTGCCAGGATCTGATCGATCTGCTTACTTGCTGCTTTTAAAGAACCTTCATCTTCGATAGCCTGAGCCATGTGAACACCGATAATGCCTTGGGAATGCCCCAAAAGTGCCACAGGGCGTGCAGATGCAAGCTGGTAGCCAAGTTGATCCATATCAATCAGGGCACCCAATTGCACTAGTGCGATTCCAGGGACAGATGCAGACGCGTCAGCAGCTGAACCTAATGTGACCGAATTAGCTTGATATGCGAACAAATCCAAAGGTCTACCATTGGTCGCAAGAAGGTCGGCAGCTACGGGACTCACTATACGATGAGCAGACGCAACATGTTCCGTGAGCGCATCCGCCTTGGCTGCATCATCAGTTAGGTCAGCTAGGGCCGAAGTCCAAGGCGTAGATTGACCAGAGAAAAGCAGAGCGTGAGATTCTGTGGCTAAGCGATTGATAAAGAATGAATGTGTCATGATTTCCTTTTCTTCAACTACTGTCTGGACTTGCACTACAACGTGTTTAAGAGTTGGCACTGAGCCACTACAAGGGCTGGTTGCCATGGTGTTTGTCTACTAATCGATGCCTTCGCTTGCTCGAGAGCGTTCGCAACGATTCAGCTATAGCTTCTCGCGTTTGCTCAGGGTCGATCATGGCATCGATCTCTCCCATTTCCAGCGAGAGGTTGGCATTAACCGTTGTGGCCTCATAATCAGCAACCAACTGTTGGCGCAAAGCATTCACATCTGCACCAGATTCCTGAGCTTTCTGCAAGTCTCGACGGTGAATGATATTGACCGCTCCTTGCGCACCGAGAACAGCAATCTGCGAAGTAGGCCAAGCGAAGTTCACATCTGCACCTATTGATTTAGACCCCATCACAATGTAAGACCCACCAAAGGCTTTGCGCAGCACCACTGTTACTAGCGGCACCTGAGCGTTAGCGTAAGCATAAATCAACTTGGCACCACGACGAATAATGCCTGCATGTTCTTGGTCACTGCCAGGCTTGTACCCTGGCGTATCTACCAGGGTAATTACGGGTAAATTAAAAGCATCACACAGGCGAACAAATCGGGCAATTTTTTCTGAAGAGTCAACATCAAGACTGCCAGCATCCACCAAGGGTTGATTTGCCACAATTCCTACCGAACGCCCCTCTAAGCATGCAAAACCTACCACCGCAGAGGAAGCGAAAAGCTCCTGAACTTGAACAAATTCCCCGTAATCCACAATAGAGCGAATCACGTCAAGCACATCGTAGGGTTGTCGTTCGTTGTCGGGAACAATAGTTGCTAGACGCTTGGCTGCTTCCCTCTCAGCATGACCCGAAGCAAATGCGTAACGTAACGGCTCTTCCTTGCAGTTCGCAGGCAGATAAGCCAGCACCGTTCGCGCATAGTCAATGGCATCTGCCTCATCTGAACCCAAATAGTGAGCTACACCAGATGTAGAGGCGTGTACAACACCTCCACCTAAGTCATCCATACTGATAGTTTCACCAGTGGCAGCCTTGACCACATCTGGACCAGTGACAAACATATTGGAGTTTTCACGGGTCATAATAATGAGGTCAGTTAAGGCAGGACAGTAGACTGCCCCACCAGCACAAGGGCCCAATATCAGAGAAATCTGGGGTACGTATCCAGAGGCCTGGCAGGTCTTGCGGAAGATATGTCCGTACTGGGTAAGTGCCGCAACACCCTCTTGTATACGAGCACCACCAGAGTCTATGACCGCCACAATAGGTACACCCATCTCGATAGCCATATCCATGAGACGGCATATTTTCTGCCCCTCAGCCTGCCCCAGAGTGCCACCACGGATGGAGAAATCCTGAGCATATACCGCAACCTTACGCCCGTATACTTCACCAAAACCAGTGATGACCGCAGATCCAGCCTTCCCCTCAACGATGCCAGCCCCAGCAAATCGTCCCAACTCCTCAAAACTATCCGTATCAAAGAGCAGGTCCAACCGTTCTCGGGCCGTAAGCTTACCTTTAGCGTGCTGCTTGGTTCTAGCACGCCCTTCAGCTTCCTTAGCCAGAGCGGCCGCCCTTGCAATCCCTTGCCTCACCGGCTGTTGCGCTACTGTTTGAGTCTGGTCTTGGGAGACGTCAGTTGGTAGAGTTTCCTGTTTGACTATGTCTTCAGTCATGCTTGCCATCAGTATCACCCTCCTTCCTCATGCCTGTCTCCAGAGCAATGTCCATATCAGACTTCTTGTTTGAATCTGTACTCAAATCCAGCTCCACTAAGGTTTGCCCCGCATCTACCCCGTCTGCCACACCTACATTGATGCTCTTGACTCGCCCTGGTGCCGGAGCATACACATAGTTCTCCATTTTCATAGATTCGAGCACTACCAAGAGGTCAGACTTGTTGACTGCCTGCCCGGGAGCCACCTGAATACGAGTGACTACTGCTTGCATGGGAGCCACAATCTTGCCAGAACGAGCCGGATCATCTTTGGGAGTCCTACTAACGCGGTCCTTCATCCCCTGCCCACGCAAAGGCTGTTGCAAACGCGAAACTGCCTTACTGGCACCTGAGCCAGATCCACCAATGCCTTGGAGCATGACTTGCGGCAAAGTAAGCTTTACCCGCTTGTCATCGACTTCAATGGTGAAGGACTCAACATCCTCTCCGTCGCGACTTTCAGGAGTGCTCACCGAAGCAGGTTGACCAGCTTTGGTAGCCTTCGGTTCTACAGTCAGGTACTTTCGTTCCAACCATTTGGTGGAAATATCAAAAGAATGTCCATTCTCAGCAGTGAAATCATCGTCAGAAAAAATCTGCTTAAACAGGCTGATAGGTGTAGGAACACCTTCAATCTCGATTTCCTTGAGTGCTCGACGTACACGGGCCACAGCTGCTTCACGAGACTGGGCAGTGATTACCACCTTTCCCATCATAGAATCATTGCGAGGCGAAACTGTATCACCTACATCTACACCAGAATCAATACGGATACCAGGACCAGACGGCCAGCGCAGCGTTTCAATCGTGCCAGAGCTGGGAGTTAGATTGGTAGCTGGATCCTCGCTGGTGATACGCAATTCAAACGAATGACCGCGGGGTACTGGCGCAGGAGTTAATGGTCCACCTGAAGCAATAACCAGTTGTTCACGAACTAAGTCCAGACCACACACTTCTTCGCTAACAGTGTGTTCTACCTGCAATCTCGGATTGACTTCTAAGAAGTAGATCTTATCTAGGGGAGTTACGAGGAATTCACAAGTGCCCAAACCCACATACCCGACAGCTTCGAAAAGCCTGTGAGAGTACTCTTCTAATTTCGAGGTCACCGCAGATGAAAGATAAGGTGCAGGAGCTTCCTCTACGAGTTTTTGGTTTCTCCGCTGAACTGAGCAGTCTCGAGTAGAGTAAACAGTAAAACTTCCATTGCTATCTCGACCAGATTGTGTTTCCACATGACGGGCCCGATCTACAAATTTTTCAATGAAGTAGTCGCTTAAATCACCACCTTGGAGAGCATCGTGGTTCATGTAGAAGGTACGCAGCTCATCGTCATCATGAATGAGGGTGATACCTCGCCCACCGCCACCGTCCGCCTTTTTCATCATCACCGGGTAACCTGCCTGTTGAGCAAAGTCCAAGAGCGTCCGAATGTCGGTCACTGGCTCACTGAGTCCAGGAACTATGGGGACCTTGGCCTGCTCAGCCACCTTGCAAGCCTGAATCTTGTCGCCAAGATCGGTCAGCACCTGATCTTTAGGCCCAACCCAAGTAAGACCTGCCTGCACCACTTTCCCCGCGAACGAAGCTACCTCGGACAGAAAACCGTAACCAGGATGAATTGCATCAGCACCTGATCGCTTGGCTACCTCTAGAATCGCATCCTCGTTGAGATAGGTTTGATTGTTAGTTTCACCAGGTAGCAGGTAGGCTTCATCAGCCATCTGCACATATGCAGCATCCCTGTCTTGGTTAGCGTAGACTGCAACTGTGGTAACACCCATCTCTTGAGCTGTACGTACAACTCTGAGCGCAATTTCACCCCGGTTGGCTACGAGGAGCTTCTTCATAAACCCTCCCAACGGTCAATATACCTGCAAACGTATGTCTCAATACCTGAACTGCATCGGTACTACCAAATACCGCCCCTACCTCGGCCCTACCGTGGGCAATACGCCAACATCGCCAGTAGATACCCACAACATCCGACCATCATCTGTAGCCACTTGCACAGCAGCATCAGGACCAATACTTAAGGCCTTGCCCACAATTGGTTTTCCACCTACGGGTTTTACAGTGACCTGCTTACCCAGAGTCCATGAACGCCTGCAAACCCGTTCTCTCAGGTCATCAGTTGCTCGGTGAACATCTTGCAACAGGGCACCAAACTCCTTGCTCAAGTGCTCACTGATAGAAATTGCCAACTGCTTGCGCAGGACAGCAAAAGGAGGCAACCCATCATAACTGAGCTGGAGGGAGGTAGATTCAGATGTCGGTAACTCTTCAGCGGGCACAAAAAGGTTGATCCCAAGACCAGCTACTAGCACCGACCATTCTTGGTCTACGGTTACAGCCTCACATAAAACCCCAGCTAATTTGCGGCCTGAGCAAAAGATATCATTGGGCCATTTGAGCGCCAAAGGAGCAGCCAAGTTTTCAGCAACTGTGGGATGAGCATGACACTCTTGTAAGGTCTGAACCAGACCATCCACAGCCGCTATTCCTACCGCCATCGGAAGCCAACCAGACTGTGAGCCTACTAGAAGATCAGTAGGAACGGCGAGTGCCCATGTTGCCAGGAAAGACTGCCCCTTATGGTCATACCACTTACGATCCAGTCGACCTCGACCACGGGTTTGGGAATCGGCAAGTACGAGCGCCATGGTCGGTTGCGCAGGTAAAATTGTGGATTCACTTCCAGTTTCACACGAGTGCCAACCGGGTTCTTGAGCAAAATGAGCAACCCGCTCACGGGCATCTGCACAAGGCGAACTTGGAATTGCCTGAGCCACGTATGTGTTAGACGAGTCTACACTCTCTAGGATGCGCACTGCCGAAAGAACTGGTGAACAAGGAATTAGCTCTTGCTCTTGCTTATGATTATCATGCCACACAAGAGCCACAGTAATCAGATAGACAAAGCCACGAAAGCTGGTTATCTACAAATCCGACGAATATATTTTGTACATTCTTACAAATTCTTGCATTGCTCATAGTAAATAGTTAGCGATCAGGACTAGCAGTGGCTAAGCTGAAAGATATGAGTAAATTAGGGGCATCAAAAAGCTTGCCTGAAGACGACCACAAACCAGCTAAGGCTTCAAACAGCAGCAATAGCGAAGGTAAAACAGGCACCGGACGCACCCTATGGCACGTGCTACAGTGGCGGGCCAAGAGCGCCCAGTTTTCTGAATCGAATCAGCCCTTACCCTTTGACTCAGGCACACAAGACAGCGAAAACCTCGAGAGTGAGCACATAAATTCTCAACTGCCTACACCGGTGCAGCACATTCTTCGATATGCAGAAGACCATTTGAGCGAAACCCTCCCCTGGTACCAATCCCTGTCAGATAAAGATAAAGACACACTTAACCTGGTCATCGAAAAAGCTGTTGCCAACTTTGTTGACTGGCAGCATGACATAGGTTCTCATCCAGATACCGATGGGATTCCTAGACCATCTACTGACCATATCTTCTTCATTGCTCCACTTGAATTTACGCAAGTAATAAGCTTGCGCCAGGCTTTAGATGTAATGCGAGTAATCGTTGATCTCCTAGAAGGCAATGTGGACACCTTCGCTGAGCCTGGTCAGGAGAGACAAACCCATGATGCCATCCTCTACTATGCCCGGGAAGTTGCCTTTTCCGCAGCCGCTATTTATGCTGACACAGCAGAAATGCGGGAGAGTTGGAATGTACGGAACGAAACCTTTGCCATGGAGAATTTAGCCAATGGTGTGACCGACAGTAAAGTTTCATCACAAATGTCAATTCTTGGTTGGCCAAGCAAGTATTCATGTTTTGCATTAGTTGGCAGGCTGAGGCAAAACACTCAACTGAGTTCCAGTGCTATCGCCAGTCGTATCCGCCGCAAGGTACAAGCAATAGGAGGACATTGCCTAGTTTCCGGATACAACGACCTTGCTATCGTACTGATAGATCCACGCAAAGAAGGCAGCCCCGAAGAAGTAAGCGCCAATTTGCTTCATTTCTTCGCCAAGGATGCTCCGGTGAGCATCGGCCCCCTGAGACAAAACGTTCAGGGAGCAGCTGAAACAATACATGCCGCACTCACCACCTACCAGGTAGCACCTGCTGCGGTCGATATTCTCTATGCTGAAGGGTCAGTACGTCCCTTACATGCCGATGACATGCTACCCGAGCGTGCTCTCATCGGAGACCAGTACGCGGCAGACCAGTTATATCGTGACACCTATCTACGGCTGCTACACGGCGATCCTCATCACATCATGCTCACTACCTTGAGTACCTTTTTGGCTTGCGGCCGGTCCCTGGAGCTTACGGCTAACAAACTGAGTGTCCACCCCAACACTGTTCGATACCGGCTCAAACGCTCTGTGGAAGTAAGTGGCTGGGACCCCAATAACTCCCGCGAGGCCTTCGTCTTGCAAGTGGCTATTAAACTAGGGCAAATCCACCAAGGAGACACCCAGTAGCATCAACTGCCAGCAATCTAAAAACCGCTCACTGGGCAGAAAAAGCACGTTGAGCAGGCTCGCAGTCAGACAAAAGCTAAGCCAGTCCACACAAACAGGAACGGCAATACACTCGTTGCAGGCGTTCATGCTCAGACCGCATCACTAGAAGCACTTCCATGCTTGGTATAGGGAGCACTCTTATAATACGTTTTATGGGTATACGCATCGAAGATGTAGCTCAGGCTACTCACGTATCAACAGCTACAGTTTCTCGAGCTCTGCGTAACCTACCTGGCGTGGGGCCCACAACCAAGAAGCGTATCCTAGAGACCGCAGAGGCATTGGGTTATATACCTTCACCTACTGCTGCTTCCCTTGCAAGCGGACATACTCATTCCATAGGTCTTGTTCAACCGGATATGTCCCGTTGGTTCTTTGGCAAGATTCTAGAGAGCGCTGAAAATACCTTCCGCAAAGCAGGTTACGACGCATTGGTTTATTCTCTTCCAGATTACTTGGGGCCAGTCCGTCAGCGGTTCAATGCCAATGTGCTGCGTGGAAAAATTGATGCCCTTGTCGTGCTTTCACTGTTTTTCGATCCCAGTGAGGAAGAACAGCTCCGATCCCTCAAGGTACCTGTAGTATTCGTCTCCGTTGAGCAGCCAGGTTTTAACTACGTGGGAATTAACGATGAAGAAACTGCAGCCAGAGCGTGTAGGCACCTTATTACTCTAGGGCATAAGCACATTGGTCATCTTTCTGGGCAAACGAATGACAAGTGCCCGGTAGCGCCTACCCAGCGCAGACGCAACGGATGGCACAATACCATGCAGCGCTTCCACTTAGACTCTAGTGACGATCTCGTAGAAGCAGTAACTATTATGACAGCTTCTAATGGCTACATAGCAACCCAAAGACTACTTGATCGCCGCCCCGACATCACTGCAATACTTGCTTCTTCTGATGAAATGGCCATGGGAGCTATACAAGCCATTAAAGAACGAGGATTACGGGTAGGCCACGATATTTCGGTTATGGGCATCGATGGTCATGATTTAAGCCCTTCTTTTGGTCTAGCCACTATGGCTCAGCCTGTCTCACAAGAAGGCACAAAAGCAGCTCAGCTGGCCTTAGCCTCTATCACAAACCAAACAGAACCCAAGACTATCGTGCTACCGACCACGCTTGTGGAAGGCCCGAGTATAGGACCTGCACCTACATCATAATGTGACCAGCGCAACCTCAGACAGCACCCAACCTTGCGATACTGTTTACACTATGCAATTAATGCCGTTTACCTTCACCGTCAGCTCCGGACCAACCAAACGCTCTAGGTGGGTTCCAGTTTCATCAACAACAACTTTTATGCGTGTCCCTCCGATAGTCAGACGGTAGGTGAGTGATTTCCACGACTGTGGAAGCCGGGCATTGATGCTTATATCTGTGCCTCCTGTATCTCGCAGACCACCAAAACCACACACTAGCGTGGACCACACCCCTCCTGCCGCAGCTAAATGGATGCCATCAGTTGTGTTTGCATGTAAATTACAGACATCTGCAAAGAGAGATTCCATAAAATAACGCTGGGCCAACTCTTCGTATCCCACTTCCGCAGCAATTACCGATTGAGAAGCTGCTGACAGCGTTGAATCACCTACTGTAAGCGGATCGTAAAAGTCAAAATCAGCCCTTTTCTGTTCTAACGTAAACCATGAAGACAAGAGCATGAGGCATAAGACAACATCAGTTTGTTTGAGCACTTGATGACTATAAATCTTGAGAGGATGGTAGTGCAGGAGCAAGGGACGAGCAGTTAAGTGCTCAAAATCCCATCGGGGCCGTGCCATGAACTGGGAATCCTGCGCATGCACTAATGGATGACCACCAGTAGCCGTATACATAGCCTCGGCAGCCTGAGACCAGTGTTCTATCTCCTCAGAACCGAGTGCAAGGCGCTCCTGAATGTGCCGGTATGCTTCTGAGTCGCGTTCCTCAAGCGAGCGTGCAGCAAAGCAAGCTGACTGGAGATTAAACCGTGCCATCTGATTGGTATAGAAGTCATCATCAACTAAAGCTGTATACTCATCTGGACCTGTTACACAGGCAATATGGAACTGTCCATCGTCTTGGTAGGAACCCAAAGAAAGCCACATGCGCGCAGTTTGGACTAAAATATCAATACCTTCTTCAGCCAAAAAAGCCACATCTCCACTGACTAGTACATACTGCACTAAGCCATACGATACATCAGCATCGATGTGGTATTGGGCTGTTCCTGTAGGAAAGTAAGCGGACGCTTCTTCTCCATTAATGGTGCGCCAAGGGTACAAGGCTCCTTCTAAGTTCATCTCTGCTGCCCGTTTACGAGCAGCTGGTAGCATGAGATAGCGGTAGTGAAGCAGCTTCTGGGCACGAACAGGGTCTGTATATATCAAAAAGGGCAGGAGATATATCTCTGTATCCCAAAAATAATGTCCATCGTAGCCTGAACCGCTCAGCCCCTTTGCTCCAACACCGTTGGTTACCTGCGCAGTGGCCTGAGCCAGTTGAAACAGTTCCCATCGCACAATCTGCTGAATGCGACCGTCATCACCAGCTTCGACTTCTATATCTCCCCGCTGCCAAAAATCATCGAGCCAGATCCGTTGCTGTTCTCGCAGACCTATTACTCCACTAGAACTAGCCCTTTGCAACGTTTCAATGCATCGAGATACAAGTTCATCAGTATCGCCTCCACAAGTATGAACACTGAGATCTTCACCCGCACCATCTGGTCGTAGTGGGAATGCATGATAAGCGATGAAGCGCTCGATAACCAGCGACTCCCCACGCTTTACGCTCAACTGCCAGTTATCACCTGATAAGGCTTCACGAACGCAATCTTGCTGTATCTCCTGTCTTACTGCCATGGCAACGGACAGGGCAGAATTGTTGGTCTCATAGAGGTGTACTTCACTATTATCAGTGGTCAGTTGACCTTCTATGGCTACCTCGTGAATACCACATCCATCAACTGGCTGAGATTTGCGGGGGTCACCAGAGGATACCCCCGAAGGAATGTCTGCATTAATATGACCGTTGACCGTTAATTCACAGTCACGGTCAGGAGACTCTACCCGCAGAGTACACACTGCTATGTTCGGGTCAAACAGACAGGCCATTCGTTCTACCTCTATGGAAAGTTCCGCCCCATCCTCCATCCGAAATTGATGATGAACCTTAGAGATACCAGTCTTAAAATCCAAACACTGATAATTCTGTTGCGGTGCAAGCAACGGTTTACCGTCCACTTGCAAGCTAAAACCACAGGCGTCTGGCACCCCCTGAATCATCTGCCCCACTCTGGCATAACCGTATGCTCCCTCCGCATGCTTAATAGCATATGTGTCATGGAAACCACTCATGAAGGTACCAGAACCAAGCGCTCTTGTAGGATCACCGGAAGCACGAATTCCTATATTTCCATTGGAAACCGAGAACAGGGTGGCAGATTCAGACGTTAGATGCCCTACCTGTTCAAAGCTCCAGGCATTGACTGGGTATTGTTCTTGATTCAGCAGATGACGGCTTTCAATAATGTGACGGTGGGCTGATCCTTCTATGAGCTCCACTAACTGATTGACAACAAGTTCAGCACCAGCAGCAGCTAGAGCCTCACGCCCCGCCCCCCTATCTAGTCCTACCACCAGACCAAAGGACCCGGCTCGACCTGCTGCCACACCTGAGAGGGCATCTTCCACAATCAGACATTCAGCATTTGGCAATCCCAGCTGCTGAGCCGCAAAAGCATACGTATCCGGAGCTGGCTTACCTTGTAAACCATGCTGAGCACGGGTATTACCATCCACAACTTCAGAGAAAAAGTGATCGATACCAGCTAGACGTAAGACAGTTTGAGTATTTCGTGAGCTCGACACTACAGCTAAACGCTTTCCTAGTCCCAGCAGGTGCTGCAAGACATCAACGGTATCCTGGTATGGCTCTATACCTTGCTCATCAAGCAACTGCTCAAATAGGGCATTTTTCCGGTTGCCAAAACCACAAATTGTCTCCGAACCTTGCGAATCCGATGGGGCACCCCAAGCTACGTTCATTCCCCTACTTTCCAGCAACGCAGCCACACCGTCGTACCGAGGTTTTCCATCTACGTAAGCATAGTAATCCTGCTCACTATAAGGCTGAACATGAGATGGGAGTATCTGATCAAAAAGTTGCTTCCAAGCCTGCTTATGCAAGCCAACAGTAGGGACAAGCACACCATCCAAATCGAAAAGGACAGCTTTACTCTGTGCAAGTGTAATAACCATGGTTCGAATCAACCTTTCACGGAACCAGCCAGCATTCCTCTTACGAAGTAACGCTGGAGTAAGAGAAATACTGCCACAGGTACGATCATGGCGATGAAAGCTCCAGGCGCCAGCAAATACCATGCTGAACCCCGTGAACCAACCATGTCAGACAAGCGCGAGGTCAGTGGAGCGGTGGCTGGTGTATTGCCAGCAAAAGCCAAGGCAACCAAAAGATCATTCCACACCCAGAGGAATTGGAAGATGGCAAATGATGCAATTGCGGGAACCATCAGCGGCAAAACGACCTTGAGAAAGATTTGCACATGACCGGCACCATCCATTTTGGCAGCTTCGATCAATTCTTTAGGAATATCAAGCATAAAGTTATGCAAGAGGAAAATTGCCAGAGGCAAGCCGAATATTGTGTGTGAAAGCCACAGGACCCAGAAGGTATTGTTGAGACCCCAGTTGACATACTGTGTTAGGAGAGGAATCATCGTCACTTGGACAGGCACGACTTGCAAGGTAAACACCGCTACAAAAAGTACATTGCGCCCCGGAAACTTGCACCAAGCGAAAGCGTAAGCAGCCAACAAAGCCAAAGTTATAGGTATTACAACACCCGGGATAGTAATAACAAAAGAGTTAACAAAATATGAGCCTAGGTTATAACCGCCGCCCAAAACAGCCTTGTAATTACCTAGTCCGAAATCCTTCCAGTGCGATGGGGCAAAGCTGGTCCACCAGCCACTCGTTGAGATGGCCATACGGTTCTGCCGAAAACTAGTGACCAACAAGCCCATCGTAGGAACAGTCCATAAGACAGCAATTACTATTGACAAGAGGGAAGCCCAGGGCGAAGAGAGCTTATTTTTTGAACGAATCAACGCCTTTTCTCGACGCGTCAGTTTCTTACTCATCGGACCTCCTGAGACTGTTTCATCTGATAGACATTAAAGACAATCAGAGGAATGACGACTATGAACATAATGACTGCGAGCGCCGCTCCCAATCCTGTGTTCTGGTACTGAAAGGTCTGTGTGTAGAACTCATTAGCAATAACAGAAGTACCGTAATTACCAGCCGTCATCGTGCGAACTACATCAAAGGATTTCAATCCTGCCATGGCCACTGTTGTAAGCACCACAACGATGCTAGGCCTGATAAGCGGTATGGTCATGTAGAAGAATTGCTGGCGCCCGTTCAAACCGTCGAGGCGTGCTGCTTCAACAATATCATCTGGAATTGCTTTGATGGCTGCTGATAAAACGGTCATAGCATATCCAGCTTCGATCCATATCATAACCAGAATCAACAGAAAGGTATTACCAGGAGCACCCATCAGCCACTGCGGGGGCTGAACATCGCTGCTACCAAAGAGGTGCGCAAACCATAAGTAGATAGCTGAAAGCAAACCGATTTTTTGATCGTATACAAACTTCCAAATGATTGCTGCACCAACCATGGATATAGCCATAGGTAGGAATACCAATGATTTAGCAAGTTTCTCGAAGCGGGTTCGGTCAACGAGAACTGCATACAGTAGACCAACCGCGGTGGCACATAGCGGCACTAACACTGTCCATAAAACAGTATTGAGTAGCACTTGCAAGAAGTGCGGATCTGAAAAGATTTTTATATAGTTTGCTAAGCCCACAGCCTCCTGTCCGTCTCGACCGTAGAAGGAAGACCGAAACGTAACGATTGTTGGATACAGCAAACCAAAGCACATAAGAGCTATTGAAGGCAGTAAAAACAGGGCGGCCACTCCCCATGATGGCATGTTTTTGGGCACATTAGTCAAGAACAAAACTAAAGCCATAACACCTACGAACAGGAGGATCGCCACTACCATAGCCAACAGTTTGCCTAGGGTAGTATCAGGATGCAGTATAGGATCAAAACTCATTACATAGCCTCTCTACCAGCGTTTGATGGACGGGCTCAGTATCACAAAACGAATATCCTCTGTTTTACTGTGACACTGAGCCGGTTATCAGTCAGTTGCATCAGCAGGCCCAGGGATTATTAGGGCTTACTTGCCAGCTGGCCAAGATTTCTCAATGGTATCTAGCACGTCTTGCTCAGACTTACCCTGACCAAAGTAGGAAATCATCTCTTTGAAGAAGATTCCTGTTCCTACCTCAGCAGGCATCAGATCGGAACCATCAAAGCGGAAAGTTGTATTCTTGTCCGTCAATGAGGTGTATGCCAACTTATCAATTGGTTTAAGGAGGCTTTCGTCCAATCCCGTATTGGCTGTAATCCAACCAGTCATAGCCTTTGCGCGAGCATTTGCATACTCGGGAGATGCAAGAAATGCTTCAAATTTCTGAACTTCGGGCTTATCTGAGAATGCAACAGCGAAGTCTCCACCACCCAACATGTTCTTTTTATCCTTTTCCAAACTCGGCATTGGGAAAGCCCATGCGTCACCATCAGGAGAGATTGAAATATCTGGGTTACTGCTCTCATAATTACTCTGGTAGAAGAGCGCCATATGCATCAAGTAGCCCTTGCCGTCAATCAATGAATTACCTGCATCCTGCCAAGAGGTAGAAGCGATGGACTTGGTGTCACCAAATCCTCCGTTAACATAGTCTGTATTTTTTAGTAACTTACCAACTTCTTTGAAGGCAGCCACAATTTTAGGGTCATTGAAAGGTATCTTGTGAGCTACCCACTGATTGTAAGTATCGCCGTCCGTAAAACGAAGAACTGCGTCCTCTAACCAGTCAGTTCCCGGCCAACCGGAGTCAGCCCCACCTTCCAAGCCAACTGACCAAGGCTTGACACCAGTATCACCCTTATTATCTTTTGCTATTGTCTTGGTGAGAGACACCATCTCATCCCAAGTTTGTGGGACTTTGTAACCCTTTTCTTTGAACTTTTTGGGTGAGTACCATATAAATGATTTTGCATTGGCATCAACAGGGATAGACACTACTTTGCCACCTACGCTAGCGTAATCCTGCCAGTCCTTTGAATAGTACTTGCTTACATTGGCTAAAGCATCTTTTGATAATTTTGCAACTTTGCCAGTATCAACCATCGATTTAACCAAGCCCGGCTGTGGGAGAACAGCTATATCGGGCGCAGAACCAGACTTAATACGTACTGGCAGCTGGGTGGCTAAATCTCGTGAACCTTCGTGGGAAACTTTAGCCCCAGTACATGATTCAAACTGACTGAAGGCTTTTGCGGTAGCATCACCTTCTTGATCAACCCAAATCGTGTATACACTAATTTTCTTACCACTCAAGTCACCATAAACCTTGTAAGGAGCACACTGTGCGCCTGAACTTTTTGTACTTTCACTCGAGTTACTGCTTCCACAACCTGCAACTCCCACCAGCGTTGCTGCACTGATGGCAGCAGCTAGACCCTTGTATACATTCGCTCTTTTCATTTACTGCTCCACTTCATTGTGTTGTAACTGTATGAGAAGTAGCTGATACTTCAAACGCTTCCCCGCGCAATTACAGTATAGGCAAAAATTCCACATTACGCAAGCGCTTACTCTCCTCTTTTTATTAGGTTTCGAGGCACTCTATACAGCCAGCCTGTCCCTTCCAAATACATGGCAAACCTGGCATATATTCAATTCCACATAAAGAGAAAGCCCGGCTGTCAATGAACCGGGCTAGAGAAAAGAGAAGGAAGATTCAGTTATGAAGTCCCTCAATTACAGGCCTTCACAACTGCCAGTGGGCAGTTGATACTCTTGAGTATAAACAAGCGTCGCTGAGCAACAGAATAGGATTGTCTCAAAGTTCCCTCAAAGTTGTGTACCCAAACTGTGAAACACAACTTTCTGAGCCTGCTCACTCAGCTTTAAGCTTGGCTTGCGCAGCCTCGAACCGGGCTTGAGCCTTGGCATTACGCTCGTCTAATTGAGCCTGAAACCTATCTAATTCCTCCTGGATAGCTTCCTTGGGAATCTTTGCAAAAATAGGTTTAGGCTGAGCAATTGGCGCACCCTCTTCCAGCGGTTCACTCTTCCAAGGATGTACATCCTTACCCAAAACATAATCTCCAGTGATGATTGAGTAAGTAAAACCAGGCCTATCTAAATCTTCCACCTCTTCTATTCGAGGTAGGGGCGAGAAGGTACCGGTACCCCCCAAAGCCTCCCAAACCTTCTGTGCAGAATGTGGCAGGAAGGGCGCTAGCAAGTGGTTGGCATCTGAGACCGCTTGGGCTGCCGTGCACAAGACAGCCGCGAGACGTTCCTTGTCTTCTTTTATTTTCCAAGGTTCCGTTGCAGATATGTACTTGTTAATGTCACCAACAAGCCTCATGGCTTCGCCTAAGGCTGCCTTTTGCCGCTGACGGTCAATCAGAGCTCCCACTATATCGAAGGCAGCTTTTGACTCTTCCAGTAAGGCACGATCTGTCTCATCCAACTTATCAGGATTGACCGCAGGAATACATCCAAAATTCTTATACAGGAGGTTGGCTACACGGTTCACCAAATTACCCCAAGAAGCAGCTAGTTCTTCATTATTATGACGAACAAACTCAGCCCAAGTAAAGTCCGCATCTGAGGATTCAGGCCCAGCTACAGAGATGTAGTAACGTACAGCATCCACCTGGTACCGAGCCAAAATATCTTTGACATAAATGACGATGCCCCTGGAAGAAGAAAACTTTTTACCTTCCATGGTCATAAACTCACTGGCTACCACTTGCTCGGGCAGGTTAAGTTCGCCATACCCACCACTGTGGCCACCCTTTGAACCTTGTCCGTTATACGCCAGGAGTTCAGAAGGCCAGATTTGGGAGTGGAAGGTAATATTGTCCTTACCCATAAAGTAATAACCCAGTGATTCAGGATCATTCCACCACTTGCGCCAGGCCTCAGGTTCCGACTGCCTGCGGGCCCACTCAATCGACGCCGACAAGTAACCAATAACCGCGTCAAACCACACATAGAGTTTCTTGTTAGGGTTGTCAATCCATCCATCGACCGGAACTGGAATACCCCAATCAATATCGCGGGTAATAGCACGGGGTTTGACTTCTCGGAAAAGTCCTAGTGAAAAATTAAGTACATTGGTACGCCAACCCTGGCGAGTTCGCAACCAAGCTTCATTGGCCTCCGCCAGTGCTGGAAGATCTAAAAAGAAGTGTTCCGTTTCTTCAAAACGTGGTGTCTCACCGTTTATCTTAGACCGTGGATTCAAGAGTTCATCTGGGTCTAATTCATTACCGCAGTTGTCGCACTGGTCACCACGAGCACCATCGTAGCCACAAATTGGACAGGTTCCCTCAATGTAGCGATCAGGTAATGTACGACCGGTTGAAGGCGAAATAGCGACCTTCTGCTTACCTTTGTAGATGTATCCGTTCTCTAAGCACTGCTTAAAGAGTTCTTGGACTACGTGCTCATGATTACTTGTGGTGGTGCGTGTAAAAAGGTCGTATGACAACCCTAAATTACACAAATCCTTGACGATAACCTGATTGTAACGATCCGCAATCTCTTGAGGACTTACACCCTCTGCTTCTGCCTCTACCAAGATAGGAGTCCCATGCTCATCAGTACCTGAGACCATCAGTACTTGATTACCCTTCATACGCTGGTAACGGGCATAGACATCCGAAGGCACACCAAAACCTGCCACGTGTCCGATGTGGCGGGGGCCATTGGCATAGGGCCAAGCGACAGAAACGAGAATATTGCTCATACTGGTAGATTATCGGCTTAGCCGTACAATAAAGCACTCTTTATTTCAGTCTGAATTCAACCGTTAGTATTACAAGTCGCAAACAAAAGAGCATACTCGAAGTTACACCTAACTATGCCAACATCTTGGAAACACCATAGTGCAGTTTTCACATTCTTATCCACCAATTGACTCAACTGGATTCCAGACATCCACATCATCACTACCTTTCAGTAAGCTGATTTTGCAGGCTTCTACGGCTTTTTAATCTGGTGCTATGACTTTCAGCAGAACACCCACTATCTCCAATAGACCAGCTGTCTTACCGGTAACCGCTAGAACAGCTAGCGCTCGTCCTCAAAAGCAAGAAGTGTCCAAAGGCAGACACACAATTCCCCCAAACTTTCCAACAAGAAACCAGCGGAGGACCTTACAAGGAGGCAGGTCACTACACACAGACAATGCACCGATTCCCACCTTAGTTACACTCAGTACCCTACCCGGCCCCAGCAGTATGCACTTACTCATGGTCCTCCGACTCCTCGAACCATTCAGTTCAAGCTGCGCCTTTTTACATACTCGAACAACCAGCTTGTACGGCCGCGCTTCGCTTGTGGAGTTACTCGTACCCTACGATGTTGCCGCTTGTAACCAATTAGCTGCATGGATATGGATCGGTGGAGTCTTTCCCCGCAGGCTCGACATCGTTTCCAACTCACACTTTCGCACCCCTGTATACGGACTTACCCTACGTGTTCATAACCGCCAATTGGCTCAGGAGCAACTGATGACGTTGGGAAGACTCCGGATAACAACGCCGGTACGCACAGCATGCGATCTGGCCTGCGATCAGTCCAGTAACTTCGATGAACAAGCAAAACTATCAACTATCTACAGTATTTTAGAACGCTACCACATACCATGCAGGGCTTGTTTAACCTTGCTCAACAATAACCCTCGCTGGCATGGCCATTCTGCGGGCATTCGCCTTTTTAACCGCCTGAGAAAGATAATGTAATGTGCTGGATATTCTCTTCCCGCTCAGCTCAAGACCATGAGTGTACTACCGATAAACTGAGAAACATACAGAACACCAACCGGAAGCCAGCTGTCAGAAAAAGTAGTCAATTAGACAGCAGATCCTTGTCAGAACGCAACCCCCCTCCTCCTCCTCTTGCCCTAACAGCAGATATTGCGTGTAATCCTGAAACAGATCCAGCAGTGCTTTGGTATATAGCCAAAGAACTGCCCGAACTACGTCGATGGATAGTTGCCAACCCTAAAGCTTCCCCACAACTACTGGAAGCTATCTCTCAAATGGGCGGACCAGGAGTTAAAGATGCCTTGACTGTTTTACTTGATTCACTCGACCATAAACACAGCTGAACGGCATTGCCTTTTCACCTAGCCCAAACTAGCTGGTCTTGTTCTCTAACTGTAAGACAGCTGTATACACTGCCTTACGCTTTGGTAATGAACCGTCTGGTAGTGGGTGTTCAGCTACAACCGTTGCAATTGCATCCTTGATACGCACACCCTCTTCCCGTGAACGAGCGAGCGCCAGCTGGGCCAAGTCAAGTACGGTAAGAATATTAGTATCAGCCGCAGCTGCCTCTTGCGCGGTCGCACCAGCGACAACAAGCACAATCTCACCCCTGGCAGGATTGGCTTGCACAAATTGGCAAATCTGTCCTATACTTCCTCTCTTTACCTCCTCATACGTCTTCGTCAGCTCCCTACACAAGGCCATGCGACGTTGCGAACCAAATACCTCCAGCAAATCAGCCATCGAATCTGCCAGCCTTCTCGGTGACTCATAGAAGACTAATGTACGCTGTTCTGCCAGAAGTGTATGCAAATATTGACGCCGTTCAGAAGACTTACGGGGCAAAAAACCTTCATAGCAAAAACGGTCAGTGGGCAGACCAGACAGTGCCAGAGCATCAAGTACAGCACTAGGTCCAGGAGCACAAGTAACAGGCAGATCTCGTTCAATAGCCCGACGGACAATAGCCAATCCTGGATCATTAATGGTAGGCATTCCAGCGTCCGAAACCACAAGGACGGTGGCTCCTTGCTCAACCTCATCTAACAGACGGTCTGCTAGCTGACGCTCATTGTGGTCATGGTATGCAATAACCCGACCGTTGACGTGTACGCCGAGACGGTTGGCCAATCCATACAGTCTTCGAGTATCTTCCGCGGCTACTATTGTCGCGCCAGCCAGTAGATCCTTCAATCGCTGCGAGGCATCGCCCACATTACCTATTGGTGTTGCAGCTAACACCACAGTGCCTAGCGGAAGGTCTGTAGTTTGCATCTGATGATCTTCGTTAGCAGTATGCCCTACTTGCTGTACCAGCGCGTCTTGTGTTGATTTTTGCTCTGCCTCAGTCATGCTTTCCAGTATCGCTTAACCTAGAGATGATGAGTAGCTTCAACTTGAATCCATTACCACACAAGCTCAGAACGATTGGAGCAACCAGTATCCGTCTTGTAGACAGCCTGCGTAAACAACCACAATTTTGGGAGTGCTTATTATGCACGCTCATGGCACTCTTTGCTGGCCTACTTCGCTTCGTGCGTTTAGGGACACCGCATGACATCATTTTTGACGAAACATACTATGTCAAAGACGCATGGACTATGTTAATGACGGGAGAAGCCCGTAATTGGCCTGAAAAAGTCGGAGCTGCCCATACCCCTATTGATCAATTGTTTGCAAGCGGTCAAACTCATCTCTGGCTTTCGAGTGCAGAATATGTAGTCCACCCTCCGATTGGTAAGTGGTGCATTGCTCTGGGGCTTCGTCTGTTTGGTGGTGCGAGCAACCCCTTCGCATGGAGAGCTGCCACTGCTCTAGCTGGCACCATAGCAGTATTGCTTTTGTGCCGGGTAGCATTTCAACTGTTCCATAATCTTCCTATAGCGCTCATGGCAGGCTTCCTTATGTCCATAGACGGCCTGGGTATCACTATGAGTCGAACCAGTCTTCTCGACAACTTCATTATGCTGTTTGTGCTGGCAGCCTTTTCATGCTTACTGTCCCATCGGGACTGGGCACTACATCGTTTGCAGGAAGCATACAAGCATGATAGTCATACAGGCAACTTCACAGTCGTTGAGACCACTCGTGTTTTTGGTGGACGGCGACAACAAACCAAATTACTCTTGAACGCTCGCGGTCCATTCATAGCTTGTTCTTGGTGGAGGCTAGCCGCGGCCATACTGCTGGGCTTAGCTACAGCTACCAAATGGTCTGGAGCCTACTTTTTTGCTATTTTTGCTGTCACTAGTGTCCTGTGGGATTCATATGCCAGGCACCAGGTTGGCTACCGTTCTTGGTTCACGTCAGCCATCCTGATTGATGGTTTACCTGCAGCAGCATATATGCTGCCGGCATGGGTGATAACGTACTTAGCATCATGGGCTGGCTGGTTCATCCACCCAGACTCGTATATGCACAACTGGGCAGCATCCCATCGAGGAGAAGGCGTAACCTGGCTGCCCGACAGTCTGCGATCCTTTGCGGAATACCACAAGGAGATGTGGCTCTTCCACACAACGCTAGATACACCCCATCCCTATATGTCCAATCCCTTGACTTGGCCCTTACAAATCCGCCCAACATCCTTTTATTGGGAAGAACTTGCCAACAACACCGGCCTGTGCAAGCTGGCACCACATGCAACCTGCGTTGCTGCTATTACTTCCCTAGGTAACCCCATCCTATGGTGGTTGGCCTGCATCTGCTTCATAACTGGACTGGTAATTTGCGTGTTTTCCCAGCATGGTGACTGGCGATTTTTAGCTGTAACGGTAGGACTACTGGCAGGCTGGCTTCCCTGGACCCAGTACCTCCACCGAACTACGTTTACCTTCTACTCAATTGTGATCTTGCCGTGGATGATACTGGCAATCTGCTATGTAGCCGAGTGGCTTCGAAAAAATCTAACCAAGTCAAACTATCGAATAACATGCAGGATCACCCTTGTCGTTATAGGGCTTGTTTCGGCCTTTTTCTACCCTATTTGGACCGCGGTACCGGTTCCTTACGACTTCTGGCTGGCCCACATGTGGTTGCCCTCTTGGCTCTAAGACAATCATCCCGCATGCGCTACTTCTCCTTAGAAAGCATTAGCGCGCACAATTTCACGGAAGTGCAGTCCAGAGTCCTTCCAGATACGCTCCTGGGTCTCGTAGTCCACTCGGATGATGCCAAAGCGCTTCGAATACCCTAGCGACCACTCGAAGTTATCAAGCAAAGACCATGCGAAGTAACCCACAACGTTAGCCCCAGACTCGATAGCATCGGCCAGGGCCTTGAGGTGTACGTCCATGTACGCTACTCGTTTGGGATCGTGGACGATTTTCCCGTTGGTAAAGTTCAGAGAACTGGAATCTGTACTTACATTATCCTGCCAGGCAGAACCATTCTCCGTAACCATTAATGGCAGACCAGGAAAACGCTCAGAAAGTTCAAGCAAGAGGTCTCTCAAGCCTTCTGGCTCCTGATTCCAACCCATATCGGTGAGTTCGCCAGTTGGGGCCAAACTTTCAACTCGTTCTTGAGCGGGCATGGGATTACGACCGGGGGTAGGCCTTCCTGATGGGCCTGGCGCAATTTCAGGCTGAGGATCACAAGCTCGGACGTAGACCGTTGAATAGTAGTTAACTCCAAGAACGTTCAACGGTTGCTGAATAATCTCCATATCTCCAGAACGGTTAAAGGACCAATCAGTTATACCGCTCGTAGCTTTAATGATCCGTTCATCATACCGACCTTCCAGCATGGGTCCTAAAAAGACCTCATTAGCAATAAGATCCGCCCGCTCTTTAGCAGCCAGATCTTCGGCAGCAGAGGAAGCAGCTCGAGTAACTTGTAGGTTGAGCGTAACCGAAACTTGTGCACTCTCGCCAAGTTCAGCACGCACTGCCTGAACTCCAAGACCGTGAGCAAGGTTCAAATGGTGAACAGTCTCCAAGGCCTGAGCATAATCGCTAATTCCAGGAGCATGGCAACCATTACCATAACCCAAGTATGCAGTACACCAAGGCTCATTGAGCGTAGTCCAGACCTCAACACGGTCTCCTAAAGCATGTGCCAGGGAACTAACATAATCTCCGTAACGCATCGCTATATCTCTATTGGCCCAGCCACCAGCATTCTGCAAATACTGAGGCAAGTCCCAGTGATACAAGGTCACTACTGGTTTGATACCAGCATCACGCAAGTCGTCTAGAACTTTCTTATAGTAGTCAACTCCCTGTTGATTTATCTTTCCGTCTGCTTGTGGAACAATCCGCGGCCATGCCACTGAAAACCGATAGGCACCGACACCAAGTTCCTTCATAAGGTCAATATCTTGGCCATATCGGTGATATTCATCGCAGGCTACATCACCATTCGATGAATCCAGAATGTTTCCAGGTACTGCACAATAGGTGTCCCATATCGAATCAGTACGCCCGCCCTCATGAGCACCACCTTCAACTTGAAACGAGGCCGTAGCTGTTCCCCAGGTAAAATTATCAGGAAAAGTATAGTGTTCTCTATTTTCCATATACTGTCTCACTTCCTCGGTAAGTCACTCCATCAATTGCAGTGAAGAGTCTGTAGCCAACACTGATGTGAATCCGCCATGGATGTTCGTGTATGTGGTTACAACTTACAGATAGTCTACCAACTATCGTGCACTACAATAGAGCGAACGAATCGAATCTTCGTTACTCAGTTCCATTCTCATTCAGAGCACCAGTCTTTTACCTTTTATGCTTGCAGATGGCTCTTTTTCACACGTGCACGAACTTTTTGTCATTAGCAGGAAAATAGTAATCGACGATTTGAGCTCCCCCGCGTTTATATGGCTTTTTACCGGATTCACAATCATGAGGGCATTGGTTCCGTTGTACTGTATTTTGCTGTTGTCTGACTACCGAGAAATAGTGAATCAGTAATCCTGCACGAAAACGGTATCCTACCTCAACCTAAATACCGTACACACAGTTGAAGCCGCTAACCTCTCTTGATGTGAGGTTAGCGGCTTCAACTGTATAACTACTCGGCTTTTTTACTAACTAACTGTGCTTCCGAGCGTTGTGACGTCCTGCCTTGCCTTGTAGAGCATACTTTCCTACGAAAGCCGATCCTGCAAACAGACTCAATAGCAACATAGCTAGACCACTGAGACGCACAAGCGGTAGCGCTCCTGCATATGGCAATTTAAAGCGCTTATCTACATACTCGTATCTGAAGTCTTTATCGGGTGGATTAAAGTTTCTTTCGTCACAGAATATATAGTCGTCATCTAAATTCCAGTTTACAGCAACGTCCACCTTGCCGTCTGGGTGAGGAGGTGTCTTCATGTTCCAGTCGTTTCTATTTCTAGGATCTGGTGGATTGACTACCTTTGCAAGTCCTTCAGCTTCAAGGTTCTTAAACTGACCGTTCGTATCTGATGGGTCGAAGGTTACCTTATAGAGAACAACTTTAACCTTAACAGGTTCAGGATTGAACCTTGCTTTAAGTTCCTTTCCTGCAGTCTGCCCAACATCAACAGGCTTATCATCACCGAGCTTACCCAGCACATTTTCACCCCAGCTGTACATTTTTCCATTTTCGTCTATAGCCAACGAATGGTGATCAGCTCCACCGATTTTACTGATTTTTATGGAAGGGTCCATGGCTATCAACCTTGGTAATTGCTGATTTGGAGTACATCTACCTATCCCATCAGTTTGATTTATGTTGGCATCGGTATTGCCCGCGATCTGGCAATATATATTTTCACCCCAGTTCCACATCCGTCCTTGAGTATCTAGGGCAATATCATGGTAGGATCCAGCACTGATCTCTTTGAACTTTACGTTTGGATCAGAATCGATTTTTCCAGGTTTCAAGCGCTTACTTGGCACTGGATTACCTGGCGCTTGAGCGCCCGTTGCCAAAGCTATACCCCATGTCCATACTTGGCCTTTGTCGTCGAGACCCATAGAACCGTCAGCTCCAGCACTTATAGACTTGAAATATATACTTTCATCAGTATGTACTTTCTCCATCTCGAATCCGCCACCTCCATTTGTGCCATTTCCGAGCTGCCCAAAGTCATTTTCACCCCAACCATATGCGTTTCCACTATCGTCAAGAGCTAAGGAGAAACCTGTGCCGGCACTAATACTGGTAAATTTAATGTTGTTGGGATTAGGAATTTTGATTGGTTGGAGTGCCCCACCTCCATATATTCTTAAATTAGCAATCTCTGAGTGACCGTTGTAACCCCAACCATACAAACTTCCATCTTCTGCCAGTGCTAGTGAATGATGGTCACCAGAACTGATACTCTTGATTCTGAGCTGAGGGTTGCTAGGATCAATATTGAGTTTTATAGGAGTTGTTTCATAACGCCATATTTTGGGATCTGAAGCCGGCCTGTTATTGTTTTCTTCGACATCTTCATGACCATTCCCCAAATCACCCACATCGTTACGACCCCAAGTATAGACTTGTCCATTTTCTGACAACGCTACGGTAGAAACATATCCTGCATCAACCTGAGTGAAATGTAAACCTTCTGGAGTATGTACTCTAACCGGCACACTAGAGTCTCCAGCGACGGTGTTGACGTTACCATTACCTCTCCCATCACCTAAGACCCCTCTTAAGTTTCTTCCCCAAGAGTAGATACGACCATCAGAGCCTAGCGCCACAGAGTGGTTGAAACCTCCGCTCACTTGGAGAAATACGATGTCTTTTGGCGGATCTGGAGCTTCGACAGTAAAATCTTTATGTCCAGAAGTTGGTCCACTATCTGGTCGTCTGTCAAACTTGTAAGGCTCCCACTTAGCTACTAAGGTCATATCCTTAGTGACAGGGTCATTGAAGTCCCATGCTTTCCCAGTCGTTTTATCGAACCAGCCATCGAACCAATGTTTTCTCCATTTATCCTTGTATGCTGGCCACTTGACTTGCTGACCATCAGCGACATCTTGCGGTGGAATATTATGTGGTCCGGGTGCGTCTGGATCATTTATTTCGAAACGGACCTTGTGACTCCCCGCAAAAAATGGCAAGTACTGGAAACCATTGTTTTCAGCCTTTTGGAATATCCAGTCATCCTGAGGGTACCCGCCCAATTCCCAATTGACAGTAACATCAACGAAACCTTCTGGATGAGCCGGACTACTTACCTGCCAAGCAGTTCTATCATTTCCGACCATACTTGGTTTTGGATTGGTTTTGTTCGTATCAAAGGTTACATCAACCAAATTAACTTGTTGCTTGCTAACATCTCCGGGCAGAGTTGCGTATGGAGTCGATGTACCAATCCCGAGCTGACTTTCGTCATTTCTTCCCCATGCCTGCAATTTGCCATCCATATCCAGTGATACAGAATGCCCATTGCCCGCAGTTGATGTTTTCATCTCCGGAGACGTAGATATTTGCACTGGCTCGGTCTTGTTGACAGTATCTCCGCTTCCAAGTTGTCCTTGGGCATTCGTTCCCCAGCTCCAACGATAACCGCCCAAACCTGTTGCGAGCGAATGATTGAATCCTGCACTTATATCTTTAAAACGAGTACCAGAATCCACCTTAACTGGTGTTGGAGTTGTACGTGGTGTATTCGTTCCATCACCCAACTGCCCATAGTTATTAGAGCCCCAAGCATAGGCTTTTCCACTAGTATCAAGACCGATCGAGTGGAACTGACCTGCACTTATCTTAGTAAATGATATGTCAGACTTTACTCTTACTGGGTGCCACTGGCTTATATTACTGCCGTCACCTAACTGATTATATTTATCTGCACCCCAGGCCCAAACTTTACCATTTGTATCTAGAGCTAGAGAATGCCAACCACCACCACTGACACTGGTAAATTTAACACCTGTCAATGCTTCTTTATTCGTTGCCCGATCAATTGGTGTAGGCGTTAGTTGAACAGCAGTAGATTGGTTTCCAACTTGACCGTCCGTATTCAAACCCCAGCCATATACTTCACCGTCAGTACTCACTGCCAGAGAATGCCAACCACCAGCACTAACATTAGAGAATTTAATATTCGTATTTATACGAACAGGAGTTCCTACAGGTTCAAGACCAGCTGCACCGTTTCCAACCTGACCATTGGAGTTATAACCCCACCCGTAGAGATTACCATCAGTGTCAATAGCTAAAGAGTGGTTGTATCCGGCGCTCACTTTGAGGAAACGGACACCAGGTGGTGTTTTGACACGTACAGGTGTACTGCGGTTGATGTTAGTTCCGTCACCTATCTGTTTAGTACCATTCCAGCCCCAACCGTAGATGAAACCATCTGATCCAATTGCCAAGGTGTGTGCGTCGCCTGCATCAATCTGTGTAAACACAAGATCCTGCGGAGGCTTGGGGGCAGTAATAGCTACTGGTGTACCTCCACTAACAGGGCCCTTATGTGGGTTCATCTCAAATTGATAGCTTTCCCAATGGGCTTTGAGTACCATATCCCGCGTAACTGGATCGTTAAAGTCCCAAGCTTTTGTACCGTCGAGAAACCATCCATCGAACCAGTGGTTGGCCCACTTAGGGTTAGCATCAGGCCATTTGACAGGTTCTCCACTCTTTACCTGTTGGGGAGGCAGATTCGGGCCGCCATTATCTACCTGAAAAGTAACCGTGAACAAGTCAAAGTAGTTGTAGCCTCTGATGAAAGTATCGTCATTACCTGAATCCCAATGGAAGGTTACATCAACCCATCCTTGTGGGTGAGCTGGAGTATTAAGTGTCCAGACCTTGTTTGAAGCATCCCATACCGGTTGGCTCCCGTCACTTTTGTCGAAAGTTACGCTCTTAAGTCCAACAAATGGGCGAGCAATACCTTCAGGAGCTCTTGTCGATGTACTATTCCCGTTACCAAGCTGAGAAGCGGTATTACTACCCCATGCATGAATATCTCTTATGTAACGTAAAGCAACAGAATGGGCACCTCCAGCAGATACCATCCTAAACAAATCGGGTGTTCTGACTTTTACTGGATGCCACTGTTGGGTAACGGAATCATCACCTAATTGTCCCTCAGAATCAGCACCCCAGCTATAGCCCGAACCATCGGTAGTTACTGCTAAGGAGTGAGTACCACCAGCACTGATACTTCTAAACTTTAAACCACCAATAACTTTAACAGGATGCCATTGTTCTACATTGCTGCCTATTCCTAGTTTTCCATTATCATTACTGCCCCAAGCCCATACGTCTCCATCATCGGACAAGGCGAGTGTATGATCCTTACTTGCACTCACACTGGTAAACTTCACACCAACTGAGGAATCAGAGTTTATAGTACGTACGATCTTTACCGGATGCCATTCCTGATGATTTGGAAATTCTTCAATACCGAGCTGTCCACCGGTGCCAGGGTGGGTAGGGCTTTCATTAGAACCCCAAGTCCACACTTCACCAGTAGAATCCGAGGCTACTGTATGGTATCCACCAGCACTCACGTCGGTAAACTTCACACCCTGAACTTCAGGATTTATTGTACGGTTAATCTGTACTGGATGCCACTGCTCACCAGCAGGTTTCTGATCTCCCAACTGTCCATAATTGTCGAAACCCCAGCTCCAGATGTCACCATTTGCGTCGAGCGCTGTTGAGTGTTCTCCACCAGCACTCACCTTAGTAAACTTCACGCCTTGCACTGCTGGATTAACAGTTCTATTGATCCTAACAGGCGTATTTTGTTGAGCGGTACTCTGATTGCCTACCTGACCATGAGCATTGCGACCCCAACCCCAGACATCACCGGTCGTATCGAGGGCCAGAGCATGACCACCTCCTGCACTCACTTGAGTGAAACGTATGTTTGTCGGAGTATGTACCCTCACTGGTTTGGTCCTATTGGATGTTGTGCCATCACCCAACTGACCAGTAGCATTATTTCCCCAAGAGTACAGGTATCCATCGGCACCTACAGCCAAAGTATAGTTATCACCAGCACTGATATCTGTATAACCAAGACCTGTACGATCAGTCGGATCTCTTTTAACAGTCACTTGCTCGCCGCCGCTAGTACGTCCCTCTTTAGGATTATAGGTGATACGGTACGGCTCCCATCTGGCCACTAGCGTCATACTTTTATTCACAGGATCGTTGAAATTCCAAGCACCGTTTTCCTCACCTCCACCTTCCACAAACCAACCATTAAACCAGTTGTTATCTTTTTTGGGATTAGAGTCTGGCCAATGTGCCGGCTGCCCTCCAGCGAATTTCTGATCCGGCGCATTGCCTGACCCCCCGTTTAAATTAAAGTGAACTGTAACTTCGCTCGGTTCTGGCTTTGGATCGGGCCTCGGTTCCGGAGATCCTGAATACGTATAGTGCAGAGTCGCAGGTCTTCCACTCGGAACTCCGTTCACCGTATATGAAACTACTACATCTACTGTCCCGGGTCCATGCTGGGGAGCCCTGACTGTCCATTCTCCAGAAGAACCTATTGAGTCAGGGTTAACAGATGTACCACCAAAAACTACTCCGGTTATTCTGTAGTCTGACGTAGATATCTTATCGTTTATCGATTTCAATTGCCAACGTTGAACACTTGGGTCTGAACCATCGCCTAGTTTGCCTTTTGCATTTTCACCAAAAGTGTATACGGTTCCATCGTTGCCTAATCCTACAGAAAAACCAAGCCCTGCGCTAAGACTTTTAAGATTCGTAGGAGGATCATATCCTGGCACGGTTCCGAACCGCGCAGGAGTTGCCATCCTCGTTTTTTCATAGTCTGAGTAATTATTGCTACCTATCTGATAGTGTTCAGCAGCTCCCCAACCCCAATTATAATAGTTAGTATCATAGCCATCCTGCGCAATTCCCAAAGAATGATTCCAGCCTGCGTCGATAAAGCGTGCACGGCCATATGGTTCTGGAGCAAACTCAAAACTATTACCATCCACCGCTCGTGCGGTAGTGAAAGGCAACTTACCGTAGTCAAAACCTTTTGATATAGGGTAGACTATCGGCTGGTCTCGAGGCGTACCATTTCCAACCTGCCCACTATGGTTGTCACCGCACCCTATGACATAAGACTCAGTCATAATAATAGTGTGATATCCACCTGCACTCACACCGAGCAATCCAGGCATATTGTACCTTATAATAATTGCGGGTGCACTCCGGCTATTATCACCTCCACCAAGTTGTGCCTCATTGTTTCTACCCCATGTCCAAATGGTGTCGCCCACATCCACTGCGACTGAATGGTATCCACCAGCACTCACACTTTTTGCTTTATAGTCTTTTCCATCAACATCCCTCAGTATTATCTTGTCAGGATAGCCTTGGTCTACACCTCGTTGGTTGTCACCAACCTGACCGTCAGAATTCGATCCCCAACCCCATGCATTAGCATCAGTATCTACTGCTAAAGAATGGAAACCACCAGCACTGATGTCTTTATATTTCCTGCCCTCGGGTGTCTTCACCTGCATAGGCCGTGGCTGGGAAGAAGTATCGTCCCCGATTCCCAGCTGTTTATTAGCGTTATATCCCCAGCTCCAAATTTTACCATCGCTATCCAGGGCTAAGGAATGATTTTTGCCAGCACTGATCTTGGTGAAGACTTTACCTGCAGGCGTCAGCACCCGTACTGGAACATTACGAGTCCCGCCTATGCTTCCGATCCCTAGTTCACCGTTGCTGTTGTCTCCCCAAGCATAAATGCTGGTTCCATCGTCCGAGAGTGCTAGAGCGAATTCACCAAAAGCAGAAATCTGAGAAAACTTTTTTGTTGGACCGCCGCTGGAGCTTGAACCAGGAGGTGTGATTTTCACAGATGTACCAACTGGACCAGCATTGGGGTCAAGAGTAAAACCGTCAGCAGAATCTACTGCACGAGTAAGACCAGCCGTTTGCATATTGTTGATCTTGCTTTCAGGAGCAGCATGCGTTAAGGCACTCAGCCCTCCTCCTATAAAAGTGCATGCTAAAGCTAGCACTATTATACCGATGTTACGCATCTTACGCATTTTCATAATCCCCTTTAAGCACGAGCAAACGACTCGTGAGAGTACCCCAAGTTCTTATCATGCTGTGAAATCCCCCAATTCCACACACGAGTAAAGACACTTTTCCCATGTATATGTCTGTATAGTATCACTGTTTATTGAACAAATAGCAGTGAAAAAATGTTCAATATATCACATTTATGTAATTGGTAAGTCATAACGGTGCCGTCGAGAACCATGGAGTTCCCCAATTGACAGAAAGCCTAGCAGACAATACTTTCAATAGAAGGACAGAATTATAATTGGTTGAACCAGCACAACGAACAGTCTTACATCTGCTGCAACAGCTGACTTTCTTTTATGCTACACTTACGCTCCCAGACTCAATCTGAGTACAAAACCTTGTGGAGCTGAGGGTAGTCGAAACCCCGACCTCTTCGATGCGAACGAAGCGCTCTACCAACTGAGCTACAGCCCCAAGTTTTACTTTGCTCTTCTGAGCAACGATGTAACTTTATCGCTTGGTAAGGTCAAATGCAACACGATACGTTGCTCACCAGCAGACTCAAGCTTGTGGTCATGTGCACTTGAAGCACCATCTCATGATGAATGCTTCTTACCAAACTTAGCCTTGCACAGTCCAATAACTGTAGGCAAGACCGAAATAAGCAAAATGAGAACGATAATTAACTCAAAGTGTTCTTGTACAGTTGGAATCCCTCCGAAGAAGAAGCCCAAGAGTGTAAAGAGCGAGGACCAAATAAAGCCACCCAAGATTGAAAAAGGTGTAAAACGTGACCACCGCATTCCAGAAAGACCACATATAAAAGGCATAAAGGTACGAATAAACGGGAAAAACCGACCAAGAAAAACAGCCAGAGGTCCCCATTTTTCAATCATGCCTTCAGTTTTTGCGATGCGCTCGGGGGTCATAGCTTTTACCCTGCCTGAGCGCAGTATTGCCTGACCAAAAAAATGCCCGATAACATAATTACTTTGGTCACCAATGATGGGGGCAAGCCAAACCACCGGAAGAAGGATACTTAAGCTCATGCCAGATTTAGGATCATGGGCAAAAACTCCAGCAGCGAAAAGAAGAGAATCACCGGGCAAAAAGGGCATGAATACCACACCGGTCTCAACAAAGATGATAAGGAATATAAAGGCGTAAGTTGGTACCAAACCCATAGCTATCCATGAAGCAATAGCAGATCGTGGGTCCTTCAAGAGTCCAAGAATCCAATATATAAAGCCCATAATTGGCAAGTCCTATTCATCTGGTGAGCAAAACTCATGCGCTAGCAACCTTAGTTAGCCTACCAAGGGGAGCGGAGAGAAAGAAGAAATATCAACTTCTGCCGGTAACTAGCTCGGACCATACACCGGATAATCTTAACTGCCCCGCAGATAGCATGCTAGTGTCATCCCACCATCTTTGTAGATCACCAACCGGATACTAAGCCACCTAGTGAACAGCCAGTTCTACATACTGCATGATGTAAAACTGGCTGTTTCTTCATAACGATTTCAGCTTAAGTGCATAGCACAAGCCGGCAGTCTCCTCCGGCTCAGAGGAACTGGCGCATAATTTCGCGCAGTGGTGGCATTTCTGGAATACGGAACTGTTCGCGCATGTACCCCATTCCAAATTTCATGTAGCCCTCGGCGTCATCCCAAACAATCTTGCCTGGAAGAGGTGCCTCATCTGTCGATGCACAGTTAATCAGCACTGGGCGATCAGGGTTTCGGTACTTTTCGATAGCTGCATCGAATTCCTGGTCAGTACTGACATTCACGCCAATGCCTCCACAAGCTTCAGCGAACTTTGCAAAGTCGATATCAGCTAGGTCAATACCATAGTTCTGCTGTCCAGCAGACTGCTGCTCATACTTGATGAAGGCAAGCAAATGGTTATTGAGAACAACTACAACCATTGGTAGCTGATATTTAACAGCTGTAACAAAGTCCTGCATCACCATAGAGAAAGCACCGTCACCACAAATGGCATACACCGGTCGGTCTGGCATGGAAATCTTAGAAGCGATTGCTCCCGGCAGGGCACAACCCATTGTTCCCAGCCAAGCAGAAATAATGTACTTTTGGGTGGATTTGGCAGTAATGAAACGTGCCCCAAAGGCAGTAGCAGTACCCACGTCCACGGACCACACTGTATTATCTGGTGCGATATCACTCATCTTAGAAAATGCGCGAGAAGGTAGAACACCCTGGTGCGATTTCGTAGTGACATCCTTCATCCACTTTCGCCAGGTCTTCATATTCTCTTGACAAGCCTTGAGCCAAGCAGTTTCAGGAATATGTTCACCACGCGAATTCAGTAGAGTCAAAGCATCCTTCGCATCCGCCACCATACCGACTTCTACCTGGTGGCGTTTGCCTATGTGGGTAGGATCAATTTCGATTTGGATAGCAGGGATTTTACCGTTGAGATAAGGTGCGTAAGGATAATCTGTACCAACTAAAATTAGTAAGTCTGCATCAAACATAGCTTCATAAGCAGGTTTTGTGCCCAGCTTACCAATCTGTCCTAAGGCGTTGGGATGGTCATCGTCAATGGTTCCTTTGGCAGGCATAGTCTGAATGAAGGGCAAGGAATACTTCTCAACAAACTCTTTAGCCTCAGCTTGGGCACCTCGGGAACCGACACCGAAGAAAGCAACAGGCTTCTTGGCAGCATGAATCATTGCAAGAGCGCGGTCAACATCCTCAGGATTGATAGCAGGGTGCGACTCATGGAACAACTCTGCGGTGGGATGGAAAGAATCTTCAATTTTGTTATCCGGCACATTGTCTGGAATTGTTAATACTGCCACTCCCTTATGGAGATAAGCCATGCGGATAGCTTCATCCATAACCTCAGGCAAGGTCTGAGGGCTAACAACCAACCTATTAAACACAGCCACATCGTCACATAGCTTGGGAGTGTCCACTTCTTGGAAGTAACCAGTGTTTAATAACTGGGATTGAACCTGCCCTATGATAGCTACGACAGGTACATGGTCCATTTTGGCGTCATACAAACCGTTAAGCATGTGAATAGCACCGGGACCACCAATGGAAAGGCACACACCTACTTGACCAGTCAACTTTGCATGGGAGGCGGCAGCCAAAGCTGCAACTTCTTCGTGGCGAACATGGGTGAAGGTAATCTTGTCACGCTCCCTATAGAGCGCTTCCACTGTCGTATCGACAGAGTCCCCCGGTAGACCATACACATTATCGATACCCCAAGCTTCCATCACTTGAACCATCTTGTCAGCAGCATTTATTTTCGCCATTCTTTGTTTACCTCGTTGTTTAGCGATTGATATGTAACGTGGTCAACCATAGCACTCGCGAACCTATCAGAACCGCATAAATGTTGGGTTTGCACTCATGAATCATATGAGTTTACTCACAGTTACCCCACACTTACTAGAGTTGGAGAACTCCACTACTGGTTAGCTACCACCTGTGTTTACAACCGTGTGCGGAAAATAAAATGCTTAACTCTGCAAAACCAGTTTCAAGTAAACTCACTGCTGAGAAATCGAACGAGGTACACCCTCCTCTACAGAACCGGTAAATCCTACTGGAAGATCTTCAGTAAGCAGGTCAACAGGAATACCTCCACTGACATCTGCAAGCGCTGATCTACCACCAGCAGCTAAGTATGCTTGGTGGGCATGGTCATCATTCCAGTGTTCGCCTACCAACTGACCGTGACTGAGCATAATCTCCCGTTGGGCACAAGAAGCCACCAGGGCATCATGCGTAACGACAATCAAGGTGGTACCTTGTTCATGCAGTTGCTGGAACAGTTCCAACACCAACTTTTCGTTAGCTTCGTCAAGATTACCTGTCGGCTCATCCGCCAAAATAAGCTTGGGCTCATTAATCAATGCGCGCGCAATACAAACCCGCTGCTGCTCACCACCGGAGAGTTCAGATGGCAAATGGTGGGAACGATCTACCAAGCCAACTCTTTCCAAAGCTCTCATAGCCTGATCCTGGTCTACAACCGAATGATAATACTGGGCAACCATTACATTTTCTAAAGCAGTGAGGTGAGGCACGAGATAAAACTTTTGAAAGACCAACCCTATAACATCTTTGCGTATGTCGGTCAGCTGAGATTGGCTCATATCTTCCAAAGCTTTTCCGCTAAGGCGTACCGAACCTTGGCTCGGTGTATCCATACAGCCTAAAATATTCATGAGAGTTGTCTTGCCTGATCCCGAAGAACCCACAACAGCCAGCCACTGGCCTTCATTCACTTGTAAACTCACATCATCTAATGCATGTACGTCACCGTAAATTTTAGAAACATGTTCTAAATCAAGTAAAAGTTGGACCTGAGGCTGAACTGTATGCCGCTCATCATTTCCCTCTGTCATTCTCATTTTCCTTCCACTTGCCTTCTGAAAAACTCTGGAACTCTCAACTTGTGTGTTGTATTGTGTATAACCTTCACGATTCACTCCTCTCGCAGCACCACAGCAGGATCAATGCGAGATGCTCGAACAACGGGATGTATGGAACCGATGACAGCAATAATGGCACTCAGTAATACCGAAGATATACCCAACCACCAGTTGAATATTAAGGCACGCCCAAACACTGAAGAGCACAGCCAGTAGGCGAAAGCATATCCCAGTCCAGTACCCACTAGTCCACCCAATAATCCGTATGCACCAGATTCCACAAAAAACTCAGATGCCAGACTTGCAGCGGAAGCTCCCAAAGCCTTGCGTAGACCAATTTCGCTGCGCCGTTGAGAGACCATAGAAGTTATGGTGGCTCCTACACCAACCAATGTAAGCACTAAAACCACTAATGAGATCATCCAGAAGAGCGTCTGCAACATAGTAATAATTCGCGTATCTGCAGATGAAATTTTCGTAACAGTTTGTGCCCTCACTCCCATAGAGGTCATCTCGTTGATGCTGTCAGCAATTGCTGCAAGCTCTGGTCCGACTGCGCTAGAAGAGTACTCGATGACATCGGTACCACGTTTGAGATGGGTTACATGTTCCATATCAGCCAGAGTTGCATACACGATTTTATCTTCAGCACCACCAGTATCAACAATTCCAGCTATTTGATAGTTTGCCGCGCCGATGATCTGGTCTTTCTGCCACTGACCAGCAACTTTAGGCTCTTGACTATCTTCACGCAAGAAACGAGCTTCGACCGTACTCCCTATAGATACTCCCAGATTATCTGCCAAATCTCGACCGACAAGAATCTTTCCAGGGCTAGGCCAATGTCCAGTTACATTCCAGTGTTGGTTGAGGGCATGCACCTGACTAGGATCAATACCCGCCATCAGGTAGGAGGCGTTGTTAATCCTCACATTCTCATAACGGTAACAAGCATGACGAGCAGAACTTTTGGCAGTGACCATCTCAGTGGTATGTTCCACCATCGCATTGTCGATGTCCCGACGAGCATGATCACCTCGTTCAATGGGAGCTACAACTAGATTGGCTCCATAAGCCCTCATCTCTTGATTCATTTGTGCTGGTACTGCTATACAGACCGCAGCTAAGCAAAAGAGTGTTGCCGCTCCTACAGCTGAAGCTAACACTGCCATGAGGGCTCGGCTGCGCCTACGAAAGAGGGCCCCATATACCATCCTGAAAAACATCCGGGTATTGCCGCTCGTGGTAACTTTTGTATTCTTTTTCATAAGACTCACTACCTCAAATGTCAGCGCCCGTGCAGGGCCTGGGCCGGGCTCAAACGAAGAATGGAACGAATAGCAGAAACTGAGGCCAGTAAAATCACGAGAGCAAGCAATACAAACACCCACACAAAGACCATCGGATGCATGTCAATGGAGGCATGGAATACCACCATGCCCACAATCTGCGCCATGCCAGTACCTAACAGTGACCCCACTATCGCGCCAAACAATCCAATGCATCCTGTTTCAGCGAGGATCAACCGATAGATAGACCCATCTGTGGCTCCCACTGCTTTGAGAAGAGCAAACTCTGAGACTCGTTCAGTGATAGATGAGGCCAGAAGATTTGCCACAGCTACTGCGGCGGCAAGTAGACTCAATACAGTCATGAGCAGCATCACCGCTTGAGTCTTGTTGAGTACATCTCCCTGGAGGGCAGCAACCTGCCGAACCTGCTTGGCGACCGAACCGGAGATAACTTCCTCAATTTGGTAGGCGATCGATGAGGCATACGCTGTGCAATACCAAGTCTCCCACTCATCTTGAGTTAAAGCAGCGGGATTACGGGCTGCTTTACGGGCTAATTCATTTTCAGGAGTTGTCAAAGCTTTGACTTCTACCCTGTCGACTTGTCCAGGCATAGCAGCAAGTTCTTGAGCCACAGCAGTGGGAAGGTACAGGGAAGAAGAATCATCATCACCAGAATCGAAGCTACCTACTATGACCACTTCTACTTGCTGGCTTCCCAGGCTCAAAGTCAGCCTATCGCCTACACCCTTTCCTCCTAATTCAGCCATCAAGTCTTTTCCTATCATGGCTTCCTTGGTGTTGTCTCGCGGCCATTTTCCTTGCACTTTCCACCAAGGACGCAGGCCAGGCATTCCGACCTGACTGCTGCCGCCAGAATCTAACTGGAGGGTCTTATGAAACCAAGTGCCAACAATAGGGACACTAACTCCATTGCAATTGGCCGTAATATCTAGGCGGGGAGCAAAATCCTCAATGTTGTAGGCCCAAAAAATGCTTTTAATCTTAGCTACTTCAGACTCTTGAATCACTGCACTAGGAGTTGCCGAACCTGCATTGGGGGTAGAAAGCTGTGATGAGGATTCAGCTGATTTTTCAGAACGAGTGTACAAATCTGCAACAACGGCTTGCGACTTGGGCTGCACGGTAATGTTCGAACCGTAAGTCGAAAGCTCAGCATTGAGTTTATCCCCTACATCAAAAACTACACCTAGCATAGCCACAGCTACGCACGCAGAAAGACCGACAGTAAGCGCAATAAGCAGCTTGCGCCCCTTCTGCCGTTTGAAGGAACTAGTTATCATTTTCAGGAAAAACATATCAATCCTTCATCCTTGAAAGACAGCCGACAAGGCATCTAGAGTGGATGTTTGGATCACAATGTTCCCCTGTGCGGTGGTATACGCAAAGGGTATTGGGTTACAGCCACCCTTATAACCAATAGTCGCAATATTGATAGCCACGTCACAACGCTTGCAAATAATCTTGCCGTCGCGCTCATAGTAACCTGCTGAACCACAATTTTCACAAGCGTCCAAACCCACACCGTAAGCTCCGCCGTTCTTTTTAATAGCAATAAAGCGCATTAGGGTTCCGTCTTTGGCTTTGTACTCAAAGCGGTGAAGGTGTCCATCTCCAATCTGAGACAGAGGAATAGCTATATGGTCAGCCTTGCGAGCGTATGCCTCAGGCGGAGAAAGCACTGGCTGCTTATAGGCTTGTTGCACCCCGACAGTGAGCGCTGTGGTGACACCAATTATTGCCAACAAACTCCATGTAGCTCCTCTAATGGCCTTTCGCCTAAATGCCTTATGGATACGGGCCTGTGCTAGGTCAGGTGCCTGCAAAGGCATTTTGTATCCGGCAATGACTGAACCAAGAGCTGGAAGGAGGAAAATACCCACCTGAGCGATAGTTAGACTTCTCTTTGCGTTGTACAAGTATGCCATCAACCTAAAAGCAGTCCCATGCAAGACCAGATTGCCACTATTTTGCAGTACAGCAGCAAGAGCAGTCACCTGTTGAATGATAATCAGAGCAAGAAGCAAACAACTGGATACAGTAAAGGCTATTCGGGGGCTTGTCGCCCTCAGACTCCGGAAGATACATGCAACTAGTACGGCAGTCAAACATCCTAGGAGGAAACCAAGAGCCCTGAGCAGCATGTCTGACGTAAACATAGGTGCGCCAGGTTCCACAAAATTAGTTAGTTGAAGGATAACATCCGGTAAAGCACGAAAGATAGTCAACCCAAGAGAAGTGCCAGCTACCGCGTTCAACACCAGCATGAACTTCGTGTGCTGCTTCCCATTATGAACAGCACTGCTAGCACATATTACCAATGCCAAAGACAGCATATTAACAATCACGCAGGCCCAGAGAGTTGGCATATTGATCATCGTGCGACGATTAATAACAGCCATGGCCCGCATGCCAGCGAACACCAGAGCAGCCAGTATGCCCAATACCAACCCCAGCAAACGAACATAAGCACTGGCTGGTTTCTTTCGACTGTTACCTGGTGATAACAGGACGCTATAAGCCATGGTGAGGAGAGCAGGACCTAAAACCCCTTGTAGGGCCGTTACGAATTGCACCAACATCAGTCTCGCTCTCCTTTCACCTTAACTACGCCACTATTTCACTATGTAAAACATGGTTTACCACTCGTGAGGAGTGTAATCCCAATCCCAAGAAACAACTATAGGCTCAGTCCAAAAATGCCCTTTGACGCCAGTCTCCGGGTCCGTATGCAGCATCCATCCTCGACGCGCAGGTGATTCAATGGTATACGTGAGTTTATAGGAACCAGCCTTATCCATCTTGATGTTGGCACCATAGTGAGGTCCATCAGATGCGTTCATTTGCATGAAGGTACCCTCTTGAGGTTGGCTGGCGCCACTCTTATCTTCGATTTTGTATTTCACCGTCAAATCGGGGACAAACTCACCCTTAGCATAGCCTAAATTATTGTCAGCAGTTGCATGGATATCAGCTTCCAAATGCAAACTTGCCTCAGCAGCTTTCAGTCCCATGCCAGCCGGTTCCATATCGATGGGCTGGAAGAAGACGGTACCAATCGTGAGTGGACCTTTCACTTGATCTTCTGGAGGAATGGGAATTTCTTCAAATCCCGCACCTTTATCCTTTTCCTTACCTGACTGCTCAGTTTCAGCAGAAGCTTTTGGTGAGGATGCTTCACGCAGCCCTTCAGACTTATTACCGCCACAACCTGATAGAGCCAAGGCTCCAACGAGAATTAAAGCGGCGAGCGCTGATACCTTCTTGCACTTCATGAGTAATCCTTTACTACTATTATGGGTGAGATACTACTTGTTGGGATGCTGCTGCCTTTTGAGCTTCGCTGCGCCCGCTCTGCATGACCAGAGAGACGATAAACAGTACAACAACTGCAATGATGGCCAATATTTGAGCGCCTATACTCTCCTTGTAAGGGTAGAATCCCAACCAATCACTGGTTGGCAATCCAGGTACATATGATGCCGGTATGAGGTCACCCTCTATCAGCGCATGTACACCACCACCAGCAAAAATGACTACCATAACTGCCATCAGAGCAGATGTAATGATAAAAAATGGACGAATAGGAATATTCACCGAAGTGAACCGAATGAGTACAAAGATCAGTACCAGCACAACTGTAGCGACTGCAAAGCCTGCCCAGATTTCTTGGTGCCCGCTAGGAGCCATAGCAATAATAGCCTGATAGAACATGACTGTTTCTGCACCCTCTCTAAATACTGCCAGGAAGGAGAGTAAAGCCAAGGATAGGATACTACCGCGAGAGATAGCTGCTACCGTTTGAGCTTTAATATACTGATTCCAAGAGGTAACTGAAGATTTTGAGAGCATCCAATTACTGGTAAAGAGAAGCATGACCATAGCAATGAGTGCAACTACACCTTCCAGAATCTCCTGTTGCGGACCATTGCCATGAAACAGTAGTGTAAAGAGCAAGGCCACTACACACGATGCGAACAAGCCTGCAACAATCCCCCAGTAAATAGGTTGTACTTTGTCCTTATGCCCAGATTTCACCAGGTAAGCGATAATGGCTGCCACAACGAGGATTGCTTCCAAACCTTCCCGGAGCAAAACGATAAAAGCCTGTCCGAAGGCTGATGTGATAAAGTTCGTGAAACCGCTTACCTGTCGGGCTGCTCCCCTGTCGAGCGTCTGAGCGTCTGCCACTAGCATCGTTTTGAGGTCGCTGACCAAGGGTTTAATACTTGCTGCATCTTTCCCCGCAGACATAGCCATACGAGTTTGCTTAAATTGGTACTCAACCTCGGAAACCCTACTGCCCGAGATAGCGTTCATCACGTTCTTTTCAAAACCTAGCTTTTCGTAGTATTGATAATAGGCTTTATTCACCAAAGTCGAGCCTTGGGCACCGTCCCCAGCAGCAGATGCCTTGTATGCATCGTCAAGGATTACTGTCATCTCTTGAGCCACTTGGGTCCAGGTCTTCTCTCCTCTACCTGCGTTGCTGTGCTTTTTACTGGCATCAAGCTGCTGACGCTCACGCTGAATCTGCTGCTCAAGCTGCTTGGCGTATTCACGAGGTTTTGGTGTACCTGCTTGACTATCTAACTCTTGAGCTGTATCCATCAAACCGACGCTCAGCTCTTGAACGAGCTGGTTGATGTGTTCTGCTTGATTGGGCGTATATGTTGCGTCCAAGAGACTTCGAAACAGTTGATCCAGATTCGAACGTCGCTCAACGCCCAATCTCTGTGCTGTCATGACAGCTAAGTTTGAAGCCGTGTACGAGGTGTTCAAGGCAGCAGAAAAATCTGAATCTGCTTCCACTGCATCACCGCGTGTGTATGCTTCCTGACCTGAAGACACATAGGCAACGGCTTCTTGAGCCGCTTGTGACCAGCTATCATAGCCGTGAGCGACGGGTGTAACCGCAGCCGCCGTGGTGGTATGAGCTGGTGAGTGCACCAGTGACACAGCAACTACTTCAGCAGGAGCGAGTGTGGACAGCACCAGCATGAGTAGACCGAAGCATAGGCCTATACAAGCACGCAAAAAGCACCTGTACACACAGCAGAACACCGAATCGGCCATGCCCTGCCCGCTGCCTCGCAACCTACTTAACCAAGTCATGCTCTTAACCCATGCCATCCTTCATGAACTCGTATCACGAATACCTACTTACACATAATGTAAGGCAGGAAAAGCAGGAAAGAAAGACTTGATTTTCTGTAAAAAATAGAGTATTTTGACCTTTTTTATACAAGGCTAGTAATTGACAGAAGTGCTCATCTACGCGAGGTTGTCCACTATAGACAGCGGGACACTCTGCACTGGTGCACTTTGGGATGCAATCGTCTTCCAGGCGACACTTTCACCAGACGGGGTTTCAATGCCGATGAGAATAAGCAGCAAACCAACTGCTCTTCTTTTACTGAGCACCTACCCTGCTGCATAACACAGCAGCCGCTGTCGTCTTTACTACCAAAACACATAGGAATACAGTAAAACCGTATTCCTAGTGCCTCTATTCACTATGAAAGATGACAATACACGAAGTATCCGTCCCGTAAGCTACCGAATCAGGTTCGCTACACGACAGTTCACACTTGCTGACGAATGGCTGGAAGCTTATCAAACGCGAAGTTTAGCGACCGCGGAAGGGATTGCTTGAGCGCTTGCTGCGGTTAGTGCGATGCTGGATACCGCGTGGTGCACCAGATCGGGTGCTACTAGTTCCACGACGCTTTTCTCCACGTTCTTCCTGACGACCAGTGCGGAACTTACCCTGCCCGCCCTCAGCATGACGCTTGTAACCGCGATCACGACCGCCGCGGGCATCAATGGGACCGTCCTGCTGGGAGTCATCCTGATGCTTGTAGCCTTTGCTCCGGTTACGATTGCGCTTGTCTGAGCGCCGGGAAGACTCATCGCTAAAGCCTTGCGAATACCGAGTATCTCTAGAGTCGTGGGAACGATATGGACGCCTACCACCCTTGCGGTCGTCACGATGACCGCCGCGGCCGCCGCGACTACCACCACTTCTGCGGCCTGAACCCGGGGTTTTAGCTGGGCGCAAAGACTCCAAAGTCCAACCGTCAACGCGGGGTGCTGCCTCCCCTACGAGTTCTTCAACGATTTCAGAATCGGCAGTTACTTGATAGTTAGGTTTAGCATCAATGTGAGCAATCTTGAGCATGCGCCTGGTGTCACGCCTCTGGTTTGGAAGCACAATAGTAACTACATCACCAGCTTTACCTGCACGGGCCGTACGACCAGAACGGTGTAGGAAGGACTTAGGATCTGCTGGTGGATCGACTTGGACCACCAGGTCGACTCCAGACACGTCCACTCCACGCGCAGCCACATCTGTAGCTACTAGTACACGCACCTGTCCACTACTAAAAGCTGCAAGGTTGCGATCACGCTGGTTTTGCGAAAGGTTACCATGTAGCTCAGCTGCCGGAATACCGTTATTAGTCAGGTGAGCAGCTAACTTTTTGGCTTGGAATTTGGTTCGGGTAAAGAGAATCCGCTTACCCTTACCGGAGGCCAGCTTGCGAACCAAATCATGCTTATCTGCCTGGGTTGTTTCGAAAATATGATGGGTCATCTGATCGACATGCTGGGTAGCTGAATCGACCTCGTGAACCTTAGCATCATGGAGGAAGCGACGAACAACAGCATCTACGCCATGGTCAAGAGTGGCAGAGAACAGCATGCGCTGACCGTCATCACGAACCTGACCTAATATCCGCTCCACAGCAGGCAGGAAGCCCATATCTGACATCTCATCGGCCTCATCGAGGACGGTAATTTCTACATCATCTAACGTCAGTAAATGCTGTTGGAGAAGATCCTCTAAGCGTCCAGGGCAGGCAACTACGATTTGCGCACCAGAGCGCAAGGCATTGACCTGTCGGTTTTGACGTACTCCGCCGTATATAGTGCACGTATTTAAGCCAACTGCATGCACTAAGGGAGACAACACCTCGTCAATTTGGTTAGCGAGCTCGCGGGTAGGAGAGAGAATAAGGCCTCGTGGCGCCGGCAGCGAACGACGGTCCCGGGCATTACGAGTGTCACGATGATTGTGAGCAGACTCTGCTAAGCGTGCAACTAGTGGCAGCACAAAGGCCAATGTTTTGCCTGATCCCGTGCGACCACGACCCAGAATGTCCCTTCCTGCCAAAGAATCTGGAAGGGTATCTTCCTGGATAGGAAAAGCAGTGGTCATCCCCTTGGATTTGAGGACACGTACAAGAGAATCTGGTACTCCTAATTGAGCAAATGTCTTGGGCTTATCATGGTCCTGATGACCGTTGGTTTCGCTACTATCTGCACTCTGTTGTATAGCTGTTTCACTCATTTTGTTTACTGTTAACGTATTCATCTGATCCGTATCTGCATTATCGAAATTCGCAACTGAATGGTGCGTTTGAGAGCGCACTTTACCCACTGAGGGTATTGTAATTGTTGACAACATCAACCTTCCACCAAGTAAGTCCAGCAGGCAACCGGTCAGCAGCCCACATGGCCGCGAGCAAAGCAAAGAATTTCGCGGATATTACCGGCAATCAGAGCATTCAGGCGACGATTGACCCGATGCATTTTTCATAAGAGCATGTGAGCCAACCGGTTCAGTCTAGCACAGACCATGCCTGCCGAACACTAATGACTGCCGCATGTCCCACAATGAACCGCAAGGACTACTACTACCTAGAACTAGTAGGAACACCAAACAATGGAAGACGCACTTCAGCCAAGAGCAACTGAAGTACCTGGTCAGTAGACAAGAGCTTGCATACCCTTTACAGGAGATGGCCCTCACTACGCCTTGCGAAGGCAGACACATCTACACCGAGGAGACTTGCTTCCTGAGCCGTTGAACCAGTAATCAACAAGTCAGTAGCTTGCAAATCACTAATCGTGGAAGCTCCCAACAGGGACATCAAAGACCTAAGCTGCACAGACCACGATTCAATTTCTGCAACAAGCCCTGCTACCCCGTTTTGAGTGAGCACCTGCAAGAAGTGACCAGAAATACCCACAGCCTGAGCGCCTAAAGCAAGCGCCTTTACGAGATCCAGAGGACTGCGGACACCACCGGAGGCCAGCAATTGAAGGCCAGCAATCGGTTCCGGTTGGTTGGCTACCAGCAGAGACAAAACTGTCGAGAATCCCCAGTCGTCCATGTACCAGTAAGCATGATCGGTACGCCGACTGTTCTCGATAACAGCAAAATTCGTGCCTCCACGACCTGACACGTCTACACTCGAAACACCCAGAGAGGCTAAAAGCTCAATTGTAGGACGACTGAATCCGAATCCAACTTCTTTAGCTACCACGGGTACTGGTACAGCCTGTACTATCGCCCGAATGCGCTCAGGCCAAGAGGCAAAATCTCTGTCACCCTCGGTCATGACTGCTTCTTGGACAGGGTTGATATGTACCTGAAGTGCATTAGCTTCAAGCATCTCAACAGCTTGCACCGCTTGTTCTGGGCTGACCGTTGGTCCCACGTTAGCAAAAACAAAACCTACCGGATCGTGTTTGCGCACAGTCGTAAATGTAGGGACCAGCTCAGCTCTGCGTAAAGCAGCATGCTGGGATCCTGTAGCCATAGCGAGATCTGTCCTCTGAGCAGCTTGTGCAAGAAGAGCATTAATGTGACCAGCCTGAGCTGAACCACCCGTCATCGCGTTAATGTAAAAGGGCATCCGCCAATGTGCACCACATACTCTGGTGCTGGTGTCGACACTAGACTGGTCCACCGCTCGCAAGGAATGATGGACAAAGCGAATATCATCAAAAGCATTCCGTTGTACGGTCTGCTGTTGCTCTAGAGCCAATCGAATATGGTCGTTTTTTCGTTGAGAATCGGGATTAGCATCTACTCCAGGATTGAAACCTTCATGCTCATACTCTTGGCTACTCATGCAGCCTCATTCTCCTGACTCTCCGTGGGAGACCATGGTTGGACAGGGACCAGTTCATTACTGACCGCTAGTCCTAGTGGTTCGATGCCCGACGCAGCCCAAGCATCTTCAATACTTTGTGCTTGTGCTTGATGATCAGCAGCTACAATAGCGATACCACAGTCACCGCCGCCAGCTCCGGACGATTTAGCAGCACCGCCATACTTTGCAGCTATTTCAACTAATGCCCGCAAAGCATCTGTCTCAATGGCGGTATCTGTCAATTGTGACAGACCCGAGAGGAGATCTCTTGCTCGGACTATTTGATTATTAACGGCAGCAATATCACCGGTTTCTAAGGCTCTAGCAAGCGCGTCGACGCACACATCTGAACTGCTTAAGAATTCCTCGTAATCGTGGCGTTTTCCATCAGCAGAACCTGCTTTGACTGAAGCCACCAGTGATGGGGTAGACGCCGGACTACCTGTCCAACCTACTAACAGTTGCAAGGCTGAGTCATCACCAAAAGCATCCAGACGGTTTATGGCTAGCCCCGGCCAAGGTCTCTCGACAAGTTCAGCCAAAGGCACCTGATCAGCTAATGAGCGCACCCAAATCCTGTCTGGAGAACAGAAGCGAATACAACCGCCAAAAAGACTGGCGGCTAAATCTCCACCAGAACCTAAACTCTGCGCCTTGCCTGTAGCCAGATAAGCCAGCTTGTATGTAGCCAATGGTGACAGTTCTATACCATAGAACTGTAGTAGAGCCCGAACCGTAGCCACGGTCACAGCGGCAGACGACCCTAAACCATATTTTTTACAGGAATCTGCGTCTAGCTGGCTAGAGATAGACACATCAAAGGGACGAACTAGGACGCCTTTATATACAGCAAGCTCTTCTACAGTTTGCAGTGCTGCCAAAATATAAGAATTCTGAGCACACTCACTATCCGGAGTTATGATCCCATGTTCACGATGCCACTGCAAGCTATCCTGTGGACGTCCTACAGACTCGATCTTTCCGCATTGAAGGTCTATGTCTGAAACCAACGCCGAAAGATTGACAGTATCTTCGTCCCCTTTACACCCTGTAACTTCTGCTGTAAGCATGCGGTTTACTGCTACTACTACAGCAGGATGACCAGGTTCTACAACAGCATATTCGCCCGCCAAGTACAGCTTGCCTGCCGCTTGAGCCTGGCATCGAATCCTAGTAACCGTCTTTCCCATTTGCATACCCCATCGTTTATCCATGCCGGTGTTCTTGTTCCACCACAGTCCTGTTTACCTGTTTATTTCAGCGTTCTCCCGTCCCCAGCACCATTGACTTGAAGACCAGGACCTGGCCTATGTACTTGAATATTGACACCAGGTAGACGCTCGCGCAACTCCTCGGCAACTTGTATGGCCTGCTGTCCAGAAGTTAATACCTTTATATTCGGACCCGCATCCATAGTTGCCCACGCATCCAATCCATCAGACCGGATCTGATGTACGGCTTCAAAAGCGACGAGCGTGTCTGGCAACCAATACGAAACAGCAGGTCGAGCTGCCATCATCGCAGCATGCATGCTCAAAGCGTTTGCCTCCACAATCTCACCTAACGTATTGATATCGTTAGTGTGCACCGCAACAAGCGCTTGCTCCAAATCATCTTTACTTTGCTCCACCCAAGCTCGATAAAATGGGGAGGTACTCATGGTGTGTCGCATAGCCTGTCGGCTCGAAATATGCTTCTCTTGCCCGGATATAAGTACCACAATCAGAGCTAAGTCCATATCAGTTTCGACAGGCTCAGCATAAGAAGACGCATCGTCATGACCAGCCTGCCACTGAACTAGTCCACCATAAATTGAACGACAGGCCGAACCTGATCCTCGGCGCGCTAGGCGAGAAAGATCTTGTCTGCTCACGTTCAACCCTGCTGCGGCACAGGCGGCTCCTGCCAAGGCAGCAAATGCTGATGAAGAGGAAGCGAGCCCAGCTCCGTACGGCACCGTGTTATATGAACTCACTCGAGCAGGGGCGTCAATATCTGCCCGCTTGCGAATGACGTCTAAAAATTGAGAAATACGCCCTAAAGCCCTGCCACCCTGTGGTTGATCGTCAATAGTTAACAAATCAGAACCAGCGGTTGCATCAAGAAACTCAACTTCAGTGCGGGTCGATAAACCATCAAGAGTGAGAGAAAGACTAGATGTCATCGGTATGATGAGATCCTCATCAGCTTTGCCCCAATATTTAATGAGGGCAATATTTGCATTGGCTCGTGCCTGACCCCGGCCTATGACCGGTATACCCTCTTCCCTCATTTGTACACGGTGAGAAAGGGTCGCTGTACTCGTCTGCACGCTAGTCGCCTGCTCGTCATTACTTTCACCCATCTGTGACTGTACTCTCCTCACGTTCATATCTCATAGGTTACGCACAGACAGACACTCGTTTGACTGTAACGGTAAAAATCTGACAGTATCCCCACTATCAGAGCACCATATGCGGTGCACAAGAAAACGATTGTCTGCCCTTGCAAGCATGCTCAAGCTACCATTTGATGAAGCCAAACCTGCTGAGCACCGTCAGACCGAAGAGCTTTGCTAATTCTATCTGCATCTTCTTTAGTGCTTGCTAAGGCCAACACGCAACCGCCCAAACCGCCGCCGGTGAGCTTCGCCCCCAATGCTCCACACGAGCGCGCAGTCTCAACGAGTAGATCCAGCTTAGGATGCCCTATCTGTAGAGCATTCAGCAGCACCTGAGCTTCATTCATTCGATGGCCCAGAGATTCCATCTGCCCGTTTTCAAGATCTCGAATAGCCGCCTCAGACTGTTCACCTAAAGAATCCATCAACTGACCAACACCCGTTGGGTCTTCCTGGAAGCGACTGCGCACCCCTTCTACAGCTTCTTTAGTAGACCCGACAACGCCAGTGTCAGCAATCACCAGGTAAGCATCACCTTGAGGTTGTATCGTACTCATGCTCCCTGCAGCCAAACGAACTGGTTTCAGCCCAGATGTGGTAGCAGCATCCAGTCCTGATGGATGCCCATGTGTTATCTTTTCAGCCTGGTTCGTTAAGTCCAATAGCTGCTCTCGACTTACCTCTACATCATATGCATCCAAGATGGCTCGTATGACGGCTCCTGAAGCAGCAGCCGAAGAACCTAATCCCCGTCCCGCAGGAAAATCAGATTGGGTTCGGATGTTGAAGGCTTGTTGTGGATGATGTAGAAAATTGAGTGTGACTTCCACAGCACGTTTCAAGCCACCAAACGTTCCCCCGGACTCTTCCAAAGACCCTGAATAATCTAAGGCTTCTAATTGTGCCTGCTGTCCTGAAGCAATGGGAGTAGCCCACGCTTGCATTTTCAAACTGTGCAAGGGCAACGCTAGGGCAGGGTGTCCGTAAACCACCGAGTGCTCGCCTATGAGGATTGTTTTTGCCCAAGTTTGACCGTAGCCTTCGTGCGGCAACGCTTGCACCTTTCTGCTCACCTCTTGCGAGTCTTCCCCATATGCGAACCCCAACGTAGTCTCACTCCCTGCCTAAGCTCTAGTTATTTCAGTAGCACATGACACCTGTCTGTAGTGCACAGTCATAACGTTCTCAGTTTGTAATTGTATTCCCTCTAACAAGTGTCTGGGCCAAAAAATCATAGGGATTTTGCACAGATTACAACCTATTGTCAGTTAAGCAAACGGACACCAATTATTTGTTTATTGCTTGATAACAGCTACTCTGCCGTCATATGTCGCGTACATTCTGAACTATCTACACACACGCTGACTATATACTCTCAATTACACCTGAAACAGCACTAGTAGAGTTTATGCCTTTACCAATCACCATGGCTACTACTTAACTCCATTTTGTTACCATCGCCAGAATTCTCTGTTACCATCAGCGAGGACTACTCTGGTATCCAACAGCCTACCATCTCAACCAATGCGCCTGCGCAATCTGAAATAGCTCAATTGTCAATTGCTGCGGTAAGGATACACAACCGCGAATCCCATCCCACTGTTTCAGCAAAAGTACCAGACGATGAAACCTAAAGGGTTTTCACAGCATCGTAGTTTTTACCTCTTGTGTGACGGCAACCTTGTTGTTCGCGCTACTTGCTTAAGGCAATAGTGCAACATACACTATGTCCGAATTTCCTTTGACACACATGCAAGTACTCACAGCTTTAGTGTAAACCCCATACAACTAGAGATTTTGACATCGAATGAGTATCAGACTTTGAATGATGAGACAACTCCTCAACGTAAACACTTGTTTGCCGATGCCAGACTTGAGAATGACCGGTCCGTTCAACTTCAACTACTTCTCCGTTGACTCTTGCCTCAAAAATATTACTACCCTCAGGTTTGCGCATGCGCCGAATCTGTCTACGCAATTGCCGGTTTTCCTCAGCTAGATCCAGAATGCGACTTACACCAGCAATATTAATCGACTCATCCTGGCTCAAATGCTGAGCCTGATAGAGCCTATCTATATCACGCAAAGAATATCTCCTAGCACCACCTTCTGTTCGATCGGGGACAATGAGTCCCAAGCGGTCATACTGGCGCAAGGTTTGTGGGTGAATGTCTGCCAGCTGAGCAACTTGGCCAACACTGAATACTGGCAAATTAATGTCAATACCACGATCATCAATGTGATCCAAATTTGTTTCAGATGCCACTAGCGCTCGTGCACACGCCAAGTACACGTTCCGCATCTGCTGATCTAACGCTGCCATTACATTCACCCCTAGTTTTCAGGTGACAAACACCACCTTTATAGTCTCATCCGTTCATCAGCAAGCTCTTGTTCAAAGTTCTCAGTTGCTTTAGCAAACTCTTTGATGACGTGTTTGGCCGCCAAACCAAGCTTGTTGGGTAGCTGTATCGAAACCTTGCCTACAAGATCACCCTTCTGACGCCTATCTTGAACACCCTTGCCGCTAATACGAACTTCGTCACCGCTAGACGAACAAGCCTGTACCTTAAAAGTTACTGGTTCACCATCGATGTCGCGAACTTCTACCTTGGCCCCCAAGGCAGCCTCTTTCACCGTAACAGGCAAATCCATAACCACGTCTTTACCCCGCATCGTAAAACGACTGCTGGGCTGAACGCTAATGGTCAAGTAAAGGTCGCCGTTAGGACCACCATATGTTCCAGCGTGACCTTTGCCAGCAAGGCGGATCTTCTGCCCATCTTTCACACCGGCTGGGATGTGGGTCTTAAATTTAGACCCACCTACGCTCAGAGAAACCGTTGCTCCTTTGACTGCCTGTTTAAAAGTCAACGTAATGTGGGATGTCCTGTCAGCCCCCTTAGTAGCTTCCGGCTGCTTATACGATTGCCTTCCACTACTGTATGCACCATCATCATGGGAGGCAGCACCTCCAAATGCCGAAAATAGATCAGACAAATCTGGGCCACCGCCACTTGTTGAAAAGCGAATACGAGAACTTCCAGGTCCTCCAGTTCCACCGCCAAACACGGATCCAAAAATATCTTGGAAACCGTCAGCAGAGAATCCACCATCCGAGCTGGCCGAACCGCCCGCAAACCTAGCTCCGCCTAAACCAAACTGTCGAATAGCATCATACTTCTTACGCTCATCTTTATTACTTAAAACATCATAAGCCTCAGAGACATCTTTAAACTTCTCTTCTGCTTCCTTTGTTTTATTGAGGTCAGGATGGTATTTGCGAGCGAGTTTGCGGTAAGCCTTAGTAATGTCCGCATCACTAGCGTCCTTGGAGACACCAAGGACCTTATAGAAGTCCTTGCTCAGCCATTCGTTTTCAGCCATCCATGTCTCCTTTCTTTGTCTTAGTGCCGTGAGTATCTACAAATCAGACGTCAACAGGAAAGTTACTGCTCTTCGGGTGCAGCAACAACTACCCGAGCGGCTCGAATAACTCGATCACCGATCTTGTATCCTGCTTCAACTACGGTATCTACAGTTTCCTTCTCAGCTTGAGAATCTGGCTTATGCAGGATAGCTTCGTGCTTGGTGGGGTCAAAATCCTCACCCTTTTCACCGAATTTCTCAACGCCAAACTTTTCAAAGGTCTTGTCAATTTTCGCCGCAACCGCAGCAAATGAATCGTCCAGACCACCGTGTTCACGAATACGATCAATGTCGTCAAGAGCCGGCAAAAGAGCAGTAAGTACATCGATAATTCCGTGCTGGCGGAAAGTCTCCTGCTCTTTAGCTGTCCGGTTGCGATAGTTTACAAACTGAGCCCGTTCCCTCTGGAGAGCATCTAAGTAGTCGGCGGCCTCTTTCTTTGCCTTACCTAGAGGCGTCAAACTCTCGTCCCCTTGATCCGGTATTTGTTCACCTTTGCCACTGTCAGTATTGGCAGACTCTTGGGAACCATTAGAAGGCTTTTCTGAAGCAGTAGCGCTTTCCTGTTCTTTGGCCTGCTGGGAATCAGTAACAGTAGCTTCATCGTCTTCATTACGATCGACATTTCCGGCGGACGCCGGGTCACTTTTGAGTGACTCGGCGTCCGGCATGCCATTCAGATAATCATCCTTATCGAATGCTGGCATGTCACTCGCCATCCTTCTTCTTATCGTCATCATCTACGACTTCAGCATCAACTACATCATCATCAGCCGTTGAGCCGGTGCCAGTAGCGCTTTCGCCTGTAGCGCCAGCAGCATCACCTGCAGCCTGCTGTGCGTATAGCGCTTGACCAATTTGCTGAGCAGAAGTCATCAGCTCAGACTGCGCGGACTTAATCTTCTCCATATCATCACCCTTGAGGGCTTCCTTCAAGGCCTCTACCTTGTCGGTCACCTCTTTGGCAATGTCCTCAGAAATCTTGTCCTTGTTGTCTGCAACAAGTTTCTCAGTCTGGTATGCCGCTGCCTCTGCGCCATTACGGGTATCAGTATCCTCACGGCGCTGCTTATCTTCAGCTTCGTGGGCCTGAGCTTCCTTAACCATCTTGTCGATCTCTTCCTGAGGAAGAGCCGAACCACCCGTAATGGTCATAGACTGTTCTTTGCCAGTCCCCTTGTCCTTCGCAGAAACGTGCACAATGCCATTAGCATCAATGTCGAAGGTGACCTCAATCTGAGGAACACCACGAGGAGCAGGTGCAATACCAGTGAGCTCGAATGTACCTAGTGGCTTATTGTCACGGGCAAACTCACGTTCACCTTGGTAGACCTGAATGAGCACTGAGGGCTGATTATCTTCAGCTGTGGAGAATACCTCGGAACGCTTGGTTGGGATGGCTGTATTGCGGTCAATCAGCTTAGTCATAATGCCACCCTTGGTTTCAATACCTAGCGACAGTGGGGTCACATCAATCAGCAGCACATCCTTACGATCACCCTTAATGACGCCGGACTGCACAGCAGCACCGACAGCCACAACCTCATCTGGGTTAACGGATTGGCTAGCTTCCTTACCCCCCGTAAGTTCTTTGACCAAATCCTTAACAGCAGGCATACGGGTAGAACCACCAACGAGCACCACATGATCAATGTCTTGTACGGAGATGTTGGCATCCGCAAGCACATTGTTGAAAGGCGTGCGGCAACGGCCCAGCAAGTCAGAAGTCATATCTTCAAAACGAGCACGGGTTAAGGTTTCATCCAAATGTACTGGAGTACCGTCAGGGGTCATGGCTAGGTACTGCATAGAGATGCTGGTCGAAGTGGAAGAAGAAAGCTCCTTCTTAGCCTGTTCAGCGGCTTCCTTGAGACGCTGAAGAGCAATCTTATCCTTAGACAGGTCTACACCGTACTTATTCTTCACTTCACCAACGAGCCAGTCAATTATCTTCTGATCCCAGTCGTCGCCACCAAGCCTGTTGTCACCATTTGTGGCCTGTACCTGAATAGTTGAGAAGCCATCGTCGTCCTTGCCAATCTCCAACAAGGAAACATCAAAAGTACCTCCGCCCAAGTCGAAGACCAAAATGCGTTCATCTTCTTGGCCTTTTTCTAGACCATAAGCCAAAGCAGCAGCTGTAGGCTCATTGATGATACGCAAAACATTCAGCCCAGCAATCTTTCCAGCATCTTTCGTTGCCTGACGCTGAGCATCATTGAAGTATGCAGGGCAGGTAATGACCGCATCAGTGACAGGCTCACCAAGATACGCCTCAGCATCTCTCTTGAGCTTCATCAAAATCTGAGCTGAAATCTCCTGTGGTGTCCACTTCTTCCCGTCAATTTCTACTGTCCAGTCAGTTCCCATGTGGCGCTTAACTGAGCTGATGGTACGGTCTACGTTGGTCACCGCCTGACGCTTGGCCACTTCTCCGACCAGTACCTCTCCTGACTTACTGAACGCCACCACCGAAGGTGTAGTACGAGCACCTTCAGCGTTAACAATGACGGTGGGTTGACCGCCTTCGAGTGTGGCAATGCACGAGTTTGTAGTTCCTAAATCAATACCTACTGCACGAGCCATGTTGTTGCCTCCTGGCTATGTATATGTCACGTTTCAAACGTGACCTTTCATTTCTTACGTTTATCGCTCACATCATTCGGTAGCTCATTGCCCTTCCTCCTACCAGGAGAAGTGTTTATCAACTACCTCTAAACTTGAGCCTACATCACTCAACTTCCAAGAGCAAGTTAGTATTCCCGAATTTGAAAAGAATTTTTGTCAATGTCAAATGTATCGAACTGACGCCCCCAGTCAGCCTACTAACAAGTTTCATCACACCTGTCTGTAGGCCTAGTACAAGTAACAAAATCCGCAATGACTATCCAAGCCCGTCGTTCATGAATGCAGCAACACTTTCCGCCATGTGTTGTAGACAGCCGGTATCGATACAATCCCAGCAATCAGGATTCAGCAATTCCACCGTTTGAGGACATTGCTACCTTGGTAGCGAGAAAGTACTGCATAGTGAGCTGTATCCAAGCGGAACAGTTGAGCGTCAGCAGGATCTAATCCCAACCATTGGGTAGTCACAATACGAAGAATGTGAGCATGTGCTACTAGTAACACCCGGTGCCCGGACTCAACCATCGGCTGTACGTCATGCACTACCGTCAAAGCTCGCTGCGCAGCCTGCTTCAAACTCTCACCGTCACTGTTTCGCACAAACACACTTCCGCCAGATGGAAGAGGAGCTTGCCGGTCACCACCTAACCGCTCATCAATTGCTTGAGGCCCATCTCGCCAGAGCATCCAGTCCCAGCCTAACTCTGCGTCTATTTCACTGGATTTGCGCCCTTCTGCACGACCGTAATCCCATTCAGCCAATGCGTCCAGTGTCTGCACACCACTAAAACCCGCAAGTTGGGCCGTCTCTTGCGCCCTTTGCAGGGGGCTCACCAACATACAACCATCATCGAATCCTTCTGGGAAATCGTGAGCTAAGCGCTGACCAACCTTCCGAGCCTGCTGACGCCCTTCATCTACCAGTGGTAAATCTGTTCTGCCGGTGTACTGTCCGGACTTACTCCACTCAGTCTCACCATGCCGCAACAAGACTAAGCATCCCCGCTCTTCAGCTTCTTTGCTGGTTAATTTTGCAGAATAATTCATAGTTTGTACCATACCATTCTCCCCTGTCGAGATAACCCATATCCCACGCGAAGGCACTTGTGCCATAATAGGAATATGAGCCAAGCCGATGGACACCAGTCGAGCGCCACTGCCGACAAGGTAGTAGCACAGCTTCAAGCAATAGATGAAAGAGTCAACGCCATGCGTATACAAGTGAGCAAGGATCCTGATTCACTAGGCGATAAGCTACTCAAATTTGCCATTCCCAGCTTGACCGGCTTACTGGTAGGAAAACTCTTTAAGATGGTATGGGATCGTACCATCGCCAAGACCTCCACTGGCAATATAGACAATGACAACAATGATCAAGAAGAAGGCTTTATCGCGAGCGCCATATTCGCAGGTTTATCAGCAGCCCTCACTGCGGTAGTCTCTCAGCTCTCAGATAAAGGTTCACAGGCGCTCGTAGACCGCAGGCACGCCCGTAAATAGTTTGGCGCAGTTATTTACTGATACATTCATCTACTGGTAAGATCTATCACATTTCAGATGAAACTCTGAAAAAGTGCTTGCAAAATAATGTCACCTATTTGCATAATCAGTGTATGAGCGTTTCTAGCATGAACAAATACACCAGACCAGATTATTCAACTTCATCATCGCAGGCCCCAAACGAAACAATTCGAACACTGTTGGAACGACGAACTATCCGTGCCTTTGACAGCGACCCCATTGATTCGCAAACAATAGAGATGCTAGAACTCTCAGCCCAGCATGCTGCTACCAGTAGATACTTTAACGAATGGTCCGCTATTCGCGTTACTGACCCTAATCTCATTGAGACTATCGCACAAGATGCGCATCAACTATATATCACAAAAGCTCCCTTACTGTATATTTTCTTAGCTGACCAGCGCCGCAATGCAGACTTGGTAGCCGCCGAAGATCCTTCTATGACCGAATCTGACGACAGTTTTATACTTAACTCCGGATACTCCTTCCTGCAAGCACAAAATGATGCAGTGCTCGCACTCCACGCCATGGAAACGGCAGCTAATTCACTAGGTTTGGGATGTGTTATTTTGGGGTCGGTTATCAACGACCCAGACCTACTAATAGACATATTGGACCTTCCAACATTAGTGTATCCAGTCCTCGGCTTAGCCATTGGCAAGCCAGCACAAAACCCTGATCCCAAGCCCCGCATGCCCCATCGTGCACAGATATTTGAAAACAGCTACCAACGTCCCACTCAACAGGATATCGGTGAGGCTCTAGGAGAATTCGACCAAACCGTATACCAGTATTATCGTGATATCCGGCACAAGGATGCACCCCGAAAAACCTTTAGCCGCATTATGAGGGATAAAGCCTTTAACCCAAAGGAAAACCATTCTCCCATGGCTCCCTCCATACATAGGCAAGGGTTTGACTTAGAGAAATGACGATGCTAACCGTATGGGTTCTAACGGCGCCGAGGCTTGTACCCACGCTTACGTGAACGTTGCCTCTGCTGCCTATTTGCTGGGGACGGCAGGTAAGAGCCTGGCTCATGGCTGGTAAGATGCCAGCAGCCACAATACTGGCAACGGTAGGTCCACAGCTGTGTACCGCGGTCAATGTAACTTTGCTCCGCCGCACGTTGTGCCGTCACCTTGTCGTGATACATAATCTTTGAAGTTGACGCACAACGTTTTGGCACAAAGTAATGCATGATTAATTCCGGTGGCTCCTCGCTCTACTATCGATACTACCTATAATATGTCAGATAGCTCGGAACCGGACGGGTGTTAGGGAAGTTTGTTCCCTGCGGCCGTATACAACTCATACCACTCTTGGGCGCTGAGTTCCAGATCTGCACCTGCAGCCATCTGCCTGATACGTTCAGGATTCATAGAACCCAGCAAAACTTGAAAGCCTGCTGGATGGCGAAGAATCCATGCAACAGCTATCGCGCTTGTGCTTACCCCATACTTACTGGCCAGATCATCCAATTTCGCATTTAGTTCGGGGAACTGAGGATTGTCCAGGAAAACTCCTTCGAAAAAGCCGTATTGGAATGGGCTCCAAGCTTGAATACTCATGTGCTTTAACCGTGAATACGAAATCAGACCACCGTCACGGTCCAAGCTCGAGTCATCCCCCATGTTGACGTGAAACTCTTGCTGGAGCATACTCGTATGTCCCAGTCCAAACTGAAGCTGGTTCACTTCCAGCTTTTGCTCAACAGCCGATTGCAGCATCTCTATTTGCATGGGATTGACATTGCTTACCCCGAAATGTCTGACTTTGCCTGATGACTCCATCTCATGAAACGTCTGTGCTAGTTCTTCCAGATTAACGAGGGTATCTGGCCTATGCAGCAAAAGAAAATCTATATAATCGCTCTGGAGGTTGTCTAATTCTTGGTCGACTGCTTCTGTGAGATGGTGTTGAGAAAAATCATAGCGAGCTATAGCATCATTGTGATCGCGCACAATTCCTACCTTGGTCTGCACGAACACTGAACGTCGATCTACACCTGTATCTTTAAGGGCCTGCCCTAGTTTGCGGCTACTCTCTCCTGCATGGTAGCAGTCGGCAGTATCAAAGAAATTGATGTGTGTTTCTATAGCTGTCTCAACTATGTGTCCAGCTTCAGTACGAGACTTACTGTCCATCCTCATAACACCTAGGGCCACTGTAGAGGCTTGAACATTTGATTCACCCAGTTGGACATACTTCATAACCGCTCCTTTGCCTGTTATTGTGTTGTTGGTTGGTGTTTGTTGGGTGAGAAGGACTGGTATACAGTTAAAACCCTTATAACCAAACTTTCACCAGCTGATAAAACTACCCATTACTACCAGAATACGCTCCACCCACTTACCTGGTGGGATACTATCGTAAGCCCGTCTCCGCCAAGCCCACACGAAGAAAACACTGAACACCCGCCCCCTCGAAACCCAAAGCGACCACCACACACAAGAGCACCATCATCACACAAGCACCACCTCACACCAGCACCACCTCACACACTCAGGCACACTCACAAACTCACATACACACCCAGCATCCAAGACCAAACCAACAACCCAAGACCACTAATACCACCCCAGCAACTCAAGATCGGCACTACCAAACCAACACACTCTCACACAGCCACACTCACACACTCTCACACAACCACTCTCACACACCACTCTCAAGCCAGCACACGCCATCACATACAGTAAAACCCTGGGAAACAAACGCTTCCCAGGGTCCTACCCATAACGTGTAATGCGGCGGTGTGCTACTCTCCCACACCCTACCGAGTGCAGTACCATTGCCGTGCTGGGCCTTAGCTTCCGGGTTCGGAATGGAACCGGGCGTATCCCCCAGGCTATGACCACCGCAAATCTTAACTTATCCCACCACCTCCACAACAGAAGTGAGGTTCCGGGTGACAATCGGGGAACCGGCTAGTAGACGCGTTTCATATAATCCATTCATTACTAGACTGCTTGCAGAACGACCCTGACCATCACGCATGCTTCACGCCTGATCACGTTCATCACTCTCATCAACCAACCCCTATCAAAGGCTGGGATTATGATTACCATCAGCCATTAGTACCGGTCAGCTTCACCCCTTACAGAGCTTCCACATCCGGCCTATCAACCACGTGTTCTACATGGGGCCTCTCACACTTCAAGAGTGCACGGAATCCTTATCTTGGAGGGGGCTTCCCGCTTAGATGCTTTCAGCGGTTATCCCATCCGAACGTAGCTAACCGGCCGTGCCACTGGCGTGACAACCGGCATACCAGAGGTTCGTCCACCCAGGTCCTCTCGTACTATGGGCAGGTCTCCTCAAGATTCCAACGAGCGCAGAGGATAGAGACCAAACTGTCTCACGACGTTCTGAACCCAGCTCGCGT
>NZ_MWWS01000005.1 GCF_002259585.1 Bombiscardovia coagulans
GACGCGACAAACCGCCTACGAGCTCTTTACGCCCAATAATTCCGGATAACGCTTGCGCCCTACGTATTACCGCGGCTGCTGGCACGTAGTTAGCCGGCGCTTATTCAACAAGTACACTCACTCTCGCTTGCTCCTTGCTAAAAGCGGTTTACAACCCGAAGGCCGTCATCCCGCACGCGGCGTCGCTGCATCAGGCTTTCGCCCATTGTGCAATATTCCCCACTGCTGCCTCCCGTAGGAGTCTGGGCCGTATCTCAGTCCCAATGTGGCCGGTCACCCTCTCAGGCCGGCTACCCGTCGAAGCCTTGGTAGGCCATCACCCCACCAACAAGCTGATAGGACGCGACCCCATCTCATACCAGTAAACCCTTTCCCACACCATCATGCGATCATGTGGAACATTCGGCATTACCACCCGTTTCCAGGAGCTATTCCAAAGTACAAGGCAGGTTAGTCACGCATTACTCACCCGTTCGCCACTCTCACCACCAAGCAAGCTTGATGGATCCCGTTCGACTTGCATGTGTTAAGCACGCCGCCAGCGTTCATCCTGAGCCAGAATCAAACCCTCCACAAAAAACTATTGTGAACAGTCAAAACATGACTCTCAAAAAATAAAACTGACAGAACCAATCAAAACGATTGGCCCCACAAAACAAAAAACCCGACACCAATTAAACCCTCTCAGGCACCCACAAACATGGGCAGGCATCAGACTGACAATCAAAAAATAAAATAAGCAGTACAAACACACTATTGAGTTCTCAAACCACCACGCACACCCACCAGTAAGAAACTCTTGAGATTCCTAACTGCTGAGCGGCAGCAAAAGATAAACTTACTCCTATTTGTCTTAAGATGCAAATCGGCATCCAATAACAGTGCATACTCCCTGGAATATCAAGTGTTTACGGCGTGTCTAATTGAAGTCTTCATGACACAACTCTTCAACAACTGCAACAAAGCGAGTTGGTTCTTCCCACTGTGGACAATGAGCCGAATGCTCAAACCACACAAACTTATGCTCGCTCTTTAGCTGCGAAGCATAGTGCTCTACTAGCTCAGGCGGTAAATGGCGGTCATATCGTCCTTCCAAGAAGGCAACAGGTACTTCAAACGAGTGAATATTCGAAAAATCTACCTGGTCTAACTCTTTATCTAGCCTTGCGTGCGATTGGTTTGCGCCTATCAACAGCCCTTTTATACCCCGCCAACGGTAGTAGGGAGAGCTTAGATATGTGACACTACGATTGATCTCCTGCATCAGACTACGTATGAGTCCAAGGGCCTTCAGTTCTTCTACTCGAAGTAAACCATCAGCGAGTGCACTTTCTGAACCAAAAGATTGACGTAACCAGCTGGGAAAAACTTCCAAAACAGGATGCAAGCGTGCTTGGTGGCTGGCAGACATATCGACCACCTGTCCAACTCCTATGAAGCGTTTTATAAGTTCAGGATATCGTTTTGCAAATTCTAAGCCCAGTACACTTCCCCAAGAATGGCCCAAGAGCGTGATAGGAGCTTGCGGATAAACCCTTCGTAAGCGACGAACAAAAGCTACCATATCGGCGAGCATCAGTTCAATGGTGATCGACTCCTGAGGAGGAAAAGGATAATAGGATAGACCGCAACCACGCTGGTCTATATTAATAAAGCGAAAATGTCGTTCTAGGGCAGCATTATAGCGTTGAGTCAAAGGGATGCAAGCACCGCCAGGACCTCCGTGCAGGTACACAAGAATAGGAGCCCCAGACGGAGCCGGATTCATGGAATAAGCCAGACGGGTTCCATTGATGAAAGTGCTGTACATCCTGGAATGCGAAACCGGCAAACGATGCCCAGCCTCACGATCAAGCTGAGCACAAGACCGGCTGTTCTTCATAGCTGCCTCCCCAACGAACCGATAGCACCAACCTATCACAGGAAAATGGTAGAGGAGCATGTGCGGCCAGTAAAACAACTATGTATAACAGACCTTCATTCAGTTAGGACCCGGCCTGCTCAAACAAAAAACAGTTATCAGATAGTCTTCTATTACCCACAGGGTGAAGGAATTACCTCAAGGCATGTACTTTTGATAGCTCAAGACACATGTTGAGGTTCGAGCCAAGTGGAGGCACGCTCGATCAATTGAAAATCTGTAACCTGTGAACGAACCGGACCATTGTATCCTTCAATACGCTCAATAAGCATATCAACGGCTCGCTGAGCGAAGTCGGTTGTGCCAGGATCGATTGTTGTCAATGCAGGATTTGTATAACGTCCTTCATCAACATTATCAAACCCTATAATTTGCACATCTTCCGGTATTTTCAATCCACGCCTTTGACATTCATGCATGGCGCCAAAAGCAAGAGCATCGTTGAGACAGATGATTGCCTCTGGCACGTGTGCATTTGCAAGCATAGAACTGACCGCACGTTCTCCATCACTACTAATCCACTTACTACCAGAAACCACAATTCGCCAGTCAATACGTTTACCACGTTCATCGAAGGCCTCTACATATCCACGGGTTCTCATAGGGCGACCACCTTCTTTTGCTTTAAAAAGCAACTGTCGATCTACCCCATCGGGAGCTCCTATAAGCCCGATACGATTGAGACCCTCATCAAGTAATCTACCAACTACGCTTTTCACTGCTGCTACATTAGGCATCATTACGTTATCAGCCATTCCATATGAAAGATAATCTCCTGCTAAAACTATGGGATAATTCTGATTCAGGAGATTCTTAGGATGAACTGGGCGATCTACCAAAAAAATCCACCCATCAGCACCTAGCTGTGGAATCTCTTTAAGAATTGTGCTCAGGCCGTCACCATTCGAATCATATGTATCGATAACAACCCCATATTGCCGTGGACGCGCTGCCTTTACTACTGCATTAACAAACGCTGCGGGAAAGGGTTGAGTAAAATCGAATGTTGCCACTCCTAGTAAACGCGATTCGCCCGTTTTTAGCATTCTCGCTGACATATTTATCGAGTAACCCAGATCTTCAATAGCTTTTTCAACTCTCATACGAGTCTGAGGTCTCATACTTCCAGAATTATTAATGACATTAGAAACAGTCTTAATAGATACTTGTGCTTCGCGGGCTACATCCTTTATTGTTGCTCGTTTTTGCATGCATCATCTCCTCCCAGACTGTGAATTCAGTCAACGTACAGTTCTGCCGACCTGTGAAGCAGATCGGCAGAACAAAACTCAGGCTTTTACTGAACCAGCGGTCAAACCTCCAACCCAATATCGTTGCAAGAAGAGGAAAGCCAGAACCAGTGGAATAACCGACAGCAAAGCGCCGGAAGTGATAAGATTCCAAACTTGCTCAGAACCTGCACCCGCATTTGATTTTACCTGCCACTGGGTCAGTCCAACAGTTATTGGGAAAAGTTTCGTGTCAGACAGCACAACTGACGGTAAGAAAAAGTTATTCCAACAGCCAACGACGGAAAGCAGAAAAACAGTGGTAATAGCTGGAGTCATAATTGGTAGCGAGACCTGAACGAAAGTTCTCAACTCACCAGCACCATCGACGCGTGCAGCCTCCATCATCTCATCAGGTAATGAACCCATGCAATAGATACGCATAAGGTAGGTACCAAATGGCGACAGCAGGGAAGGCAGGAGCACTGCCCAAATAGTATCTGTGATTCCGAACTGTGACATCAAAATGAAGGTAGGAATAACCAAAGCTGTTGTTGGAATCATTAAGGCACCCAATACTGTATTGAAATACAGTTTCCTTCCATGAAACCTGAACTTAGCAAAACCATAACCTGCCATCACTGAGATGGTTGTGGCGCCGATGCCCCCCCCTATTGCATACAAAAAGGAATTTAGAAGCCAGCGCCAATAAATACCACCTTCGTATGTTGTTAATTGTTTGATATTGCTCCACAGTGCAAAATTGTTGTCGAACCAGATAGGACCATGAGCACCTGCAAACAAGCCTGCATTGGTTTTTGTAGCAGCTACAAGAAGCCACCACACAGGAAAGAGAAAGTACACACAGCAGATAAACAAGAGTAGAGATGCTAGCTTATGAGTACTACGTATTTGATGACCAGCATCAGCTCTGCGGTTCACAGTTTGTTCATTCATATTAATCCTCCAATCCTGACTGATGCCGGGTCAATCGCATGAACACAACGCTGAAAAGTACAACCAAAAGTCCCAATGCGAATGAAATAGTTGCAGAATAGTTTAATTGGTTGTAATTAAAAGCCAATGCTTGAGCATACATATTCGGCGTATATTCCGGTGCAATAACTGAGGGAACATTATTACGAAGTATCATTGGCTCCGTATAAAACTGCAAGGTTCCGATCAGAGAGAATACTGTGACCATAACCAGGGAGCTTGCAATGATAGGAGTTTTAATTTTCAAGGCTATTTGCAGCTCTGAAGCACCGTCTAGCCTAGCTGATTCGTAGATTTCTTGGGGAACAGATTGCAGGGCAGAATATAGAATCACCATGTAGTAGCCAGTCCACTGCCAAGTGACAACATTAACCAACGAACCAAAGATTCCATCTGGACTCAGAAAAGCGGGGGCTTTCATGCCAAAAATACCGAAAATAGAGGTAAAAGGCCCCATTTGCTGAGAGTACAGAAATCCCCACATGAGGGCACCTATAACAACAGGAATTGCATATGGCAGAAAGAAAGCTAGTCGTGAGAATGAAGAGAAACGGTTTTTAATAGAGTCAATCACAAGCGCTAAAACGAGAGCCAATATCAGCTGCACTGGGACCATAACTACCGCATACACTATTACTCTGCCCATACCTCGAATGAAAATGGGATCAGTAAAAGCACGCGAATAGTTACTCAAACCAGAAAAAACCGTTCCTCTCAGTTGTGTGTATGAAAATAAAGATACGTAAAACGCGTACGTCAAGGGTACAACTAAGAAAAGAAGGAAAATAACCGCAAACGGAGCAGTAAAAAACCAGCCCCAAGCATTTTCTTTTCTTGAAACTGTGCGACTACGCATCGCAATATGATGTACATTAACCGATGGCATTACAGAGCCTCCCTCAAATTGGCCGGAGGCACAAACCTTGCCCCCGGCCCGAAACATGTGCTACTGCTTAACAGTGAAACCCTGTTGGGTTGCATAATTCGACAGTGTTGTATTCAGTGACTGCAAAGATCCTGAAACATCTGCACCATTGCGGACAATGTCGGTGAACACTTTGGTTTGTTCATCGTATGCATAAGGCTGGAAGGGCAAGAAATCGTATCCTTTATAAGCCATTGCTACAGGAGCAATCACATTATTTATTTTCTGATCACCGTAGAATGGGTCAGTCATATTCTTGAATGCATCTGAATGCAAGATTGCAGTCCATGTGGGGAAAAGACCACTTTCTGTTACAGCTATCTGTTGGATATCGGGGTTGTCAAAAAACTCCATAGCAACCTTTGCTGCCATCTTAGTGTCTTTTGCTTGATCAGTCACTGCTAACGAAGAACCACCAAAGTTCACGCTAGGTGTCGAAGAATCCCAAGTTGGCGCTGGTGCTACTTTCCAGTTTGCACTCGTATCAGCACCACTAATACCTCGTAGACTTCCCACTAACCAAGAAGCACATACTGCTGTAGCCCAAGAACCATCAACGATTTTCTTGTACCATTCAGCGGTATAAGCATCGTCTGTTGTAACTGTTCCTTCTTTTGCTAGACGTTGCCAGTATTCCATGACTGCTTTTGATTCTTGAGAAGTGAAATTCACGCCCACCTTGTCAGGCTGTGCTGCAGAATACTCATATACTTTGCCCTTATTTTGGGCTATAAGCGTTACATTGGAACCGTTTCCGCTTGGCTCGTAGTTTCCAATATGTCCTTGAAAACCTTTCTGCCGCAGCTCCTTACCTGCTTGTTCATATTCTTGCCAAGTTGTCGGAACTTTGACGCCATACTTATCAAAAATATCTTTGCGGTACATCATGATATATGGCCCTTGATCAACTGGAATGGCATATACCGATTTACCGCCACCCAAACTGACAGAATTCCAAACACCTTTAGTGAACTTGTTAGATAACCTATCTGCTCCAAACTGGTTCAGATTGACAATGTGCTTTTCAACACCAGAAACATACTGACTGATAACGTCGTATTCAACTTGAACGACATCAGCAAGGCCAGATTTAGCCTTTACTGCAGTTGCTATTTTCTGATACTGCGTCTGTCCTGAACCTGCTCTTGTCCAACAAACTTGCACATCATCGTGTCGGTCGTTAAACGTATCTACCATTTTTTCCATAGCCGGATACCAGGCCCAAACGGTGACTTTTTCCACACCTTGTTTTTTGATCGTATTCTGACACTTTGCATTATTGTTTGCCTTGGCATCACTGTGAATAGGTGCTTCATTAGCTTCTTTGCTACCTGAGTCAGCACCACCACAGGCGCTCACTAAAAGTATAGATAGACATGCAATACAAGTTGAAGCAATCCTCATTGACTTCTTCATTGGTATACACCTTTCTATTTTAGTTATACAACCCGGGAACGGCCATTACCGCTCATTCGCTATTTCTAAAAACACCTCCTTTGTGCGAATTCAATCTAAGTGAGTAATGCTTAGATTGATGCTGCTGGCGACATGTGAATAACTGTCCAGGAAACTGGAGGCAATTGGACACTGACGGCAGAACCCCCATCACAAATCTGGACATTGTTATTGACGTATAACTGGATTCTCGATTGGTCATTCAACGTATTCTGCGCGTAGATGTTGTCATCATGTAAAGTACTGACTTGAACCTGTGAACAAGTGAACCCACCAGGGAGTCGGATTGAAAAATTGTACGATGAAGTTTGTGAACGATTAACTACAAAAACTACCAAGGATCCGTCTAAGCGACTCACTGTTACAGAGTTAAGCTCTGAAACCTGACCATACAGTGCTGTTTCATATGAATTACACTCTTGATGCGTTTGTAGGACCGTACCGCCTTTAGCTAAGCGAGCAGTTACCGAAAATGGATAAAATGTAGTTTGCCGCCAGACTGGACCACCTGGCTCAGTCATAATCGGAGCGATTACGTTGACCAGCTGAGCTAAAGATGCAGAGCGTACTCGATCTGCATGCTGGATGAGGGTAATGAGTAAGTCACCAAACACAACGGCATCAGCCAAGTTATAAATGTCCTCCAAAAGACGAGGCGCTACCGGCCAGTTACGTATGCCTTCAGGATTCTGAGATGCCTCACTATCTTGATACCAAACGTTCCATTCATCAAACGAGATACCTATTTGATGATCACTCTTTAATTCAGCCTGTGTTGCATCAATAATCGCACTCACATCATCTATGAAAGCACCCATGTCCACGCCAGAGGCGAGGAAGGAAGCCATATCCCCATCAATCGGATGATAATAGGCATGGCTAGAAAGATAGTCCACTTGTTCATAAGTTGCCCTCAGAACGCTGCGTTCCCAATTACCAAAAGTGGGCATGCCATGACTGGAAGAACCACAAGCCACTAACTCTATGTCTGGGTCCAACCGGCGCATAGCAGCCGCAGTCATGCTTACAGTACGGGCATAATCCTCAGCGTTTCGATGACCCAATTGCCAGGGTCCATCCATTTCATTACCCAAACACCACATACGGATTCCAAAAGGATCTTCGGCCCCATTTTGCCGACGCCAGTCTGATAGTGCGGTACCCGAAGGAATATTGCAATATTCTAAAAGATCCAGGGCTTCCTGAACACCCTGCGTTCCTAAGTTGACTGCTTCCATCAGTTCATTGCCACCCAGCCTGTCTACCCAACGAGCCATCTCGTGCAATCCAAATTGATTTGTTTCAGTAGAGTGCCATGCTAAATCTAATCTACAGGGGCGGTTCTGACGAGGACCAACACCGTCTTTCCATCGATACCCTGAAACAAAATTTCCTCCCGGATACCGAATGGTGGTCACACCCAGTTCTCGAACCATGTCCATAACATCAGTCCTGAAGCCATCCTCATCAGCTAGCTGATGTTCGGGCTCATAAATACCGGTATAGACACACCGACCCAGGTGTTCCACAAATGCGCCAAATAATCGGTCACTGACTTGAGCCAACTGAAAATCGGAATCTATAACTAACGTTCCCTCGTGCATAGACTCGCATTGCTGAGTTGTCATGACGTCCTTCCGCAGTAAAAGAGTGATTGAAGTTAATACAACGTTGTCCTAATGTAAAAAGCTCATTAGCGAGAACTATTGGTGTTTTAGTACAACCTTGTACTACGTCTAATATACAACATCAGTGAACGGTAGCACAAACTGTCATAACGTAGATATCTTGTATGCACAAATGCAAGAGATCCACAACAGCATAAAACCACATGCATGCTTTCTTACCTTCCACACTCTGAGAGATAGCTCGTCGTTGAGAAAACAGTGATTCAAGACAGGAAAAGAGCCTCTAGCCGTTGAGTAAACGCGTAGTACTGAAATGACAAATTAAGCAATCAAACGAACAGGTTACGAATTCTGTGGCATGTCAAATCTGAGGATACGATGAAATAAGAAGTGACATAAAGGCGTGTCGGTGCCGCTAAAGGCCGTTACGCCTCATGAGGTGAACGGCGAGTATATCTGTCACCTCAGTATTGCATTCCAACTGCGGAGTGCACAATTGTAGCTTTAGCGCAAGGAAGAAAGCACATAGCGAACATGCTCGATATCAATATGAGTGATGTGGTCGCAGTCCTGAAGTCATTGATACCCGAACTTGTGGTTATTGGTGTCTTTGCAGTTCTAGCAATTCTCATTACCATTCTTATAAACAAGCGCACGGTCAAGTCCGTAGCCAATCGAAAACTCATTCACTCGCAGTCCTGGCTGGTAGCATTTGTTGCCGTAGTCGTAGCGGTAACCATGATGCTTCTGGGACCACTGTCGAACTTGATTACCAAGTCAACTACTAAGTATCAGGTACAGTCAGCAACTGCAGCAGCAGCTCGCAATTTGGCTAAAGACATAAGCCGTGAATCTGTAATTCTGTTGGAAAATCGCAACAGCACACTCCCCTTGCAGACCAGCAAGGTTAACGTGTTCGGTTGGGCTTCAACTAACCCCGTGTATGGGGGTACAGGCTCAGGCTCTATGTCGAAAGACAATCCTACTGAAAGCCTGATGGACGGCCTTCATGATGCAGGAATTAAAACCAACGAACAGCTCACTAAGTTCTACACTGATTACCGTAAAGATCGACCAGAAGTGGGAATGTTCAGCCAGGATTGGACACTTCCTGAGCCTGCTGCGAACAAGTACACTGACAAGGTAATTGATCAGGCTAAGAACTACTCCGACACTGCTGTAGTTGTGATTGGCCGAGTAGGTGGTGAAGGTGCTGATCTGCCCCTCAACATGAAAGCTAAAGGCATCACCTATCATGACAACGACAAGGCCGGCGACTTCAAGGACGGACAAAGTTTCCTCCAGCTTTCCAAGCCTGAGTCAGACATGATCGCCACTGTTTCCAATAATTTCAATAAGATTATTCTGGTTTACAATGGTGCCAACACATTCGATCTCAACTTTATTAACCAGTACCCAAACATTCAGTCAGTTGTGTGGTGCCCACCACCAGGGCAGGCTGGATTTGCTGCTCTAGGCGAAGTCCTCAAAGGTTCTACAAACCCATCCGGGCGTAGCTCTGACACCTTTGTACGAGATTTAACCAAGACTCCTTCATACAACAACTTCGGTTCCTTCACATACAAGAACATGAATGAACACAAGGCCAAGGTAACTGGTTTTACAGGTAAGACCACAATAAATACCCCCACCTTTGTGAACTATGCTGAGAGTATCTACGTTGGTTACCGCTACTACGAGACAGCTGCAGACGAAGGATTCATTAACTATGACGATGTGGTGCGCTACCCATTCGGATACGGTCTGTCTTACACCACCTTTAGTCAAAAGATGGGCGACATTAAACATGCCAAAGGCAAAGTTTCCTTCGATGTGACCGTGACCAACACCGGATCTAAAGCCGGCAAGGACGCAGTCGAGGTCTATTACAATCCTCCATACACCAACGGTGGCATTGAAAAAGCAAGCGCCAACCTCATTGCATTCGATAAGACTAAGGAATTAAAGCCTGGTGAGAGTCAGAAAATCGCTGTTTCCTTTAAGGACGAAGATATGGCATCTTATGATTACAAGAATGCCAAATCATATGTCCTAGAACAGGGCGATTATGGCATCTCCCTTCGTTCTAATTCCCATCATGTGATTGAAAACAAAAACATAAGCATTGATCACACCATCACCTATGACAAATCTAACCCACGTTCGGTAGACAAGACCGCTGCTACTAACCAGTTAGACGATTTGCATGGCACAGTAACTTATCTTTCCCGAGCTAACCATTTTGCCAACTACGCCGTAGCCACAGCTGCTCCCACTGACTTCGATATGTCCGCGGAATCAAAGGCTAAGTTCACTAATAACGCGAACTATGATGTCAAGAAGCACAACAAAGCTAGCGACCAGATGCCAACAACTGGCGCCAAGAATGATGTTAAGCTGTACCAGTTACGCGACAAGCCATATGATGATCCGCTTTGGAACAAGCTCCTTGATGAGCTCACTGTCAAGGAAATGGACAGCCTCATTGCTATGGGCGGCTATAGCAACCAAGCTATAAAGTCTGTTGGGAAAATTGAGTTAGCCGACGCTGACGGCCCTGCTGCTCTGAACAACAACTTTACCAAGATTGGATCTATTGGCTTCCCATCTTCTACTTCAATGGCCTGCACTTGGAACAAGGAGCTAGCAACCCGTTATGGCAAGATGATTGGCGATATCGCCCATGATATGCACATATCTGGTTGGTATGCACCTGCTGTCAACATCCATCGAAATACGTTCGGTGGCCGCACCTTCGAATATTTCTCTGAAGATCCGTTGATCAGCGGTACCATGGGCGCCAATGAAATTGCTGGAGCCAGGTCCAAGGGCGTGTATTCATACATGAAGCACTTCGCATTGAATGAGCAGGAAACAAACCGTCTCGACATGCTTTCTACTTGGGCAGATGAGCAGACTCTGCGTGAGATCTACTTAAAGCCCTTCCAGATGGCAGTTACTGACGGTAAAGCACAGGCAACTATGAGTGCGTTGAATTATGCTGGCCCAACATATGTGGCTGACTATGCTCCGTTGATGAAGACTGTGCTGCGTGGCGAATGGGGCTTCCGAGGCATGGTAATCACAGATTACTTCGGTGTCTATGGATACCAGAATGCTGACCAGCTCATCCGCAATGGCAATGACATGATGCTAGCAACAACTGACGTGACAAACCATGTAAAAGATACATCTGCCACATCGGTTAAAGCTATGCGCGAAGCAAGTCACAATATCCTGTACACCGCAGTGCACAGCTACCCATATGCCAACGGCGAACCTAAGCTGGAAGTTCCTGCCTGGAAGAAAGCACTATATGCAACTCTAGTAGTACTAGCACTCATCTTCTTGGCCCTAGAATATGTAGCCATGAAGCGATTTAATGCTAGGCGCAAAGCTGCTCATGAAGCAGTGTTGGAGCAGGTTGCAGCTGATCCTGAGTCGGTACTTTCAACCGACGATGAAAACCAGGAAGGTGAAAACATCCAAGAATCTCTTCCTGAAGACAAACAGGAATAGGGAAACCTGAGCCTAGGTAGGTTCACAGCCTCCTAGTTCCGACACAGCGGGTGATGTCTTTCATAGGCATCACCCGCTGTGCTATATGTATGCGAGTGCGATTTATGCAGACGAAATGACAGTTTATGCAGTGCACCAATTGAAGTAGGCAAACGACGTAGATAATAGAGTAAAGACGATAGTGCAGATCGGTTCGTCAGCAAGTACAAGCTACGGCCACCCTGTGGAAGCGATGAGGGTTCCAATGAGCTCCCACCTTATACGACAACCAATTGGTGGCCGCACAAGGGAAGCGAAGGATATGAATATCAAAGATTTGACAGTGCTGGAGCGGGCCTCCCTGCTTTCCGGACAATCTATGTGGGATTCTCGGGGTGTAAAGCGGGCCGGTATCCACAGTTTTGTACTCAGTGATGGACCCCATGGTCTACGTCGACAAATGGGCTCGGGAGACAATCTCGGTATCGGCAAATCCAAGCCGGCTACCTGCTTCCCTACCGCTGGTACAGTAGCTAACTCTTGGGACCCTGAACTCGCTAAAACAATGGGCCAAGCTTTAGGAGAAGAAGCCAAAAGCTTAGGCGTCAATATGGTGTTAGGCCCTGGCATGAACATCAAGCGAAATCCCTTGTGTGGTCGTAATTTTGAGTATTACTCTGAGGATCCACAAGTTGCCGGACACATGGCAGCTGGACTCATTGAAGGCATCCAATCTCAAGGTGTAGCAGCTACCCCCAAGCACTTTGCTCTCAACAGCCAAGAGCTCCGCAGGCAGGCCTCCAACTCCATCGTTGACGAGCGAACCATGCGCGAACTCTACCTAACTGCTTTCGAAATCGCCATACGCCAAGCCCACCCATGGGCTCTCATGACCTCTTACAATATGGTCAATGGGACCTACGCCAATGAAAACAAGCATCTGTTGAAAGATATTCTGCGCGAAGAATGGGGCTTTAACGGCCTAGTGGTCTCAGATTGGGGCGGATCCAACAGTGCTGTAGCTGCAGCAGCTAATGGTTCTTCGCTAGAGATGCCAGAAGCAGGATTTGACTCTATGCGTCAGATAGTGGCAGCCGTCCGTACTGGTGAACTATCTGAGGACGATCTGAATGCGAGAGCTGCGGAAGTGGCACAGTTGGCCAGCCTCACCTACGACCCTAACATGGATCGTGAGGGGTTGCTCAGTGAAGAACAAATACGTAAGCACCATGCTGTAGCTCGTCATATTGCTGAAGAATCTGCTGTTCTCTTACGGAATGAAAATACCTGCCTTCCTCTGGCTCCAGGTACGAAAATTGCTCTCGTAGGCGATATGGCTGACACTCCGCGATTCCAAGGCTCCGGATCATCCAAAGTAAATGCCGCCAAAGATGAGAGCCTTCTTGAGCTTCTACAATCAGGACAAAGCAACGAGTTAGATGTCGTTGCTTACGCTCAAGGATATAAACGCAACGGCGAACAGGATCAGTCACTTATTGATGAAGCCGTACGAGCCGCAGACAACGCAGAAGTCATCGTTGCCTGCCTCGGTTTAGATGAAAGCAGCGAATCTGAAGGTTTGGACCGTTCTCAAATGAACCTTCCTCAGGCGCAAATCGATTTGTTAACAGCACTGAAGGCCACAGGGAAACCAATTGTGATTATCTTAGTGGCTGGCTCCCCTGTCAGCACAGATTGGATAGAAAACTGCGAAGCCTTGCTATACATTGGCTTGGCAGGACAGGCCTCAGCCTCTGCCAGCTTGGCCCTGCTGACAGGCAAGACCAACCCCTCTGGCCATCTGGCTGAAACTTGGCCTATCGCCTATGAAGACTGCCCATCGTCAAACTGGTATCCAGAAACAGAACGCGATGCGGTCTACAAAGAAGGTCCGTTCGTGGGATACAGGTATTACATATCAGCCAATGTGCCCGAACGTTTCCCCTTTGGCTTTGGCCTATCGTACTCTCACTTCACCTATTCAAAGCTGTCGGTTGATGAACATTGCGCATCTTTCACCGTTACTAATGATTCTAATGTTGATGGAGCTACAGTAGCCCAGCTATACGTGAGTGCTCCTAAAGGCGGGGTATTGCGCCCTACACGTGAGCTTAAAGGATTTAAGAAAATCCAATTGAAGGCCCATGAGTCTCAAGAGGTCCGTATTACGTTCGACCAGTATACCTTCCGTCACTGGGACACCAACAGCAATTCCTGGCAAACAGAATCTGGTCAGTGGACCATCATGGTGGGCTCAGATGCAAGAACCATAGAGTTGCAGTCACCGCTCGATCTTAAAGGCAGCATAGAAGCAAAACCTGCTGACCCTGCATTAGGACATTATCTAACTGCGCAAGTCAAAGCAGTAACTGAAGATGAGCTGGCAGCCCTATTTGGACATCCAGTAGTTCGACAGGGAACCATCAGTGTCTTTGGTGATAACGACCCAATTTCCTCTTGGAAAGACTCCAAATCTGGTTTGGCTCGTTTTGTGGCTTCCTTCTTAACCAAACACGAGGCCAAGCAGGAAGCCAAAACTGGCAGCCCTGATCTCAACACACTCTTTGTGCTCAACATGCCCCCTAGGGCCATGGCAAAGATGACCAATGGCATGATCAGCTCACAAATGGTAGATGCTATTGTCCGCATACCTAATGGCCATGCATGGAAGGGTATTGGTGGCTTTATCACTGGTTTCTTCCGCAATGCTTCAGCAAACCGCCGCACCAGAAAGGAACTCAATCATGAGTAAACAGAGCAAAGAAACAAGCACCACAGCAAACGAGGCCAAAACCGTCAACTCTCGATATGCGGTTGTACGCTGGTGGCAGCGGTTTACTATTCGTCACCCTGAACTTGCACAGTTCATTGTCTTTACTGTCCTTTCCAACGGCGTGACTATCTTGCAATTGATCCTCATGCCTGTATTGAAGGCTGTCTTCAATGGCACTTCCTTAGTAGGTATCTCTTTCCAGTTCTGGATGATGGGAACAACTGGGGGCAAACCATATTATTTGTTTGACTATGCAGCGGGCAACATGAATCAGGGCGGTGGCGGTGGTCTAGCCTACTTCCTAGCAGTTGAAATCACCCTACTCATTGCTCAAGTTATTAACTTCTTCCTCCAACGCAATGTGACCTTCAAGTCTAACTCCTCAGCTTGGGTTGCGGCTTTCTGGTACGTAGTTGCGTATATTGTCATTACCGTCCTTGCAGCAGGTTTGCAAGGCTGGTATAAGGATCCTGTATATAACTTCTTCCAGAACACCCTGAATTGGGGCGCAACAGGTACAACAATTGCTGATTTTGTAACTATGATGGTTAACGCTCTCATTTCCTTCTGGGTCTTCTACCCCATCTTCAAGGTAATCTTTAAACAAGTGCCTGACGAAAAAGCAGATCAGAGCAAGTCTGTAGCAAAGTAACACAGACTTCTTTCTATTACCTAGCTGGGTGCTACCGGATTACAAGCGTATACTGCTGTAGTCCGGTAGTTGCTTTGCTACATCCACACCAGCGAGAGAGGGCCTTATGACTCAGAAAGCATGTAGAGACACAAGCACGGTCTTATCTGCGTCAATGGGTAAATCTTCAGAAACTATACTTTCCTTCATTGTTCCCGCATACAACATAGCCACCTATTTAAACCGTTGTTTAAGCTCCTTGCTTTCCTCTCGTTCCACAGACATAGAAGTTATTGTGGTTGACGACGGCTCAGAAGATGACACTGCATACATAGCAAACCGCTGGGCACAAGAACAACCAGATCTAGTACGTGTCATTCATCAGCACAATAAGGGGCACGGCGGCGCAGTTAATACTGGTTTGAAACAGGCTCGTGGTTTATACGTCAAAGTTGTTGACGCCGATGACTGGGTAGATTCGACAGCCTTGTCTCAACTATTGCCAATTTTACGACAGCAAGCTCAGTCCCCCTCACCTGTCGATATGGTTGTCACTAATTATGTATACGAAAAAGAGGGTCGCTCCCACAAGCACGTAGTTAACTTCCGTAGCGTAATGACCCCAAACCAGCAGTTAAGGTGGAATCAGCTCAAGCCTTTTGGCATCACCCAATACATGATTATGCATGCGCTTATCTTTCGAACTGATGTACTTCACAGAGCTGCTACGCATTTACCAGAGCACACCTTTTATGTAGACTTTCTATATTCTTATCAGCCTTTACCCTACGTGCGCACACTCACTTACTTGGATTTGAACTTATACCGCTACTACACAGGTCGCACAGGGCAGTCAGTAGAAACATCAGCCATGATTTCTAGAGTTGATCAACTCTTGCGCGTAACTCATCTGATGGTAGATGCCACCCCCGCTCGAGCTAGCGTGCCAGATGGCCTCTACCAATATATGGTTCACTATTTGTCAATCAACTGCACAGTAACTTCAGTTTTCCTCATTTTGTCTAATAAACCTGAAAATTATAAAGCAAAAGAACAACTCTGGGACAGCATAGAAAGCAGTCATCCACAAATAGCCAGTGACCTGAAACACACACTTTTAGGTAAGCTCATCAACATACCAGGGCGACCAGGCAGGCTGGCAGTACGTATCGGTTATATCCTTGCAGGGGCAGCAGTAGGTTTTAACTAGGAAAACAAGCTTGCCCTGACTCCTTTATTCACAATTGACCAAACTCAGTGTGCCCTCTTTCATGGGAAGCAAAACGCAGAGGCTGAACCAGTGATCTTGTGCACTAATCGAGACTTCTCCACCATACTTATGAGCAATATGCCGGATAGACTTAACCCCGTAACCATGTAAGCCCTCATCCCGCTTAGTAGTTTTGAGTTCCCCGTCAGAACGCCAATCCAAGGAGTTCATATAATAATTTTCCAAACGAATAAGGGTAAATTGACCACTGGCATATAAGGCTAACCGGGCCAGACGTTTCTCTTTGCTTTCTACCTGTTTCAAGGCTTCAATAGCGTTATCTAAGGCATTACCAAAAAGAGTAGAAACATCCATAGGACTCATACCGTCTAAAAGCCCACCATCAGCAACTACACTGATAGTAATTCCCTCCTGAACACATATTCGTTCTTTAGTAGAAAGAACCACATCCAAAACCGGATTGCCCGTGTGCTGTTGAGAACCATACCGCTGTAAAGACTGCTCAAGCTGTTCAAAATCCTGTGACTTCAGTTCGGGATCGACTTGCATACGTAAAGCTGTAATTTGGTGTTTTAAATCATGAGAAATCCGGGCCATAGCATCCAAGTTTTCTTTAGATCGTAGGTATTCCCGATGCTGGCTGTCTAGGCGTGCATCAATAGATGCTAACTCTGCATTCGCCTGGTTTTGACGTAACTGCTCCTGCTGGGCAAACAACACTGCAAACCCACACAAATCAACTAGCGTCCGGATATAGAAAACCTCAACGCCTAAACGACCTGAGAACGGTGTATTCGTTGATACAAAACTTAAATTTGACATAGCAAAAGTAACTACAGCAATTACTAGGGAAATGAATACCGAGCGTTGAGGAGGAGGCAAATGAACGTCAGCGAAATTCCTGCGCTCAGCAAGCCATGCTATGCAGCCGCTAGCCCCATAAATCAACATCAGCAGACCTATAGATGCAGGAGCGAAAGTAGAACCATTCTTAGGTCGTAAGAAAGAATCCAACTGCCAGTGAAGAGAGGCAACAAGTTCAGCCAAAACGAATGCTCGAACCACGAGGTACAAGCTACTTAAGATACTAACTCCCGAAGCGAGCACTATCAATGCGTACATGACAGCTACAGCTAAGCACATACTAAAAATCCAAAAAGCCAAGGGAAGTGTGCCTGCCCAGTATTGCACACCAATCAAGGTAATTAATCCAAGAAGCAGGCATACCCCTGTCCGTACGAGTGGAACTCTACGACGAATGGCAAAAAGATAAACAACACAGGCACCCCACTCACTAATGGCGGTATAAAGCCGTGGAATATCTGGTAAAGCATTCAGAATTTGGGTACTCATTTCTGTCCGCCTATATAGCTAGCAAGCGCCTGAAGAAAAGCTTTCTTACGTGGCCTACTTATCCGTAGACGCTCACCAGTAGACATAATCGATTCTTGATCTTCAACACCTACTACATGAGCCATATTAACTAAATAGCAAGAGTTCGAACGGAAAAAGCCCTGATCATCGAGCCGACCTTGAATATCTTTCAAAGAAGTGTTCAGCGTAAAAACATCAGAAAGGGTATGCATGACACTGGTATGCCTCACTGATTCCACATACACAATGTCTTTCAGCACAACACGAGCAGACTTTCCTGCTTCGCCAACAATAATAGATTTTTCAACGCGACCTCTTACCTGAGCGATACTGCGCTTTAATTCTTGGCTAAAAGCGAACCAGGGGAGTGGCTTAAGAAGATACGAAAGTGCACCTACTTCATAACCGCTGATGGCATATTGTGGGGCAGAAGTAATAAAAACAATCACCACTGACTGATCTTTGCGCCTTACTTGACGTGCTACTTCTATACCATCTACGGGTTTCATTTGGATATCAAGCAAAAGGATGTCATACATAGGTGAATACCTGTCAATGAAATCCTGTCCACTGGTATAAACCATCGACTCGAAGTTCTCACCTTGTTCGTGTGAATATCGCTCTAGGTAACCAGTGATGCGCTGACTGCTCACGGGGTCATCGTCTACGACCGCAACCCGAATTGTGCGCATTGAATCTATATCCCCCTCTAACCCTGTTTTAACGTTTTATCTTTTTATTAGCTCGTAGCCAGATGAACTTACTACAAAGCACTGTACGTCTTTTTATTATCCCACATACATACCACAAACAGCTAGTCATATCTATCAGCACAATCATGGGAACACGACCCGTTCGTGGGTTTCTAGTAAGCTGAGAGAAATGACTTCCCTCACCTCTTCAATTACAAGACCAGCTCCTTGGCTGGCCCGCATTATGTTAGTGATAGCAGCAGCTGCTTGGGGAGCTGGGTATACCTTTGAAAAAGTAGCCTTACGGCAGATGAGCGTTCAGTGGATTATGGGTATTCGACTGCTTATCTCTGTATCTATCCTGACACCACTTATGTGGGGTAAGTTCAAACGTAGCCACCCTTTAAACTTGCTCATACCTGGTCTTTTACTTGGAGTGACTTACTGGGGTGCGTTCATGTTCCAGATGCAGGGTTTACGCACCATAGGACCAGGGCGTAACTCCTTCTTAACTGCCACGTATTGCGTCCTTGTACCCTTCCTAGTATGGGCAGTGGCCCACAGACGCCCTTCTCTTCGCAACTTTATCGCAGCACTCCTATGCATAGTCGGTGTTGGACTAATATCACTGAGCCCAAATGACTCAGCCCACCTGTCTCTCAGCTCTGGCGATTTACTCACTCTGGTAGGAGCTGCCTTCTATGGAGCAAACATTGTTCTGGCTGGTGGGTTGGCCAAAAAATTCGATGCCACTGTTCTGACCTATTATGAGCTTCTTATTGCTGGGATACTCTTCCTCATCGGGGCCGTCTTTACTGAACCTGCTCCTGGAGTCAGCGCTTTCCAGCCGCAAGTTATAGGATCCTTGGCATATCTTATTGTTGTCTCTACACTGATAGCTCAGAATTTACAGAATATTGCCTTCTCGCAAGTACCGGCATCCCAAGGTTCGCTTATTCTCTGTACTGAAAGTCTCTTTGGCATGCTTATTTCTGTTCTTGTCTTAGGTGAAAAACTAACTATTGCCCATATAGCTGGTTTTGCAGTGATTTTCTCAGCTATTGTTGTATCTGAAACTAACTTCAATTTTCGACGTAAATCAACACAGAGCAATGTACTGCCAGCAAATACTCACCAAATTTGAGTAGATGAGGTTGACCGCTGCGGTCGGGAAGTTGCTGGTGGTATCGCTACTGGAATGACCTCGTCAGCTGCCTGTCCAGAGTACATCTGTGAACTATTATTTCCCGGGGAGTCGTAAATACGGGAAGAAGGAATACAATCGTAAGGCATCTGCCGTTTGAACAAGTAGAAGACCAACAGCAAAACAGCAAGTGCATTGGCTATCTGTCGTATATTTCCTGACCAAGGTCCGAAAACAAACACCACAAGTACTGTGCGGCTGAAGTAGAAGATAGTCCTCAGCCAACCATGCCGGCTTCGCGTTTCTATACTCATATGGGTAAACGAACCACCCAGTGTCTGTCCATGGCGGATCAGTGGTAAGACAAGTTCGAATACCAATAAGAAGAAGACATTCAATGCCACCACCATAATGCGCAGGGAACTAGGATTGACTGATATGCCATGAATACTATAATTTCCATTGGCTTGATGGTATGCCATTCGATTAATAATAACGACTAGAGCGAAACCGAGCGAAGAAGAAATCGCATATGTTAACACCAAGTCAACTGCCATAGCAACACTTCTATGCAAGAAGGAAGGGTTGAGTACTACTTCATCGGCATCAGCCTGTCTAGGTGGTGAAATCCAATTGATTATGGCAGCACAAATGATGCCGACTATAGCACCACTTGTATTCCACACTAAGTCGTCTACATCAAAATGCCGGTAAGCACAACCCACTAAACCAAAAGCTCCAGTAAGCTGAGCTGTCTCAATAGTGAGAGAGGTTAGGAAAGCGATCGGAATTGCCGCATAGAACCGCCACCGGAAGACGCGTCCCATGATGAATCCTAAGGGTATGAAGAAAATGATATTAAGCACAATCTGGAAGAGTGCAGTTCTACCACCAGTAGCCAAATCCTCTAAAAATTGTAAAGGATGTAGCTGTGCAGGAAAGTAGTGTGTGGCACAAAAACTAGCACGGTCATCTGGCATGGGCCACAACGTAAAGAAAACTAATGACAGCAGGTAGAGAATTACCAGGTAGGAAGACAGGGCAGAGCTCAGTCTCAAACGATGATAGCGATGGTAAATCAGTGCTAATACAGGCAAGGTCAATAATGCTGAAGCAAAGGGCCACATAGCGACTGACATGGCGAAGGAAGAGCTAAAATTGCCAATGTATTCGAACATTTTCCTAGCTTACGGTAAGAAGTAGAACAATGCTCTCATACCCATGGACTACAAGGATGTGAGAGCATTCATGATGTAATAAGTTTGTGTGAGTGGTCAGTCGTCGCCCAACGTAACGTGAATACCGCCCACAAGGGATCCGACAACATTGTAGAGGAAGGCACCAATTGTTGCCATCACTACAACGAAAATAATCTCAAAGATAGAGAAAATTGTAACTGAACTGATAACTGTGCCCAGGCTCAAAACTGAACTCAAATCTATACCACCAGCATCCAAGCCCGTTTTAGAAACCATCTGAGTAATATTGTCAAACAAACCTATGGCGTTTAACAGGAACCAAAGTAAGGACGCAGCTACCACCTGAATAACCGCACCTGCAATGGCGAGAAGAAAACTCACCTTAGCAACTGACCACGGTTCCACATAAGTCAATGAGAGCTGCATACGTCGAGCACGAGGTACCTGGACCTTATTCTTCGTATTCTTGGTCTCCAGTTTGAGCCCCATCTGCTCATCCAAGTTGCTTGCAGGTTCACGTGTACGGATCTTTGTTACCGGTCGGGGAGTCTTACTTGTAGATATAGGATTGGCAGCTTCTTGACTACGGCCCGTAACCCTAACCCGCGGAATCGTCTCAGATGATGATGAAACTGCCCGCCTAGGTTCACTGCTTGTTTTCCGTTGCTGAACCGGTGTCTTCTCCGTCTGAGCCTTCACTTGGGAAGATTTCCGTTCTTGCCCTACAGGTGCCTTCAGCTCTTTAGTCTCTTTCTCTGGACTTTTTTTCCCAACATTTTGTGGGGAAGAAGTTACTTCTTTTGAAGATTCCTGCTTCTTTTCGGATGGCTTCGCAGGTACAGGCTTTTTAGCAACCTTCTCTGTTTCCTTACTCGGAACTTGCTGAGGCGGATGTTTCACCTGTGCAGGCTGACTGCTACTACTCGTTGTGCGTGTAGTAGCTGCTGTGCCCGGTCCAGCTTTATCAGACTTGGCTTTTTCGCTGTCTTTTTCGCTCATCGGCGCTCCTTGATTTTTCACCCAAGACAACCCCACAGTGTGTGAAGCTCAAGTGCTCCTCACGTTTAGTGAGACTACCAGTTTCATGGCGGTAGTGAGAACACTATTCCCTCTTCTCCACACTACCGCCTGACTGCACATACCTGACACTTATTGAATCTGTTCCGATGAACTGACAACTTCTTGCTTTTGGGAGGTATCATCAGTCGCTGCCTCACCATTAACATTAGGTTCCTCATGTTCAGCGTTACGTGCTACAGACAAAATTTCATCACCCTTGTCTGGCTTAGCCAAAGTTACACCCTGAGTGTTACGACCGGTACGTTTAACTTCACGGACATCAGAACGAATAACCTTGCCTGACTTCATAATTGCCATAACCTGATCACTCTCATGAACCACAAGAGCTCCTACCAAAGAGCCGCGGCCTTCAACCATAGCAATAGCTTTAACACCATATCCATTACGCCCCTGAAGCCTGTATTCAGACAATGCCGTACGCTTGGCAAAGCCCTCATCAGTGACAACCAAAAGATCCTCATCAGAATCTTCAGGAACCACATCCATGCTCAGTAGTTCATCTCCCTCGCGGAACTTCATGCCCTGTACGCCAGCGGTCTGCCTACCCATAGGTCGCAACGTTTCATCATCAGCGGGGAACTTGACACTCATTCCCTTTCGGGAGACAAGGATAATGTCATCTTCTTTATTGCATAGGCCAGCGCCAACAAGTTCATCGTAGACTGGCTCTACACTCTCACCATCTTCGCTGGGCTTGGTGAGCAAGTTACCCTGCTCGTCTTCCAATTGCATCAGTCGAACAGCGATCAAGCCACCTTGACGAGGAGAATCGTACTCGGGTAGACGTGTCTTCTTGACCTTACCGGTACGGGTAGCAAGCACCAAGTAATCTGCATCATCGTAAGAATGCACAGAAAGTACCTGTTCAATCTGTTCACCTGGACTCAACTGAAGCAAGTTAGCTACATGTTGTCCCTTAGAATCTCGTGATCCTTCTGGTAATTCGTAGGCCTTGATCCGATATACACGACCCTTATTGGTGAAGAACAGTAACCAATTATGGGTAGAAGTCAAGAAGAAGTGGTCAACGACATCTGCCTCTCGTAGACGTGTACCCTTGATCCCCTTACCACCTCGATGCTGTGCACGGTACTCATCTGCTTTTGTCCGCTTCACAAAACCTGAATGGGTAACTGTAACAACCACGTTCTCGTCGGCGATCAGGTCCTCTACATTCATCTCACCTGAGTAAGGCAGAATCTTAGTACGACGTTCGTCTCCATATTTCTCGACGATTTCATCCATCTCACTGCCAACAATAGCGCGCTGTCTGAGCGGATCACCCAAAATGGCGTTGTAATCCTTGATTTTGCGCATGAGTTCTTCATGCTCGTCTAGTATCTTCTGCCGTTCCAAAGCAGCCAAGCGACGTAGCTGCATAGCAAGAATAGCATCTGCCTGAATTTCATCTACTCCTAATAGATTCATCAGACCTGTGCGAGCGGTTTCGACATCTTTTGATTTACGAATGAGGGCTATAACCTCTTCGATCATATCCAAGGCCTTGAGGTAACCTTGTAAGATATGGTCACGTTCTTCTGCTTCGCGCTTCAAATACTGAGTACGACGTTCAATCACATCTAGCTGGTGATCCACCCAATGACGGATGAAAGCATCCAAGCTCAGAGTGCGCGGTACACCGTCAACCAAAGCCAACATATTGGCACCAAAGGTCTGCTGAAGCTGAGAGTGCTTGTAGAGGTTGTTGAGCACAACTTTAGGCACTGCGTCACGCTTAAGAACCAGAACTAGGCGCTGCCCAGTACGTCCAGAAGTTTCATCACGCATATCGGCGATGCCTTGAATCTTACCGTCGCGCACTGCTTCTCGGATAGAGACAACTAAGCGATCAGGATTAACTTGATAGGGGAGCTCAGTAACCACTAAGCACATACGACCGTTAATCTCTTCAGTATTAACTACTGCACGCATAGTAATAAGACCGCGGCCCGTACGGTAGGCCTGTTCTATACCCTTGTGCCCGAGAATGGTGGCACCAGTAGGGAAGTCAGGACCTTTGATAATACCGATGAGGGCATCCAGCAGCTCTTCCTTGGAAGCATCCGGGTGGTCAAGCGCCCAGTGGACACCTTGCGCTATCTCATGCATATTGTGGGGAGGAATATTCGTAGCCATCCCCACAGCAATGCCAGATGAACCATTAACCAAGAGATTAGGGAAGCGAGAAGGTAAAACAGTTGGCTCTTGTGTTTTACCATCATAGTTGGGAATAAAATCGACAGTATCTTTGTCGATATCTCGCACCATTTCCATGGCAAGTGGCGCCATACGGCACTCCGTATACCGCATAGCTGCCGCAGGATCGTCACCAGGGGAACCAAAGTTTCCCTGCCCATCAATCAATGGATATCTCATTGACCACGATTGAGCCAGACGCACAATGGTGTCATAAATAGCTGCATCACCATGTGGATGGTACTTACCCATCACATCGCCAACTACACGTGAACACTTGTTATAGCCACGATCTGGTCGGTAACCACCGTCATACATGGCATAAATAACCCTACGATGGACAGGTTTCATACCATCACGAACGTCAGGCAATGCGCGCTCTACAATTACGGAAATGGCGTAAGACAGATAAGAGTCCTTCATTTCCTTCTGTAGGTCAATAGGTTGAATACGCTCACCCTTAAGGAGACCGTAGTCTGTATTGTCCATTTCTTGAGGACTCAAGGGCTCACGGGAGCCATCTGGTAGGTTAATATCGTTTAACCCTTCCGAATTGTCATTACTGTTATGTTCGTCTGCCACTGTCAATCCTTACATCACAAGTCAAATAATACGGTCGAGAACTACTGCAATCTGCCGATAGATCAGGCATCTACGAAGCGCGCATCCTTAGCATTACGCTGAATAAAGAGCCTTCTAGGTTCTACTTCGTCTCCCATCAGCATGGTAAAGGTCTCATCAGCTTGTGCAGCATCTTCGATATGAACCTTCTTCAGAATTCGGTGATCAGGATCCATAGTGGTCTCCCAAAGTTCCTGATAACTCATTTCTCCCAGACCCTTGTAGCGCTGAATTCCTTCGCCTTTTGGCAGCTGGCGTCCCTTGGACTTACCTTCTGCAAGGACTCGATCGCGTTCAGCATCGGTGTAGACAAAATCGTGAGGACCTTTAGTCCACTTCAAACGGTACAGGGGAGGCATAGCCACATAGATATAACCAGCAGTAATCATAGGCCTCATGTAACGGAAGAAGAGGGTCAAGTTCAAGGTCGCAATATGAGCACCATCTACATCAGCATCAGCCATAATAATGACCTTGTGGTAGCGAACTTTGTTGAGGTCAAAGTCCTCACCATAGCCAGCACCAACAGCTGTAATCAAAGATTCAATGGTATCTGACTTCATCATGCGATCGAGAGAAGCACGCTCAGTGTTTAAAATCTTGCCTCTCAAAGGCAAAATAGCTTGTGTCAGAGGATTACGCCCCTGAATAGCTGAGCCACCTGCGGAATCACCCTCGACAATAAAGAGCTCACACTCTTCAGGATTATTGGACTGGCAATCCTTAAGCTTATCTGGCATGCCAGCTGTTTCAAAAATTGACTTTCGTCGCGTAGACTCACGAGCCTTTTTAGCCGCAATTCTAGCCCGTGCTGCATCTAAAGCCTTCTGGACAATGGCTTTAGACTCCGAGGGATGAGCATCAAACCAGTCAGCCAAACGTTCAGTCATGACGCGCTGAACAAATGTTTTGGCTTCTGGATTACCTAGCTTAGTCTTGGTCTGCCCCTCAAACTGCGGATTCGTCATCTTGACAGAAATTACAGCTGTCAATCCTTCACGGACATCGTCACCAGAAAGATTCTCATCCTTTTCTTTGAGGATATTCTTCTCACGAGCGTATCGATTAACCATCATCGTAAGTGCAGCTCGGAAGCCTTCCTCATGCGCACCACCTTCAGTAGTGGAGATGGTATTTGCGAAGGTATGCACTGATTCGGAATAAGCACCAGTCCATTGCATAGCAATTTCTGCAGAAATACCTAACTGTAGATCTTCTGCTTCAAAATCGATGATATCGTCTTCAACCGGAGTGGCTTTCTTACTCTTCACTAGGTAATCTACATAGTCACTAATGCCATTCTCATAACGGTATGAAACGGTTTGCACTTGCTTTTCTGGCTCATCCTCACCAGCGACTTCATCACCAGCCAAGTCAGGCTGACGTTGATCGGTCAAGGTTAAGCGCAAACCTTTGTTTAGAAAAGCCATCTGCTGGAAACGAGCACGAAGCGTTTCAAAATCATAGGTTGTTGTTTCAAAAATATCGGGATCAGCCCAAAAAGTCACTGAAGTACCGGTAGACTCATCTGCTTGTAACGGTTCATCTTTGGACAGGGGAGCTTGGGGGCGTTGATTCACATATGTTTGGTGCCAATGGTAGCCCTGGCGACGCACTTCAACCTCTATCCGGTTAGAAAGAGCATTCACCACAGAAATACCTACACCGTGAAGACCACCCGAAACTGCGTAACCTCCACCACCGAACTTACCTCCGGCGTGAAGCTTGGTCATTACTGTTTCAACACCAGATACACCTTCTCCTGGCACCTCATCAACTGGAATACCACGGCCATTATCGTCGACACGTATGCCGTTATCAGGAAGAATCGTAACTTCAATATGGTCAGCATAACCAGCCAAAGCCTCATCAACTGAATTATCGACAATCTCGTAAACTAAATGGTGTAATCCGCGAGGACCAGTAGAACCGATATACATACCAGGCCTAATGCGTACAGCCTCGAGACCCTCCAAGACTCGCAAATCACTTGCATCATAATGCTCAGGAGATAAGGAATCATCCAACTGAGCATTTTGTAGCTCATTTTCCTTCACAATCGGAGCAGTATCTCCTACTTTCCCACCAGGATGATTGCCATACTGCGATTCTTGAGACAAATCCGTATTACTCTCTGCCACAGAGATTCCTTCCTAGACCCTTCAAGTCTCTTTTATAGGTCAAATTTAGGAGCATTGGCTCTAAAACGACCGTAAAAGGGCCATACACACGTTTAACTGTCTATCTATATTCTACCAGCCTTATCAGACCTCGAGCAGTACAGAAGGCAATATCTGCATTTAAGATCGGTTATATCTTCCCGCCCTGCCTTTATTTGCACGGGTGTAAGGTCCCTGAGAAAACTGATAATTCCTGGGCCCTGTAACTACAATCTCATCCACAGGCATGCGAATACGGTCTGTAATTTTGCCTTTAAGTTGAGGCACTAAGTATGTCAACTGTGTAGCCCAAACAGTAGTACGCGCCTGAATGACGAGCCTTCCTTGCTCATAGGACAACACCCTAGAGTGCTGAGCAATAGCAGGTCCTACAATTTGATCCCAATGATCTTGCAACTGTGCGATTTTTAAATGGGGAGTCCACCCATCTTGGACAGCCAGCCGGTCTATAACTGATGAAAGCCCTGAAGGATCTCTACCAGGTTTGCCAAAGGAATACCAAGCCTTTTCAGCTTCAATTTTTTGATTTTTCCGTGTAAAAGGACGTCTAACGATACGATTGAAGACCTGCGCTGGTAGTTTACGCGGGTCCAAGTGTAACTCTTGATCTATAGGTCGTTTCATAGCGAAACTTCTTCCATAGCAATCCTATGCTGATCTGCAATATCTGCTACGTCAATCACATGAACATCATCTACCTGAGGCAGATCAGTGGCAGCAGCGACAGTAATGATCACCTGATTCTGGTCGTTAGCAAAATTGAGAATTTGCCTACGCCTATGTTCATCCAACTGAGCAAACACATCATCCAAAATAAGGATGGGTTGATGATTGTTTTCCTGTGCTAACAGTTGGAATTGCGCCAGCCGCAAAGCTAAGGCTAAAGTCCACTCTTCACCATTTGAAGCATAACCCTTGGCTTCCATTCCATTTAGCACAAATGCCATATCATCTCGCTGGGGACCAATTAAATTCTGTCCACGGGCTACTTCACCAGCATATATGCGTTGAAAATGCTGGCTTATGCGAGTAGCACTCTGAGCACTCACACCATCATCAATGACCTCAGCAAATGATGGTAGATACGTCATATGTACACTCTGATCAGACCCCGCCAGTTGCTGATATATGTCTTGAATTGGTCCTTGTAAGGAGCGAATGAGCTGCAAACGGCGCTCGGTAAGTTTCATACCCTGTTGAATGAACTGTGCAGTCCAGACTTCCAAAGTACTCAGGGCAGCTTGACTATTGTCAGTATATGAATCTCCACCCAAGACTTCTTGAGAGTGTGAAAGCTGTTTCAACAAGGCACCACGTTGCTGAGCTAAATGGGTCACATCTTGTTTCAGTTGATAGTATGAAGGATCGAGCTGAGAAGCTGTTTGGTCTAGAAAATTCCGGCGTCCATTAGGATCTCCTGCAACCAAATGCTGGTCATCCGGAGAAAAACAAACACAAGAAATACGACCTACAAAATCTCTCATGTACAAGGAAGAGCCATTGTTGATTCGCCCACGGTTAGCTCCTCGTAAAGGAATAGTCAATTCGTAAGTTGTTGTATGCTCATCTTCTTGTACATTTGCCCTTACTGTAGCCTTATGCTGTCCTCGCTGAACAAGGGGAGCAGAGGAAGAAACACGATGACTGGAACCCGTTGATAAAACTTCCAGCGCTTCCACCAAATTAGTTTTCCCCAAACCATTTCGTCCATAAAGAACATTAATGCCTGGTTGAAGATCAACGACCAGTGATTCCCATGAACGGTAGTGGTCTACAGCCAGGCGTGAAATATACACTCTCTAACTTCCCTTGTAACAGAATGGTTATTTATCAGTTCAGACGTTAAAACGCATTGGTACCAAAAGGTAGCGATAGTTCATAGATTCATCAGAATCTGCTTCTTGTTGTCCATTGAATTCTATAGCTTTTACTGCTGAAGTCATCTTCATCCGCACAAAGGGCTCGCTGATTGCGGAGAGTCCCTCTATGAGGTAAGAGGGGTTGAAGGCAACAGTGATGTCTTCACCGTCGAGGTCAACTTCAAGAACTTCATTGGCTTGTGCCTCGTCTACAGCGCCTGCACTTAACGTGACCTCTTTCCCACTAAAGACCATTCGTATGGGTGCATTGTGGTCAGCGACTAGTGCTACACGCTTAATGGCATCCAGTAGATCTTGTTTTGAAAGTACAGCCTGGATTGGGTATTCATCTGAGAAAAGTCGGTCAACTGCGGGGAACTCACCATCAATGAGCTGGCAGGTAGATGCACGCCCTGCATTTTCTATACCAACAAGGGCTGGATTTTCTGGGTTAAAGTCCAAGGTGACGTTCTGGTGCTCATCCAAGGATCGAGCAATATCGCGTAGGAGTGAACCACGAATCAACAAAGTAGATTCTGTTTCTGTCTGCTGTGGAGTCCAAGTGAAACTTGCCTGTGACAGTCGGAAACGATCTGTTGAGGTCATAATAACTTTTTCACCGATAATCTGAGTTTTAATGCCAGTCAAAACTGGTCTATTCTCTTCTCGGGAAACAGCAACAATAGCCTGGGAAATAGCTTGATTGAACGTTTGCGCATCGACTTGACCTAGGGTTGATGGCAGTTCAGGAAGTGCAGGATACTCATTGTCAGGCATGAGCTGCATGGTAAAAGTTGATTTTCCTGAGGTAATAGTGATTTTAGAGCCTTCAGTGGAGAGGTATGTTTTTTCAGAAGGTAAGGATTTTGTGATATCTGCAAGGAGTTTACCCTGTACAAGAACTACTCCTGCCTCATCAACTCCTGCTTCGATGTGATTGCGCGCAGAAGTTTCATAATCGAAAGCAGAAAGATTTAAGGTGCCATCTTTTGCTTCTAGACGGATTCCTGCCAGAAGTGGAGTAGCAGGACGAGATGGAATAATGCGGGTTGTCCAAGCGACAGCATCAGAGAGAGCTGCTGAGTTAATTTCTACTTTCATATGAGCCTTCTTGTTGGAATCAAGGTTTCTTGTTTTTATTCTACCGGTCCCAGAGAGAGCTTACTGAGAATGAAGTCACGAACAATTGATAATGAGAATGAAAAGAAATATGTATCTTAAGTAGTCGTAATAATAAGCACGGTGGATAGTGTGGATAAGTGGTACGAAAACTGTTATGTCGCGGTTCATGGAGGATGATCATGAGGGGAGAAAATGTGGATTACTGTGGATATTCTCATAAGTTATCCACTGTGCATAACTCGAATTTTAGATATCCACAAAAAAGGGGAAATTAGTACCAACTTATTCACGGCTTATCCACGGATTTTTAGCAGTTATTCCCAGGGTTTGCCCACATACGTGAATAAGTCTGTGGATAACTTCTATTATAAGTACTATATCCTTGGGCGTGTCATTTAATTTGATTGAGGATTTTTTAGACGAATTGTCAGTTCCATGACATAGTTATAGATTTCACGTTTTTCCTGCATTTCATTGGAAATACGTGTATATGCATGCATAACAGTTGTATGATCTCTGCCACCAAAGACCTCACCAATATCGACTAGAGACATGGAGGTCATCTCACGGGCTAGATACATGGCAATTTGCCTAGCAAGAGCGATATTTTTCGTTCTTGTACGTCCAACAAGATCATCAAAAGTTAAATGGAAGTATTTGGCCACCTGAGTGATGATGTCTGTGGGCTTAACTTCGACGTCTGTTGCAAAATAATCTTGTAACGTATGTTCTGCCAATGTACGAGTAACTGGCTGATTGTTCAAAGAAGCCACTGCTGTAACTCGGGTGAGTGCACCTTCTAACTCTCGGATATTTTCCGTGAATCGTTCAGCAATCAAGTCAAAGACATCATTAGGAATGTTAACTCTATTCATGGCAGCCATCATGCGAAGAATAGCTACGCGAGTTTCCATGTCTGGTGGTTTAACGTCAACAGTCAAACCAGAGTCAAAACGTGAAATAAGACGTTGCTCAAAGCCTTTCAGATTCATTGGAGCTACATCTGAGGCAATAACGATGCGTTTATTAGCATCATGTAAGGCGTTAAAAGTATGGAAGAATTGATCAAGTGTTGCTTCTTTGCCACCTAAAAATTGAATATCATCAATAAGCAATACATCAACCTGGCGGTAGCGGCGGTTAAATTCTGCAATCTGACCTTGGCTACGATTGGGATCTTGAAGAGCTTCGATGAACTCGTTGGTAAATTCCTCACTGGTGACATAGCGCACTTTGAGGTTGGGATCTTTAACAAGTGCATAGTTGCCTATGGCATTAAGTAAATGAGTTTTACCTAAGCCTGAACTGCCATAAATACACAAAGGATTGTAATCTCGGCCTGAACCTTCGGCTACTGTCAAAGCAACTGTTCGAGCAAAACGATTGGAATCACCAGGGACAAACGTATCGAACGTTGCACTCTTATTGAGGTGGGTTTCAGGATCACGTTCAATACGGTTTTGCCCCATGGGGAACGGTGATGTGGGAAAACTCTGTTGTGTTGGCTGTGATCCAGTTTGATTGTTTGCAACAGCATAAGGATCTTCCGCAAAAGGTTGATTGTTATAGTTTTGATTTGCAAACGATTGAGGTACATACGCACCTGTTACAGCTGTTGTTTGAGCTTGGCTAGCTTCTGGGTTGGGGGCAGTGGTTTGAGTAGGTGACGCCTGATCGGTTCGCTCATTTGATTGAGCTTTCGCAAATTGATCAACAGGATCTGTTGGTATAGGTTGGCTCGCTGTATATGCTGCCGCTGAGCTAGCAGGTGTACCGTCATCTGCCTTAGATAAAGAGGGGCTTTCTTCCTGAACGTGCTGTTGTTCAGCTGATTTATTTTGCACTATTTTAATTGCCGGAATCATGTCTTGTCCGGAAACCAGTCTTAGCGCATCAAGAAGCGGTTGACTTAGGTCGCTTTGTACTGCTTCCTGAGCAGCACGCGAAGAGACAGAAAGTACAATCGTATTACCAAATACCGCCTCAGGTGTGATACCTGATAGCCAACCTTTGTCACGTGGGGTCAGTACCTCACTGAATTTGAGTACTTGAGAGGCAGCAGTCCAAATTTGGGATGCTTCTTGTGCAGGGTCTAGCTGACCTTGAGCCATGACCTGCTCCTCTCTTAACTCCAGTTTGTTTCTTCCCGACAGTATGAGCATTGACGAACGACGCACTTGGGCATAAGTTCCCCAAGTTGTCTTCGTACCATGAAACCGTCTGTCTAACATGATACGGCTTATCATTACTTATCCACCGGCTCGCGTGTTGTCGGAGGCTAATTGTGAATAACAGATATGTGGTTTGTGGATAAGTTGTGTTTGCTTTTATCTGTCGTATCAAGGCTTTTACCAACCCACCTACGATATAACTGAAGGTTGAAGAAGGCAAAACGAGTAGGAAAAATTTTGCTTAAGTCGCCCTCAACCTGTAATTTAGTATAGCTTGGACTCATGAGGAGCCGTGCTGGTGCATGGCTGTATTAACAGGAGCGTTGAATATGAAGAGGACTTTCCAGCCCAACAATCGCCGTCGTCACATGAAGCACGGCTTCCGTGCCCGTATGCGTACACGTTCTGGTCGTGCATTGATTAACCGTCGTCGTGCTAAGGGCCGTAAGTCCCTGTCCGCCTGAGTAGACGAACAAGGCAATTTACCTTGGAACGGCTGAAGAATCATAGTGAATTCATCGCAGTTTTACGGCGACGAAAGCGGGTCTCCAGCCGGGATATTGTCTTACATCTGCTTACTGGCGCAGAAGCTGAACGCAACCGACGTTTATGTTCTCATGCCAGTCAGTCTGTAATGGGGAGACGCCGAATAGGGCTCGCGGTTTCTAAGGCCGTAGGGAATGCAGTGACAAGGAATACCGTCAAGAGGCGTTTTCGTGTATTAGCAGCTCGTTATGAGGCGTCTTTGCCGAGTTCTTGCGACATTGTTATGCGTGCTAAGCCAAGTGCAGCTCAGGCTTCTTTCAATTCCTTAGAGGAACAAGTAGCTTTGTTGTTTCACAAAGTGGCTGAACAGAGTAAAGAGTCTAGGGATAAGTCTCTTCCACGTCTTCAAACACAAGATTGTCGACTATTCACAGACGTACATCACGAGTCTAACGCTGGCTGGTCGGTATGAGTGGGGCAGCACAAACTGGGACGCCCACCTTACGTGAATGTAAGTCGACAGTGTCTAGAGCTTGCATACGTTGTTTACGCTGGTATCAGGGTCATATTTCCCCTCTTTCACCACCTTCTTGCAGGTATTATCCTTCGTGTTCCCAGTATGCAGTGAACGCTGTTGAGAGGTTTGGAGCTGTAAGAGGAACTGCTTTAGCTCTTTTGCGCTTGCTCCGCTGTAGACCCTGGAGTCCTGGGGGTATCGACGATGTACCTACTCAATTTTCATTATGTTACCGTTTCCGTTGGTCCAAAGCACATGAAGAGCCTAGGTTACACCCCTTGCCTATGAAAGATATGAGTGAGGAAGTGCAATCATGAAGGCAACGTATAAGGAGACTATCTAAAGATGTTTCAGAGCTACAATACCTTCACCTTTGATCAGGGTATCTTTGGATTCTTCTACAAGATTCTTCGCCCGATCGAATGGTTGATGACGTATGTAATGGTCTGGTGTCACAAAGCACTTACCTTCATCGGTTTTAAGGAGGGTCCAGGTGTTGCTTGGGCGCTTTCTGTTGTCCTTCTAGTTATTATTGTGCGTCTTCTCATTCTGCCACTGTTCGTCAAACAGATGAAGTCGATGCAGCGGATGCAAGCCATACAGCCCAAACTGTTAAAAATACAGAATAAGTATAAGGGAAAGACGGATCCTGCTAGCCGTGAGGCCATGAGCCGGGAAACGATGAAACTCTACAAGGATAACAATGCTAATCCTGCGAGTTCATGTTTGCCTGCATTAATTCAAAGCCCTGTTTTTGCAACAATGTTTTATGTGCTTTCTGCGGTTCCTTTTATTGCCCGAGGAACGCATGAACCTTTGGGTGCATTTACCAAGGATGTGGCATACGAATTCGAGCAGACAACATACTTCGGTTTGCGAATTTCAGATAATCTGGTCACCGCACAAGGAGCGGGGAAGATCGTTATCGTAGTCTTTATTGCCCTGATGTGCTTGGCCATGTTCTACTCTCAGTTCCATAATATTCGTAAGAATACCCCACGAGCATCTATGGAAGGGCAGCAGTACACGATGCAGAAGATGATGGCATATATCTTCCCAGTCATGTACATCTTCTCCGGTATTGCTTTCCCCTTTGCTGTGCTTATCTACTGGCTGACTAATAATTTATGGACTCTGGGCCAGACGCTGTTTCAGGTCTACCATATGCCAACACCTGGTTCTCCAGCTGCAGAAGAGAAAATTGAACGCGACCATAAGCGTGAGAATGCCCGTAGGGCTCGTAAAGGTCTCCCTTCTGTCGAGGAAGAAGAACTGTCCAAGCTCAAAGCACTGGAAGAAGTTGCTCGTACGAGCAAGAAGACTTCCCACCAACGAGAACAACCTAAGCGGAAAAAGCGCAAAAACTAGTCAAGTCAGTCACTCCATGTGCTAGTTTGGGTGCGCCTTTGAGTATTCTCTAAAATAAACGAACTCTTTTGCTGGTTCATTGCCCTGGCTGAAGCTGGTCAAAGGATGATAGTTGCAGTGGGTGTATTGAATTCGGCGCAGATGAGCCAGTTAACACGAGTAAGGAGTAGTCGAAATGTCGCAAGACTTCGAAGAAAATAAGAGTATGGAACAGCTCAATGAAGAAGCCAATATTGCAGCTGACTACCTTGAAGATTTACTCGATATAGTCGACTATGAGGGCGATATTGAGATGGGTGTTCGTAATCATCGACCAACTGTGCAAATTGTTGCTGACGATGATACTGACATTAAACACCTTATCGGCAAGGACGGTGAGGTTGTGGATGCCCTCCAGAGGTTGACACGGTTGGCTGTCCAGCAGCGCACCGGAGAGCGGTCACATCTCATCATTGATGTCGACGGTTTCTTACACAAAAAGCGCCTCAACCTGAGGAAGGCCACTTTAGATGCTATTGAAGAGACCTTGGCCACAGGCAAGGCAGTGGATCTCAATCCGATGAATTCGTTTGAGAGAAAAATTGTTCACGACTTGGTTCGTGAAGAGGGTCTCAAGTCGCGTTCCCATGGTGAAGAACCAAATCGTTATGTCACGATCTATGCTAAGGCTGAACCAGCTGCTATTGCAGATGACGAAGAAGATGCATTTGTAGAAGTAGACGAATACTTAACGGAAGATGAAATGTGATGGACCAAGAGGGGGATACCGATACTTCTTCTCAGGCAGAAGCTGTTGAACATACGGTAGATCAGCTTGACAATTCTCCTATCTTGGAACAGATTCTAGGGCAAGCTTTTGAACAGATGAAAATTTTTCAGCATAAGTTGTCTAGCGAGGGTCTCAAGCGGGGTATCATTGGGCCGAGAGATGTGAACATCATTTGGGAACGGCATATTCTCAATTCTGCTGCGATAGCTCCATTTGTAGACCAAGCTTGTGCTGCTGCCGGTTCGAACCGCGTTGCGGATGTTGGCTCAGGTGGAGGTTTTCCTGGACTTGTTCTGGCGGCTTGTTTGCCGGATATAGAGTTTACACTCATAGAACCCATGGAACGTAGAGTTGAATGGTTGCAGGAAGCCACTCTAGAAACCGCTCTGTCTAATGTCAGAGTCATTCGGAGCAGGGCAGAAGATCTCATACAAAAAGCTAGCCCAAAGCAAGGTGTGAAGCGCAACAGTGTCAAAAAGAAGAAGACTATCGAAACAGAACAACATCGAACCGGTTCGATATTGTCTCAAGAAACATATAACAATGCATTCGGTGTGGTTACCTGTCGTGCTGTAGCACCGCTGACCAAATTAGCAGCATGGACTTTACCGCTTGTTCAACCAGGAGGTCAACTGGTAGCACTGAAAGGCCGATCTGCGCAAGATGAAATTGATAAGGCTCTCAAAGAATTGAGAAAACAGGGTGGTCGAAATCCTCGAGTTGAGCTAGCTCCGGTAGGAGAGGGCCTCGAAAATACCAGAGTCGTACTTGTAGATAAGGTGTAATGCTACGAGCTTTGTGCAGCTGTCAAGGCATAGTATGACTACATTCCTATGTAAGGTTCGGTATTGGTCAGATTCTTAACCATCTACAATTCTTGCTTAAAGATAAGCTGGGTGGAAGGAATGTTTCATGGGTAGACCTAAGAATGTTAAGCACAGGGTTGCAATACAATTGGTGCTGACGTTTACTGTGATACTGTCAATAATTACCCTATTGTCTTCGTTTTCGAAACATACAGTTTTGCAACAGAAGCAAGAGCACTCACAGGGGAGGGTGTATCTTCAGGAAAAAGTTCCTACATTCTTTCTGCATGGTTGGAATGGCAGCTACAAGTCAGAAACAAGCATGGTTAGTGCTGCTATAGATGCAGGTGTTACCAAATGGGTATTGAGGGTTGATGTCGATGGGAATGGGGAAGCTCGTTTACTGAACGACATTCCTGTAGATGCAACGAACCCTCTTATAGAAGTCAGCTTTCTTGATAATACCAATTCTGATTACCAGCGTTGTGCAAGCTGGTTTAAAAGTGCCATTCTCGCTGTACGGAAGCATTATATATTTAATGAGTACAATGTAGTTGCTCATTCTATGGGCAATATGGTTTTGATGAACTATCTCAAGGATTACAGTGGTGACAGTTCTTTGCCTAGACTTCGTAAACAAGTAGATCTAGCTGGTAACTTTAATGGTATTATCGGATGGGATGATGAGCCGCATCAGATGAAGTTCCAAAAAGATGGCTCTCCTTTACCTCAAACATCAGAGTTCACTAATATATTGCCGCTGCGATCATCCTATCCGTACCACCAAGTAGATATTCTTAATGTATATGGAGACATAGGAGACGGTTCGCAATCAGATGGAAATGTCACAAATGCGTCTTCTAAAGCTCTACATTACATAGTAGTTGATAGGGCAAAATCCTATAAAGAATTGCTTATACGTGGTAATGAAGGACAACATAGTAATCTTCATGAAAGTAATCAAGTTTGTATTGCAATCATACAGTTCATATGGGGAAAGCAGTAAATCCAGGGAGTGTTCCCTTCTTTTGTGCTTGTAAAGTGTACAAACAAAGATTATGGCAACGAATGTTTCATGTGAAACAATTTGCTAATGAGGGTTTGATGCAATTTGTTCGTCACTGCTATAGAGATGTTGCTAGTCTTGATTTTAGAATTGTTTCATGTGAAACATATTTGCTTTTTTATATTATTGGTGACAATCCGCAACTTTAACTTAAGGGTATGGTATTCCTTTTGAATTTAAGAGAGTTGCAGAAATGAAAGAACCTTCTAGATTTCAGGGAAATTAGTATGTCGTAGGCATGTCAGTTCTGATGTCATGAGCTTATCAATACAATAGTTTGGCTTTTATCTACTGTAAGACCGATAATCAGGTGCGCGCATTACTAGGTGAAACTTCTTTAAAAAAGTATATGTGCCAATTTTGGTATGTGAATGAACAGGCAGTATTACATAAGCTCATGAGCTTAGCTGAGTAAAGAAAAGACTACACGTTCGTTCGCTTCTGTTGGAAGAGTGTTACTTTATCCAAAAGCACGTTCTTTTGTATTAGAGGCAGTATTTGAACGAATATCTCATTCGGATACTCTATCTTTACGCTCTCGTACTCTATTTCGTATGTTCGATGGGACGAAAGTAAACTACGATGTACATTCGATTGAAACGTATAGTGTCTAGTGAGTGTAGTGAAACAAAACCTGCATCATGATGAGGATAGTTACGATTACCTATTTTGAGTTTAATACTATGAATCATGATTTGTGATCATAAGTATGGTTTTCCATGCACCGACTTTGATTATATATACTGCATGCAGAGGCAAAGAAAACAAAAATTTAAATAGCACGTTAACTGTAATTTTATGTCGAGTAACAATTAGTGTTTCTAGCAATATAAATGGGATAAGAGATAATAATGATTTTTGATGTGTGAAGAGCTTTAAGTTGAAGACTCGTGTAGGCTCGTGAGAAATGTTGGATGCTGTTTCACATGAAACAATTTTTGAACGCACTAGTAAAGTTATCGACTTATCCACAATTCTGTGCCCTTGTCAAACTTATCCACATATGGCTTCGGTATCAGATTTTTTAGGCAAGCGTTGAAACAGGTCTTGAAAACCTTGACCTTGTTAGCTGCTTTGCCAGCTTCTCTAAATGAGAGTTTTCGATGGTATGACAACTTGTCCACACTTATCCACAGTGGTGTGGATAAGTGTGGACAAGTGTGCATGATGATTATTCATGTCCAGTATTCACAGGAGACTGGTATGTAACAGAGTGAGGAGGGCTACGTGACGAAGGCTACAAAAAAGGCCAAGCGTTCGGATGATGATTCGATAAGCAGTTTGCCGCCGAAGCCAAAGATTGAATCAGCCGAAGACGTGTTGAACCGTATCTTCTCCAGCAATGATGGTATGACATCAGTTGGGGCAGAGATAGCTAACTTATCAAGTCGATATGCTGCCCTTCAAAATATAACGTTTCCTAAACCATCTGCTACGAGGCTGATAGCAGTGGCTAATCAAAAGGGTGGGGTCGGGAAAACCACCACAACTGTGAACGTCGCATGTGCGCTAGCCGAGTATGGTGCGCAGGTTCTAGTTATCGACATGGACCCTCAGGGTAATGCCACAACTGCTTTAGGCATAGTGCGTGAACAAGATATGAGGACTACGTACGATGTCATCGAAGGAAGGTATGGAATAGAAGAGGTTAAGCTACCTTGCAAATATTTCAAAACCTTAGATGTAGTACCGGCGTCAATAGATTTGAGTGGAGCAGAATTAGAGTTAGCAAACCTTCCCGACAGAAACCAGTTGCTCAACAATGCGCTTTCGTACTTTTTGGAAAACAGTAAAGTCCACTATGATTATGTGTTTATAGATTGTCCTCCTAGTTTGGGCTTGCTAGTGTTAAATGCAATGTGTTCAGTCAATGAGGTGCTCATTCCTGTGCAGGCAGAGTATTATGCCTTGGAAGGATTGCAACAGTTACTTCATACCATTAGTTTGGTGCAAGAAAATTACAATCATAATCTCATTGTTTCGACTATGGTTATCACCATGTTCGATAAAAGAACTCTTTTGAGCCAAGAGGTATACGAGGAAGTCAAGCAACACTATCCCAAAATTGTGTTGAAAACAACCATACCAAGATCTGTGAAGATTTCTGAAGCACCCAGCTTTGCTCAGAGTGTGATTTCATATGATTCTCGTGGGGCTGGCTCAATAGCCTATAGCGAAGCTGCGCTGGAAATCGCAGAACGATCTCAGCGAGTTTTGAAAGCAATAGATAAGAGGCACGTCGATAGGGAGAATAAGTAATGGCAAAACGATCCAGGTTAGGTAAAGGTCTTGGCGCTTTATTTCCTGAACTCCCGGGTGACGAGAATGCTCAAGAAGTGGTCAAGGGAGATTCGGTCAATAAGAAGGAACCGGTCTCAAGGGATGCAGAAGGTAAGAACAACTCTACATCGACCAACATGACGAATTCTGAAACAGCAAGTAATGGCACAAGCTCTGAAGCTAGAGCCAAAAGCAGCAGTAAGAACAATGCAACAAAAAAAAGTGACTCGGGAAGCCGAGGCGTTTCACGTGAAACAAAGGGAGCAAAGACTCGTTCGAATAGAATGTCTGTACCAAAGTTGAGCGATTTGGAACATCCGAGTGATTTGTTCTTTGGTGGGACAGATGAGAGTGTTTCACATGAAACATTGACTCAACCATCCCACGGCGGTCAAGGTTCTATTGCAATAGGCGAATCACCTCAGGGTCAATCAGAAAGTACTGTTGGGGGAGAGGTAGTTGCTTCGTCTTCCAAAGATAAGCAGGCTCATAACTCAGAATTACAACCCGTGCAGGGTGGCTACATGGCAGAACTGTCTGTAGAAGATATCTGTGCGAACTCAGAGCAGCCTCGTCGCATTTTCGATGAAGATGAACTGGTCGAATTGTCTCACTCTATATCTGAAGTTGGGTTGTTACAGCCTATAGTCGTCAGGAAGTTAAAGAAGAGTAGCCAAGCAACTGATAAACAGGCAGTTCATTATGAATTGATTATGGGTGAGCGGCGCTGGCGGGCTACAAAAATGGCAGGTCTTACAGAGATACCAGCCATTGTAAAAACAACAGCAGATAACGATATGCTCCGTGATGCTCTGCTGGAGAACCTCCATCGTGTTGCGTTAAACCCACTTGAAGAGGCGGCTGCATACCAGCAAATGATGGAAGAATTTGGAATGACTCAAGAAGATCTATCTAAGTCCGTTTCCAAATCAAGACCTCAGATAGCGAATACACTTCGATTATTGAAATTACCCACAGCAGTTCAGAAAAAAGTAGAATCTGGTGTTCTTTCCGCAGGGCATGCAAGGGCTCTCCTTTCCCTTTCTTCACCAGAAGAGATGGAACATTTAGCTGACCAAATAATAGCTGAAGGATTGTCAGTTCGTTCGACAGAAGAGAAAGTCGCGCTGAAAACAAACCTACAAAATAAAAAACCGCGTAAGCAAAAACCAAGTATCTGGGCTGGCTCGCCTGTGCTGGGTAACCTGGAAAATCATTTTGAAACAAAGGTTGATATAAAAGGTAATAAAAAGAAGGGAAGAATTGAGATAACGTATTCTTCACCAGAAGATATGGATAGGATTCTTTCTCTTATGCTCAATCAAGGAGGGGCCCAGGGATCATTTGATTCCAAATCTGATGGTTGGGTTTAACCGGTTTTGGATATAAGATAGGGGCCAGGCAGCTGGAATTAGCTGCCTGGCCCCTATCTTAGCTGTTACCTGTTTAGCTGACTTCCTGGTCTGTAAGGTAGGATTGTGCGTCTAGAGCTGCTCTACAACCCATACCTGCCGCAGAAATGGCTTGTCTGTAAACATTATCTACCACGTCTCCCGCAGCGAAAACACCGGGCACTGAAGTTCTCGTTGAAGCACCCTCGACTACAATATAGCCTTCTTCATCTAGTTGCAGTTGTCCATTAAGGAAGGTTGTTTCAGGAGTATGACCGATAGCGATAAATATTCCGCTTGTTTCTAGGGAGGTTTTTCCGCCAGTATTGGTATCTTTTAGAGTTACGGATTCAACTCCTTGAGGCCCGCCCTTAATCTCGTCTACAACAGTGTTGAGCACAAAGTTGATTTTTTTATTAGCTTTGGCTCTATCGACCATGATTTTTGAGGCCCTAAACCCTTCTCTCCGGTGTACGAGAGTGACTGAAGAAGCATATCGTGTTAGGAAGTCTGCATCAGCCATAGCGGAGTCTCCACCACCTACTACGACGATTTGCTTGTCTTTAAAGAAGAAGCCATCACAGGTTGCACAATATGAGACACCTCGACCCCCATATTCGCGTTCTCCAGGGACTTCTAGTTTCCTGTACTGAGATCCTGTAGTAATGACAACTGCACGGGCCTTGTAGTGCTCTCCTCCGTCTGTTGTAACAGATTTAATCTTGTTGGTGAGATCCGCCTCTATGACATCGTCATACTCTACCTGTGCTCCGAAGTGTTCAGCTTGCTCTCTCATGTTTTCCATGAGATCAGGTCCCATAATACCTTCAGGAAAGCCTGGGTAATTTTCCACCTCGGTAGTGTTAACTAACTGTCCGCCAGGGGTAATTGCCCCAGCTATTACTAATGGTTGATAGCCGGCTCTTGCTAGGTAGATTGCTGCGGTATAACCTGCAGGGCCAGAGCCAATTACTATGACATCATGCACTTGTTCATTCATGGTTCTACTGTAACGGGCCGCTCTGACTGCTCATCGTTGGGCAAAACGTTGCTTGGCCGTGGGGAGCTAGTACTGTTATGACCATGGATACTAAAACCATCATTATTGCAGCTGCCGTCGCTGTTACCAATATAGGCACAATTATAGTGGTGGCTGTTACCTTGTGGAAAACAGGAAAACTGATGCGGAAATATCAGGAAGAGACTAACAAGGAACAGAAACAAACCGATGACAGCTGGCATTCTTGGCGGCTGTGGCTTCCTCAAGATGGCAAAACAGACGCCATAGATGAGGAAGCTGGGGCAGGCCGACAGGAAGACAATATGAAGTCAACGACGGCAAATGAACACTAGCTAGTGGTTTGTGCGATCTTGGGACAGTACTGACTGAACGAGTGAGCTATAGAGTTCTGAAAGACTGTAACCTGCGGCAATGGCTGATTGGGGAAGCTGCGAAGTAGCGGTCATTCCTGGTGCCACGTTAGATTCTAAGAACTGCGGGACACCGTTGCTATCGATAATAAAATCAGTACGTGAAATATCCCGAAGCCCTAGAGCTGTGTGCGCTGTAAGGGCAGCCTGACGAACAGCCTTCAGTTGATCTGTGCTGAGTCTGGCTGGTATATAAAACTTAGTGGGTCCAGATGATACCCGTGCTTCGTAGTTGTAGATTCCATCGGGAGTCCAAATTTCCAGAGGTGGCAACGTCTGTAATTGTCCATCTATTTCTAATACTGAAACAGAGACTTCTATGCCAGTTACAGCTTGTTCTATTAATGCAACATGTCCGTATGCAAAACAGTTGATAAGTGCTTGTGGTAGTTGGTCCATATCCTCAACCATCGAGCAGCCTAGCGCTGATCCACCAGAACTGGGTTTAACAAAAAGAGGAAGTCCAAGTGAGTTGACGAGTAATGTGACAACTTGGTGGGCACCTAGTTCTCGAAAAATTGATTCAGGGAGTGTCACCGAATGAGGGGTCTGTATGCCTGCCTTGCGAACGATATTTTTAGCGACAGGTTTGTTCCATGCCGTTCGAGAAGCTTTTGCTCGTGAGCCGATATAGGGTAAGTTGCTCATCTCTAGAATGTCTCGAATAGACCCATCTTCTCCGTTAGCCCCATGCAAGAGCGGCCATACCAAGTCTGGACGAGTGGAGGGGTTAGTGAGAAAGTCTAAGAGGCTGGCATCCATGTCGTGTGTTTCAACTTTCCAGCCCGCTTCTTTGAGGAAGCCTTGGACCCGGTGTCCAGAACTCAAGGAAACGTCACGTTCATGGCTTAAGCCTCCGCATATTACGACAATTGAAGCGGATGGAGAGTCCGCAGCAGTTTCAGGTGCTATCTCGTTTTTCTTATCTGCTTGGTCACTGTGTGTCACTGTTCCGTCCTCCTTAGAGTGAAGTAGGCTCTGCATCAGCATCGTTGAAAAGATTGATGGTTTCGAGCTCACGGTCTATGACGCCAGCCAAACGACGGACGCCTTCTACAATGCGCTCAGGTGTAGGGTAGCAGAAGGAAAGACGCATATGATCTTTACCGTTTCCATCGTTGTAAAACGCTGTTCCGGAGACATATGCTACTTTAGCTGTAATAGCTCTTGGGAGCATGGCTTTAGCATCCAGTCCGTCGGGAATGCGCAGCCAGATATAAAAACCGCCTTCTGGTTTATTCCATGAACACGATGGCAGGTATTCTCTTAAGGCACCGTCCATAGCATCACGCCGTTCTCGGTACATATTTCGGTAATCGCTTATCTGTGCCTTCCAATCGAAGTTATCGAGGTAGCAGGTAATAGTCATCTGGCTCATGTTGGAAGGGCAGAGGATAGAGGATTCATTGGCTAGTACTAGTTTTTGGCGAATCCCTGGTGGTGCCACCATCCAGGCCACTCGCATGCCTGGTGCAATAATCTTAGAGAAACTGGAAAGATAAACTACATTCTCGCTATCCATGGAACGCAGAGCAGGATACGTCTGTCCATCAAAGCCGAGTAGACCGTATGGGTTATCCTCCAAGATGAGGATATGGTATTTTTTTGCAATTTCAAGAACTTTAGGTCTGCGTTCCCGGCTCATTGTTACCCCAGCAGGATTGTGGAAGTTAGGAACAGTATAAAGCATCTTAATATGCTTGCCTTCTGCAAGTTGGGCTTTAATAGTTTCCTCAAGCAGTTCCGGTACAAGTCCGTCTGCATCCATGGGCACATTAACGACATCAACCTGGAAAGACTGGAAAACACCGAGAGCGCCAACATAATTAGGGGCTTCAGCTAAAACAACATCTCCTGGATTGCACATGATCCGTGTGATAAGGTCAAGGCCAGATTGTGATCCGTTGACAATGACAACGTCGTCAGGTTGGGCGTTGGTGATGCCTTCCATAGCCATGATGGGTAAGACGTCCTCGCGTAGGTGTGGGTCTCCCTGCGCAGAGCCGTACTGCCAGGCTTTCTCGCCTTGATCCCTAAGCATGCGACCGATTTCTTCACTGAGCTGATCGAATGGCATACGGCCTAAATATGGCATTCCTCCGGCTAGTGAAACGACCTCGGGTCGGTTAGCCACAGCAAAAAGAGCTCTGATCTCGGAGGCACGCATGGTTTCAGCACGTTGTGCGTAGCTTCCGAACCAAGGGTCGTTTGTAATAATCTTCGAGGCGATATTGGGGTCGTCTGTCATTGATTCGCCTTTCGCACTTAACCTGTTAAAACCCTTCCTAATTGCCACTATATTACCAAGAGCGTGGTGTAGGTAGGTTTTTTAAAAAAGTGCTCACCATATCACTGCACAGATTTGCTGTTACATACTCTCTACGGTCAGTACACAGTTACGTTGTTAAAGTGAAGAGTACCTTCTTGCGGTAGGGCACTGGTCGGCACCCAAATAACGAGATCTTGGGTATGAATAGGGTGTTGTAAACGAACTTCCGTTGTTCCCGAAGGGTCAAAGGCGAATTGAGCGACAGCTGTTCCTGGGGTGGGCTGGGAACCAGTAGCATTGGCAAAAATTTGACCTTGTCCGCTGTGCTGCCTTATGGAAATCACGACACGCGAAACGTCATGAGGTGCATCTAAATGAACATACCAGCCTACTCCATCCAAGCCTGCCGGGTGGTTCATAAAGAGTTGTCTTGCTGTAGGGTATGCAGTCGTGTTGGCAGGTAAGGGCTTGGGAGGTGGTACAGCACCAGCTTCCTTTGGTTGATGCTTAATTGGTGGGGTAGCTGCACTTTCGTTGGTGTTGTCACCTTGAAGCGGCGCTGCTGACATATTTGGCCAGGGATTACCTGCATCGATGTGACCATGCAAGCGACCAACTACGGTAATCGATGCCCAGATGAGGCCAATGACTACTAAACCAGCTGCTATAGTGATGACGATAGAACGGGTGGTGTAGTGTCCGAAGAGCTGGGCATCTGCAACGTTGTCGTCAAGATCATCTTCGTCGAATTCTTCCTCAACTGACTGATTTCGTTCTGAATACATCCCGGATGCCAAGCGTGACTGAGGGCTAGGGGAGAAGCTGGGGGGTAATACTTGAGTCTCAGATTCAGGCACTGTTTCTGTTGCATGAGTAAAGAGGTCGTCCACTGGCACATTGAGCTCGGTGTTATCGTTGGACTCCCTTACAGAGTCTGGAGGCGTAGGCGCTGGCTTGTCCTGATCAGGGGAGGGTGACTGCTCCACACTGGGTGAGCTTGGGTGTGCTTGTATAGTGGGCTGGCGAACAGAGCTGACATCAACAGCTTGAGTGGGCCAAGAGGCTAGCTCTTGGTGTGAAATTCTGTTGGCTGATGGCAGCTGATTTTGTACGCGACGTTGATCAAATATCGAGAAGAGATCTGTGTCTGAATTGCTGAGATTGAGCATTTCGACTTCGCTGCTCTCAGGGAATAACAGTTGATTAGTTCCCCACTTTGGCTCAACAGTTGTATTTTTAGCTAGAGCATCGTTGGGCCGCACTGAGCTTGGGATGCTGAGCACATGTTCAGGAGGTACTGCTTGTAATGTTACAGCTTGTATAGAGGCCTGCTGGTCAGGCTTGGGCCAAACCATATCTTGGTCGGTAAGTTCTTCTGGAGGAGTCCAAGGACCAAGCAAAGCCGACAACTCTGCCAGGGTAATCAGCGGGATAGGAGAGACTCCATCTGTTGTCGGTAACCTTAAACCTCTCATACAAATAATACGGAATTCTTTAGGGATTCCTTCTGGCAGGGCTTCAAGACTTGGGTAGCTGTTGGGGGTAGAACCGGGTATGGACCCAACTAGGAGAGCATACAGCATTCCGGAAAGCTGACGCACTACCATTCCTTCGCTACCGCTTGTGTCCTTTGTGTCCCCAATTTGCCAAGGTTCAATCATTGACAGGACAGGGGCATCAGCAATGGTAATTCCAGTAGGAGATAGACGAATCAAGCTAGGTGATACCGTCAGTGTATGAAGTCCTAACTTATACAGAGCTCCCAAGGCTTGGGCACTCTCGCCGATGATCGTTCGTATAGCTTCATAGCTAGGATTGTGCATTGGAGGAGTGTTGAGGTAGTTTTCTAGTGAGCTTCCTGCATCTAAATCACAGACGATGAGGGAGATCCGATCTCTGGTGTGAAGCTGGTATACAGGGGTAAATCGGCGGCTCGAAGATAGAGCTAGGTCTGCAGAGGCAGTGTTAACGGAGTTGACTGATTGATTGTCAGTGACAATGAATAACTGGCTACGACGGTCAAGAACTTTATCTTCCACCTCCCAAGCACTCAGGCCGGGCTCCTGCTTGAGCAGTGTACGTAGCTGATATCGGTTGAGTAAGATGTCGGAGACTCTAGGCCGTATAGTACCTGGACTCTGAGGTGAACCTTGCACCCGCCTACCGTGAGCCTGTGCTGCTTGAGAATCTGTTTGAACGCTTGTATGGGCACCATGTGGTGTCTGAGTTGGCTCAGGATTTCGGGGTTGAGCAGGGACGTTTGTTGGACTGTCAGTCCCTTGGTGGATACCCGTGGGGTTTTGCAGAGTTTGGTGAGGGAAGCTCTTAGGTGCTATCCGAACGGATTGATTAAAGATACGGGGGTTCATGCTACCCGCATCGGCCATAGCGGAATTCTCAATCTGTTCAAGGGCACCTTCCATTTCATCGCTAGCAGCTGGCTCAGTGTAAGAGCGGACTACTCGGGCTGCTCGATGAGCAATAGTTTCTTCCCGTGCCTCGACGTCAGCAATAATTGAGATGTTGGGGAGGGAAGCCTGCGTTTGGTCCTTTTGACTATGGTCTGGGATTGAAAGACCAAGGCGTTGAGCTAGAACAGCAATGAAGTCAATGAGTTCTTGAGTATGAAGAGCATACAGTACCATGCAATACACTGCGGCGATAACAAGCGTGATAATGATACAAATAAGTACTGCCTGTAGCCAAGACATATGTCCATCTCGATTGGTTACTTGCGCTCCCACAAGATGGGTTACTGGATTTTTAATGAGAAGTGCTAGTCCTCCAGAAACTGCGGCAGCTACTACTGCTTTGGCATAGGTGAGACCAATTCGTTTCCCGTCCAAAAATCCATCAAAGCGTTGCTTCAGCATGTGCACCAGCACCGGGAAAGACACGATATTGCTTAAGGCCATCGATAAACCAACGAAAGCAGTCCAATACTGAGGAGGGGCCACTCGTACAGCTATGAGTACCATAACTACCTGTATGGTATTGGAAAAAGCAGCGAAAATAAAAGGCTGCTTGCCGTCTTCGAAAGCGTAAAAGGTACGCTGAATAAGCAGGAATGCCGATACTGCAGCTAACCCTACCGTAAGTCCGAGTAGAGGACCAGAGATAAGAACTGATTCGTGCACATTAACTGAGGGCAGGAGTGCTCGAATGATAGGTACCGGAATCACCAGCATAACTATGCCAAAGAAGCACATCATCAGGCCTACATTACGTAGGGATCGGCTCAGAGTATCTCTTGCGTCGTTGATTCGTCCCTCTGCTACTGCCTGAGATAGTTGAGGGAAGATTGCAGTCGAAACAGAAACAGCGATTAGCGAATACGGCAGCATATACAGGGTATAAGCATTTTGGTAAGAACCGTTGCCAGCTATGTCAAAGGGATTACCTTCGAGGGGTGCTCCATTGGTGATGCGTGCATTAACAATATTTGCTAGCTGATCGACTATGACCACACCCAAACTCCAAGCAGCAACTGGTCCCATTGACCGAAGACCAATCCCTTGTATACCCCACTTGGGTTTGTAGGTAAATCCCGAACGAATAAGCGGAATGAACAACATCAGTGCTTGAAAAGCAACACCTAACGTCCATGCACCAGCTGTGAGGCCGATCTTGCCGGTGGTCCAAAAATCTATAGATTGGCGTTGCGCATTGCCAAACATAGCAATAAACATAATGAAGCCGGCGCAAGAGATAATATTGGCGCCGACAGATGACCAGGCATAAGCCGTAAACCGTCCTTTAGCCGCTAAAATTTGACCAAGTACGGTATACAAACCATAGAAAAAGACTTGCGGCATGCACCAGAGAGTAAAAGCATTTGCTAGCGCTCGCTGGGCTGGATTCCACTTTGAGTTGAGGTATATGGAGGTGAGAACAGAGGTTCCCAGCATGAGAACCAGGGTAAGCCCTAGGAGCAGTACTATTGAGGCAGTAATCAGTTTGTCGAGGCGGTCTTCGGCGTCTTCTTCTTTAAGAGTCCGGACGATTTGAGGAACTAAAACAGCGTTGAAAATCCCACCGGATATGAGAGTGAACATGACTTGAGGAATCATGGCTCCCGTTTGGTAGGCATCTGCCGCTATTCCAGTCGTGCCTATAGCCGCAGCGAGAAGGATAGTACGAATCTGCCCGGTTACACGTGAAGCGGCAGTGCCCGAAGCCATAATGATGGAATTGCGGCCTACAGAATTCTCTGTGTCTCGTTCTGCCTGTCCTTGGGAAGTCATCTGTGAGCCTCCCTTTTGGCCTGAACTGGCGTTCACTGGGGTTCTTCCCCTCTCATGCCTCGCGGTGCTCATTCGTCAGGATCTTTCGTGCGGTTAATCTGTCTCCACACTCCCAGAGCTCCGAATAAAAGAGCGAGCACTATAATCAGGAGTCCACTCATGTCGCTCAAGCGCAGGTTAGAGGTAATGTGTGTGGTTCGAGTCTCACCAAAGGAAACATTGTCTTGATCAACCAATGAAATTTCCGCGTCTGCTTGTCCGGCGGTGGCAACGCGGATTGTGAACGTTACCTGCGCTTCCGAGTTGGCAGGAATAAGCGCATCAGTTGTACGTGTGGTCACTATTTCCATGGAGTCAGTCTTGGAACTCACTCGAACAGCCACGGGATAAGGGTGTGTATTACTGACAGTGACAGGCATTTTTGCTGTTTCGCTGACCACTGTTATGGATTCGCTGGGTTTAATTTGGACGCCGTTCAAAAGTTGGTCAACAAGAGCGCGAGCGTCGTCGGCTAGGCTCCCTGCTTTATCGGTAGAAGCCAAAGCGTGCAGGGCTAGACTGTCGTGAACGTGAGTTACATCGGCGAGCCACTGGCTTGGGTTGTTGGATCGGCGAGCTGTATCTGCTGCATCTTGTCTTGCTAAGGCTTGTGCATCTGACTTACCCGATGATGCGGAGGGAGATGACCTGTTTTGTTGTTGTGTGGCTAGCATAGCGGTGCTGAATCTTTTGATATCGTTGCGACTAGCTGCCAGCGAATCCAGTGTCCCATTCAGACCGGATGTTTTAGCTTTGGTGAAAGGGTTGCTTTTTCGTTCCCCCGTTATGAGTTCTCGTGCTTCTTCCCCTTGAGAGTACGGTTCTGCATTACTAACAGTGTGTAGATCGTCTAATCGCAACCATGGGGCACCTTCTACTGCGGTCATCAGTGTACCGGCAGTCGCGATGTCTTGATTGCTCCCGAAACAAATTAAAATGTTTCTTTGGGCATAGGGCTGTTCACTTTGGTAGAAGGCACTTTGAGCCATAAAACGAGCTACCTGACCGGCAGAAGTCTGTTCACTTGCTGCCTTGGCTGATGTAGGGTTGCCCTGGGCTAGGGTACTGAGCTCTCGTTGTGCTGACAGTAGCGTTATCTCACCTGCTTCAGTAGAAACAGTATATTTTCCTGTGTGTGCTGGGCTGCCGGCCTCACTGTCAAGGCCACGTGGGGCTATAACTGTGGTATAGCCCTGTTTTCGTGCTTCGGTTAAGTTTGCCAAAGACCAAGGCTGACTACCTTGCCAGGCGTAGATAGGCTTGCTGGTATCGGCTGTATGAAGACCACTCTTAAGCTCATGACTAGCGGTTTGGGCGCTCCAATCTTCCATTTCAACGCCTGCTGAACTGTAATGAGCGGCATCCTGGGGTGAGTATGCGGTTATATCGAATACTCCTGGCTGCATGCCTGCATCGACCCGCACTGAACTGTCTAGGTAGCTGGAATACAAGGGATCTGCCACCGTATTGAGTTTTGAATGGTGGGCCAGTAATTGCTGTCGATGACTTTCAGCTTTGACTCCGCTTTGACTGATCTGAACAATACGCTCAGATAGATCACTCGGCGTGTGCTGTATCGGACTCTTCTGATCGTGGTCTTGACTGCCGTTGGTTCCGGGATTGTTCGCAGGAGGAGCTTGTTTATTGTCTCCTTGGCCGGTCATGAGTTCCTTTACTCGGTCCTGATTAACTTCCCAATCTGTGGAGGCTAGAGGCAATACCATGCTGACAGGCATAGCTGGTGTGTGAGCAGTGGTTAAGCCGTCTGGAGAGCGCGTTAGGAAGGTGGTTGCTTCTTCTGTAACGTGCTTACCAGCAGGGTCGGTTTCGTCGCTTGTGTATGTCAGGAGTAAAGGCTTGGGACCCCAAGTATTCATGGCTTTCAGTTGGTCGTGTTCAGCGGGAGTGGTAGCTGTAACTTCTATGCTTTGACCTGGCTGAATGCTGGCTACGTCAGTGGTTGACAGGTGGTTAGGTGTTGGGATGCGAGAGTCTCCTTCTGCCCAATCCTGCATATCTACTCTGGAGCTAAAGGAATATAGAGCGTTGGTGTCTACGCTTAACTTGCCAGTGCCGCTGGCCTTATTAGACGTATTGGTAACTGCGACCTTAACTGAATAGCCAGAGGTACTTGAAACCACAGCAGTACTTGACCTAATAGAAAGTTTTACACTAGAACTAATTCTGGGGTGCTCGTTGTTGCCTTTACGGGTGTTAGCTGCATAAGCAGGGATGGGACTGATTGGTTCTGCCTGTGGCTTGACTGCAACAAAGACAAAGCTGCATAAGAAGACTAATACAGTTATTAATGCAGCTACTGTCCGCCTACGATATATACCTGATTGAGGTCGCAGCCCCTCTGCTGAATAGGTACGACCGTTCTGCTGCTGGCAGGTAGTGTTATGCGCGTGATTACCGTTCATGCTCTTTTTATTTTCCTAGCGTAGAGCCATGCAATTTTCCTTTCATTTGGATAGGAAAGTACATCGGTTAAGTCTTCGAAATCTACCCAAATTGCATCCTCCGCCTCGTGGTCAGGATCACCTTCCACTGTTAGCCAACCGCCTACCTGCTGTAGCACATAGTGGTGAACCAACTTGTGGATACGTTGCTTAGTGCCAGTGAACCAATAGTCAATCGTAGCTATAGAATCGACAACTGTGCCCAGAATTCCTGTTTCTTCATGTACCTCTCGCACAGCAGTCTGTTCTGGTGTTTCTCCCTTCTCAATATGCCCTTTTGGTAAGCACCACTCAAGGTGTCCGGAGCGTGAGTGGCGAGCAATGATGGCAACGCGATGAGCGTTATCGAAAATTAACCCTCCAGCAGAGTATTCGCGCACGACTGGTAAATCTTGTGCATCTAAGGATGCGAAACTTGTCGAACCCGTTTCTTGCTTGCGGCGTGCCATTACAGCAGGTGTCGGTACGCGGTGTTCTGGCCGACTGTGATTTACTGATTCGCGGATGCTCACACTAACAAGCTGGTTGTCATCGTCGCTCTCAACCTGTTCGGAGCTATTTTCTTCAACCGAATGCTCAAATACTTGACCTACCTTTGGAGTGACATCGTCGCCAAGGGTGTACAGCAGACGGTTAGGGCCCTCCTGTAAATTGGCATGGTTGCCCCGATCATTGGCTTGGCGCGATAGCATGCGCGCTAGATCGATAGGCGTAGTCATAATTCCACTCTACGTAACGTATTGTGCAGGTGGGGTAACGGTAAGCTGGTAAATGCATACAACTCACGCTGCTTTTATAAGTGTGATTTTAAGTATACGCGGAAAGGGTAATTGTGGACTTTGAGGTTTGGCCTGAAGCGATAGAGCTGGGGCAGCTATTCGCAGAACAGGGTTTTGAGCTGGCTCTTGTGGGCGGTCCAGTACGTGATCTTCTCTTGCGCCGTCCTTCACATGACCTAGATTTCTGTACTTCTGCTCGCCCTGAAGAATTTGAACCTATTCTCCATAAATGGGGGCAGGGTTTCTGGGATATGGGTCGAAAGTTCGGTACGCTTGGTGCCCTCAGACGCAGGTCGGATGGCACAGAAGTCAAGGTGGAGGTCACTACTTACCGTTCTGACAGCTACCAGCCTAATTCGCGTAAACCTGAAGTTAACTACGGGAGCAGTTTAGAAGGGGATCTTTCTCGACGCGATTTCACAGTTAATGCAATGGCTTTGCGTGTTCCGGACTTGGAGTTTGTGGATCCCTTTGGTGGAGCTAATGATTTAGCCAAGAAGATGTTGCGAACACCGGTTGATCCTCACCAGTCATTTGATGACGATCCCTTAAGAATGATGCGAGCCGTAAGATTTGTTGCACAACTTGACTTCCGTATAGCTTTGTCGACCGCCGAAGCCTTAAGCCAGATGACTGATCGCATCACGATAGTCTCTGCCGAGCGTGTAAGGGATGAACTAATTAAACTTTTGACCAGTGAACACCCCCACCAGGGTGTGGAGGCATTGGTTGACTCAGGCTTGGCGGCATATGTGCTTCCTGAAATTCCAGCCCTCCAGTTGCAGATCGATGAGCACCATCGTCACAAGGACGTCTATGAGCACTCGCTTATGGTTCTCGACAGGGCTGTAGCTCTAGAAACAGGGCCTGATGGGCCTGTACCAGCTCCTGACCTAACCTTGCGCTTAGCTGCTCTTCTACACGATATTGGCAAGCCTTCCACGCGTCGTTTTGAGTCTGGAGGCAAGGTCAGTTTCCACCATCATGATCTTGTTGGCGCCAAAATAGCCCGTAAAAGACTCAAAGCATTACATTTCGATAAACATATAACCGACGATGTGTGTGATTTGATCGCTATGCACTTACGATTCCATGGTTACGTGGATGAGCGCTGGTCCGATGCTGCTGTACGCCGGTACGCCAAGGAAACCGGACCTCTGTTTGAACGACTCAATTGCCTCACACGAGCAGACGCTACTACACGTAATAAGCTCAAGGCTCACAACTTTTCTGCGGCGATGGATGAGTTAGAGGACAGGGTCAGACAGCTGAAAGAAAAAGAGAATTTCGATGCCATACGTCCCGATTTAAATGGACAGCAAATCATGGAAATTCTTGATCTCGAACCTGGTCCTCTGGTGGGCAAAGCTTACCAACATATGTTGGATTATCGTTTAGACGAAGGTCCGGTGGACCAAGAAACTGCTTGTGCTGAGCTCAAGGCATGGTGGGCCCAGCAGCAAGTGTAAATCTCTAGGATTCGTGTTTGGGCAGATTCGTTATCGTTTTAGGATCTGCCACGCAACCTTTAATTGAGGTAATGGGCATACCTACACCTGAGACCTTATGCTCCTGAGCGAGGTCGTTAAAGGTAGCACCAATAACTACGTCTACAAGGTCATCTGCACGATCATCCATGCGTAAGACCGCATCCTTGAATTGTCTTCCAACGGTATAACCCTGGGAGATGCCATTGATGCCGAAACGAATTTCTGTACGAGCTAATTCCGTTTTGGTGGGGAAGTCTCCTGCACCTTGCATGTTGAAACCGCGGTTGCGCAGCGATTGCATTACTGCTACACCTAAACCGTTTTTGTTTGTCCCATTAAGCACTCGTACCCGAACTTCGGTGTGCTTGAGCACGGTAGAGTCAGCTGGAGCGCATGGCACAGAGACCCCGTAGTTAGGTTTAGTCTGTGTGCTCTGCTTATTGAGGTGCCCCAAAGTTCCAAAAACGACGAGTAATGCAATGACCAGTATTACCGCTAAAGCACTAATTGCTATAGTAAAAACCATCTTTTGACGACGGCGGACGAACTGCCTGCGGGCTTGACGCTCGTCGGGAGCATCTGGAAACGTCATGGTTCAACCCCTTTTAAATCTAGCTGCCTCTACTCTATCTTGCGAGGATGACGCTGAGTAATGGGACAGACGAACGAATTCTTGGATACTCAATGTTTCCCCACGTCGTTGAGGATCAATAGCTGCTTGCTGGAAATCGGCTGGTTCTACGAGACCGTGAAGGGCAGCACGCAGGGTCTTTCGCCGTTGAGCAAAGGCTGCATCAATAAGATGGAACGTCTCTTGGCGCTCGCTCTCACTTTGAAGTGGTGCCCGTCTTTCAAAAGAAACCAGAGCTGAATCCACATTAGGTGCAGGCCAAAAAACATGGCGTCCTATGCGCCCTGCTAAGTTTGCCTGCCCGTACCAAGCAAGCTTGGCTGAAGGAACACCGTAAGTCTTGCTACTAGGGCCAGCAACCAGTCGATCTGCCACCTCTTTTTGGACCATAACGACGAAGGAACTCAAATTTGAAAACCGCTCTAGTAACGTCAAAATAATAGGAGTTGCTACATTGTAGGGCAAATTAGAAACAAGAGTGAGCGAGGTCTGCTCAGTCAGTTCTGGGCAATCTTGAGGTTTGAACGTTAGAGCATCTTGGTTTATTACTTTCAAGTGGTTGGCGGCTTGAGGCATATGCGCCTCAACCGTCTGTGGCAGAAGAGCAGCAAGATTAGGGTCAATCTCTACTGCGTGTACCGTGGCACCTGCTTCTAGCAATCCCAATGTTAAGGATCCCAAACCGGGGCCTACTTCTATAACATGGCTCGCAGGGTGTACGTTGGCTATCCGCACGATGCGTCGCACTGTACCAGGGTCAATAACGAAGTTTTGCCCTAATTTTTTGGTGGGTTTGATGTTCGCGTGCTCTGCTAGCGAGCGGATGTCGGTGGCTCCCAGGAGCTGTCCGTTTTCTTCATGTACAGGACTATCAGCAGCGGCAAGAGCTGGCTGTTTTGGAACAGTATTCATAGATGTATGCTCAGCCATAGGTTTAGTAATGCCCTTTTTTAAGGAAGAATGCCCATGCTGCACTGGGGGTGCCATAACGGCCTGCGATGTAGGAGAGTCCCCAATCAATTTGCACTGCTGCGTCGTCTCTCCAATTATTGCCGAATGTTGCCATTTTGCTGGCGGGTAGCGCTTGAGGAATACCGTAGGCACCAGAGCTTCTATTTTCTGCCCACCACCGCCATCCGGATTCTCGGTTCCAGAGGCTTACAAGGTCGTCGAACTGTTTACCGGTCCAACCTCTCTGGGCGCAGACAGCTCCGGCGTATGCTTGCGCTTGAGCTGGTGAGGCATGCCATAGCCTGCCATTCGGTGCTGGAGCCGGTGCGGGTGCTGGGGCCGGAGCCGGAGCGGGTGTTGGAGTCGGTGCAGGTGCTGGCGCTGGGGCCGGTGCAGGTGGCGCTGGGGCCGGTGCAGGTGCAGGTGCTGGCGCTGGTGCTGGTGCAGGTGCAGGTGCAGGAGCGGGTGCTGGAGCCGGAGCAGGTGCAGGTGGCGCTGGGGTAGGAGAGCCGGGCTGCTTTGGTTTATCCTGTTCTTTTCTGTCGGTTTTCTCTTTGTCTGGTGTATCGTTTGCAGGCGGAACAGGTCCCGAAGTATTTTCCTGTTTGGGTTCTTGCCGAGCCGGACCAATGGCAGTAACTTGGTCTATGGGTTGACGGGTTATTTTTTCCGCGATAAGGGTCGACGATTCGATTACTCCATCAACGAGTGTTGTCTGATACGTCCGTGTTTGTTGTCCTGATACTCCCTGTTGACGGATTACAGTTTGACCAGGCTCTAGAGAGTCATCTACAACAGTCCTATTAGTAAAAGGGACGACAATATCTTCAGTAGTTTGTCCGTGGGTTACTCGCTGTACTCGTAGGATGGTTTGAGATCCGTTTTTCTCTACTGAGACCCTGTCTTCTCTGCCTAGAACTATGCCTTTAGAGTCAAGGATGGAGGCTGCTGGGAGTTTGCCGTTTGGTGCTTCTGAGGTTTTGTTATCTGCTATGACTGTTACCGGCCCAGCCTCGTTAATGGCCAGCCCTCCCGTTAACTGGTTGTATACATTTTTTATGTCAACCTTCACTTTGGTGGCGTTGCGACGGTTGCTTTCAAAGAATCCTAAAAGTTGGTCAACAGATGTAGCAGTAGTCCAGAAAGGTACTTCTTGACCGTCAAGATTGATGGTTGTTTGATAAGCAGATTGAACGGTCACAGTCCCATGGTTGACAAGTCGATCTGAAGCGGAAGTTTCGACCAAGTCGTGTGTTTTTCGTTCGATGCCTTCTTGCTTGAGTAGACCGTCAACGCTCAAGGCATATGTTGTTACTTGTCGAGTTTCTCCGTTGACGGTGAGAGCCACTGATTTGCGCGCAGTCAGTACAAAACTGAGAATCATTGAGAGTGTGACTATTATGGCGCAGGCTATGATGCGCAAGCGACGTCGCAAAATAAATTGCTGCGGTGTCCACCGTCTACTCATTACAGGTACCTTTCTTCGTAATACTCACCATTGACTGTAACTGAGTTAGAGACTATTTGAACGTATTTTGGCATAGCAAGTTGAAAATATGCACAATTACTTTAAGAAAGCGCCAGAGAGGAAATCAGGGGCGGGATCGAAGGGGATGTTCCCGCCCCTGCTTGTGGATGGAGTTGGTTGGGGAAAGCACTCCGTCCGTCCTCTAGAGGTCAAAAACCTCTAGAACCTTACTCAAGATAAGTCTACACTTGCACAGGGCACCAGCACCGTCTTCAGCTTCTTGCTGGTGGAATCGACTTTACTCTTATTGACTCTGAGAGCGAAGTCGAATGTTCTGTCGAGCCTCCTGTCAGATTCGAACTGACGACCTGCCGCTTACAAGGCGGCTGCTCTGGCCAACTGAGCTAAGGAGGCGGAATGATTGAGCATACAATATTATGCTCTCACTCACATACACAAGCATACTATTTTCTCTTGCCGACTCGCCAAGATGTGATAGAAATGCTCTTCAATAGTCTCCTCTTGAGAGAAGGTCGTTGAGGCTCTTTGGATAAAACATTCTTTAGTTATAAATTAAACTCAATACTGCGAGATTTCCATTTATAAAGTTTGATGGGTCAAACCTCATCGAACGAAAGAACAACTTTAGTATGAAGACAGCCTACTCAGCAAGATTTTCAGTTAGAATTTGCTGTCAGCGGAATAGGAGCATCGTTGCCACCGATTGAAGGTAGCTTGCCGGCATGTCCTACTTGGGTTTTTGATAAGCCTATTGAGTCAAGGAATCCCGATACGGTATCCATTCCTACCTGAGAAGGTGCTGTGGTAGACCAAAGATGCTTATTAATTCGGATGGTCGGAGTAGTCATTGATCCCTTGTTTTGTCCAGATGTATTCCAGAGTTCTTCGCGCATAGGCGTGTATTTATTCATCTGGTTCAGCCATTCTTTGTATTGCCCCTTGAGTGCCTGGTTGGCGACGTCTTCACTGACTCCTGCCTTGAGCATCTGCTCTTTAATGCGAGCATCAGAAACTGGCTTGTATTGAGCTTCGTCTGGCTGGAAGCTAGGGGCATACAAATTAGACATATAAGCCATGAAATGCTTGGTATCATGCTCAAGTATGTAGATGCCTGCTGATCCTGCTCTAGCTGAGTATTCGTCGGTCGTCATGCGATCCATGAAGCTCATGGGATAAATTTCAAGGTTGACTTGACCAGCGTCAAGCATCTTGTTGAGCGTGGGGTCTAGCGTCTGATTCAGTGAAGCACAACCTGGGCACATGAAGTCCATATAAATTTCTACCGTTGGAGCCCCGGCAACTGGTTTATTGAGCCCATCTTTAGAGATATTAAAACCGCCCTTGCTATTTGCCTTTTGTGGCTTTACTTTCACGGCTTCTACGGCTTGATAGGCTTGCTCAATGCTTGCAGGAGACTGCTTGGGGTCAGGTCGGTGGGACTTCCAGTAGAAGAAACCGCCTACCCCTATCAGTGCAAGAATAACAACAATTGCAATGACACCAATAAGTGTCTGCTGTCTGCCTTCGCGTGCTTGCTGCTCTTGTAGAGCACGTTCTTGAGCTTCTTTCTGTGACCGCTTATCGCCTGCATTCGGTCGCACCACATGCTTCCGTGTACCGTGGTTAGAGCCTTTTTGTGCCATTACATAATCCTTTCGGAATGCTGAGCTTTTAGTGTATCTGAAAAGTATGAATATTGTATGTATTTGTCTCTACAGGTATAAGCCAATAAGTATTTAAATGGCTGGTTCATCGAAGGGTAGTGGAGCCCAGTTTAAAGACTGTCCTCGTAGTACAAAGATAATCAATATGAGGAGTATGAAAGCCCAAAGGAGAACAAGCACAAGCTGACGTTTTGTATGCACTGCTTGTGTACCTGTTTCTTGTGAAGGTCTACCAACCAAGGCACCAGCCCCTAAGCTCACAGCCAGAAGCCAGTCATGCCAGCTGGGAGCGGCAGTTTCAGGTGTTACATGAGTTCTGCCGACAGTGCGAGCTACCGCAATCCAACCGATACAAGCACATAAGGCTGATAGCAAGCCAGTTATCGATAACGATGATCCCGCTGGTAATGGCAGTCTTACGGTTAGTGCAGCCCAAGAAAGGTATCCAGTGATATGAGGTTGTCCAAAAGCCCAGCTGCCAACAACCAGGGTTATGTAATAAGCCAGCACTAGCAGCAGTACCCGGGGAAGTGTCATTAGGAAGCTTTTTAGTATCTGCCAGGGGAGGGTTGCAAGGCGTATGGCCATGTCTGTGGCCTTGTGTCCGCTGCCTCGTTTCAGTTCTCGTGAGATCTGGGTGCCGACGCTCAGGCCACAAGCAGAAAGCATCCATAGAAGCAATCCACTAAGAAAGAGTGCAGCGAATGGTTCCAAGGCTGCCAGACAGCCTATGAGTACACCTACCAACACAATCGTCCAATTGGCTTGCTTCAGATACAGTCGTCGCCGAATGAGCGCGTCAGGAACAGAGGGGTAGGCAGCTCCTTCACCACCCTGGTAGGAAGGACTGAAAGGAAGGACACTAGTGTTGCCCACCAAGGTAGCAGTGCTTTCCTGATCATTACGACTGTATGGTCGAAGCAGCTGGGTTGGTGGTTGATTCCAAGCCAGTCTAGGGTTGCGTAGGTAGTCCTCCTCTGCTAATTGGCGGGTTTGGCCAATATCATTTGGAGTGGAAGAGTTTGTGCCAAAAGGGAGCATCACCTCTGTAGATTCTTCACTGGTAGGTTCCTCGCTGCTTTCATGGAAAGTAGGGGAATCCAAAGCATCTCTACTGATAGCGTCAAGCAGGGCTTGCGGGCTAGGTCGGTCTTGCCGGTGGGGACTCAAGGCTGCTTGGAAGGCTTCTTTGGTGGCAAGAGGAAGCCCGCTGAGATCAGCATTGCCTGAGGCGGCTCGTTCTAAGACAGCCATCATTGGTTTAGAGCCAAATACCGGTCTGCCACAAGCTGCATACGCTAAAACAGCAGCAAGGCTCCACCAGTCTGAGTGCACGTCCGATTCTGCTCCATCAATGACTTCGGGAGCAATAAAGCCTGGTGTACCCATTACTAGGCCGGTGCGTGTCACATGGCTTTCGCCTTCGCCCATGGCAATACCAAAATCCACAAGTACTGGTCCAGCCGCTGAAATCATCACGTTAGTTGGTTTAATATCTCGGTGAACAATTCCGGCAGCGTGCACAGCTTGCACAGCTGCTACTAATTTGTTTGCCAACCGCTCTAAATCATCACCTGTATACCGACCATTAGTTGCTACATCGTCATGTAAATTCAGACCATCTATCAGTTCAGTGACAATAAACGCTAAAGAGTCATCTAACTCCATATCTACTATCTGGCAGACACCCGGGTGATGTATGCGTTGCAGGGCCATAGCTTCTCGCCGTAAGCGCTCGCGAGCTGAAACTTGTTCTGCTCGCTCTTGGGGGTCTAGCGAATCATGATTATCTTCTTCTGAAGTCAAAGAATCTCTGAGTACTTTTATGGCGTAGTCTTGGCCGCCGTCGTCACGGGCACGCCAGACAGACCCCATGGCTCCGCCTCCTAAAGGAGCTACCAGCGTATATCCGCCTACTACGTCGCCAACCTGCAAATTCAGCGCGTCTACTCTGCTCATAACTCCTATTGTGGTCTAGTGCGCGAACATCTACGCATCAACTGACATTCCTACATTCGTCGGAGCTTCCTGATACTACTTGCTGAACACAGAGTTGTGAGTGAAGGAGAGCAATATATGGTGGATTCCAGAAGTCATCGTTGGCCACAGCCTTTGAAAGAACAGCCAAGTAGGATCTGGTATGGGGGTGACTATAACCCTGATCAGTGGCCAGAAGAAGTGTGGGATGAAGATGTTGAACTCATGGGCGAGGCCGGAGTCAATGTTGTTTCAGTCGCTATTTTCTCTTGGTCTAAGCTGCAACCGCGAGAAGGAATCTATGATTTTGATTGGCTAGACAGAGTTATTGATAAGTTGGGTAAGGCAGGCATAGCGGTTTTACTGGCATCTGCTACAGCCTCTCCGCCCCTGTGGCTTACCCAGGAACATCCCGAGGTGCTTTTGCGTAATGAGCGAGGGGATGTGATTTGGCCAGGTGCTAGGCAGCATTGGCGTCCAACTAGTCCAATCTACCGTGATTATGCATTGCAGCTCTGCCGTGCCTTGGCTGAACATTATAAGGATAATCCGACGATTGTTGGTTGGCATATTGGCAATGAGTATGGTTGCCATAACCGTTTTGATTACTCCGATGATGCTATGCGAGCCTTCCAGGATTGGTGTAAGCAGCGTTATCAGACAATAGATGCCGTCAATGAAGCGTGGGGTACAGCTTTTTGGTCCCAGCATTTAGACAATTTTACCCAGATTTTGCCACCTCGGTACATTGGTGACTTCAACTTCATGAATCCCGGCAAGCTCTTGGATTACAAGCGTTTTAGCTCGGATGCACTCAAAGCTTTTTACATGGCTGAACGAGATCTTATACAAGAAATCACGCCAGATTTGCCAATTACTACCAACTTTATGGTCTCATCACTTGGTTCGACCTTGGACTATGACGATTGGGGGAGAGAGGTTGATTTTGTATCTAATGATCATTACTTCTCGCCGGGTGAGCAGCATTTGGACGAGCTAGCATACTCATCGGCTTTAGTAGATGGTATCTCTCGTAAAGAACCATGGTGGCTGATGGAGCATTCTACTAGTGCGGTTAACTGGAGACCTATCAACTACCGCAAAGAGCCCGGACAACTCGTTCGTGATTCAATGGCACACGTTTCGTTTGGTGCTGACGCTGTTTGCTACTTCCAATGGCGGCAATCCCAGGCGGGTGCTGAGAAATTTCACTCAGCTATGCTTCCTCATGCTGGTAAGGATTCTCAAGTGTTCAGGGACGTATGCGAGTTGGGCGAAGATTTGCGTCTGTTGAGTGAAGAAGGACTGGTGGGTACCACCCTTGCGAAAGCTCCGATTGCTATCGTTCAGGATTATCAAAGCGAATGGGCTACTGAGCATACGGCTACTCCTTCCCAGCATGTGCGGCATTGGACGGAACCTTTGGACTGGTTCAGGGCGTTAGCTGACCTCGGTATCAGGGCAGACGTATTGCCGATTTCTGCGGCCTGGGACACGTATCAGGCAGCAGTGCTGCCAGCTGTTTATATTTTGGACGAAGCCAACTCTCAGCGGGTACGAGACTACGTATCTGGCGGGGGGAAACTGTTTGTTACGTATTACACTGGTATTTCAGACGAACGAGACCATGTTTGGCTCGGCGGTTATCCTGGGTCGATCCGTGATGTGGTGGGAATACGTTCTGAGGAGTTCATACCTATGGGTTCCGATGAGGGGGCTCTGAACTATTTACAGCTCGACAACGGTGCAGTTGCGCATGATATGGCAGATGTGATTACATCTGTGGCAGCAAGTGCGCGAGTCGTAGCCAGTTTCCAAGCTCCGAAGCACACTGGCCTCAATGGTTTGCCTGCCATTACGGTGAACACTTTTGGTGAAGGCAAGGCCGCGTACGTTGCCTGTAAGCTGGGACGCGAGGGGTTAGTTTTGAGTCTTCCTGAACTCTTTACGGAAATGGACTTAACCTTCGAACAAGCTGGTGGTAATGGAGATATTCTGCGTGTCGAGCGGGAACAGCAAGAAACTGGCACTAAATTTGTGTTCCTCTTTAATCGCTGTGACCATGAGATAGAATTAGACCTTGCAGGAGAACCTTTGGTAGCCTCACTAGCTGGGGTGGATGACGGGCATGCCCGGATTGATCCTAATGGTGTTATTGTCCTGAAAGACGAGAAGGAAGCATCGGCTTCTCTATAAAAGATTGGGGTTAGCGGTAAGTGCAAGGTGTATAATAGTTTATGGCTCAAGGGTGAGTAATTACTCTTAACCATACAAATAAACAATTACCGCTTGACCTCACCATTGTTGGCTAGGTTTTGAGGCGGTATTACAGTGGAAATTCCTTCACTACGGATCGTTCGGCACGTACCTGCCGATGAAAGGATAATTCAATGGCAGAAGTAGTATTCGACCATGTTAGTCGTATCTACCCAGGAAATGCTGACCCCTCGGTAGACGATCTCAGCTTGGATATAAAAGATGGTGAATTTTTAGTTCTCGTCGGACCCTCTGGGTGCGGTAAGTCAACGACTTTACGCATGCTGGCTGGTCTCGAAGAGGTCAATAAGGGACGCATCTCAATTGGTGGCAAAGATGTCACAACTATGCAGCCCAAAGATCGTGATATTGCAATGGTTTTCCAGAACTATGCCCTCTACCCACACATGACTGTGGCAGATAACATGGGTTTTGCGCTGAAAATTGCTGGAACTCCTAAAGATGAAATTCGTAAGCGGGTCGAGAAGGCAGCTGAGATTCTCGATCTTACCGAATTCCTAGACCGCAAGCCTAAGGCTCTCTCAGGCGGTCAACGTCAGCGTGTAGCTATGGGTCGCGCTATTGTCCGTCAACCCAAGGTCTTCCTGATGGATGAGCCTCTTTCGAATTTGGATGCTAAGCTCCGTGTCCAGACTCGTACCCAGATTGCTGCCTTGCAGCGTCAGCTCGGTGTTACTACCTTGTATGTGACTCACGATCAGACCGAGGCTTTGACTATGGGCGATCGTATTGCCGTCATCAAGCTGGGTATTCTGCAACAGGTTGGAGCTCCAACAGAGCTGTATGATCACCCAGACAATGTCTTTGTGGCTGGTTTCATTGGCTCACCATCAATGAATATCAATATCCATCCAGTCGTTGATGGTCAGGCCAAGATTGGTGAGGACACCGTAAGTCTGCCTCGGGAAGCCGTAGATAAGCTTACTCCGGAGGACAATGGCCAGATTGTGGTCGGCTTCCGTCCTGAAGATGCCACATTAGCTGGAGCGGGTGATTCTGATGCCTTCTCCCTTGCGGTGGCAAATGTGGAAGATTTGGGATCTGACGGATACATTTACGGCAATATCATAACCGACAATAGCCCTGCTCAGAAGGCAACGGTTATGTCCGATCAGAATAAGTTAACAACTATTCGTGTCAATCCTCGTCAGCTACCGAAGGTGGGCGATGTAGTTAAAATCCACATCGATCCAGCTAAGATGCATCTCTTTGCTCCATCAACTGAACTGCGTTTGAACTGATGAGTAACAATCGTCTGAGATTGTAGGCTTGTGGGCCTATGAGATTGGGCGAATAGCAGGCGTTTTACTGTCTGTTTTTGTGGCCCTGTGTTTGACGCACGGGGCCACATTTGTATGAAGACAACTGTGGTCCAATATAGGCGGGTTCAGGTTAGATTGGGGACTATGAACGAGGCGAATGCGTCAGTATTTTCAACGGGTGGAGAGCGGCTAGGTCAAAGGCATTCTTCGGATTTAGATCCACGGGCCCTACAAGCTACTTCAGTTAATGCACCAGCGAGCTCTTCCGATGGACATACCCCAGATGCTTTGAGGATTACAGCTGCTAGTTCAAATCCTAAAATGTTCACGCTGCCATGGGAAAAGCCGCTAGCAACTTGGCCCCGTGACCTCTTGGCAAACCTACCTCGAGGTATTTCGCGGCACGTGGTTCGTTTTGTACATGTGGGCAATGAAGTGTATGCCATGAAAGAAATCACGCAACAGGTGGCAGAGCGTGAATACGAACTTTTACGCAAGCTGCAAAAGTTAAACCTGCCAACTGTGCAGCCGATCGCAGTGGTTACTGGTCGTCATGATGCCAAAGGGCAGCCATTGGAAGCCATTTTAGTTACCAAACATCTCAAATTCTCTCTGCCTTACCGTGCTCTTTTTGCTCGCAACCTGCGCCCAGATACTGCTGAAAGGCTTATTGACGCTCTAGCAGTACTGCTGGTTCGCATACACCTCGGCGGCTTTTACTGGGGTGATGTCTCCCTATCCAACGTGCTCTTTTTGCGTGATGCTGACTCTTTTGCGGCTTTCCTTGTCGATGCTGAGACCGGTGCTCTTTATCCGACGCTTACTGATGGCCAGCGTGAATACGATATTGACTTAGCGCGAACCAATATTATTGGTGAATTGATGGATCTGAATTCAGGCAATCTGCTCTCTTCTGATGTGGACGAGGTAGCAGTAGGTAATAGGTTGGCTGACCGCTACCAATCCCTGTGGTCGGCTCTCACCGACACTGAGTCATTCAGTCCCGACGAAATGTGGAAGATTGAACAGCGTGTGAATAATCTCAACGATCTAGGCTTTTACGTTGATGAGCTGGAGATGAAGACTGATGAGGATGGCAAGCAGGTTCTTGTCCGTCCAAGAGTGGTGGATGCTGGCTATGCATCCCGTAAACTGCTCAGGCTTACCGGCTTAGACGTACAGGAGAACCAAGCTCGACGTCTGCTTAATGATTTAGATGTATATCGGACTTCCACTTGGCGGCAGGGGGAAGACTTGGAGATTGTGGCTACTGACTGGATGCGTGAGGTTTTTGAACCCACGGTTCACATGATTCCTGTCGAGTATCGCAGTCAAATCCAACCAGCTCAGTTCTTCCATGAGGTCCTCACCCGGCGGTGGCTTTTGGCAGAACAAGCGGGGCATGATGTGCCTATGGCTGAAGCTGTGCACCACTATATTGAGGAGTCTCTGCCTGAATACAAGATTTCAACTGACGATATGAACCTGATCAATGATGAGGCTGATGCAGTTGTGGTGGATGACGATAGGAAGTGGAGCGATGCGGCTCAAAGCAGAGGGCGAACGAGTATCGCTCAGCAGGATCGGGATAAGCATGAACGCGACGATTCTGCTGACTCTGACGATGTTGATGAACTTTACCGTGATGGTCAAGATGATTCTGTTTGGGCCAGTTAATCCAAATCTGAATATATACCTTGAAGGGTCTAGCAGGTAGTTCCAACCCTGTCCTGCTAGACCCTTCGTTACCAAGCCCGGAAGTTGCCTCAGCGATTAAGCTGCTTTATTGCTTAAACTGGCCTTCCGACGGGCATTTGCAACCGCATAGAGGGAAATACCAGCAGCTACAGAAGCGTTGAGTGATTCAACTGTATTTGCAATGGGAATACTGGCTATTGTGTCACAGGCTTCTCTAACCAGTCTGCTCAACCCTTTGCCTTCGGAGCCGAGTACGACCACTAGTGGGTCCAGCTCAAATCCGGTTTCACCAACCATAACCTTGCCATCGCCATCTAAACCGACAGCATAGTAGCCTCGCTCGCGCAGTCCCTGTATGGCTTTTGTCAGATTGACAACTCGTGCTACAGGCAGGTGGGCAGCTGCTCCGGCAGAGACCTTCCAAGCAGCGGCAGTGACTGAAGCAGATCGTCGTTCAGGCAGAATGACACCAGCAGCGCCGAATGCTGCCGCTGAACGGATAACAGCTCCTAGGTTCTGCGGATCGGTGACACCGTCTAAAGCAATAAACAGAGGGCGTGCCTTGACGCTTGTGGGTCCGCCTACATTAGCTAAGGCTGCCGCACGTCGTTCAGCAGTCTCTGCCAGTTTTGCCAAGGACGAGTATTCATAAGGTTGTACCTTGAGTACGACACCTTGATGATTGCTGGAATGAGCTATGTGGTTGAGTTCTAAGCGGTCAGCCTCTAAGATGTTCAGACCTTCTTGCCCAGCGAGTTTGATAATTTCTCGTGTGCGGTCATCGTGTTCAATGCGAGTACCGATATAGAGTTGGCTGGAAGGTACGCCTACACGTAAAGCCTCAAGAACTGCATTGCGTCCCAGCACTAAATCGCTCGGGTCGCTTGAAAAACGATCAGCCCTGCGCCTGGCTGCGAGTCTGGGGTCGGCAGCCTGCCGCTTTAAGTTTTCTTGCTTAGCTTTATATGCCTTGTGATACACCCGGTCTTCTGCCTTTGGTGTCGGCCCTTTGCCGCGTAGTTTTCCCCGGTGTTTGCCGCCCGAACCTTTAGTAGGGCCTTTCTTTTTTGCCATAGTCTCTATCTTACGGGCAGGTCGGAACCGCTAGTTATTTTCTGTAGTCGTGGACTGGTTATTGTTATTCGGTTTAGCTTGCTGAACGTCTTCGACTGGTTCGTCGGTTTGATGAGACTCAGTGGTTACGAGCGCTTTACCCGGCCGCCCTGGTTTTTCTGGCTCGTTCTGCTTATCTTGCTCAATGGGTTTTCCTGACTTGTTGGTTTCCTCTACTACAGTCTCTTCCTCGGGTTTATCTGACTGCTCAACTTGATCGGGGTCAACAGTAAAGACGGTTGTCTCTTGCTTGATGCCTTGGTTAGGTTTGCTGCTTTCAACGATGTGGTCAGAGCTTAAGGATTCGCTCTTCTCATCGGTGTTATCTGGCTCAATAGAACTGGTAGTGCTCAGAGTTTGAAGAGGTTCTTCGGGCGAAACGATTTCAGATACCTCGATCGTTTCATTATTCTCTAAGGGGTTACTGAGATTCCCGGGCTGGTGCGTATCAACGGTTTCTACGATTAAGACGTCAGGATCGAGGTTGTTGGTCGGTATGTTGTAAGTCGGTTCATTAGGCTGATTCAGGGTGCGTCTTTGGACAGGTTCAAGGTGTTCATCAGTCGTGACAGTATTAGCTAAAACTCCCTCTCTGCTGTGGCTGGGGAGTTTTTTCTTTTTGCTCGATGGCTGGCGAGAAAATTGGGAAAAAATGAAACCTATGATTGGTGTTCCAGTAGTCTGAATTTCTGCTGTGGCTGCAATCAAATCTTTTTTATGGGTGTTTGTGTCCGTTATGAGGATGTACCCATCAGCAAAATTACCTAAGAGCAGGGTGTTCTTGTCTTGGGCTGGAGTCGGGCTGTAGAAGATTACATAATCGTAATCAAACTTAATAATTTTCAGTATTTCTTGCAGGCGTATGGAATTGGTGGCAATCTCAGAAGCATGCAGAGATCTGCCTGCGGTGAGGATTGAAAGATACTCAATTTTTGTGGGGTGAATTGCCTCTGCAATATTGGCTTGGTTATTTAAGAGTTCACTAAAGCCAACTTGGTTCATGAGGTTAAGGCGGTAGTGTAACTGCGGGTGCTTTAGGTCCGTGTCTACGAGGAGCACTCGCATTTTTTCGGACGCAATCGCGGTTGCAATATTAATGGCAACAGTGGCGGCGTCTTCAGATTGTTGAAGGGGGCAAACCACGAGCGTGCGCCCACTGACGCTGAAGGAGTTGGTCATGTGGGTGAGGGACGTGATATTAGCTTTGATGTATTGATAGTTCTCTCTGCTAGCCGGGTCTATTCCTAGTCTACGCTGAGCACTATTCCTGGTGTTAGCAATTGAAAGTTCTCCTAAGAGTGGGGCCGCAATGAGTTCTTTGACTTCTTCAGCATCTGTTACTTTTCTGGAAGACTGCTGCGTCAAGTAGAGGGCAAAGATTGAAGCTGCGAAACCAAGGCCTATTGCCACAATGATGTACACATATATGCTAGGTGTGCTCGGTTTTGTTGGGGCTATAGCCTTTTGAACAAGCGTCAATTGGGTTGGTAGTTGGTCTGTGGAGCTTTGCGGGCCCTGGGGATTCTCTACGAAATGCTCAGCTAGGGTATTTGCAATATCTGCTGCTTGCTGCCCGCTGCCTGCATTGACAGTTATGTTGAGTAAAAGGGTCCCATCTGGATTATTGAGGGTAACCATGCTGGCTAATTGTGTAGCGTCCATGGGAAGGCTGAGTTCTTCGATAACTGGTTCTAAAACAACTTCTGTCTTAGCTAGTTGAGGGTAGTTTTTTAATTGGGCTTGAACGTAGGACATTCCAGAAGCAGCATCACTGGGAGAGGAAGCGTTGATACCTCCACCATATGAAGCTAGTAGCTTTGCTGTAGCCGTGTATTTGCTTGGACGGGTAAATCCGTACCCAAGTACCAGCAGAAATGTTAACGTAAAAGTTATGAGAGCTACGATCACTTTCTTGAGGATCGTATGGCGCATGGTATTCCCCCACGGTAGTTCAACATTAGTTCACTTAAGTTCACCAATCTTTTACAGTGTAGCAATACAGCTAAAAAAATATGCGACACAAAACGACAGCCTTGTCAAAATGCGACCTTTTCGGTGCGCTCATCGACTTTCGACCTCGAGCTGGTCCAACTGGCTCGTGTCAGGAAACTCCTGCCAGTCAACCGCTTGCTCGCCCTGTGCAGCAGGAGTGACTGCTATATGGGTCATGGAAGATGCTTGTGAGGCCCCGTGCCAGTGGCGAACGTGAGCAGGGCAGAAGACGACGTCACCCGGCCGTAATTCTCGCGCTTGCTGCCCATCTTCCTGCTCCCAGCCTTTACCGGCTGTCACGATGAGAAGCTGCCCATGTGGGTGGGTATGCCAGCGGTTAACGCAGCCAGGTGCAAAGGTCACATTACCCGCTGAACATTCTGCTTCAGGTTCAGTCAACATCTGCAACCAAGCGTGACCGGTGAAATTAGGCCCGTCTGCCGGCTCGCCCAGCGGATAGGGCCCGTGTTCTGGCGTTGTATCACTGGGTGCAGCAGCGTCTTCGCCGTAGATCTCTTGAGCGAGACCAAAAGCAGACCAGGCTTTTGGCCAACCGGCATAAAATGCCAGGTGGGTAATCATTTCGACCACTTCCGTTTTGGTGACGCCATTACGCTGAGCAATTGCTAAGTGGCTTTGTAGTTGAGGGAAGAGCCCCATAGCCATGAGGGCAGCACAGGTAATCATTGATCGGTCGTGAGCCGACAGCTTGTTCTCGCGAGACCAGACTTCGCCAAAGAGGACGTCATCATTTAAATGGGCAAATTCGGGAGCAAAGTCCCCCAGTTGATCGTGTCCAGCTGTTTGCTTCATTGCCATTGTTTCTCCCTAAAATAATACGTTCTTTGTTTGGATTCAGTAGTGCCGTTTGTTTTTGTTCGCTGATGTGAGGTGACTTCCCTGTACTCACAACCCGAATGGTAATTCACTGATACACACTGCGGCAATTAGACGTAGACTAAAAGCCGACAATTCCTATAGAAGTTCAAAACTGACTGAAAGTCAAGTTTTGTTCACACTCGATTATGCCCTCTTACACAAGCGAAGTTGTCAATAAAGCCTGAATTGGGATCAGTCTACTGAGAAAATACTGGCGCTGTCAGACGTCGATGCTGGGCGCTGTAGCAGTGCTGAGCTTAGTACGAGCCTTGGTGCTTGAGGACAGCAACGAAAGTCTTCGCAATGATGGCAAGATCTCCAGTGATTGACCAGCGCTGAATGTACGAAACATCCAATTGTTCTGCTTCTTCCTGGGATAGGTCAGAGCGTCCGGAAATCTGCCAGGGACCGGTTATACCAGGGCGGACCAGCAGACGCGTTGAGTACAGTGGCCCATAGCAATCAACCTCGTACTGACGCTGGGGGCGCGGTCCCACCAGAGACATATCACCCTTTAAGACGTTCCAGAACTGCGGGAATTCATCTATGGAATACTTGCGTATAAACTTGCCAACCTTGGTGACGCGGGGATCATCCTTAACTTTGAAGAGGGCGCCGAGCTGTTGACCGTCTGTTTCAGCTACGGTTGCATCCATTTTGTCAGCGTTAACGCTCATCGAACGCAGCTTGTAGCAGTCAAAGGGTACTTCGTTACGCCCGATGCGTTTCTGCTTGTAAAAAACAGGCCCATGGTCTTCAAGCTTGATAGCGATGGCAGCAGGCAAGATAACAAGCGGTCCTGAAACGATAAGCGCAATCGTTGAGCCAATGATGTCTACCAACCGCTTAATAAAGCGCGTAGTAGTGGAGTATTGCGGAAGGGTTGCTATCATTATCGGCTGATCACCAGAATAATCTAAGTCGATGCGGTGAGCGCCAATATCTGCGACCGATATAGAGACCGCGAGTTCAATTCCCAATGATTCTACGGCAAGTGGGAGGGTATGCATGATCTCGCTGTCACGAGTTATCACGTCTGCAATGATAATAATTTGGGCGCCTCTGCTTTCAGCGGCACGTGGCAAGTGAGAATTGTAGGTTATTACGGGGAGATTGAATGCTTCGTTGCCTGGTTGTGATTTATTGCCGTCTTTAGCATTGGTATTTTCTGTACTTTGTGTGCGCCCGTGATATGGAACCGGTATCACACCACCATCAGTACCGTTCGGATCGGGCGCGATCGGGCAGACTGCTATGGGGAGATAACCACTTGCTTTGCTCCGGTTGAGTTTTGCAAGCATGGCATCTATGCCATCCGGTGAACCGACAATCACTGCCTGGTACTTGCATTGCCCTCTGGACCTCCATTTGTGGAGTCCCCGCCTCATCTGCCAGCGAGCGAGGAGTTCTGCAATACAGGCTAAAAGGGGAGCGATGATCACCGAAATGCGTGGTAAATCTAGCTTGAGTATATAGGCTAAGCAACTAGTTACAGCGATAGTAAGCAGCGCTGCATTAATTATCTTTGTGTACAGCTCGTAGCCTTCGGACATTACATGCCGATGGTAGGTGCCGCAGAGTAGCAAGCAGAGAACCCATATGCCACACTGGATGACGGTAAAAACCACTGGATGCATGCGCAAGGCTAAACTGCTGAGTGCTGATGGGTTAACGGACACACAAACCAGCAGTGCAAGGAGCATGGCGACGACATCAACGGCTACCATGCTTCCAACAAACATGTATGACCACAAAGGAGTCTTTTTTATTTGCTGGATGGCCGGGTGGAATTCGTCAGCTTGATCAAAGAGCTGGTTAGTGAAGCGTGGGGTGCTTGATCGAGAAGTTTGAGGGGAGTCCATCGTATAGGCGGTAACCGTGTTAAAAGTATGAGCAGATTCTTCCATTCCTGTATGCGAAGGAGAAACTTCCATCTCGTCTACTTCCCTTTTTTAACGCAGATAATTGGTGTGCCATATCGCCTAAAGTTTACTTTACCCCCCCCCCCAGGATTTTAGTAAAAATTGCTTTCGACTTAGCTAGCCTAATTTTATAGATATGTCGAAAAAGCCCAACTTTTAAGTTGATTTAAACAGTCTAGGTATTTTTGTAAAGAGTGTAAGGGTCTATTCCGAACCATCCTTTGGGGACAAAAAGGAAAGCAATGAAGAAGACTACAACTGCTATAACGCATAGAGTTTGCGCAATTTTTATATGCTTGTTCAGCTGAATTGAAGTAGAAGTAACCAAATTCGGGAAGGCTAATACCACAAATGGGAAAAGATCATACATGAACCTATAAAAAACATTGACGTAGAAAACGCTCACACCTACAAGTATTCCCATCACACAACTATAAACAGCCATATTTTGCAGTAAGGCTGCTTTTTGTACAATTTGTTTTTCTTTGCCTTGCTGCAGATGTTCAGTGTTGGAAGCTCTGTTTTTCAGTATAAAATATATTATAAATACGCTGAAGAAGGCAATCTCAATGTAAGGCATAACATGCCCCGGTGAAAGAAAACCGTTTACATTGAAACAAAATTGTTGCCTGCGATACTTAAATACCAAGAAGCTAGTGCTTGACTATTTTTATTAATGTCATAGCCAGCATTTTGTAGTATTAACTTTCGGCGAAATGTTAGCTCTTTGTTGCTTCGTTTAGTTCTTCCGTATACAGTAGCTTTGCGTAGGTTGTCGACCCAGGCGCTGATCGGTTCGTCGAGAGAAAGCGGATATAAGAGTTCTGGAATGACGTAGACATCCTCAGGAAGATTCGAGGATGAAAGAACAGGGAGTCCGCTGGATTGTGCTTCTATGGCAGTTAAGCCTAAACCTTCATACATCGAGGGGAACATTAGGACATCAAAAGCTTGGTATAACTCCGATATATCTGTGCGCATACCTAGGAGGCGTACATTGTTTTCTATGCCTAGAGCTGCTACTTTGTCCTCAAGTGTAGAGCGTAATTCGCCATCACCCGCAATGACTAGTACTGCCTCAGGGTTCTCTTTAAGGAACTCAGCAAAGATTTTGACCGTAAAAAGCTGATTTTTGACTTTACAGAGACGTCCCACTTGGCCTACTACAATTTGGTGAGGTGGTATTCCGAGTTCTTCCCTCTTTTGCTTGCGAACTTGAGAAGAAAAGGAGAATTTCTCGATATCGATGGCGTTTTTAATTATTCGAACTTTACCGCTATTGTATGTTTTTTCTCCAAATAGCCATTCGCCTGCCGATTTGGAACAAGCAGCTAAATGTGTAGGGTAGATCTTTGAAAAGTGTTTTAAACTTTCTTTAATAAATGCCTTTAAGTTTTCGGACTGTATGGGGCTAGCGACAGTATGGCAATGTGCGATGCGAATGGGAATTTGTGCATGTTTAGCGGCTGCTAGAGGGAAAACGCTTAGAGAATTCAGATTCGAGTGAACAATTGTTGGTTTTATTTTACTGAAAATTTGTTCGCATGCGTAAATATAGCTAACGAGGTTCTTGTATGGTGGCACGACATAAATGCTTCCATTCAGGGACTTGATTTCTTCCATAGGTATATATTTTGAATCAGAATCAACGATGAAATCGAACTGAATTTTAGACCTATCTATATGTCGGTAGTAGTTCATAATGACTTGTTCAACGCCACCGCCGGACATATGACCCATGACCTGAGCTACGTGAAGAGGTTTTGTCATGTTTCGTCCTTTTTAATTGCCTTATACGCAAATGTAGTATTAATGACTAGTGGAGATTCTATTACCTAATTAAGAATCAGATAATACAACCTATCCGTGTTGCAGAAGCGATTGTTTTAGCAATAATTTGAGTTTTTGAATGCTTGTATGTACATCATAGCCGGCTAAACGTATTTGTTGAGGGTATATTGAACGGTCTTTTTTGACATTATTATTGATAGTGGATAAAATTGCTCGACTCCAGTGAAGGCTTTCTTTGTCAGATTGAAGTTCATCGGATATGCACAGTTTGTCATCTTGTGGTACCGATATAAAACGAACTTGATCTGTTATCGCTACTTCTCTTGTTACACTCTGTGAAACTAGTACAGGAAGTCCAGTTGTTTGAGCCTCAATTAGAGATATTGGAAGCCCTTCGTGTATGGATGGAAAGACAAAAAGGTCCATAGCTGAATAATAAGGAGCTGTATCAGATTGATTTCCGGCAAAAATGACAGAATCAGCAATAGATAACTCGTGACATTGCTTCTTGAGTTGATCTGCCAAGTCACCGTCGCCTAGGATAAGTAGGCAGCTTTTCGGTATTTGTTTATGTACTTTTGCAAAGGCCTCAATTAGAAGCTCTTGATTTTTTTGTTTTGTCATGCGTCCGACATTTCCAATGAGTTTTATATCATCGTCGATTCCTAACTCCTTACGTATGCGCTGTCGGGCATGTTCGTTATACGTAAAATGTTCAGTGTCAATCCCATTTTTGATAATAGTAAATTTCTGATATTTAGACTCGCCGAAAAGATATAATGCTGCTGCCTTGGAACAAGCCAATTCAGTATCAGCACAAAGATTCAAAACAGGACGAAATAAATAGTGTAATAATTTTACTTTTCCATTCACGGTAGGTTGGGTGTTGTGCGCATGCACAAATATTTTTGCATGTGAAACAATTTTAGATAGTACGAGCGGTAAACAATTGATAGAGGAATTTTTATTTGCGTAAATTAAATCAGCCCATTTTAAACAGGGCAGTAGGGCTTTTACATAGCTGAAGATATGTCGAGGATTTGGTAATTCCTTAATAATGACATTATCCCGCTCAATACGTTGAAGCAGTGTTGCATCGGATGTTGAACTTAGTACAATAACGTCGACATTTTTTAAAGAAGGTAAAAGGATATTTGATATGTAGGTTTCTATACCGCCCCAGTTGCTGCTGATCTGGAAGATCAAAACTCTTTTATTCTCCATAAATTGTAGTATATACATAAATAAAGGAAAAGAAATAAAGTGAACTGCGAAAGCAGGTAATATGAAGGATCCTACTGTATCGATTGTTGTCCCCGCATATAATGTTGAGAGGTACCTTAATCGGTGCATGGACAGCATTACAAATCAGACGTATCAAAGGCTTCAAATAATATTAGTTGATGATGGATCTACCGATGGAACTGGTCGTCTTTGTGATGAGTGGGCAGAGCGTGATGATCGTGTTAAAACGGTGCACAGGACCAACGGTGGTCTTGCAGCAGCAAGGAATACTGGTTTAGAGCAAGTAACAGGGCAGTATATATTATTTGTTGATTCCGATGATTGGATAGCCAAAGATGCAATCGGGTTACTACTAGAAAATGCTCTTGAAAATCAGTCGGATGTTGTAAGTTTCGACCTACAACCGATGAATTCTGCTGGCGAATTTCCTCGCAAATATGTAGTTTCGCGGGATTTTCCACAGATAAAAATGAGTTTTGGGAAAGATTGTTTGGAACAGTTGTACTCAAGACACATTAATAATTATGTTTGGTGTTTCTTATATAAAACCGAGTTTTTGAAAGAAAATAATATTTCTTTTAATGGTAATATTCGTTTTCTTGAAGATGCACTTTTTACTAATAAGGTTTTACGTTGTGTTCATTTGGTGTCCTATTATGGCACTAAGCCCCTTTATTACTACTTTATGCGTTCTGATTCCTTAACACATAAGTCTGGAACTGCACATGCTCAAGATGGGTTAACTGTAGTCAAGCAAATATTAGACGAATCTGATCTTGAGCAGGAATCGCCTGCATTCTTTGATTATATTATTAATTTGCTTTTTTTCGTAGAATTAAAATTCGGTAATCGGCGCGACCTCAGTGCCTATAAATCGAGAAAACAGATAAAATGCATCATACGGCGGCTGTTGAACATTGTGCCTTTCTTTTCTTTATCAAAGACCAACCGCATAAAGATTTTACTCTTGAGAAGCGGTTGTTTTGGAGTAGCACGAACTATCAAACATGGGCTTGATACGTTCAAGGTAATACTATTCAGGGGAGAAAAAGGGTACGGTTCTGTATGTTGATATCATACGTCGACACTGTAGTGACATCCAAAAATGGAGAGTACGAATTTTAATGCATATACTCCATGGGTTTTGATTAGAATATATTGAAGGATAAAAACCTTGGGTAAGGACATAAGTAATTTCAGGCTAATGTTTTTTTTGATAGATTCGTTTACAAAATCAATATAATCAGCCAGTTCTTTACGCGCTTTATGATTACGCTTTAGGGTGTTTTCCCAGGCCAAATGTATTAACCAGCAAGCTAATGCCTGTTTGTTTGCCTCGCATAACTCAGGATACCAATGCGATAGCGATATACCGCGTTCAATAAAACCGTCTTCTGCGTCCCGGTATGATTGAGTTATATTTTTAGAATGGAGTATGGAACCTTTACGAATTCGGTAATGATATAGGGTTTTGTGCACTAGGGCAATTGTATTAGCATTCCCATAAACCTTATAGCTCGTGTATATATCTTCGAAATGTTTATTTTCAGGGAAGAGTATTCCATTGTCAGTGAAAAGATGCTTTGCTGCGAGATACCGCCAGGCGTGGTTGTCAATGTCTCCTTTCAGTAAATGCATTAGAGTTTCTTTGCCACTCATTTTATTCGATTGTGGGAAGTTCCGTGCTTCTGGGTTTTGGGAGGCTATACCTGTGGAATCATTTATACAATCGAATTCAAAAATTGCTGCATCTGCTCCTGTTTTATCGATTGTTTGTACAAGAGTTTCAATCAGCTCTTTTTCTACATAATCGTCAGAGTCAACGAATTCGATGTATTCCCCTCTGGCAATACTGAGTCCACTATTGCGAGCAGCTGAAAGACCACGATTGGCTTGGTGTATGACGTTTATCCGTGCATCTGATTTGGACCAAACGTCGCAAATACGTCCAGAGCTATCAGTTGATCCGTCGTCAACTAGCACAATCTGTATGTCTGAATATGTTTGCTTTGTGAGACTCTCCAAACACTGATCTAGATATTGCTCTACGTTATAAACAGGTACAACGATTGTAACTCTTGGATTCTCCATACAGTCTGTATACGTCGACCGCTGTACAAAACGACTTCTGTATCAGATTAGAGTATCTAAAGATAACTGAAATTCAGGGCTATGGTAGGTCTTAAGATTAAAAGAGGCGTGAAGTTTTGCATATCTTCACTCTCAAAATTAGTAATTGGAAGGAACATGGAAAAGTATAAGAGTCTGCTAATTAATATAGGTCTATTCACTCTGAATACACTTGCAACAAAGGTCGTAACCTTTTTGCTAGTTCCTTTTTTTACTTATTATTTTAGTACTTCCGAGTATGGAATTTCGGACATAGGAACGTCAATTATCAATGTTCTAGTGCCGGTTCTTACACTGGCAGCTAACGATGCTGTTATACGGTTTATCGTTGACGACCCCAAAAATTCAGAAAAATATGTCAGTATTGGCTTCGCCATTACACTATTTGGTTGTTTTGTCATGGCTGTTTTATTGCCTTTGCTTGATTTGTCATTCTTTGGTGGGCTGGGGCATTACAAGGGTCTATACCTCTTGTATTTTGCAGGTGTGGCGTTTCAAATATACTTTGGTTACGTAGCAAGAGGTAGGAACCTAATTAAGCTAATTACCTGTATTTCAGTAATTTCTTCTTTGGTAACAGTGGTGACTGCCATCATATCTGTTAAATTTTGCTTTCTTCGTGTCGAGGGCTACTTTCTGTCGATGATATTTGGCAATGGCGTTGCTATATTGCTGTATTTGACTTGGGGGAAGTTATATACGCAATTGCATATACCGTTTTCTAAGGCCAATATCCATTATTTGAAGAAAATGATGGTTTTTGCAATTCCTACAATTCCTAATTTAGTTTTTTGGTGGATGGGCACTAGCATCAATCGTTTTTTTATTACCTCGATGATGGGAGTTGGTGCTTCGGGAATTTTTGCAGCAGTAAACAAAATACCGAGTTTGATGAATATTCTGTCTAATACCTTTTGGCAAGCGTGGAGCCTATCTGCGTTTAAAGAGTACCGGAAAGAGGGAATAAAGAGTTTCTTCTCCACAGTTTTTTGTGTTTTTCGAGCGTTTATGGCTATGTGCGGCTCTGCCATTATACTGGTTACTCCTTGGTTAGCTAAGTTCCTATTACAAGGTGAGTTTTTTACTTCATGGCCGCTTGTAACAGTACTTGTGCTTGCATTCTATTTCAGTGTACTTTCTGGTTTTTATGAAACTATATTCACTACAAGTATGAAAACAAAAGGAATTTTCATATCGACCGGTATTGCGTCTATAGTCATTATTATTTTTACATGGCTTCTTGTTCCGATGCTCGGTCTTTTAGGAGCAGCACTAGCAATGGTATCCGGAAACTTTGTTATGTTTGTTATTAGGGTATTTCAAACCCAGTCTATTATGTCAGTTCAAATCAATTGGGTAATTGAAATAGCCAGTATTATTTTGCTTGTTGCACAAGTTGTTGTTATGTATATGCAGACCAGTCAGTATATGACATTTTCGCTAGTTATTTTCTTGATAATATGTGTAATGAAATTAATTGACGTATGGCCTTTCTTGAAATTAACGCTAGGTAAGATAGCACCTAGCTCTCATAACTGGTAAAACTATTGCAATTTCGTTACCAACTGAAAAGACTTTTGAGACAATCTAGAAATTGTTCATGAACTCAAACCAGGTTATATGTATGCTGATTAGCTATACTCAGTGTGGAATAGGTTCAACTTGTTATATTTTCGTTTTCCTAGTAATAGGTAAGGTTATTATTTTCTGGTCAGTATATAGTTTTCCCAATGTTCCGTTTGTGTTTTGATAAAAAGCAAGAGTTGATTACTGGTTGTGTGATCATATTTACTCGAATTAAGAATAAGTAATAAAGTGAATTGAGTGGAGGGGGAAGAAAGTTCGTTTATTTTGTATGTATTGTGCTTTTTGATTTTAGATAAGTCTTTTGTGCAGGGAGCAGTCTTTGTTTAACTGTGTAATTTATGCCAATGAAGCTTACTTTTTAAGAATTCAATTACTTATCGCTCTACCATTGTGAATATATAAATCTTCCTTTATCGGATGGGTGCATTTTAGACTTGAGGTTCACATATGGGAATGACTGTAGAGGGTAAAAGACTATGATTCTATTTGAACTGAAGTATGCTTATCCACTTTTGATCTTAGTGTATTTATGTGCCTCGTTGGTGGTGATATATGTACCAAAACAGATATATCAAACACGTCAGCTGCAAAACATCCTTCATTTAATCCTTCTAGCGGTATTAATAGTGTTCGGCCTGTTGATTACAACTGATCAGTATACCGACATGATCCGTATGTCAGAAGACATGAGACAGGCAACCCAGCAAGGATTGAGTTACTTATATAAGATATATGCTTTTTCACCCTTGTCTGCAACTCTTGTTTCAATAGGCGCTATCACGCATAGCTCTCACATTATGCAGGCAATATCAGTTGGGATATTTTATGGATCTTTTTTTGCTGTATTAGGACTCGTCATTCGAAAAGTACACGGAGCGCCTTGGGTTTCAACTTTCAGTGTACTTTTGATTATGCTAACGGTTGACTTTACTCAAGTTTCTACAAATGGTCGTTTTTGGAGCAGCGTTGGTTTAGCTGTTTTAGGTATGGGTATTGTTGAGACAAGGATTTTGGGTACTCGAGTCAGCAACATAGTCGGTACTCTCTTGTGCTTGGCTGCTGTACTTATGCATTTCGGAATATTTGCCTTGGTAATGATATATGCGGTTATGAAAATAGCTAGCCGTACTTGGAAATTTGTTGCACTTCTATTTTTGCTATTACATTTTCTTCTTATGTCGCCTCTTTCTAAAGTTTTGGATTCGTTACCTTGGCTCTATGCAAAAATGTTGTCAAAGAAGATTGACCTATACTTCGGATTGGCTCCAGAATTTGGACAGAGTTATGATGCCACGAGACCATTTTCATGGTGGTTATTGATTTATTGCACCATTATCGGCGTTACAGCTTGTTTCATCTTGGGCATGTTGACTATGAATGCTGAAACATCTCGTAAACTGTCAGCAAGTACATGTATCTGGTTGTTAGCTGGTACCATTGCATTTAGCGTGGGGTCTCTGTATAGTTGGACTGTGAGCGGCCGATACTCCATCTTAAGCAGTATTTGTCTTGTTCCTTTCTTGTTTTTAGTATTTTCAAGTTCAAGTTATACACAATCTTTCGCTGTAGCTGGAAAGAGAGTTATGCCATCTAGAAGTGGGGTCCAGTACTCAATAATCTGTATTCTCATTTTATTGATAATTGGGACGGGTGTTGTGCGATATCGAACTACTTATGATAATTATTTTATAGATTTTACTTTATTTCACCTTAACGGCTTTTTGGACATTGAATAACGGGTACTCCTGTTCTCTCTTTAAATGAGAACGTTTTCATACTGACACAAATTTCATTTATTTTGTGCCGTATTTCAATTCTGGTGTAGTTTTTGTTTATAGTATTTTGGTTGAAAATACTGTTAAATGCCGTTGGTAGTTTTACTTGTTTTACGGTAATCAAATCAGATAACTGATTTGGGCAATAATTAAGTTCAGTTTGTCTCGTCGAGTATGCTCGCTAGTTCATTAAAATAGTGGTTTTGTGGCAGCCCGAAAATGCGCACGGTATTCATTCGACGATTTTAGCGATCTTAACTGGTTTTATTACCAAGTAGTATTTCTTTCATCTAAGGGCAATCAATCCCCAAAATCAGTATTATACGCCCATTAAAGACCTTTACTGAATACAAAATAACCCACAATACAGTTCTCAGCGCCATCTAAGGATAGGCATAGCAAGAATATAGCAGTTTAATGGCTTCAACCGATTCATACATGATTGGCTTTATGTGTGAATGGTGTCGATTTACAAGATTTTAATCAACCTGTCTTAAGCTATTTTGTTACTGATCCCAACTTCAGTATAAAACAGTAATCTAATTAACTTCTTTCAGCAATGCCTCGTTTTGACGGGGCTTTTGCATGAACAAACGTTTTTCAAACTTAATTACGGTTACCTTGTGGATGAAGGGTTAAGAACATAGCCTGAGAGATTTTCTTAGCCTGTCATCGAGCGCTTGATCGATGCGGTAGGGGAACTCGGTTTTTAAAACAACCAACATAGCCAAGGCCATTGGTCAAGAGCCCAGCAAACTTTTGAGGGGCGACATTAAAGTAATTATATTGAGCTAGTACATAATTAATGAAATGATGCTAAAAATTGTTACATGGATTTTCTCTGTATTAGTGCTTTTTCGTGGAATTAGCGTGACGATCACCATTAAGAGGGAATAGGCTTCTTACCACCACCATTATGATTCCAAGTAATTCTATGACACTGGTGCTCATCCAAGCGAGCACAATACGCTCAGATGCAACTGACTGATGTAGCACATAGGCACCAACAACACAATCACTTATGAGCAATTGGAGTACTACGCAAACAATCAGACCACCCCCTAAAAGGAACCTTAACTTATTTTGCTGTCGTAGATGATCGTTCTCAAGTTTGAGCTTCGTTATTTCTTCGTCATCCTTGCGATCCTGTAGAGTCCTTCTCTCTTTATTAGACCGCTCGCTCTGCTCTCTCTGACCATCGCCAGAACTATCTAAAGTGACAGTGTCAGTTTCCTTAGATTCTGGCTCACTTTGCACAGGCTGTAAGCTTCCATCTTGGTTATGTTTCCTCTCGGCTCTCTCCTGAGCGAATTTGTAAATGGGCAAGAACTCTTGTACTCTTTCCTTGCCCATTTCAACGGTATCTTGATCCAAGCCGGAGACCTCTCTATTCTTCCGTACTGGTGTGACCTGTCAGAATAATCCAAGATTGGTGCGTCGGAAAGTCATGGAACTTTCCGATACTTCGAATTTCTTAGCCATGTCAGCATCCGTCTTGCCTTCAGCCCAGTATTTCCTCACGATAGGTGCTGGCATAAGCAGAGCCGCAGCAAAACCGTTTGCCCAGATCTCATTAGGATCGAATCCCAAGGATGAGTTACGGTCGCGATGCTCAGGTTCAGCTGTGATTTTATCAACCGGCCACTCCTGGTACTGGCGGATGTAGTGTCCAATCTCGTGAGCCAAGGTAAACCGCTGACGCACTGTAGGTTGATAACAGTTATAGACCGCCTTGAACGGCTGGTTAGGCTTATCCTTGATGAGCATGCCATCCAGCCCCTCGTCAAGAGGCAAAGACTCGACAATTAGTCCAAGCTTGGTAGCTATATCGACCACACGAATGGGTAACTTAACTGTCCGCTGTTCGTTGGATACTGTCACAAATAATGTTAGGCTCGCTGCCAATGCTGGTTCAGTTGACTCAGTAACGGGAATCACAATCCTGTTGGCAACAGTGTCAACCAATTTTTCGGAAATATTCTTCGTCTGTCTGGTCATGTCGCCTCCCACCTTTTTGATTCTCATTTATTGCTACTAGCTATCTGCTATTGCGCGACAGCTTTCTCTGTATAACAGTATAGCTGTATATAAGTATTTAAGTACGACAAAAGCCGTTACTGCAGATTTCGAACTTGTTATCATGTGACTTTATCGATATGTCATCAGAATATTCCCGAAGCATCACTATTACTTATTTTCTAGTCTTCCTGTAAAAACTAGTGGGTAGCTTCCAATGCCTGGTACCGAGTTGAATTTGAGCATGCCGTGTTTGCATTGATCCAAACCAGTAGTCCTGTAGTACATAGTCATGGCCTCGCTGGTGAGTGTTGGACTATCTCTCTTTTGAACTGTAAAGCGATACTTTGGGCGGTAGTGTAGTGGTTTTTGTGTCTGGTGTGTAGTTAGGGTTGATACCAGCTAGCGGGTTAGACCGAGGAAGGCTCCAGTGGCTTTCTCTTTGGGATTGGTTTGCCATAAAACCTGTGAAAATGAGACCATAGAAGTCCGGGATACGCCTTGGTACCTCCTTGTAACGCCGCATAGTCTTCATTAAGGGAAGAACACATTAGGGAACCACATATCGAGCGCATAATGTATCCGTTTCGTGTAAGTAACAGAATCTCACATCAGGCTTACTTGCTGTATCGGTGTTTGTCTACTCTCGTTGTGCCATCATAAATTTAGATTTTACTTCGGTGCTGACTGTGCCAGTAGAAGTTTTCCAGATGAGGTTACGTTTGGTATCGTAACCAATTGCTAAATCTTAATTTCTAACGTTATACTCGGTTGCGTTCAGTTTTACTCTTCAAATCGTCAATCGTATGTGTATTCCAAAAGATGATTGACTTTACATCTCCTGTTACTTCTACTACTTGGGTTTCAACTTCACGAACACCATTATGCCCCACACTACTACAATTTAATATGTGTCTGAGAATAAGTTGGTTAGAGCTGATATTGAGACATTCTTCCTCGCGCTAGTTTAGTAATTAAAACATATTTCAGATCATCCGAATGTAAAATGTAACGCGTTACACTGTCGTGCAAGAACAATCGCGTTTGGGCTCAAAAAAGGACTCCTTTTGTTTTAAAATAGATCAGAATAGCTGTGAAGTAAATGATAGTTATGTCAATTGCATTTGCATGGTATATGTAATTAACAAAGCTGAAGATGCTGCTTTGAAAAATGGTAACCTGAGTATGGACTAGTACAAATATGCAGACTTTTCTTCTCTTAAGAAGATGTTTATGAGTAAAAGTGTATTTCTAAATTGGTTAAAGTAAACTGTAACAAGTATTACAACGATAGAATCAGAAGTAATTAGAAATTCATAACTTGTTAGAGACCATAAGAAACGACGATGAGCGAGTCCTTATTGATGCTGGATAGTGTAATTGACTACAACTGCTAGCGTCAAAACCATCACTGACTGGGGCAATTGTTAAGATCATAGGTTACTCCTAGATCCTCCCAACCCATGGGGGTTTGGTCTATTTTTAAGTCAGTTTTCGATTTCGGAGAGGTGGTAACGTCGAATTCATACGTTACCGATTTCCCGGGTGCAACGGATGCAACGTTGGTCCAGAGGGCCTTGCCGTCCAGTGAATCCTTAAGCATTGGTGAGGCATTTCCCTTGTAATTGATATTCGTTATAGACCCGCCTGCCGGACCGTAAAACAGCATTCTCTCTACAGCGACTCCTGGGAAACTTACGTTATCGATACCACCCAAAATATATGCATTGCCGCTGTATAAATCTGCTTTGGGAATGGAGTTGGTCATTGTAAATGTAACGTGGTAACTTTGCGACCCATCCTGATTGCAGCTAGTACGCGTAACGGTAGTCTTGCGGTGAATATACCAGTCAAGCTTTGACGGATTGTTTTGGTTAAGGTAGATGCCAACTTCAGGCTTTTCTTCGCTTTCTGGTGCGTTCTTCGCCAGACCGGCCCCTTGGAAGTTCTTTGCCTCGTCTGCGTGGAATGAATATGCGTAGAGGTGGCGCTGTTCCGCCATTGGCTGCATGGTTTTCGCCATCTGCAGGAGCTTCTTGATATTCATGTCAGAAAGCGCATTATTCATGGCCTGCGAGGCTACGCCTGCGAAGACAGCATCTTGCTGGGCGACGGGAACTGTCTTGTATATGTCATTCATGAAGAACTGAGCTGTATTGTCGCCAGTGAGTTCGAGGCCAGTGGTTGTTCTAACATTACCGCTGATTTTGATGATTTCTTGGATATAGACAGGGTCAAGCATCATGACACCGTCGACTGGCCCTGCATAAGGAGACCTCTGCCACCTGTCATTGACGAGCTGTGCTTCCCTCGAAAAATCCGGGAAGGCTGAAAGGTCTCTAATGTCGAAACTGAATTTCAGGGGGACTGAGAAGAGTCGTTCTTCTTCTTTGTCTGCCCCACCGCCAAGGTGCACAAATTCAGTATTAGGATGAAACTCACCAACCGTCACTTTTCCATTGGTGGCGTTCATAGAGCCAAGTGAGCCAATAAGTCCGCCGCTTGACCTAGCTTCAGCCGGAGTTTGTGCAACGATAATATAGTTTCTCGGAGCCTTGCTGCCAAGGAACTGGGGAAGCACTTGAATAGTGCTGTTGAGCTGGCTTACTTTGTTAGAAACATCAGTAAACTGGCTCACGCTCTGATGGTAAATTGACTGTACCTTACCAATTTTAGGGACAGGGAGAGCCTTGAGTTCCTTAAGCTCGCTCTGCATATTGGTATTTACCGTATTGAAACCAGCGCTCGCCTGCTCAATTGGTTCCAAGTTAATTTGCCCATTACCCTGGCTGAATTTAGCTGTTGCTAATTGATTGATGGTATTGGCCAGTGTGGGGAAGGTCTGCTGGGACATGTCGTCAACGGTGTCGATCATGCCTTGAACAGTTTTCACGTCATTTCCGTAGACAGGTAGTTTTGTTGCGATATTCCACAAGCTTCCGTGTGCAATCAGCCTAGCGGCTTGCGTTTCATCTTGTATCTTAGGAACTGCGCGGTTAAGTGCACCTGGATCTTGCATGAGTTTTTGCTCATCTTGGAAGTCTTTGATGTAACTCAGAGCCTGTTCTTCATGGGCTTTAATAGCCATGGCGTCTTTGTAGAACTTGTAGCCCAGGGCGCCACACAAGGCAGCAACAACGATGAGCAGTAAGAGGATCACCAAAAAGACATTACGTCCTCTATGCCCCTTTGGTGGTTGTACTTGCCTGCTGTGCGAGCCAAACCAGTTACTCCCCTTCTTGCTGCTTGTAGGCTTAGCAACTTTGTATGAAGTACTTGAACTAGGCATGTACAGCTCCTGACGTTTTACTGAGTAGGCATATAAAAGCCACAAACCTAATTGTGCCTGTAATTGTTGAGTGCTCGCTAAAAAGATCCTAATTCTCTACAAATTCTGCCGTGCTCTGGTGCACTTTTACGCTTCTATGTCTGCTTTGTAGAAGTTTTCGTATGACCGCGATGGTGTTGGTCCGCGTTGTCCTTGGTAGTGTGAGCCAGTGCCTTCTGATCCGTAGGGGTGTTCAGCTGGAGAGCTGAGTTGGAAGAAGCACATTTGTCCGATTTTCATACCTGGCCACAGTTTGACTGGCAGGGTACTGACGTTGGAAAGTTCGAGGGTGATGTGTCCTTCGAAGCCTGGGTCAATGAAGCCAGCTGTTGAATGGGTGAGAATGCCCAGGCGTCCTAGTGAGCTCTTCCCTTCCAGTCGCGCTGCTATTGAGGCGTCGAGTTTAACGTATTCCCAGGTGGAGCCGAGCACGAATTCTCCGGGGTGGAGAATCCAAGGTTCCCCGGCCGGTACCTCGAATTGCTCGGTGAGGTCTCCTTGATTTTCTGCTGGATCCACGTAGGTGTACTCGTGGTTGTTGAAGAGACGGAAGAATTTATCAAGACGTACATCGATGCTGGCTGGTTGAACCATTTCAGGGGTCCACGGGTTCAGGGAGAGGTGTCCTTCCTCGTGGGCTGTCACTATATCGTGGTCACTGAGTAGCATGCCTGCTCTCCTTACATCATGGGGTACGTATGTATCTACTACCTGTAAGTCTACTGCCTCTCAATCTTTGCTAAGTAGAGTGTTGTTCGCAGTTCTTGCAGCACATACCGGAACACGAGCCAGAGGCCGTGTTTTCAGGCGACGGCTGGTATGGGGTATGCGTTTTACGAGAGGTAGCCTACTTCGCCTGCCAGGAATATGTTGGCAAACGTTGGTTTAGTGCACGTTTACGGGAGGTGAACTATGGTGCTGAACGGCACGGTTTCTTGGGGATTAGGGACAAGGAACACATGCTCGTTCACAAATCCTACACATAATTCCCAGGAATCTTTGAGGTTGTTTTATTTATTCAGTGAGGTTGGGTTGGTTTACTATAAGTGTGGTTGATGTGAAGTTGTGAAGTAAGGTGATTAGGTGATTACTGCAGTGGTGGCAGTCGCTTAATGACAGTTGCTCCTTTTTTCTTATTCTCTCTCTCAACCCGGCGGCCCCCATCCGCCGGGTTTTCTATCTGTAATAACGAAGCAGCTTTTTTATCGAGAGCCCGAACGACAATGAGATTATGACCCTTGCAAACTCTGAAGAATATGCCCACATGCTCGATGCTGCCCGTCGTGGGTCCTATGCTTATCCAGCAATTAATGTGACTTCCACGCAAACCTTAAATGCAGCCCTCCAAGGTTTTTCTGAGGCACAATCCGACGGCATAATACAACTGTCGGTTGGTGGTGCTTCTTATATATCCGGGCAACGGTTGCAAGACCGTGTAGTAGGTTCTATTGCCTTCGCGCGCTTTGCTGCTGAGGTTATTTCGCACTACAAAGACATCACCGTTGCCCTCCACACAGACCACTGTGCTCCCCAGTACTTAGATGAGTGGGTGCGGCCTCTGCTGGCCTATGAAAAAGAACAGGTAAGTCGCGGCGAAGAACCTCTCTTTCAATCGCATATGTGGGATGGATCCACGCTACCCTTAGACCAAAATTTGGCTATAGCTAAGGACCTCCTTGCAGATTGCCGAGCTGCTCATACTGTTTTGGAAATTGAGATAGGTGCTGTCGGCGGTGAAGAAGATGGCATCTCTGCTGAGATTAATGAGCGACTCTACTCTAGGCCCACTGATGGCATCACTGTAGCTCAGGCACTAGGGTTAGGGGAGCAAGGCCGGTACATGGCTGCTTTCACCTTTGGTAACGTTCATGGCGCCTATAAGCCAGGTTTGGTGAAATTGCGACCTGAACTGCTAGGGCAGGTGCAGGAGACTACAGCAAGGGCGGTAGCTCAAGGTCAGTTCCCTGCTGCCACCAGTGAAGCTGTGGCTGGTGCTCCTAGTGACAAGCCTTTCCTTCTGGTATTTCACGGAGGGTCTGGTTCACAACCTGAAGAGATAGCACAAGCTGTTCGTGAAGGCGTTGTGAAGATGAATGTGGATACTGACACACAGTATGCCTTCACTAGAGGCGTAGCTGGTCATATGTTTAGCAACTACGATAAAGTCCTCAAAATCGATGGCGAAGTGGGAGCTAAAAGCTCATATGACCCTCGTTCTTGGGGGCGAGAAGCTGAAGGTACAATGGCTGCTCGTGTGGTAGAGGCATGCCAACAATTGGGGTCTGCTGGTCGTGCACTGCGCTAAGCCTACTCATTACTCTCTCTAGGCTTCAAGGTAGTGTTCAGGTGGTGGTTAGTTGGGTATAAAGCGTCGGCTTACCTGATTCAGAGGAGGAGATCATGCCTGGAATTGTAATCGTCGGTATGCAATGGGGAGACGAAGGTAAAGGTAAAGCCACTGATCTCATTGGTAGCAAGATGGACTACGTAGCTCGCTTTAATGGCGGCAATAATGCTGGTCATACAGTGGTAGTCGATGACCAGACCTATGCCCTCCACCTATTACCCTCTGGCATAATCAACCCACAGGTAACTCCAGTGATTGGTAATGGTGTGGTTGTTGACTTACAAGCCCTGTTCGGTGAGATTGATGGGCTGCAAGCCCGTGGCCTGGACTGCTCGAAGCTTAAAGTTTCGGAAGCCGCGCATGTTATAGCTCCCTTCCATCGAACCTTAGACAAGCTCTCTGAACGCTTTTTGGGTAGCCACAAAATTGGTACAACAGGCCGAGGCATTGGCCCATCCTATGTAGATAAGGTCAATAGGGTAGGTATTCGTGTTCACGATCTCTTTAATGAAGGCCATTTGCGGGACAAAGTTCAGGCCTCTTTGCGGCAGAAAAACATGGAACTAGAAAAGGTGTATGCACTACCGCAAATTGATGTAGAAGAGGTTGTGGACCAGCTCTTAGAGGAAGCTGAACACTTGAAGCCATATGTGGCTAATACCTCACTCCTACTTAATCAAGCCTTAGATGCTGGTAAATCGGTGCTCTTTGAAGGTGGCCAGGCCACCATGCTAGATGTAGACCATGGCACTTACCCCTATGTGACTTCCTCCAATTGCACAGCAGGTGGAGCATGCACAGGCACAGGCGTCGGCCCCACTAAAATAGATCGTGTTATTGGTGTAGCAAAGGCATACATAACCCGTGTTGGCGAGGGTCCCTTCCCAACAGAATTACATGATGAGTCGGGTGAATGGCTGCGCCAGCAAGGGCACGAATTCGGCGTGACAACCGGTCGGTCTCGCCGCTGTGGTTGGTTTGACGCCCTAGTAGCTCGGTATGCTACTCAAATCAACGGTTTAACAGACATTGTCCTCACAAAGCTCGATGTGCTAACAGGACTTGAAACTATCCCCGTGTGTGTGGGTTACGATGTGACACTAGCTGATGGATCTAGCGTTCGCGTCAACGAAATGCCTACAGATCAGGGTGAAGTTGCCTCTGCTAAACCCGTGTACGAAGAATTCCCTGGCTGGTCTGAAGACATCTCCGGTGCGCAGTCGTTCGACGAGTTCCCGCAAAAAGCTCAAGATTACGTACACCGCTTAGAGGATCTTTCGAATTGCCGTATCTCTGCAATTGGATCAGGTGCTGGACGTGATCAAATTGTCTCTATCCATTCTCTGGTAGACTAAAAACGCAGGGTGTCGAACGTTCGATATTGACGATACTAGAAAGAGCCCTGTTCTAATGCTCATGGGAGGGCTCCTATGGTAGGTATGCGCGATGTGGCTCGAGAAGCAGGCGTTTCAACAAGTACCGTCTCTCTCGTTGTTAATGGCAATGGCTACGTATCGGATGCTATGGCTGAGCGTGTAAGCCAAGCTATGAAGCGATTGAACTATGTGCCCAATGAATTAGCTCGTAACTTGTCACGCAACCAAACAAACTTGGTGGGTGTCATCGTGCCCACTATTCGTCATCCCTTTTTTGCAACGCTCACAGCCTCTTTGCAGCGGTCTCTGTATGAGCAGGGTATGCGCGCTGTCTTGTGCTCTACGGCAGACGTGGATCAAGATGTGAGTCAGTATGTAGATATGCTGCGCAGGCATGCTATGGACGGGATTATCATGGGTGCCCACGCAGTCTATCCTGTGGATTATTGGTCATCTATTGACCGTCCCATTGTGGCTTTTGATCGTTTTCTCGGGGATACTATCCCCTTCGTTGGTTCTGACCACACGCAGGGCGGGCGTTTAGCGGCAGATGTTTTTGTGCACACAGGAGTCCACCATGTAGTTGAAATCGGTGGTCCCCGCACCCGCTATCAGACCGCAAAGGGCGTTCGTTCCATTTCATTAGGAAGCATCCAGATTAACGGTCACACTACTTTCCCACCTATCCGGTACCACCTCGCATTTGAACAAGCCCTCGAGCAAGCAGGGATCCGTTGTGATTACATCGAAATTGAGAACGTAGCACAAATGGATCAATTCCGGGATGCAGCCCATCAGGCTTTTGAACAATATGAAGATTTGGATGCTATTGTTGCACCTGATTTAGGCGCTGCTTTTTGTGTGCAAGAAGCAATTCGTAGAGGAAAGGCCATTCCTGAGGACCTGCAAATTATTGCGTACGATGGCACATACGTTTCCGATTTGGCAGGGCTCACATTAACTCGTATTCAACAAGATTTTGATGGTATTGCTAATGCTTTAGCACGACGTCTACTTGAGGCTATACCAGGTAGGACCTATCATCCTGTTTCATCTTCACAACAACAGTGCTCAACCGCTCTTTCTCAGAATTCTTCCCAGGTGCCGTACTCGGGTACAAACGAACTCATCCCTATGTCCCTGAAACTGGGGGAGTCTACTCGTGAGTCGAATCGTTAGCACTGAGGTCTATTTCTGATAAGCGCACAATTTTGGTATGGTGCTTGAACTTATATCCCAAGAAAAGAATGAGTACAAGAGGGATGCTGATATACGTCACACCGATCTCTTCCCAGTCCCATTGGAGAAAAGCGTCTATATTTTGTCCGCCTATGACAATTATGCATAACATGAATGCCGCAATTGGGCCAAAGGGGAACCATTTTGCGTGATACTTGAGTTCGCTAAGCTGATGGCCTTGCAGGATGAAGGCCTTTCTGAAGCGATAGTGGCTGAGGGCAATGCCAATCCACGCAATAAATCCAGACAAGCCAGACGCAGCTACCAGCCACATATACACTTGTTGCCCGAAAATCGATGTGGCAAGAGCGGCCAAAGCCACAGTTGTTGTGGCAACTAATGCTGCAAATGGAATACCATTCTTGCTGGTCCGAGCGAAAATCTGAGGAGCATAGTGGTCTCGGGCTAGTGCGTAAAGCATACGTGTTGAGGCGTAGGCCCCAGAATTAGCTGCGGAAATTACAGAAGTGAGCACAATGGCATTCATAAGGCTCGCAGCACTGGCTAGACCTGCCCGTTGGAAGATCAATGTGAAAGGAGACATAGCAATATCGCCATCAGCAGCAGAAAGAAGGTTGGGCGAGGTGTATGGGATAAGAGCTGCAATAACGAAAATTGAAAGAACGTAGAAGAGAAGAATTCTCCAGAAGACCTCGTTAATGGCTTTCGGGACAGTTCGGGAAGGATTATCTGACTCTCCCGCAGTTACACCTATAAGTTCAGTACCTTGAAAAGAGAATCCAGCAATGAGAAAGACACTGAGGATTGCCGGAAAACCACCGACAAACGGGGCTTCCTTGTACGTAAAGTTTTGCAGGCCTACAGCTGGATGGAACATTATGCCAAGAATCATTGCAAAACCAATGATGAGGAAGACAATGACGGTAATAACTTTAATGAGGGAGAGCCAAAATTCTGTCTCTCCAAAAGTCGAGACAGTAAGGGCATTGATGAGGAAGATAAACACCAAGACAAGCAGGCTCCACATCCATCCAGGAGTGTTGGGCAACCAATAGTTGATGAGCAGGGCTGCTGTAGAAACGTCAACTGCAACAGTGATGGCCCAGTTAAACCAATAATTCCAACCCATAGCAAAGCCTAATGCTGGGTCCACGTACCGTGCGTTGTAGGTGGCAAAGGAGCCTGAAACGGGCATGTGGGTAGCAAGTTCTCCCAGAGAAGTCATAAGGAAGTAGACCATGATTCCCATGGCTGCGTAGGCAATGATGCCTCCGCCAGGCCCTGCCTTGGCGATGGTGGATCCTGATGTCATAAAGAGTCCGGTGCCAATGCAGCCACCCAAAGCAATCATTGACACATGTCTGGATTGTAAGTTCCGTTGGACACCACCACCGGAGTTATTGGTTTGTGTTGGAGTAGACGTGACCTTATGCTGGTCCATTGAGTCCTCCTTGCGTTATGTAAGAAGGAGCGTAAAACGACGTGGCTGCCAGTCAAGCGGTGTTGAGACGTTGCAATGCCTGCTCACCGTCGACCGAGGCTCACGCATAAATCGTCCATAGCGCTCCGCAGCAAGCATGCTGCGACAGTCCTGAATCTCTTAAATTCAGTCCCAACGCTTAGTTTCAGCGGTGACTAAGCATTTCGGCCAAACACCCTTTCGCTGGGTTTCATTGGTGCCGCAACACCTCTGCCCAGTTACTGATGAGTTCAGCGACCTCTTCTGTGACTTGTAATGTGAGTTACACTATACCTCTCTTAAAGGAATTCGTCCCACGAATTTGTAAAAGTCTGGTGCAACGATAGCTGCTCATAGCGCTGACAAACCCCTTGCTTCCTTGCTGTGTCACACAAACGGATATGGTACATATTTTCTGTGATAACTCATGCTGTTCAATGCCAGATATTGCTCAATTTTTCGACTCGTTCGTACTGGTATGTGTATTTTATGCTTCAGTTGAGTTGGATTTCCCCACTTCAATGGCTCTCAGACGAGTTCAGGGAATAGACCGAGCAGGCGTTAAAGTTGAGCTTACATTGCCGAGCTATAATAGGCAGTCCTATGAGCAAAGCACATCAAAAGAATCATCAGACCGCTGGTCAAGAGTCTTCCGCTGCTGTACAAAACAATCAGGGGTATAAGCTGGAGCGGGGGCTGAACAAGCGGCACGTTCAATTTATCGCTATTGGCGGTACGATTGGCACCGGTCTTTTTCTTGGTTCGGGTAAGTCTATTGCGCTCACAGGCCCATCTATTGTATTTGTTTATATAGCGGTCGGCATTGTTATGTTTTTGCTGATGCGTGCTATCGGTGAGCTCATGTATGCAGATCCGGATCAGCATACCTTCATTGCTTTCATCACCCGTTATCTAGGTCCAGGTTGGGGGTCTTTTGCGGGGTGGTCATATTGGATTGTGCTCATTCTGATTGGTATGTCTGAGCTTACAGCTGTAGGTACGTATTTTGTTACTTTTTTCAGCACATTCGGTATTGATTTGTCGGCTTGGCAATTCCTTATAGAACTTGCTTTCTTGCTTACTATGGTGGCTATTAATGTCATAGCTGTTCGGGTATTTGGTGAGGCTGAATTTTGGTTCTCTATGATCAAAATCACGTTGATTGTAGCTATGATTATTACCGCTGTGGTAATGGTAGCAGTGAATTTTCACTATCCAGCAGTCCGTATGGCAGGATCAGATTCGATTTCTCCAGCTGGGCATGCAGGAATTGATAACATCCTGAATGGTTTTTCTATAGCACCGAATGGTTGGCTCTCCTTCTTTATGAGTTTCCAAATGGTGTTCTTTGCCTATGAAATGATCGAGTTCGTGGGTGTAACGGTCTCTGAGACACAAAACCCTCGCAAGGTTTTACCAAAAGCCATTAACGAGATTATTGTCCGTGTTTTAGTCTTTTATGTGGGTGCACTGGTAGCTATCATGCTCATTGTGCCCTGGCGAACATTTAAACCTTTGCCTGATGGTAGTTTTGCTTCTCCGTTTGTGATGGTGTTTCGATATGCGGGCTTGGATTGGGCAGCAGCTCTGGTTTTCTTTGTGGTCATTACGGCCGCTGCTTCCGCTTTGAACTCGCTGCTTTATTCAGCTGGGCGTAATCTGTTTGAGCTAGCACACACTTCCCAGTCCTCATCACTACATTCTTTGAGCAGGATCTCTCGACGTGGTCATGTACCAGCGAGAGCTATTGTTTTCTCAGGTGTATTAATTATGCTCTCGCCTGTTGTACGCACTTTACCAGGATTGTCATCAGCGTTTGTCTTGTTTGCTTCTGCTTCTAGTGCTGTGATTATCTTCATATATATTCTGCTCATGGTGTCCCACCGACGGTATAGACAGTCCACTGATTTTATGGCAGACGGATTCGTGATGCCTGCTTATAAATGGACTGGGACGGTGGCAATACTCTTTTTCGTAGTTATTTATGTATCCCTATTTTTGGCAGCAGATACCCGAATTTCTGCCATTTGTGGGTTGGTTTGGTTATTTGGTTTTGGTGGAATTTGTTTGTGGAAGCATCGTCATTCTCTGTAATCTTCTCAATGGATTTCGGGACGAACTGTATAAAATTACAGATATGTAGTTACAAACCATTTACAAATTTTCAAAGATAAATCCTTGTTATATTTGCTGTTTTGGCTCAAGTATGCATATACTGTAACCTGTGCGGAGTTTGACTGATCGTTGGCAGCCACTCTTGGCTACCGACGAAATTGGGGGATTTCTTCTGACCGCGCGATAGAAAATGACAGAGAAAAGGAGCGCATTACATGCGTATTCAAAACGAGAAAGCTGGGAGCATTAGTCTTGGTAAAAGACTATTAGGCCTCTCAGTAGCGGCTCTCACCACCATGACAGCCTTCTTGGTTGCCGTACCTGGTGCTCAGGCTGCTAATAGTGCAGGTTTCGAGTATAAACCCGAAGACGGCTTTGTAAAAGGTGCAATCGACACAAGCAAAAAACCAACGTTAGAACTTACAAAGTACGTGACAAGTAGCCCTAACGATGGAGCGCCAACCGGTTCTATTAGTGATGCTCCGAGCGGTAAGGGTACTGCTGCAAATGTTAACTTCATTCTTACCGAAGTAAAGCCTAAGGGCGGAGCAGATCCTTCAACCATGAAGGCAAATGACCCTCAGACATATGAAGAAGTAGTTCCTAGTGCAAAATATTCTGGTACTACAGACGGACTCGGTAAAATTGTTACCGGTGGCACTGCACCAACTGGAGCTGTAGGTGTTTGGAGAAACGTCAGCAACACTTCCAACACTGTAGAAGCTGCAAAGACAGGATCAATTGCTGTATTCCCAGGTGGTCAGCATTGGTATCTCTTAACTGAGAACCCGGATACAAAGCCTGCAAATCATCAAATATCTGATAACACCATTTTCGGTTTGCCCTTCGGGACTAGAGGTAAAGTAGTTGGTGATACTGGAGATTATGATAACGGTTACGTGTATAATCTGCACATTTATCCAAAGAACCACTCGTCAGGTCAGCTCGAAAAGAATGCTACCGAAATTGATCGAGGCACTACAGGTGAGTTCAAAAAAATTAACGGTAATGAGGATAAGCACGTTCAGATCGGTGATTCTGTCAAATACGACATTACACAGAATATCTTAAATGGAGACGGCGCGCAAGGTGATGGTAAGCTCTACAGGGGCAAGATAAAAGCCACTGGACCACAGCTGAAAATTTCCGATCGCCTGACTTCAGCTCTTCAGTTCGGTGAAGCAACTGCTCGTATTTCATATGTTGAAAACGGTAATACAATTGTAAAGCCGGTGACTGGATTCAGAGTTGAAGGCCCAGATGGAAACAATCCTAAGAGGCTTGCTGATGAAAGCCAGACAATGTTCGTTGGTCCTGCTACATCTACAGACGGCACAAAGTATGTATCTGTGATTTTCGATGGTAACTCATGGATCTTACCACCAACGGTACCAACAGAAGGTGTTTCTAATCTTCAGATAATCGTAACGATCAAGGCAAAGGTAGTGTCAGCAAATGATAGCGTTGGTTCTACGCCAGGCAAGCTTGTGAACTCTGCTTCTGCAGATTTCCCAGACAACAAGGACAACAAGGACACCACAAATCCAGACAATCCTAATAAGCCTAAGCCACTTGACCCTCCAGCAAAGGATGAGTTAGGTGCTGCTAGTTTCCAGGTAGGTAAGGTCGATCATTCTACTAATAGACCACTCGCGGGCGCCGTGTTCCGACTTGGGAAACTAGACGATCCGGATCAATACCTCTTCAGTGATGGTAAGTTCCATAAAAATGGTGAGCCGAATCTTACAGCAACTCCAATAGAAGCAATATCTGATCAAAACGGCGTTGTGTCATTCGTAGCTCTGCCTATTTCAGATCCAAACAACGCTGCCAATATTGCTACAAATGTTCAGTATACCCTTAAGGAATATGCAGCTCCACAGGACCATGATCTGATTCCGGTTGGTTTCAAGATGGTAGACTTCAGCCAATATGCTGGTCAAAGTTGGGGAGCTGCTATGGCAGCGCACCCAGCTGGTATTACGCCAGATCTGACCAAATTGAATCTAGGCGTTTATGAAGCTACTGGTGCAAACATCAAAAACGCTGATGGTGTTGCTGTAACAAAGGTAATTGCTAACTGGAGGGGCGACGAAAAAGGTAAGCCAATCGGTCTGCCTTTGACTGGTGGCAAGGGTATCATCTTGCTCCTCATCGTCGGTTTGGCAATCATGGGTGGTGTTCTGGTTGTACGCAACCGTAAGAACTCATCTGTAAGCCGCTCAATCTGAGTAGTGCCAGATAAAGTTACTATGAGAATATAGTATGAATGTCCGTGTTGTTGCCCTTAGCAGGACAGCAACACGGACACAACAACTAGTAATGGGGGAGCGATTGAGCTGAATATCGCTCAGTCAATCAAGGGCTTGTAAACCTGCTAAGAGAGATAGTAGGTAGCCACAATGGTTCTTCGGCAACAATACAGCTTAACGATTACTGTATAGAGAGCCAGAATCCGATGTTGAGAGAGTATGGGGAGTAAGTAAGATGAGGCTCAGTATAAGAGGAGTAGCACAGAGGATGCTCTGTATCTTGGCGTGCGCCCTATCGTTCATGGTCATGTTGGGATCACACCCGCTGCAAGCCTTCGCAGATGATAAGCAGTCTCAAACGAACCCCACACTGACAATTCATGTTTTAGATAATGGTGCTTCTACAGGAGCAACGGGTATCGAAGGAGTAGCAGAGATGCTGCCCAAAGATGCAAAACCCGTAGGAGCCGGATATGTGTATAGCCTAACAAAGCTGAATTTTGACGCTGTACAGACTTTGGTCCCTAGTGGCGAACCAGTCCCTAATAAGGAAGCAACTGATAAAGTTGTTGCAAAGCTTTCTGATTATATAGATAAAACGAACGGTATTGAGACAATCCACTTAGGCTCTACAGATTCCCAAGGATCAGTAACAGTAGGCAGTCAAGCGAAAAATGGAATTTGGCTAAAAGATGCTAGTTATGATGGAAAAGCCGGAACTATAACGGGTGGATCTCCCGCGACATTTTCTATAGAAGAGAATGATGGTGTTCAAAGAAAAGCATACTGGTTATTGCAATTAGTAGCTGGACCTAAAGAAGTTTCAGCAACTGCTGATCCTTCTATTATCACTATGCCAGGGCAGAAAACTGATGGATCTCCTGAGTACAATGTAGTTTCTTATCCCAAGGTCCAAACTAAGCCTGTTCCCGGAGAGCCAATTCAACCAACTCCTCCGAACAAGGCACCTATAGTACCTGTTCCTCCGAAGAAGAATCCGGGATCGGTTCCAACCAAGGCACCTATAAGACCAGATCCTTCCAAAGATTGTCCAAATTGTGTAAGTACAGGTACTGGTACAAGCACAGCTTATCGTCCTTCAGGACATCTGGTTGCTACAGGATCCGCAGTGACAAGCTTACTAACAGCGACTTCAGTTTTGCTAATCGTTGCACTAGCTATCATGTATTCAGCTAAACGTTACACCAAATAAGAGTTGAAGAGACATAGAGGGCTCCGCATCAGAGATGCGGAGCCTTTTACTTATTAATTTCCTAGCTTTACCTAGTTTTGTGAGAACTAAGAGTTTTTGTGCAAGGGTGTAACATGAAAAAACTAAGGGTAATTCAAATCAAAGAGGACCCTGTACGTCACTAGTACAGGGTCCTCTTAAACGTATCTTACGGGATTTTTTTACCTTTCCCACCACGGCCTCAGTGGGTAATCACAAGTACCTGTTGATGGGTCAGGCTTAATGCATTGGAACTGATGCACCTGGATAGTATTCAGTTCAAAGTTTAAACGAGATCCAGCCATATACAGACCCCAAAGCCTTGCTTTAGGCTCGCCTACCATCTGCTTAGCCTCATCCCAGTTATCTTGCAAATTCTCAGTCCAATGCTTAAGGGTAAGGGCGTAATGCTGGCGTAGGTTCTCCTGAGTGATGACTTCAAAACCGTTGTCTTGGATAGTCATTTCTATTTCAGCTGGACTAGCGAGTTCTCCATCTGGGAAGATATATCTGTCTATGAAACCACCTGCCCGCTTATTGTCGTTGGAGTTGGTACGGGTAATTTGATGATTTAGCAGAATACCACCAGGGCGAAGCTTGTCCATCATCTCTTTAAAGTAGGCTGGATATTGCTTGAATCCTACATGTTCCATCATGCCTATAGAACAGATGCCATCGAAGCTGGATTCTGGTACATCCCTGTAGTCCATGAGGCGAACCTCGGCAAGGTCCTCATAACCTTCTTTTTTAATCCACTCTTGAGCCCATTCAACCTGCTCTTCTGCAAGAGTGACACCGATAACGTGAATGCCGCGCTTGGCCGCAGCAATTTCCATAGAACCCCAGCCACATCCAATGTCTAGTAGACGATCTCCTTTTTTGAGATTCATCTTGTCAAGAACCATATTCAGCTTGTGCCATTGAGCATCTTCAAGGGATTCATCGGGGTTATTAAAAACAGCGCAAGTATAGGTCATTGATGAACCTAAGAACAGGCGATAAAAATCGTTTGACTGATCATAATGGTAACTTACAGTTGCCGCATCACCTTTACGGGTATGGGGACGTATACCCTCCTTGAGGCGCTGCAACAAGGAAGGTCCTTCGATTTCCGGAGGATCAGGGATGTGCAGACCGTGAGAAAAGATTGCTGTAGCGATTCTTGCAACATCGGGTGCACTCGGCTTTTTCATGTAATCTTTGAGTTGTACAAGTTTTTTAAAAACATCGTACGGGTTACCAGGTAACAGTTCTGGAGAATCCAAATCACCCTGAAGATAAGCCCTTGCTAAACCTAAGTCATTAGGATTTTCAGCTATGTAATACATTGCTCTCGAACTCTTAACAGACAGATGGAGTGGAGCTTCATCTGGACCGAATGTTGAGCCGTCGAAAGCCTTAACCTGTACAGGTGCACCGGAAGATAAAAAGACCTCCATCATCTGTGCCACTGTCATACTTTTTGCGCTCATACAGCCTCTTTCTATTGGTCCGTCTCCATTGCCCAGAGAGTTTAGGAGAAAGAAATGAATAGTCTTTCTAACTACTAGATTACTCCTCATTCGCTTACTGCGATGTATACCTTTAAATAGTTCCAGCATTATAAACATCACAAAAGGGGTTATTGTTGGTTGAGTTCAACTACGTCAGGCTTTTCTGTATGTTTGGGTGCTTGCCGTGTACCATTTTCCTCTGCATCATGAATGATTACATTGACGTCCCAATCAGGATTTTCGTCTTGTGTAGCAATCAAATCGCGTGCTTCTTGTTGGCTGGAAACTGTGGGCAGGGTACCGGGCATTGGTTTTCGAGCAGATTCCTTGAGGAACAATACTGCCACTAGACCGCAGGCAGATGTGAGCATGATCCAGTAAGCAGGAGCAATATCTGAGCCAGTTACTGAGACGAGAGCTTCCATAATGAGTGGTGCTGTGCCACCAAAAATTGCGACTGCCAGATTGTAGGATAAACCCATGCCGCCATATCGCGAAGCAGTAGGGAACAAAGCAGGTAAAGACGATGCTAAATTCGCTACGAAGAAAATGACAGGGATAGCTAAAATCAAAAGACCGGAAAATGTGGAAACAGATGTATCATTTTCCAACAATTTGAAAGCAGGTATCGCAAAAACTAAGCCAGCTAAAGCTCCCATACATAGAATTTTTTTGCGACCAATTTTATCTGAAAGTGCACCAGTAAAGGGGATGCAGATTGCCACGATAATCAAAATTGGTAACGTCAGGAGGTTAGCTTGGGCCATGCTGTGGTGAAGGGTAGTGGTTAGGTAGGTAGGCATGTAAGTGGTGAGTGTGTAGCCCAAGGTATTCGCTGCTGCGACTAGGATAAAGGCCAGCAACAGTTCCTTTCCGTAACCGTGAATAAGTGAGGACAATCCTTTTGGCTCGGTGGTCGCCTGTGGTAAAGCATTGCTCTGCGCCTGTTGGAAAGCTGGGGTGTCCTCAACTTTAGTGCGGAAGTAAACGGCAATACCAGCTAAAGGCAAAGCTAAAATGAAAGGCAGTCGCCAACCCCAAGCAGTCATGGCTTCCGGACTGATGTTGAGCTCGATAAGAGAAACTAGACCAGCTCCAAAAGCGAAGCCTAAGTATGAACCGACATCAAGCAAAGAAGCAAAGAACCCACGATGACGGTCTGGTGCATACTCAGTAACCATTGTCGATGCACCAGCGTACTCACCACCAGTAGAGAAACCTTGAGCAAGCTTAAGAACGATAAGAGCTACAGGTGCCCAAAATCCTATAGTTGCGTATCCTGGTAGCAGTCCAATCAGCAATGTGGCAGCAGACATGGAAAGCAACGTGAATGCTAAAATCTTTTGCCTTCCTACCTTGTCACCAAGCTGCCCGAGGACTATGCCACCAAGAGGACGCGCAATAAAGGTTACAGCAAAAACACCGAGTGAAAAAAGCCTTTGCATGGTAGCTGATGCATCGGAAAGAAAAACGGTTCCGATAGTAACTGCTAGGTACCCATAAACGCCGACATCGTACCATTCCATAAAATTTCCGACTACAGTACCAGCTATTGCTCGTTGTAGCGTAGATTTTTCTACGACAGTGACATCGCTTAAATGCAAGCGTTTGTACCAACTATTGAGGCTGCTTTGATTATGCCTCTTTACTTGACCTGACGGTTGATTGGATTGTTTACTGTTTGTAGTGTTAGTCTGCTTGATATGAGTTGCTCTTTTGTTGTCAGACTCCCTATCAAGTAACGAACTGTTTGATTCTTTCTTGAGGCTTTCATTACCTTGGCTACTTGAATGTGATTTCTTATTCTTCACTATGACATACCCTTTCCTGGCACTGTAGCCGCGACTGCTGTTCGGCTCTTCGCTTTCGTAAGGGTTTTCAGGCTGTCTCTACTTGAGTGTCATAGTTTGTATGGTATCACCTGACTATTATCAGGTAGCTTCTTCCGTGGAACAGCTCATCCTACGATTTTGGTCGCCTCTATTTTTGAGACATACCACTGGTTGAATTTAACCAATGGCTTTCGTAAGGCCAGACCTAGCAAGAGCATCGGAGGCACGAAAAGCATAAGCTTGCCCATTTCTATCCAAAAATCGTTCATGTAAATGCCGGCAATAGCTGCACGCATCGCCTGAACTGAATGTGAGAGCGGTAGATAAGGGTGGATGTCAGAAACAAAGCTTGGTAGGACTTGCAGGGGGTAGGCTCCTCCTGAACCTGAAATCTGCATTACGAGCACAATTACTCCAATAGCTTTACCGACGTTACCGAATGAAGCAACGAGGGTATATATGACAAAGGAATACACAAGAGCACTTATCCAGGCTGAAACCATGAACAGCCAAGGGTGCACAGGTTGTACGCCCAAAAAGAGGAGGGTTCCTATACAACTAAACGTGGCTTGAAGCAGTGAAAGGAGCGCAAAAATGCCGTAATGACCCAAGAAGATCTGGTAAGGTTTAGGCTGGCCAAGACCGGCACGAGTCTTCCTCGATACGGTAATTTTTAAAGTCACTGCTAGGAGCAAAGACCCCACCCAAAGAGGAATAAACGTATAGAAGGGTGTCAAAGCTGTACCAAAGTTTTCAACAGGGAAAAGTGCCGTGCGTTTTACTTTAACAGGTGCCGCCAAAGTGGCAGCAAGACTTTCAGGGTCATGAGAGAGGACCTGACGAACTTTGTCCATATCACTACTGTTGAGTGCTTGGTTGAGGTTCTTGCTAAATGCACTGAGCTTTCTGCTTGTCGTAACGAGTAAGTTAGCATTGGAAGAGAGTACTTGATGGACAGTTTCCGCGTTTGTCTGGGCATTGTTCGTGGTAGCAGAAAGGTCTTTGATCGTGCCCGAGAGCTGATCTGCTCCCTGGCTCAAAATCGTTGATGACTGTTGCATTGTGCCGGATATGGTATTGAGGTTGGGCTTAAGTTTGTTGTCGTAGTCACTTTTAACATTATCAATGCTAGATTTGGCGTCCCGAGCTAGGCCCTTTATTTGTTGAACTTGTGCATTACGGCTCTTTGCGTTACTGGCTAGATTCTGAGCTGTGGCGTTGAGTGAGGCACTCAGAGACCGGAGCTGAGCTAGCACATTATCCATACCTTGAACGACGAGATCCTTAGCATCCTGTCCGTTAATAATAACTTGTCCACTGACACTGGCAGAACCGTGTTTACCAGTAACTGTGGCTGAAGATGGTAACTGTGCAATGGCATCACGCAGTCGTTGGTATTGATCTGCTTGCTGGTCTATTACAGTCGCCTGATGACGTATGCTGGTCTCAACATCATCTAAGTTGCGATTTGCAGCATTAAGGGTGGAATCGATGCTTCCTCCCACGGCCTCGTATGAAGCACTTGACTGGCCTAAGGCCTGAGTGAGAGTTCCAGCAGTAGTATCCAGCGCTGTGGTTATATCGCTGACGCCATTCTGGGCTTGTTTGAGGCTGTCTCCGGCCGTTTGAGTGCTAGAGGAAAGATCTTGTACTAGCTGATTGGAAGAAGCCAGCAAGGCCTGGGCGCCGTCACTAATATTGCTAAAACTACCTAAAAGTTCGGCTGTTTGATTGAGATCATTAGCAAAGTTGTCAACATTGCCTGAAAAGTTGGCGAGTTGATTTTTGGCAGTTGGTTTGTTGAGTTGGTCTACAAGTTGCGAAGCTATCGATAAGGCAGTGCTTGTAATAGTCTTTGCGAACATCTCGTTAATCTGTGCTGACACTTGGTCAGCTCCCTGCCCTGTTAATTTGGGAGCCAAGGCATTAGTTTTTTCATTGGAGTAGTATGTCAGTTTGGCGTGTTGCGCATTAGCTGAGAAGAAGGTTACCATCTTCTGACTGAAGTCTTCTGGAATAACAACAGCGGCGTAATACTTGCCCGACTTGGTGCCATCAATCGCGTCACTTTCACTGGTAAACGTCCAGTCCAGTTGGCTATTAGCTCTAAGTTCGTTAACGACTTGGTCACCTACAGAGATCTTAACTGGAATTAGATCTGACTTATATCCTTTGTCGACATTTGCTATAGCGAACTTGATGTTCTTAGTGTTAGAGAAAGGGTCCCAACTTGCAGCAACATTGAACCACGTAAACAGGCCTGGTATGACAACCAGTCCAATCACAATGATAATTGAAACGATATTAGAGGTCAGTCGAATAATGTCGCCAGTGAACAGTTTCCACATGGTTTTCATGCCTGTTCACCTCCTTGCGCATTGGTGGTTGTCGTTTCTGGTGGCAAAGGAATGTCTGCCGTATCTTCTAAGTCAGGAGCTGTTGCAGTGGTATTCTCCCGAGCTTGGATCTTCCTCTGACGCCGTGGGCTGTCATAGGATGGCAACATGTCATGAATAGTCTGATCGTCCAAGTTTCCCAAGCGAATTTGCCGTATTATCCGGTCGCGCGTCATTTCTATCGTCATTAAGAAGGCGATAATAATGAGAACCCAAATAACCCATGCAGCCAGAGCATTTACCATTGTGGCTGAAGTGTATGAGAAAGTAATCGCCAAAATTGCAGGCACGAGAATACCTGCGATAAGGGCACCCCGCTTGAGTTTAGGGTAGAGGTTGGCGAAACGAGTTGCTCGATTGACAATAGTCTGACGGTATTCATCCTTATTCGCCAAGGCAGCGATTGCTTGTGATAGTGGGAACTCATTGCCAAGGCGCTCAACGGGTTCACTGACAATCATGTCTCCTTCCGCAATTTCCTTAGCGAAGAGGCGGTTCAAATTGTTGAGTCGGGGTCTACCGAGAAGCCCCAAGGCAAAGAAGACTAGCGCAAACATAAGCAGCTTAATCATGTCAATGCCCCAGTCGTTGCCATAAAACCCGCCGATTGTCTCTCTGAGCGCATTAATGGAATAGGTAAAGGGGAAGAAGGGATACAGTCGTCTGAAGAAAGAAGGCATCATTTCAATCGGATACAAGCCTGATGTTCCTGGGATTTGCAAAATGACTATTACAATACACAGGGCTTTTCCTACATGCAGAAATGTAGTAGAGAGCGCGTATGTAATTGATAAGTACACCAAGGAAGCAACCATGCCAGTCAGGATAAAGAGAGGAGTAGAAGCAGTTTGAACGCCAATCAATACTGCGCCAACGGTCGTAACCAGACCTTGCATAGCCGCTACTGGTGCTAGTAAGAGCCAGCGGCCCCAGTAGCGTTCGCCTGGTGTGGGATTATCTAGCCCCTCATCGTCTACTTCAAGTTTGATGATCACCATAAGGGTGAAAGCACCCACCCAGAGGGAAAGGTTGACAAACAATGGTGCCATGCCAGATCCATAAGAGGCAACTGGGTAGACTACCTTAGTGTCGAGTACGGTGGGTGAAAGCATGAAATCAGCTACCTTGGTCACATCAAGCTTGCCGCCTTCACCGAAATACGTGGCTAGAGCGTTTGAAGAGCCAAGTGCGTTCAAGTCTGTTGAGATCGTAGAAAGTTTTGCATCCAATCCGGACAGGTAGTTTTCAATGGATCCCAAAGTCTTGCGAGTAGAGTTTGATGTTTGGTCGATCTGGTTGAGAAGAGTGTATGCCTCTCGGATGAGTGTTCCCTGGCTGCTTATATCTGAACTGAGATTTCCTGAAGAAGTGGAAAGAGTACTCAAGCCCTGGTTAAGCTGTGGTAAAGCACCGGATATAAGACTTTTCCGAGTTGCTCCGCCGGTTGCCAAAGTTCCCTGAGTTACTCCATTGAGTTGATCTGCAAGAGAAGCAGTCTTGGTAACTGTCTCGCCTGTACTTTTGTTGAGTTTTTGTAAGTTTGTCAGTGACTGCCCTAAGTCAGCATTCTGCTTTTCCAATTGGCTAATTGCATCTTGCGAACCAGGGAGGTTTAGTGCTTTGAGATCTTTGAGCAACTGCGCATTTTTAGCGTTAGCATCTTGAGCTCTGTTAGCAGCTGATCCGATTTCGCTATTCGCGACGGTCAGACCGCCTGCTATCTGGGAAATAGACAGATTTGCCTGTCCGCTGGCCTGCGAGAGCATGGTTGAGGCCTGGTCCATATTGGTGGATGAGGAAGAGATGAATTCGTTGAGGCTACCTTGAGTTTGCCCTAAAAGGTTTGATGTGCTGCTGAGCCCTTGAGAAGCGTTGTTTTGCAGATTTTGTACCTGCCCCAAGGCCTGACGGGCCTGTCCAGTCTTGCCTGGGATTTGTCCTAATTGACTGTCTACATCCTTGATGGTAGAGCGAGCCTTTTCCAGGTTGCCTCTTACTGTCGTTATGTCAGCAATGGTCTCTTGGCTGGCATTAGTGCTCGTTTGGTTAATCTTGTCGCCGGTAGTATTAATAGCTGTCGATATGACTTTGCTGGCAGTTGAGACAAAAGCATTGTTGACTTGTCTGTCAACTGTGGAGGCCCCGGTATCAGTTACTTTCGTTGCTAAGGCATTAGCTTTTTCATTGACGTAGTACTCGAGCATGGGTCGGGCGCTATTGTCTGATACGACAGCAGTAAGTTGCTTGCTGAAGTCCTCGGGTATAACGATAGCAGCATAGCTTTTGCTAGATTTAACTTGGGCCATTGCCTCATCGACATCCATGAACTGCCAACCCAGCTGGTGGTTTTCTTTGAGTTGGGAGACAATTTCATTCCCCAAGTTGACCTTGCCTGTGAGTTCGTTGTCCGTACCTTTATCTTGGTTGACGACAGCTATGTTGATGTTGAGTGTGTTGCTGTATGGGTCCCAAAAGCCTAATACGTTGAACCAAGCATACAAGGGAGGGATAAAAATAAGTCCGAATAAAATAACCCACGCCGACGGTACACGCAACAGACGGAGTCCATCGCGTTTGACGATGGCAAGCACGTTCCTCATGGTTCCTCTTGGTCTTCCTGAGTCTTCGGTCAATTTTTAGAGGTGGTAGTGCAGAACGAGTCGATGTACAAGCGCAGGTTCTGACTGTAGCCTGAGCATACTAGAGTCTTCATTTTAGCTTCTAAGTGATACAAATGGCTGAGGGTTAAAATCATATAACGCTTGGCTCTCGATACATTTGAACACTATCTAGTTATTGCTAAGAGCATAGTAATAACCTGTTTTTTAGCGCGGTTTTACACACAAGTGAGGGGTATGTCTACTTCTTGAAAGTTGAAGTAGACATACCCCTCACTGAATGCTGGGCGAGTTGGCTCTTTTACTTATTCGTTATCGCTCTTATGCTTGGAGATGTTTTTGTGGACTATACCTACAATTGCCAAAGCCAGGACAGATGCAGCTCCCATCACGAGGAACATGTTTGAAACTTGGGCTTCGGAGCCAGGCTGAATGCCGAAGAATCCTTTGGAACTAAAGCTTCCATTGGACATCAAGAGGCTGTAGACAGCCATACCAATCGAAGCTGAGGTATTCATCATCAAATCACCAATGCCCACGCCACGGCCGTTCTCTTCTTGTGGAAGTGTGGCAGAGAAAGAGTCATACAAAGGGGTGTACGACATGGTAATACCAGCGATGAAAATGCAGGCCATAACGGTCAATAGCCAGAAGCCATTGTTGATGAGGACAGCAGAACCGAATGCGCCTATAGCCATAAGAACAGCTGACAAAACCAGCATGGGGATACGACCTATAGCGTTATGGATGACTCCGGAGACGCAACCAACCAGTGTAGCTACGATGTAAACGACAGTCAGGCATAGGGAAACTTGGCTCAAGGAAATGTGGTAGATCTGTTCGCCGATTACATTGTAAATTGGCACGCAGGCGAAGTTGAAGAAGTAGAAGACAAACAAAGCCAAAAGTACTGACATGTAGCCTTTGTTTGTGAGGAAGCTCTTGCTGAGGAATGGGTTCTTACCCTTCCAAACATAGAGAGCAAAAATGACGATAAAGAGGGCGAGTACTCCTAGAAGCCAGGTGGCAGGGAAGGAGAAGTAGACAGCAACGAGACCGGCAATTACTGCGAAAACAGTGATGCCGAAGATGTCGATATGGTCGCCCTTGCCTGAGATGTCAGGAGTATCTTTGATGATCAGAGGGATAAAGAAGACTGACAGAACTGGCACTAACAGCAAGTACTTCCAGTCGATCGAAGCGATGATACCGCCTGCGAAAACACCCACTGCTGAAGAAGCATAATACACAGCATTGAACATGCCTAAGTAGAATGCGCGCTCCTTGTCAGTTAAGTACTTCATGCACATAACCAAGAAGACAGATCCTGCAACCTGGCCGCCAGCAGTCTGGAAAATTCGAGCTACGATGACGATCCAGAAGTTGGAAGAACCGAAGAAGCCTAAGAGGCTGCCGAAAATCAGGGCGAAAACGCCTAGAAGTGTCATCTTCTTAGGAGATATGAAGTCGCACAAGGTGCCGTAGAGCATGCAAACCACACCCAGGACTATGCCTGGCAAGGTTGAGACTAGAGCGGCATTGGCTGACATTCCTAGTGAGTCGCCTACATTCTGGAAGACCAGGTTGAAGGCTTGGATCATGAGTGTGCCTAGCAAGAAGATGGTAAGGAGGGCAGGCAGTGACTTTTTGGTTTTACGACGGTTGATTTCTGCTTCGTCTTGCGTGGGCAGCTGAACGTTAGTTGCTGCCGTTTCTTGTGCTGTCATGAGTAATCCTTGTTTAAATTGGTAGTGGGCTTACTTAGTTGTTTGAGCTAAAGTGAGTAGACGCTCCATAAAACGCTTTGTGAAACGTTCGGCGTCAACAGTTATAGCGACCTTAGTGTTCTTGGGATTTTCCAAGATGCGCGTCGGGTCTCCGATGGTACGTCCACGCTGTGGGCCCTCGGTCTCAACCATGAGGTTGATTGGTAGAGTAGTCACTAGCGTTGGGTCCAATGCCACGGCGGCAGCTAGAGGATCGTGCAAGTTGCATCCACCCTGGAAATTATCGGCATCTTCCTGTTCAGAGATGTTGATGTAGTAGTCAGTCATATCTGCCAAGAAGTGTCCGACGGGAGTGCCGATGTTGCGCAGGGCCTGAGTATCTTCCTTGGTCATGAGTACCTGAGTAGTGACGTCTAGGCCAATCATGGTGATGTCGGCTTGAGTAGCAAAGAGTGCGTTTGCAGCTTCGGGATCCTGGGAAATGTTGGCCTCAGTGAAGGGGTTCATGTTGCCAGGTTGGGTGAGGCTTCCACCCATGAGCACGATGCGAATTTTATCGACAATGTCGGGTGCCTTTTCCAAGGCTGCTGCGATTGAGGTTAAAGCACCTGTAGGGACGATAACAAGCTCGCCTTTTGGATATTTGCGCACGGAGTCGATGATGAAATCAACCGAGCTCTGGCTCTCTGCTTGCCGGTCGCTCTGGGCAGGAATTTCAGCATTGCCTGTCCCGTTCTCTCCATGGTAAATGGCTGAGTCTGGTGGTACTTCAAATGATTCGGCCGTCGAGGGGTGGTCGATTCCTTTGAAAACAGGGATGTCTTCCCTGCCATACATCTTGAGGAGTCGTATATCGTTAGCTACGCCATGATCGACGATGACGTTGCCGTAGGTGCCGGTCACGCCAATAAGCTCGGCATTTGGGGAGGCCAAAATATACGAGAGTGCCAGAGTATCGTCTATGCCTGTGTCTAGATCGAGAATAATCTTGGTTGTGCTGCTTGACAGCATCATTGCTCCAATCTTCGCTGGTTAACGCAAACTGTTGACGTCTTGAATACCGACGTTGCCAGCTTCACTTTTTCGGCATTGACAAAACGTTAATGGTAAAACGTTTCATCATGTTTGTAAACGGGTACATATTAACTGGTCGTATATTGACTTGTCAATTTGCTGGTACTGCAGCAGCTTGAAGCGGTCGAAGGTGAATGGTGGAAGGGTAAATGAAAGGTGTTGTATCGTTTTAGCATACTGCCGATTAGGATAGCTGCATGGAGTTGCTTTATCTATATGTAACTACGCTTTGACGTATTGTCGCGCACTGTATAAGTCTTTGTTCGCTTGAAGGTGAATAAAATCCTTCAAATACGGGCAAACTCTTACAACCCCGGTAGCACAGCTAGGGATACGCCTTCAACGAACTTCCATGCTTTTTACGATAGGGGTGGGTTTTAATAGCGAGTTCTCACGCTCAACTCCCCTCAAAGCATCTACCAATAGCGTCTCAGAGCTCTGTGCGAAGGGTAGTTACTGGGTTTTCGTAAGAGGTCAAATTATATTTGGCTTAGGGGCGTTGTTTCAGTTGGAGTTCAAGCTTATCTTTGTGGTGGTAGGTAACTCGACCGACAGCGTTGAATATTCCGGCTGCTGTAAGTGCAACTAGTGCACATAAGAAAATGAGAATGCTGCTGAGGTTGAACTGCTCTTCTAGGTCAAACAAGGAAACAAGCATCTTCAGCCAGCCTGCAAGGGATACATAGAACCAGGCTGTGGCTTTGTTGATAAAGGTTATGACTTGCTCTCTAGTGTGATGCCCCTTAGAGAGCTCTGCAAGAATGGCAAGTGCGCGTTTCTTTTCCTTGTGAACCTTCACAATAGGGAAGAACCACCACCAAGGAGAAACTGATTCTCTCCTTTTACTGATGCGGCTGTACCTCCTCATAATGACATCGTATTCTCCAAGTTCCATAAGTCCCTGGTAGAAGGGAAATGAATACAGTAACCAATCTGCTATTAGAGAAAGTACCTTGATGACAGTCGCCATGCTACATCACCTGTTCACCTGTTGTTTGTAATCAACGTTCCCTACATCCTACTACCGTTAAGTACTTGACTAGCTGGTGTTTTGAGGGTGTGATGATCTATAGGGCTAATAGGGGGGTGCTGCTGTAGCTATGCCTTGGGCTGCTAATGCATAGACTACTGAAGTGAGAAAGTCAATGCATAATGAAGTAGAAAGGTATATTGAACTTTTCAATCGCTGGCCGTTTCTTGTTCGCAATCTGTTTATTCTGAATTATTTGAATGTTCTGAGTAAAACTGAGTATATGGATACGTTGATGGCGCGATAGGTAACTATACTTGAGTGTTCTACGTGCTCACCCTTAATAAGAAGTAGAGTACAGCTATCGCAGATAACTGCTGACCATAAGTCAGGAGTATCTGCTTGGTAATGCTGCAACAGTTTGAGCCACTTTTAATATAGCTCCAACGTTAGCTGTGACTTACATTATTGCAAGTTACATGTTAACTATATTGTTTGAATAGGTAGCTCAATACTTGCTGATTTACATTGCCTGTGCTTCTTCCATCGTTCCTTCGCTTCCGAATTCGAAATGAATTAAGCGTGGGAAAGAAAGAAGCAGATTCTCGCCGAACGTATGTTAAAGTATTCGGCCTAGGTGAAACTTGTAGGTTGTGAGGTCAGACGGGGGAATTTATGCGACCTATCCGCAGAACTCGAATGCCCTATTCTGTGGTTGCTGGTTTGATGACAGTATGTATTATATTGTCATCTTGGTCGTTTGCTCTCAGTAATACGGCCAAGGCTACCGACGATATCTCACCAGTCTTGCATCCTAAACAATTCCAGAAAATTGATCCTAAGGATTCTAGAGTTTCCGTAAACAATCAACTCGATTTTCATGCTGCATCTACCTGTACAACATCGTGCACCGTATCGTTCAACCCAAATCAGGCAGATACGCCTCCTCCCGTAAACCAATCCGTTCCTGTTGGTGGTTTTGCTGTCTGGCCAGATGATCCAGTGCGGTCGGGTTACTTTTTTGACGGGTGGTTCAACGGAAGCGCAGCCTATGATTTCAGCCATCCTGTGACGAACAACTTAACCTTAACTGCACACTGGACTAAGGATGAATGGAGCATAAACCCAGACCATGAATCAACCCATGGTGGTCAGCAAGTTACTATCACTCCGATTGCAGAACGAGGTATCAAGCTTATGCAAGTTACCTCGGGTGATGAGTTTACCTTAGTTCTAGGGTCAGATGGCAACGCATACTCATGGGGCAGTAATGAGAATGGACAACTCGGTGACAATACCACGACGAGGAAGATTTGGCCTGTCAAAGTTGTAAAACCCGAGAATTTAGGACACTTCATACAGGTTAGTGGACGAGATGACCATATGATGGCTTTGGATGAGCACGGCGGTCTGTGGGTATGGGGGCAAGGTGCTGCAAATATGCCATCCAAGGTGCCAATGCCTGCGGGTGTCAATCATTTTAAACAGGCTATCGCCAGCAGAGGTCCCCGCCTACTGGCATTGGACGATCAGGGAGTGATATGGGCTTGGGCAAACGGTTCAGCGGCACCTGTGCGGGTGGGCGTATCAGGTAGTGTAGGACACTTTACCCAGGTGAGTGCAGGATACCCTAAAGCAATCGCTATCGACGACCAAGGCGCCATATGGGAATGGGAGTACAACGCCAACACGCCCGTGGCTTCCAAGCGTGGCACTCCTGTTGGTGCCGGTCGGTTCGTTCAGATCAGCGCTGGTTATGGGCATTTTCTAGCCATTGACGATCTGGGGAACACATGGGCATGGGGGAATAACAGCAATGGCGAGCTAGGAGATAATACAACAACTTCTAGAGCTACAGCTGTCAAAGTGAATGTGCCAGCTGAGGCTGGTGCTTTTACACAAATAGTTGCAGATTTCCATCACTCTGTGGCTATCGGTATGGATGGTAATGCTTATAGTTGGGGACGCAACCGAGAAGGGCAAGTGGGTGACGGTACCACTACTGACAAGCTTGTGCCAGTAAAGGTCGTATCGAAGCCTGGGATGGGCCGTTTTATAGCAATAAGTACGGAGTACCACCACTCAGCGGGAATTGATGACCAAGGACATGTTTGGACATGGGGGTTAAACAGCTCGGGTCAATTGGGAACTGGTGATACGGTTGGTCCGCAAAAAGAACCAGTACGAAGTGCTTTTCCGGAGAAGGCTAATCTGAAATCGGTGAAGTTTGATGGAGTATCGGGAACGTCCCTTACGGACAATGGAAATGGCACCTGGACGGTGACCACTCCGGTTCACGCTAATGGTCCTGCTGATGTGACTGTCTCATGGGCATTGAATGATAAAGATCAGCCAGATAAGCATCTGAATTATGTGTATGGTGCCTTTCACACAGTGACTTTTGATAAGGCTGACGGACTGAGTCCTCCTGACCGGCAGCAGGTGTATAAAGGCGGTCGGGCAGTTTGGCCAGCTGACCCAGTGCGGCAAGGATATTCGTTTGACGGTTGGTTCCTTGGAGGTGTGGCCTATGATTTTGCACAACCTGTGCTTGATGATATAACACTGACAGCTCGTTGGACCAAAGAGAGCGCATGGATAATTCGCCCTGACAGAGGACCAACCACTGGCGGTACCACTGTAACTCTCGCTCCGCCAACTTCGAGAGGTGTTACATTTGCTCAGATCAGTGCAGGAAGAAATTCAAATGATGTAAATCTTGATGGACTAGGATCGCATTCCTTAGCAGTCGGCTCAGATGGGAATGTTTACGCTTGGGGACGGAATAACGCTGGGCAATTAGGCGACGGAACGCTCGTCGATAGAAAGTCTCCAATAAAGGTAGATATGCCTGCTGCTGCAGGACATATAGTGCAGGTGGAAACAGGATACAGAAGTTCCGTAGCGATTAATGAAAAAGGCGACATATATGCGTGGGGTTGGATTGGGACCAGCAAAGCTGGTCCCAATAATTCCGTCATTCGTATTAGACCACAAAAATTATCTATGCCTGCAGATGCTGGCAGTTTCACTGATATCAGTGCTGGATTTGGACATGTTCTAGCAGTTGATAATAAAGGTCAAGTATGGTCATGGGGAAGTAATGATAGGGGGCAGCTAGGTAATTCGAGCTATGCTGATTCTCCCACACCAGTTAAGGTTACTGCACCTACTGGTGCTGGTCCTTTTGTTCAAGTGAGTGCAGGGAGTAGTCATTCGGTAGCCCTTGACGACAAGGGACAGTTGTGGGCGTGGGGAAATAATTCATTTGGAGAATTAGCAAAAGGTAATACAACAGGTAGAACAAATAGGCCAGCTATTATCGTTATGCCCGCAGGAGCAGGAAATATTACTCAGATAAGCTCAGGCACTTGGAACACCATGATTCTTGACGACAAGGGCCAAGTGTGGGCATGGGGTAACAACAGCAACGGTCAGATAGGCAATGGAAATACTGCCACGCAAACTAAACCTGTGCAAGTAGCCTTCCCCTCCAATGCAGGTCACATCACTCAGATTAGCTTTGGTGGTTTCCACGCTCTGGCAGCTGATGACAGGGGCCAAGTATGGGCATGGGGTTGGAATTCAGACGGACAGCTGGGCAATGGGAACACTTCCGACCAGTACACGCCAGTTAGAGCGACCATACCGTCAGGCCTAACGAGTCTTGTGAGGATTAGTGCTGGTTACCGCCACTCTTTGGTCGTCGGATCTGACGGTAGCACTTGGGCTTTGGGATACAATGCCCAAGGTCAGTTGGGAGATGGTACTAATACTAATCGAGCTGGCTTTGTGAGGACAGACCCATACGATGTGGTAGTTACCAGCGTTACCTTTGACGGTTTGCAAGGCACACATTTGGGGCAACAGACAGATGGTACCTGGAAAGTGACCACTCCGTCTCATGCCAAGGGTCAAGTGGATGTCAAGATTGTCTGGAACGTGAACGGTGACGCGCAACCAGATGAAACATTGCACTTTACTTACTACCATTCCTATCTCATAACCTACGACAAAGATGATGGACAGAGCACACCTGAGCGGCGGCAAGCAGAAGAAGGTGAGCGGCTTGTTTGGCCTCCTGATCCAGTCCGCAATGGCTATTTGTTTGATGGCTGGTTCGTAGGCGACGCACCTTACGATTTTACTCAGCCTGTCACAGGCGACCTGTCCTTGACGGCCCATTGGACTAAAGCAGATAGACAATGGACCATCGATCCAAGTAGGGGATCAGTTTCAGGCGGAACGGAAGTGACGTTGACACCGCCGGCACCCAGAGGAATTCGTTTCTTTACAGTCGAGGCAGGGAAAACCCACTCTATGGCGCTGGGTTCAGATGGTGGTGTCTATGTGTGGGGTAGTAATGCGAACCATGAGTTAGGAGATGGTACTACCGTAGCAAAAGACAAGCCAGCAAAGCTCAATGTTCCGGGAGTGAAACGGTTTACGCAGATCAGCCCAGGTGATGGCTATTCAACAGCTATTGATAGCCAGGGGCAGCTGTGGGTCTGGGGAGATAACACATTTGGGCAGCTCGGCGATGGCGGAACAAGCAACCGGTCCACTCCTACAAAACTGTCTGTGCCGGCTGTAAGTGAGTTTACTCGTGTGAGCGCTGGTGTTTCTCATTCTTTGGCTATTGATGATCAGGGTCAGTTGTGGGCGTGGGGGAGTAATGCTTCCGGTCAGCTGGGAGACGGTTCGGGTGCTCATCAGCTGGCACCGGTGAAGCTATCTGTACCAGGTGCGGGCCGCTTTGTTAGTATTGCGGCTGGTGTTTCTCATTCTTTGGCTGTCGATGATCAGGGTCAGTTGTGGGCGTGGGGCAGTAATGCTTCCGGTCAGCTGGGAGACGGTAGTACGGGTGACCATGCTGTACCGGTAAAAGTGAGTGCGACCGTTGGTGCTGCTCGATTTACTCGTGTGAGCGCTGGTGTTTCTCATTCTTTGGCTATTGATGATCAGGGTCAGTTGTGGGCGTGGGGGAGTAATGCTTCCGGTCAGCTGGGAGACGGTTCGGGTGCTCATCAGCTGGCACCGGTGAAGCTATCTGTACCAGGTGCGGGTCACTTCACCCAAGTGAGTGCAAAAGGCGATCACTCGTTTACTGTCGATGATCAGGGGCAGTTGTGGGCGTGGGGAGATAACTCTTCAAGCCAGCTAGGTACTGGAGTAGCTGGGAACCAGGGTTCACCTGCAAAGCTATCGGTGCCTGGCGCTGGTCATTTCACACATGTAGGCACAGGACGAGTATTTTCGCTGGCCCTCGACGATAAGGGGCAGATGTGGGCATGGGGAGACAATGCTGCTGGTCAGCTTGGCTCCCATGCAGATCACTCAAGAGAGAATAGTCCCGTGCTTGCTTCTCAAGTGCCACACAATGTAGAAGTTAATGCTGTCACTTTTGATGGTGTGTCTGGCATAAATCTTGTAAAGAATGCGGATGGTACATGGAAAGTAACCACACCAGGGCATTCAGTTGCTTTCGTTCCAGTGAAGATTGCATGGAATCTGAATGGAACGGGTCAACCTGATGATACTGCTAACCAATTTGAATATTACACTAGCCTTCCTTTGACTGGTGGTAAGGGCATTGGTCTGATTCTCATACTCGGTCTGCTGGTGATGGGCAGCGTCGTGGTATATCGAAAAATGAGAGAAGGAACAGAGCCATATTTTATAGCCCGGCACCGCACTGGATGAGATAACGTATACATGTAATGCCCGGCTCTACCAAGAAGAGTCGGGCATTACAATTAGAGCACAGTCGAAGCTACGATGTCTCGATAAACGCCGGCACTTCTTTTGAGGTGCCGGTTGAAACTACCATTTGCACGATCAACTGTGCATAAACCAAAATGAATATCAAATGCACTAATCCATTCAAAATTGTCGAGTAGCGACCAATGGTAGTAACCCATGATCGGTACATCATCGCGCACTAGTTCAACCAGTGGTGGTATGGATTCTTTAAGGAATTGGCAACGAACATCATCGTCTTCTGTGGAAACACCATGTTCGGTTACAACAATAGGTAACCCTGTCTGGCTATGAATGTAAGTGATTGCATTAGCTAACGATTTGGGATGAAGTGCCACCCCTGCCTCGTTGACTGTTTCTCCAGGCTGTGCTGGAATAATGCCATCGTCGGCGAAGACTTCGCGTTCGTAGTTCTGTACGCCGATGAAATCATCGCCTTTTACTGCTTCAACCCAAGGGGCATAGCAGGACTGTCGCTTGGATAAAGCAAGCTGCTTACCTTTTTCTGTTACGTAACTCTCGTCGATGACAGCCAGAGATAGTCCAACAGGAACACCAGGACGAGATGCTCGGACCGCTTGCACGGCTTGTCGGTGTGCTCGAACGAAACCGAGTTCTAAAGAAGTGAGCTCTTCAGGATTGAACACGTTGCCAGCGCGGTATCGTGCTACGCCGGCCTTCTTGCTTGCAGCGTCTAAGCAACTGCGTTGAATCTTAATGACTTCAGCCGGTAAAGTTCCATTGACCAGAATACGTGGCAGGTCTGGTTCATTGAGAGTGATGGCTAGAGCGATACGATCACCTATTCGATCGAGAACCCTTGCACACTCGTCAGCAAACATTGCAGGAGCATCATGGTTGAACCAGCCACTCTTGGCTGCAAACCAGTTTGGAATAGTGAAATGACTCAATGTGATTGCTGGTTCTATGCCTCGCTGTAGACAACCATCGGTCAGACGGTCATAATGGTCTAATGCTGTGTTGTCAATAACACCTTCTTCGGGTTCGATTCGTGCCCATTCCACTGAGAATCGGTAGGAGTTCAATCCCATTTCTTGAACCAGGTCTAAGTCATCTTCCCAGCGTTCCCAACTATTGCAAGCCAGACCAGCTGGCTCTTTAAAAATGCTAGGAGTAACACCCTCCAAGAAAGTAGTGTCGGATGCGGTATCGCCACCATCAATCTGGTGTCCGGCTGTGGAGGTGCCCCACAGAAAATGATCTGGGAAATGTGCTGTCATGATGACTGCTCCTTTATGGTTATTTATTGGTATTGCCACATACTGGTGTTCATTGATGCTGGTTTTCTTTGGAAGAACTCTGGGCTGAAAGAAAGCCTTTAACTGATTCCACAATGTCGTCAGCTTTGGGAACATATCCTTGCTGTGAAGCCACATCAGGTAATGCAGCCAGGTCTGCGTCCAGCCAGGGTTTGGCAGCTTTAGTAAAAGTTACATCTGCCTGGTTGCCTTGATATAAGGGTGATCTAGAAGAAAGGAGGGCCTGCTCAAGAGCTTCCAAATGCTCCTGAGAATCTATCAAATCGCGAATCGATTGGATAGATCCCTGCGGCTTGCAAACTTTGCTTCTGGGCAGTTTCCACGAATGATGCCCGTGGGTATATATTCGGTCTTCCTCTCCTGGCAAGGCTATTTCGGCCTCTATACCGACCGGTAAGTCAAGATTGAGGTCGAAGGAATCATCACCAAGCGTCCAGTCCAAAGCAATCTGTCCATATGGGGTTTTCTGCTTCACGGCAATGTGTGGTAGAGCAGCATCAATTACCGGTGAAATACGAACTTTGCGCCAAGCTGGTTCTTTCATGTGTAAGCCAGCCAAACCGTCTAAGATCCAATGGACAATCGCACCCAAGGCATAATGATTGAAAGAGGTCATCTCTCCTGGGTTAATTGAACCATCGGGCAACATGGAGTCCCAACGCTCCCAAATAGTAGTGGCGCCCATGCTAACTGGATACAACCAACTTGGGCAACGCTTTTGAAGAAGCAAGCGGATTGCCAGGTGTGAGTATCCACTCAGGGTCAAAGCTTCGCATACTAATGGTGTCCCAAGAAAGCCTGTTGCAATACGGAAGCCACTGACTCGAACAATATCAGCTAAACGCTCGGCAGCGCCCTTCTTCTGCTGAGGTGTTTCGAGTAAACCCCAGACCAAAGCCATAGCATATACTGATTCACAATCTGACAGAATATTGCCCATATCAGTAACGTATTCTTGGCGGAAAGCCACAGCAATTTCGTCTGCCAACTGGGCGTACCGGTGTGCATGAGTTTTTTGGTTCAGCACAGCATGAGCTGAAGCGACAAGCCGGGCTGAATGCGCAAAATAAGCAGTTGCAACTACATCGGGATCTGCCTTAGAACCACCGGGATTGTCAGCTGGCGCATCAGGGTCAAGCCAGTCGCCGAATTGAAAACCTCCTCTCCAGAGATGTGAGTGACCACATTGAGCATCTACGCCGTCTATAAACTTATCCATCATTGGCAAAAAACGACGTAGTACTTCAGTGTCACCCGTTGCTTGGTAAACCGCCATTGGGACAAGAACAGCTGCATCGCCCCAACCACAAGTTAGTTTCGGTCCATCTAAGACATCGGGAACCACGACTGGGATTCCTCCATCTGACGACTGGCTATTGGACATATCCACCAACCATGATGAAAGGAAACTTCCCGCATCAAACAAGCTCAGTGCGGTAGGGGCGAACATAGCGATGTCACCAGTCCAACCGAGACGTTCATCACGTTGAGGGCAGTCAGTAGGTACTGTAAGGAAATTATCCATGGTTGACCAACGAGCATTGTGGAAAAGACGGTTCAAGTCGGCTTCAGAGGAAATGAACGAAGCTAAAGGTTCCATTGCTGCCGAAACTAAGCAAGCCTGCAAGTCATCAACTGAAAAATCATCAATACCATCCACTTGGACATATCGGAAACCATGCTGGGTAAACATGGGTTCTATATATTCTTCCTGGTCAGAGAGAATAAATCGATCAGTTGCCTTAGCCTTTCGCAGTGGTCGTGTGCCCAATTCTCCATGTTCCAAGACTTCAGCATGCTTCAACACCACCTCTTGACCGGCGTGGCCTGCATGAATGTGCATTCGGACCCAGCCCGACAGATTCTGTCCAAAGTCCACAATCCGCTTACCTGAAGGAGTAATAATCAGCTTCTGGCCAGGTAGTTGTCTAATGACCTGGGCGGTGGGTGCTTCTTGAGGTCTAATCCGCGCAGAGGGCATGGGGAGAGGAATGACTCCGCCCCTTTTACCATGAGGATTGAGTAAGGGGATGCGCATATCTTGGGTCTGACCGTCGTATGAGTCATTCTCAAGAATGGACGATGGGCGCCAGGTCCAATCCTCGTTGGTAGCTATAGAATGACTGCCGTTTTGGTCCTGCCACCGTACATTGGCAAGAAGCCACAGTTGACTACCGTAAACGTTAGTCCGGCAGTTCCATGTCAGTTGACCCCGATACCAACCGTTACCGAGAACAACAGCCAGCTCATGCTCTCCGGCAGAAAGTAATTCGGTTACGTCATAGGTAAGGGCATTGAACCTTTGCTTGTAGTCAGTCCACCCAGGCGCTAGTTGGTCAGAACCGACGCGTTGTCCATCTATGTATGGAACAAAAATACCGCCAGCTGTTATATCCAGACGTGCTAGATTACATTCCTGCCCTACGGTGAACGTTCTGGACATGATGGGAGCTGGGTTCTCGCGTCCGATAGTTCGGTCAGTAGTTACAGGGGAGCCCTGCCAGTCCTCATTGTGGAGCAAGCCTGTCTCTACACAAGATCGTTGGGACCATGGACTCCAAGCTCCATCAGTGCCAGCAACCCGAATACGAACAGCACGAGCTTCCCGAGACTGCAAAGGCTTGCTTGGCCAGGGGACACAAATCTGATTGGAAGTGTATACGGTGTACCGTTCCGCCGGTTCTGCGTCTTGACTGACCTCAATTTGAACGGTAGTCTGTTTCCAACCTTTTGGAGCTGATGATATTTCCCAGGATAGTGCTGGTCTTGCGCTCGCATATCCCAAAACGCGGTCAGAAACTCGATGTTGGCCGAAACGTACCTTGGAGACAAGTATATCTGTCATGGTTTATTCAACCTTCCTCTATATAGGATCTTACTTGACGCCTTCAATGAGTGGCATGATGATTATGCTTGAAAGGCTGAGCGCGGCGGCGATAAACCAGAGCAGGGTGTAATTGTTGCCATCGGCTGTATTGATGATGAAAGGGGCTACAGCAGGTACCAAAACATTAGCTCCATTGAGTGCAAGTCCAAATACTCCCATATCCTTGCCGGCGTCTTTGCTCTCTGGAAGTACTTCAGCGCAAAGTGCCAAATCTACTGTCAGGTACATGGCCTGTCCGACTGAGAAGATTTCCCAAGCGATGAGGAATTGAGTAAAATTGTGGGAGGTTCCGCCAAGGCAGAGCGCCACGGCCATAATGATAGAAGCTAAAATTATGAACGGCTTCTTCCGTCCGAGACGGTCAGTAAGGATGCCTGAACAAGAGAAGAAAATGACCGAAATAGGGGCTGAACACAAGGTTAGTAAACCTGCTTTACTGCCCACCTGATTGAGAGGAATGTTCAAGCCTGAAATGAGGTAGTACACAAAGTAGGTTTGCATGGAAGCCATGGCTAACCCTACGATGAAACGCGACAACCATGTCCAACCAAAGTTGGGATGCTGGCGTGGATTAACAAAGAATCCTCCAAATAATTGCTTTAAGTTTAGGTCGGGTACTTCATGAGAGTTTTTGACAGGATCCCTGTACAAGAGCAGAAGGGGAATAGAGCTTATCAAACCCAGAACGATTGGAATGGTCATAAGCAAAAGGCCATTATTTACTAAAGCGCCTGTCAGATAGGTGCCTGCAGAGAAGGATAGCGCACCACATAACCCCATTAATCCCATCACAGTGCCTCGGCGGTTTTCAGGGACACCTTCTACCGCGATAACGGAGTATGCGTTAAAACCTGCTTGCATTGCTACTACTGAGATGACATAGAAAATCCCCATTATTAAAGGATTGCTTGATACTCCAACTACCGCAGCAGAAATGAGTGAGACTACAAGGCAGCCAACAATCCAAGGGCGACGACGGCCGAATCTGCTAGTGGTTCTGTCAGAGAGTCCTCCGGCTAATGGGATGAAAAAGAGCATTAAGAGTGAGCTTACTGATGTGATTTGGCTGTATATGGTGTCTTTCCGGGTAGGCAGAGCAGCTGCAATGCGAAGAGAGAGTGCTGTTCCAAGACTCATGCACATAATGTACAGTCCGACAGCTGCAATCAGGATTAGGGCAATAGTTTTTCCCGGCTTTGGATATTCCGGAGGAAGGTAATTTGGATCATGTTCTGTTTGGGCGCAGGCTTTGAGATCTGGCGTCTCTCGTTCAATCACTTCAAGCCCTCCTTTGGACTATGATTTGATTCTTCTTCATATTCTGGCGCAGTAACTGGATAACGTCCTCTCGAACATCTTTGTGCTGGCAGTGAGGCGCGAATGTTGCCCAACCTGCCGTGAATGCTTCCTCTGCGCAACTGTGGTATCTGTCTTTTTACACGTTCACTGGCGCCAATGAGAACTCAGTTTCCACTCAATGGAAATGTCTTGTTTTCGTTGTTGAGTCAGTACTTATAGTCTCTTATAAAGGAAGGGGAGCGTATGTAGCTATGGCAGCAACTCAAGAATCTGGAAGGGCATCACGAAGTGGCGTATTAGATCGGGCTTTTGCAATTCTCAGCTGCTTCACCTCGGAAGAGCCTGCACTCACGTTGACTCAAATTTCCTGTCGGACTCATTTGCCTGCTAGTACTACGAGCAGGCTTCTCAAAGAATTGACCTTCCATCGAGCTCTCATTAAGGATGAAAGAACTGGATTGTACTCTATTGGTTTTCGACTTATGGAGATTGCTCAGTATGCTCAACCTATGCTCTCCATCAGAGAGTTAGCTTCACCGGTACTTGACAGCTTAGCCAGAGCGACAGAAGAGCACATACAATTGGGAGCGCTCGATGGAGAGGAAATGGTCGTCCTTGATAGGCGGGAAGGAAAACACAAAATTCCTGTGTACTACCACATTGGTGATCGTCTGCCCTTAGTTCCCACGGCAGCAGGTAGAACGCTTTTGGCATATGCGGTTCCTGAGACCATTGATGCCGTTCTCGCTGGTAACCAGTTCGTGTGGCCGACCTGGGAGATACCAAGACCTTCATCAGATGAAATTCGTACGGATTTAGAACGCATCCGCCAGCAGCAGGTTACGATTATTGAGAACGCGCATGCATCTATACACTCGATTGCTTCCCCTATTTTCGGGCAGACAGGTGCAGTCATTGCTGCAATCAGTATCGTAGTAGGTGCTGATCGATATCACTTAGCAAAATATGTTCCAATCATTAAAGCCGCAGCAAAGGCAATTGCACGCCGTATTAAAAATCCAAAGCTGCCGAGAGTGCTGCCACCGTGGGAAGCAGGTAATGAGTGAAGAGTCTTGCAGTAAGTAACGATCTTTGTGGTTCATTTGAGAGTATGTCACGGTCTCGGTGCAGTTTTCGTATAATGCCTGCAAAGGGGGAACGAGTTGAGTAGGTTGCGGTGTGCTTGTTATCTGCTCAACTGAAGTTCCCTATCTAACCATGGTGCCGGTGAGGTATGGCAGAGTGTATGAACTTGGTCTATCAGCAAACACAAAGTCGTTGGTGGTTATTGTTGGAGTAAAGACAGGAAGCAGTAGCGCTATAACAACAACTGCAATTTCTACTAAATGCCATAATTTGAAATTTACTGAGATAGTGATGAGTACACAGTTTGCGTAATGCAGGTCCTTTTGGTGGAAGTTGTTCAATAGGTTCCTTCAAAGTCTGAGAAAAGGAAGGAACCTATTCGTCTCTACACAAGCCTACCGGTGTTTGGGCGTATGTAAGCCCTTGCGATTGGTGGATAACCAATTAATACACATGGTTGCTGCAAGAGTAAAAAGAGTACCTCCAGTGATACGTGCAAGAGGTAAGGTTCCTGCGGCCGGGAGCTGTAAAATACTGTAGTAGGTGTAGCGCAAAATGCAGTCGTTTTGAACTGTGCCGCCAAGGGTCCAATGGACATGGACGTCTACTGCGCCCATACGATGCTTGGGAACGGTTACTTCCCAACCGTTTCTGCCTTCACTCCAGTGGAAAGCAGGACTGTCGGTTGTATCAAATGTAATGCCAGTTACTTTGACAGGTCGTTTAGAGAATCCGACTTCTACTGGAGTTATTTGGATGTTGTTATCGCCGTTGCCAAGCTCATTCTTATCGTTGTCGCCCCAGGAGTATATTTTTCCATTACTTCCTAATGCTAGTGAGTGCGTATAACCGGAGCTGGCATAGGTAAAGTGTTCTCCTACAGGCAATTCACCTTGCTTAACTTCTGTTGGGGCAGATTGGTCAATAGTCGATCCAATACCAAGTGCACCTTTACTGTTGTTTCCCCAAGCGTAGGTCTTTCCGTTGCTTGCAACCGCTAGTGAGTGCGTGTAGCCTGCGCTGATTTGAGAGAAGTGTTCGTTGGCAGGCAGATCTCCTCGGTTTAGTTCTTCTGGTTGGGGTAAATAGATTCCGTTGGATTGACCGTTGCCGAGACCTCCCCAAGCATATGCTTTACCGTTGCTGGCTATAGCAAGTGATTGCCCTGAGCCGGCACTAATTTGAGTAAAGTGTTCTCCTACTGGAATCGCTCCTTGGGCTACTTCTATGGGTTGTGAGACATACGGAGCCCTGTTGCCGTCCCCGGCTTGCCCGCTGCCATTACTGCCCCAGGAATATGCTTTACCGTTACTTGCCAAGGCTAGAGTATGCCAGTATCCAGCGCTAACCTGGGTAAAGTGTTCTCCTGCTGGTAAGGCTCCTTGAGCCACTTCTACGGGTGTTGTTTGGTAACTACCTACTCCAGAGTTTCCGTTGCCGAGCTGTCCGTACTCGTTCCAACCCCATGTGTAAGCCTTGCCATTGCTGGCAAGCGCTATGGTGCGATCGTTGTTTACGCTGATTTGAATATAACGTTCACCCGCAGGCAGAGCACCTTGTTTGACCTCAACTGGAGTTGTTGCATCAGTTGTGTTGCCATTTCCGAGTTCACCCCATTGGTTCCGCCCCCAAGCGTATATCTTTCCGTTTGTGGCGAGAGCTGCTGAATGCTCGTAACCCGGACTGATTTGCAGGAAGTGCTCACCTGCTGGCAGCTCGCCTCGTTCTACTTCTACGGGTGTGGTTGTGCTGGTTGTGTTTCCTGTTCCGAGTTGACCGAAGTTATTGTCTCCCCAAGCATAGATCTTTCCGTTACTTCCAGAGGCCAGTGAAACGCGTTCTCCCGCAACTACCTGGGTATAAGTTATACCTTTAGGACTTTGTAATCCGGTCAGGAGAGTTGTATTGCCACCTGTAGTAGGTCCTTGAGTAGGTTTAAGTTCGCAGTTACACGTCTCCCATCTTGCTGTGAGAGTCATATCTTGCGTGACTATCTGGTTGAAGTCCCAAGCTTTTCCGTCGGCAGTAAACCAACCGTCGAAAATGTATCCGGCGCGAACAGGATCAGCTGGCCATCTCACTGGAGACCCATGAGGTACCCTAACTTTGGTAACCGGGCTGGAACCATCTGCTTTGTCGAATGTCACTATATGACCGTCAAAATCATAGGTGTACGTTAAGTGTGCATCAGGTTGAGGTACACCGCTCACTTTCCAAGCAATTCGTGCATCTACTGGACCCTCAGCATGGGGAGGAGTAATCACCTTCCATGTACCATCACCATTTCTATCCAACCCAGTGCCTGGCTTGCCATCGAAAGTGACTTCGGTGGGAATCGTATCAGGAAATTGCAATCGAACAGGTATCGAGCGATTGATTGTAGTAGCATCTCCTAGTTGGCCTTTTTTGTTGGACCCCCACGTCCACATCCGACCTTTGTCATCAAAAGCAAATGAGTGGAAATATCCGAGATTAATCTTGGTAAAATGGGTTATTCCAGCAGGCATAATCACTTTAACCGGCGTGAGACTTTTTATAGTAGAACCAGAATTGTTATTTTGGCAAGCAGTGTTACCATCTCCCAGCTGACATGCCCTATTATCTCCCCAAGTCCATACCTGGCCTTGATCATCGAGAGCTGCTGAGTAGTTACCCCCTGGTTCAACAGTTACGAATCTGGAAACTCCGGCTGGCAATGAAATCTTGATAGGGATAGGCCTGTCCATCATGGTGCCATCGCCTAACGCCCCTAAGTAATTAGAACCCCAAGCCCACCATTGACCATTGGTGTCTAGAGCAAAAGTATTACCATAACCTGGATTGATCTGAGTGTAATGTGATACACCGGCAGGCATCGTTAGCTTCGTGGGTTGAAGTATGCCCTCCTGGCTATCACTGCTGATCTGGTTGTTGTCATTGAGTCCCCAGGCCCACCACTGGTTCTGATCATCAAGAGCAAACGTATGCCAGCCCCTTGTGGTTACTCTGATGAAACGGTTCACGCCGTCGGGCATATTTGCCTTTGTTGGCGTAGACCTGCTGATTGTAGTGCCATCTCCTATTTCTCCATGTAAGTTGTATCCCCATCCCCACAACTTTCCTTGGTCGTCAATTGCCACTGTATGCCAGTAGCCGGCACTGACTTGAGAAAAATGGGTGCCAGCAGGTACTACTACTTTTTTGGGCTCGAACTCACCGTAAACGGGAGGTGGAGTAGTGATACCGTCACCTAATTGTCCATATTCGTTTTCACCCCATGCCCAAGTGTCACCATGATCATCAATAGCTAAGGAATGCCATCCACCGGCACTAATCTGTTTAAAACGGTTCACTCCTGCCGGTTTGGGCACTATCACAGCTGTTTCGCGATCGATATCGGTTCCATCACCCAACATGCCAGCATCATTGCGTCCCCATGTATATACTTCACCATCAGAACCCATAGCGATAGATGATTGATACTCTCCATAGATTTGAGAGAAGCGTATACCTCTTGCGGGAGGTGGGGAGAGTTTGAGTTGCGTACCACCTGAGGTTGGCCCGTGATCAGGACTCATTTCCCACGTGCTATTGGCCTTGGACCAGTGGGCTGTCAAGCTTAAATCAGTAGTAACAGGCTGATCAAAGTCATAAGCAACTTCTCCAACAAACCATCCGTCAAACAGATACCCATTGCGTACGGGTTGAGTGGGCCACTCTACCCGGTAGCCGTCGCTAACCACCTTTATCTCAGGTGAACTAACACCATCTGCCTTATCGAAGGTAACAGTATGTGACACATTTGCGTGCGGCAGAGCCTCATTTGCCTGATAGACGCGAGTTGTGTTTGACGCTGGCGTTACTTTTTGGGTTTGTGATAAATTCACATTGACCGGGATTGATGACTTACTATCAGGTTTATCTTTCGGAACTGGCATGGTAATAGCGGATGGTTGCTCAGCAGCGACGGATGATTGAGCATGAACCAGGAAGCCTGTTGAACAAGCAACAAAAATCGTTGCCATAACGATGAATGACCAAATTTTGTGTGTCGGATGCATATAAACAATCCTCTTCCCAAGTTACACATGGTCTTATCATTCAAAAAAGCTTCCACCTGCTCCCCTGCGCAGTGGAATGCGACGCATGTATTTAAATGGTCCCCCAATAACCCTCACTAGTCACTTTGCCTTATCCGTAGATGCAGGACGAAGCAGAAGAAAACCACAACGTCGTACATTAACCATCAATGTGCGGCAAAGAGTGAGAGCACCCAGTTGATATAATATACACTTTTGTCCAATTTTGCCACAAGTACGCTCTGCTAACTTACAGGCGTGCAATCACGAGATAGCGCTCTAAAACAACAGTTTATATACTTGGCTGCCGTGACCACTCTTGTAGGGAAAGGGGTCCTAGCTGAATATATCTCTAGCTACACTACTTGCATTTCTAAGAGCCGTCGCAAAAAAAGATCGGTTGATGCCTTATCGTCCTCAAAAAAGCACAGCTTATACTGATTGAGTATCAGTAAATCGGTATCATTCTTCTGGAATGAGGTCTGCTATGGCTGGAATACAAGAGGTAGCTAAGCGTGCTGGTGTCGCAATGAGCACAGTTTCCTATGTTATGTCTGGCAAACGCTCGGTCAGTGGTGAAACCAAGCTCCGCGTCTTGCAAGCCGCACGAGAATTGGGATACTACCCCAATGCTAAAGCCAAAATACTACGGGCGACGGGTGACGTTAACATCTTGGCGCTCAGCTCTCCGATGCATGCATGGACCTACTATACAAATTACGCAGCTTTTTTCTTCGGAGTTGCCAATCGCGCTCGCCAGCATGGGTATGAAGTTCTGTTGCTTATGGACGAGGATGGTACTGATGAACTTCAAAGAATCAGTGATAGCGGACTAGTTGATGGTGCTGTGTTGCTTGATGTTGCCGTCAACGATTCACGTGTTGAGATGGCTAAGACAACTCTGGTTCCTATGGTTTCTATCGGTATTAGCAGTGACCATAGCAGTGTAATCTCGGTAGATCTTGATTTTGAACAGATGGCTAAAATGGCGGTGAATCGTGCTTTGATCTTAGGCCACAAGCATATTTTGATGGTGGGGAGTGGGTTAAGTTCTTACGAGAATGGCTCTAACTTTTTGATTAGGACTCGAGATTCCGTGAAGCACTATGCTGCTTGCTCTGGTATGCAGGTCTCCTTCTATACAGCTGAATCCAGTGGCAGGCAGTGGGCTGAAGGTTTACTAGATAGGGCATTTGAATCAGATCCAGACATTAGTGCCTTGTTTGCTCAGTGCGGTCTGGAACAATTGGAGTCTCTCCTGAGTGCATGTCAGGCAAGAGGTCTTCGTGTTCCATATGACCTATCTGTACTTGCCTTGGGGACGCTGGGGAACGCGGCAAATATGACAATTCCTATTGATGAGATTCCCATGCTTCCTTTTGCTGTTGGTGGGCGAGCGGTAGAAATCCTACTTGATATGCTGGCAGGTAAGTGTAAAGACGTAGGTACTGTCGAAACGATCCCTTCGAAATATCTTAAACGGGGTTCGATGGTACCGTTCGTTGGGAAAAAGTAGCATTCTAACCTTGCATGGTTTGTCTCACCAGAACAGACTGTCGAAATCTATCGAAATAATTCGTGCTCACTTAGTCAAATCAATAAACTTGATGAGGAGCGGTCATTGAAGATGACTGCTGGTAGGCAATGTCGCTTATTGGAAGGAAATGCAATGAAGTCAGCGAAACGCATGGTTGCGGCTGCTGTATCCTTGGCAACATCAGTGGGTGTTCTGGGTTTGGCCGCCTGCGGTTCGGGCAATGATGCCCAAGAGAAAAATCCGAGCATGATTAAAATCTGGGATTATGAAGAGCAGACGGGAGCTCAGGGCAAAGCATGGGCTCAAGCCATAAAGATTTTCGAGAAAAAAACTGGTGTCAAAGTCAAATTTGAGAAAAAGTCCTTTGAGCAAATTCGTCAAAATGCTTCGCAAATTCTTAACTCAGAAGAGGCACCAGATGTGATGGAATATAACAAAGGCAACGCCACAGCTGGACTGTTAGCCAGCCAAGGGCTCCTTGCAAATCTCAATGATTATGTTTCTCAGTATCACTGGGATACAAAGATTCAAGGTGCCTTGGCTGATACTGGAAAGTATAACGACAAGGGAATCATGGGGTCCGGTGATTGGTATGGCATCACTAACTATGGCGAAGATGTCATGATGTACTACAACAAGAACATGTTCGATAAGTATGGTATTGCTATTCCGAACACCCTGCCGGAGCTTGAAGCTGCCATGCAAAAGTTTGTTGATAATGGTGTGACGCCGTTGTCTGAAGGTGTTGCTGAATATCCTCTGCAGCACCTGTGGTGGCAGTTGGTTTTACAGAAGGCTAATGAAAAGTTTATTCAGGCATATGAAATGTATGACGGTAATGTTGACTGGCAAGGTGAGGCTACAACCTACGCCACGCAAACTATCCAAGATTGGGTTAAGAAGGGTTTCATCTCTAAGGATTGCACGGGGAGCAAAGCAGAAGATGCTGGTCAGGCTTTTGAAAACGGTACCCACCCTATCTTCTTCTCGGGTACCTGGTGGTTCGGTCGTTTCCAAAATGATATTTCAACCTTCAATTGGACTACAGCCTTGTTCCCTGAAGCTAAAAAGGTTGTAGGATCGTCGGGGAACATTTGGGTTATTCCTGAAAAGTCAAAGAAAAAGGATTTGGCTGCCCAATTCATCGATATTACCCTGAGTAAGGAAGTGCAGAATCTTATGGGTAATTCCGGTGGTCTCCCCATTGCGGCCGATCCTTCGGCTATTACTGATCCGAAGACGAAGGAACTCATCAGTTCCTATAACACTGTGCTCAAGAAGAACCAGCTTGGTTTCTATCCTGATTGGCCGACCTCAACTTTCTACGACGAGCTCAATGCCTCACTTCAAGAGTTGGTAAATGGTACAGCTGATCCAAAGACAGCTCTCAACCAGATGAAAACGAATTATGACAAAGGTGTAGAAGCTGCTGGCGTAAAACACAAAGAAGCTAACTGAATGTCGTTTGAGCTCCCTAACTGAGGCAGGGTGAACCGGGCATCCTGCCTTGCTTTTACACATCTGTTGTACCTCTTTGTAGGTATGAGTTATGCAATTAACAGTGCAAATAGGAGGTGAGGCTTCAATGGTGAGGCTTCGTTCTAGAGAAGAATCACGTATACCGGGTAGTCCCTCGAGTCGTTTCTGGCCCTATCTCATTCCTGGTTTTCTGATGCTTCTATGGATCATCATTATCCCAGCGGTATGGAATATATACCTGAGTTTTACCTCCTATAGGGGGATAAAACCACCACGATGGGTTGGTTTAGAAAACTGGGAACGTCTTATGAAAGATGCTACCTTCTGGGTATCTTTCCGTAATTCGATCTGGATGATCGTTGCAATGGTTGTTATACCAATCCTGCTTGGGTTATTGCTGTCTTCATTAATCTTCGATGTGGTTCAGAAGAAATTTGGAGCTGCTACCGCCTCAACTATGAGGGCTGTCTATTACTTCCCTCAGCTGCTTCCCATATCTATTGCCTCGTTGGTAATGGGCTGGATATTTCGTCCAGAAAATGGAGCACTGAATGCGCTGCTCAAAGCGGTTGGATTAGGCAAGCTTCAGCATAACTGGTTGGGGGCGCCAGATACGGCCTTGGTTTTTCTGATGATCATTATGATTTGGATTCAGTTGGGCTACCCCTTAGTTATTTTTATGTCCGGTCTTCAACGGGTCGATCCTGAGCTGTATGAGGCAGCTAGTCTTGACGGCGCTAACTGGTGGCAGAGGTTCCTTGTCATAACGCTTCCTGCTATTAAACCAGAAATATTTGTAGTGGCCTTGACTTGCACGATTGCGGCTCTGAAAGTTTTTGGACCGGTATACATGCTTACTAAAGGCGGGCCAGGAACCTCCACCATCGTTCCTTCGTATTACTCGTATACGCAATTTTTCCAAACGCAGCAAGTTGGGTACGGAGCTGCAATCGCTACAGCCTTAACTTTGGTGGTCATTGTGGTGTCGATTGTTTTTACCAGTGTCCAGCAGAAGGTTGAGCGGGAGGATGAGGAGTAACCATGAGTAGTTCAAGTATGCGGGTACAAGCTAGGAGAAGTAATGCTGGTGAGAGGGCTATTTTCCATGCCAAGAAAAATCGTTCCATAGGAGATTGGGCTATTTTGGTCCTACTCTGTGTGGGCGGATTACTCATGCTCTTCCCCTTTATCGTTCTGTTACTCAATGCCTTTAAGACTGCTGCCGATTACCAATCGTCAGGACCTTTACGTTTGCCTCATGCCTTGAGCACAGCGGGATTGATGAAGTTTTGGAGTCGGGTGAATTTTCCTCAGAAGGTTTGGAATAGTGTTTGGATTTCTGCTCTGGTGGCAATCTTTGGTGTTGTGCTGTCAATGTTCAATTCATTTGCCTTAGGTATTGGCCGTGTGCGAGGCCGCCGTTGGATCATACTGTTGATAATGCTGGCTAACATGATGCCGCAGGAAGCCTTGTTGTACCCCCTCTACATCATGTTTAAGGGCATAAACCTCTATAACTCCCCATGGGCCATTGTTATTATCTTTACGGTTATTCAAAGTGCTTTTGGTACGTACTTGCTTTCATCGGTGTATGGTACGTTTCCTAAAGCAATTCTCGAAGCGGCAGCCATAGACGGTGCTTCTCGCTGGAGAATATTCAAAGATATTGTTTTCCCTATATCTCGACCAACTTTAAGTGTTATGTTGGTGTTCTTCTTTATCTGGACATGGAACGAATATATGATTCCCATGGCATTTTTGGTTGACAATGCTACCCAGACTGTACCGATTGCAATAAGTTCTCTTTCTGGTGACAGGCTCATGGATGTGACAACAACTGCTGCGGCGTCTCTCATCAGTCTGGTTCCTACCATTATTTTCTATCTGATATTCCAGCGGACCTTATCTCGCGGAATTACCACAGGAGCAGTGAAGTAAATGAAGTTTACGAATGGATACTGGTTAACCCGTCCCGGTGTTACTGCCCTCTACGCTCGGCAGGTATATGAGCTGAGAAGTCACAGCAACGGCAAAGGTTTTAACATTTTTGCGCCAGCTGGTCGGCTGAACTCACGTAAAGATACGCTCAATCTCCCTGCCTTTGATGTGGATGTTACTGCTCCTGCTGAAGGTGTCATTCGGGTGCGCAGTAGCCATTGGGATGGTGGTGCTGAAACCCCAGGTTTTCCTGTCAATGTAGATGAACAAGATGAATGTGGGTATGTCCGTCTTTGTGAGCAAGGCAATGCAGATGGTGAAGTAGGTGAAGAAGGTGCCAGTATTTCTTTATCTTCAGGGCCGCTCTGCGCCCGGGTGGTCAAGGGATCGCCCTGGAATTTAACATTGAGCGCTGGTGGTCGCGTATTAACTAAGTCAGAAGGTAAGGCACTAGCTCATTTTGCGCTTGAGCCAAATGCCGCAGTAAGTGCCAGTCCAGTTGGTGAATTTGGCGTTTCTTCAGATGGATCGGCATATGACGAATCAACAGTTTTCAGTGCTTGTAAACTATCGCTGGGAGTTGGTGAGCAGGTCTTTGGCTTCGGCGAGCGGTTTGGGGCCTATGTAAAAAATGGGCAAACTATCGATATTTGGAATGAGGACGGTGGTACGGCCAGCGAGCAAGGATATAAGGATATTCCTTTTTACATGACATCTCAAGGGTACGGTGTTCTGGTCAATAATCGAGGTCATGTTTCGTTTGAAGTTGGTAGTGAGGACACTGAGGCTGTTCAGTTCTCGGTACCAGGTGAGCATCTCGATTTCTTTATTATTTATGGTCCAACGCCGAAAGAGATTCTACGGCGGTACACGGCCTTGGTTGGTCGACCAGCTCAGGTTCCTGCATGGAGTTACGGCCTGTGGCTTACAACTTCTTTTACGACTCACTATGATGAAGAAACTATTAACTCCTTCATAGATGGCATGGCTGACAGAGATATTCCTCTCAGTGTCTTTCACTATGACTGTTATTGGATGCGAGAATTTCAGTGGTGCGATTTTGAATGGGACAAGCGCTTCTTTAACGATATTGAATCGACCCTAGGCCGGCTTCACAACGATAGGGGGCTCCATATTAGTGCGTGGATTAACCCTTACGTGGCGCAGCGCACTGCTATGTTCAAAGATGGTAAAGATAAGGGATACCTGGTTAAGAAAACCAATGGTGATGTATGGCAGACAGACCTTTGGCAAGCGGGTATGGGCTTGGTTGATTTTACTAATCCCCAGGCTCGGCAGTGGTTTAAGCATAAGGTCAAAACTTTACTTTCACAGGGTGTTGATGCTATAAAAACCGATTTTGGTGAGCGTATTCCGCGCGATGTGGTCTGGTTTGATGGCTCGGAAAGGCTATCAATGCATAACTGGTATACCCAGTTGTATAACCAATGTGTGTTTGAAGCTGTCGAAGAGGTCAAGGGCAAGGGGGAGGCCATACTGTATGCGCGATCGGCAACAGTCGGCGGTCAGCAGCAGCCCTGTCACTGGGGAGGAGATTGCGAATCTACCTTCAACGGTATGGCACAGACCTTAAGGGCTGGATTGTCGTTGTTGACTTCAGGCTTTGGTTTCTGGAGTCATGATATCGGTGGTTTCGAAGGAGCTAGCCCAGATTCTGCTGTGTATAAACGCTGGGTTGCTTTTGGGTTACTGAGCTCTCATTCTCGCATGCACGGCTCTACTGTGTATCGGGTTCCTTGGCTCTTTGATGAGGTTGACGTGCAGCAGGGCAAAAGAATAGCTCCTGGTCAGAGTGCTGTGGAAGTGGCTCGTAAATTCACCTTACTTAAATTGTCTCTCATGCCTTATATCTATCAGCTAGGATTGCTGGCACATGAAACAGGCACACCACTCATGCGTTCTATGTTTCTGGAGTTCCCAGACGATCCTATAGCCCGTACGCTTGACCGCCAGTATATGTTTGGTCCTAGCTTATTAGTTGCGCCAGTCTTTACATACAGTGGCGAGGTTGAGTATTACCTGCCTGCCGGTTGCTGGACGAATTGGTTTACTGGCGAGCAGGTGGATAGTAACCATGGTCTCTGGCGCCGTGAAGTCCATAACTTTGACTCAATACCCTTGTGGATTCGAGATGGAAGCATAGTAGTCACAAATCCTGCTGCTAAGAGCCCTGAGGGTGAATATGGGCACAGTGCTGAGGTCCATGTCTTCCTGAATAACGTTGAGCAGACAGAGGTTGTTGTTAGTGAAATTGATGGCACATCTTGTCGTTTTCGCGCATATAAAAAGAATGGTGGAATTGAAGTAATAGCATCTGATGGTAGAGATTTTGTTGCGGTGGCTGCTGGGGGAAGCAAAGTTATGTCGCGACGGGGCAGGGCAGTACTTGAGGGTTAATGAGCAACAGCTTCTAGCGTCTTGGTAGTATCAGTGCAGTGGATGGGACAAGTATTAGTCTATATCTGCGTCCTCAATGATAAGGGTGTCAACAAGACCAGATACAACAAGCGAGGAGGCTGCGATGGTGGCGGGCGGATACTCAGAAGCTAGCAAAAAGCACAGTATAGGGTTGCCTGCATTGGCTTTTTATGCCATCCTCATGGTTGTGATTGGGGGCTTAGTGGCTGGCGGATGGCACTTTATTCGACAGCGTCAATTTGCTCAGGCGAAGGTTATCTGCGAAACAGTGAGTGGCGATTATAGGCGCGATATTGATAACTTCCGCAAGCTGGTCAAGAGTGCAGAGCCGGAGGCTGCTTTAACGAAGCAGGATGTTGATGATATTTCTTCACTTGAGGCACTTTCGTTGGCCATGAAAGTCAACATTGAGCAGCCTGCACCCTGCTCTTCAGTTGCAACCTTGGATGATATGGAACGGTTGGTGCAACAGTATCAGCAGGTAGACGAGAAGATTAACGCTAATGGAAGAATTGTTGCAGAGTCTTCTGATGCGGTGAAACGGTCGAAGGCAGCTGTGGATGGCAAACGTAAGAAAGCCTTGCATGTGCAAGCACATTCCTACGAATTTGACCTGCCAGAGTATTAGTTTGATCGGGTTGCCTCGATTGCGGTTCAGTTACTGTTGCGTCGAAGCAATATTCTGACCGCAGTGTTTTGCGCCTCGACCGTTCCTTGGTGAAACTCTAAATGTGGGAGTATAGGTAATCTTCTGCAATCCTTGCCGGGCTCAAAGAACGGTAGTTTTCTTGGATTTCTGTTTTTACATACTATACAGCTGTGGTCTGTAGGTGTCATTGCGATATGAGCAACATTGACAGCATTCAGCATGCTGTGATACAGTAAGCGAAACGTTTCGATTCCCTGTGATGAGCAAGCGAAACGGCTGCTGCTAGGTATGCTTTGGTTGTAGAGAGGGGTGATGATGCCCGGAATAAAAGATGTGGCCCGGTTGGCTGATGTATCTGTCTCTACAGTTTCCTATGTGTTGTCGGGTAAACGCTCCATATCAGCCAAGACAACTGATCGCGTCATGCAGGCAATTGAGCAATTGGGCTACACACCCGATGCCAGTGGTCAGCGTCTGCGCGGACGGCGCAACCATATTATCGCTCTCAGTGAGCCGATTCGTAAAGATATGAATCAGGCACAGTATAGTGCCTATTTTATGCAAGCAGCCTTTCAAGCCCGTAAGGCAGGGTATGACGTGCTATTGCTTGGTGCGGAAGATGCTGTGTCTGACATTCAACGGGTGACTCGTGGGAACCTAGTTGATGGGGTGGTGCTGCTTGATGTTATGGAGAATGACAGTCGGGCTGCCGCTGCGGATACGTTTGCGAAGCCGTCCGTCGCCATCGGCTATCCTCACGTTCATGAAGCTTGTGCCTGTATTGATATTGACTTCACAGCTTTGGGAGAAATAGCTTCCCGTAAGCTGTATGATCTTGGTCACCGACGGGTAGCCTTGCTTCGGTCCTTGGAAGTCAACTATCAGCGTGGTGTTGGATACATGTTGCTCTTTCGCGATTCCTTCCTTAAGCACTGTGCAAAGCTGGGTATCAAGGTCATAGAATCCGAAGAAGTTACCATCAATTTTAATGCTGAACGCTTTGTTCATGAAGTTGTTTTGGGGCCTGAGGCGCCAACGGCCATCGTCAGTCAGTCTAATGCTGACATTCTCAACATTGTGTTTGACACCTTGGGCAATTTGGGTGTGCGTGTTCCTCAAGATTTGTCAATCATCTCTTGCGGTACTTATATGCAAGGAGAGATGCCGCGCTATCCGGTCAGTGAACTGCCTCTCGACCCTGAGGGGTTGTGTTGCAAGATTATCGATGTGTTAGTTGATTCCATTGAGAACAAGCGTGATATTCGCGGTTTAGTTGAACTTACTGAACCGCAGTACATTGATCGCGGTTCCTTGGGTCTTGCGGCATCTGCGCCAAGGAAGGGAGGTGACAACAAACGAATGTGAGGAACAAGGCTAACGCACAGTGTTGGTGCTGGTCTTGTTGAAACAAGTGAATGAGAGTTGAGCTCTATGTAAACCTTCCAATGAAGTGAGGTCAAGTATATGCAATTCGGAAGCAGTAGTGCTTACCCGTTGTTGAAACGTTTCGATAAACCTGTCTGTAATCGGGTGACAGTAATCAAGGAGGAGCAATGAATATCAAATCTATAGTAGCCGCCGTTGCAGTCGCTACAATGTCTGTAACGTCGTTAGCAGCATGTGGTAGCTCAGACAAGCAAAGTAGCGAAAAGCCAGATATGTTGTCCGTTTGGACGTATGAGCCTACTACGTCAGCGCAGTACCAGGCATGGAAGAAATCCGCTGATAAGTTTACTCAAGATACTGGTATTAAGGTGAAGTTTGAAACCAAGTCGTTCACTCAAATTGCGCAGAATAGTAGCCAGTTCCTGGATTCGGATCAGGCCCCCGATGTGATGGAGTCCAACAGGGGCAATGGTAGTGCTGGGATGCTCGCTTCCATGAGTTTACTCACGGATCTCAGTCCTTATGTTGATAAGTATGGATGGGATAAGAAAGTTACCAAGGCTGATTCTTCGATGGCTCGTTACACAGACAAAGGTGTTATGAATGGTGACACTTGGTATGGTGTGCCCAGCTATGCTGAATTCCAAAGAGTGTATTACAACAAGGACATGTTTGCGAAATATGGCATACAGATTCCTAAAACCCTGGACGAGTTTGAAGAAGCATGCCAGAAGTTTAAGGCAGCTGGAGTGACGCCTATCGACGCTGATGCGGGAGAATATGGAGTCATGTGGCTCTGGTGGCAGTTGATCTCGACTAAGGCTGATAACAAGTTCATGGATGCTTGGCAAATGTATAAGCAGCCAGTTGATTGGAAGGGTGAAGCCTTTACCTTTGCAACTAACAAGATCAATGAATGGTTAGAAAAGGGCTATATCTCTCGCACCGCCACTGGTCTCAAAGCGGAAGACACCAACAGCTCCTTTATTAAGGGCGACTTCCCTATTTACCAGACTGGAACTTGGAACCAGAGTCGTTTTATTACCCAAATTAAAACCTTCGACTGGGAGAGTCACATTTTGCCTGGTTCCAAGATGGCTCAGGGATGCACTGGCAATCTCCTTGTCATTCCAGAAAAGTCGAAGCATAAGGATTGGTCTGCCCAGCTTCTCAATAATGTCCTGTCTGAAGACATACAGACTGGCATTGCTGAAGAAGGTGGTATCCCGGTCGTTGCAAACGTGAAGTCGGTTAAGAATGACAAGAATAAGGCCATGATAGAGGAGTACTCAACCTTCTCCAAGAAAAATGCCTTGTCATATTATCCTGACTATCCAGCATCGAACCTAACTGACGCCATACCTGCGGCCCTCCAAGAACTGGTGAACGGCACTAAAAAGCCAAGTGATGTTGAAGCGCAAATTCAAAAAGCCTACACCGATGGGGTTAAAGACATGGATGTCAAGAACTGAGGAATGAGTGCTTGTCCCTCTGTTGCATCAACCAAGTGCCAGATGATGAGCTGGCAAGAAGCAGTCTGGCACTTGGTAGTAATAATCGTACTTATGTGAGATAGGAGACTGGGATGCCTCAACAAACACAGTCTAAACAGAAGTCATACTCACGACTTCCTGGAAGTAAATCTTCGAAGTTCATTCCTTACCTGCTGCCAGGTGTTGCAGCACTGATAGTTATTGTTATCGTTCCCTTTGTATGGAACATTTATCTGAGCCTGACTCACTGGCGGGGTGTGGGGCCGGTCAAATTCGTTGGACTCAAAAATTGGCAACGACTGTTTGCTGATGCAACCTTTTGGAAGTCTTTCGCCAACTCGTTCTGGATCATTGTTGCTATTGTGGTTGTTCCTACGGTGCTCGGTCTGTTAATTTCTTCAGTACTTACCGATGTTATACAAAAGAAGTTTGGTTCCGGGAAAGCCTCCTTTATTCGGGCTCTGTACTACCTTCCGCAGTTACTTCCTGTAGCAGTTGCTTCGGTGATTATGGGATGGATTTTCCGTCCTGATGATGGTGCTGTCAACGATCTGCTGAGTAAGGTTGGCCTCGGTTTTTTGCAGCACAATTGGCTGGGAGATGCTCATAGTGCTCTACCAATTTTGATGGTTATCTTGATTTGGATTCAGTTAGGTTATCCTATTGTCATCTTTATGTCTGGGTTGCAGCGGGTAGACCCAGAGCTGTATGAGGCAGCGAGTTTGGACGGTGCCAATTGGTGGCAGAAATTCAAAATCGTTACCTTGCCGTCTATTATGCCTGAACTGCTAGTGGTTATCCTCACAGCAACGATCGGTGCACTGAAAACCTTCGGCCCTGTGTACCTGTTAACGAAGGGCGGTCCTGGGACGACCACGATCGTACCTTCTTACTATTCCTATAACCAGTTCTTCCAGTTGCATCAGGTTGGTTATGGTGCTGCTATTTCTACGGCGTTGACCCTGGTAATCATAGTGTTTTCTGTGATATTCACCATCATCCAAAGTCGTGTCGAGAAAAATGCAGCGTAAGGGCAAAGGAGCTATAGAAATGTCACAAGCAACTATGCAGGCACCTACTTCACAGGCGGCTGATGCGGAAGCCAGCAGGTCTCGCAAAACCAATAAGTCTCAGCACATCAGGACATGGGCTGATTGGATGACGCTGGTCCTGCTGATTGTGGGTGCACTGATTATGCTGTTCCCACTCATCATATTGGCTATGAACGCGTTCAAAACCATTGCGGATTACAATGCCACCGGCCCATTGACTTTGCCGGCCCATCCAACTATGCGCGGTATCGAATCCTTCTGGAAATCTAGCAATTTTCCGCTGAAATTCCTTAACAGCTTCGTGATTTCACTGGTGGTGGCTGTGTTGGGTGTGCTGCTTTCGGTGCTCAACTCTTTTGCTCTCGGTATCGGCAGAGTTAAGGGGAATCGTTGGATTATCTTGCTGATTATGCTGGCGAATATGATGCCCCAGGAAGCACTGCTCTACCCCCTCTACACCATGTTCAAAGAGGCAGGTATCTACAATACGCAACTGTCTATCATCATTATTTTTACGGTGGTCCAAAGTGCCTACGGTACCTACTTGCTGTCAGCAGTCTACAGTACTTTCCCTCAGGCAATCTTGGAAGCTGCAACTATCGACGGAGCTACCCGTTGGCAGACCCTCATTAAGGTAGTGCTACCTATCTCTTGGTCGACCATTAGCGTGCTGTTTGTCTTCTTCTTTGTATGGACCTGGAATGAGTACATGATTCCAATGGCCTTTTTGATGGACGACAGTGTGCAGACAGTTCCTCTCGCCCTGTCTGCTTTGCAAGGGCAACACACTATTGATGCTACTCAGCTGGCTGCTGCCTCCTTGCTGAGCATCATTCCGACCATTATTTTCTACATCATCTTCCAGCGCAAGCTCAACCAAGGCATAGTTGCTGGAGCAGTCAAATAGTGTGCAAACAAAACAGACCTGAACCAGTACTGAGCTCTCTTACTTGCAAGCAAGGGAGCTTGGTGGGTTCAGTCAGAAGGGAAGATGGCAGCGTCGGAATGCCACACAACCTACAGAACAAAGCTGCTTGTTCGAACTGATCGATGTCCCTGACCGGCACACATGTATATGACGGTACGGAAACACATCAAGTTATATAAAACCAAGATAGAACCAAGGTGGAACCTTGTGTAGTGAAAGGTAATGATTCATGGACCAAATGTCTGCTATGAGTTACGGCTTCAACAGTTTTGACTCTCTTTCGATGACTTCGACCGGACGTTCGCGCTGTGTTAACGCGGAAAACCCTACCGGTGGTAAAGGGCAGGCAGCTATGACAGCTAGTCATCTGGGTCCTTCCCGGAAAGGAACACCTTGCTTGAATACTGTTCAATCAGGGGAGTCAGTGACGCTGATGGATGTGGACGGACCAGGAATCATACGGCATATCTGGATGACAGTGACCGATAAAACCTCGCCGACCGGGCCTAATGTGTTGCGTAACCTGATTTTGGAATTCTACTGGGATGGTGAGCAAACCCCATCGGTGGAGTGCCCTATAGGTGATTTCTTTTGCTGCGGGCATGCGCAAGCTTGTCAGGTTAATTCGCTGCCCGTTATGGTGAATCCGAACCGTGGTTTTAACTGCTTTTTTGCTATGCCCTTTGAACATGCAAAAATCGTGCTGCGTAATGATCATAATGAAGATGTACCTGCCTTTTTCTATCAAATTGATTACACAGAGCTAGACTCTTTACCTGCGGAAGCAATGCGTTTCCATGCACAGTGGCGCAGGCAGAAGGTTACCAGTCTCGCTCAGGATTACGTAATTTTGGATGGGGTTCGTGGGCGAGGTACCTACCTGGGTACCTACCTTGCGCTGACGGCTTTGGAAAGTCGTTGGTGGGGAGAAGGTGAGGTGAAAATCTATATGGATGGTGATGATGAATATCCCACCTGGTGTTCTACAGGTACGGAAGATTACTTTGGTGGAGCTTGGAGCTTTGCTGGTTTTAATGAACAGGGTTCCATGCATGAGCAAACCTATAGCGGTCCTTTCATGGGGTTCCCCTTCCGTTCTCAACGGTTACTTGGCAGGGAGAGTGATTACTGGGATCAATCTGCACCCGTTATGCGTGGTTTATACCGCTGGCATATGGCAGATCCCATATATTTTCAAAAAGACATTCGGGTAGAAATTCAACAAATTGGTACTGATGAAATGGGACTTTTTGAAAGGTCTGACGACCTAGCGTCGGTGGCCTACTGGTACCAGCTGGAGCCCCACCAGTCCTTCCCGCCACTGGCTGATCGGTACGGCCGTCAACCCAGATAGGTAGGTGAACTGCGCTTATACTAACGGTTGCATTGCTAGTTGTAATATAAAAACGCTGCCATACGGACGATTGAGATATTGTCATTCAGTCTAGTAAGACAGCGTGTAGTTACCGATTTTACCTTTCAAGTTTTGTTAACTCTTTTTAAAATATCCACTCCGTTCTATGAGAACAGCAGCTAATGCTCCAACAAGTAGTAATGATGTAGCAATGAGCATGAGAATAACATTAGATCCCGTGTTTGCAAGATCGTAATCTATTGGCTGCTCTGAAGTTGCTGGTCTTTGTGGTGTGTGGTGGTCGGTGTGTCCTTCTGGTGGTGTGATGGGTGGAACGTTGCCAGGCGGTGTGGCTTGGCTGGTGGCATGGTTTTCGAACTTGACGTTCCATGCTGCTTTGTTTCCATCGTGTACTCGGATTTTGTATGTGATGTGGACGGTTTGGCCTTGATTGAAAGATCCTTTCCAAGAGAGTATGCCGTTGGACACAGTGTGTGCGTCTCCGATATCGGAGACTGGGTTTTCTAGCAGGTCAGCGTGTTTGAGTACATCGGTCAGGTTGTCGTTGACGCTCACTTGGAGCAGGTCGGTTTGGCCGGTGTTGATGCCTTGGAGGGTGTAGGTGATTACGTCTCCGGGCATGACCTTGGACCCGGTTTTGGGGTCTGATGACTTCTTGAAGTCATAACCGGGAACATTAACAGCGAGTTTCGCTGAAGCTGTCGCTAATGGATACAGGGATAGCTGATCGATAGCGAAATCGTTGCCCCAACTACCTTCTTTATAGTTACGTGCGCTAATGGTAAGCTCGTTGCTATCTCCAGTGTTGACGATAGAGGAAATGGGAGTCCAGTGGGTCTGGCTATTGAGAGCTCCTGTTTGTTTGGGTGATTCTTGTGATGTGCCTATGAAATTTTCATTAACTACGAATCCAAGCTGAACTGGATCGACAGTGTGGTCGCTGTATGGATAGTCACTAAGATTAGCTATAAAGCCTTGTACGGTGTAGTCAGTGTGTGGTTTCAAACCCCTGACTGTCGTCTTGATAATGTCGTGAGGGATGGGAAACTTCCGAGAACCATTTACGATCAGAAGTTTACCTGATTGAGATGATTCATCATTACTTACGACTCTAGTGTTAACGGATGATGTGTGCTGTCCGCCAGTCATCCAATTTTCGGTGATTTCGTCACTGGTAGGTATTTGCATGGGCTTATCAATGCTTCTAATATCGGCCCAGTAGTTGTTATAAGGACGTGTTGTTCCTTCCCACCACCAGTCTTGTTTTACATCAGGTCCGTTCATGTCACCTGTTGGCCAAATAGAGTAGTAACCATCCATCGGTCCGTACTGTACTGTATCTACATCGTCAGGATGGTCCTCATAGGCAGTTTGTGGATTGTGGTACTTGTATGGTGATGATCCGTCGGGGAGCTTTGGATGAGATTGTCCAATGTAGTCAAAAGAACCGTGGTCAAAATCGGTAATAAGATTCGGTGATTTTGTAATTCGCGAGACTTTAACGTCACTAAGTGTGCCACTGAAATCAGAGGGAGGAACTACGCGGATTATTTTGATAGTCTTACTGAAAGAATAAATGATTGGATCTGGGGGAATGGGGATTAGTTTTTCCGGACCGTAAACCGACCAGCCTGAAGGAACTCCAGAAAGTGAATAGGAAGCGAAATTAGTCTCACTGGTATTTGCATCGCTTATGGTTAAAGTAAACCCGTCAGGTGAGCCTTGAGCGACAACATCTGGGGAAATATTGACAACGAGGCCATCATTTCTAGAGCTTGTTATTGCATTCGCGGGGGGGGGGTAGGATAAATGCTTCGGGCATGGATACTGCTATCAGACTGACCATTGCAGTACATAGAAGCTGAAAAATCCAACTTAGTTTTTTAATATATACACACATATGCAAATATTTGTATGCCTTCTGCTTGCCCATCGAGCATGCCTATAATATCATCGTAGAAAAAAATTCGCTACATAGTAGTGACTAAGTGAGTGCGGCTATAAAACAAAAGAACATCCGATGATGGTTTTAACTTCGGGAAAGTAAAAATACTCACACAGTGGTCATTCAATGACAAGAAAAGACAAAGAACAGCTTGCAAAGGATCATGCAGCTATGAAATAATTATATAGGATAACAAGCTGGAACCTTATTTGTAAGATCAGAGGCACAGTAAATTTGCGGTTAATACGAAGGCAAACTTGTTTTTTCATGTTTATTAATCATTCCAATTGGTAAAGATTAGCTGACGTAGATAGAAAGATAGTAGTTATTCGTCTATGTATGATATTGTCAACGAGTCGCATAAATGCAATGCTGTATTAGCAAGTCATATCAACATGTCAAAAATTGGAAAAGACTGGAATTGCACTTGTGCTACTGGTTGTTTGAAATAACGCGAGATTTTAGAAATTGTATGTTTATGATTAATTGGTATGGTGATTTACTGCTTGCCTGATGAAGTCGAATGTTAGTTGGACTTTAATATTGGTAATTGTGATATATATGGCGAAATTGTAGGTTGGATATAGTGAATTGATTATGCATGAGAGTTGGTTGACCCATTCTGTGTGTCAATAAAACTGGCCTTGCGATAATTGAATTGCGCTGTTTTCTTAATATCAAGTGTCTCTTTAGATTCGAGCACGAAACCTTTTAGGTGACAGTACGAAGATTATAAAAAATCTTATACTCAAATGTGTAGAATATCTAGTAGAGATAAATTGTCGTTTACTTTGGTCATCTTTTGTGGCAGCTGTGCCACAAAAGATGAATGTCGTATAGCGGTGTTCAAAAAATGTTTACAACTTAACGTCCACGAATCCGAAATAGAGCATGTGGAATAAATAATATGCGAACGACATGCTACATTGGTATCATTACGCATGTGTGAACTCCCTTTTGACTGGGGCTTTCAGATGTAATCCGGCAAGATATGAGTCTGAAAGCTTATAGTTTATGGATTAGAGTGTGTTACATAATGGTTCTACTTAAAAGGTAGAACCCTTTATTAAGGTGTGGTAGCAAGCTCCTTCGTGTTATATGTGGAAGACAACCCAAGAACAAAATCAGCAGAAAGACCAAACATATTGTGTGGGCAAATTAGATCATGTTCCTGCCATCGGGTAACTCCATTCACTTTGTTGCTTATGTTCGCTAGTGTCTGACTAAGTAAAGAAGAAAACTCACTATAGGATATTCCTTGCTTCCTCAGCCAGAGCTTCATAGATTAGCACGCATGCATATGACAGTACGGAAACGCATCAAATATATACAACCAAGGTAGAACCTTGTGTAATGAAAGGTAATCATTCATGGACCAAATGTCTGCTATGAGTTACAGTTTCAACTGTTTTTCAACTCTCTTTCGATGACTTCGCCCGGACATTTGCGCTGTGTTAATGCAGATATGACACCATCGACCGCAAGGACTATCCGTCATGGAAGGTGTGCATACAGATCCTGCCGTATGAAGAGGGCCTCAACTATAAGTACGACATCTTCGACGTGACCAAGACCGTTTCCCAAAAGGACTATCTCTGCATTGAGATAGGTAAATTCACCCTGAACGAGAATCCCGTCAACTACTTCGATGAAGTCGAGGAATTAGCGTTCTCGTCTGCGAACCTCGTTCCCGGCATCCCGGCATCGAACCTTCGCCCGGCAAACTCCTGCAAGGTCACCTATTCGGCTATAAGGATGTTGAGTGCTACCGCCTGGGAGCGCACTACGAGCAACTCCATCAGCATACGGTCAACGAAGTGTACAACTACGAGCGTGACGGATTCATGTCGCAGGGATAGGAATCCTCAGTGAACTACGAGCCGAACTCCATCATGTACCGGTCGAAAACAACGGCACTCGTATGCATCCCGACTAACTCCACGGAGAGACCGAGTACTCGAAGCCATACGTGACGGACCACTATTCCCAGGCAGGGGATCTCTAACGTCTCATGAGTGCGGATCAGAAAGATCGCCTCATCGACACACCATCGCCGGGACACTGTGGATGGTGGGTGGCGAGGAGATCAAGACGCTGCAGGCCAGACAGTTCTATACAACGGACCGCGAGTACGGTGAACGTGTCGCCATAGCTTCAGGTCTCTCTATGGACGGTATCTACGCATAGTTTGGATTCGTGGCGGCACGTGGGTGGAGGAATCTGGGTATTGATCTCCTGACCCTCACCCAGCCCAGTGTGCATAAGGCTCGGTATGGCCCTTGGACACGTCCGCGCTCGTGGTCGCGCCCAAGGGCACTGTCAGGAATGACGTTGGAAAACGGTTCTGGCGACATTGACTGCATTGATGACCCTCGGGAACCCGACATAGGGGGAGGTTTGGAGGATGGCCTGGACGACTTCGGCCCGGGAGAGTCCCACATGTAAAGCTGCGGCGATGTGGACCTCCAGCTGGGGTTCGGTTCCGCCTTGAGTCACCAGGCTTCCTAAGGTCACAAGTTCACGCTGCCTGGCATCAAGCGTCTGGTTGGCATACACGTCGCCGAACGCGAACTCCACGATCCACCTCCCCAGTTCGGGTGCTATGTCCTGCAGTGAATCAATGACTGCCTGACCGCCCTGCCCATCGATGGCATCCAATATACTCGAACCGCGTTCAAATCTAGACTCGTCCATGACTGCTCCTTCATCTTGGTGTTGTATGGCTTTTTACAGAGTAGGATATGAACCAAGGTTTAGGGCAAGTGGAGGGAATATGAGAATCAGTGAGGTTTCGGACAGGACACAGTTGCCTGTGTCCACCCTCCGATATTACGAACGCAGAGGCATCCTGCGACCCATGAGATCTCCGGAAGGATACAGGGAATACAGGGAACAGGATCTTTCTTGGATCGCTTTTGTGCAGCGCCTGTTGGGCATAGGTATGTCCTTGGCCCAGGTCGAGGAATACTCGCGTCTGCGCGAGCATGGCGATTCGACCATTCCTGAGCGGTTGGATATGCTGTACTGCCAGCGTGAGCAGCTCACGGCAAAAATGCGGGAGGTTCAAGGGCAGATGGATTTCATCGACAGGAAAATCGACATCTACCGGCAGATGATGTGAGGTTTCGGCAACGATTGTCCTTCGTGCAAAGTCGCGTCCGCTGTCCACGGTATGCCCGAAGAAGACGTATGGGTCGAAGTCCATGCCCGTGATTGCTTCTATCTCGACTTACTGCCTTTTCCATGGGAGCCAACCAACCTTTGGGCTTATGTCGGAGAAAGGAAAGGACTTCCTTGTTGGACGGTCTGGATTCGACTCAACGAGACACCGTCGCTGTTGACGAGGAAATGTGCCGCGCCCACCCCTTCCCGTTTTCCGTTAACTGCTATGCGTGGAATTACGACAAACGCTTGATGCATAGGTCTCTTTACTCTAGCGGCACTCTCGCAAATGTTACCTGGTTCACGGCATTTGCGATTCGAAGACGTTCTGGGCATAGGGGGATGTTCTCGGGGTCTCGCTTGACGAGCTGCTCGATGCCACAAGAATGTCGAAAAACTTGAAGAGAAACAGAAAGAGAGTCCGACTCGTTGATGGCGCTTAGTCGCCAGATAAAAAATGGTAATAAAAGCACCTTGGCTGCTTGGGGCCGAGGTGCTTAGTTCAGCCAGTGCCCCCCCTCGGATTCGAACCGAGAACCCACGACTTAAAAGATTGGGGGGGGGGGAATAAGCGAAGAATTCTCTTGCATTTAGGAAATATTCATGGCTTTGTATCGCAATGTTTTAGTAGAGTGTGCAGCGTTACGTTATTTTTTTTGCATGATTGGCGTTCAAATATAACTAAATTTCGCTGGTTTGTTAGGTTGTGGACGTATCTGGCAGTTGAATTAGCCTGCATAGTCCGGCCCTCCGGGGTTGGTGGATACCGTCGACCGGGTGGGCGTTGCGCCGCAGCTCGCACGACACACTCGAGAGGCTGTGGTCCAGAAGATGAGCCATGGCCTGCACGCCCAGGCCTTGCCGGGGGGGGGCAAGAGTCAGTCAGGGCCAGGAACATTCGGTCCTCGTTGCGGTCACAAACCCTGGTGTGCCCGTTACACCAGACCTTACCAGTGCGTTTGCCTCCGCCAGGCCGGCTGCCTGAGTGAAGTTCAATCCCGATTCCAAGGCTCGCACTACGCCACCCCTCCGGGCCTGGCATATCTCCACGGCCTTCGTAAGCCAAGCCACCGAGCACCCACAAACACTTCGCAGCACCCACTCATCCATCTCCCCAATCAGACGAGTGTTGCAACGATCCCTAGAACCCGCCAAGTGCAGTCGATGGACGGGGGGTCTAGTGTGACTCTTCGTCAGTTAGTGAGCAGACATAACAGCTATATTCTTCTGGCTTGCAGCCTGCTCCGAGGGCAATACGACAAAGCCAGCTTCTCTTCATTGAAGGGTTATTTTTTTGTTTGCTCTGAGAAGTAGAGCAGCACTGAGAGTGAAAGTATAAAAAGGATAAAGAACAGCAAGATACAAATCCACAAAAGACTCGACTGTGATTGATCGAACTGACTATAAAGGTCAGCATGCTCATCGCTATAGACTCCAGTTTTTATTTGCATATAGACTGTGAGAGCTAAGCCAAGGAGGCTCAGAGCATTCATAATAAGTGCAAGCACTTTCATGGGTATCTCCCTCCATAATCTTAAGCTAAAGCGAGCTAGTATAACGTGGTTAAGACTGAATAATAGTTACGGTAGAGGGACATAAAGTAACCTTCCAACGTAAACGCCAGCGAAAAATGCTATGGGTTACACAGTTTTGCTAAATAAGTACCAAAACTAGGGTTGGGCCTGTCAGGTTCAAGATTGAAAGCTGATTTCCAAAAGGCAAAATGGAAATGGCATTCATACTGGTTAAACATACCATGTACATTTCTGTCTCTCGAGCGGCTATTGGCATAGTGCTGGCAAGCGCTATTGTTGGTTTGGTAATCATGGCTAATAGGGATTTATCATATGAGAGTTCTTAGGTAAGGTAGTCTTCTACTCTCCGTACGAATTCATTAACGTTGGTACTATAGTTCGGATAAGCTATGCTCAGTTGCTTGCCTTTTCCGTGCATGAGAGTAACTCGACTATCTGTCTTAATTATTTAGGTTGAAGCGATGTAAGTGCCATATTTATAGCTGAGGCTCATTGAACCCTAAGTACTAGTTAAAACTGTTCGTAATTGATGAATTGTTGTATTCTGACATGGTAACCCGTGTTGAACATGGTATTTTCACGGATACAGGTAAGACGTTGATCCAGCGTAATGGACTGTGTTGTCTCATAAACCAATATAACAACTATGTTAGGCGGTGAAATTGCTATGGATACGGGCGCTCAGTACAATAATATGATTGTTGCAGATAATCTGGGTAAAAGTTTTGTCTCTGGTGACGGAACTTCAACACCGGTTTTCAGTGGACTTGCTTTTACCGCTGGTAGTGGAATGACTGCAATCACGGGACCATCTGGATGTGGGAAAAGTACTTTGTTGTATTGCTTATCTGGTTTGGAACCTGTCTCACAAGGCAACGTGTGGGTGTTGGGTGAGGCAATTCACGAAAAAGACCAACGAGATCTGGCACTCTTTCGTAGAACGCACATAGGTTTCGTTTTTCAGGCCTATAACCTGGTTCCATCAATGAGTGTGTGGGATAACATTCAACTGCCTTTAAATCTTGCAGGTCGCAAAGTTAGTAGTGAGAGAATTTCGGAACTCATTACGAGGTTTCGTCTAAATGGACACGATGGTGATGCTGCTGGCTCGCTCTCAGGTGGGGAGCAGCAGCGGGTGGCTTTGATCCGCACGCTGGTGGCTGATCCGGATGTCGTATTTGCTGACGAGCCAACGGGTGCGCTTGACCAACGTACAGGACAATTGGTTTTTGAAGAGTTAAAGGCTTTTGCTCATCGACCTGGTAAGTGCGTTATTATTGTCACCCATGATTGGCGTCTGGCTAAGCTCTGCGACTTTGTCTATATAATGCAGGACGGCAACCTCAATGGTTCTGCGCCATCGGGGGTGCAAGTGTGATGATTGCTCATACGGTTGTATTAGTGGAACGACTCTCTTGTGTCTCACATTCTCTTGGGAAAATGCCAGTCATGCAGTTTGACTGGGGGTGTGACTTATGAAGTGGGCCTTAAATGATTTAAAGGTCAACAAAGATATCTGGTCTGGGGTCTTGTTAGTGCTGGTTGTCACGCAGACAATTTTATGTTCTATGGGCGTGAGCATGGGAATCAACAGTTATTATATGGGAATTTCGGATGAGACGAGGGACCCTGCTAAACATCTCGCCTCTGGCCTGAGCTTGGTATACGGAACCGCCATCATCCTTGGCTGTTTGGTAATTATGCAGACTCTTCAGGCTTCGATTCGGCAACGACGGCAGGAGTTGGCTCTTCTGTCTCTTTTGGGGGCCACGCCACGTCAGGTCTTGTTGTTCACCATGCTACAGGTCGTGGTTCTGACTCTATTGGCATCTCTAGTGGGGTTAGTCTTATCTCCGGTTCTTGCTCCGCGGATTCTTGATTTCCATTCCTCAGGTATGAAAATGCCGATGCCTTTTGTTTTTACTTGGCACAATTTTCTGCGATCGGCTTTGATGAGTTTGGCTACAGGTATTGTTGTCGCCCTACTGGCGACCCGTCTGACTTTGCGAGAATTAGAAAAGACGGTTCCTGTCCAAACCTTAGGTCGTGCTCACGGTGATGAGGTGCTTATTAATGACAAACACTCTCGTGGTAAAGCCTTATTTGTAGCGGCTTTGATCGTTCTTTTGATACCACTGTCTACCAGTCTCTATTTAGCCCACCGTAATCCTCAAACTATGAGTAGAGAGCAAATCATTGGTGTTTTCAGTACCACCAGCAGCGGGCCACTGCTAGCTATTATTCTTTTGCTCATCGCGTTATCTCGTGCAGGCGGTTCTGTTATCGGATGGGTTACTCGGCTCTGGACCAACTTGGTTCCGTCTCCTTCAGCTGTGTGGAAGATAGCGCGCTCACAAGCTGTTGTGAGGAGTCGGGGTAAAGCCTTCGGCTCCACAATCGTTTCTTTGACATCCTGCCTCTTTTTAGTCGGTGGTCTGCTCGCGGCAGGACAGACTAGTGCTACTTCCATACAGAAAATTCCTGGGCTAGAGAACATGTCGTCTGGTGGCCCGTTGGAGATACTTTCAGGATTTTGGGCAGCACTTCTTATTGCTCTCATCGGTGCGGTTGCAAGTTTCGCCATCTCTGCCAAGGAACGCAACCTTGATCTAGCTCTGATTTCCATAGCTGGTGCAAGTCCGGAACAGCTTCTCCTGATATCTGCTTTGGATGGCTTCATTCTAATGATGACAGGTATTCTCCTTGCAGCTGGAGCGACCTTTGTGGTTGGCGCTGCCACCGCCGTTGCATACTTGCCGCTCTCCAAGAGCTTTTCGGTAATCTTCCCGTGGAGTCTCTTCATTGCCTTGGGTGTCCCTATTCTTGCTATTGGATCGATTGCAACTTTTGTGATGGCACACGCTACCTTGAAACAACCAGCAATCGCTACCATTCAAGCTTCCATAGGTGAATAACAGAGAATCGTGCCTAACACAAGAACCTAAAGTTTTGTTTGCCTGTGGTTTGCCGGGAATGTTGGTTGTGTTGTGATGTTCTTGGCAAACTTGGGGTGCGATTCTTTTTGTTTTGTGTGTTGTTGGCTTTGATGGGTGTCAGTTTGGTTTCATTGGAATATATGGACTGCGTTGTGTCAGTTACTGAAGTTTCCTGTGTGAAGGATGGTCTCGGTTTTATCTCAAATCTTATTTATGATTTTCTATTGGTCAGGCACAGTTTTCCCCATGTTTTGATGCGGTTTCGAATAATTCTGTAATGCAGCTGATTTAATAAGAGTTAGTGATGGGCCGAGCGGCGCATACATAGGGCTAACTAGATGTGTTGGCGATATGCTACGAAATATCTGTTATTGTATGTACAGGGGATGTTCAAGATCGGTTGTTTTGCAAGGAAAGTCGATCGAATAGTGTGGTTATTGATTATGTGTAAGGGGACGCATAATAAGGGCGCATGGTACGAGCTCACAGTGAGGATGTGTGGTGGGAATGACGATGTTGATGGTTGGCACTTGCCAGGTGTAGGAGGTCGCTAGTATTTTTCGACTTATTGCACGAGCAAGTAAGCACGTTTGTTGCTGATGTTGAGAACAGCTTAAGGAATCTGACCGTGCAGCAGTGGCCCGGTCTGAACATCGACTGTGAAAGGCTCTGAAATGAGCGATATTGAAGTGAGTGTCTCGGATCTCACCGTTCGAATTAAGAACAAGACGATTCTCTCTCATCTTTCATTACAGGTTGAAGAGGGATCCTTCCACGGAATTATTGGACCCAATGGTGCAGGGAAGACAACCCTGTTTACGGTATTGCAGGGTTTGCGAAAACCAACTGAGGGTACGGTACAGGTTCTAGGCACAGTACCCTATCCGCGGAATGTGGCTCTACTTCGTAAAATTGGCGTTCAACCTCAGCAGTCTTCCTTCTTTCCTAAAACAACTCTCAGAGAGCACCTCACTGCGGTAGCGGATATTTACGAGGTGCCGAGGTCACATGCTGATGAGCTTATTGATGCGCTGAAACTAGATCATGTGGCAGCTACTCGGGTTGAGTCATTGTCTGGTGGCGAACAACAGCGACTGGCGATTGCGACGGCTGTCATTCATTCCCCTCGCTTACTGTTTCTGGATGAACCGACAGCAGCACTTGACCCGGAGGCTCGTCACAATCTAGTCAGCCTCCTCAAATCTAGTGAGCGATTGGCTACCACAATTGTGTATACAACGCATCATCTGGATGAGGCAGAGAGACTGTGTAGCACGGTCTCCATTTTAGCGGATCAACACATCCTCGTGACGGCCAGTCCCAGCAGACTTATCGCTCAAGCAAAAATGGGGTCAACCATTCTACTGCCCAATGCCTTACAGCAGGTAGATGATGTAGCTCAGCTGGTAGGACCAGATAGTGTAAGAGTTACTTCCGATGGATTGGCGATACACACCACCGATACTGGAGCAGCATTCGCGCAATTGGCTGCTAGTGGAATCAATACGCATCAGGCGCAAGTCAAAGATGGGAGTCTTGAAGACGTCTACCTCCGCCTTCTAGAAAAGGACAGCGTTGAATGAAAAACTGCAAAACTATGTTCAGGGTGATGTTTCGCTGTGATCTTCGTGATTGGAGCACGCTCATATTCACATTCATCTTTCCTATGGCCCTATTGCTGATTTTGGTGTTCTCTATGAAGGGAGCAGTTCCTGGTCTTGACCTTACCAGTCAGATTAGTGCTAATGTGATCGCTTTCGGTGCGGCTTATGTTGGTATCTTTGCGGGGGCCACACACCTTGCTACCTGGCGAGAAAATGGCATGCTTCGGGTGCTCCGCAACTTTCCGCTGTCTTCAAATGTGATTATCCTCTCTCAGGCTTTTGTTGGTGTTGTTTTCTTGCTGGCGCAAGGTTTGGTGCTCACCATAATGGGTGTAGTTTTGGGGATGGTTCTCAAACCTACAGCATTACTAGGATTGTTGCCATTGGTTTTTGGTTACCTTTTCTTCTTTTTCTTGGGCGTCATCATTGCGCTACTAGTTCCTTCCATGGCAGGTGTGTCCATGCTTGCGAACATTATCATCCTGCCCTTGGGCTTTGCTGGTGGAGCCATGATGCCTGTAGAAATGTTGCCGTCTTGGATGCAGACTATTGCACCATACACTCCGATATATCACATGAGAGAGGCTCTCTCGATGATGTTGATTGGCTCTGGTACCTGGCCTCATGCCTGGCTTGGGTTGGTATATCTCGCCATAGGGTGCATTCCCCTGGGTCTTATTTCTGTATATGGGCTTCGTTGGAAGTGAGTATGTCTGACAATCGGTAGCTGTGACTACAAACCAGAATTGATGTTCTAGTTTGTAGTGCTGCAACAATCCAGACAGAAGGTTGTATTGTTGAGCAGACGAGTTAAAACTATTAGGCAGACGCTATAAAGGGTCATGTACTTGTACAAATACCAGTAGTGGAAAATGATGCCGTTTGGAACAATAAAACTGCTTTGACATTACTGCAATCAAGAAACTTCGTGCGATCAAAGTGCCCCCCCTCGGATTCGAACCGAGAACCCACGACTTAAAAGGACGCTGCTCTAACCATTGAGCCAGAGGGGCAACGTACACTATTTTACAGCTTGATCGTTTCAATGCAAGTTCTTCGTGCGTTGACTTTGTTGAACCTCAAGATTTACGATAATTTGAACGCTATATAGTGGGGGTAATTGTTCTAAAATTCTCGTTCGACGGCTGAATAGGTAGACGAAACAATGGAGTATATAGAATTAGGTGCGTCAGGTATACGAATTTCTCCCATGTTTATTGGAGGAATGTCATTTGGGGAGCCGGACCCGCAGCAGCACGTGTGGACTGTGGATCAGGCTACTACGGAGTCAGTTATAGCTAAGGCTGTTGAACTTGGTGTCAATGCTATTGACACTGCTAATGTGTACGCTCGAGGGACTAGTGAGGAGTTCATCGGGAAAGCGTTGAAAAAGCTTGCCATACCGAGAGATGCAGTGGTTTTAGCTACTAAGGTGTACTTCAATGAAGGCCACTCCTGTGCAAAAGCTATTAAGCGCGAAATTGAAGGTAGCCTCTCTAGGTTAGGGACGGATTATGTGGATCTCTATATTCTTCATCGTTTCGATTACGAGACCCCGATAGAAGAAACAATGGGAGCTCTCAACGAATTGGTAGAAGAGGGCAAAGTTCGAGCCTTGGGTGCCAGTGAAATGTATGCATACCAGTACCACAATCTCCAGGTTGTTGCGCAGGAGAACGGCTGGGCTCCGTTATCCAGCCTGCAATGCCACTACAATTTGCTCTACCGGGAGGATGAGCGTGAATTACTGCCGGTAGCTCGTCAATATGGGGCTTTGCCTACTCCATACAGTCCCCTCGCTTCTGGGCACCTAGCTCGGTCTACCTGGAATTCAGATTCCTTGCGTTCGCAAACTGACACCGTGCTCCGTAGCAAATATGATGCAGATAGAGATAAGGACCTGCCAATTGTTGAGCGGGTGCATGACCTTGCTCAACGTTACGGTGTGAGCATGGCGCAGGTGGCTTTGGCTTGGCATTGGGCGCATGGACCTTCGGCGCCCATTGTCGGCTGCTCGTCGCCGGAAAGGGTTGAACAGGCAGTCTGTGCTCTGGACGTCAGGCTTAGTCCCGAAGATGTTGCCTATGTAGAGGAACCATACGTGGCTCATGAACTTGTCGGACCATTGGCTCGTCCGGGTGATAGACCTCTTGCGGGAACCACAGTTTCATCTCGTTAAGAGGGCACTAATGCTTTGAAAAAAAGGCACTAATCCTTGTTGCTCTTGCAATACCCGAGGTTCATAGGGCAGTGGCAGGGAGGGGCCATTGCCTGCTAATGAGACTTGCGTAAAGAATTTCTTTGCTTCCGTTCGTGCAGCTGTCAGAGTTAGTACAATAGTGTTCTGGTATGCATGCGACTTGTGTTGGGAGGTGGCAATGGCTTCTTCAGTAAGCTTGCAGGTGCCTTCCAGTATCTTGGATTGGGTCGTGAGTATTGGCGCTCAGGATTCTCTTGACAGTGACCAACAACATCAAATTGAGCTGTGGAAGCAAGGGATTGAATCTCCTAATATCACAGATGTTACCCGTCTGAGTAACCAGCTGCACGTTCCATTTGGTTACTTCTTTCTGCGGGAGCCTATCGACGATACTCCGGCAGTTTTTGCGCGTCGTACGATCGGTTCAGTTGATACATACAGTCGACCTTCTAGAGAGCTAGTAGACACAGTTACTGATATGACAGCTTTGCAGGATTGGGCAAGGCAAGATCAGATAGACGCTGGTGAAGAGGTGCTTCCCTTTGTGGGATCTGTAGACACTCAAACCAGTGTTGGTTCTATAGCCCGCGCTATGAGGAAGGTTTTAGGAATAGAGTCTGACTGGTACAAGGGTCGATATAAGAACCGCGTTCTTTCCAAAGCAGAGGTTGCATTCCCTTATTTACGTGAACGCGCAGAATACGCGCACATCATTGTTATGCAGAACGGTGTTGCGGGGAGGGATACTCACCGGCCACTCGATCCTGATGAATTTCGTGCATTTGCTCTTATTGATACATACGCGCCTCTCGTATTTATCAATCGGGCTGATGAGTCTGAATCTGCCCGCTTATTTTCTTTGGTTCACGAGCTTGTCCATGTTTTCTTGGGTGAAGCCGAGTTGTTCAACGACAGCAGGATACCAAGTGCGGTATCTGTGGTAGAGCAGGTTTGTAATGAGGTTGCTGGTCAGATCCTTATGCCAGACGAGGCGTTTTTGCAAGCTTGGGATCGAGGAACGGAGCTGTCTGTACAAGAAAAGATACAAGAGGTACAGAATTATTTTCCTCTTTCAAAGTTGAGTATAGCGGTGAGGGCGCTGAGTTTTGCTTGTATCACGCAAGAGCAATATGAGCAATGCCAACAGCTAGCCCAGCAGTGGGCGCACAAGCAGAAACTTGAGAAGCCTAAGAAGTCTGAAGGTGGAAGCTTTTACAATACTCTCGGTAGCAGGATAGACAGGCGTATTTTAGATCGGATAGCGACGAGTGTTGCGGAAGGTAGAACTTCTTATACAGATGCATACCGGCTGACCAATACGGGGAGAAAGACCTTTCCTAAACTGTTAGAAAGGCTTGGGATATGATTGAAAAAGTTCAAGGTGTGTTGGACCTGTCGTTAAATGATCCTGAGTATCTGCTTGATGCAAATTGTCTCATTGACCCATACAACCGGTATTACCAAATGAGCTTTGATCTTTCTGAACGTTTCTGGAATCGCTTAAAACAACTCGTCACATCGGGCGTTGTGGCTGTGATTGACAAGGTTAAGGATGAGGTCTACGGGAAAAATTCCGACAAACTTGACCTGTGGTTGGATGAGGTTACAAATACCATTATCGAGTGTAAGGGCTCGGAAGGTATTGTGGGACAGTATAAGCAAGTATTACAGTTTCTACAGTCGCCTGATTGTCAATATCAACAGACCGCTATTCTAGATTGGGCGGATGAAAAGGTTGCTGATCCTTGGCTCATAGGAGCTGCGTCTCATTTGAAATCTACAATCGTTACCTTCGAAAATGCTCAATCAAAAAAGGATGCGCCTTGGAAGCATCCAAAAATTCCCACGGTTGCTAAAGCTTGCGGAATCCAATGCATACATCTGTTTGACTTCATGAAAAAAGTCGGTCATTTTTAAAGCCTGAACAACGCTGCTTGGGCACAGTAAGATGGTATGTGTAGGGGAAGCAGAACATGGAAACGATGATGTATGACGATGACGGCACCTCATCAACACAAGTGGAGGAGGCTTTATGGAAGCACCAGACGGAATCCGCCTTGAGCAAGTAGGGGAGCAGTCTCAGCGACTTGCACGATCCGCTTGGCAGTACATGCAGGATTGTAAAGCTGCTGATAATGGTTATACAGCAGGACTAGGCAGTTTGGAAGACTTAGAATCTATACAGGCTGTGGAAGAGAATTGGATTCCGCAGGTAATCAATGAAACCGAGGGTAAGCATTTGCCTGATGGATGGGTTCCAGCTATAGAGTTTTGTGCCTTGAATCAAGACAATCAGATTGTAGGTATGATTCAGCTGCGACTTGAGTTGAACGACTTCCTTTTCAATTATCTGGGAAATATCGGTTATTCTGTTCATCCTGACTTTCGGCGCAGAGGGTATGCGCACTACATGTTGCATGAGTGCTTAGGAAGTGCCCGCCAGCATGGACTAGATCGTGTATTAGTAACTTGTAGTGTAGATAATGAAGGCAGTAGAAGGACGATTCTGTCCTGTGGTGGGCGTTTTGAAGATACCCGACTAAATCCAGAAGAAGGCCTCTGCCAGCGGTATTGGATTGACCTACAGTAGGTGCTGTGTATGTAGCTTGTGAATGAGCTTGGCATGTTTATTGCTTTTGCCTGGTTACAGGTATCAATTTTGGCACAATAATCAATATGGTTTGGGTCATAATACTTGCATGGATTGCAGTAGTGGTCGTGTTGGTTGTTGCTCTTTTACGTTTGGCTCAGGGAGAATCTCAAGACCATATTCTCACTCGCGCAAAAGCTAGGCGAAATCAGTGGTGGTCTGATAAGGATAGTCATGCGAGTGCCTCTAGTGATCAGCAGATGCCGCGAAGGGCTGGATCAGCTCCGGCATACACGCCTCAGACTCCAGCGGTACAGCTGAGGCGTGCCCGCCCATATGAAGACAACGAAGACACCATGGACCATCCTGTCTATGTGAACGATTCCTCTGTAGTGGAGGTTAAAGCTTTGATGACTCCAAGTCCTACGGATTCTGATGGGACGAGTGGTAAAACTGCTGATTCTCAGCTGTCTCAGACAGTACAAACAGGAGAGCTTGCTGCTGAGACCTCCGACCAGATACCCCGGACCCCTGCCAGCTGAAGCTAATATGCGAACGTGTCCGTTCGCGACTTTACTCTTGAGGGTATGAATACTTACGCTATTATCGCTCTCATCTGCGTAGTTGTTGTCTTAGCTGTGCTAGGAATTTGGTGGCTTGTGGCTAGGCGTCGCAAGCGAAGGATTGAAGAACAAGTAGGTCAGGTTGCTGCACAGGTGGCACAAGCTGGTGCAACATCTGCTGGTCAGGATGCTGGAGCTCAGGAATCTCAAGGTGGTAAGGTTCGATCAGGGCGGAGTGAACAAGGGTCAACCCGTAATTTAGAATCTCCTGAATCTTCAGATTCACGAATTGTGCGACTGAGGGCGAAGCTAGCTAAGAGTCCTAACCCCTTTGGCAAGGCGCTGTTTGCTATTCTTACCAAAGACCACCTGAGCGAATCAGACTGGGAAGATGTGGAAGATACGCTCCTACGAGCAGATGTAGGTGCGGAGGCTAGTGAGCAGTTGGTAGATGAACTCAGGGCTGATGCTCGAGTGACTGGTGAAAAAGATCCCCAAAGTGTGCGTGCCATGCTGCGGGAGAAACTGTTGGACTTAGTCGAGACCGGGCAAGACCGTTCTCTGCTGGCGTCAATGCCAGGGGCTGCAAAGCCTTCAGTTATCATCATGGTTGGGGTGAATGGTACTGGTAAAACCACGACTGCCGGTAAATTAGCACGTCTTTTCGTCGCCGATGGTAAAACAGTAGTATTAGGTGCTGCGGATACTTTCCGTGCAGCTGCTGCTGATCAGCTGGAGACGTGGGGTAGTAGAGTCGGCGTTCCTGTTGTGCGATCAGAGCGAGAGGGAGCCGATCCTGCTTCGGTGGCTTTCGAAGCCTCTTCTCGCGCAAAGGAAGAGCAAGCTGATCTCTTGATTGTCGATACCGCTGGTCGCTTGCAGAACAAGGCTAACCTGATGGATGAGCTGGGCAAGATACGCCGGGTAGTAGAAAAGAATGTGCCCGTAGGTGAAGTGCTGTTAGTCCTCGATGCGACTACCGGGCAAAATGGCATGATTCAGGCTAAGGTATTCGCGCAAGCAATCGGTATTACCGGCATCGTACTAACCAAATTGGATGGGTCAGCAAAGGGCGGTATTGTGATTTCCGTCCAGCGTGAGTTGGGTGTTCCGGTTAAGCTGGTTGGTCTGGGTGAAGGGCCTGATGACTTGGCGCCCTTCAATCCGCAGTCATTCGTTGACGGCATTCTAGGTGACGAGTGAAGCATTACAGTCTTGAGAAAAGGTGAGTGATATGGATTCAGGTTCTACAGCGTGGATGCTCATGGCAGCAACGCTTGTGGTGGTTCTTACGCCGGCAGTTGCTCTCTTTTATGGCGGCATGGTGCGTGCTAAGAGCGTGTTGAATATGCTCATGCTATCGATCGGTGCTGGAATGATGACGACCTTAGTATGGGGAATCTGGGGTTGGTCAATTGCTTTTGGGGGCAAGGATATCGGTGGAATTTTTGGTGATCCCACCACTGGATTCCTCCTTAAAGATGTAGTGACCGCTAAGGATGGTCTCTTTACTTCTGTAGACCTCAAAAATGCTTTATATCCGCGTATTATTGATGTAGGGTTTCAGGGTGCTTTGGCCATGTTTGCAGTGACCCTTATTACAGGTGCCCTAGCTGAAAGAGTCAAGTTCTCTACGTGGATTGTCTTTGTTGGATTGTGGGTCACGTTTGATTATGCTCCTCTAGCTCACATGGTGTTCAACCATGGCCTCTTGGCGGCAGACGGTCCTATTTCTAACGCCTTGGGTGCGCCTTTACGTGACTTCGCTGGCGGCTCCGTAGTCCAACTCAATGCGGCTATAGCTGCTTTAGTTATTGTTCTCATTATTGGTGGGCGTAAAGGCTTCGGAGAACGTTTAGCTGGTCCTCACAACCTGCCTATGTCGCTGCTCGGTGCATCCTTGCTCTTCCTTGGTTGGTTGGGTTTGAATACTGGATCAGCATTCGGAGCTACGGGCACAGCCGGTTATGCGTGGGTGACAACCGCTTTGGCTGCCTGTGCCTCCTTGCTTGGCTGGATGGTGACGCAGAAGATCCGTGCTGGGCACTATACAGCTCGCGGTGCGGCGTATGGTCTCATGGCAGGGTTGGTGGTTATTAGTCCTGCTGCCCCTTCTGTAGCTCCGCTTTGGGCTATTGTTATGGGACTTATTGCCGGAGTAGTTTGTTGCTATACCTGTACTCTGAAGTACTCCCTAAAGTATGACGATACCTTGAATGTAGTGGGAGTTAACGGAGTTGCTGCCCTACTAGGGATGTTGCTGTTAGGTTTCTTTGCTACCGGTACAGGGTTGTTCTATGGTGGTGGTTATAAACAACTGCTTGTCCAGTTGGTTGTGAGCCTTATTGTTATGGTGTACTCAGCTGTTGTGACGGGCATCATTGCGTTCGCGCTTGAGAAGGTCTTGGGCTGGAGGTTGAGCGAGGCTCAAGAAGAAGCAGGTGTTGATATATCTGCTCAAGGAGAACGGGCTTACCAGCTGACTAACAAATTCGAGTAAACGAACGTGACGAGTAAGAGGCAGTGGGGTGAAGGACTCACTCTGCTGCCTCTTTGTGTGGATACAAGCGCAATGAGTGCGGTGTCACGTATGCGCTAAGGCTCGATTCATCCATTGATCTGACTTGGTTCTCAGGCCGTTGAATAGTGCGCGTGCTCCAATATAGAGGAAGTTGATAGCTGACCAGAGCATGACAATCTTCCAGATTTGGTTTGTCCAATTACCCGCCCACCATGTGAGGGGGATGAGGGCTGCAACGTAGATGACAGCTGTAGCTGAACAAGTTGCTGCTAGGTAAGGATAGTCTCCAGCGCCAATCAAGATGCCATCGAGGGCCCACATCCAGCCTGCTATAGGCATAAATACGCCTTCGACAGCCATTCCCACTGTGATGAGGATTTGCACCGCCGGGTTGGGGCTAAATAAGGGGGCGGCCACAACGCCTAGCAGTATCATCGCCGCGCCTACAATGATGCCAAGCATCATGCCTGCGCGAGCAGAAATCTTGGTCATAATGCGTGCCCTATCTTTGTGTCGGGCACCAAGCTCTGTTGCAACCAGTGATTGGCCTGCTATACCAACCGCATCCAAAACATTTAAAGCAAAATTCCAAGCAGAGTTAACGCCTTGGTAGCCGGCTAGTACTTGCTCACCAAGGTGGGTGGCAGCCACGACCGTAGAGGCTAAGCACACTCGCAAGGCTAGTGTGCGTAAGAAGAGTGGGAATCCGTCACCTGCCGAGTTTGCGATTCCAGACAATCGTGGTCTCAAGCTGGCCCCTTCTTTCTTGGCCCAGATAAGGGCCGGCAAGCAGAGAAAGACACCCATATACCATTCTGCGATGAGGGTGGCAACGCCTGAACCGAGGATCCCCCAATGAAAGCCAAAGACGAAGAGGACTTCCAAAACAGTGTTCAGTATGGCTCCGCTGACAGCAGCTATGAGCGTAACCTTGACTTTTTGCAGGCCGCGGAAGATGCCATTGGCTGCGTATACCAGGAGCATGGCGGGCAGTCCAAAAATGGTGGCATTAAGGTATATTTGCGCGGCTGCTAGGACATTGCCGCTCGCTCCCATAGCCTGGCATAAGGGTGAACTACATGCGACTAGTAAGGCACAAACGATGATACCGATTCCTAGCGCTAGCCACATGCCATCAATGCCGACTTCCATGCCTTCTTTGCGCTTGCCGGCTCCCATAAGTTGTGCGACTTGAGAAGTGGTGCCGTATGCCAGAAAGACGCACAAGCCTACTGTAGTAAGCAGGACGGTAGAGCCTATTGATAAGCCAGCTAAAGCTGCATCAGAAATATGCCCCACAATAGCGGTATCGATCATGACAAAAGTTGGTTCTGCAATGAGCTGACCGAAAGTGGGTATTGCAAGCGCTGTAATAGTCCTGTATATGGATCGCTGGCTGAAGTCCACCGTATTGTTGTGGGCTGTATGTTTTTCAGAGTCTGCCTCTTCTACATTCATCGCTGATCTGCCCTCTGTTTCGCTCATGGGTTACCCAATGATTCTAACTGTATTGCAGTTGATGTTGCCAACTTTCCTTAAGGGATATGTGGCCTGTTGTGAAGTGAATGCTTGCCTGCTTTTATCAGGTTTGAACGACTTCGGAGGGGTGTGTCTACCGGTGAAGTATTCCTGTTCATACCATATAAGGTTGAGTGTTGCAAGGGCTTCAGGCTTCATTGATGCTTGTCCCCAAGTTTTGCACATAGTTATACCCACCATGTGGATAAGTCGGTTAGTTTTCCTCGGTGACACGCCTATAATGTGGATAACTTTTTCTTTTGTCCACAAGCAGGAAGTAGCCCGTCCCCTACAGCGGTGAAGAAGTGTGACACGCATACCAATGTGGAGTAATAGTAACGGTTGGCGGAACGTAAGAACGGTAATATGCTGGGATAAAAGTCTCATCCTGAAATAGAGGGTGGGCCATAGAATCGGGTATATGGCAAGTGAGCACTATACAGATTTTTCTCACCCAGAACGGAAGAGTAGCAGCGGGCGGGCAGGCTCGCGCGATACCCTTTTTGATCGCGTACCTCCCCATGATGACGATGCAGAAATGGCTGTTTTGGGTGGCATGTTAATGAGTAAGGATGCCATTGGTGAAGTTTCTCAAATGATCGATGTCACGGACTTTTACCAGCCCAAACATCAGACCATTTACCAGGCTATTATCACCTTGTTTGCGGCTTCACAGCCTGTCGATGCAGTCTTGATAGCAAACCAGCTTCTCAAAGACGGTGATCTGGAAAAAGTAGGAGGCACTGACTATCTGCATTCGCTAGTGGCCTCAGTGCCGACGGCAGCTAACGCAACATATTATGCTGATATTGTTCATCAGCGAGCTATCCTGCGAAATGTAATTGTTGCTGGAACAAAAATTGCCCAGATGGGATACTCGGCAGAAGGCTCGCAGGCGGAAGAAATTGTCAACTTAGCTCAGGCAGAAGTCTACGAAATGAGCGTGGGGAAGGTTCGCCAAGACTATGAGGCCATAGGTCCGGTAGTGCAAGATACCCTCGAGCAGCTCGACAAGCTTCAAAATGGACAGGTAGAGAGGGGTGTTCCCACTGGTTTCAGGTCCATCGACGATGTAACGCAAGGATTGCAACCTGGGCAGATGGTGGTTGTAGCAGGTCGTCCGGCAATGGGTAAGTCCACCTTGGGTGTTGATTTTGCTCGTGCAGCGTCCCTGCACCACAAGATGGCTACAGTTATTTTTTCCTTGGAGATGAGTAAAAACGAATTGGCCCAGCGTATTATTGCCGCAGAGACCGATATTCCTCTTGTTGCCTTGCGTCGTGCAGATGATATCTCCTCTGAGCGTTGGAAAGTACTGAACGATTTTTGGGGGAAGCTTCAAGATGCTCCACTCTTTATCGATGATTCACCGAATATGAGTTTGATGGAGATCCGTGCAAAGTGCCGTCGTCTCAAGCAAACTAATGATCTCAAACTCATTGTGATTGACTATTTGCAGCTGATGAGTTCCGGCAAGCAGGTGGAGTCGCGACAGCAAGAAGTTTCCGAATTCTCCCGTGCATTGAAACTGCTAGCGAAAGAATTAGAAGTTCCAGTTGTGGCACTCAGCCAGCTCAACAGAGGTCCCGAAGCCCGAACTGACCGTAAACCGATGCTTTCGGACTTACGAGAATCCGGTTCTATCGAGCAGGACGCTGACGTGGTCTTCTTGGTCAATCGACCTGACTTTTATGATAAAGAGGATCGCCCCGGGGAGGCTGATATTATTATGGCCAAGCACCGTAATGGTCCGACCGACACCTTTACGCTGGCCTTTATTGGTGAGAAATCAAAGTTTAAAGATATGCCTCAAGATCAGCAGGGGGGCGTGTGAGTTGAACGAGGACCAAGCAAAGCAATATAACGATACTCCTAGGAGCACACCGCGTAGGCCTTGGTATGCCGGCTTGGCACTGCCGGCAGCGAAGATTGCACGTACGATTTCTCGTCTGACTCACCATGGGGGGTCGGCTTTGCCTGGCCGGGTGGTAGAGCGAATGGACCCCACATTTTTGGCCTCTACACTCGCTCAGCTGCCTATGGGAGTAGTTCTCGTGTCAGGTACAAACGGTAAAACGACTACCACACGCATGGTATCTAGTATGCTTCAGTCTCTAGGGTTGAAGGTTTTTACTAATCCTACGGGCTCCAACTTCACTAGAGGAGTGATCTCCGCCTTAGTTGAGCACATGACGGTACTGGGTGGAAGAAAACTTGACGCAGATATTGCCGTATTGGAGCTAGATGAGGCATATGCAGTGCACTTTGTGAAGCAAGTACACCCCCGTTATACACTGCTACTGAATGTGATGCGTGATCAGCTTGACCGCTTTGGTGAAATTGATAATACTGCCCGCCTCCTGGGTTCAGTGGCTGCTGCGACCACTGGAACGCTTGTCTTGAACAGGGAAGATCCCCGTATCGCCCAACTGGCTCAGCTGGCTCACCATGGTACGAATATTCGATATTTTGGCTTGGCTGATAGCCTGCTGTCGTACTTCCCCTCTGATGATGAGATGCATGAGTTAGACCAGGTTGGTGCGGGAGCTGATGAATCCAATGCGAAGGAGCCGCACGAACCTAGCCTCCAACAGAGAAGGTTAGATGCAAGACCACAGCATGAATTGAAAGCTGAAGTGGTCCTCAAATCTGTAGGTGATCATCGAGCAAGTTTTGTTATCGCTGGACGTGAGCGGAGCACCCCAGTCAAGTTGGAGGGTGTATACAACCTCTATAATGCTGCTGCTGCCTTAGCTATAGTAAGAGCAGTGTTGGCTGATAAGTCGTCTGCGGCAGCTCCGTCTGATGAACGTCTCTTACAGGCCCTATCCACGGTAACTCCAGCTTTCGGGCGAGGTGAGGTGATTACCTACCGGGGTGTACCAATAGACTTGGTGCTAGTCAAGAACCCTATGGGCTTTAGGCTGGCTTTATCTTCATTTAGTCCAGCAGATACAGATACGATGATTGCGATTCGTGATGAATATGCGGATGGGCGAGACATGAGTTGGCTGTGGGATGTAGACTTCAGTTCTTTGAGGACTGAAGGGGTGTCCATGGTTTCGGGGACGCGAGCCTATGATATGGCTCTTCGCTTGGATTACGATCAAGTACCCGTTGTGCAAGTGGAGCCTGACCTGGCACTTGCCCTAGGGCAGTTTGTAGATATGCATCCAAGCAGACGCAAGCGCATATATTGTACCTATACTGCCATGCTCAATGTGCGCACAGCATTAGGCAAGATGACGCATGTCAGCGATGTTGGAGTAGGCGCCTGATCTGGTGAGAGTATAGCGGCTAGTATGCAGGAAGAAATTGCTGGTGGAGTGGTTGAACATGATAATGAGAGCTGCTGGTATGTGAGCTCATTGGTGGGCAGTCGGAACTTCAAAAGAGGGAGAATGGTGTGATGAAGGTAACCTCGACCGAAGATATGAAAAATCAAAGTGCTCTTGAAACAGCCAATAAGAAGATAGACTTGGTGTCTCTGTATTCCCGTGATATGAACATTTATGGTGACTCGGGTAATGTGCTCACAATCGCTCACCGCCTGCGCTTATACGGTTATCAGCCAGTTATACACAAGATCAATCAGGGTGATCCATGGCCGGACCAAGTCGATATGATTCTCGGTGGTGGTGGTCAGGATCAGGGACAGAGCAAAATTATGGCTGACCTGTTCGAGCGCTCGCAAGTTCTGCACTCGCTTGCAGATAAGGGTGTGCCAATGTTAATGGTTTGCGGCCTATACCAGCTGTTTGGCGATTATTTTGAGACTGCTGAGGGTGAACGTCTAGATGGTATAGGCATCATTGGGGCGTATAGCTTGGGGCGGCCTGTACGAATGATTGGTAATGTAGTTGAACATACCAGTGTCTTTGGCGATGTGATTGGGTATGAAAACCATTCAGGTCAAACATTCCTCAATGAGGGTGTGGAGCCTCTTGGCTTGGTGGATGCCCAAGGGTGTGGCAACAATGGTGAAGATGGTACTGAAGGAGCTCGTGTTTACAATGTCATCGGCACTTATATGCATGGGTCTCTCCTGCCCAAAAATCCTGCCATCAGTGACTTTTTAATCCAAACGGCGGTGGAAAACCGATATGGAAAAGGAAGCTTTGATTCAACTGGAGCGCCCGGTTCAGCAGAAATTGTACGCTTGGATGCTCTAGCTGATAAGGCCCGCCAAGTTGCCTCTGCTCGTCCTCGTTGAGCTGCCGGTGCTGCCGGTTCGGTACTACTATGAACAGACCGTTAGTCTGGGATCCGTACAGGAAAGCTAGCTGTTGCCTCTGATAACTGTTGAGGTTGTTTCTTGCTGTGTGTGGCTTTTAGATGTTATTGTGTTGATTTGTAGTAGTGACCTGTTGAGTGGGTCCATGAGCAGTTCAAGGAGAAAAAAAGAAGATGTCTACTGCCCTATTTTCAAAGGGACCTTGTCGGGTAGAGGTTATGAAAGGTTTCGATGCCATGCCTGACGCAAACTTGCAGGAATGCTTACAGAGACCGTTTTACTTGTTTGCAAGAGGTAAGGGTCGTGCATGCCGTAAGGAAATATGGGTATTTGCGATTTTTGTTACGGCGATAACTTCTATACTTTCCCACATCTATCGTACTGGTGATTGGACGTTTATTCCTGGTGTAGTTTCGTTGGTGCTAGCAGTTCCACAGTATGCATTGACTGTGCGTCGGCTGCATGACTTGAAACTGTCAGGCTGGTTGGCTCTGATTCCTTGGGGTCTGTCTTTCGCCGCAGTCGGTTTCTTGCTAAACGGAGAGATGAGCAAGGGGGGCGTAGCCACTCCTTCTGCATATGGTGCAGTAATCTGCATGATCGCTGCTGTGGTCACACAATTGGTGGTTATGTGCGTGCCATCACGGTACAAGCCGCCGACAGCCAATAACAGCTGAGAAGAGACACAACTACGCTCCACAAGTAGGAGCCAGACAAGTGGTCACATGTTTCAAGCATGTGACCACTTGTCATATGAGGTACTGTCATTTTTTGGTTTACTTTCAATGTGAATCGCTGCATCTACAGAGAAGTAGTGGAGACCAGTTTCGCTGGTAATCCTGTGCAAACGCGAAGCCAGCAAGAGTATGCACAGAGTGAGGGTGCAATAGGTGCGGATCCATGATGTGGAGAAGAGCAAGATTTCTGTACGATTGCGACTAGTATGGTAAGCAGGTGCTATGTCGCATAGAGGCGTGGCCCTAAGTAAAGGAGGTTTGCGATGGGTGATTTCAATATCGGTGATGGTTTGCGCAAGGTTATGCTAGCAGGCATTGGTGCTCTGGCAACTGGCGTTGAGAAGGGGCAAGAGATTGTGGATCAGCTGGTCGAAAAGGGGGAGCTGACCGTAAATCAGGGCAAGGAACTCAATACTGAGCTAAAGCGGAAAGCTCAGGCCCAGCATGAGGGTCCTGCACAGCAAGCAAGTCCTGCCACACCGAAGGATGAGGCTACTGCTTCGATGCCGACTCCTGCCCCCGGTACGGTCTACACCATTAAGCATCAAGAGTAGTCAAGGTAGCGGCATTAGTGAATAAGACAAGGGAAGGTGCAGAAGCCTCAGGTTTAGATAATTCGTCTCAGAACGATCAAACTAATTCAGATGATCAGAAGATGCCTACCATTGGTCTCTTTGGTATTTCGGAACGAGGTTCGGTCAGTGGAGTTAATGGACTCCGCCCTAATCGCCATAGTAGGTTTAAACGCCTCAGGCAAATATGGCATATTGTAACCCAGTTTAATGTGGTTCAGGGGTTAACGCCAGTAACCCTCAGACTCATGTTTGAAGCATTAGGGCCCACGTTCGTAAAAATGGGACAGATTTTATCCATGCGTTCCGAAATTCTGCCTGAGGCATTCTGCAAGGAGCTTTCGAAATTGCGGGCGGACGCTGACCCCATTGCTTATGAGACGGTAATGGATACCCTTGCAAAGGAGTACAAACGACCTTTAGATAGTATCTTTGCCTCGATAGATCCAACTCCATTAGGTTCGGCTTCTTTGGCCCAGGTTCACCGAGCAAAGCTTGTGACCGGCGAAGATGTGGCAGTGAAAGTCCAAAGGCCTGGTGTCCGTGAGACCATGGTTCAAGATATCGATATCATGCGCACCTTTGTCAAATGGTTCGGGCGGCTAGCGCCCAAGCAAGCTCAGGTGGTCGATATCAAAGGTGTGGTGGAGGAGCTGTGGCAGACCTTCCAAACAGAGACTAACTTTGTGACTGAGGCCCACAATTTGGTGCAATTTAAGGACTTCTGTAAGAACTACGCATACATTGATTGCCCCGAACCCTATCCGCAATATTGCACTGAGCACGTAGTCGTCATGGAATACGTGGACGGTATTTCCGTTTCACGACCGGGACAGTTGGTAGCTGCTGGTTACGATTTAGATGAGATTGGCACCAAGCTGGTAGATAACTATGCTACTCAAATTCTGGACGTCGGGTTTTTCCATGCTGACCCGCACCCGGGTAATATCATTGTGCGCGATGGCAAGATTATTCTGATTGATCTGGGCATGGTTGGTCGCTTAGATACTAAAACGCGTTCCGTGTTGAAAGATATGATCTTTGCAGTTGGTAGGGAAGATTCACCGGGATTAGCGGAAGGTCTTTTGCGCTTCGCAGGTACAAGCGCTGTCCAAGCTGACGATTATTCCGCTTTACTGTCTGACCTGGATTCCATCGTTCAAGAGTTCGGCAAGGTTGATTTGGCAGACTTAGATATCGGCGAATATATCAACTCAATCATGCTGTTGGCCCAGCGCCATAATATTACAGTACCTAGTTCGGCAACTATGGTTGCCCGCTGCTTAGTGACTTTGGAGGGTCTCTTAGACGAATTCATGCCCAATGCCAACATGGTTGAGATTATTTCTCAACATGTCGCTAGTTCTGTAAGTCTTAATGACAGACTCAAGCAAGGTGGGAAGAAACTAGCTCTTGAATCTGACCAAGCTTTGCATGGGCTGCTTGGAACGCTCTCCGAATCGCGAACTGCGGCGCGCATGCTCACAAGAGGCCAGCTCAGGGCAAATGTGCAAGTCGTAGGATCTGAGGAACCGTTACGTCAGCTCTCCGATATGGTGAATCGTTTGGCTATGGCTTTAATTGTGGCAGGCTTATATGTGGGTTCCTCAATTGTGTACTTTGCTCATATGAAGCCCTTGGTTTTTGGTATCCCCTTGGTGGGAATGCTGGGCTACGTAGTAGCTTTTATGCTTTCAGTTTGGATTGTCTTAGACATCCTCCTAAAAAATCGTGCTTCTAAACGTCGGCAGACAGGCCAGTCATCTAATTAGTGTGGTCATAAGTAGGTACTCATGTCTTTATCCGTTACGATAGGCAGGGGAGGTGTGTACATGGGGTTTCTGGGGCGAATTGCCAGAATGGGTGAAGTGTTGCTGGGGGCTGGATTAGCCGCTGGAGCACTTGGAGTCTGGGCAATAGCACCCAGAGGTAAAACTGTCCGGAAGAAGCAAAGGGCTAGTGATGTGCCTGGTGTTTATTTTGCGCATAGGGGGCTTCATGATTCGGGTTCTGGTATCGAATCTGATTGGTCTCAAGCCACACGTGATGAGAGAGAATACTTGTCTGTATCGCGTCAGCTGGCTGTAGGGAACATCGAATCTGCTGACCCAGGGACAAATTCGGACGCTGTCACACAAGATTTGGCTACCGTTCAATCCGGAAGCCAACCTGCATCTCTGACGCCAGAAAATTCACTACCCGCATTTGCGGCAGCCTGCCAGATGGGTTATGGCATTGAATTAGACTTGCACTTGAGTCGGGACGGGCAAGTTGTGGTTATCCATGATGATGACCTCAAGCGCGTTGCTGGAGACGGCCGTAAGGTAAGTGACTTAACCTATGCAGAACTACAGCAGATACCTCTGAGCTCAGTGCACGGTTCTAACACTGGCGGAGAGGCCATCAACCACGGGCCAGTCTCCACTGCTGGTCGGCGTGCTCGGCATGCCCGGCGTTCGCCAGAAACAGCTTTTGTACATGTTCCTTTGTTGAGTGATGTGCTTCGCCTAGTCGATGGTCGCGTTCCTTTAATTGTTGAGTACAAAATGGGCAGGGTCCTAGACCGACAGCTCATGGAGAGTGCAGACATTCTTTTAGCTGCTTATAAGGGCCCATACGTGATTGAATCGTTTAATCCTCTGGTCTTGGCCTGGTACCGTCGTTATCGACCATCAGTCTGTAGGGGGCAGCTGGCTGTGTCCTTCCACGGACGAATCTCATCAAGTGAGCAACTGTGTCAAGCTATGGCTAGTTCTCTTTTGTTTAACTGGTTGGGACGACCCGATTTTGTGGCCTACGAATGGCATTCTGGTTCTTCTGTTCCGATGAAGCTCTTTCGTGCCCTGGGTGGTATTCCTGTGGCTTGGACAGTGAGATCTCGGCAGGCAGAGTGTGAAGCAGCAGCGATGTTCGACCACTTCATTTTTGAAGGCTATTTGCCATCAGCATCCCAATAGTTTTCTCGAGAACGGTATAGTGGCTCATCGGTTTGCTGTGGAAGGTATGCTGGATAGTAGAACTCACAAAACAATACAGATTATTTCACACTTTTGTAGCCTTAAGCGGCATGTTGCTGGCAACTTTTGCTTATAGTAAAGCTACTCCAAAAGGGTGTTCTTAGCTAAACGCTACAACAGGCTGGGCGATTATGAGCTTTCATTCGGGTGTACGGATCATAAAGGGCGGCGTGAGAGCGCTTCATGGAGATGGGTCTGGCTTCCGTGGCCGGATTCGTATGGTGAAAGCTGGTTTCCGTAAGCTGAATTCTTACCTGTCTCGATCGTTTCCGCCGAATCTAGCCCGCATCCTGCTCTTTACTTGTGCGGCCTTGTGGGGCGGCAGTTACATTGTGGCCAAGGTTGCTATACGAGTAATTCCTCCCCTATGGCTCATGGGTGTTCGCATGATGTGCGCTTGCCTTCTACTTATGCTGCTCTTCCGTAGGCGCATTACGCCTCATTTGACGCGAAAGGTTATTTGGCCTGCACTTGCTGTGGGACTGACCTACTACGGCAATATGTCTTTGCAAACGATAGCCCTCAAATCGATAGAACCAGGACGGAGTGCCTTCCTGACTGCCTCTTACTGTGTCATTACGCCGTTTGCTATTTGGGGCCTCTTCCACAAGAAACCCCGCCTCGTCAACATAATTGCTGCGGTTATTTGCTTGTTAGGTGTTGGGTTTGTATCCTTAAAGCCAGGCACTACAGGGCTTGCTCTGTCTGTAGGCGACTGGATGACCTTAGGTTGTGCATTACTATATGCCTTTAACTTGGCGCTTATGGGGTATTTCACCCGTATTTTCTCGCCTTTATCAATGACCTTCTTGCAATTTGCTGTTGCAGGGATCTGTTTCCTTACCAGCGCTGTTGTCTTTGAACCTGCGCCAAGTACAGCTTGGCTTCAGACACCAGTGATGTTGAGCTTTTTGTACCTTATTTTCTTCGCCACTTTTGCTGCTCAGATTATGCAAAATGTTGGTCTTGCTCACATACAGGCGTCTTCAGCTTCAATCATTATGTGCACAGAGTCGCTCTTCTCCGTAGCTTTTTCTGCCATGTTCATGGGCGAACGCATCACAGTAACTTCCCTGATAGGGTTTGCTTTGATTTTTGTCGCTATCCTCATGTCTGTGGTTGACTTTAGCCGTCTGCTCCCGAAGCCTAAGTCGCGTGTCAGCATAACAAGCTAACGGTCCTCGTAACTGTCCATGAGTACAAGCTGGCCCTGTTTCAGATCAGATTAGGAATTGAAACAGGGCCAGCTTGCGGGTATGAGTGTTACTCAGTCAATGACCCCGTAGAGTCGGTCTCCTGCGTCTCCAAGACCAGGGACAATATACGCATGCTCATTGATTTTCTCGTCAACTGCGCAGACAACGACCTTGAGGTTTATCTGGGGATCAATTTCCTTTTTCAGTCGGTCTAACCCCTCTGGAGCTGCCAAAATGTTGATAGAAGTGACGTCTTTAGCGCCGCGCTCTGCCAGATAATTGGTGGCTGCGATAAGGGTGCCGCCGGTTGCTAGCATAGGGTCAAGCAGGAAGCATTGTCGTCCAGAAAGATCTTCAGGAAGTCTATTGGCGTAAGTGATGATATCAAGTGTATTTTCATCACGTTTCATGCCGAGAAAGCCTACTTCTGCTGTGGGAAGCAGGCGTGTCATGCCGTCAAGCATACCTAGTCCAGCACGGAGGACAGGTACCACCATGGGGCGAGGTGAAGAGAGTTTCTTACCAACCATTGAGGCCACGGGTGTCTCAATCCGGGAGTCCTCAATGTCCAGATTGCGGGTTGCTTCGTATGCTTCGAGCATGACTAACTCGCTAGTCAGGTCGCGGAAAGTGTTGGAAGGAGTGTTCTTATCCCGCAAGACAGTGAGCTTGTGCTCAATGAGCGGGTGCTGTAATACGTGGAGTTCCATACTTCTTAGCCTAGCGCAGGAATTTCATTTTTACTTACAAATAGGGAGCACAAAACAGAAAAAACATGTATTTGAGAAGATGATGCTCATAAAGAAAGAAACGCCGAACCGTGAAAGCGCCTGTCGGCGCAAACGCCGCTCGCAGCGGCAACCAATGGAGCCCGGGGCTTAAACACGATCCGACGCAGTACCTATTCTACGGCAGATTTAGGTTGTGAGAACAGATATCACATTTTACGCTTGGGGAGATGGGTAATGCGTTACGCAAAGGTTGTTATTCCAGTTTGTTCTGCCGCCAAAGTTTGGCAGCCTTCGCAAAATCTTTAGATGTAATCATTAATGATGAAACAGTTTTTCGGGCAGTGGCATAGTTTCGCCCCGCCTGTCCTGCCTGTTGGGCTGCTTGTAGATGTTGGCTAGCTTGGGAGGCATGGTCGAAGCTTGGCGTAGTTGCAGCTAAACCTCGAGCTATTACCTCGCAAAAAGCGCTGGCTCTTTCTAGGGCTATGGCAAAGTCCCCAGTAAAAGCTCCTGTCAGAATGGAATCAGCTAATCGATCCATGTCATCTGCTGTTGGTGTTGAATCTACCCCCGCAATGGCTGAGGCTGCCGTATGCGTTGGCTCCCCAATCTTCCATAAATGACTAATACTGTCGCTCTGGCGCTGCATCCAAGAGCGAAGAAGGTAGAGTCTCCACAAGGTTCCTGGCAGGGTATCTGGTGGTGCGCTGCTCCACAGCTCCGCTACGATATCTACCCCCTCACGGTCTACAAGTGACACTACTTTCTCTACAATTTGTGGGTCAGTAGTGTGATGGACTTTATCAAGCAGGGAAGCTGCTGATACGTGACTCATGTCGTCAATTTCTTGAGGGTCCCTACCTCCAGAAAGTTGGTCGAGCAGAGAAGCATCGAGCTGTCCTGGGCGGGAGGGGTGGTTGGATTGAGCTGTATTGATGAACCCAGAGCGAGAAGATCGAATTGAAGAGGAACCGAGGTTTGAAGTACTAGTAGACAATAGGTCCTACTTTCTGAATATCAATGATAGTCGGTCCCTGCTCGCCTTCAATGATGTGCAGCGTCAAAGCTGTGCCGGTAGGCATGTAAGGAGAACGACTGGGGAGGAAGCGTCTCAAGCTTTTTGTGGGGCATAGTGAGCGGAGGTGCTCAAAAATGCCTCCTAAAACAGGCCTATGCATGCAGACTAGCTTAGTTGTCTGCTGTGTTAAAGAGTCTTCTATGAGCGCATCTAACCAGGCGTATGCAATAGCCGGATTCTCTGCAAATGCTGACTCGGTCAGGCAATCAGCAGTTGCTATGGGTTGCTCAGTCTCTGCTGAATAGGGGCGAATCGTCTGTACGCAGCGGGTCCATGAAGAGGAAAATAGTTCATCTGGAGCCCAGCAGACTAACTGTTTGTTGAGAGCGTAAGCAGCTGCTGCTCCTCGAGGAGTTAGGGGTCGTTCTGCGTCATTCCCGCTCCACTCCTTGCGGGCAATAGATTTAGCATGCCGGACAATGATGATGGAGGAAGCTGTTAAAGCTCCTTGCTCAACTCTGTCTACAAAGAGATCAAGAATCTGCCTATCGGTAGCATGGGTGAGCTTAGTTCGAGCTTTCTTGACACTAACCCAAGTTACTTGATCGACCTCACCAGGATCGGGAGAGGAGACTCTGCCTATAACTGCCCGCAAGCGTTCTGCCCGGTCTTCTCCAGCTAAACTGGCCATCCAGTATGAAATGTGCTTACGCCTGCCATTCCCATGAGCATTTTTCTGCTTGCCTTCGTTGTTAAGCGGGTACTCAATGTCCCCAAGGTAGGGTCCCAAACGGATGACATGCCCTGTCTCTTCGCCTACTTCTCGCACAGCAGCCTGGGCATGAGTTTCATGGGCCTCTAGCTTGCCTTTAGGCCATGACCAGTCGTTGTATTTTGGTCGGTGAACCAGGCACAGTTCTATGTGGTCAAGTAAGGAACGTGGATTGCTGTTCTGTTGGGTATTGTGCGTGCTTACCCTGGTTGGAATGTGCTCATCTCCTTGCTTCCACCGGTAAACAATGGCTCCCGCAGCTTCTACTGTTCTGCTCATCTTGACCCCCTTTCAACTGTTCGTTTGACGCGGATGCTTGCTCAGTGCTGGTTGTGCTTGCCCCGTGTATGTCGATCAATCAAGAACTCTTGGCAGTCCAACAATGGCTGTCCCTTGTCGTCCCGTGAGTGGCGGACATATCTGCCGTCAGGAAGCATATGCCAAGACGAAGTAGTATCTGACATTTGCAAATCGATATAGTCAATGAGATCTTGTACTTCATCGGGTGCAGTGATGCGCACGAGAGTTTCTACTCGCCGGTCAAGGTTACGGTGCATAAGATCGGCCGAACCTATCCAGACTTCCGGCCCAGAAGTGGGTCCCTCGCCAATCTGCGGCCCCTGCGCATTAGCAAAAGCGAAGATTCGAGAATGCTCTAGGAATCTACCCAGAATCGAGCGTACGCGGATGTTTTCACTTAATCCTGGTAGGCCGGGTTTCAGTGAGCAGATGCCACGTTCTACAATGTCAATCTTTACACCAGCTTGGCTAGCCCGGTAGAGCGCATCAATGGTTTGCTCGTCTACGACAGAGTTGACTTTGATTTTGATCCAAGCTTCGTGACCGCTACGGGCAGCTGCCTCCTCCCGCTGAATACGGGCAATGATGCCGGTACGGACGGTGCGAGGTGCCACTAAGAGACGGTGGAAGCTCGATTTTGGAGCATACCCTGAGAGCTGGTTGAACAGGCGAGTGAGGTCCTGTCCAACTACCGGATCGCAGGTCAGCAAACCTAGATCGGTATATGAACGTGCAGTTTTAGGGTTGTAATTGCCAGTTCCAACATGGCAATACCGTTTTAAGCCGTCTGCTTCTTGTCTGACTACGAGAGAGAGCTTGCAGTGTGTTTTGAGTCCTACGATGCCATACACCACGTGGACGCCTGCGCGTTCTAGCTTGCGGGCCCATGCTATGTTAGCTTCCTCATCAAAGCGGGCTTTAATTTCGACTATGGCAAGGACCTGCTTGCCTGCATGAGCTGCATCAACCAGAGCATTGATGATGGGTGAATCGCCAGAAGTTCGGTAGAGCGTCTGCTTGATAGCTAATACATCTGGGTCCGCCGCAGCTTGAGCCAAGAAAGCCTGTACTGAAGTAGAGAATGAATCGTAAGGATGATGCAAGAGGATGTCGCCCTCGCGAATAGCGGCAAAAATATCCTGCGCTTGACTGGACTCTACGCGAGCAATCTGGCGGTTTGTTGTGGGGATAAAAGGTCGGAATTTGAGATCTGGACGGTCTATGGATTGAAGCTCGAACAGGACTGTCAAATCGAGAGGCGACGGCAGTTGGTATACCTCGTCTTCTCTGACCCCAAGCTTGCTGGCAAGCAGTTGAGAGAGGAAAGGAGACGCAGAATCTGAGATTTCAAGACGAATAGGTGGACCAAATCGACGTTGAAGGAGCTCTTTTTCCATAGCATTGAGTAGATTCTCTGCGTCGTCCTCTTCAACGTCAATGTCCTCGTTACGGGTCAGGCGGAAAGACCTGGCCTCTTTAATCCTCATGCCAGGGAACAAGGATTCCAAATGGGCTATAATGAGGTTTTCCATCATAATGAACCCATAGCGTTCCTCGTGAGCTTCTTCATCAGTGAGGTCATCAACAGCCACGAGACGGGGCATATTGTCTGGAATTTTAACCCGTGCAAAGTGCGTTTTACCCGAGGTGGGATTTTCGACAAGTATGGCTAAGTTGAGCGAATTGCCTGAAATATATGGGAAGGGGTGTGCAGGATCAACTGCCAAAGGTGTTAGAACAGGAAATACTTGCTGGTGGAAGAAACGAGAAAGACGCTCTTGCTCTGGTGCTGTGAGCTGGTCCCATTTGAGCAAAACAATATGCTCCTCGGCTAGAGCAGGCAGCAGGGTGTTAATGGTGTACTGGGCATGCTCTTGCTGGAGTTTATGGGCTTGTTCAGAAATAGTGCGCAATTGCTGTCGTGGACTTAACCCACTTAGGGCCGGAACCGCAATACCAGTGTCTACACGACGCTTCAAACCTGCCACGCGGACCATGAAGAACTCGTCCAAGTTGGAGGCAAAAATAGCGGAAAAGTTAGCTCGCTCTATGAGAGGGGCATAGTTGTCTTCTGCCATTTCCAAGACTCGTTTGTTGAACTTGAGCCATGATAGCTCTCGATCAAAGAAGCGATCCTTGGGCAGCGGTTCGGCCTCAGTGGCGTCACTCTGATTGCGGTTGAGCTTATCGCTTTCCGCTATGTGTTCTGCGATCTGACTTTTAAGAATCGCTTTGGAGGGTGCGTCGAATTTCTGAACCATACATAGTACTGTATGCGTTTGTTTGGTCGGGTGCAAATGAAAAATATCACACTGGCTACCTTCTCAAGCATCGTAGGTGGATGTTTTCTGCTGCTGGAGGGAAGGATATCCTACATGCCAATCTACATTCGACCACATTCTTGAACTCCTTGCATCCCATGTGAGTGCATGACCTGTAATGGAGACATGACTCACACACACTACATGTGCACCGCTGCCGGCAACGTTTCTAGGCAAGCACAAACGTCTGTTAGTAAGTATCGTGCGAATGGATTGGTGCCTCGCACGCCAGTTTATGCTCCTTCGGAGGTCCATAAGAGAAATCCGACCTCAAACAACAGTGTGCAGGAACAAGAGAGAGCAGTACGTTCGCTGGTCTTTCTTACAGCTTGCCCTGGAGTAGGGCTTACCACATCTTTGGCTCTCTGTGCTAGCCATTTGCAAAAAAGAGGGCATCAATGTGCCTTGCTGGATCTAGACCTGGAAGCAGGAGGTATGGATGTGCTCTTAGGTCTAGAGTCAGACCCAGGTTTGAGGTTGAACGATATCGAGGCTCCCCTGGGAAGAATTGATGCTGCTGCCTTAGATCATGAGGTATTGAAGTGGGAGGGTATGAATGTTCTTAGCTGTGACCCTTGGAAAGGTGATCCTCCACAATGGTGGGACATAGAGGCGGCGCTCAAGGCTTTAAGCCAGAGTAATGACATAGTGCTCATTGATGGCGGTCGCGGCCAATGCATAGAACAACTTGAATTACTTGAAGATCAGCCCTGTGTACTGCTCGTTGAACTTTCGATTTTGGGCCTTGCGCGCACTCAATCGTTCCTCATGAATATGGCTGAGTCAAAGGTAAATTCTTCAACTTCACAAGGTCCTGTAAGAGACTTTTCATACTGGAAGCGATGTATGCAGGAAAAAGTTCATGTAGTAGCAGTTGATCCTCGCGGGTTACGGGGGTCACCGCCGGTTAGTCGAATCGAAGCTGAAGACTTTTTAGAGTGCAAAATTGTTGCTAGTTTCAAACCCCAACAGCAATTAACATCTGACCTGCTGAGGGGTCTGGGGGTGAGAAGGTTACCTAGAGCATACCGAAAGTCTATTGCTGAACTGTGCTACCAGATAGAAGAATGGGTTGCCCTGGACCATGCAATCCGGCCTAAAAGTATTGGTTTCTGGGGTTAGATAAATATGAATGTTTATGGACAGCGAGCGCGCTACCGTAGCCAAATCCCGAGCCGCATAGAGTTTGGTTATTTAAGGTCCCTGACGAGTGACCCGCGAGTAAGTGATATTGCAGTTACTCCTGATGGTAGAGTCTGGGCGGATAGGGGTTCAGGAATGAGTGAACAAGAGATGCATCCTGGATTTTCTGGGCCGGAAATGGTGAGAGAGTATGCGGTGCAAATCTGCTCCCAGCTAGGCAAACGTTTAGATGATTCATGTCCCATAGCAGATGCTTCCACTGAAGACGGTGTGCGTGTACATGCGGTGATTGCTCCGATAGTAGCTTCTGGAGCCTGTCTGTCAATTAGGCTGCCAGAGCGTCGGGTTGCTCAATTGCAAGAATTAGCTGCTGTTGGTCTTATGCCTTCAGGCTGGGTTTCTCTGCTTCAGGTCTTGGTTGATCGTCGGGCTACAGTCATGATTTCCGGTGGAACTGGTACTGGTAAAACTACTCTGTTGAAAGCCTTACTCTGCCAATGCCCGGTTACCGAACGCATAGTTTCAGTAGAGGAAGTGCGTGAGTTGGGAGTGCTCCCACATCATGACAATCATGTTTCTCTAGCGACCCGTGAGGCTAATGTCGAGGGAGCTGGTGCTATTAGGCTTTCAGAGCTCGTCAAAGCTACCCTGCGTATGCGGCCTGATCGTATAGTCCTCGGAGAATGCCGTGGTGGGGAAATAGCTGACCTTCTGCGTGCTTTCAACTCTGGGCATCGAGGTGGTATGGTTACCCTCCATTCTGACAGTGTAGAACGAGTTCCTGCTCGTTTGGTTACCTTAGGTCTTCTTGCTGGTCTTGACCCAAAAGTTCTCGCTTCTTTAGTAGCTGGTGCTTTCGACCTGGTTCTTCATCTCAAGCGTGAAGGTGGGCGCCGGAGGATTAGCCAGATGGGAATTCTTGCCATGGATACTCAAGGGCAACTTGTAGGTAAGACCTTGTGCGCCTGGAGTAATCAGGGTGTTGTCCGATATGGTTCTCTCTGGCAGAGCTTTGCTCAGAAGTGGGGAATTACACCGATGTCGAGCATAGAGCAGGTTACTCAAACGTCTCAGGTCCAAAGGGACAAGGCTTCTCATGCTACTGAAGGCAACCACAATAAGCGGTAGGGAGTGAACAGCATGCTACCTGGTTTTGATGGTCCGCTATGGGCTGGTATATGGGCTTTTCTAACTGTTTTGGCTGCTCAGCCAGTGGGTGGCAGTTGTGGTGGTGGACGCCTACGAACCTTACTGAAACAGCAATCCCGAGTTCTCAGCGTGACTGGTATAGGGGCTACTGTTGCTGCCTTAAGTGCATACTTACGCAATGGCGGGAATGTGCTAGATGCTTTTCAGGAGCAGGCAGGTCGCAATTTTGCTACTCGTAAGGTAACGTATCCGCGGATACGAGAGATGTTGGAAGCCCGGAGCTTGCGCCAGGAAACTGAGAACAATGTGGATGCAGTTGCGTATGCTCTACAGGTCTCCTGCCATTTGAGTGCACTGCTGGGCTGTGAAGCTTCACGTTGTATAGATGCAGTGGGTGCATCTTATCGTCGCTTGAGTCATTTGGAACACTTGAAAGATAAGGCTTTTGCCATGCCGAAGGCAACGATGAAGCTCCTGGTAGCGTTACCAGTACTCACCTTGGCTCTTGGCTCAATGCTGGGGGCTAAGCCGTTAGCTTTTCTTCTTACGCCAGGCGCAGGGTTCCTATGTCTGAGTTTAGGGTTGTCTTGTTATGCGCTGGGGTGGTGGTGGATGCTAGCTCTGCAACGAGAAGTGAATCGAAAGATAGAAGATTAGTATGCTGATCCTATTAGCGTCTTTGCTGTCTGCTTGTGCCATTTATATGAGTTTAGATTGGCCACAGAGGTCACTGGAAGCGCTGGGGTCGCATTTCAGTACGCAAGATATACCTCTCACGCTCTTGATGGAAATGGTAGCTGTTTGTGTGCGCCAGGGCGCGTCGGTTCCGCATGCTTTGGACCAAATTGGTGCTGTCTGTCAATCAGATTTGGGTAGGCCCATGAGACGAGTAGCTGTTTTGCTTAACCAGGGCAATGAGTGGTTTAGTTCATGGTCTCAAGCGTGTTCTCATCCACGCTTTGGGAGACGTTTTAGTGCTATTCGTGACTGCTTAGAACCCTCTTGGCGTCATGGTGTTTCCCCACTTGGAAGGATTGAAATAACCATAGAGCAGATCGATCTGTCCCAGCAACGCACAGTAGAAGAAGCGGCTGCTGGTCTTGCGGTAAAACTGCTCTTGCCAACTGGTTTATGCATTCTGCCAGCTTTCATACTGATTGGTGTATTGCCTTGCATAGCTGCTTTTGCTGGAGGATTGGCTCTTTAAGTCGATTCTTGCTGAGTACTTTCCAATAAAGAAGGGAAAGCGTTAGCTATATGCGCCAAGCTACATTTAACCACATTAAGGTTCAACCTATTGGGCGTTGTCCGAAGTAGGGCAAAGTAAAGATATCTGGCTCAGAACATTGTTTGAAAACACAAACGCAGGTTCAATACAGCCGGTAGGGCATCAATAACTATCACTAGAAAGGTACAATCATGCTTTCAACTCAACTTACCCCCGTCAGCACTGTTACCAATAACCAAGAACTTAGTGTAGTATCCACCGGCGCAAAGACTTCAATCACCCGACGGCTACCGCGTTTACGGCACAGGTGTCAACGAATAATGCTGTTCATTCATTCTTGCAAGAACCGGTTGTATCAAGGTGCTCACAATATTTGGGAAGCTGTGATGAAAAGATATTGCCGCTTTGAAGCTCGCCTTCATACCCTTATGTCTGCTCCAGAGTCTGGTGCGGCTACTGCAGAATACGCTGTAGTTCTCATTGCAGCAACTGCTTTTGCAGGCGTACTTTTAGCTGTTCTTAAATCCGGTGCTGTACGTGAGCTACTTTCAGATTTAATTAGGCGAGCTTTGAGTGTGTCCTGAAGTGGGAAGGGTAAAAAGAAATTGCTGGCTGCGGTATTGGCGCTGGCATAAGTGTTCGGATTCTGGTGCAGTAACAGCTGAATTCGCTGTAATCTTACCGGCTGTTGTGGCTGTTGCTGCCCTCCTTCTTGGCTTAACGAAGGCTGTTGGTGTCTCCTTAGACTGCCAGGATGCTGCACGGGCTGCTGCTCGTGAGATTGTCGTTCACCAGGGCAAGGGTAATCCAGCTGGCGTCGCTAAACAGGTAGCTGGTGATCAAGCTCAGTTATCCCTTCAGCAATCTGACCGGACTGTTTCTGTAGTTGTTTCTTGCCCAGTTACTACTGGATCCCTAGGTTTCATTCCTGCTCGAGTTTCGGGTTCGGCAGTGGGAGTCCTCAATGAAAAGGAAGAATAAGTGGTTTTCGTCCGTGAACCGTTGGATACGTGGTAGCGATCATGGATCAGGTACAGTTATGGGCTTGTTGTTGATTGCTCTCGCTGCCGTAGGGTTGGTTGTTGTAGCAAGTTTAGGGAATGTCTTAGTTTGTCAGTCGAAGGCTAGGACGGCAGCCGATTCCGCAGCTTTAGCAGCAGCTTCTGCTTTAGATGAAGGGGATCCCTTACCGTGCGCTCAGGCTACTACAATAGCAATTGCTAATGGAGGACAGGTTGTCTCCTGTAATCCCTTGGATGATGATGTAGAAGTTCGAGTTCAGGTCCCCACCCAAGTTCCATTCGTTCCTCAAGTTACGGTCACAGCGAAGGCTGGTCCTGAAGACTGCTCCTAAATAGAGGGCGAAATCGTAACGATAGTAGTTGTAGCTACAATTGGTGGCCTGTGTCTTAAGAAATGGATAGCCTAAGAACATGGCATTAGCACTTTATCGGCGATATCGTCCAGACACCTTTGAAGGTGTTATTGGGCAACCGCAGGTTACGGTTCCACTTTCTCGAGCTTTGGATCAAGGTAAGCTAACTCATGCATACCTATTTTCTGGTCCTCGGGGCTGCGGTAAGACTTCCAGCGCTCGCATTTTCGCTCGTTGCATTAACTGCGCTGAGGGACCTACTAGTCAACCTTGCGGGAAATGTGACAGTTGTCGAGATTTGGCTACGGGTGGGCCTGGTTCTATTGATGTGGTCGAGATAGACGCTGCCAGCCATAATGGCGTTGATGATGCACGTGAGTTACGTGAACGGGCAGGGTTTGCTCCAGTGCGTGACCGGTACAAGATCTTTATCTTGGACGAAGCACATATGGTTACTCAGCAGGGTTTTAATGCCCTGTTAAAGATAGTGGAGGAACCTCCCGAGCACGTCATGTTCATGTTTGCTACAACTGAACCTGACAAGGTTATTTCAACTATTCGATCCCGTACCCACCACTATCCCTTCAGGCTTGTGCCTGCCGAGGTGATGGGGCCATACCTGGAAGGTGTTTGCAAGCAGGAGAAGATCAAAACAGAGCCTGGTGTCCTAAAGTTGGCTATGCGAGCGGGAGGTGGGTCTGTTCGTGACACTCTTTCTGTGCTTGATCAGTTGATGGTGGGTGCTGATCAGGGCACCATCACTTATGAGGCAGCTGTTGCTCTCCTTGGTTACACGCCTGAGGCCCTGATTGATGAGGCGATAGACGCTGTCGCTGAGCAGGATGGATCCGAACTTTACGCAGTTGTACAGAAAGTAGTTGTAGGTGGATTTGAGCCTAAACGCTTTGTTGAAGATATCCTCCAGCGGGTACGAGACCTGTTGGTGCTGCTTCTAGCGGGACAATCTGCAGAAAGCTCACTGAGTGAAGATAGTGAAGCTCAAGATATCACTCACTTACAATCTCAAGCTCAGGCATTGGGGTTGGCAAGATTGACTCAAATGGCAGATATTGTTGACGAAACGCTGTCTTCTATGTCTGGGGCTATTTCACCTCGAATGCGATTAGAGTTACTGGCAGCTCGTCTGCTGGTTCCTGCTGAAGAGTCTAGTCATGCTCAACCTGCCGGTAGTAAAGGTGTTTCCTCCACCGCTGGCCCTGCGTCTTCCCCAGTCCAGGGCAGTTCCCAGAGCGGCTTTATTGGCTCTCGTAGGTCAGCAGAAGCTCCAGTGGTGACAGCGGAACCTGCATCTGCTCCCTCTCAATCAGTTCCTTCTCAGTCTGCTTCTGTCAACAACGCAAAAGAGCAGACGGTGTCAGCTCACGAGAATATGACACTTGACCAGCGATGGGATGCAGTGGTTGCTGCACTGCCAGAAGGTGTTCAAGAATACGTGGTAAGGCAGAAGGTGCCTACAGTTGCTATGGGTAAGAACGCCAAAGGCAGGCCAGTTTTGTCTATGACGTTTGATCAACCTCTCAGTCAGCATGCCTTCGCTCTTGCTGTTGCGGCTCAAGGGGTAGATGGTGAGACCAAGGTCCCGAAAATCGTTATGGCACGAGCCCGTCAGGAGTTTGGGCCTGACACCATGATCGCTCCCTCAGGTGTTGCGGCTAATGGGGAACAAGTCGAATCTGTTGGCAAAATGAGCCCTGAACGTCGTTCTGAGGTCAAAAAGCAAATAGCATTAGCTCGTACCAATATGTCAGCTATGAACTTGGGCTTTGCAGTAACTCCACATACAGTCAGTGGAACCGATAATAAAACCACCGACAAAGGTCAAGGTCGCGCCCGTAGTCAACAGCACTCGTCAGTTGATGGTGCAGCCGGTGGTTCGCCTGAGGATGATGCTGGTTCTGACTCTGACGAACACCACCCCAGCAACCCCAATCCAGAGGTGACAGGTGGGCCAGTTGCAGGTACATCACCACTACCGGCAGCTGGTTTTGCTTCCACAGACTCATACGTCAAGCCTGATGACTTAGATGACGATGACCCTTGGGCACACCCACAACCAGAAACCATTAATTTAGGCCCTGAGCAGCAGGCCACACACTCTCAGGAATTACAAGTGCCGACCGATGCTGAAGATCAGGGCAAGGTAAACAAAATGGGTCTTCCTGACTTGAGCGATCAGGACGATCCTTGGGCCCAGCCAGACGGACAACCACCTGTAGTTGATCAAGTAGTTTCAGCAGAAGTGGCGGATGAGTCAGCGGACGTTCATTCACCTGATGTAGTTGACGAAGCAGAGAATGGTGAGATTGCTGATGAAGCTGCTGTCCAACAAGGAGAAAGCAATTCGCGCATTGCTGTTTCAGAAACAGTCCCACAGCGTCAACCTGAGGTGCCAGCAGAAGAAGATTCCTATTCGCTGGACGATGCTCGTCAGGGTGAGAACTCACTGATGGGACCACAAGAGCTTTCCCAGCTTTTTGATGTAAAACAGGTTGAGGATTTAGCTGCGGATGATCCAAGGAATCCGCTTAATGCCAATAAACATAAGAAATAGCAAGGATCGGTAACTTATGGCTCTGGCCTATGATGGAGCAATTCAACAGCTGATTGACTCATTTGCTCGACTTCCCGGAATTGGTCCTAAGGGTGCCCAGCGTATCGCTTTTTATCTGCTGGGAGCTGATGCTCAAGAGGTACAGGATTTAGCAGACGCTATCACTACCGCAAAAGCAAAAGTTCGCTTCTGTGAAATTTGTGGCAATGTATGTGAGACTAGTCCATGCCCCATTTGTGAGGACCCCCGCCGTGATCGGGCAGTCATCTGTGTGGTTGAAGAACCGAAAGATGTGATGAGTATTGAAAGAACTCGAGAGTATAGGGGTCTGTATCACGTGCTTGGTGGTGCAATCAATCCTATGGCTAATATCGGTCCGTCTGACTTGCGTATTCCGAACCTCTTGAAACGCTTGAAATCTGGCGAGGTGACAGAAGTCATCATGGCCTTGGACCCCAACATTGAAGGTGAAGCCACCACCACGTATCTGAGCCGTCTTTTGGGACCCCTAGAAATTAAACTGACCCGTCTGGCTTCTGGCCTACCAGTTGGTTCTGACCTCGAATATGCAGATGAAATCACCTTGGGTAGAGCGCTTACTGGCCGTAGTGAAGTGTGATGGTTCCGCGAGATACCGGGCTTAAGCTGGCACTTGTGCTGTCTTAGGTATGTATCGAGTTTCGTTCAGGCTGATGATTTCCTCGGCGGTGGAACGGTCAGTTGCGAGTGCAGATAGTAGTTTGCCCTTGAGGCAGGCAAGAATTGCTGCTGCTTTAGCATGCCCCCAGGCTACGCCAATCACCAAAGGAATACGGCGCAATCGTTCAAACTCTATGGAAACGGTGCGCTCGCATAAGCTCGTGTGAAGATGGTGGCCTTCAATGTCAATGTGGTGTCCGCAAATGTGACCTACGGCACCTCGTTTTTTAATCTCACTGATAAACCTTGCATCTTCATAGCTGGTAAAAATGTGCCCGCTTCGTCCGCCAAAGACTGAGCCTACGCCGACGATTGCTACATCTGCTCGTCCGCCAAGTGTCAGGGTGGTAGCAATCTGCTCTTCTTTAAGCATGGCTCGTGCCATTGAAGCAGATGAAAGAATCATGGGTACAGGAAGTGTGGTGTAGGTGCCGCCTAAGCGCTGGGCGAGCATCATGCAAATTTCTGGTGAATCGGTCATGGGGTTAGAAGGTGAGAGCGAGCCGATCATTTGTGTTACATTTGTCCTTTTCCAATCCTGGATTGGTACCTCGCGCACTGTAGCAGCAACTGCTCGGCCGTTAGAAACTGTGATCAATGCGTCAGGAGAAGTGTGCTCGATCAGAAGTGTGGCAGCTGAGCGTGGGACTACATCTATTGCAGATCTTCCTTCTGGTGGTTCACTCACGCGAGCGTATGTGAGTCCGAAGATAGTGATGAGTTGTGACTCCAGATGCTGTAGGCGTTCGAGTGGATCGTTGATGGAGATACGAACAATACCTCGTTCTTGTGCTTCTTGCAGCATTCGGGACACAGTTGCTCGGGAGTATCCGATCTCTTGAGCAATTTGCAGTTGCGTCTTGTTCTGCCGATAGTACAGTTGCGCAACGGTCAATAGCTCGCGGATACGTTGGCGAGAGTCAGTAGAAGTTAGCGTTACATCATTGTTGAGCATATGTTCATTTTAGCTCTGTCTGAGTGCAAGCAAGTGCACTACAAATCACAAGATTGAGGTCGAAAAATCAAGGAAAGCAGTTGATGCTTGCCTGATCAGATTCGATAACCGAAGTGAGCATATGTTCAAAACGTACTTCCTTTGCTTAGATGAATGACCTAGATTCGTAGGTGTTCGGTTCAGTGCAATTCTGATGGAATTGCCTGAGGCATGCATATTTGCAACAAAGGAGTTCATATGGCATACGTACGCACTATCCTTGGCGATGTTGATCCTGCAACCCTGGGAGTTGTGGACAGTCACGACCACCTGATTCGTGTGGGCGCAGGCGAAGTGTATATTGACGCAGACCACCAGCTGGATTCTGTGGAAAAAGCACAGATAGAAGCTGGTTACTTCGTAGATGCCTCTCTTCAATGGAGCAGTAATGGCGGCACCGTAGTTGATATGTGCCCTATTAATTGTGGACGTAATCCTGAAATGCTGGCCGAGGTTGCACGCTCTGTGAATCACCTACAAGTCATTGCAGCTACAGGTTTCCACCGTGAACATGTGTATCTTGAAACCCAATCCCACTGGGTCAACCGTTATACGGCTGAACAAATTGCCGATCTGGTGATTGCTGATATACGAGAAGGCATTGACCAGAACGATTACTCTGGACCTATTGTCGAGCGTTCTCCCTATAAGGCAGGGGTTATTAAGATTGGCACTGCCTACGGCAAGATTACGCCGTTCGAACACAAGTGCATGGAAGCAGCTGCTATGGCAGCAATCGAGACTGGTGCTCCAATCAATACCCATACGACGTATGGCACCTGCGGTCTAGAACAGGCTCAAACACTGATTGATATGGGTGTGCCCGCTGAGCAGATAGCCATTGGACACATCCAGCGTAACGCGGATGTCTACTACTTAGAGCAAATCCTCGACTTGGGTGTTTACTTAGAAATCGACGGTACCTACCGCATCAAGTATCAGCCTGACTCTAATCGCATACTGGAGCTGGCAGCCTTCAAAAAAGACGGCTTCGAGGACCGTATCCTCTTGGGTACTGATTCAGGTAAGCGTTCTTACCAGAAGGTGTACGGTTCAGTTACTGGGGTAGATTACAACCCCGCAGTTGATGGGCCCCGCATGATTGCTGAAGGCTTTGACCCCACATACGTAGACAAGCTGCTCATGACCAATGCCCAGCGCTTCTTCGCTATGCGCAAGGAGGGTTGAGATCGATGCAAGGATTGGAACGTCCCAAGCTGCAAATAGCTCTCGATACTTTCGATATGCCGTCAGCGCTGAAACCCCTCAACGCAGCTATAAGCAAGATCGATGTTATTGAATGTGGCACAGTGCTCATTATTGCTGAAGGTCTGAGAGCAGTCAGAGAAATACGTGCACTCTACCCGAACAAAACCATTCTGGCTGATGTTCGTATTGCTGAAGCTGGCGCAGTGATATCTCGTGCTTGTTTCGAAGCCGGTGCTAACTGGGTTTCAGTAGTGGCAGGTGCAAGTATGACCACAGTTGAACAAGTGGTTACAGTCGCTCAAGAGTTTGGTGGGGAAGTGCAGATTGAACTCGGTGAACAGTATGATGCAAACCAAGCTCGCGAATGGAGGAAGCTGGGTGCTACTCAAGTAATCGTTCATCGTTCTCGTGACGTGGAGGCTGCTGGCAAACTTACTTGGGGTGAACATGACAAAGCTCGCATTCGTGAACTACATGACATGGGCTTTACCGTTACTATTACTGGTGGGGTCACGGCTAAGGATATTCCCTTCTTTACGGGAGAACCTGTAGGCGTCATCATTTCAGGTCGAGGTATTGTACAGGCTCATGATCCTCTGGTTGCAGCCGCTGAACTGAGTGATGTCATCGACAGGGTGTGGTCCAGATGAGTGCTTCGAGTGTTACCCTCGGGATTTATGAAAAGGCCCTCAAAGCTGTGGCTGATCCAGACGATTGGGACTCTTTCCTGTCTCAAGTGACTCGGGACGGTTTCACTTTTATGGATTTGTCGATCGATGAAAGCCCTGAACGTATGGCTCGTTTGGATTGGACTCCTGCTCAAGCCCATGCTTTCCGTGAGGCCGCAGACCGTCAAAATGTTCAAATTGGGGGTATCTGCCTGTCTTGTCACCGGAAAATTGGACCTGGATCGGCTGATGCTAAGGTCCGTCAAGAAGCTGGTGATATCTTCCATAAGGCTATCGACCTGTGCTATGAGGCTGGTATTCCACTGATACAAGTGGCGGGATACTACGCTTACTATGAAGATCCTGATCCTGGCCAAAGGGATCGCTACGTTGCGACTTTGGCTCAGGCCGCTGCTTATGCGTCTCAAGCTGGCGTCATGCTGGGTATTGAGAATGTGGATGGCAATGATGTTACCTCAATTGCTAAAGGTTTGGAGATTTGTGACCAAGTTAGTTCAGCGTGGTTGAGTATGTATCCAGACATCGGCAACTTGTATGAGCAGCAGCTGGATGCAGTGAGCGAGCTTCAAGCAGGGCATGGTCGTATGCTCGCCATCCATGTAAAAGATGTGCGCCCAGGTGAACCACGGAGAGTTCCTATGGGCGAAGGCTCAGCTGACTTTCCGAAGGCATTTGCGCAGTTGGCTAGGCAGTCTTGGTCGGGTCGCATCATGATAGAGATGTGGAATGATAACGATCCTGCCGCGGATCGCATCGTCGTTGATGCTCGCACTAAGGTTGCACAGTGGCTTACTGGTGCAGGAATTGAAGTAATTGAGCCATAACCTTTTGCTGGCTGGGACAGCAAGGTAAACCAATAATTGCAGTAGTAAAGACATAGTGTATTAGGTAGTTTGTAGGTGTTATTGCGTAGATCACGAGGATGGTTCTGCGCAAATCTCGCAGTTGAGACTATTGCCTACTTCCCTTCGTGAGGGGTTCTGCCTAGCGTTCATCGTTTGTATTGAGGAGAATTATGACAACGCCTACTTATGATGTATCCACGATTGGTGAGGGGCAAATTCGCTTGACAGTCAACCGTGGAGAGCGTCTGATGAGTGCTCGATCGGTTCGTATGAACCCTGCTTGTTCTGAGGCAAATGTGGCGGGCCTCTTATCTGAGCTTAAACGAAAGACCCTGTGGACTTCCTCCTTGCCTGAGGGGGATCTAGGGGAATATGTACTTTCTGAGTATCGATCGGTTGGTGTGGATTTATCTACCATGGTGCGCAAGCCAACCAGCCGTATAGCTTTGTATTTTATGGAACCGGGGGAGCCGCCGATGCCGGCGAACGTGATTTATGATCGTGAGTACACCCCCTTCCGAACTACCGGTATTGATGAATATGACTGGGATACCATTCTCGATACCCGGCTTATTTTCCTTACCGGAATTACAGCAGCTCTTACGGATACCACAGCAGATGTCGTATCTTTTGCGGCAGATGAAGCTGCAAAGAAAGGCATTGACATAGCCTTAGATGTCAATTTCCGCAGTAAATTGTGGTCGGGAGAGCATGCTCGGCAGGTATTGGAGCCAATTGCTAAAAAAGCTCGTATCCTATTTTGCTCCATTAAAGATGCTAAGCATGTGTTTGGTATCGAAGGCACGGGTGAAGAGGTTGTTGAGGAGCTATACAGGCGTTTTGGCAATGAATATGTGGTCTCCACTAATCATCTTGACGGCCCATACTTGCGCAATGCAGAAGGTGTGCACAAGTATGCCACGACAACTGTGCCTGTGGTGGACCGACCTGGTGCTGGTGATTCTTTTGTATCGGCGACCTTGCACGGTTTCCTTTCTCACGACGTTGAGTGTGGTGTCAAGTGGGGGCAAAAAGCTGCCGAATTTGCCTTAACTCATATGGGTGATTTGACACGTATGCGTCCCGAAGAGCTTGACATTCCTTTGGGTAATGACATCAACCGTTGAATACATGTACGGTACAGTACTTTTAATACTTGCATGGAAAGAGTTCAAAGATGAGTAATATTACAATTTCTCCCGCGCAAACACGGCGTACAGCCTATGAACTTATTGATTCCCGTCCGCTCACAGGTCACCAAAAGTCTATTATTGGTTTGGCTATTGCAGGCAATATTTCGGAATTTTTCGATATGTTCCTCATTGGCTTTGTAGTGTCATTGTTGACCTCGGCCTGGCATTTAACAGGAACAGCTGTTGGTATTATTCTGGCATGCTCTGGCTTAGGAACGGTGATCGGTTCTATCGTTTGGGGGCGCTTGTCAGATAGGTATGGCCGTAAGCATGCTTTTCAATGGTGTGTGATTTGTTTTGTTGCTTTCACTGCCTTTTCGATTTTCCTTCCCGATGGTGCATGGGTTTTGCTGGCTATCCTGCGCGTGGGTGTGGGTATTGGTGTGGGTGGTCTCAATATCATTTCTATTCCTTATGTTCAGGAGTTTGTGCCGGCTAAACAACGGGGTATGCTCTCTGGCCTGGCTTCCGTTTTTATCCCCATGGGACTGTTACTAGGTTCAGTGGCGCAGTCTCTTATCGGTGGCAACTGGCGCTTGCTGGTGGCTCTGGGCGTGGTCCCGGTCTTGCTACTTTTCTGGTTGGCCGCAGTGCCTGAATCTCCTCGCTTCTACCAGACCATTGGTCAAGATGACAAGGCTCGGGCAGCTCTTGCCTGGGCTCTGGAGATGCCAACCTCGGAGGTTGGTGCACTGCCGTTGGTGAAAGAAGAGCAGAAAGCTCCCTACAGCCTTCTCTTCTCCAAGCACATGAAGCCATTGCTTATTATCTCTGTGGGATCCTTCTGCTTCATTCTTGGTTCGTTTGCTATTCAATCCTGGGGGCAAACCTTAATGAAGGATGCATTTGGTTTCTCAACACAGATGGTGGCTTACCTCTTCATGGGAGTCTCTGTTGCTGACTGCATTGGACGCTTTGGCTCGGCGTGGTTGGCAGATATTATTGGTCGCCGGTGGACAATGTTCATCTTCGGCATCATTGGCGCCGTTGGCTGTTTTTATGCAGCTTTCTTTCACAGTTCCGGCTGGCAGTTCTATATCGCTGTGCTCATTATCATGACCTTCGCCGATGGGGTCTTTGGTATCTTGAATGCCTTCGGGGGTGAGCAGTTCCCCAATGATGTCCGCTCTACAGGGCTTGGCCTTGGCTATGGTATCGGCGCTATCGCTAAGATTGTGGGACCAATTGTGATGGGTGCCCTGGTCGGTGGAGGCTATGTGGCTACCAACATTGATATTGCGGTTATTACTAAGGCTTTCACGTTCTTTGGTATATGCCTTGTTATTGGTGCTGTTACCTATCTCTTTGCGCAAGAGACCAAGGGCAAGGATTTGGAAAGCTTGTGAACTGGTGGCTGCTAGATAAGTGGTTAGTCTGAAACTTGTTTTCTAGCCTTAGTAAGAGCTTTTGCAAATCCTGGGAACTATTGCCACTGAGATTGATCGTTGTGTAGAGGCAATAGTAAAAGCCAGCACATAGAAGGGGGATGAAAAGTATGTGCTGGCTTATATTTCCGGGTAAAAGTTTTGCTTATTTAGCCGCGCGAACCCTTTGGTGGGCGAGGATCATTGCCGTAGGACTTCTTTTCGCTGATTTTACCGTCCATATTTTTAATAATATGTTCGGTTTCCAGCTCTTTAGCTCGTTCTCGTCCGGCAGCCTGTGCTTCAGCCTTTGTCTCAAAGGTTTTGAATGCGCGTTCTTTCCCCTCTACCTTGTCTTTCCACTTGCCGTTTTCATAATATGTTTCTACTGGTGGTTGAGACATTTTCGGCTCCTTTGCTTATATAAACACACAACTCAGTGTGTTAACTAACACTATACTCTTTTTTGCGGCTGCTGAAGTCTGATTATTAAATATTAAATACATACAGCAAAGTTGCAATTAGTGTCTTTACTGTACTGTCAATAAACGGGTTTTAGTGTACGTTTTTTTGTGAATGTTATTTGCATATTTATACACTATTTATCTTGTTTTGACAGTTACCGTATATCTAATGTTACTATTGATATCTGTTATGTGTGGTAGGTCACAGTTTGGGGGAATTGTGATTTACTACACATCAGTAGTAATACCAATTCTTTTAGAACGGTACTAACGCCAGTTATGTCTCCGTTCAATCGAAAGGAACGAGCCTCTATGCGCGCGATACGTACAGCTTGTGCTGGAATACTGACATTACTGTTTGTATTCTTATGCGGGTTAAGTGTTGCTTTACCAACGCATGCTGGTTCTAAAATAGCACAAGCTAATGGTCATAGACGCAAAACAATAGAAACTGTAGATGGCTTCACGTTAAAACCTAGTGAAGGCCCAGCTCATGGAGCGGCAACTGCTACAATTACGCCTCCTGATGTGCTCTATACTCAGGTAAGTGTTGGTGATTACCATGCGGTGGCTATTGGGGTAGATGGATACCTGTACTCATGGGGTCTTAACAGAGACACTACCCTTGGTATTGGGAAGCTGCCGGAAGGTAGCCCCGACAAAACACGTACCCCGGTGCGGGTGAAGACTCCAGAAGGTTTGCATTTTAAGCACGTTTCCGCGTCAAATGGACATACACTAGCCATTGATGTCGATGGTAAGTTGTGGGGGTGGGGACGCAACGAATACAGTATGTTGGGTGATGGCACCGACGATGACCGTTACACACCAGTTCGGATTGCTAGCGACAAAACCTTTGTTGACGTTAGCACTAGTGAGTACCACTCTCTAGCGATAGATTCTGAAGGTCATGCGTGGGGCTGGGGAGATAATGAAGGAGGTGAAGTTGGTGACGGAACCACAGATGATCGCAATGCGCCTGTTCGTGTAGCGAGTGATAAAACTTTCACCAGAGTTCAAACAGGAATGATGTTTTCGCTTGCACTAGACAGCGATGGTAACATTTGGGGCTGGGGGGTGAACGAGGCTGGTCAGCTTGGTCTTGGGCATAATAATTATGAGAATCTTGTCCCACAGATGGTTACTAGTAATGTTAAGTTCAAGAGTATTAGTATAAGTGACGAGTATTCGCTTGCAGTGGATAGTAACGGTCGCGCGTGGAGTTGGGGTAAGGTAGACAGCCTCGGAGATGATATTGGTGCCGGCGATAATGATGATATCAGGGACCGAAATACTCCAGGAACGGTAGCTACTTCTGAGAGTTTTTCTGGCATTTCTGCGGGAGAGTATCATTCGTTAGGACTTACTACAGATGGCAAAATAATTGCTTGGGGTGAGAACGACACCGGGGCGCTTGGTGACGGAACTAAGAACACCGCTCCCTTCTACAGACGATTGCCTGTACGTACGAAAATTCCAGATGGTATACGTTTTAAGCAAGTCGACACGGGTGTCTGGAACTCCGTAGCATTGGACAGTGATGGTAGATTATGGTTTTGGGGCGACAACTACTATGGAATAAACTGTGGTGAACCTCGTACGGATATGATTCTGCCAGTAAAGACAATACAGCCGTACTATACGATTACGGGAGTATCTTTTGGTGGGGCTAGTGCAAATAAAATTTCTGAAGATTCAGGCACTCGATCATGGACCGTGGATGTACCTTTGCATGAAGCGGGAGTGGTCAACGTTAAGGTAAGTTCTCGTCTGGATGGTCGCGCTGCCAGTGGTACTGATGTTACTGGTACTTCTAATGTAAATACGACCTTAAAATATGAGTATAAGGACGCGTACACTGTTGAATTCGACTTGGGTGGAGCTCCTGGAACAGCACCACAAAGACAGGTTGTAATACAACAGACGCCTATTACATGGCCTGATGGACCCAACCCTAGCTGGGCTCATCATTGGTTCGATGGATGGTTTACTGAGGATGGTGAAGCTTGGAACTTTAATGATCCGGTCACCAGAAATATGAAGCTCACTGCCAAATGGGAGGAATATCGCTTTTCTTTGAAGCCTACCAACGGTTTCTTAGGAGGGGGTACTCCCATATCAATTACAGCACCAGATCCGCCACAGGATATCATATATTTAGAAGTGAGTGGGGGATCCAAGCATTCTGTAGCACTCGGTTCTGATGGCTACATCTATGCATGGGGAGAGAATAACCATGATGCAGAAGATGAGGCAGGAGCCAGGCGGTATACACCCATACGAATAGATACTCCAGCAGAAGCGCACTTTACCTCTATCAGCGCTGGCTTGTCGTACTCGCTTGCGATCGACAGTAAAGGAAATGCTTGGGGCTGGGGGTCGAATGCGTCTAGTCAGCTAGGTGATGGTACTCAGGATGATCGACAGAAACCTGTACGAGTAAAAACAAGTGCAAAGTTCGATAGCATCAGCGCGGGATCTAAGCATGCTCTTGCTGTGGATGATGAAGGAAGTGTATGGGGCTGGGGTGGCAATGATAGTTCCCAGTTAGGCGACGGTACCACGCGCGTTCGCCGTGAGCCTGTGCGGGTGAAAACCACAGCCAAGTTCGCGTGTGTAAGTGCAGGATTTACGCACTCTCTCGCTGTGGATGATGATGGTAAGGCGTGGGCTTGGGGCTCAAATGGTTTCGGACAATTGGGTGATGGTACTACGGATGGTCGTTTAGAGCCTGCTCAAGTGAAGACGACTGCTAAGTTTGCTAGCGTTAGTGCTGGTTCTGAACACTCACTTGCTGTTGATAATGATGGTAAGGCGTGGGCTTGGGGCTCAAATGGGAGCGGTCGTTTGGGTGATGGTACTACGGATGGTCGTTTAGAGCCTGCTCAGGTGAAGACGACTGCTAAGTTTGCTAGCGTTAGTGCTGGTTCTGAACACTCACTTGCTGTTGATAATGATGGTAAGGCGTGGGCTTGGGGCTCAAATGGGAGCGGTCGTTTGGGTGATGGTACTACGGATGGTCGTTTAGAGCCTGCTCAGGTGAAGACGACTGCTAAGTTTGCTAGCGTTAGTGCTGGTTCTGAACACTCACTTGCCATATTCGATGAGGGTAACGCATGGGCTTGGGGAATAAACAATAACGGACAACTCGGCAGTGGAACAGCAGATAATAGTGTCCATTCAACGCCCATGCGAGTGAGTAAACAATACCTCAATGTTAAGGATGTCATCTTCGATACTACGAGTGTCGATCCGGCACCCGTAAGAAATAGCGGAACAAACATTTGGAAGGTTATCAGTCCGGCTCATTCTGCAGGACCAGTTGACGTTACCATTCGCTGGACCGTGGGTGGGTTGCCGCAAGATGATTATGTCTTGGAGAAAGGGTTCTTATACTGGGCTCCCTTTGTCCTTCCCAATGCTGGATCTATGCCATTTGCGCGCATCAGTGGGGTCTGTCTCTTAGCTATGAGTGTTGCTGCTGTACTAGTGCTAAAAAAACAACGAATTATATGTCGTAAAATCGGTAAACATAGCCTCTAGTCTGGTGCATTACCTGTGCAGTGGTGTTCAGATTCGTAACTGATTAACACTGCGTCGGTAACCAGACAATAGAAGCGTTGGTTTGCATAGACTACACTGGTGATTATGACGACTTCTTTTGAGGAAGCTAAGCGACAACTCGACCGTATTGTGGCTCTCGGCTATCCTGATGTGGCAGATTTGAGCGAGAGTGCTTTTCGTGCTCTTGCTCAGCCATTAATTCATGCTCTTGAGCAGACCGATTTAGGGGCCAATATTTTACTGGTACCTACTCGTGAGTTGGTGACTCCTGAGTCATTGATCTCTCGAACATCCATAGGTCGTATGGCTGGTTTTACAACTATGCCTCCACGTGACATTGCTTCCTTTCTGCCGCAAGATGGTTTCGAGCCTCCAGAAGGCCCCTTCTATGTTGTGATTGAACCTCACACAGGCACCCGTTACACCAATCGCGAGCCTGATGTAGCGCGTAAGCTCATAGATTCTGACGACTGCCTCCCCCTCACTCTTGAAGAAGGGCTGGCTATTGCTACCCAGCATCCTGACTGGTTAGTGCAGAAAAATGGTTTTAACCTTTTGGGATCACGGTCTGCCGATGGTCGAGTCCCTAGCATTTGGATGAGTCAAAATGCTCCTCGTCTGGGGTCAGTTTGGCCAAATTCACGTCACACATGGCTGGGGAATGCGTTCTGCCTAGCCAGGCGCGGAGTCTCTCTCTTCCACTAGCCTTTTGTTGCATTGTTATAATGTAACGGTATGTGGGAAAAGATTCTATCTGAACTTAGCTTCTGGGGTGTGGTGCTACAGGCTATTCTTACGCTCCTGATTAATGTTGTTAATGGCACCATGAAAATCATTCTGATTGGGGCCGCAATTCTATGTGCTCTGATTGCTGGAGCTAGCTCTTGGATCCAGAAAAAGACCACTCACCGGTTGAGTGTTAAACATAGGACAATAGTAAATGATGCGGTTGGACCTTTAATAAGTGTGCTTATTTCGATGTGTGCTGAGGAAAGGGCATCAAAAAAGGATGGGCTAATGAATCTCATCAAATCCGTAGAGGATATAGCTTCGCATCGCATCGGGTCAGGTCGATGCAGAGTTAGTGTTTTTGAAGTAGCTGGTGGGAATACTAAAAAACCACTTTTGAAGCCTATGGAGGCAACAGACTTGGGACGGAATGATCGTTCGTCTTCTATCTTTTACAAGAACAAAGGTGAAGGTGTAGATGTATGGAATAATCTAATCAAACTTGGTATTTCTTGCTGTAGTGATACTTCGGACAGAAAGCAGCTACCAGATTCGTGGGATGCGGGAAGAGACCGAGCATATCGTTCGTATGTCAGTGCACGTATCGATGACAGCAAAAATATGTATGGGATGTTGACTATAAATTCAACAGAAAAAGATGCCTTCAGCCAGGATGATATTTCAGAGTTACAGAATCTCGCGTACGTTCTTGGTCTTGGAATGCGCATGACGAAAATTCCTCCAGAAAATATTTTTGTATTAGCTTGAGATTTTTTTTCAATAGATAACTGATTCTTCTTATAACTGTGCAACAGTTTGGTATACTTTTTTAAAGACGTAAAAGGAGCATGATTATGACAATGCAATCGCAACAGCTTCCATGGTCTGTACAAATGAACAAGAAAGCACAACAACTTTTGGAAAACCCAGAAGAGTATTTTCGCAAGGCTGATGAAAACAATTCTAAGTCTATTGACGAAGAGAAAATCTCATTCAGAAAATTGTTTTTCCGCTGAACATTGAATCTTTTTCCTGGCCTCACATTGTGGGGCCTTTTTGTTATCGAACTATGAGTCAAATGTTTCTGTTCTTTGGCCACGTTTGAACAGCCATACTGTCTCAATGGTGAACTTATGGAAAATAGTCCGTCTTTCTTTCAACCCCAATGCCTCGTCGCTTGTAGTTTTCGTGACCTCTTGAAGTCATGCTGAAGGCAAGGTTGCTGAGGGTGAGGTGTTTTTAAGAGGCATGCGTGTGTGTGTTTGTGTGTGGTTTTGTTAAATTACGTTCGTGTTGGTTGTGTTTTTGTGTTCTTGTGTGTGGTTTGGGTATTCTGGTTTGGTGAGCATGCTGGCTTTGGGGAGTGGCGTGTGTTCTTCTTTTTCTCGTGGGGGAGTTTACTGTTTTTATTGGGGTGATTCTCGTGCCGAAATTGCGTGTTGTGGGTAAGCGGTTGTTGGTTGGTGTGGTGTCACTGTGTGTGTTGGGTGGGCTTGTAGCGCCGGTTATGGTTGCTGGTCAGGCTGGTACTGGTGTGTCTGCTACTGACAAATTAACCCCCCCCCCCCCAGGACATTCAATCAGTAGCGACTCACTCTTCCGTTAACCCTCGTCCTGCAAGCAGTAATGAGGCTGCTGAACGCTTATCTAGCGTTCCAGGGCAAACATCCCCTATTACTCCTGTTAACCCTACAGAGCCTACTGTTTCACATAAGCCTGTTCACAATGATCAACCAGTAGTACCTGGTGTGCAATCGTATCAGGGTGTTCGTTTCGCTGCTGTTGTTCCTGGTGGGCAGTGGGTGTCTGCGTTGTCTTCTAGCGTGCGTGGGGTTGGTACGTGGGTGAAGCACACGTGGGGTAATGGTGTTCGTGGGCTGGGTCAACTGGTTGCTGGTGTTCATGGGTTGCTGCGTCCGGCTAGTGATGTGGGTTCTCGTTCTATCGCTATGGTGGTGGCTGCTGATGGTACCCCGGTGTTTGATGATAATGATAGGCCGGGTAATGATTCTTCGGATCATAATGGTGTTGTTCGGGTTAATGATTTAGTGACGTATCGTGTTGATTACATGGTTTCTGGCGTGCATTCTGAGAACACCACTGTTGTTATCACGTTGCCTAAGGGGTTGATGCTTGAGTCCTTACCCGCGTTTTGTGGTCGAGATTCCTCGTTGATTCCCTCTGTTGTTGCTTCTCCTCCTTTGCCGTACTCATCATATTCGATCAATGAATTGCCTGAACAAAGTTTGTCATGCAATATTGGCAGCAAAGAAAATGTGGCAGAGGGTTTTGCTCTTTCTGTAAAGGTAAGTAATACTGTTCACAATGACATGACGCTAAAGCCGGTTTCTGTAACGATGAAGGGGGATGGCCTATCAGAAATTTCGGCTACAAATGTACCAAGCGTAAAAGCGTCGTCTGCTCTTAAGTGGAACATTTCAAAAAATGGTTTGACTGGAAGACCGGTTTCCTGGCCTGCGGAGGTGGTTGCTGATTGCCCTGATAACAGCGGACGAAAATGTTTTGCAGCATACTTTCCGGTGCATATTTCAGCGCCAGTAAATGGAAAAGGTTCAATGCCGGCAACTGGAAATGTAACTTTTATAGATGATGTTTCTCCCCGGAAATTTTATACTAATTTAACTGAGTCTCAATATGTGCAAATAGAGGCTAATAAAGCTAAATATGGTGCAATGGTTGTCAGAGCTGGAGCTGGCGCTGATCAGCCTAATAGTCAGCTGAATGCACCGGATCAGGCAAGTTGGTCAGTCCGATATTCGGGCTCAATGAATATTGAACAGAATGTTGCTGGAACTCCTGCCAAGGTAACCTTAGAAGGCACAGATTGGTCTTTAACTACCATTCCAACAGAAACTTGGGATCATCATCCTATACCAGCAGGCAATGGGTATGCAGTAGCTCTTTCGATAATTACTTACATACCGGTTGAAACAGTAAGAGATTTTGGAATTCATAGTAATGGTGTTTGGACCCTTCCTGTAAAGAATACTTTCACTAATCTGAGTATTCCAGGTTTTACAGAAAAAGATATAGAGACGAGTACAGATCAACCACAAAATGACGACGAGAATACATCAGTATGCAGAATATACGAAGAAGGTAACTTCGATAACAGGTTCTTTGGGGTTACAGGGGTAAGAGAAAATGAATCTAGATACCAGTACAGTTTCCATGATCCAGCTTTTGGAGAGGGGCTGCCAAATAACACAAATATGGCCGGTGATGGGCTAGGTTGGGTTGGGCCTAAGCAGGAAGTCATATCGCAATTTAATTTCGGAGGTTCTTCGCCTGCACTACCTGTCAAAGAAACACATCTCGCGTGTGCTGCTTGGGACAATAATAAATCTCAGCTAACTGGTATTGAAACAAAGAGTGTTCCTAATACATACAATGCTTTCGCTTCGAATAAAAGACCTGTTTGGTTATCGGGTTATAGGCAGGATAAAAGAATGGGGTCAACAGAAGTAACGGCTCCTCGTTTGTTGGTGCAATATGGTAACAGTTATGTACCTACATCTGGTGCTGATTCGAACTGCATGCAAAATGCTGGAGTTACTTGGTATAACTCACCGGAACAAGTTCCAGGCAATGACCCAGTCAAACTTAACTCACAACATCCGGTTTATACTGCTGTAAACCGCGTGCGCCTCTTTCTTGTAATTCCTGAAATTGGACAAGTTGTGATAGGCCTTGGACTTACGACGACAGAAAACCTTTCTCAGGGCACGATTGTACCGACATGGGCGTCTGATATGTGGGCAACAGGAGCTTTGTCGATAGAAGATTTAGTTTCTTCAACGAACAAACATCTCATTCTTTCTGGATATGATCCTCAGACACATTCTGGTGCACCTGGTGACAGGTTGAATATTGTCTTGTCTCATTTAGAGGTGAACTCTGGTGGGAGAAATATGGAAAGAACCCCTTCTGGTTCCTTCGAATCTTCAGTTAAAGCAACTGGTGATGAACACGTGCAATTTCAAATACACCCTTCAATTACTGGAGGCAATAGTTTGGAACAGCATGAACTGTGGATTGAAGACTGTTTGCCAGCTGTCCTGGAATATGAAATGCCGGATCGTTCTGATTCAACAACACTTATTCCTAATGTGGTGTCGTCGTCTATGCCTCCTGATGCGAAACGGCCGGCGTGTGGTCCGGGGGAGACGTATATACGCTGGGAGTTTACTCACCTTCACGCAGGTGACAAAATTCCTGATGTTCTGTTTACAGCTCGTGTTTCTAAAACAGCGCCTGATGGTTCATACGTCAACAGTGTTGTGACATGGTCGGATGCTGACCCTGCTCATAATGCAACTCACGATACTTCGGTATCAGTTCGTATAGATAACATCGCTGGTGTGGCGGTTGATAAGCGGAGTTTGACTCCTACGGTTGGGGTCAATCGTGTGGGTTCGGCTGTATTGGAGTCGAATGTGTGGGAGTTGAGTGTGCGTAATTCTCAGCCGACGTCTGGTGGTTTGTCTGATGTGGTGTTGGTGGATGTGTTACCGGTTGCTGGTGTGGCTGGTAGTCGTTTTACTGGTGTGGCGTTGTTGCGGTCGGTTTCGGTGACGCGTGGTGGTTCGTCTGGGGTGCGTGTGGAGTATACGGTGTCTGCTGATGTGCCGCGTGATCCCAGGGTGGGTGAGCCGGGGTCGGTGCGTTGGTGTGTCGAGGCTGAGTTTGGTTCTGTTGGTTGTCCGGTGTCGGTGGCGGATAGTCGGGCGGTGCGGGTGTCTCGTGCGGGTGTGTTTGCTTCTGGTGAGGTGTTGGCTGCTCGGGTGGTGGTTGATGTGGTTGGTGATGTGGCTGGTGATGTGGTGGTCAATCAGGGGTATGCGCGTGTTGGTGGTTTACGTGATCCGGTGGGTCCGGTGTCTCGTGAGCAGCGGGTTGTTGGTGCGTCTGTTGCTGGTGTGGTGTGGTGGGATATGGATAGTTCTGGTGTGCGGGATGCGGGCGAGCCGGTAGCTGCTGGTGTGCCGGTGGTGGTTACTGGTGTTGATGATTTAGGTAACCCGGTGCGGGTGAGTACTCACACTGGTAGTGATGGTGGGTATCGGTTGGATGGGTTACGTGCTTGTGCTGGTGTGTGTGTGCTCAGGGTTGATGGTTCGAGTTCGGTTGGGTTTACTGCTCGTGCTCGGGGTGTGGATCGTGCTCGGGATAGTGATGTGGATGCTGATGGTCGGGTTGAGTTAGCGGTGGGTGTGGGCGATAGTGTTCGTGCTGATGCTGGGTTGTTGGCTGGTGTGGTGGGTTGGCGTAAAACCAGTGTTGGTGGGCAACGGTTAGCGGGTTCGCGGTGGCGGGTTCGTGATCGTTCTGGTCGTCCGGTGGTGGATGTGTTGGGTGGTTCGTTAGCAGTGGTTGATGATTGTGTGGGTGTGTGTCAGGCTGCTGGTGTGGATCGGGATGTGAGTGTTGGTGGGTTTGAGTTGGTTGGTTTGCCTGCTGGCTCGTATGTGTTGCAGGAGGTGGTAGCTCCTGCTGGGTATGTGTTGGTTGGTCGTGAGTTTGTGTTCACGGTTGATAGGGAGCATCCAAGGGTGGATGTGGGGCAGATTGTGAATCAGCAGCAGCAGGTGCCGTCGTTACCGTTGACGGGTGGTGTGAGTGTGGTGTTGGTGGTGATGGTGGGTTGTTCGTGTGTGTTGGCTGGCTTGTTGGTGGGGGTGTCTCGTGCTCGTCGGTTGTTGGCGGTGGTGTTGCGGGGTAGGCATCGTGCGTGAGGCGGGTGGTAGCAGGATTCGTGAGGGTCCTGCGGTGATTCAAGGTTAGTGGTGAGTAATGAGGAACAACCACCAGCCACCAGCTGAGTAATTACCAGCTGGTAGTTACCAGGTACTGGTTGGTGGCTGGTTGGTGGCTGGGGCATGGTGTGTGCGTGTTCTGGTGTGGTTTTGAGGATACAAGGAGATAAGAGAAATGGTGAAACGTGTGGTATGGGTGCGTTCTGTTGTCGTGCCGGTGGTGGTGGTAGTGGTGTCGTTACTGGCAGCGGTGGGGGTTGTCGCGGCTCCGAGTAGTCCGGTGTTTGGTGATATAGACCAGGCGAGGCACGGGTCGATCATTATTCATAAGCATGAGCGGCAGAACGGGACC
>NZ_MWWS01000006.1 GCF_002259585.1 Bombiscardovia coagulans
ATCATACAAGGGATTATCCGCACGAGAATACGGAGAATCCATCTCCCGTAACAAGTAATAATTTACTACTCCTGCGTTATCAACCACAGGGAACTGCGTAACAACACCACCATTATCAACCACACGCCAAAACCCATCAGAAGCAGAAGAAACACTGGCATTCGGCGCATTCTTAATCACACCATTACCATCCGTCTTACCCACATAACGCTCATGAGTATCAAAATTTGACAACTTCGGATCCATATCACCAGAAGACACCCCAGCCTTCGGTGTAACTCGAGTCACCATGAATTCAACACCAACACCAGAAAACTGAACACCAACATTGGGGTTCTTCAGAACACTGGCATCTTTATCCGAACCTACAGCAGCTGTACCATCCCTCTTACTCAACAGCTTCGTCACCGTCAAATAAGCCTTATCAGGTTTACGCGAATCAGAATCAGGTACAAACTGATCAGCAGAAGTATAAGTATCACCATCACCCGGAACTAAAACCACTTCAGCATGAGCAGCCGGAACACAAACCAACAGCACAGCAACCACCAGCAACAACGAAAGAAACAGCCTCACCACAGCCGCATTCTTAACCACAAACCCCCAGAAACGTTCACTCATAACACACCCTATTACTAGCACCAACCGTACAAACAGCTACTAGCCCATTACCCCATTCATCATTTAGTTTTCGGTTTTCACACCCATTTCATCTACAGAGCGCATCTAGCAACCTTATGAAACGGTGGTTGGATCATTTTTACCTAAATAAGGCAATAAATCAACGTGACCATAGTACCATACATGTGATTTACAACACAGCCTACACAAAAAGATCGGTGTGTGAAACGTTGTTCCACACACCGATCGTGTTACCGTAAGAGATCCAGTACTCTAGGCAGCTTTACTTTACCGAATAGTACTACTTCTCACTGCCCGAAGAAGAAGTCAAAGGGATCGAAGAACCCATTTCCCGAGCCATTATCGGGATTCCCATTGGAGTCTCCATTATTGCCAGGATTATTATTTGATCCCTGCCTCTTCCTACGGCCATTCGGATCGGACTTTGGTGTACCGCTAACCGCCTGCTCTTCTTGATTCATGTTGACGTCCAAGTCCAAAGTTTTACCATCCCTAACTACAGTAATTTTGGCTTGAGAACCGAATTCAGCAGCTCTCACAAAGCCCAAAAGTGAGTAGTTATTGTTGACGGCATGACCGTTAAATGCCACGATTGTGTCATTTGCCTTTATGCCAGCCTTTTGTGCAGGAGTTCCTGGACTGACCTTAACTACCTTTGCGCCGCCTCGAGTGACGCCGTCAGCTTCTGCATTACCATTCTGTATGGTAATACCGAGAGCCACGTGTTTGACCTTGCCGTCTTTAATGATTTCAGCAGCGACACGTTTAGCAAGATTGGAAGGAATAGCAAAACCAATGCCAATAGAACCAGCTTGGGATTTAGAAGTTGCGGTGGAAGCAATAGATGAATTGATACCCACAACTTGACCAGCAGCATTGAAGGTTGGCCCCCCGGAATTACCTGGATTGATGGCAGCATCAAGCTGAACAGCATTAGTGACAATTGGACTGTCACCCGATTCATCCATAACTGTAACAGGACGGTTCAAAGCCGAAACGATTCCAGTAGTGGCTGTATTGTCGTATCCTAAGGGATTACCAATTGCCATTACATCTTCACCGACAGCTAACTTATCAGAATCTGCAAATTGGACAGGTTTCAAATCCTTGGCGGTATCTTCCAACTTAATTACGGCGAGATCAGCTGTAGAATCAGTGCCCACTACCTCAGCTGTATACAGTTGACCATTAGAAAGAGTAACCTGTATTTTTTCTGCTCCTGAGACAACATGATTATTGGTCACCACATGACCTTCAGTGTCTAGGATGGCGCCTGATCCAGCTCCAACACCATCTTTTACCTGTACTTGAATCGAAACAACTGAATCAGAAACCTGCTTGGCCACTGCCTGCCAGTCAGGTGCTTTACCTGCTTCCACCTTGGCCGATCCCGATCCCGAGCTATTAGAATTAACTGTACTCAGTGAGGACGAACCAGGTATAGTTATCCAACCATTAGTAATCGCTGCCCAACCTAAGGCAAGCATCAGAACTGCGGTCACTACAGCAGCTATGACTGCCGTTAATATCGAATGCGACTGCCCTTTGGATAGCTGGGCAGTATAAGGTTGATTCGGCCGGTTGCCGACGGGTGGCTGAAAACCTTGACCTCGCCCAATGTCACCAACTGGGATACCCTGCTGAGGCGTGCCGCTACCTTGACTGCCGTAGCCATAGCCGGAAGCCAAATTGGGCTGAGGCTGTTGTGACTGGATAGGTTGAGTAGGTTGGGGCTGGGTGCTTATAGGCATGGTAGATGACTGATCTGGGAAACTATCAGCATAGGCACCATAAAGCGGCGCAGGCTTATAAGAACTATCTGCTGGAGAAGGCGTTACCGGCTGATCTGGTACTGCATTTCCTGCTGTCTGCGCCGGGACATCTTGAGAACTGGTCTCATCTGTATCACTTCCTGCCTCTTCACCTGGCTGGTTGGCCTTTTGCGCAGAATTATCTTCTATTCTGCTTGGCTGCCATGATTGCTGATCGTCTCCACCTGTCCAAGGGCTAATGTTTTTGTCTTCCTTGTCTTCTGCCATCACCACTCCTTCACACTTATAGGCATGTTGCTTGTCACTTCCGGCTACCGTTCCATCGGGTTGTCTGCGACGATTATACGTGCCATTGACTTCGCTCTACGCTATTTTTGCTAACTATCTACAGTAAAAACAAGGATTCTGGAAGTTTTCTGAGCGTTATCTGAAATCCACCATAATTCTTTATCCATATATGCTTGGGAAACTATTACGACATTGCCCCGGAACTGCTTTACAAGGCCTTCGCTAAAGTTGAGAACATGAGCGCAATAAGCACAGATAAGTCCAACGATCCAAGAACTTTTAGCTTTGAAAGCAACACCTGTCTTCCATCTCAGGCAAGTGGTTTAGGAAGAGATGGAAGACGCTATGGGCGAACAGGAACTATTCACACTCCCCACGGCGACATTCACACACCCGCTTTTATCCCCGTTGCCACACAAGCAGCTATGAAGGCTGTTTTGCCAGAGCAGATGAAAGATCTAGGCGCTCAGGCCCTACTCTCTAACGCTTTTCATCTATTCGAGCGCCCCGGGGAAGAAGTTCTTGATCAAGCTGGTGGACTTGGCAAATTCATGGGGTGGAGGGGACCAACCTTCACCGATTCCGGTGGTTTCCAAGTACTTTCCTTGGGGGCCGGCTTCAAAAAAACCTTAGCTATGGACATTAGCGGAATGAAGTCAGACGACGTTATTGCTGAAGGAAAAGAGCGACTTGCTTTCGTAGATGAAGATGGCGTAACTTTTAAATCTCCACTCAATGGATCGGAACATCGCTTCTCTGCAGAAATTTCTATGGGTATTCAACATAAGATCGGCGCCGACATTATGTTCGCTTTTGACGAACTTACGACACTTATGAATACCCGCGGATATCAGGAACGCTCTGTAGAACGCACATTCAGGTGGGCAAAACGCTGCGTGATTGAACATCAACGATTAACTGCGGAGCGATCGAACAAACCATACCAAGCTCTTTATGGAGTTGTTCAAGGCGCCAATTACGAAGACTTACGTCGAAAAGCTGCCAGGCAGATTGCTTCCCTTGATTTCGATGGAGTGGGAATTGGCGGAGCAATCGAGAAGCGGCTGCTAGGACAGACTTGCGCTTGGATTTGTGATGAAATGCCAGAAGATAGGCCTAGACATGTTCTCGGAATTGCTGCGGTTGATGACATTTTTGCAGGCGTGGAAAATGGCGGAGATACCTTTGACTGTGTTTCTCCCGCTCGTTGCGGACGAAATGGCGCGGTTTTCACCCGGGACGGCCGTTGGAATATCAAACGTACTCAGTTCCGCACAGACTACCGCCCAATTGAAGAAGACTGCAACTGTTATGCCTGCCAACACTACTCTCGTGCTTATATTTGCCATCTTTTGCATGCGCACGAACTCAATGGTTATACCCTAGCCACAATCCACAACGAACGATTCTTCGTGCGTTTGCTTGACGAGATTCGCGCAGCTATAGATGCCGACCGATTCGACGAGTATAAGCAGGAAACTTTGAAAAGATTTTATGCCAACGGATCTAAGGGCTGAGATCCGCATCGAACTCACGCAAACCCCGGTTTTAACAACACGACCATAGCTTTTCCTAAGTTGCAATGAGGATAGAAACATGTTACATTAAAGGACTGTTTGCGAACGTGGCGGAATGGTAGACGCGCTGTCTTCAGGTGGCAGTGAGCTCATGCTCGTGAGGGTTCAACTCCCTTCGTTCGCACTCTGTTTTTAGTGCATCGTTACCAGAGTTCCGTCCCTAATATGGCACTCTTCATCTTACCTGCTGGGATCATACACATCAGAGGAGTCACAGGGACAAAGGCAAGTCATCATAAATACGAATCGTTAGCTCGGTTAGGAGTTTCTCAACCGTGAACTTAGCTGTTCAGTATGCCTCTAGCTATCCGCATACCTGCTACCTATCGGTAGTTTTGACAGTAGCTGTGCTTTTAAAAACTAGCTTAACCCATTAATTCCAAAGAAGAAAGTTATGTGAGAATCAAACCAAGAATACCCTAAATCTAGCGTTGGCAGAAAACCTATCCGCATCATCAGTCCGAAAGAAGCCCAAGCGAAGAATACAGCGCAAACAGCTAGTATCCACCATAATATCGTTAAGCGCAACGCACGAGAACGAAGAGCTTTAATATCTTTAGGACTTTTTTTAGTCCACACAGGTGTATGCCTAGCCTTAGGTACACGCGCATCACCATGTTTACGGCTGTCTCGGATTGAACTGCCGATCTGTGAATCATAGTTCTGACTCGATGAGGAAATTTGATCAGATTCCAGTTGTGTAGCTACGGGCATTTCTGGCTGCGTCTGTTTGTATGAATTCATCATTGTGAATGGCTGTTCAACTTGTGGTTGAACTTGAACCGGATCTTGTAAACGCGGTTGTAGTGGCTGAATATAGGACTGTGTTTGGCTAGCTGAATAGTTGACCGCATCTGAGGTAGCAAGTGTTTCAACCGGATAGGCATTGGGTGTTGTAGTTGCTTGCACAGGGACACCTGACTGCACGGGCACAATAGGTTCCTCAGGCTTAGCGGTCCACTCCCAGGTTGAATCGTAAAACGAAGAAGAAGGAGGAGAGGGAGAGTACTGGGAAGAGAGGGTATCCTGATCCTGTCCTGCTTGCGTAGTGAGTTCTGGAACCCGCAACATTTCGTCATCAGCTTTGTAGGAGTTCTGGGATAGCCGTACTGGGGCAACTGGTTTGACGCGTTTCGCAGACCGAGCACCAAACGCTGCGGCAGCTGCTTGTGCCACAGAGTATTCGAACTTATGAGCCTTCATATCTGAGTTATCCCCCGATGATGTTGGAGAAAAGTCGAAATGTCCATCTAAAACCATACCAACTCCCCTTAAACCGCCATTGCCGCAAAAGATGAAGATAACAACCTTCACACTGCGACAGATATACATACCTTACTATAACTGCCTTGTAATGGAATCCTAGAAATACCTTCAAATTACAAGGCTAGTCTTTCGAATGCGCTCCATCACCTTATTTACAACTCGGCCTATGACGCGGGGCCAGGTGCTCCGGAATCGGTAAGGTCACGACCTCCAGGCGAATCAGGTTTCACACTGGCAGTGGCCCTTCCAGAACCTTGGCCTTGTGTTGGCAATGGCCAGTCACCACGCTCTGGATCAAGCTGGTAAGAACGGCGAATTTGTATTATGGCAATACGGCAATTGCGACGTTTAACAGTCACAACATGCATCAAGATTGCTATGAGCAAAAGAATCAACAAAAGGATCCAAAGTACCCATTGTGGCACGCCTGTTGGTTGTGTTGCTGGGATATTCTCACCAATATAGTGCCCACGTACCAGCAAACGATGCGAGTTAATGCCATAGGGAGTACAGGTAAGCAATGTCACGTAGTTACGGCCTTCAACAGGCTGCAAATTGCTCACATCTGTAGGTACAATAACCTTTATCTGATCAATCTTGTAGCTCATGTGATGGTCAAGCACACGGACCTCGAAAACATCCCCCTTCTTCAGCTGCGTCAAGTTGTCGAAGAAGATGTGTCCGACAGCTCCCGTGTGTCCAGTAATAACACCATGTAAGGTGGGATTATCAGTAGGAATGTGGGTCGTAGCAATGTGACCAGTACCCTTAAGTAGGGTATCGTCGTTCGTACCATGGTATACAGGCAATTTAACCGAAATTTTAGGGATATCAACGTAGGCCATCATGCCTTCTCCATCCACATCTAACGTCTGACTGTAACGCTCCACAGGAGACTTAATTTTGTGGTATTTGAAGGGATCTCGCAGGGTAGGTTTACCTAGTTCAATATCGTACTTTTTTGCGTCCTGCCACATAGCTTTCTTTTGTGCTGGTGTCAACCTCGAGACAATGGCATCGTACTGATCAATAGCTTTAGACGCAGCCTGATAGTTAACGTATGCAGCCACAAGTGGATAAAGGAAAATGCTCAATCCAACTAAAAAGACAATTGCATCAATCCAAGAACGCCACTTGATTGAACGACCAGCATGCTCAGGCTTGTCTTCCTTAGACTTAGTTGTCCTGTTATTGTTAATCAGACCGGCGCTCACTGGCACTATAGTTTCCTCCGTCTGAGAACGCTTGCGAACCCAACTACGACCGCTACTCATGTTGTCCCTTAATCTTACCGGACTTAGGCGAATTCTTAGTGAGTGAATTGATTTGCTGTCGCCTCATCCAAACATATGCAGTACCTATCGCACATACTGCTAGTGGAATTAAGGTAACGGCTAGGAGAAAAGGATCTTGAGTAAGCTTGAGTTCGGGCTTATCCTCATCCACCGAAACCAACTCACCCGAAACTAATAGGCGGTGATCGTTAACCCCCTTAGGAGTACAAGTCAACAGAGTCACCAAAGTTTTGCCTTTTTGCGGACGTATAACATCAATTTGACTGGGTCTGACAACAGTTGAATCAACGATTTTATAATGGTAAGTGGTCTTAAGCACTCGCACGTACACCGAGTCACCCGTACGTAATTTATCTAGATCATCAAATACATGCAAATTATCTAATCCAGTATGCCCATAAAGAACCGTACGTGTCCCTTTCACTTGAGATGGAATAGCAGTGTATGAAAGATAACCTACACCCTTATTCAATGTTTGATTGACATCACCATAGTATATAGGTCCTGAAAAGTCAGCTTTAGGAACAGTTAGATAACCTAACATATCAGAACTAACCTTACCTAGAATATCAGTGTATTTATCAGCAGTGCTTTGCTGCTCTGCACCTTCCCCTGCGCCCGAGCTAAACGGATCAGGAGCACTTCGTGAACTCACTTGATTGTCAAAATTAATAATGTCTTTCTGAATTTTATCAATATCCTCAGGTTTTAATTTACTTACAGCTTCCTCATATTCATTAGCCGAACGAACAGATTTGTGACTATTTTTGTTTTGAATCAGTAAACTGCTACTAAATAGTAAATATCCAAGGGTGAACATGCAAACCAAGACAACCGCGGTTAAGACAGACCAATCCATTTTCGTAGCTTTAAACTTGCGATGACTGTTCCGCTTGGAAGAAGCACCCGATAAGTCAGCAGAGACTTCCACAGCTGCTTGCTGGACAGCTGGTGTTGCCGATTTATGTGTACGATTCTTCCTAGTCCGCAAGTGCTTGGCTAATTTCTTATTCTCAGCTGCGGAAGAACCAGCATGTTTAGCTTTACTTGGTTGCTTTTGTGACTTGTTCTGGGCATGCCTCACATTGCCCGAGCTTTCAGGAGCATGTTTAGCCATGTCACCACCTTCAAAAATCACCCTATGTGCGAGCTTCTTATATCCTGCTGAAACGATTAATCCCTCAAATGCAAGGTACCGCTTGAACATAGCACAGTTTTATGATTGTACACCTTGCGCGAAGCGTAACCAGCTCTCCTACTCCACCTTTATTTATTACCCGCGGTCTATAAGCAAAGCAGTTGCATAATCCAATTGTGTCAAAAATTACCGCATCTTTACCTTTGCTTCACTACCATCTTGACTAAAGGTCACCATTTGTAAAATCACTCTACAAGATTGTCCGACGAAACCAGTAAATCAGTAGTCCGTCATTTTGATCTTGACCTATATTCGGAAATGCAACCGCACGTCTTATGGTTTAAGATAACCTTTGTTAAAAATCCTTGTTTCCCATCACTTATGATACGTTGTTCCTTTTATCGTTGACCATCTTCTCGTTTACAGCTCATCCTTAATAACACAAATATCCACTCTAATGACAGAGGGTGTGTGCTTGAGGAACCTCACAAACTGTTGCAATCATTAGTTCTAGAGGTATAGTATAGCGCTATATCCTTCACCGAAGAAAGAAGGAGGAATCTTGCTGAATGCTATTGTCATTTCTATCGCAGCTGCACTAACACTCGCCATCACTTGGTATTTTTTCGCTCCACGACGCGCGACAACTGCAACCATGGAGCAAGGCTTACAAACTGTGCACATCACCGTAAAAGGCGGATACTCCCCTCAGTTGATAGAAGTTGCAGCAAATCAGCCTGTTCGACTGATATTTGACCGACAGGAATCAGGTGAGTGCTCCTCTCATGTACTATTTTCTGACCTCGGCATTGATCAGATGCTACCTGCTTTCACAACTACGACTATAGACTTGGCTCCACTCCAGGCAGGAGACTATCCATTTGCCTGTGGAATGAATATGCTCCACGGCATGCTACGAGCGCTCCCTTCCACAACGAATACGCAATTCAAAGACACTGCCGATAGCCATGACAGCCCCATGGACACTAAAGAAAGTCGTCGAGCTGCTGTTACTAACAGCAGCAAAGTAAATAACAGTAACTCTGTTCAAAACAGTTCTGAAGCTGAAGATGCTGAAAGAGACAAGGACATTCGTTCCCTGAGCATTCGCTTTATCGTAGGTGTTGTCTTTACCCTGCCGGTTTTTACAGCTTCCATGCTGGGAATGTTTGTGCACCTACCTGCCACCCTGACTAATCCCTGGATTCAGCTCATACTGATTCTTCCAGTCATGTTCTACTCAGGCTGGCCCATCCATCGTGTCGGCTGGTTAGCTTTATTCCACCGCACACCTGAGATGAACTCGTTAGTCACGCTCGGCACAGTGACCGCCTTCCTCTACTCACTAGTAGTAACTGTGGCACCGAGCATACTTCCTGCGAACGCCCGTCATCCTTATTATGAAGCTGTAGGAACCATAATTACTCTTATGCTCCTAGGCCAAATCTTTGAAGCTCGTGCCCGTAGAGGTACAGGTGATGCAATTCGATCCCTCATTGGCCTGCAACCAAAAACTGCCACAATAGTAGTATCAGCCAAAGGGCAAGAATCCATCCAAGATGTAGCTGTAGATGACGTCAAAGTAGGCGACATCGTCTTGGTTCATCCTGGAGAAAAACTACCAGTAGATGGAATCGTCGTTACTGGATCATCTTCGGTCGACGAGTCCATGGTTACGGGCGAACCCATGCCAGTGCGCAAGGAAGCAGGCGACACTGTAGTAGGAGCAACCATTAATGCTACTGGCTCTCTGCGTTACCGGGCAACTCAGGTAGGTCAAGACACCGTGCTTGCGCAGATTATTCGTCTCGTTAAAAGCGCTCAATCATCTAAAGCACCCATCCAGAAACTAGCAGACAAGATTGCCTCAGTTTTTATACCCACGGTCATACTCGTAGCTATCTGGACGTTTGTGGTTTGGTGGCTGTTTGGACCTCTACCAAAAGGCGTTTACGGTATCGTGGCAGCTGTTTCTGTCCTGGTTATCGCTTGCCCCTGCGCCTTAGGCTTAGCTACTCCGCTTTCAGTGACTATTGGGACAGGTCGCGGTGCCCGCACTGGAGTGCTCTACCGGTCGGCTGAAGCTCTACAAATGGCCCATACTGTCGACACTATCGTGCTGGATAAGACTGGGACGCTTACCGTCGGTAGACCACAACTTGAAGGTGTAGCTGCCGCGCAAGGATTTACGAGGCAACAGATTATCGAAACAGCAGCAGGTGCAGAAGCTGCCTCTGAGCACCCTTTAGCAAAGGCGATCATAGAAGCCGCAAGTGTGGAGGGGCTACCAATAGCTCAGGCCAGTTCGTTCTCTTCTATCACAGGTGCAGGCATTACAGCCATGCTGCCAATTTCTGGAGGTTCACAGAACAACCCGAAATCGGTAGAAGTAATTATTGGCAATCGTTCCTTGCTGGTAGACAAGAACATCGATATGAAGGCAGATGAAGCAATAGCACATCAAGCTGAGACTTGGGCCAAGCAAGGAAAGACAATAGTGTATCTAGCTGTTGACGGTCACTTTGCTGGAGTCTTATCTATAGCTGATCAGATTAAACCAAGTTCCACACATGCTATTGAAGCATTGCATAAACGACATATATCCACCCTCATGCTCACTGGCGATAATGAGGGTACCGCTCATACAGTGGGAAACGAGGTAGGAGTTGACCAAGTAATCGCACAGGTGAAGCCAGAAGACAAAGCAACTATTGTCAAAGCCTTACAACAACAAGGCCATACGGTGGCAATGATTGGTGATGGCATCAATGATGCCCCAGCACTGGCCCAAGCTGACTTAGGGCTAGCTGTTGGCACAGGAACCGACGTAGCTATAGAATCTGCTGATATCACGCTTGTGTCTGGTGACCTTAACGCCGCAGTCACTGCTATCGATCTGTCTGCAGCCACCATGCGCAATATTCACCAGAATCTCTGGTTCGCATTCGGTTACAACGGTCTAGGTATACCAATTGCCGCTGGAATTCTGTACCCCTTTATTGGTCTACTTCTCAACCCCATGATCGCAGGGGCAGCCATGGCCTTCTCCTCACTGTCAGTCGTTCTCAATGCAAACCGCCTTAGGTTTACACCACTGACACCTCACCCTCTCAAAACTCCGAAGCCCATAGACTTGCCAACCTTGAAGGCACTGGTCGCACGTAAAACGAGCAGCACAAGTAAGACTGTACATAATAACCAATCGAAAGGAAGTACCGGTATGACAGCAAACGGCAAAGTAACGGACCCCGTCTGCGGCATGAGTATTGATCCAAGCTCCGCAGCAGCTACGCGTGAATACCAGGGACAGACCTACTACTTCTGCTCCCAGAACTGCGTAGACACCTTCGACGCCGACCCAGCCAAGGTCATCAACAAGTAAGACAAAACTGGGTAACTAGCGTTAGGCAGGGAGAGACTCTCTGCCTAACGCTTTCTTGTATCGCTTTCAGACCCAAAAGACAATCGAGCACTGACAGTTTCTGCGTGAGGACACCCTAACACAGGTTCGTACAACAAAAGTCTCGTTTGATAAGCCTATAGGTTTTATAATAGGGTTAGTCTGTAATTTGATGAGTTTCATTGATTGGAAGTTGCTCTGTATGAATACCTCGGAATGGAAAGATACTATTCGACCGTTTATCTGGGTAGAACACGATGAAGAAGCATCGGTCTGCTTAACCCCGGGAACATACAAAGCAGCATTATTCAGTACGCGAGCCAAGGAAGGTTTTGAAGGTAACGGATACGATTGGGCATCTCTGGCTGAACAATTCTTACATCAACACCTTCCAAAAATACAAAATTCCATTATGTTCGATCCTGAAGCAGAGATGTTCTGCGCTTATTCATCAGATAAAGATGCGCTGCGAACGTTCATCACAGCCTTCAAAGACGCGTGTGACGATGACACTGTCATACAAGAGGTGTTCTCAACTATTGAGCTAGACTAATTGACAACATCGCTGCAAGTGTAGCATTCACAAAGATAAAACACAGAAATGGGTAGTACAAAAATTCTCTATTCGTGTCTTATTGTTGCTTGAAGATTTCACTATTACTTTAGTGCTGTCGTATCACGTATGCTACATATGCTGCTCTAGCTTGAGTATGCATGTTTCACACATACTCGCTACAGCGAAAGATATGGAATTACAAACTCTTAGTTACCAGCGCTGAAGGTTTCGGTCTGGGCAAAGAAGTCTAGAATACGGTTCACATAAGGACCTAAGATTTCGTTGGGCATGGTATAAAGCTCGTGGGAGGCATGAGCTATACGCACAAAATTGATATCACATCCTCCAGCCTTAACTTGCTCTACGAAGCGTTCCTGCGGTCCTGGCAAAACGAATGAATCAGAACCAGCTTGGAAGAGCAGGGTAGAAGCCTCGACCTGTTCGCACAGACCTTTTTTCAAAATACTACGAGAAAGGGCGATAGCTTGCTGAACCCAACCGTAAGTAGCTGCTGAAGTTTGGTATTCCGAACATGCTAACCGCTGTCCGTGAATCCACTTCATTCGAGCTGGACTAGCTTTACCCACAGAATGAGGGTCAAACTCGGGTTTAAAGCGATGGTGACCAGGTACCTTCTGTTGCCCCATACCCATAGCACAGGCAGCATCTAATACTGCCGAAGCGAATCGAAGCGGCACACCAGTTTGAGGAGCTATCATCGGAGAAGATAAAACTGCTCGGTCGATGAGCGTAGGATGCGTTTCCATGAGGGAGGCCGCGATGCCACCCCCCATTGAATGGGCATACAGGCACACTTGCTGGTCTCCAGCATAAGCTGCCTCCATCTCCTGGCAGAAGACAGCCAAATCTTCAACATATCGCTTATAGGAGTCAACCCATACCAGATTAGGATCAGAGATTCCACGACCTGAGAGCCCATGCCCCCAATATTCAATAATGCAGACTGTGTACCCCGCTAGGAGGAAATACCAAGCCATTTCAGTGTATTTGCCAGCAAACTCAGTAAAACCATGGGAAATAATAACCAGTCCCTGGTGTCGGCCCTGGGATCCAGGCATAGCCAATTCATCGAAACGTGCTGACTCATAGCAAATATAGTGAAAGTTGCCAAGGCCTGCACCAGCAGCGTGGACCGCAGCCTTGTGAGTCGAGGACGATTGTCCGACATCAGGATTGTATGAGCGGATCCAACCCTCTCGCTTACAGTGTTCCAGAGCAGGCAACACCGTTTGCTGCATAATCTGCTCATATGACCCTTCATCAATGAGATCAAACTCCATAGTCACAGCTTACCTAACAAAAGAAGTAAACCCAAGGTAGTAAACAAGCCAATCGTGAATACTGAGCACAAAACATAGTACTTGCAATAGCAAAAAACGTTTGATACGGCTGTTGAATCTCACAAAACCAGATAAACGTTAGTTGCTTGCCTCAAACTTACTATTGTTATGGTTCACCAATATCCTGTGCGATACGGCAGTCGACAAGGCTACAGCTAGAGACAAGGGCAGCAAAGCTGGCGCCGGCAAGTGACAAATCTCAAACAACATGAAAAGTGCCATCAGCGGCGCTTGCTGGGAGGCAGCAAGGGTGGAGGCAGCGCCGATAATAGCAGCCTGCCATAGCGGTACACTCAAGCCACAGCAGTTAGCTACAATTCCTAAAATCACACCTAATGCTGCACCAATGCCAATCGAAGGTGTGAGGGTGCCACCCGAAGCGCCAGCTCGAATAGTTAATGAAGTGCAGATAAACTTCCAAACGCCCAAAGCAGCAAAGAAAGCAATTACAGAACTTGCAGAATAATTTCCAGCCTGGCCGATACTACTAGCAGACAAACGCATAGCACTTTGGGCAATGGCTCTGCCGTTACCCATCACTTCCGGCAATATCCAAGCCACAAGACCGGTCAACAAGGCAGCCGCAGGCAGCATCCACAGTATGGTAAGGCCCGTAGCCTGATTAGTTTCCGCCCAACGTGTCAGGCACCTAAAGACAGCCCCCACCACGCCAGCCAACAGACCTGCTATAAGAGCAAAGAGCATGGTCCAGTGAGAAAATGGCTGCTCGCCAACAATATAATACGGCCCGAACCCTTTGATAGCACCGCCCACCAGGGTAGCCACTGATGACATCGTCAGACAGACAGTAACTGCAGTCATATCTGTACTGGCTAGCAGAATCTCCAACCCAAAAAGTGCGCCTGTCAGGGGAGAAATATAAATACCGGCAAACCCAGCACCCGCAGCAGCAGCTACCAGAAGAGGACGATCAGACTCACGTAAACCGAATTTACGAGCCCAGCGGAACCACACACTTCCAAGCATGGCACCAGCCTCCCTTGGGGCCACCTCCCTACCTATTGCGCCACCTGTGCCAACTAAAAATATTTGTGTTATGACATGCAGCAGGGTCTGCCACACCGGCATTCGAGCACCCTTAACAGCCTGAGCTACCGAAGGTACGCGCGTTGTTTTATTCCGCAGATACCACCAAATACAAGCGGCAACACACCCTCCCACTACGACTGATATCAAGCGACGTATAGCAGGAACCCCGAGCGGACTTGGCTGCGAGGAACTCTCCACAAACCCCAGAAAAACTTTCTCCACTTCATCTAGGAACATACCCAGCAAGCCAGATGAGACACCCACCACAGCTCCCAAAACAAGACAAGATAGGCCAATGCCAGCAAAGTGAGACAGGTGAATGCCGTCGTTGCCTGCCCCGCCACTTGACACTTGTATATCTGGATGATCTGCCGGTTTCATTTCCACAATTACCAATCTAGTGGACCACTCAGTCAAGTGTTACCAGTTTCTATACATCTCAACCGCTAAGCGTCACCACCGACCTTGAAACACCTGTCTCGCGAGAATACGATGGAACCATCAGAGTATACGCTCCCGTACGATGTTGCTGTCCATGTTGGTCAGTCCCATCTTCACGAAATTACCCGAAAACGAAGCCGGCCCAGATATCGAACAATCACAATGCCATGTATAAATTTTCTACAGGGCTACGATTCGTGCCTCCAAACTTATGAGCGGGTCTCTATACCCAACGATTGATAGAGGAAGTCCCGCTGTAACACGAGCAAATTCTCAGCCACACTCGGATCATTGGTCATGTGCGTAATACCGGTTAGAGGCAGTACCGTATGAGATCGTCCAGCCTCCGTCAGAGCTTGTGAAAGACGAAGACTATGAGCAACCGAAACATTATCGTCAGCAAAACCATGAATGAGCATAAGTGGTCTGCGTAGGTGAGGTGCGTCATCCACAATCGAGTTACGACGGTAAATATCAGGATCCATGCCTAAATACCGCTCAGTGTAATGAGTGTCATACAAGGTCCAGTCCGTTGGGGGAGCACCAGCACAGGCTGCATGTATGGCATCTGGTGCCCGCAGTACTGATAGAGCAGACAGGAAACCTCCATAAGACCAACCGATCATTGCTACCCTACTCAAGTCAGCCTCAGGTATCACATCTGGCAGCGACTGTAAAGCAGCAAGCTGGTCGTCCAACGTTACCTGTGCCATGTCCTCAAAGATTGCCCGATCCCAAGCTGGACCTCGTCCAGTAGTTCCATGTCCATCTACCGTCAACACAATAAATCCCTGGTCAGCCCACCACTGTGATTCCCAGTAATATGACTGACTAAAGACTACCTGCTGAAAACCAGGACCACCATATGGTTTAAGCAATACCGGTAACTGTTCTTCATCAGACCAAGGGCTGAAAGTCGATGGACGCACTACAGCAGCAAAGAGCTGATCATTGCCTAAACGCACAAAATCAACATTAGGAACAAATCCGGGTTCGGCTGCCTGACTACTCAGACGAGCACAGGCTTCCAGACCATGTTCTTCATGACCTTTACCACCGCAAACCATTGCATCGAGATGGGAGTCTGATGCCACTATGGAGTGCCAAGCAAGTACTCCCGATTCCCTCATGGTTCTTCCTGAGATAACAAAACCTCTACCAGAGCGGGAGCCTGTCCACACTCCAGGTCCGGAGTTCAGGACTTTCAAACGACCGTCATAACCATAACAGACGAGGTCAAAAGAGCGAGGATCACTAGAAACCACAGCAAGAGCATCCCGCTCACCTAAGTCCAGAACCTCTCGCAGCTGGCAGCCGACTGCCGACAGCGGTTTACCATCCAAACTCAATCTAGTTGTGTCAGCATTGGTGTCGATGTAAGCCTCAGCCAGTTGACCTGAAGGTGTGTATGCAGGTAAACCTGGCACAATATCAATCCACTGAGGATTGGAATGGGTACTCAATACCCGCGTTGGGGCAGTAGGCAAATTATCCAAAGTAGAATAATCGAGTGTGTTTACCTGGGATGTGTCCTTCGTCCGTTGCAGTCCATCCACCTCGACGCTGAGTACCTGATCAGCTGTCTGCCGCCTATTTTGCACCAGCAGAAGAGGCGAATGTCCACTTTGCCAGCGCACCACTGCTAGATATTCAAAACCCTGCCGGTCCCAGTCCACTTGGTGCAGGTCTTTGGCACTTCCGTCAGAACTCAGTTGCACATAAAAAAGTCTCACCTGTGCATTAGCAGTCAACGCTTGAGGGTAGCGACGAGCAATGGCGGGATGGTTAGGATTAGCAGGATCGCTTACATACCAAGTCGGCTCCAAAGAAGCGTCAAATGCTTCTACCAGGAGTGCATCCGAATCGGGCGACCACCAGAACCCCTCATATCGGTCCATTTCTTCACCGGCTACAAACTCAGCGAGACCTAACTTGAAGTCCTCACTGGCTTCCTGAGGCAGTGCCAAAGCCACTTGTACACCATCTTCTTCACCTTCGTAACCAATGGTGATAACGACTACCTGCCTACCTGTCGTATAAGCCACTCTGGTACCATCTGGCGAAAGCCTGGGGTTCAAAATACCGCCACCCATCTGGGTTTGCTTGTCTTCCAGTAGCTTTAACTTACGAGTTTTCCCGCACAGGCCGTCTTTACCTATCTCAGTAAGCCAAAGTTCCCCGCCTAAGGCAAAGACCACTCGATGACCGGCAGCGTCAGCACTGTATGACACAATCCCCTGCCCGCCCTCACGTAACCGTTCACGCCTAGCCTGCTCTTCAGGTGGAACATCCTCAGCTTGCTCGCCTGCAAGTAATCGAGGGTCAGCTAATAGCGTCTCCTTGTGCGTATTATCAGAATCGAAAGTACTCATCCAAAGACTAGTCTCGAAATCTTCAGGACCATCAGAACGTAAGAAGAAAGCCCTCCTACCATCACCGACTACCTGAATAGAACGAGGTGCCCCCAATGTGAAACGGAGGGTGCGGGCCTTAGCCTGCGGAAAATCAGAAACTCGCTCCTGTGCATCAGTCTGACCATCATTTACCATTCTCACCTGATCGGCTACCTGATTAGTCATACTCTCCTCCACTCTTAAGCACCGTTGTAGTGCCCCACCATGCGCAGTCGCACCCTTTCAGCATTACATTATTAAGGTAATGCTCTTCCAGCACCTCTATACTCTATGGCCCGACCACCCCAAATACGTTCTTTGAGGATCAAACAGGTTGTATGGATTGAAGAAATTGCAAGTATCCGATGACTATTTGGGCTTTTTAAGACCTCTTGCGTAGGATAGAGTAGTTAAATAGAAAGGGATGACTATGAGCGTTCTCGATCGTTTTGAGAAGAGCGTTGAAGGCGCCGTTAATGGCGTATTTTCAAAGTTCGGCTCCAAAGATCTACAGCCGGTTGATCTGTCGAGCGCACTTGAGCGTGAGATTGATGCGCAGGCCATGCCTGTCGGCCGTGACCGCACGGTGGCCCCCAATGAATACAGGTTCCAGCTATCTACGCCAGACTTCGACCGCATTGAGCAATGGGGTTCTGAAGCCTTAGCAAATGAGCTTGCAGACAATTTAACGAAGTATGCAGAGAGCCAACACTACGCCTTTGTAGGACCCGTAGTGGTGATCTTCGAGGAAGACCTTGAACTCAGTAAGGGCGATTTCCACCTGTCTTCAGAATCAGTGCAAGGTAATGCCGCTCCTGTTACGTCAACAGAAGCAAGCACGGATTGCCCCGTTTTGGAGATTAACGGTCGCCAATACCTACTCACTGCTCCAACCACGGTGATTGGCAGAGGATCAGCTTGCGATATTGTCATTGACGATCCTGGAATCTCTCGCAAGCACTTACAAATCGACATCAGCGACAAAGGCGTTATAGCTCGAGATTTGGGCTCTACTAACGGAACTTATGTGGAAGGCCACCAGGTACCGGCCGCCACCCTGCTCGATGGCAACACGATTACTATTGGGCGCACACGGATCCTCTACTGGGCTTCCTCGCAAGGTCAAGAAGAGGGACAAGCCTAGACCTTGCAGTAAGGTCGAATTACATATGCTGACCGAACTAACTTTCGCCATTTTAAAATATGGCTTCCTGATACTGCTCTGGGTCTTCCTTTGGCTGGCGATTCGATCGTTAAAAAAAGATATCGAAACGTTCAGCCCAAAGGTTTCACGCACCCAGCGCAGGCGTCAGCGTGCCGCTAAGAAGGCAGTGACACCAGCTTCGTCTGTGGTTGTCGAAGAACCTGCTCATGCAAGAGGCGGGCACAGACAACCAGCACCAGCAAATCCATCCTTACTCGTTGTTATTGATGGGCCACTTGCTGGATCCTCGTTACCACTAGGGCAGCAACCTATTACCCTGGGCCGAGCAGCTTCTAACTCACTGGTCTTAGATGACGAATTTGTCTCTTCCCATCATGCACGTATCTACCAAGATCCGATTTCAAACGAGTGGGCTATTGAAGATCTAGGATCGACCAACGGAACAGTGGTAGCTGATCAACGCATCCAAACACCCACGATCTTGCCTGCTGGCGTACCGGTTCGTATCGGTGCCACCACCTTTGAACTGAGGTAAGCGCTATGACGAGATCAACCAACTCAGGCGAAGAACTGTTGATATGTTCCACAACAGTTTCTGATACAGGTTACGTGCGTAGCGATAACCAGGATTCTTCGTTTGCAGGCCAACACCTGATCGCTATGTGCGATGGTATGGGCGGTCATGCTGGTGGAGATACAGCTTCAACGATTGCTATTCGTTCCTTAGCTCACATTGAGTATGACAACCAAAGCGGTAATGTAAAGCGTCTCGCTCAGATGATGGATACGTCTGTCATTGCAGCTCATGATGCTATTGTAGGAAAGGCAAAACGCGAGCGCAGGCTTTCCGGCATGGGCACCACTGTTACTGCAATTGCTCTAGCTGGAGGCCATTGGGTACTAGCACACATCGGTGATTCTCGAGGTTACCTTCTACGCGATGGTCGTTTATTACGGATGACTCAGGACCATTCATACGTACAACACTTGATTGACACTGGTCGTATTTCAGCAGCAGAAGCCAAGAATCATCCACAGCGTAATGTGGTTATGCGCGTTCTCGGTGATTTCGACATTGATCCTCATCCAGATATTGCCATTCACAAGGCTCAGCCCGGTGACCGCTGGATGCTCTGCTCAGATGGCTTATGCGGGGTATTGGAAGACTCTACCATCGCCCAAACCTTATCCTCGGTAACGGACCAAGAAGAGTGCGCACAACAACTGGTGACCATGGCACTTAAGGGCGGTTCCACTGACAATGTGACAGTTGTAATTGGTGACGCTACCCTTTCGGTCGATACAGACGCCATCGACTTGCCACAGCAAACTCCTCTTATAGGAGGAGCGGCTTCAAGTAACTTAGAAGCCCTGGCAGACATCGTGCACCGGAATGTAGCAGCAGCTCCGCATCTGCAGGAAGAAACAACAACTTCGCCCGCCCAGCGAGCAGCAGCACTGGCTCAAAGCGTCCAGACCGATCCTGCATCTGATGGCGACCATAAGGCACCTAAACTGGAGCACAAGAAAGTTGACCAATCCGGCGGAGAGCCCGAAGGCAACAATGAAATTCTGCGACTTGCCGAACCTTCTGAAAGCCGTGAAGAGGCAGGAGATCGAGCTATACCGGATACTGGAGAAATCCCCATTGTCCATAAGAAGGATGGTTCTGCGACAGCAGACCCCTACGACCCAGATGTTGCTAAGGCCATCAATCAGGAGTACAACCAACGCCGCAAGCGTGAGCGTGCTCGTAAGCATCACCTTCAGTTAATGATTGCTGGTGCCATTGTAACTATTATTTCACTGCTGGGTGCAGGAACATATGGCGCTTATTACTGGAGCCAACAGCAGTATTACCTAGGTGAAGATGCTTCTGTAGTCACCATTTACCAAGGCGTACCCACAAACGTTTTCGGATTGAACTTGTCACATCCGGTTGAACATACTGACATATCGGTACACAAACTGCCCTTGTCTTGGCGCGAACAACTGCAACAAGGCATCACTGTTTCGTCACGCGAGCAAGCCCAAGAACATGCTAACCTCATCCGACACGAATCCCACAACTTACAGGAAAGTGGCTCAGGTAAGAACAAGCATCAAAGTACTAGCACTCCAAGTGCGCCTAGTAGACAGCCCAGTGGCAAGCCCTCTATCAAGCCAGGAGAGATAAGGAAGGGGGCCACACCGACAATATGATAGTCACACGATTACGCCGTATGGCCCTCTTGCTCTTAGCACTCTTTACTGGTTTCATTGGTTTTTTCCAGATGTTCCAGCGGACACAGGGTGGCATCCCAAAAAACTACGCGATTCTCTTGCCAGTCACGGCACTTCTCTTTATCGCACTGTGGGTCGTACTGGAGATTTACCAGCCATATGCCAGCCAGGTAATCCTTCCCTGCTTGGTGGTCTTGAGCTCTCTGGGCATCACCATGATTGCTCGGATTGATATGCGCAACATAAAAGTTGGCAACCCTACCTCTGCCGGAATCAATCAGCTAGTCTGGTTGTGCCTAGCGATCGTTTTAAGTGGCGTCCTAGCTGTAGCACTCAAAGATTACCGTGTCCTACGAAAATTCTCGTATGTGAGTATGGTCGTCGGTATCGTCCTCCTGCTTTCTCCGATGATTCCTCACTTCGGTCGGGAAATTGGTGGTGCCCGCATCTGGGTAGGTATCGGCTCTCACACATTGCAGCCGGGCGAATTCGCCAAGCTTTTTCTAGCCTTCTTTTTTGCTGCTTATCTCTTCGACCACAGGGATCAACTAGCGGTTGCCGGTAAAAAATTCCTAGGTATGCGCATGCCGCGCATGCGGGATTTGGGGCCCATTATCGTAGTTTGGGCCCTCTCCCTAGGCGTCTTGATTCTTCAGCACGATTTAGGCACTTCGCTGATGTTCTTCGCAATGTTCGTTTCAATGCTCTACGTGGCTACAGGTCGCAAATCTTGGATTGCCATTGGTGCAGTCTTCTTTATCATTGGCGCAGTAGCTGCAACTCTTCTCTTTGCCCATGTTGGAGCGCGTGTAGATGCCTGGCTCCATCCCTTCAGCCCTGAAGAATACAACAAGGACTTCGGCGGATCAGGGCAGCTGGTACGAGGCATTTTCGGGTTAGCTACTGGCGGACTCTTAGGGACTGGCCTGGGACAAGGTCATCCTTGGATCACACCACTGGCTAACTCTGACTTCATATATTCTTCTCTTGGTGAGGAGATTGGCTTAACAGGACTACTCGTTGTACTAGCTCTTTACTTGGTCATTGTTGCTACAGGCATGGTCGTTGCCATGAAAATTAAGGACGGTTTTGGCAAACTGCTAGCCTCTGGACTCGTTTTCACGATGGCCTTCCAAGTTTTCACCGTAGTAGGAGGCATCACCCTCGTTATACCGTTAACAGGTTTGACCATGCCCTATATGGCAGCAGGTGGTTCTTCTCTCATAGCTAACTGCATTCTTGCCATTTTGCTTATCATTATCTCAAATGCAGCTAACCGACCAGCGCCTGAAGTATCTTCTGACACCTTTAGATACGAAGCGCTTGCTGTTTTGCGCGAACATGAGATTGACCAGCAGCAGGAAGAACAGGAGTTAGGCTCTCAGGGATCCGCCAGGATGTTCAACAAAATCAGACTGGAGGCAAGCGTATGAACAAGGCACTCCGTCAACTGTTTACCGCCGTCATCGTTCTTTTTGTCATTCTAGGTCTTTCATCCACGACAATTATGGGTATTCGCGCCAATGCCCTCAACAATGACAGCCGTAATACACGTGCACTGTATGCCGAGTATGGTGCTCCTCGCGGTTCTATTTTGGCCTCTGACGGCACAATTTTGGCCCACTCGGACCATATCAACGACACGTTCCAGTACCAACGTAAGTACATAGCGGGTCCAACGTACGCACCAGTCACTGGATTCTATTCCATTACAAACGGTAGCGATCGTGGTATTGAAAACTCTCGTAACCGTCTTCTGACTGGTCAAGCTGACAGCTTGTGGTTTGACAAGATTAAAACCCTCTTTACAGGTGCTCAAAACAGGGGTGCTTCGATTGAAACGTCAATTAATCCGCGACTCCAGCAGGTGGCTTACCAAGCCCTGGGGCAAAAGTCTGGATCTGTAGTGGCGATTGAGCCTTCAACTGGCCGAATATTAGCCATGGTTTCTACTCCTTCGTATGACCCGAATGAACTTGCCACTCATAACACTAACGCCGCAATGGAATCTTATAACAAGATCATCAATCGATCTGACAATCCTATGCTTAATAGGGCTACTTCTGAGCTCTACCCACCAGGGTCCACTTTCAAGGTGGTCGTAGCAGCTGCCGCATTGGAATCCGGTAAGTACAACCCGGACACAGAGATTCCAGCCGGTGCGACGTACACGTTACCTGGCACTAACATAGGCTTAACCAACGCCACAGGAGCTGGTAACGGTTACGGTGGTAAGTTAAGCTTGCAAGACGCTTTGGCATACTCTTCTAATACAGCATTCGCTCAGTTAGGAGTCAGTCTGGGCGGAGGAACCATCGCCGATCAAGCCAAAAAATTCGGCTACGGATCCACCTTAAGTGTTGATGGCACTAATTCCACAGGTCAGCCTATGAAAGCTACTGCTTCCAAGTTCCCAGCTGAAGCAACACCGGATAAACTCGCGCAAGCTTCGATTGGGCAAGGAGACACTGTCACCACGCCGCTGCAAAATGCTATGGTTGCCGCTGCAGTAGCAAACGGGGGGAAACTGATGCAACCAACATTAGTAGACCGTGTGCGCTCTTCAGACTTGAGTGTACTTAGTGAAACGTCACCTACTGTATATGCTGAACCATTCTCAGGAAATACGGCCCAAGCGTTAACTGGCATGATGGAAGGAGTAGTTACTAAAGATTCTCCCAACTTGCAAATTCCAGGTGTCAAGGTAGCGGCCAAGACTGGTACTGCACAAATTGGTGTCAATAACGATACGAATGACGGTTGGACAATCGGCTTTGCGCCTGCTGGACAGCCTAAGATTGCAGTAGCAGTAGTAGTCCATTCCACCAATAGCTTTGGGGCGGCATCTGCAGGGCCTATCATGAAGCAAGTGATACAGGAGGGGCTGAAATGAAGCTGGTCGAAGGACAGCTCATCCACGGACGATACCGATTGGATCAGCTACTAGCCCAGGGGGGCATGGGTGAAGTTTGGAAAGGATACGACATTGAGCTCAAGCGAGATGTCGCTATTAAAGCTCTGCGCCCAGATATAACCAATGAGGAATCTCGCATCCAACGTCTGCGCGCCGAAGCTCATAACTCCGCTAACCTGGCACACCCCAACATTGCTGCTCTTTTCGGATACTACGAACATGATGGTATTGGGTTTATTATCATGGAATATGTGCCTTCCGGTTCTCTAGCGGACGTATATAAGCAGCAGGGCAGAGTAGATCCTATAGAATTACTTCCCATCCTCATTCAAACAGCAAGAGGACTATACGTAGCTCACTGCCATGGAGTAATTCACCGGGATGTGAAACCAGCAAATATTTTGGTTTCTCATACCGGCGAAGTCAAAATAACTGACTTCGGTGTTTCATACTCCAGCAACCAAGGCCAGATCACTCAAGACGGGATGGTAGTTGGAACAGCCCAGTATATTTCGCCTGAGCAAGCTCAAGGACTAACAGCTACTCCCCAATCCGATATCTATTCGCTAGGGGTGGTGGCATACGAAGGACTCTGCGGGCATAGACCATTTACCGGTGCCACAGCTGTAGACATTGCTGCTGCCCATGTCAACGATCCAGTTCCGCCTCTTCCAGACTCTGTGGACACACAGCTGGCCCAATTCGTAATGTGCATGCTTACCAAAGAACCACTTGACCGGCCCAAGGATGCCTTAGCTGTTTCGAGCACTCTCGCTAAAATTGAGCAACGACTCCTGAACCGGCAAGTGACTGACACTCAGTCACTTGATAGACGTAGGCCTTTGCCACGATTAGTGGTTAGCTTACCCCACAAGTCGTCTCTGCCTGCCAACAAGCCAGCCATGGTTTACCACCCTGTGAATATCTCTAGCAACGCTGTAACGGACTTAATAACAAGTTTTAATTCAAGAGCACGAATCGTAACCGACAATCCTCGGACAGCAAACGGAGGGGATTCCCTATGAGCATTGCACTACCCGCTTCCTTGGCCAATGGACGCTATGAGATTGGCCAGCTCATTGGTCGTGGTGGCATGGCCGAGGTTCATACTGCGATCGACACTCGTCTAGGTCGTACCGTTGCAGTTAAGATCATGCGATCGGACCTTACCAACGACGAAATCTTTTTGAGCCGCTTCCGCCGTGAAGCACACTCAGTGGCACAACTCAACAACCCTAACATTGTCTCAATATATGACTCAGGGGAAGAAGTCTTATCCGATGAGTCAGGCAATCAGGAGAGGGTACCCTACCTGGTAATGGAGTATGTCAAAGGACAGACTCTGCGCGCCATTCTCAAGGCCAATGGTGCTCTAAGCCAGCAGGATGCCGAACAGGTGATGTTAGGCGTTCTGAATGCTTTAGAATATTCCCACCACATGGGCATTATTCACCGGGACATTAAACCTGGAAACATCATGATCTCTGAGCAAGGCATGGTCAAAGTCATGGACTTTGGCATCGCTCGAGCCTTAGATGATTCTGCTGCCACTATGACTCAATCCCAAGGGGTTGTAGGTACTGCTCAGTATCTTTCCCCAGAACAGGCTCGCGGCGAAAACGTAGACATGCGTTCCGACCTTTACTCGGCTGGTTGTGTACTTTATGAAATGTTGACCGGGCACCCACCCTTTAATGGGGATTCAGCTGTCGCTATTGCCTATCAGCACGTTTCAGAAGTCGCTGTTCCACCATCCGCTATTGTGCCGGGCCTTCCCAAGATGTGGGATTCGATTTGCGCAAAGGCAATGGCGAAAGACCGCCAGAATCGTTATGCTACAGCTTCTGAATTCAAGAATGACATTATGTCATTCATGAATGGTGGCACACCGGTCGCTGCCGCTTTTAATCCTCTAACGGATCTCGCCAATATGAAAGCCCGTAAAGCAGCAGAGCGGGAGGCAGCCACCTCTACCCTCTCACCTATCGACGATGCAACTGCAGCAACTCAGGCTTTTGCACCTATTAGTGATATGAACCCCCAGCTAGCGGCAGCGGCAGCGCAGACTGCCAATGAAGCCCGTTCTCGAAAAGCCGCCCAAGATGCCAAGAAACGCAAGAAGAAGATTATCATTTCCTCCATTGCAGCTGCCCTAGCTCTTATCCTAGTGGGGCTTGGAGCCTGGGCTTATCTGGGTAAAGACAAATACGATACAGCTACCGTGCCTGAAATTAATACGCAGATGTCTAGGCTTCTGGCCAAGGAGAAAATCACTAGCGCTGGTTTCGAGTACGCAGAAAAATCAGATCCCGACTCAGCAGAACCTGAAGGCACGTTTACTAAGCAGAGCCCTAAGGGCGGAGTGAAAGCTAAGAAAGGTTCTACAGTCACTGTCTGGTTCTCCTCTGGTCCTCAGTCCACTAGAATCCCGGACGTGAAGAACCTAAGCCAGGCAGAAGCACGTGCTTCCTTAGAAAAAGCGGGCTTCAAAGTGAGCCCCTCTGCCTCAATTGAGGACAGCGCCGACGTAGCTAAGAACCGTGTGACCCGCACAGACCCTGCTGGAGGTCAATCGGCCCCCAAAGGTTCTAGCATCCTCGTATACATTTCCTCTGGCATGACGAAGGTTCCAGACGTAACAGGTAAAAGGCAGGATGACGCCCGCAATATGTTGCAGCGTTTCACCGTCACTATCCAAAAGAGCCATTCTGATACCGTTCCTAAAGATGCGGTCATTTCCACTGAACCGGCAGTCGGTAGCTCTGTCGCCCAAGGTTCGATGATAACCCTGACTGTCTCAGATGGAATGATGCTTAAAGATGTGAGCAATAAAACTCTAGCTGATGCTAGAAGCATGCTCAACGGAGCGAAGAAGATTGTGGTTAACGGTCCTTCTGACGACAGGTCAGTGGTCGTCAGCCAAGATCCTAAGGCTGGCACTCCAATCGACAAAGACAACGATACCATTACACTGACCACAAAGGATGGCGGTATTCCCGTGCCTTACTTCACATCTGGTGTGACAACTTTGGGTGAATACAGGCAGAAGCTCGAAGCTGCTGGACTGTCTATCAAAATCTCTGGGTCATCTGACAGTACAGCTGTGGTTATGTCAGTAGATAAGGCTGGCAATGTTGATAAGGGATCAACTGTTACTGTTATTACTACAGCATCTTCAAGTCCCTCGCCCGGTACATCATCAGGTTCAAGTTCAGGGGCAAACTAGTAGATCTACCCGTGGGCCGTACAAGCCCACGGACCTGCTCAGCCCAGAGCGTCTTCTCATCACCTTGTTCTAATATCTATGAGTCAATGGCTTTGCAACAGTTAACTTGCTATGAGAGGAGGGTGGTATGTGCGGCATTATCGCTTTTCGTGACCGCGAAGTCCTCGATAAGGACATCACCATCCAGGCAATGATGAAGATGATCCAGCATCGGGGCCCGAATCAGGAGGGTTCAGGTTATTATGTTAATGACCAAGCAGCGCTTGGATTCCGTCGACTTTCTATCATTGATCTCAAGTCAGGCAAGCAGCCCATTGTTAACGAGGATGGTTCCATAGTCATCACCTTCAACGGTGAAATCTATAATTACCAACCCCTACGCCGTCAGCTACTTGATGCTGGTCATACCTTCAAATCAGAAGCTGACACCGAAGTACTCCTCCATGGTTACGAAGAGTGGGGCATGGACGGCCTTTTACAGCGTGTTCGAGGCATGTTTGCCTTCCTTATCTGGGATGACAACAAGAAAGCCCTGCTTGGTGCTCGAGATTTCTTCGGTATCAAGCCTCTGTACTATTACCGAAAAGGTTCCGCGTTCATTGTTGGATCCGAGATTAAATCATTTTTCAAAGAACCCAACTTTACAGCAGAGCTCAATGAAGCTGCTGTAAAGCCCTTCCTAATGAACCAGTACAACGACTTAAAAGAAACCTTCTTTAAGGGCGTATACCGCTTCCCAGCAGGACATTGGTTCCAGTTGCAAGACGATGACTTCCAAGTTCATCAGTATTGGGATGCCTCTTACAAGGTGGATTACCATCGTACGCCAGAAGAGACTATCGATGTTATTGACCAGACAGTTCAGGAATCAGTAAAAGCGCACACCGTAGCAGATGTGCCAGTAGGTGCCTTCCTTTCCGAGGGTGTGGACTCCTCCTATGTCACCTCGCTCTTACGGCCGCAAGAAGTATTTTCTGTCAATTTCGAGGAAGGTCCTTTTGATGAGGTAGGTCCTGCCCAAGCACTTGCTGACCACGAGGGCCTCAACTTCAACAAGACTACAGTGAATGCGGATGAAGCCTTCCGTGACTTCGCAGAGATGCAATACCACCTTGATGAGCCGGACGCCAACCCATCAGTGGTTCCCCTGTGGTACTTGTGCAAGTTAGCCCGTAAAAAGGTGACGGTGGTGCTTTCAGGTGAAGGTGCTGATGAGCTTTTCGCTGGTTATGTCAATTACGGAGATCACTCCAGAAATAGCTTTATTCGCAGCTTGGCTGACAGCATGGGGAAGTTGCCTAAAGGATTGCGTCATAGCATTGGGCATGTTCTAGCAAAACTACCCAACTTCCCCGGACGAACTCAGCTCTACACGCATACAGCCAATCCAGCAGAATATTACTGCGGGCAGGCCTACGCGTACGACATGGCACAGCCAACCATCTTCAGCTCACGCCAGGCCAATGACCTGCTTCAGCCCAAGTACCGCAACGATACTACGGTCAACAGCTTGTATCAAGAAGACTTTGCCAAAGTCAAAGACGCGGAAGATGTGAAGCAGATGCAGTATATTGATCTTCACCATTTCATGCTCAACGATATCTTGCAGAAGGCAGATAAGATTTCAATGGCACACTCTCTTGAATTGAGGGTCCCCTATTTAGACCGTCAAGTGGCAGAGATGGCTAGTACAATTCCTTCCTCTATGCTCTTCAACCGTCACAACAGTAAAGACATATTCCGTAGAGCAGCCCGTCGTCATCTGCCTGATGAGTGGGCAAAACGGCCCAAAATGGGCTTCCCCGTACCTATTAAGTCTTGGCTACGGCAGGAGCGCTACTACAAGCAGGTACGGGAACTCTTCCAGGAAGAATGGGTTAGTGATATCTTCAACCAAGAGCAGATCGTAAACTTACTGGATGCCAACTATCGGGGAGATACCGACAGCCGCCGGCAGGTATGGAACATTTTCACTTTCCTTACCTGGTATAAGCTCTACTTCGTAGATTTCGAGGGTACAGTCGAAAAATATGCACGCTTACAACCAGATGTCCAATCATTCGTGGATCAGGGTAGCTTAGCCTAAGCAGCGTGCAAAAATATACCTTGAATGTATCCCACGATTGTTACTCAGCAGTGAGACAGCAGGCTAGATTTTCAGCCTGCCGCCTCACTTAGTAATGCTATCTCGTTACTGCAAGTCCCTTCCCGATCACGTTATACCTTATACCGTTGGGAAATTAGAAATACTGCGCATAAAGGAAACGTGAGCAGCCATCCAGGGGAAGCCCCACTCGAACATGGCACAAGCTACCACGAGCGCTAATAGGACCATTAAAACACATCTCACTGGTTTAATACCAGATTGATGGCGACTCAACCAGCCATACATACTGAGATAAGGCCGAGGTTCACGTCCATCAGAAATAGCTTTCAGCTTAGGATAACGCCAAGCAAGCAAAGCAGATAAGTAAATAACCACATATGCCAGTAAGAGTAGAGTCATAACCGGCAGTAGGGATCCAAACTTTACCAGCGGCGATGGGCTTCGTTTACTTTCAAAAGTCACACCACCATTATTGTTAGCAGCTAGTTCTCGAGGAATACCATCAGAGACTTTGGCCCAATAATCAAAATCCCCCCAGCTAATCCACCTATGAGCAGCTGTCGCATATTTAGGCTCACAAGTAGTCAATGTAATTGCTGCCTTTGTTGCTTCCTCTTCGGGATGTTCAGGGTTCGGTGCAATCACACTGACTTCGGATGGATCCACAATTTTTTTATTCGTATAGTGGTACACATACCAATAGTCTTGAGTACGAACCACTATCGGATCACCCTCACGTAATTTGTCTACATTTGAAAGCGGTTCGCCATACCCAGCTCTATGCCCTGCGAGCGCAAAATTGCCAGTTTGCCCGGGCATCTGACTTTGTGAATAATGGCCGATACCGCCATATGCCAGTAAGTCAGCAGAAGTTCCTTCAACGACATTTCGTTCCCATGTAGCACCAAAACGGGGAATGTACAGCTGAGCGACAAGATCGCCGCGTTTTACGTTTTGCGGCTGAACAGGCATAGGGCCGGTTTGCTCGGGTGCTACCTTCTCTTTACCCCCTGTTGGAGAGGCAGGTGCAGACCAAGACGTAGCTTTCAGTGTCTCGTACTGTGTGTGCTGCGACTGGATACCAGTCCACCACAGCTGCCAAACAACATAGAGTCCACATAAGATTGCTAATGTGGCCAAAATTTCGCCTACAATACCAGCCACTCGTGATACAGACCCCTGCTGTTTCTTATGGTGAGTGACAGATGAGCGGTGTTTACTCGTTTCTGACGTTTCCTCGTTCATTGTTGTGCTTTCTCATCGACGGTTGCATATTGAAGTGGCTGTAGCATGGACGTCGCCTTCGGAAACTCAAGTTTATCGGAACGTTCCAACTTCCAGCCTAACCCCAGTGTGGCTACATACTCCTTGTATATACGCACTGATGGTGACTCATCCAAAGAGGAAACCATAGCATCGACTGGCCCAATAGCTGCAATAGTAAAGGGTGGAGAATACTTTTTCCCATGCAACAGAAGCACGTTGCCAACACAACGTACAGCAGTTGTTGGAAGTACACGCTGGTCTTGAATCTGCATGGACTCAGCGCCGCCCGCCCACAAAGCGTTCACTACGCTTTCAACATCTTGTTGGTGGATGACGTAGTCGTTAATATTGACAGCTGAACCTGTCGCATCCACTTTTTGCTGCCAGAGGGGCGAATCATTGAGCGTCACAGTCACTCCTGGTCCCCGTACAGCCTTCAACACTGTTCCAGAACCTGCTTCTTCACTAATCTGCGATACATCTTTGCTATTAGTAAAGTTTTTGAGCGAATCAATTTGAGCGCTCATTTGGTTGATCTCATGCCGCAAATCGCCCACCTTGTTCTCTCGCTCCTCTACAAGGCCGGTCGTATCGGAGGTAGACGTTACAGTGCGGTTCACTCGTACATTAATAGCCAACATATACCCAACGAGTGCAAGAATGAGTGCCACGCTCAGCGTTCCTAGGGCAGAATGATGCATACCATGCTTGGCATGTGGCTTGGCTTTCTGCCCGTCATTCCCATTTGGCTTTTCCCCGGCCATGCAGCTCCCTTCTCCCGCTTGCGATATAGTTACTTTAGAGTGTAACCGCTACTATGTCTTTATAAGCTATTAAAGGAGAATATTCTCATGGCAGAGCGCGAAGACCGCGATGACGACGTATCTGAAAACGGTAAGCTCAGCGGAGCGAAGGAAAGCGCTTCTGAGGCTGGGGAGTCACAGACAACTGAGACGCAGACAGATGCTGATGATGAATATGGCATTTCGATGGATAAAATCGAGGCTGTACTTAATCAGAAAGTAGATACCAAACACATGACCCCGCAAATGCGGCGCCTTGTGCAACGACAGGAAGAAAACACCAAACGAGTTGAGGAAACTATTAAGGGCACTCGCGCTAATCCACGCTGGTTCGTCCCTCTTTTCATCACCTTGATGATCCTCGGACTGATATGGATTGTTGTATATTATCTGGCTGCCACCATGGGGCACACAAGTTTCCCCATTCCACACATTGGCCAGTGGAATTTGTTAGTTGGCTTCGGTATTTTGCTGGTTGGCTTCCTGATGACTATGTGGTGGCGATAGAGACTATTGAGTTTCATACTTCTTCCACTGTGATACAGTAACGAATTAACAACGGGCTTCACTTTTGTGAGGCCCGTTTGAGTATATATGAATGAGTATCAGTTGTTTGTAGATAAGTACCGGCTAACCCATGGCATATTCAATAATCCTCTAGCCAGTATGTGGATATCTGAGACCCTTGTCAGCTCTTTTGGGAGGTAATGTCCTACTTATCCACCGTTATCCACCTCTTATCCTCCACTTATCCACACCTTTACTCACACTTGTGGATAGATTACAAGTGTGTAATTCCATGGATGCAAGTGAGCAGCTATAACCTTTTAAAACGGCATCATTATGCCATTTGTAGGACGATACCCGCAGCAGAGCAGGCTCACCGCAATCAACAGAAACAGAACAAGTAGTCCACTTATCCACATTCTGGTGTTTAAACTTTTCCCCCGTAAGAATCTTGCTCTTGAATTCAGCAGTAGAGTAAAGAACACACCGACGATAAATCCACCAACATGATCTTGCCAGGCAATTCCTGGTACAAAGAGCGGCATAGCTAAGTTGATACCCACAAAGACCAATAAAGACCGTATGTCAGTTCCTGAGCGCTTGTATACCACCAAAACAGCGCCAAAAAGACCAAAAATAGCGCCGGAGGCTCCTACTGCGGAGACCAGCCAATCTGCTGGACGGATCACCGCCGATACCAACAAGCCTGCACCCCCACCAACACCGCTCAATAGATACAGCGTTAGATAACGCCAATGCCCCATCATCCGTTCCAATACAGGACCGACTGTCCACAACGTCAACATATTAAAGAGAATATGAGTCACATTTGTGGCGTGCAAGAACATAGACGTGATATACATCCAAGGCTTGTGTCCGACCAAAAGGGGGATAAAAGCGCCATTATTCAGCAAGGATTCATAAAAGCTGGGATTCAGGTAATAACCATAGAGCTCTAAAAGCCAAACCATCACACAAAGAACTGTAATAATGGTGGTTATTACCGGACCATCATTGAGCCAATACAAACGCAACCGAGACCTGATCCTACTCATCTGTCTATTAGGCTGAGGACTGCTTGACATCGGTTGCTCGGGTGCACCATAGGGGTAATACGGAGATCCATTGGTAGTCTGCCCATACTCCGGTGTTGGATTGTACTGTTCTCTGCCCCAGTAATACTTGAGCGCTCTTCTCAAACGGCTAGCAGCCCCACTCTGGAAAGACCGAGTATCATGCGCTAAAAGAGAGCCTTGGTAAGTCATGCTCCCATCCTACTTGGTCTCCCCAGACTGATTTCATCCATAGCTTGCTTGCCTTCAATGGCAGCAAAATGATTCAACCTAACAACACGAAGTCATCAATATGATGATAAAACACTAAAAATCACTAGAAGACACACGCAACCACCACAATGTGTCTACTACACTTAGAGAATAGGAGAACCGACTATGCGGGAAGTCGGCGAGATTCGTTGAAAGGAAGCAATATGGAGAACAAATCTTCAAGCGGCTGGAAGTTCTTTGCCCTGCTCTTCGGCACTCTGCTAGCGGCTGTCGTGGCCCTCTTTGTGTACAAGCAGCAGAACCCCGAGTATGACCCCTGGGAAGAACCATGGGAGAACTCCTCTTCACCAGTTGATCTAGGTCTGCCAGGACAAGAAGAAAGTGGAGAACAGAATTCTGCAGTTACAGCAGGAAATGATTCCTCTTTTGAGTCAGTTGCCCAGGAAATCTAAGACACAGTACTGGTGGCCTTCAGACAGGTAACTACGAAGCTCCGTGCAATGAACCAAATAGGTTTTGCACGGAGCTTTATTACTATCTAGCAGAAGTCAATTAAGAAAAGACATAGAACATGAGCGCTATACGTGAAAGTGACATTGCAGAGGGACGCCGTGACTTCCTAGCATGGAGGGATAAAGCCAAGGCGCAGGAAATGACTTCAAGCAAGGATGAAGAACGGCTTAGTATCAATCCAGACTTACCTCGTCAGCAGATAGCTATGGCAATCAGATACTCGCTCCACATGCTGGAAATAAAAGCTCCTGGGCAGGGTGTAGAGGTACGCGTGTCACCTTGGGCTGCCGTAAAAATTTTGGAAGGCCCAGCTTCCGATCCTCATAACTTGACTCCACCTGACGTCATTGAACTAGAACCAGATGTTTGGCTGCGTATGGCCACTGGCATCACGAGTTGGAGAGAAGAAAAAGAAGTTGGGCGCATATCCGCCGTTGGTGAGCGCGATGACCTTTCTGAGCTCCTACCTTTGGTGTAAAACCTCATATAAAAGACAGGAACACGGCAGCACTGATATCAGCTTGTGCGCCAAGTTCCTGCCTTTTTACATAACTAGGCTAATTCTTAGGCTATTTACCTTCAGCCGCCTTGGTTGCCTTGGCAGGTTTTGTAGCCTTAGTAGCTACTGTCTTTTTCTTAGCAGCCGCCGGCTTTTTAGCAGTTGACTTGCTAGTACTTTTTGAGGCACTTGAAGCCTTTGTAGTAGAGGTTTTGACCGTTGAAGTTTTCTTCTCAGTTTTACTCTCAGCAGTTTGCCCCCCAGTTGCAGAGGCAACCTCTTCCGATTGTTTTTTACTTACAGGTGTCTTAGGCGTTACACTCGCAGAGTGCCTGTGCTTGAGGGCAGCAGGCACTGGAATCGGTATCGGCTTACGCCGAGGCTTTACCACCGGCATCTCACCTGAAGTAGCCTTTGCAGCCGCCTCAGCGGCCCAACGTGCGTAATCGTCTAAGTCATCGTCTACTGAAGGCTTAGCTGAATGCTTCTCAGCAGTAATCGGATCAATGTCCGAATGCTCAGACCCCAAGCTCTCCTTGGCATCAAGCTGTTCCTCTGCTACTTCAAATGAATCAGCCTGATTCCCAACAGATCCCCGACTAGCCAACTCCTTCTGGAGCTGATTGTAGTCAGTATCAGTTGTCAGATATTTGAGCTTACGGGCTATTTTTGTCTGCTTAGCCTTCTGACGTCCGCGGCCCATCCGACCCCCTTCGCCAGTTTGTGCTCTTGAGCAACGTGTTCTTATATGTGCATTACTTTCGAGATTACCACTTACTCGCTTGTCGGCTCGAACTTTTACGATAAAAGCAATATTTAGTGACAAGTTTCACCTCACTTTTTTCGAGGAGCCGAACAAGGAAAGCAGCAGTCATGGGCAGCGAGCAGCAAGTTACAGCAGCAGGCAATGAGGTAAGCGCCAGCTTCCTAGCAGCGAAGAAACGCTCAGATGCTGTACAGGAAAAACTGGATGCTCAGCCTGATACCTTTACTATGCTTACTGGAGACAGACCCACAGGACGCTTGCACTTAGGTCACTACTTTGGGTCCATCAAAAGTCGAGTCGAACTGCAAAACAGAGGCGTACACACCAATATTGTAGTTGCCGACTACCAGGTCATCACCGATCGTGATACCACTGATCACATCACCGACAACGTACTCAACATGGTTCTAGATTATTTGGCGGCCGGCATTGACCCGAAACGAACCATGATTTTCACTCATTCATCTGTCCCCGCAGAAAACCAACTCATGCTTCCCTTCCTCTCATTAGTCACAGAAGCAGAGCTCCACAGAAATCCAACAGTCAAATCTGAGATGGAAGCCTCGGGGCATGCACTCACAGGCCTACTGCTCACCTATCCAGTTCACCAAGCCTGTGACATCCTCTTCTGTAAGGCTAACGTCGTTCCTATCGGGAAGGATAACCTGCCACACGTGGAACTCACTCGCACTATCGCCCGTCGATTCAACGAACGCTATGCCCGCAACAATCCCGTGTTCCCAGAACCTGCTGCCATTCTTTCTGAAGCACCCGAAATACCAGGCTTAGACGGCCGCAAAATGAGCAAATCCTATGGCAATTCTATTATGCTGGGATCTACCGCTGAGGAAACTGCCAAGTTAATTAAAAAGAGTCCGACAGACTCTGAGCGCCGCATCACCTTTGACCCGGTAGCTCGCCCACAGGTCTCTGCCCTACTCACTACAGCAGGACTTGTCACGGGACGCGATCCGGCAGAGATTGCCAATGAGATTGGCGACTCGGGCGCAGGTGCCTTGAAACAGTATGTCATCAGCTCAGTCAATGAATTCCTAGCACCTCACCGTGAACGTAGGGCCGAGTTAGCTCAAGATATGGATACCGTGAGAGACATCCTCGAAGACGGCAACAAGCGCGCCAACGCTATAGCTGAGGAGACCCTGAATCAGGTCCGTTCAGCTATGGGTATGGCCTACTAAACTGCCTCTTCACAACTAAGCGGTGATACATACTCAAGTCAACACTTGGCAGTCGTTCCTGCATCACCACACCACCGCAGAAAAAGTCACCAGAGCAAGCGGCTAACATCTCTCACGTTGAGCCATGCCAAGAGGACACTACACGCGTTCTATGTCAACAATTCTTGCTGTTTCTGGCCTGCAGCGAGGCATACGGAAGCCCACCTGAGCAAGATATTCACCCGACACATGCTCCTGACCAAGAGGGCCTAGAACATCGAATGTTTCTAGGGTCGCCTCTGGTTGGATAGGACTGGTCCATGTCAGCTTGTACTGAGCAGTGGGATCTAGACCTGGTATACGAAGGAAGATTCCGCGATTACTGCTTGACTCTTCGTACTGAATATGGGCGATGATAGCCCTGCTACCGTCTTGCGCAAGTACACCTTGAGCAAGCACTGCCTCATCTGCTGTATCTAAGCGAACAACATCACCTGAATGCAGAAAATCACGATGCTCCTTGTACCAGGCAACCCAAGCCCCTAAACGTTCCAAATCAGCGTCAGAAGCATCACGAATATCCCACTCGATACCGAACGAATAAAAGACGGCAGTGGCAGCCCTAAAATCTAAGCTGTACGAACGATGAGTCTGTTGGGAGCACGGCTGGGAGATATGGGCACCAATATACTCAGGAGCTACCGTTTGCATGGTCCAGGGTTGAATGAGCTGCCGACTCAAAGCATCTGTCATATCTGAATTCCAAAAACGGCTCACATGCTCAATAACGGACATATCGATGCGTCCACCGCCAGAGGCACATGACTCCCATGCCACATGGGGGAAGCGCTCACGTAAACGATCCAAAAGCCGGTAATACGCCAAGGTTTGCTGATGGACAGCCGGCGACCGACCATGTAAATCTGAACCAGCTTCCAGGAGGTCACGATTGTGATCCCATTTCACATAATCAATCTGATGTTCTTCTAGGACAGCACTCACCTTCTGATAGACGTATTCGAAAGCCTCAGGATTCGTCAAATCTAAAACCAGCTGGTTGCGCTGAAGTAGCGGGTTTTCTTGGCGAGCACGCATGGCCCAATCAGGGTGCTGTCGGTAAGTATCAGAGTCAGGGTTAATCATCTCTGGCTCAAACCATAAGCCAAACTGCATGCCCTTGTCATGCACATAATCCACTAATGGGGTCAGACCTTGAGGCCATACCTCCTTATCTACCCACCAGTCACCCAAGCCAGCTGTATCGTCTCGACGTAGGTGGAACCAACCGTCGTCCAACACATAACGCTCAACACCAATACGCGCAGCCCTATCGGCTATATCTTGCAACTTATCTAGGTCATGGTCAAACATGACTGCTTCCCAAACGTTCAAGGTAACGGGCTGACTCTTCGGATGCGCGGGAAGTGTTCGCTCCCAGCTGTGAAGACTGTGCATGATGGGGTCCATACCAGCATTAGAAGCTGTCACAAGGACCCAAGGACTCTTGTACTCCTGCCCTTCTTCCAGTACCACTTCACCGGGCAAGAGCAGCTCGCCAGCACTAATTCCCGCAGCAGTTGCACTGTTACGATCAACTGACAGCACAGTATTGCCACTCCAAGCTGGCTGCACACACACTACTTGGCCCTGGTGGAAGTTAAAACCGGGAGTTCCCACCATAATGACAGGCCCCTCAAAACCAGTACGCCCCCAACGGAATTCCCTAACCCAAGCACCATCGTGTACATCGTGACGCTGAGGCTGGCGCTCCTTTTCATGACGGCCGGCAAAATCCAGAATTTCTGTCTGATTGTCAGCTAACGGTATGCGCACCTTGAGACCTTGCAGCAAGTATGAACCTGGAGCAATGTTTCGTACTGTATGCCGGATACGCAAGGAACCACCGGCTAACGTTTCGATACACGTGGTTACCTCTAAACCACAGTCCTCATCCTTGGCAGACATGCATAGCTTCTGCTCGCTACACTCAGGATCGCGATCAAGTATAAAGCGGGGTGACCAATCCTGACCTGTAGAAATGCCGTTAGGGTGCGGCAGTATTCGCTGCCCCTCAATTCCGGGATGTATATATACATCTTGCGAATGCTCTGTCAGCAGCGGAGTACGCCCTATCTTCTGAGCTGGGCCACTCACAGGAGACATTCCATCTGTACTAGCCCACAGCGAGCATACCTGAGGTAAATCGTCGCCAGCTTTAGCCTCTGACAACATCAGACGGGTCTGTTGTTTCGCAGTAGTTGATGCGGATGGGAACAACATGTGAAATCCTTCCTTTGGCACAGCTACGCTAAGCCATGCATTCTGTTTTAATGACTCCTACTTAACCGATCCTGCGATCATGCCCGCTATGAAGTAACGCTGGAGGAACATATAAGCAATAACAATTGGCGCTGCTGCCATGAGTGAAGCGGCTGCAGCTATTCCTAAATTGTTAGTATTCGCCGAGAAGAATGAGGCCACTCGGGGAGCTATAGTTTGGGCCTGCGGATCGGTCAGGATGTAACTAGACAAAGCGTAATCGTTCCAGACTGTCGACCCTGTCATGATAACCACCGTTGCCGTCACCGGTTTCAGCATAGGCAATATAAGGCGAACAAATACTGTCAGTTTATTGGCACCATCCAATGAACCGGCTTCATCAATAGCAGGTGGAATTGAACGGATGAAGGCTGTGTATAAGAAGACAGCTAACGGTAAGTTTGTGGCGGTTAAAACCAAAATAATACCCCAGTAATTATTAACCCCATTAATGTTTACTAAGAACGAATACAGAGGAACCAAAATACTTAACGGCGGAATCATCATCATCGACAACATGAAGGATGATACCCACTTGTTGCACCTAGTCTGGCGGCGGGCTAGTGGATAAGCTGCCGCTGCACCAAGGGTACAAACCAAGAAGGTAGTACCGACGGTAATAATGACACTGTTGATAATTGAGCGAGGAATACCACCCTCGTTGACTGCCTGCAACCAATTAGACCAAGCCAGGTCATGGGTCCGCAAGGTTACAACAGACGACATATCGTCCGCAGGCTTAAACGAAGTTGTAATAGCAAAATAGAAGGGCAACAGCTGCACTAGGCAGACAATGACCAAGAAGAGATACATAGCCCAGCGACCACGCTTGTAATCGCGTTCGGTCTTGTTGACGCTCATCGATGAACTCGACATATCAGGCCTCCCAATCCAACTTCGCCAAGCCTTTGTTGACCAGCCAGGTAACAATTGCAATCAGGAAGAAAAGGAAAACACCTATAGCTGAGGCATAGCCAGCTGCCTGATTGTCAAAATAGACCGTACCGATGTAGGTAGAGATGGAATTCGTAGAGTAACCAGGTCCACCACCTGTAAGCACTTTCACCATGTCGTATAGCTTTAGGCCACCGATAAGATTGAGTACCACACTGGTAGTGAACGATGGGGCTAGCATAGGAAGGGTGATGTTCCAGAATTTCTTCCAACCTGAAGCCCCATCCACCTCAGCCGCCTCTACTACTTCCTGGTCCATAGTTTGCAAGCCAGCCAAGTAGATAATCATCGAGACACCTACAAACTGTATGGAGTTAACGATAACGATGATGGCTACTGAAAATCCAGCATTGTTAAACCACGCAACTTTGCTCATACCAACCGCTGCAAGCAGTGCATTGAGCGCTCCTTGCTGATATTGGAATACAAAGTAGTACATGATACCCATAATCACAGGAGCAACTAAAGCGGGCAGGTAGATAATTGCCCTCATGAGAGTGCGCCCTTTAATCTTGGCATTCAGCAGCAAGGCCAAAGCTAGGCCTAAAATCTGCTGAATGACTGTGCTACCAATGCCATAAATGAACGTATTGACCACAATCTGCTTAAAATTCGCATCTGTGAGCATCTGCTTGTAGTTAGCCAGACCCACGAATGATTTAGCCTCATTGTACCCATCCCAATTGGTGAAAGAGAGACCGATACCAGAGATGAGGGGGTAAATAATGAACACAACCAGCACCACGAGGGCAGGTATATAAAACAGATTAACCGAGGCTCCCTTGAGTGAGCTATGGGGGCGAACCTTATTGCCTGCCTGGCGATGGTCACCCAACCTTCGCTCTTCTTCCACCGTGCCAATATTCCCCTGTGACACAGCAGAAGGCGAGGGACTTGTTGTTCTTTCGTCATCTTTCATGATTGACTACTCAGCTTTCCCCAATCGATAAGACACATTTTGTGCATACAAACTAACGGACCTAGTTTGCATGTCAGGAAGATTTCTGATTTTTGAGACTTTCGAAGGAAGTCTTAACCTGGTCTGCAGCACTTTGAGGATTAAGCTGCCCTGTGATCAAACCATCAGTCGATTTAGCCAAAGTGTTATACATGCCATTGGGTAGGTAGATTCGATCAAAGAAGGGCACCGTCTTGGTTTTGCGCTCATTAACCCAATAGTTATACGAGGGTTCAAATTGCCCGAGCGCCGATGTAACACCTGTAAGAGCTGAGTCATTCATGAGTATGTTGACCAACTCCTGCATATTTTCGGGTTCAGCCATAAAATCGATGTACTTGAGAGCAGCATCTTTCACCTTGCTGGTCTTAGATACTCCAAAGGCCATGTCTTCTCCCGTTGAGAAGTAAGGATCACCAGTGTTTGATGGAATGGGCATCAAACCCAACTTGACGTTTGGATTATAGGATGCAATCAACTGGGCATTACCATTAGATCGGAAGTAGAAACCAGCCTTATCCGATGCCATGAGTCTCGCGACATCATCTAGGGTTGCTGAGGTGTAATCCACGTTGAAATAACCATCTTTAGACCATTGGCTAATCAGGCTGGTGTAAGCTTCATAAACTTTGGTGTCAAATGTACCTCGTTTGAGAGAAGAAAGCTGCGCCTCGTTATAGACTCCAGGTAAAATGTAGTCAGCTAAATCGCCATTTGGCCCCGGGTCTTTAGGACTGGAGACGATTGGAGTTATCCCCTTGCTCTTAAGCTTCTCACATGCTTGTTTGAAAGCATCCCAAGAGTTAATTGCTTTCGGATCAATTCCTGCTTGTGTCAGTACTGTCTCGTTGTACATGATTCCAGAAACCTGAATGTCGGCAGGCAAAGCATAGAACTTGCCATCTTTGGTTTTAAACACATCATCGCCCAAGGGCTTCATCCTCTTAGCCCAGGAACGATTTTCAAGTGGCTCCAGGAAGTTAGCATAGCGATCACGAGACCACCCATGGGTGTTCCAAATATCAGGAGGATTGTGGCCAGCGAGACGTACTTTTATGTCATTCTCGTTGGTATTGGTTCCTGGCACCAGTTTAATTTGTATGTCAGGATTCTTTGATTCGAACTTTTTAGTAATGGTTTCTAAGGCTTTCAACTGAGGAGTGCCAATAGATTGCATGGTCATAAATTCAACAGTTTTTTTACTTCCCGAGGAAGAACCACATGCCGTTAAAGATCCTAGCGCAAGAACACCACACAGGGCTGCGGCTACATATCGAATTCGTTTCATTAACTACTCCTTCGTAGATATTTTCCTACTGTGGCAATCAGGCTCAGCATTGAACTATTGTCTAACTACCTTCGATAAGAATCGAGTATACACGTGTAGATACTATTATCAAAATTAGTTTCGCTCCAAACTATGTCAAGCAGTTCTTATCCAAACGAAAGCTACATACAATCTATATCGAACATTCATTTATCACACAAGTGATTCCTGGAATTGTACATTAAATCACACTACAGAAAAATAAAACAGTGAGAATTAAAGAGAATCTACCCGTGTAGATAGAATAAAAAAGGTATTATTAAAGAACAGTGTTTCAAGTTGAGAGACAGGACATGTATGACAGAAGGCAAGTTCACCGAAACCTCACCCCGGAAGCGGGCTACGAGGGCAGACGTGGCCCGTCTAGCCAATGTCTCAACAGCTGTAGTTAGCTATGTTTTCAACAACGGGCCGCGCAATGTTTCTCCAGACACTGCCGAAAGAGTCAAAAAAGCAGCTCAACTTCTAAATTACCATCCAAATTCCACCGCACGAGCACTACGTACTGGTTTCTCTAAAATGTTGGGTGTTATAGTCCCTGATTTTTCCAACCCCTTTAGTGCAGGCATCTATGAGGAGCTTCAAAACATAGCCGCAGCACACGGATACTCCCTCTTTTATATGAACGTTCATAGTGACAAAAAGGCAGAAAGCAAGGCCATACAAAAGCTAATAGAACGTAACGTAGATGCCATTTTCCTATCATCTACAAGGGATTACGCCCAGCTTAATATGTCCCATCTTGATGAAGCCCACTTCATCTTCATGGATCAACCACGCCCCATTTCAGGAGCTAAATGCGTTTCTACAGACTTTTATGACTCCGCATACCAAGCCGTAGGGCACCTTATCTCTCATGGACATCGTTCGGTTGCCATGCTCTTCGGCGGTTCTCCCAAAAACTCTATCGACAAGAGAGTTCAAGGTTGGTATGACGCCCATCTTGACGCTAATTTACACCCAGGTCCGATAATCCAATCCTTTTATTCGCGGGAAGGTGGCTATGAGGCCACTACCGAACTTCTGAATTCAGCAACTCCACCTTCCGCAATTTTTGCTGCTTCAGATCTGGAAGCTTTGGGAGCACTTCGTGCTATCCACGAACGAGGACTTCATGTTAGCAAGGATGTTGCCATCGTTTCTTTTGACGGAACCGTCGACTCTCTCTACACATGGCCCCAACTGACCACCATGCAGCAAAATGCACACGACATTGCCCAAAAAGCCATGCAGGCAGCCCTCGAACCAGAAACAACACCGGACGTCCAACTCGTGGAAGCCAAACTCGTCATCCGCCAATCCTGCGGTTGTAACGCCAACAAGTGACTATAAGCCCACAATCCAACTCCCAGTCAGTCCGTCAGATGAGTACAGTCTTCCAGAACCTTCGTGCGCAACCGACCAAAGGCTAGGCTCATATTTTTGCGAATATACTCTCACTATGAACCTACCCTCTGTGGAATTCGAATCTGTCTCAGTGCAGCCAACAGGGGCTTTCGCAAGCGCAGTTGCTCGTAATTAATCCGCACAATCCCACTAACTCCTGCCCGATAAAGTAGCTTTTCACGCTCACGCTCATCGGCCACTACTTGGCGAATGCTGCGTCCTCCAACCATGTGTGGACTCACATATTTACCTGTGCCATCAAACTCCAAAACTACAGTGCGCCCATCCGTTAAAAACCAGGCAAAATCGACGCGCACCACCTTGCTCCTATCCAACGGATCTCGAAACTCACACTGAAGCTGTGGCACCTGGAATCCCGCTTCTATAATTGCTGCCCTGCAAGCCGACTCACCCCCGTTCTCACTTAATGGATTGGCATAAAAGAGCAATCGAAGTATTGTGTGACGACCCTTGCGCACTGTGCAACACTCAAGCTCTACCTTTGCTGCTGTCGTGAGTCGCTTTCGAAGAGCTGAATCAAACATCGGTAGCACTTCTTCAAAGGTATACATTCGCCCACAGTCCACCAATGTGCGCGCCGGATTAGTTACCCTCAAGTTGCTTACTCGGCAGGCAGATACCTCCTTCATCCGTACATATTTGAGCTGCTTGCAAGACGTTTTACTACCCGCACCCTGCCCGTACTTTCTAGCAATATGTATGCGCTTATGATGAATACTCCATTCGTGTTCCAAACCCCATATGGCCGCGGCTGTAGGACCAGCAAATACCCAGTTTTTGTGTTGCAGCCCTAAGGCTTTAGCAACCTGGACTGTTTGCCGGCTTGGATCGAGCGTCACCCAATAAGCAGAACGTGCATAGAGGTTAGGGTATGGACTTACCAACTCACCTACGCGCAGCCTCCTGTGCAGAGCCTTATACTCGGCATTATTGCTTCCAAAACAGCAGCGACCCTGGCTTTCGGCTTGCCTTACCAGAGCATCTACTCGTTTATTGTGTTTCATATTAGCGAGTGTAGGAATATCGAGTAGCTATCACGAGAACTACCGAATACTGTGGTCAAACATGGGCACATCACTATCTGTTGCGATTTATGTGCCTTTGCGACACAATGAGCGACTGATAACTCGCAACTACAGATAGTAAAGTGCGAGTTTTGAGTCTCTGACCTTTCTATAACGCACATAGGCATAGTCCATTTCCTGCGTTTATCGCAGATGTACCGTAAATTAGTGGTATGGAGCTTTGGCTTAATATTCTGCTGGTTTTTATCTTTTTAGTGATTGGGTCAGTCTTTTCTGGCACTGAATTAGCGCTGGTGTCACTTCGCAGTTCCCAACTTGATCAAATGGAACAAGAGGACGCTCGAGGGGCTCGCGTAGCCAAAATCGCTCGAGACCCCAATACCTTCCTGTCAACCGTCCAAATAGGAGTCACCCTTTCTGGCTTCTTGTCAGCCTCTTTCGGGGCATCATCTATCGCCCCTTCTGTAGTCCCTCTTGTCATCTCATGGGGTCTTCCCAATAGCCTGGCTTCTACGTTAACGACTATCGTATTGACACTGATTATTTCTTATTTTTCGATTGTGATTTCTGAGCTTGTCCCCAAACGAATTGCCATGCAACGCACTGAACAGATAGCTCGTGCTGTGGTGCCTGCCATCGATGTTTTCTCGACTATTTGCAAGCCTCTCATATGGCTTATTGCTAAAAATACCAATGGTTTAGTCCGACTATTAGGATTCGATCCTCAGCAGACTGACACCGAAGTAAGCGATGATGAACTGCGAGTTCTAGTATCATCTAATACCAATTTAAGCAAAGATGAACGCATGATTCTAGGCGACGTTTTTGACGCCTCTGAAACCAGTGTGGCAGAGGTCATGAGGCCACGAGCTGACGTGGTCTTCATTAGTGGAGACATGACGCTGGAGAAGGCAGCTGATTTTGTTCGCAAGGAGCCTTACTCCAGATATCCAGTGACCGGTCGCGACTTTGACGACGTCTTGGGATTTGTGCACGTCCGTGATTTGCTTGACGTGCGCGACCCCACGGCTCAGACCGTAGCCGATGTAACGAGACCAGGCATTTCTCTTCCTGGCACCTCGAGGCTCCTACCAAGTCTTGAAACTTTACGCAAACGCGGCATTCACCTAGCAGTCGTTATCGATGAATACGGCGGCACGGATGGCATTGTGACCTTGGAAGACATGACCGAGGAACTTGTTGGTGACATACGTGACGAGTACGACTTACCTGAAGAAAAAGGCGGTGCAAGGCCCGACCGTACAGCTTTTGTCGATGGAGTAGCCACTGTCGAAGGAGGCATGACCATTGAAGATTTTGCTGACGTAACTGGCATTGAACTCGAAGATGGTCCCTATGAGACCGTGGCGGGTTACTTCCTAGCACACACTGGCAAGCTGGGCGAAGTTGGCGAGGTGTTGCACTCAGACGATGGCTACGACATGGTCGTCACCCAAGTGGATGGCAGACGTATCGAAACCATTGAGGTTCGCAAGCGCGACAACGAACAAGTCACTAGCTAAAAACGCTCACGCGAATCCACATGTTGGTCTCAAGTTGACTTCCTGCCGGAGAGTTCTACTCTTGAATGTAAGGCATAGTCTTATAACGACTGGCCCCCTGCCAGATGCAGCGCTAGACCGGAATCTATCCGGCAGACAGCCAATGAAGGAGCAATTATGGCATTAGAATTCACAGTTCCCGGACTCGACGAGACTTCCAGCAAAAAGGCTATTGAGATTTTACAAAGCCGTTTAAGCAACGAACAAGAATGCGCGCTTATTTTAAAGCACGCCCATTGGAATATGAAAGGCAAGAACTTTATCGGTATTCATGAGATGATGGATCCCGAAGTCGATGCAGTACTTGCAATGGCCGATGAAACAGCTGAACGCATAGCCACGCTCGGTGGCCAAGCTGACGGACGCCCCGACGATATTATCAAGAACCGCACGCACAACAGCTTCGATATTGCCGGACGTCAAGAAGCTCTTGACTATCTCAAGGCCCTCAATGATTACTATACCGACTTCATCAAAGCCGACCGTGAAGCAATCAAACAGCTCGACGACGTAGATATTGTTTCATCTAACATTGTTCAAGATCATGTCCAAGAACTTGAGCACTTCCAATGGTTTATGAGAAGCCATCTCATCTGATTTATGCAGTTTCTGCAAAGCGGTCACCACGCACACAGTGCCACGACCGCTTTGCTTCCACTGTGCTGAAGGAGCATGAACAACTATGAGTGAAGACTGGAAGAGTGACCGCATTGAGTCGGCCCGCCAAGGAACTAATCCTACTGTTATAGCCCGTATGAAGAGCGGTTTCGCTGTACTGGGTGATATGCAATTTTTACCCGGTTGGTGCATTCTTTTACCAGAACACCAGACTGATTCTCTTAATGATTTAAGCATGAACGAACGATCTGATTTTTTACTCGACATGTCCATCTTAGGCGACGCAATCTTATCCGTTTGTCAACCTGATCGCATTAATTACGACATCCTCGGCAACACCGACAACTACCTTCATGCACATGTCTATCCTCGGTATACTTGGGAGCCTCCAGAACGAAAGCCTCTGCCTGTTTGGCTCTACGAGGACCACTATTGGTCAGACCCCGAAACTGCATTCTCACTGGAACACCACGGGGACATGATGAATAAATTACGTTCGTATATCTCTGCCCACAGTCCATCTTGAGCATAGTTACTCACAAAACTGCTTCCGTTGCCGCTGTTGGCTCATCAAACCAGCAGAAAGAACTTACCTTCTTGCTCGGCAGCAAGTTTTCACTGGTATACCTTTTCCGTGAACTGAGCCAGCCCTCTGCGTGTAACCTGCATACCTGTTAGACGCATTTTATGAGCTTTCTCAATTTCGCATCCTCTACTCGTGAATTCCCCAGATTCACAGCGGGTGCACTGGGCCGTTCACCCTCTAACACTGCTGAGAGTGCGCTGCTCTCATGCACCCGGAACAACGATTGCTACTTGCGGTACACCTTAGTGTAGGAACCTTCAGCCCGAGGACGGACAACGATTTGATCAATATCTACGGTGTCCGGTTGGCCTAGAGCCCACTGGACACAGTCAGCGATGTCTTCAGCGGTCAAAGGATTAGGCACTCCTGCATAGACTGCTTGCGCCTTGGACTGGTCACCGTCAAAACGTTTAAGAGCAAACTCATCAGTATGGACCATACCAGGCGCAATATCAATTACCCTTACTGGCTCACCGATGAGCTCCAATCGCAAAATGCGAGCCATAACCCTTTCTGCCGATTTAGAGGCGCAGTATCCGCCACCACCTTCATAAGGTTCAATGCCCGCAGTGGAGGATATAACTAAGACACTACCTTCAGACTCTTGTAAAGAAGGCAACAGCTTTTGTGTAATACGAAGAGTCCCCAAAACATTTAGCTCATACATGGCCCGCCAGTCTTCTATCTTTGAAGCTGCCACTGGCGACTTCCCAATCGCCCCACCTGCACAGTTCACTAATGCCTTAACTGGCCCCTTGCTTACGATAGCCTCCACTGCAATTTGAGTAGAATCTTCATCAGTTATATCGCACACCTGATAAGAAAAGGCCTGACCTAACTCATCGGCGAGCGCCTCGAGTTTCTCTCTTCTACGGGCAAGACCCACAACCTCCCAGCCCGCCTCCACCAATGCCTTGGCCGAAGCTGCCCCAATACCGCTGGATGCACCTGTCACAACTGCAAGCCTCTTCTGAGACATTCCTGCTTCTGTACTCACGGTCCCGTACCACCTTTCTATCGTATTGACAGTCTACCCGCGTAACACCCACTACTCTGAGAGTGACCGCCTACTTGCCAAGATACCCGCACTTACAGCTTATGGAAAGACTTTGAAGCAAATGTGGTTGAAGGAAAATATATTCACATAGTTATTCACACTCGGAACCTACTCACACAATTACATGTTGATTTAACTGCTTACGTAGGCTTTTCCACTGTGGCAGGTATGAGCTCATAAGGTGCTGAAAGAGTGGACCGTGCCCTGAAGCGCGAAGATGAGTCAATTCATGAACGAGCACATATTCCAAAAGCTGTGGCTCCAACCAAGCCAGCTCTACATTGAGCCGAATCCTTCCCGTAACTGGAGTACAAGAGCCCCAGCGCGTCTTCATCTGCCTGAGCGTAATCGAGCTAGGTTCCCTACCCACAATCGGCACCCACTTGGACAATAATTCCGGCAGCTGACTGGCAATAATCTGCCGCGCCTGACTCATTCGTTCTTCTGCATTATCTCCCTTCTCATCTGACATATGATCATGTTGGAGACTTTGCTGCGCATCACTGATCCGAGCTTTCATACGTAGGACCCAAGCCCAGCGAGACCTTACTAAGTGTAGAATCTCCTCCTGAGACATTGTCAAGGGGGCAGTCACTTCAACATGACCGTCAGGTAACTTCACACGCAAGTAGGCATTGCGGATATTTTTGCGTATCACGAGTACCTGTTCATTATTTGTTTGTACCCATTGCCTTGAATACTCGTTCTGAGCTACACTAGCAGCACCAAGGCCAGAACGTACCTGTGAGCAACATATTGAAGACATATACCTATTTTCCTTCAACCCGATGATTTCCACCCACTAGCTAAGACACTCGAAGCTCATACGAATTGACTTTTACACGCCATATGGTAATCTCTTTGTTGGTATGATTACGCATCATGCAGTACGGGCCCGTAGCTCAGCTGGTTAGAGCGCATCCCTGATAAGGATGAGGTCGGAGGTTCAAGTCCTCCCGGGCCCACGCTAGATTCTTTATGAATCTGCGAAGTACGGGGCTATGGCGCAGCTGGTAGCGCATCTGCTTTGCAAGCAGAGGGTCAGGAGTTCGAGTCTCCTTAGCTCCACAAGCAGCTCGGAAACTTTGTATGATAAGTTTCCGAGCTTTTCTTTTCAACAATTAAAGTTAAAACAGGAAAAGTATAAGCGCCTATGCCATATTTGATAAGAATCTAATGCTTACGCTAAGTTGAAAATGTAACACGAAAATCAACTCATGAGGATGTTGGCACATTTGCCTATGGCAAACATTGCTATATAGGCACTTATGCCAGTCAGAAACAGAATTATGCCTATACAACAGAGACTAAACGAACCACTTGCGAACTCACAGGCAGCATCAGCTCCTTCTGCCAACATCGATGAGTCCCTCAAGCCGCTCTTCCCAGGGCGCACCTTTATCTCGAACGTGCTAGAAGTAGTTGACAGTAAAAACACCATGACTGGCAAGATGACTGGCAAATACTTACAAAGGGCCATAATGGCCGGCATCCTCGTGGCCACTTTTTTCACAGCCTTCTTCTCGATCGTTGGACAGTTCTCAGCTGCCCCTACGAATCCAGGGCTGATACTAGTTGGCCGTGTTATAGGAGCTTTTACCTTTGGTTGGGCCTTGGTTTTAATCTATTACACCAATTCTGAACTGCTGACTTCAAACATGATGGTAATTACCATAGGCTCTTACCATAGGAAAATCAGCTGGCTGGATTCTCTCCGTATTCTTACTCTCTGCCTGCTAGGAAACTTAATCGGCGTCTTGATTGTGGCTACCATTCTGCGCTTTTCCACAATTATCTCCGGCTCGACACTGACTCAGATGCTAGCTGCTGCTAGTACTAAAACTGGTTATGTGCTGAACGGCTGGAGTGGCGTAACAGACTTGCTTGTGCGTGCTATCTTCTGCAACTTCTGTATCAACATAGCCATGCTCATGGTTTATAACGGCAAATTAACTAATGATTTTACTAAGTGCACCATCATGGTAGTTGCAGTTTTTGTCTTCTCCTTCTGTGGATTCGAACACTCAATTGCAGATTCTGCTCTTTTCCTCATTTTAGGACTACATGGACTAGTCAATGTGCGACTAGCAATAGCTGTCGTCTTTGTTGCTATGCTTGGCAACTTCATTGGTGGTGGCATCCTCATTGGCCTTAACTTTGCCACTATGAATGACGAACGACGGTACTCAGCTAGCCCCAAAAACGTTGATGCCACATTAACCTCTACCCAATAACCCTTTCACTAGCTGCTGTATCACGAGACAATTACTATCAGCCTATTGTCCAAGGTTAACGATTTTGCTAGGGTCGTAGATAGTACGTTTCGTTGACCAACAGACAAAGCAAGTGAAATGATTAGTAAAGAACTTCTTAAGTTACCAGGTACAGACCTGCGCCGTTCCATCCTTATGGGAATCCTACAAGCTATCGGTTCGCTAGCCGAGATTCTCTTACTGCTCATTGCCTTTTTTGGCCTAACCCAAATTTTCGGAATTATTCCTCCTAGCTGGATTGCGCTGTTCACCTTGGATCCAGTTACAACTATCATTTGGCTGCTGTCGCTTACCGCAATTAAAGCCTTATCTGACATGATTGCGAATCAGACCTCGCTTAGCATCAGCGACCAACTGAGCGCGGAACTTTCCTCAGACCTTTACCAATCCTTATTTAACACTCAGCAAGCTGTAGTTGACATACCCAAGGGAAGAGAAGAGACGTCTGATCAGAGCATGGCGATGCTATCTACTGAAGGCATCAAGTCAATCTCCGACTACTTCACCACTTTCCTCCCCACTCTTATACAATCCTTGCTGATGATTGTGGTTGCAGCTCTTGTCTTAATTCCTCTAAACTGGGCCGCGGGCCTCATCATCATGCTTGGAATGCTGCTCCTGCCCCTTTCTGCCAACATGATGCGTTCTAAGCAGGTGGCCGAACAAGTTGCCCACCTAAAAAAGTACAACCATATCGGCATTCGCTTTGAGGAAGCCTTGCGTGGCTTGACAACGCTCAAAATTTTCCATGCTGACCAATCCGAAGCAGACAAGCTCAGTGAGGACTCAGAGGGCTTCCGTAAAGTTACTATGAAGCTACTTGCCGGTCAGTTACGCAGTCTCATAGGATCAGATGGGGTAATCTACCTATCCACCATACTTGCAACGCTAGTAACAATTTTCATGGATCGCATGAATCCCTTGAATATGCTAACGGCAATAGTAGTAGCAATAGTTGGGATTCGTCTCTTCGGTCCTGAACGCCAGATGGTGTATTATACACACGCAGCAACGGTAGCAATCAAGCAAGGTAAGGCTGTTGCTGCAGTCAGAGCTGACCTAAGCAGCAAACAAACTACTGCTGAACACACCGGGGACTCTCAATTCGATACAACACAAAGCATTGCCACGAATGGCGAATTTGAAAACACCCAGATACTTTCCACAGGCGTTGCTTTGAACAACCTCTCCTTCTCATACCCTAGCGGTTTCCAAGCCTTGGAAGATATCACTCTTGATTTACCGACCACAGGCCACTATGGCCTAGTTGGTGCTTCTGGATCTGGCAAAAGTACTCTCACTTCACTGTTAGCTGGCAGATTACCAGGATACGAAGGCTCACTCACCATCGACGGAAAAGAAGTCTCTGGCCTTGCCCAAGAACAGTTAATCTCCCTCATTACCGTCGTCAAGGGGAGTGACCATCTTTTTGCTGGTACAGTGCGTTCCAATCTCGATCCAGCTGGATTGGAATACTCCAACGAAGATCTCACTCGAGTTCTCTTAGAAACCGACTTGCAGGAACTTTTGGATGAACGCGGCGGCTTAGACAGCCCAATTGAACAGTCTGGTGCCAACCTCTCTGGAGGCCAACGTCAAAGGCTCATAATAGCCAGGGCACTCCTGCGCCATTCACCTATATACATTTTTGATGAGGCAACCAGCGCCGTAGACCGTGAACACGACCAGAGCTTAGCTGCACTGATGAACAAGCTCAGTAAAGAAGCACTCGTGATCACCATTACGCACAGGCTAGCGAGTGTACGTCAGGCAGACTGCATATTTATGCTGGACAAGGGTCACATAATCCAATCTGGCAGCTTCGAACAACTAACTCTTCAACCTGGACTGTTTGCCCAACAATGGCAGGAACAGAACAGACTCGAACAACTATCATCTCAAGGTCAACCGTTTACTGCAATATCAGCGTCTACCCGCAGCAATACAACCGTAGACGAATCTGTCGATGGACCAACCATAGCCCCCACAGGTACCTTAGCGACCATGAAACGGTTGCTTGAATTCATGCGTCCACTCATGCCAATAGAAATCAGGGCCATCGTATGTGGAACCTTAGGCCACCTGTGTTCTATAGGCACGCTTATATGTGGCTCAGCTGCCATTCTTGGTGTCTTTATTGGAGACACAAGTCTTAGCCAATACTGGCGTATTTTTGCAGCAACCGCTGTTGTCATGGCTCTTATGCGAGGTCCCCTTGCATATGGTGAGCAGTTCTTCAACCATCAGATGGCATTTAGTGCTTTACGCGACATTCGCAACACTGTTTTTGATAAGATGCGTTCACTAGCTCCAGCAGTATTAGCTAAACGTGGGCGAGGCAACCTAGTCACAGTCATCACTCATGACATTGAGCTGCTAGAGATCTTCTATGCTCATACGCTATCCCCGATAGCTATCGCCATCTTTACTGCCGTCATTAACACAATAGTGATCTTCTGCTTGAACCCATTCCTTGGACTGTTTGCTCTTGTATGCTATCTCACTCTTCTCATCGTCCCGGCTTTATCTGCGGATCCCAACTACCAGGTAGCTTTAGAAGAGCGCAATGCCCAAGGATCTTTACATACACTTCTGCTAGAGTCCTTGGAAGGCCGCAGTGAGCTCATCGGCTTAGGTGCCGCCTCCAACACACGCAAGCGCCTAAACGAGGCTACAGACACCATGCTGGATGCTCGCAACCAGACTGGGCTCAATGCCGGTTGGAATAACCTATTCACACAAATCTTTACTTTGCTTGCCTTTACAGCTTTCTGCATCGTTGGTATCTTTACTGCTTTCAGAGGCCAGATTTCGTTCCAAGAGCTGATCATCGCTTTCGTTGGCTTCGCTGCCTCGTTCGCACCAATCACCTCGGTTGCTCGATTGAGCGCTGGCATCCAACCCACTCTAGCAGCCGCAAAACGTGTGTTCTCACTCTTAGATGAGAAACCAGCTGTTACAGAGAACACTGATGGCACTGCGGTCGCTTCCTTCACTGGCATCAATGCCCAGGACCTAAGCTTCTCCTATAGTGACCAGGCCGACAACACCAAGCCAATATTGAACGGCATTAGTTTCGATATTCAACCTGGCACTGTTGTGGGAGTACAAGGAGATAATGGTAGCGGTAAGACAACCCTTATTGACTTGCTGATGCACTTCCGCGAGCGCTCTGGCGGCCAGCTCACCATTAGTGACCAACCCATCGAATCTATCCGTACAGCAGACCTTCGTAATTTGGAAACACTGGTCAGTCAGGATACATTTATTTTCAGCCAATCCTTGGCAGAGAACATCGCCATTGCTCGACCTGACGCCAGCACAGAAGAGATTGTACAAGCCGCTCAGCAGGCACGTCTCGACGATGTCATTGCTCAACTGCCAGACGGTTTAGAACATGTACTCAGCGCAAACGGTTCAGAGCTCTCAGAGGGTCAGAAACAGCGTGTGGCAGTTGCTCGTGCCTTCTTAAGCCAAGCGCCCTTCCTAGCGTTAGATGAGCCTACTAGCAACATGGATGCCTTACTTGAGGGAAAGATAATAGATGCTCTAGTCTCCAACCAGCAGGGCAAGACCTATCTCATTGTCTCTCACCGTCCAGCTGTCTTAGCACACGCTCAAAAACTACTAACACTCAGTAATGGTCAACTTACTGAGGACTGACAGGTAACTTTATCCAGAAAAATCTATACGGGGCATCCGACTCTGGGTGCCCCTTACTTGTACTTATAAAATAATTGATCAAAAAAGTATTTTATTATCTATTGTGAACTCTTTGATACCGAACTTAAACAAGGTGTCTGCATTCTCAATAAGACATGATTAAGCTGTCACCAACGAAACAGCAATCACCGTAAAATCTTGAAGGTAGTAGACGCTGTTTCTAATAGGCGAAACTCTGTAGGCCAGAGCTGGTACTGAAGTATGCTCATACATCTATCTAAATCTCTTTGCGTATTTTCGTTTTAAGCCGTTCATAGTAAGAATTCTGACCACTGTAACCAGTTTCACGTTCATTGTGTTGTTGGTTGGTGTTTGTTGGGTGAGAAGACTGGTATACAGTTAAAACCCTTATAACCAAACTTTCACCAGCTTAAACCACTCATTACTACCAGAATACGCTCCACCCACTTACCTGGTGGGATACTATCGTAAGCCAGTCTCCGCAAGCCTACAACTACAAAGCACTGAACACCCGCCCTCGAAACCCAAAGCGACCACCACACATAAGAGCCACCATCATCACACAGGCACCATCATCACACCAGCACCACCTCACACACTCAAGCACTCTCACTCACACACCAGCACACCCTCACACTCACCAAACACCCAAGACCAAACCAACAACCAACCACAAACCACCAACCACACCAACACACTCAGGCACACTCAGGCACACTCACAAACTCACATACACACCCAGCATCCAAGACCAAACCAACCACCCAAGACCACTAATACCACCCCAGCAACTCAAGATCGGCACTACCAAACCAACACACTCTCACACAGCCACACTCACATACGTACACACTCACACACAACCACTCTCACACACCACTCTCACGCCAGCACACGCCATCACATACAGTAGGACCCTGGGAAACAAACGCTTCCCAGGGTCCTACCCATAACGTGTAATGCGGCGGTGTGCTACTCTCCCACACCCTACCGAGTGCAGTACCATTGCCGTGCTGGGCCTTAGCTTCCGGGTTCGGAATGGAACCGGGCGTATCCCCCAGGCTATGACCACCGCAAATCTTAACTTATCCCACCACCTCCACAACAGAAGTGAGGTTCCGGGTGACAATCGGGGAACCGGCTAGTAGACGCGTTTCATATAATCCATTCATTACTAGACTGCTTGCAGAACGACCCTGACCATCACGCATGCTTCACGCCTGATCACGTTCATCACTCTCATCAACCAACCCCTATCAAAGGCTGGGATTATGATTACCATCAGCCATTAGTACCGGTCAGCTTCACCCCTTACAGAGCTTCCACATCCGGCCTATCAACCACGTGTTCTACATGGGGCCTCTCACACTTCAAGAGTGCACGGAATCCTTATCTTGGAGGGGGCTTCCCGCTTAGATGCTTTCAGCGGTTATCCCATCCGAACGTAGCTAACCGGCCGTGCCACTGGCGTGACAACCGGCATACCAGAGGTTCGTCCACCCAGGTCCTCTCGTACTATGGGCAGGTCTCCTCAAGATTCCAACGAGCGCAGAGGATAGAGACCAAACTGTCTCACGACGTTCTGAACCCAGCTCGCGTGCCGCTTTAATCGGCGAACAGCCGAACCCTTGGGACCTGCTCCAG
>NZ_MWWS01000007.1 GCF_002259585.1 Bombiscardovia coagulans
GGGGGGTTAATTTGTCAGTAGCAGACACACCAGTACCAGCCTGACCAGCAACCATAACCGGCGCTACAAGCCCACCCAACACACACAGTGACACCACACCAACCAACAACCGCTTACCCACAACACGCAATTTCGGCACGAGAATCACCCCAACAAAAAACAGTAAACTCCCCCACGAGAAAAAAGAACAACACACGCCACTCCCCAAAGCCAGCATGCTCACCAAACCAGAATACCCAAACCACACACAAGAACACAAAAACACAACCAACATGAACGTAATTTAACAAAACCACACACAAACACACATATTTATCAAGATTCTTCGATTACATGCAATAACACAAAAAGTCCCTGCACACCTCCGAACAGGAGGGGCAGGGACTTTACGAGTCAAACTTGGTCGTTACTTAACCAGTAACCACCAACAGCCGAATCACTTCTCGGCTGTCACCTTAACGGTGAAGGATGCAGAAATCTCAGGGTGGAGAGCCACCGTTGCTGGGAACTCACCAGTTGTCTTGATGGGCTCAACTGAGATAGCGCGTGGCTCCACAGCTGCTTGAGAAGCGAGGGCCTGAGCAATTGCTTCAACAGAAATAGAACCAAACAGCTTACCGGATTCGGAGACCTTAGCCTTAAGCTCTACAACGGTCCCCTCGATGGCGTTCTTTGCTGCGACAGCATCCTCGCGGGTAGCCATCTGGCGGGCACGGCGGGCACGGCGCATTGCTTCAATCTGTGCAGCAGCACCCTTAGTCCACTTAAAAGCTAAGCCCTTAGGAATCAGGAAGTTGCGTGCATAACCAGGGCGAACTTCAACAACATCACCAGAATGACCCAAGTCACCTACGGTTGCAGTCAGAATTACTTTACTTGACTTTGCCATTGTCTCTCTCCTCAGCGACCGGTGGTCTGGTAGGGCAGGAGGGCCATCTCACGGGCATTCTTAATTGCCTTAGAGATCTCTCGCTGCTGCTGAACAGTGACACCAGTGATCCGACGGGAACGAATCTTACCGCGGTCAGAGATGAACTTACGCAGCAAAGCCACGTCCTTGTAGTCAATCTCGTGAACCTTTGCCACACTCAGTGGGTTCGGCTTCTTCTTAATCGGCTTGACCGGCGCCTGCGGCCTTTTTCGTGACATTTGTACTCCTTAAAAATAATGCTCAATATTGGGTCAATGTACAGCTAGGCTAGCTAGAACTCAGGCTCATCTCCCGAACCGCCGAAATCATCGGAGGAACCGAATGAGCTGAACGAATTACCAGAATTGCTTGGTGTTGACCAAGGATCCTGGGCAGGGGCCTGCTGAGCGGGAGCCTGACCAGCTGGGGCCGAAGCGCCACCCTGGTAACCACCCTGATAGCCGCCTGCCTGCTGAGCGCCAGCGAATCCGCCACGTCCTCCACCGTTGCCAGCAGCGCCCGAACCTGGAGTTCGAGTAACCTGGGCGGTGTTGCGCGACAGAGCGGGACCAATCTCATCCACACGCATCTCCATGACTGTGCGGTTGTTGCCCTCACGGTCCTGGTAAGAGCGCTGAACGAGACGTCCTTGCGCGATAACTCTCATGCCTTTTGCCAAGCTGGCTTGTACATTGGATGCCATTGGAGCATAGGTAGAATCCCAAGCAGAGCACCGTATGAAGAGAGCATCGCCGTCTTCCCACTGCCCTGAATTGCGGTTGAACTGCCTCGGGGTGGAAGCAATCGTGAAGTCAGCTACAGTACCACCGTTACCGGTTGTACGTACTTCAGGATCTGCGGTGAGGTTACCCACCATGGTGATGTATGTATCCCCTGCCATATTCGTGCCTTCCTTAGCAATAGCCGCTAGAATTACCTAGCTCCGTACAAAGAACTTACTTGCTGTCCTTGCGAAGAATCTTAGTGCGAATAACTGATTCGCTGAGGTTCATCACGCGGTCTAGCTCGTCAGACACACTGGGCTCGCAGCTGTAGTTAATAACTGCATAGTTGCCCTCAGTGTTATCTTCGATTTCGTAAGCGAGCTTACGACGGCCCCAGTAATCAGTCTTATCGATAGTGCCACCAGCTTTTGTGACAATCTCTAAGAACTGCTCAGAGAGTTTCTTCAGGGCGCGTTCGTCAAGAGACGGATCAGCGATGAACATCATTTCATACTTGTGTTGAGACATCACCCACCTCCTTTGGACATATCGGTCGCGGACTTTCCACGACAGGAGGGTGTAAACACATTGCCAATCAAAACAGCAGCACACAGGGTACCTGATGATAGGCAGTGTGTTTCAGTTTACACCTTCTATCAGACTTTGTTTGAGTTCCATCGCACGAGGACTACAGCATTTTTAGCGCTGTCACTGCTTCACATGTACCAATCCAACCCGATCACAACAAGCAGCTTTCCACCAATTCGATACACTGGTGATTATGAGTACTACCAGCGACCCCTTGGTCTCCATTATCGTTCCCGTTTACAATGCTGAACGATATCTAGATCACTGCTTGCATTCAATCCAAGAACAGACCTATCGTCAGCTGCAAGTCATCCTTATCGATGATGGCTCAACCGACAAATCTGCCGACATCTGCCGTGGATATGTGCGGGCTGACAGCCGCTTTACTCTTATACAACAAGATAACGGTGGCATAGGCAAGGCACAAAACCGTGGTTTAGATGCTGCACGAGGAGCATACATTGCCTTTGTTGATAACGATGACATCCTCGATATACGCAACATCGAACTACTACTTGAAGCCATACTCAAAACAGATGCAGATATGAGTAAGGCCCGCTGGCAGCAGTTCGGCCCATCTCAGTTGCATGACATCGTGCGTTTAAGTAGTACTGGAACTCATAATCCACAAACAGTAACTGTGTTCCAGAACCCCCTGCAGGCTTATCAAAATATTTTCTGTAAGAGTCTACGCTTGCTCGGTAGTCACTTGGGACGACAAACTGAAGCACAGTATTTCAATGAAGCTAACTGGTGTCGCTTGTACCGGGCGCAACTGTGGGAGGGTGTGCGCTTTCCTGAAGGGGCCTACGCTCAAGATGTAATGGTTGCTGGACAACTCTACCAGCGCATGACCAGGGTTGCAGATATCGATCTGCCCTTGTATTTTTGGCTCCAAACACCCAGCTCAGTCACACATACCAAGCGGGATCCTAGCTTCTTCCACGACAATATTGCTGCCGGAATGTTGAACTTCCAGCTCGCTCTTGATGCTGGCGTACGTCCTGCCCGCTCCTGCTACACCATGCTTGAAGGCCTACACTCCATGAAAGCAGCAGTGCAGGAATCTAGCAACGAAATTGACCTTTACCAACAAGACAAGGCAGGGGTACAGCGCCTGCTACGTAAGCTACCAGCTCACCAACTCGTAGCCTGTCTATGCTTATCTGGTTTGCGATATGGCGAAAAACTCGTGTACGACGCCCGAATCAAAAACATGACATAGATAAGCGGTGGCTGGTATGTGAGCCAGCCACCGCTTTCTTTCAGACCTCGCGAACCCAGAAGTTCCCTGACGTACGAGACAGATTGGGATTGTAGTAAGGGTCGTTGTCAATAATTGCCTGATAGCGAGCAGCAAACGTGGCCGATTCTTCCTCTAAACGGGCCTTTTTCTCGGCATCTTTCACGTCATACCCCCGGGTGAGGGACTCATAGTGATAGAGCTCAACCTCATGGGCCCACACATTATCGCGACCCAACTGGTCGTGAACTCTGATGCACAAATCGACATCGTTATAAGCCACAGCCAAATCCTCGTCAAATCCACCCACGGCCTTGAAGTCGTCCGCCTTAATCATGCAGCAAGCAGCCGTGACCGCATAATAATTAACGTTTTCCACTAGGCGCCCGAAGTAACCAAGATGAGTACGGGGACAACCTGCCTCGATATGTCCAGCGACACCGCCGAGTCCCAAAACAATTCCCGCATGCTGGATAGTTTCAATGGGATAGTAGAGCTTAGCTCCAACTAGGCCTACACGCTCCAGCTGAGCAAATGAGACCATTCGAGTCATCCAGTGAGGGCTGATGACCTGGGTGTCATCGTTGAGGAAGAGCAGATACTTACCTTTTGCTTTGGACGCAGCGATATTGTTGATTCGTGGATAGTTGAAGGGAATGTCAATCTCTTCAACACGGAACCTATCCCCCATCTGCTCCTGGTACCGCTGATAGAGATCTCGCATGGCTGGGTGGGTCGATCCGTTATCTGCAATAATGACTTCATAGTTACTGTAAGTCGTCTTTGCGAGGATGGAATCCATGCAGCGCTCGATATTATCGTAACCATCCTTGGTGGGGATAATCACTGAGACTAAGTCTTCCTGAGCCACCGGGTAATGGACATTGTAAATACCACTAGGGCCAGCACTCACCACTTCAGCACCTGTTTGCCGACGTTCCATGGCTGATTGCAGAGCACGTAAACCAGCATCAGAAGCGTAGTCCTTGGCACCACTACCCGAAGCTGTAGAAGATGCTAACGTTCGCCAGTGATAGAGGACCTTAGCAATGTGTTGGATGCGCTCTGCACTGGTATGCTCCACAAAGCGCAGAACCATATCGTAGTCCTGGGAACCTTCATATCCGGCCCGGAATCCACCTATCTCGTCGACTATCGACTTACGGTAAACACCTAAGTGGCTGATGTAGTTAGTGGAAAGAAGAAGGTCTGGCGCATAGTCCGGCTTGAAATGAGGGTCAGAACGGTTACCCTGCTCATCTTCCTTATCTTCGTCAGAGTAAATCAAATCCGTCTGTGGGCATTCGTTGAGCCTCTTCACGACCTCGAAGAGAGCCTGGGGGGCAAGCTCATCATCATTATCCAGCAAAGCTATAAACTCACCACTAGCAATCTCAAGAGCTGAGTTAGTCGCACGAGAAATGTGACCGTTTTCCTTGCGGATAACTACCTTGATACGGCTATCTTCCTGGGCATACCGTTCCAGAAGAGGTTGAACTCGAGGGTCTGTTGAGCAGTCGTCAGCCAAGCACAGCTCCCAGTGGGGATAGAACTGCTGACGGACCGAGCTGACACAGCGGTCAAGCCACTGTGGGTCCACATTGTAGACGGGGACCAGCACAGAAATCACCGGCTTTTGCTGGAAGTGTTCTATCTGCGAGCGCACCTGGTTCAAATCATACCGCTCAGTACGTTCGATGAGTTTACGGTATGCCTCTCGCTGCTTACGAGGCGCAAGATACCTGTCACTCAACTGATGGGCCAGACGACGCGGATGGCGCAGGAGGGTTACTTTTTTCATCATCGCAGTAGTACGGGCGAGTGCAGCTGAAGCAGGCAGGGGCAGCGGTTCAGTTACCTGACCTGATTCTGAACTGAACACTAAGGATGGGTGGTCAGCACGCACGGTTTGATAGGCTCCGGGCTCTACACTGATTCTGATCTCGAATCCCACTTCTGCATCGGGCTGGGTATGGAAGGTCATATTAACATCGGGCCGCAGCAGACGACGCATTTCTTTAACCTGAATGCTACTACTAGCCTTCAATGAAACATCTGCTGCTTGAGCTCTGTGCTGGTCAACAGCCCAACCCTTAACAAGAATATGGCAACCATCTCGGGAAACACTTACTTCGTCAATTGAGCCGCTCACCCGCTCATTCTGCCGTTCATCTAAGGGGAAATAGGCAGTAGCAAACGGATCAGTCATCGTGGCATGGGAACCTAGATATGCTTGAAGAGCTTCTGAGGGTATTGTCAGGGCCTGCCTGCCTTCCCTCACGAAACTGCTGTAGGGTTGCCACAGGGTTGAAAGATTGCACTGCTGCCTAGCTCGTACGCAGAGGTCTATACCTTTCAAACCAGCTGCAAGATTGGCATTAAAACCGTGTAATGACGTAAATGCTTGGCGGGTAATAAGCATACAGTCTTCGGTGACCGCGAACATATCGTGGGGCAAAATATCTCGGAAGTAGTAACCAATACCTTGGTCCCACTGTCCACGCATCTCGAACGGCTGTCCTGAACGCATAGCTCGCAAGGTCACGCCTGCATTATCCACCCGCTGATTGCGATCGAAGATTTTACCGCCGACGATTCCAACACCACTGGGATGGGAATAGTTCACCATCTGTTCCAGCCACTGGGCACTTTCAGGTTTCAGTCCGTTTACGAAGACCAGTACATCTTCTTGTCTTTCCAGAGCAAGGGCATTGACGTCTTCACTCTGGCAGCGCACGAATGCAACATTGGAATACTGGGTATGCTGGCGCAAGTACTGGAAGAGTTCATCACTGTAACCTGTAGCGAGCACAGCTACACTGGGCTGCTTGAACTTGTAGTCTATTTTGTACGTTCCCAGGTTTTCCATCATGCTGACAGTGCCCTGCATATCCCGGCGCTCTAGCGCTGCCTCAACAGCCTTCTGCCCAGCTTCGTATGCGTACATCTTGCTGGTAGGATCACCTGCTACAGAGCTCGCCAACGTGCGCCAATGGTAGAGCATTTTTGCAATATGATGCACCTGCTGGGCTTGCTCAGTGGCACGTAACACGAAGTCGTAGTCTTGGCTGCCATCATAATCGCTGCTCAGACCACCAACCTGATCCAACAACTGCTTCGAAACAACAACAAAGTGCGTAATGTAGTTGTGACTTAACAGCAGGTTAGGAGAAAAACCAGGCTTGAAGAAGGGTTCGAAGCGGACCCCCTCCTCAGTCATCTTGTCTTCATCAGAGTAAAGAAAATCTCTATTGGGATCTTCGTTGATGGCTTTGACCATTTCGAAGAGAGCATTGGGAGCAAGCTCATCATCGTTATCCATGAACCCAACATACTCACCAGAAGCTAAGGCTATGGCTGAATTCGTTGCCTCCGCAATACCACCGTTGCTAGAACGCTCTACAACCTTAATACGGCTATCACTGAGCGCTAGTTCTTGCAGGAGCGGGCGCACGTGTTCCGCTGGCGAGCAGTCATCTGCCAGGCAGAGCTCCCAGCGCGAATACCACTGATTCTGTACTGATGCTACGCACTTACGCAACCATTGTTCGTCGACGTTGTACACCGGGACTACAATGGAAACCAGTGGATGGAGCTTATAATCCGCTATCTGCTCCTCAGCCTGAGACTGAGTCATATTCTCATGCTGATCAATCCAACGCTCGTAGAACTCCTGATGGTTGCTCACGTTACGGTGAACTGCGGTCAGGAGGGCACGAAAACCAGACGGCGTCCAAGCATGAGAAAGATAACTGACAGCAGTTCGTGTTTTGCTTTTTATCTTGTCGGTTTGTATTTGCCGTTCAATCTTGTCTGCATCAAGAACAAGCAGCTTATCTTCCCCATTGAGGGTAACCTTTACCTTGGCAACCTTCTTTCCTTGGGGAAAAGCCACACTAAAACCAGGACGAACACCGTCTTTCAGCTCATACATGCTACTAATTTCGGGGCGGGGATGGCGGCTCACTTCGCACTGTTCATCAGTGGGAGTCATATCCAGGCCTAAGTGGCGCAACTTGTCCACAGCCCAACCAGTAACGCAGATTTGATGACTCTGGGAATCCTTACGCACCGTGTCAATTTCAATTTGATAGTTCATCGAATTGTGTAACAGCATTAACTGCCTACCTTTTGGGGATAACATGCTGGAGCATCTTGCGCACACGCAAGATGCAACGAACGAATGGATTATTCATAAGGCAATGCCATCTGTCTAGCTGTCGAGCTTGGACGATCTGGCGATGTCGAATTTCTTGAGCAAGCTTGCTAGCAACTGCTGGTGGAATGTGAGAGAGAGGGAAGACTTGAGCTCGTACCGACATCTGCCCGACTCCTACTGGAGAAGTAATATACACTTGAGGGTCCATCTGCAAGAAGAAGTAGACACCCTCATAGTCGACATCTGCATTGGTACTTATCTCTAGACGCCCTGCTCCCTGGTGTTTGACTTCCAATCCAGCTATGAGACAGGGCTGTTCACCAAAGTCAACACGCGTAACCTTCTGCCCTTCACACTGGAAAGACAGATGAGTTTCTGCGCCTAGAGGATATGCGTGTGGGGTGAGATTAACAGCCGTCATCTGCTGAGAGTTCCCTAGGAAAACGCGTACCGCCTGCTGGTAAAAGCAAAGAATAGGGTCTGCCGCAAACTGGGTTGACTGGTTATAGTCAGCCACCATCTGAGTATGTCTCAAAAGATACGAGTGGTAGGTATCACTCATAGCAAAAGCTTCTGGACGGTGCTTCTTCAGCTCCTGCATGAGCTGCTTCCAGACCGTGTCTATGTCATATTCTGCGATAAACCGCTCACGGTGCTGGCTCTGGAAAGCACAAGCAGCCTGATACCCTTCAACGATTTGCTGGGCAAGCACCGATGGCTCAACCTCAGTAGCTGCATGCTCTTGCATGACTTCGACCAGGGAAGGGGCCTGGCCCTTGGATCGGCCTGAGAAGTTGAAATAAGCGGTTCGCTCAAAGTTGTCTTCGTTGAGATAGCCCGGTCCACCAAAACGATCGTAGAGGAAGACTGGCACTCCTTGCACAAGGCAGTACTGAACAGTCTTGCCAATCGACACCACACAGTCATACTTATCTAGCAATTCTGGGGACGTTGGCTGCGACTGTTGACCTACTACATCCTTGAGGACATCAACCCTCAGTCCTTGTCCACGTAACAGCTCTGCTGCCTGCAATAGTTCCTCAGGAGCATGGTTAGAGACAATAAGCACCGCTTCCAGCTTGTCCCGCATCCGATGAGGGGTAGTACTGTACGCCGTCGGAGCTGGGTTAGGGTATAGGGCAAGCTTATCTCGCCTCTCGAAAAATGCTTGCTGGGCATCGAGAGTGCCTTGCGCATTGAACACTATCATGTCCGCCAACCCGTCCTCAAGGCCATACATGTAGGGCTGCTCAAGGTGGACTTCCCGATAGGGTGACATATGTGAAAAAATGAAGTGAGGCCGCTCAACTGGCCCTTGTGCCAGCTCATCAATCAGCACACGAGGTAGTACCTCATGCTGAACCCAGACTAAGTCAAAATCTGTTAGGTGTAACTCGTTACAGGAGGCACTGGCGCTAGTAAGAACCTGAATACCAGCATCTTCAACAATCTTGAGCATGGGGTCAGCAGCTACCCAAGCATAAATGACTACTTGGTACCCTTGAGACTGCAAGTACTGCGCTAGCTCGAAGGCCTGAACTTCGCTGCCGCCTATATGTACTAGGGTGCTCTGAGTAATCAGAACCCTCTGCTTCCCACCTTGTGCAGCTGAGCTCATTACGAAAGCCTAACTTTGACCTTTGGGTGCGTCATACTTTGGTCGTACAGTTTGGCCTTCCTTATCTGGAACTGGTACACCGAAGACTGCTTCAGTAGGAGATCATCTCCGCTGGCAGCTGCAATATTAACGTGATAGTCACCCGAAGCTAGCACGTTCTCAATACTAAAGAGCATCCGGTGCTTACCCTTGGTGAACGTCTCCTGGTCACCATTAATTTTGTTTGACGTAGCTAAGGCAACCCTACCCTGCTGGTCGATCAAATTAATAGCGAAGATACCCCTCTTGATATCTCTGGAACAGTCAAAGGTGATATCCAAGTCGAAATCTTCGTTAATGTTGAGCAGCTGGGTTTCTTCCTTGCCCACCATAGCTTTGACATCAACAAGTTTAATGCCGTTACCTTGCTCTAGACGAACTGCTTCGTTATCCTTTTGCACCACCTTTTGCTGTTGCTCAAGGAAGTATTCGGAATAAGCATTGGCCACGTCGTCAGGCAAGCCGTACTTGGCGATAACACCATCTTGAATAAGCATGGCTTTGTTGCAGAACTTGCGAACATCGCCCATAGAGTGAGTGACCAGAATAATGGTCTTTTTCTTCCTCTTAGCTTCGAAGAAATAATCTTGGCACTTCTTTTGGAAGGCCTCATCACCGACAGCCAGAACCTCATCCAAAACGAGAATGTCGCCTTGGGACTTAATCGCTACAGAGAAGGCAAGACGGACCTGCATGCCAGAGGAATAGTTTTTGAGCTTTTGCTCCATGAAGTCACCAAGCTCAGCGAAATCGACGATATCATCATACATGCCGTCAATCTCATCCTTGGTGAATCCGAGCATAGCGCCGTTCAAATAGACGTTTTCACGCCCAGTTAATTCTGGATTAAAGCCAACACCTAACTCGATGAAAGGCACCAGCTTACCGTTTACCTGTACTGAGCCAGAGTTAGGAGTGTAGATCTGGGAGATGATTTTGAGCAAGGTGGACTTGCCAGAACCGTTCTTGCCAACGATTCCGAAAAAGTCACCTTTTTTGATTTCAAAAGAGACATCCTTCAAAACATGCTGGAGGGTATAGCCTGTATTACCGCGCACCATGTTAAAGAGGGCACCTTTAAGACTGTTGGTCTTCTCGTGCGGAAGCTTAAAGTCTTTCGACACATGCGATACCCGTAATGCCACATCTTCAGGTAACTCTTTGCTTGTTCTCTTGACCAAACTCATTTATACCAACTCCGCAAAGAACTTAGACTTGGCGGTAAAGAATTTAAGGCCGCCAATGAAAATCAGGAGGGTGAAAACAACCGGCCAGCAGGCAATAAAGAAATTGCTCTCCCACTGCCACAAGGTAGGATTGGCAGGAGAAATTAACACATGTCGTGCGTCCTGCACAATTTGAGCCACAGGGTTGAGGAGGAGGTCTAGCTTGGCGTAGACCGGCCCCATGGCACCAGCTTTAGAAGAAATCATGCTAATCGGGTAAATGATCGGGGTTGCATAAAAGCCAGCCTGCGTTACCACTTCCCAAATTGGGTTCAAATCGCGCAGGTTTACGTAGAGCGCAGACAGGAAGAAGGCAATGCCTAGAGCCAGCAGGTATAGTTCGAAAACTATAGGAATGATTAACAAATTCGACCATGAGGGACGAACACCATTCACCAAGGCAAAAATGATGACCACAATAAAATTGAACCCGAAGTTAATCAGGGCACTCATTGATGAGGCCACAACAATCACATACTTAGAGAAATGAATTTTGCGGAGAAGATCACCATGCCCCACGATGGAAAGCATGCCTCCAGTGGTTGTCTCGTTAAAGAAGTTCCACAAGATGATGCCCAGCAACAAAGCCACAGTAAAGTGAGGGACGTCAGCACCAAAGCGCATAAAACGAACGAAAACCACATACATGATGGCAAAGAGCATGAGCGGCTTCAAAACTGACCAGAGGTAGCCCAAAATTGACTGCTGATAACGAAGTTTGAAGTCTGTAGAAACCATGGCCTTCAGCAGCAGCCGGTTCTTCTTAGTGAAAATCTCAGTGATTTTCAATAGATTCTCCTCGATTGATGGATACATCTGTCAGCGGCGACACTTGTGTGCTCGTTACAATACCAACCGCTGAGCGTAATACTTCCGTAGGACTTGCAAGCTCAGACGAGCTTTTTGACCATAATCTTGTTATTGGCTACATCCAATAAGTGCTGCCCGTATGGTGATTTGCCATACTTACGAGCAGACTCAACTAACTGTTCACGGGCAATCCAACCGTTTTCATAAGCGATCTCCTCCACCACTGCTATCGGTAGCCCTTGAGCGCGTTGCACCGTACGGACAAATTCACTTGCCTGATAGAGCGAGTCCATTGTACCCGTATCCAACCACGCATAGCCACGACCCAAGGTTTGCACTGTCAAAGAATCATCCTCTAAGTACATCCGGTTGAGGTCAGTAATTTCCAGCTCGCCACGGGCAGAAGGCTTAACCTGCTGAGCAAACTCACTTACTCGACTGTCATAGAAGTACAATCCAGTTACTGCATAATTGCTAGCCGGATGCTCCGGCTTTTCGGTAATACTGATGACCTTATGTTCGTCATTAAACTCAACCACACCATAGCGTTCAGGATCGTCGACGTAATAACCGAAGACCGTAGCGCCCTGAGCAGCTGAAGCAGCTGAACGCAAGACACGTCCAAGACCGTTGCCGTAGAAGATGTTGTCTCCCAATACTAGAGCGCAAGGCTCACCGGCAATAAACTCTTCGCCCAAGATGAACGCTTGAGCTAAACCGTCTGGGCTAGGCTGGACCTTGTAGGAGAACTTGACACCATACTGTTCTCCACTACCAAGCAGCCTCTGGAAGTTAGGAAGATCAGTCGGAGTCGAGATGATCAAAATATCACGAATACCGGCCATCATAAGCACGCTCAAGGGATAGTAAATCATCGGCTTGTCGTACACCGGCAGCAACTGCTTAGAAGTTACTGTCGTCAGCGGATAGAGGCGGGTGCCTGAACCACCCGCCAGAATAATGCCTTTCATAGGCCTAATACCTTTCTTGCTGTTCACATGCCCACACATGCAGCCACAATTAGCAACAGCATACTGTACACCACAAGCAAGTTACGTGCCTACTGCCGGTATCTGTGCTGTTTTTGCGCAATAAGCTGTCAGCTAAGCCTGCTGCTGGGAACGAATGTAGTCCGCCATGGATTGTTCCCAATCAGCCGGATGGAATCCGGTTTCCTCTATTTTACGCAAGGCTAAGGCCGAATGGACTGGACGAGGTGAGACTGGATCGGTAGCCTGAGCATAATAGTCGGCGGTAGAAACTGGTCGAACCTTATCACCATTGCCATTCGTCTGCTCAAAGACGGCACTCGCTATTTCAGCCCAGGAGTGAATAGAGCCAGAGCCAGTGAGATTGTATGTGCCATAGGGTGCGCCCGTATCCAGCAGATGGAAGATTGCTTTGGCCATGTCAGTCGTAAAGGTCAAACGCCCATACTGGTCGTCAACTACAGTAATTTCGTTCAGGGGCTGCTCTGGATCAGCTACCCTGTCAGACAGGCTCATCATGGTCTTCACGAAGTTATGCCCTTGGCCGATCACCCAACTTGAGCGCAGAATGTAGTGTCGAGGTGCACCCTCAGCTGCTATGTCACCGGCGGCCTTGCTTTGCCCATAGACACCGAGAGGAGCAAAATCCTCTTCTTCAGTGTGTTCTTCGGTTTGTCCGTCAAACACATAATCGCTGGAAACATGAACAAGGGTAATGTGGTGCTCCCTAGCCACCTGAGCCAAGAGCGCCGGACCTTGTGCATTAGCTTTCCAAGCCACAGGCCTGCCTTCTTGTGTTTCAGCCTTATCTACTGCTGTGAAGGCACCGGCATTGATAATGGTGCCATACAATGACCAGTCGAAGCGCGCATAAGCAGCTGGGTCAGAAAAATCAAAACTATCGATATCAGTAAATTCAAATCCCTGCAAGTGGTGCTCTTCCACATACTGCTGAATAGCCTGCCCGAGCTGACCGCGAGAACCGGTCACCAGAGTGCGCAGCGGAGCCATGGGCTGTACGTCCTTAAGCATGGGATGCTGCAAGTCAGCAGCAGAGCGCTCGCTAGACTCCAGAGGGATAGGCCAATCGATGTGGAGATCCGGATCAGCCAAATTAACAAACGTGTAAGTTTTCTTTTGCTCTAACGACCAGTGGGCGTTGACGAGATATGTGTAAACAGTGCCATCATGCAAGGCTTGGAAGCTGTTACCAACACCTCTGGGAACAAAAATAGCCTTAGACGGATCAAGCCTAGTGGTGTACACCTGTCCGAAACTCTCTCCTGGGCGCAAATCAACCCAAGCGCCGAAAATTTCTCCAGCGGCGATAGAAATATACTTGTCCCAAGGTTCAGCATGGATACCACGGGTAACGCCCTTGCTTGCATTGAAGCTGATGTTGTTCTGCACAGGACCGAAATCTGGAAGACCCAAGGCTGTCATCTTGGCACGCTGCCAGTTTTCTTTAAACCACCCTCTATTGTCGCCATGCACCGGCAAATCAAACACCAGCAGGCCGGGAATATTAGTCTCTTCGACCTGTAGTTCTCGTTCAAACTCTAAAGGCATCCTGTATACAGCCTCTCCCGCCGGCATCCGGCGTACTCCGCTACTCGTGATAGCGTCGATTCAATCTTCTTACAGCAGACTTTCACCGCCGTGTCATAGTTAAGCAGTATCCGGCGTCAAACACAAAAGCCGTGTCAACGCCGGATGTAGTCACTGTCCTTGCTGTTGATATTTAGCCTCTGTGGCCGCCTTAGCCGGCTCCCACCACTCACGATGGGTCTCATACCATTCAACCGTCTTCTTGAGACCTGATTCGAAGTCCGTATGCTGGGGCTGCCAACCTAATTCAGTGCGCAGCTTCGTAGCATCGATAGCATACCGGCGATCGTGACCTGGGCGGTCACGCACATGGTCGAACGCATCCTCATCCTGTCCCATAACTCGCAAAATATCATGCAGAACAGTAATGTTGTTACGCTCTCCATCGGCACCAATCAAGTATGTTTCACCTAGACGACCCTTGGTGAGAATAGTCCACACAGCCGATGAATGATCTTCGGTATGAATCCAGTCACGTACATTCAGACCATCGCCATACAGTTTAGGCCGAATACCTTCCAAGATATTGGTAATCTGTCGTGGAATGAACTTTTCTACATGCTGATACGGACCGTAATTATTGGAACAATTGGAGATGGTCATCCGTACGCCGAAAGTCCTAAACCACGCTCTTACCAGCAAATCTGATGAGGCTTTCGTTGAAGAATACGGTGATGAAGGATGATACGGTGTCTCTTCAGTAAACCGAGCTGGGTCATCCAAGGCTAAGTCGCCATATACCTCGTCTGTACTGACATGATGGTAGCGCACATCGTACTTTCGTGCCGCTTCAAGCAGGCGGAAAGTACCATCCACATTAGTTCGAACAAATGGTTCAGGGTTTGCTATGGAATTGTCATTATGCGATTCGGCGGCATAGTGAACAATAGCGTCATGCCCTGGGACGATACGATCAAGGAGTTCTGAATCGCAAATATTGCCGTGGACGAACTCAACCCGATCTTCCGGTAAACCTTTAATATTCTCAATGTTTCCAGCGTATGTGAGCGCATCTAGTACAGTCACATGTACCTCTGGATGGTTGTTGACTACATAGTGTACGAAGTTAGAACCTATAAAGCCACATCCACCAGTGACGATAATGTTCTTAGGTGAGAAGTTTTCTGCCATGCAACTAATAGTACTTCATTGCAGAAATTCATGACAACTTCGGGGCAGTCCTCTACCATCACCACAAGGACTAACTCATGAGTTACAGAGGAGAGCTAGTGAGAATACATCTACGCCGCTCGATAGCTGACAGTCGCCTTGCTCTGTCTCTTTTTTTCGTTCTAGCCATACTCCAAGGTTCCTACTTCATCAGCGCTATCGGACCCCTCACCATGCCTGATACGGACATGAATGCTAATACGCCCTATGCCATTGCAACAGGTCAGATTTTCAACTTGCCTCACGTAGAGACTGACAAGTTCGGTAACCACACGAAGGTCCAATACATCTCTGGTGACGCCCGCCTACTCAAACGCACAGGCCGTATCAATACGCTCGTCGATACCGTCGTCAGCAGCCCCCTGTCTCCAAGTAGTAAACAGGAAAAACAGCGAGTGATTGACCACGAGCCACAGTCAACCATTACCGTACCAACATCACATATTGCAAACCGTTCCAACCAGTACTTCCCGCTGGTGTATCTGCCTCAAGCAGCAGGCATTCGCATCGCCCTCTGGCTTAATAGTTCACCTTACCAAGTCTGGCAGGCAGGGCGCATAACTAATTTCATCGTTTTCCTAACACTGATGGGCCTTGCTATTGTGATCATCCCTAGGGCCAAAACTATGGTTGCTTGTATCGCCGTATTTCCAATGACCGTATTTATAGGGTCAAGCCTCATGGCTGATGCTTTCTTCATCAGTATCAGCGCATGCTTTCTAGCGTTGTTCTTCCGGGTCAGCATCCGAACTACCCCTGCCACGACCCTGCAAGTAGTGTGCCTGGGCATCTTGTCAATATTGTTGTTCTATTCAAAACTGGTCTATGTGGCCCTTGCCATACTGCTACTGGCTCTGCCGCATCATGTGCTCAGCCGTAAACGCAAGGTGATCACTATAGGGACTTGCGCAGTAGTTGCTCTACTTTCATACGGTTTATGGAGCTCAAAGTATGCCGGAATGCTAGCAATAACTAATATTGAAAATAACGTTCACTGGATGCGTCACAACCCCTTCACGCTCGTAAAGACAATAACGTGGAACATCATCTTCTTACCTACAAAAGTTTCCAGTGACCAGCTTTTAACAATGCAGGCAACCATCATCTTAGGCCTAGCCTGGCTCTACCTATTACAGACACTGCCCAAACATCAAGCACCAGCACACGAACAGCTATCGAGCTGGGTAAGCAGAAACCGCTACATCATACTGTCCGTTGTGGTATTTCTCATATGCCTGTATCTCACATTTACAGCGCTGTGCCTTACCTGGAATGCTATGCCTACATTTGACAGCACTACAGAAATACAAGGATTTCAGGGACGCTACATTCTACCTCTTTTGCCGCTTTTAGTGTGTGTAGCTTTCCATCCAAAAAGGCCATCCCTACGGAGCGCAGGCGCTCCATCTTCTCCGGACACTGAAACCCAGGAAACCGATAGGAGATCAGAACCGGCTCACAGCCACAAGTATGCCCGTAAGCAAAAATCAGGCACCTTCCAATTTCTCCACCGCAAATCCCGCAAGTAGTGCGACAACGGTACAGACAAGCTACCATAGGAACATGCAGACCGCTCGGCAACTCCATAAAGCACAAGATGGTCGACCATATCATGCAATTGCTGGATGTCTGGTCATCCTTACCCTTATCATCCTTACCCTGGGAAGACTAGCGATGTCTGTCACCCTGCACATGTGGTTTGCTGCAAATCAACGGGCAGACGATGGGCTGCTCATGAGTTATTCAATGTCGGATTATCCGTCAACCCATGACCCTTACAAGCTAGCAAAAAACCAAGGATATGGCTTCTTTTTACGTGTAGTTTCCTGGAGCAAGGTCAACATCGACATAGTGTATTTTGGTGTTTGGCTCTTAGCTGCTGTCTTGACTGCTTGCGCATTGTATTCGTTTTTCCATATTCTTTGGCTTTCACTCATCAGTTACTGCTACGTGCTCTGGAACCCGCTAGCATTCGAAAATTGGCTAGGAACGAGACTGTATCGCAATTCCCTCATACCGCCCTCTCTCTTCATCCTCATCGCCTTACTCATGCTGTACCTAACTTCTGGTCAGCATCCCAGAGTAAAAAGAAAATCACGAACAAGTCAGCTACCTTGGAAATCTACTACCGCTACTGTCATACAGGTGTCCGGGAGAGTCATTTTTTACCTGCTTCTTGGTCTAGTTTTCGCGTTCGTTTACGACTTAAAAGAAGATTCAGCATGGCTCATACCCATGTTTCTCTTTGTCGTTGGCATCAAACTTGTTCAAGTCATTCAACAAACGAGGGTACAGGTTTGGAAAAAGTGCCTAACCCTGCTCCTAACCCTACTGCCACTAGTAAGTGCCGCCGGATGCCTACAAGCTGTCAGACTCTACAATGACCATAACTTTGGTGTTGCCTTACTCAATACCCGAACTCAAGGGGCAATGGCAGGATTCACTTCCCGGGTTTACCAGGTAGCTAGCCCACATCAATCACCGCGTATCTGGGCTACGGCTGATGCCCTCGATGCAGTAGAACGAGTCTCTCCCACCTTGCGTTCCCAACCAGCCATTATGGATTACATCAGGCATCGTGACTTCGCAGCGCCTTCCATTTACACACACCCTATAGAAGGTGACTTCTTGACCTGGCAATTGATAGGTGCCACAGACAGCAGTTTGGGAATGGATGATGAAGGCCGGGTACAAAGTTTTTATCAAAAGGTCAACAAAGAAATTGATACCGCCTTCGAGAAGGGTGACCTGATACGCAGCAGGAAAATCCGACTGTCTTCTTCCCTGCCAGGACGAACACCCCAGCAAATTACGAGCTTAATCGGCCCCTCAGCAGATATGCTCGCTGACACCATAACTCTTGGAAGGTATTATGAACACTCCAAGGGAAAGAATGTATTTGAGAACAGTAAGAAACCAATTCCCAATAAGAAGGATCTCCAGCAACTCAATATTGACGTTCACGACCCAAATCCACAAGTGCTGCCTTGGTTCACCAGCCAGCAGGCAAAAACAGTGGCTCAGGTTGATGTAGTCCTCTATAGGATTATTAACATCTGCCTATGTTTAGTTTTCCTGTACAACGTTTTTTGGGCTGTGAAACGACTAGTACATCGTCAATGGCGAGATACATTAGCCGTTGGCCTCAGCCTTGCACTCATAGCGTACGCGTTTATCTATGCCTTCGCAGTCTCCTGGTTCATCGAATACACCGCGAACTTGTACTTCCAGTTCTTCTTTACTGTTGGCTCAATTACACCATTGGTAATAGTAGCTCTCTTACTTGCTGCTGGAAGTCTGGCACGAAAGCAAGAGATAGAGTCAAGTAAGCAATGCAAACACGCTCAAACGCTTTCGCAACCTAAGCACAAGCGACAAGCTGGCTTTTAATAACGAACCCCATACCAAGCAGTACCCTCATTGCACCAACCGAGAGAAACGAGGTGGTTGCGCTCGTTGGCATTTACTGTAAAGAGGTGCTGCCCAGAATTTGGATTGTATACACGATACACTGGCACTGCTCCGCCAGACCGCCAATTGAGACCTTCCTGCCTCCAACGATACTGTGTCAGCATGTTGTACTCATTACCGTTCATAGTGTATAAGTGTCGTCCCTGGTTCAACGAGTATAAGCGGTATACTGGCGCTCCGTCTGCAGGGGCAACCCATGCCACACCCTCAGCATTCCAACCTTTCCCAGACAGCTGACGATACTCAACTGGATTGGAAGTCAGGAAGTGCTCGCCTGAGTTTGGGTTGTACACGCGATAGATGGGCATTTCATTTGTGGCAGCAACCGTTGCTACACCGCAAGCATTCAAATCAACGTGACCATTAATGCCTGCAACGAGTCCAGTACTGCTGTACTGCCAGCAACGCTCATTCCTAGGAAAGTTAAACAAGGGAGTGGGACCATAAGAGGCTACCCAATCGGTTTTAGCATGAATACTGGGAGCATTGAGAGCAGTATTGAGATAGTACGGGTATGAATATACCGACAAGTTATTGTAGCCGGCAGCTCGCAAGCGTCCATACCAAGCATTCACTATACTGTCGTACACTGCTGGGTTGGTTGGATGGGAATGACCCGTCCAAGCCCACGGTTCCAAATCATAGTAGACCGGATAGCTTAAATTACTGGGACTAACGCCCGCCCTACGGAGAAGGTCAACTAGACTATCACCTTCCATAGCAGCAGTAGCCGCGTCATAAGAGTATGAGTATAGGTAAATTCCGAAAGGAATACCGAGCCGCTTGCACTCGTTGATGTTACGCAAAGCTTGAGTATCGAAACCGTTGCCCCACCCGTAGCCGATGCGAATAATGGCACCTTCGACTCCGGAAGCTTTGGCTACCTCCCAGTTAATTGTTTTTTGCCACTGCGAAACATCAACAACTGCGTGAGCTTGTTGCACAAAGAGCTGTCCATTGGACTGGAAGAAAGCCTGGCTTCCGTTGTGCCGGCCCCAGTGTGCTCCGTACTCATTGTTGGGAAGACCAGCAGTGTACGTATACGGACGATTTGAAAGTTGCAAGGAGGCGGGACGAACACTGGGCTGACTTGTGTGTTGAGTACTGTCGACCTGGCGCTCGACTTCGTCAATTGGTAACGGTTCAAATGACTCTCCGTGAGTCTTAGCCAATGGGTCGGCTGGCTTTGCAGCTGTTCCCACGATCGCAGGATCAGTGATGAGCGCGCCCGTCTCCACATCTTTTATCTGACCAGATGATTCTACTGCGAGTTGAGGAGACACTAGAACAGCTTCAGAGGATACCTGAGGAGAAACTGACTGAGGTAGTTGCTCAGCCTGAGCCTTGTGATCGACACTTTGATCAGCCACACTGAGAACTGTGTTTGCTTCAGCAAAGGATGGATGTGACTTGTTACTTACCGTGAGTGAAGTCGCCATAGGCATGGCAGCTAAACCAGCCGAAGCAAGCAAAGCGCAAACTTTACTGAATAAAATCATCGATCCCCCATATACCTGTATGCGTTATAAGTACGTGCAAGCATTCGTTTTACAAATCACAGGTTAATGGAAATAGATGGTTGATGGTTCTGGAACACTAAGGCACTACAGGACTTTCATAAATACCCTGACATTACTGCTGTTTATGACAATCAAATCGCAAAAGCTGCCATTGCTGTCCACTAGGTGCTTCATAAGCAAAGGAATCAACTGGAATTAATGTTCCAGAACGAATATAGCTGTCAATAAGCTCTTGCGAGTGGAAGGGATCATACTGGGCCTTATAGGTGAACAACTGCAAGCTGGGCGCTTGGGGTCCCATAGCCAAAAAGTATTTCGGCCCTTGCGCAATGGAACTTCCCTGCTTGCTCGTGTAGCTGGGATTCACTGGACACACTGTTTGCAAAACCTGATCCCGGTTCCCAGAGTTGAAGGCGGCCTCTACTTGCCCAAACACTTTGCCATTTTTTGTATCCATAGGATTGTATACCGGGTATAGCATGTTCATCCCGTAGAGCGCCATCCCATACATTGAGCCATTCATGGGGTCAGAAATGACAACTGAGTCTGGTTCCACCTGTTCATATACAGCTTGTAAGACCCGTAACTTGCCAGGGGTTAGCTGTTCTGTGGGATTCTCACTATCTGGGGCAGTAGATGTTTCCACCTGCTGCCTGAGCTCATCCCTTGTGGGGTTGGCTAAGTTAGCAGTTATAACCGCTACCAACAGGACGCACAACCAAGCCAGCGCCAACCCTTTGCGCCTGGTCTTACTAGCTAACCATTGCAGTTTCTTCCCAGCTGTATCGGATTCTATGTACGCTATACATCTGGACGTGCCAAATGTTACCAGCGGCAAGACAGCCAGAGGAATCATAGACAAAGGCCGGGTCTCCACTCGATACCAAGCAGCTGTCAAGATATTTGCTACCGGCCCTGTCAAAGAAGCACTGCTGAGGTAGATAGCTCCAGTCAATAAATATGACGAAATAAGAGCAACCCCATCTTTACGCCGCCCAGCACTCAGCGTCAAGGAAGACCATACTGAGAACATTACCAGCACAAACATCAGTAATCCGGCAACACCTGGAAGAAAGTTGGTAGCGAAAATCGTTAAGGACTCAGACAAGGGCCGTGTTGGAGTATACGTATGGAACCACGTTGCTGGATTGAAATAATTCTTCCCATGGTCTCGATGCATCACATACCAGGTAAAGAGACCGGCAGCAAGGCCTAAGAAAGCAAACACCGATGCTATCAGCTTCCAAGAGAACTTCAAAAGAATAAAGAAGATGATAAACACGAGGTAAGTAAAAGCAACACGGGGATGCGCTAGCAATACCAGCACACCCAAAACAATAGAAATCGTTAGCCATTGAAACACCGACTGTCGCGAGCGCACTGCACTGTCAGTCAGCACATCAATAAGTCGCAAACTGGCATAGAGCAAGAATGGCAGTATGCAAGTAGCAAAACCATATGCCAATATGGGGCCCGCCGATAGGTACCAGTATGGATGCGCCACAGACGATACAGATACAACAGGAATGAGAACGCACAGCACAGCACGGTATGGCAAGCGAATATTGTGGAAAAAGTAGGAGCACCACAACAGCATGCCGGCGGGGAACAGTATTCCAGACGCCAGCAGCCAGATGATATTCACTCCAGCAAAGATACTCAGCTGCAAGCCGCACAGTTGCGATAGTTTTAGGAGCGCCCAAACACACACATGAAAAAGCGGCGGGTAAAAAGCATCATTAGGATAGAGCTCAAACGTTGCGGACAATCCATTACGCAGCAGCTTGCGGATGGAATAGTAGTGGGAAGGCGCATCCAGCTGGTGGATAGGGAGGGTCCACATGTTACTACTCTTTGGCAGCCACATCAGAACCACTGCAAAGGCTATCGACACTCCCAGCAATGAGCAGATGCCAACCACATATCGGGGGTGCCGACGAAGTCGCTCTATAATCCCAGCGTTCAAGCCCTTACTCCTTGGTTAGTGGTTGACGATCAGATATCTCACACACCCGGATCCGGTCCGCCACCTGAGACCCGAAGACCAGTGACGGTTTACCCACTTCCTTATAATCCTGATCCAGGGGAATTACAGTTATTGCATCAGAATACGGTGCCTGGGAACCGACCCTCAGCAGGGAACCAACGTTGACCTGCTGGCTCTGCAAATACCGCAGCATCTCAGAATCTTCATCACTAACCCTATCCACTCTCACGATTGCATGCTCTGGGACAGCAGACAGTGGTACTGAATTGGTGCGGTCAGGCAAAATACCCTCAGAAGAAGGAATAGGATCGCCATGTGGATCCCTATCTGGGTGCCCCAAAAGTGCATCTACACGCTCAATCATCCTATCCGACACCGCATGCTCTAAGCTTTCCGCTTCTTCATGCACTTCATCCCAGCTATATCCTAGTTTCTGGACTAGGAAGGTTTCAATGAGACGATGACGGCGCACCATTTTGATGGCATATTTACGACCTTTATCTGTTAATGTGACGCCACCATAAGGCTGATGTTCCACTAAGCCAGCAGTAGTTAAACGAGCCATGGCTCCAGATACAGTCGACAGTTTAACTCCAACTCTGTTTGCTAAAGCTGAAGGTTGGATAGGGCGAGAATCCCATTCCTGCAAGTCCCAAATTATCTTCAAGTAATCTTGTGAATTTGCCGATAATTCCTCCAAAGTCATAGGGCAAGTTTAGCAAGAAGCCTACTTCACTATGCTAAGCAAGAACAGAACTTCAACCTCACACAAGAAGTTTCCACATGCCGAGACTAGCGGTAATATTAAAAAGCAACTAAACTTCGATGTATCGAAGATAGAAGTTTGATAGTCAATATCTCATTTCTATAAGCATTATCATTGAGAAGCCGACAGTCACAGAGCCGAGGGATAGCATGTCAAGCACACCACCACCATCTGGCGAAGGTAAAACTACCGTACCTTTAGGCAATAGCCGGCCTGCAAGTTCAGGCAACGCTCACGATTTACAACAAAAGTCTTCCCTCATCCAAACTGCCAATGGACGTTCTCTCGAAGAAGTCAACTCCACAATCCCAGTTCCCCGGGGTCAAGCAAATTTTTGGAAAAATCTAGCAGCCTTCTCAGGGCCAGGAGCCCTTGTGGCCGTTGGATATATGGATCCTGGAAACTGGATTACATCAATTTCAGGAGGAGCTCAGTATGGCTATCTCCTCATGTCTGTGATCCTTATTTCTAGCCTTATCGCCATGATGCTCCAATACATGTCAGCAAAACTCGGCATTGTAACCGGAATGGATTTAGCCCAGGCAACTCGCTTGCACACGGGACCAAAGCTTGGGTTTATCTTGTGGATTTGCACAGAGCTGGCAGTTATGGCTACTGACATTGCAGAAGTAATCGGAGGAGCCATTGCCCTTAAACTCCTCTTCGGAATACCTCTCATCGTTGGCGTTGCCTTAACTATTTTCGATGTACTCCTTCTCCTTCTCCTCACCCACCTGGGCTTTCGACGGATTGAAGCCATCGTATCAGGGCTCATTCTTGTTATTATGCTGGTGTTCGTCTATGAAGTAGTGCTAGCTCAACCCAATATTCCTTCTATTCTTGAAGGTTTCATTCCCAATAAGCAGATTCTCGGTAATGGACAACTTACTATGGCATTAGGCATTGTTGGCGCTACAGTTATGCCCCACAACCTTTATTTGCATTCATCAATCGTCCAAACCCGTGACATCGACCGATCCGATGACGAACAGGTATCGAATGCCGTTCGTTTTGCCACTTGGGATTCGAATATCCAGCTATCTGCTGCATTTATTGTGAACTGCCTCCTCTTGATTTTAGGAGCAGCCATGTTTTTCGGTCACGGTGAAGGACTGGACACCTTTACCGCCCTGTATAACGCCCTAGGAGATCAAAAGATAGCAGGACCCGTAGCATCTGGATTATTGAGCACCCTTTTTGCAGTGGCCTTGCTTGCATCCGGGCAAAACTCAACCATTACAGGCACCCTTACCGGTCAAATTGTCATGGAAGGTTTCATCCGAATGCGGATACCCCTATGGATGCGCCGGATAGTTACTCGTCTTATCTCAATTATTCCTGTACTTATCTGCACATTACTCTTTGGCGGCAAAGAATCAGCTTTAGATAATCTCTTGGTCTACTCTCAAGTTTTCTTGTGCGTCGCCCTCCCCATATCAATGGTCCCCTTGGTTTGGTTCACCTCATCCACAAAAATCATGGGAAAGTATGCTAACTCACGCTTGCTAACCACTCTTGCTTGGGCCGTCGTAATAGTCCTGACTATACTCAACATGCAATTACTCATTCAAGATATTGGCGAAATCATCAGTCTTATATAAAGACGTTTTATTGGAAAGCAGGTATCAACAACGCTTCATGTGCTAGCACATAGGCGCATGATTCCATGGAACCTCATTGTGAATAGCTTTTGCCAATTACTTATATGACTGACTGAATTGACTCTGTGTGCAGGATCACTATTTATACTTGCAGTCGTTATCAATAAAGCTCAAAAAAGAGTAGACTTGTACAGTGAAAGCACACAGCGTTGTGAAGGAGATCATACTCACCGCTGTTCACTGGGTATGACTGAGTTTGATCCAACTGCCGATAACAACTGTTCAAGTTAGCACAGGCAGCGCAAGATTAGGAAATGAAGGTATGTAATGAATACAAAACTCACTACCAATGAGGGCCAACCTTGGGCTGACAACAACCACTCACAGACGGCAGGCAAGCGCGGACCAGTCCTCATGCAGGATTACCAGCTCCTAGAAAAACTAGCCCATTTCAACCGAGAACGCATTCCAGAGAGAGTAGTCCATGCCAAGGGAGCGGGTGCTAAGGGTACATTCACTCTCTCCAAAGACATGAGCCAGTACACCAAAGCTGACGTGTTCAATGGCAGCGGCAAGCAGACTCCAGTACTTATTCGCTTCTCTCAAGTTGCTGGTGAGTTAGGCTATCCTGATACCCTACGCGACGTCAGAGGTTATGCCCTACGTTTCTACACAAACGAAGGCAATTATGACATTGTAGGCAACAACACGCCTGTTTTCTTTGTCAATGACCCCCTCAAGTTCCCTGATTTTATCCATTCTCAGAAGCGTGACCCAGCAACTCACTTGCGCACCCAAGAAATGCAGTGGGACTTCTGGTCTCATTCACCTGAGTCCCTCCACCAGGTAACCTATCTGATGGGCGACCGTGGAAATCCAGCCTCCTACCGGACAATGAACGGATACGGTTCACATACCTTTAAGTGGGTTAATGCTCAAGGCGAACAATTCTGGGTCAAGTACCACTTTGTCAGTGCTCAAGGCGTCAAAAACATGACTAACGAACAGGCAGCAAAAACAGCCAGCGAGGACACTGACTACCTACTACACGATCTTTACGATGCTATCGAACGCAAGGATTATCCATCATGGAAAGTGTGCGTACAAATTCTGCCTTACGAAGAGGGGCTCAACTACAAGTACGATATCTTCGACGTCACCAAGACCGTCTCCAAGAAGGACTACCCGCGCATTGAAATTGGCGAGTTCACTCTTAACGAAAACCCGGTCAACTACTTCGACGAAGTAGAAGAAGCAGCTTTCTCTCCAGCCAACTTCGTACCAGGTATTGAGCCTTCTCCAGACAAGCTTCTACAGGGTCGACTCTTTGGCTATAAGGATGCAGAGCGCTATCGCTTGGGGGCAAATTATGAACAGTTGCCTATCAACCGGCCAGTGAATGAAGTGCATAACTATGAGCGAGACGGCTTTATGTCACAGGGGCAAGATGGATCGGTAAATTATGAGCCCAATTCACACGATGGACCAGTCGAAGATCATGATGCTCGCATGCACCCTGATGCAGTAGAAGGTGTCACCGAGTATTCACAACCATACGAAGTAGACCACTACTCTCAGGCCGGTGACCTTTACCGATTGATGTCTGCCGATGAAAAGGATCGCCTCATCCAAACCATCACCGATACTCTTGGCACAGTAGAAAACCAAGACATTAAAATATTACAAACCCGGCAATTCTACCGGGCGGACCACGACTACGGAGAACGCGTAGCTCAGGCCTTAAACCTGCCGTTAGCATCCATCCAAGAGTAGGGTCCAGCCCAATCAAGAATATACACGCCTACACGCGCGCCTATAGATAGAATCAGCATCTTGTGTTACTATAAGATGCTGTGGCTGAGTAGGCCAGCTAGCTCGGGCTAGTGGTCCACTCCCATCTCGGAGAATTCGCCTAGTGGTCTATGGCGCACGCTTGGAAAGCGTGTTGGGTTTACGCCCTCACGAGTTCGAATCTCGTATTCTCCGCCACAGAAACCCCCTAGGGCTATATAACCCGCCCTAGGGGGTTTACTAGTATTCCAGCAACACTGCACTCACCTATCTCCTGTGGTTCTTAGTTCTAGCTCGAGAACAAATAACAACACAGACACATAGAGGTTGCTCATGGGGACTCAACTAAGGTAAACTGGTATCAAGGAGGCTCTATGATGAGCAATACAACAAAAACCAATCATAGGAATTCTCAGGTTACTCAAGATTCTGCAGCATCTGAAGAACCCGTAGAGCAACAGAACGAGCACACTAGCGAAAACCCGAAAACTGCCAGCTCTCAAGAAACCGTCAGCAACACACCAGCTGATGATCAATCACAAGCTGGGTCCATGCTGGAGGCTGCAGGTAGTATAACTAATTCAGCCGTGCAAATTGTGGAGAATAATGGGCACCATAATCCTCTCTACTTAGGTCTGGCAATCGCTTTTGCCGTTGCCTCACTGGGGGTTGCTTTTTCAACTTTCCCTGTTTTTCTCTCCATACCCCTAGCCGGCGTTCTTTTAGGAATCAGTGTCTGGCTCCTGTGCCATGTGGGTGTCATTCACCTAACAACATCAGACAGTGCTGATCAACAGCAACTAGTAAGCACATCTACAATAGGTGTACTTATTGCGGCACAGATTGCTATCACAGATGTTTTCCTGTTCACCCGTTTAGGGTCAGTAGGCAGTAAACAAAGCGGGATGGTTATTGCTTGGATCTTGGCAACAGCTATTGAGGCTGCCGCTGCTGCCGCTGTTATCGTTGCTAGTTTACGACGTAAGCCCTAAACCATACACATTATCAAGTCGATACACACGACAACTTATGCAGGTCCATAAACGAATCAGTTCTCTTTACTGTGAGCAAAATTACCATCAGCAAATGTGAGCTTTTTGATGCAGATCTGACATCCGATACCCTATACAGAAAGCTGTTTCCTCTTCTCGGTAGTACTCAGAGCAATACATATTCGAAGACGATTGAGGTAACAATGACCAGTATTTTTTGATACATTTAACAGTGCGGATGCAGTGCAGTATACGCGGTTTATCCACACTGTTCAGTAGCAGTTATGGCCTGAGCTTTGGGTGTTCAGGTCCCCCACATTGATACATAGACAGCGAGGATCTCAAGGAAGGACTGTATATGGCAGACCAAAACGACAGCACCACAATTGTTGTAGATGGCAAACTCTTCAGCGTTGATGACGCCACTAAGACGCGCGAAGCGAATAAAGTCGCAAAACGCTTCGGCATCAGCGATGAGGCTTTACAAGGCGTCGAAGATTTTAAAGACCAGTTAACATCACACAAGGCCTGGGATTTACCCTTCATGGGTTATGTTAATGAAGATGGTTATGGGTACGCATACGTACCAGATCAGGCTGTAGCTCCCGGCGGTTGGGATGCGCATAAAGCCTTTACTGAGCTCCCTCCAGACGTGCAAACAGCCTTTGCTATTCGTATGCTCTTTACCCATCGAGACGTAGACCGTTATGGAGCAAACATGTTCCTTCACTACGATCGCGGTTTAAATATTCGTTTCGACATACCGGTCTCACAGAGTTACTAAAGGTTACCAAACCTCCCCGTTTTGATAGGGGAACTGCAATAAGGCCTAGGTGCAGCTAATCATGAGGGCTGCACCTAGGTCGTTTTACGTACGACCCTAATGCTCCCAATGACCAAAAGACGGTGTGTATCCTACGCTTGCAAGAACGCTAGGCTTAATGAATAAGCCCTCCGAACATTACAATAACAATTGCCGCAAGCTCAATCACAAAAAACATGGACAACGCGGACCATGAGTGGGTCAGAATATTCCAAGGGGAATCTTTTTTGACTCCTACAAGAATAGCCACAAACACTAGTGCAAAAACAGCCACTCCCATGCCGGCAGCTAGAATCCCCAAATTGGCAGCATTTGCAAGGACTGCTGACTTCTGGTACACCACATAAGTGCTGTACCAGAAGTTCACTTTGAGTAAGCATAGGCCTGCGATAAACTGTTCGGCAGCCAAACCTATGGTAAAGACCACCCGCCAGAACCAGCTAGAAGACTCAATGATTGACAACCCAATGCCTACAAAAGCCACCAAAGTAACAGTCCAAGCGATGAGCGCTATACCACGCGGATCGAGTGAAGACACCATACGCATCACTTGCACAGTGTGATGCATCGCCAGAGCTCGTCCCCACCAGTAAGGAACGATGATCGCTATCAAAACCGCTCCAATGAATACCATCCAGCGTATAGGCTGAGACTGCCTACGCTGTATATCTGCCAGTGAATATTGAGAGTCAGATATTGTGGCTTCTGGGTGTGATGAAACCTCCGGAGACTTCACGCGTTCTCCCTCTCTCTCACTCTGCTGGACTTGATAGCTAGTGTATTCACAACTCCACAAGCCCTACCTGCACTAATACTACCAAGTTATCCTATTAGCTAAGCTGGTCAAAGTTATCATTCCTCTCAGCACACATGAGCGCATAAAGTGGGATGTGCAAGCTAGAATCAATAGCGATGGAATACCAACAAGACAGCAAGCTCACCAGCAGGTCACACGTTACAATGAACGATAGTTCTCACCGTCATTCCTGGACTCATATCTTAGCCTGGATTTTAGCAACCCTCGCTTGCTCCTGGATTGCCTTTTGCACGGCAATCGGACCTATTTACCGCAACAATGCAACGATTACAAACTTCAGTATTAGCAATCTGTTGCTCTTTCTTGCAACTTTGGGGATGAGTCTTGGTTTGGTCTATGCCATCAGCCTTCGCCGCTCTCAAGGAGGTAATCCTGCGTCTACCAAGACTTGGGGCAAGTTAGGGAACTGGCTTATCCGTCATACAGCTCAGTGGTGGCAAATAATGCTTTTTGTGTTAGTAGGTTGGCTGTGGGCCTGGGTCACCCTTGTAGCTTGCTATGGAGCGGACCTCCTTTCCCAGGATCGAGAAGTATCATCTTGGCTGGCGACCATGCATGGTGCTCATCTGCCTTACCTACAAGGCTTTACCATCATGGATGTCTATCCAACAGCCCATTACTTGTGGCCGGCACAAGCTACATACTTAACCGATCAGCACAATATTTTCCTTACAATCCTGTACGGAGGCGGGATGGCTCTCTCCCGTAAGCTGACAGGTGTTCCTGACTTAGGTATTGCCATATTGTCTGGCCTCCAACTCATTTTTGCAGCATACTGTTGCGGTGTGACTGCCAACCGTTTCTTTCAACCAGCTAGTACTTTCCACATCACATCTCCTAAAGGCCATACATCCATGGCAGAAGCTGGTCCCCTAGCCCGTTTCTGCACTCTAGCCTTTTTCCTGCTCTGCCCGCTTGTAATCGTGAGCACCATCAGCCTGACCAAATCTCCCTTATTTGCTTGGGCATTCTTATGGTGGATAGGGGTGGGTTATGAGATTTACCTCAGCAGAATAAACGGCAGAAAACTGCCAGTAAAAACATTATGGGCCTTAGTTTTTTCCAGTAGCATCATGCTCATATCAGCAAAATATGCCCTCTACCTACTGGTACTCCAATTAGTTCTAGCCCTTATTACTGACCGCAAGCATTGGGCCACATACCTCGTTTGTCTCGGTATACCTGTGATAGTTTTCCAGTGTTGTCTTGGTCTATTATTTGCTTCTGGTGCAGTCATCAAAGGCGATCCTATCGAAGCAAGAGGTATCCAACTGCAACAAATCTCTCGCGTAGCTCAAAGAAACCCTTCGGGGATTCCTAACCAAGCACGACAAGATCTTGAGCCTATCATGGACTTGCATGCAGCCGGTAGAGCGTACTTCCCCAATGATGCAGACAAGGTCAAGTCGTCTGGTGGAGAAGGAAAGACGGTTGTTTACCGCTGGAAAACAGTTACAGCAAACGATATGAAGCAATTGAACCGAGCCTGGCTGCAGATCGGTCAGCAGAATCCTGCCATATATATGGATGCCTTCTTAGCTGAAAGTTATGGCTACTTTGACTTAGGCGACACTGCCTACGTGCCCATGTCTTACTATGTCAACAATGGGTATGTACAACAAGATTCAGCCTGGATTAGTCACTGGTGCCATAACTGGAGAGATTTTGTAGCCGGTTTTGCAAGCAGTTGGAGTGAGATTCCGGTCATAGGTTGGTTCGCCCGGGGTAACTTCTGGGTCATTGCTACCCTCATACTGATTGCCTGCGAACTAGTGCGTGGTCGCTGGAAGGATTTGTATTACCAACTTCCGCTGCTTGTCCTTATGGGCGTTATGATTACCTCGCCAGCTAACAACTTTGAGCGGCACATGCTCCCCTTAGTATTTGCCTTCCCCTTCTTACTGATAGCATTTCACCGTTGCAGCCTTGCAGACGAGCAAACAGGAGCATGAAGCAGGCTACATACCGAAGATCAGAAGCTACCGATTCTGAGCAATAATTATCTTAATAATCAATAAGAGCCTGCTGTAACCTTGTCGGTTACCAGCAGGCTCTTATTACAATACGCTCTACAGTTAGATTGTTGCTAGGTCTAGAGGAACACCTGGGCTCATAGTAGATGCCAATGTTGCCTTTGTGACATAGCGACCCTTTACCGTGGTCGGCTTGAGACGCTTAATTTCCTCGCTAACAGCGTGGAAGTTCTCAGCCAAGGCCTTTTCATCAAATGATGACTTACCAATTAAGAAGGATAAGTTTCCATTCTTATCGACACGGAATTCGATTCTGCCGCCCTTGATCTCCTTGACAGCCTTAGCCACATCCATGGTCACGGTACCTGTCTTGGGGTTAGGCATTAAACCACGAGGGCCGAGAACGCGACCCAAACGACCGACCTTGCCCATCATGTCTGGTGTGGCAACTACAGCATCGAAGTCCAGATAACCGCCGGCTACCTTAGTAACGAGCTCATCATCACCGACTTCATCGGCCCCGGCTTCAGCAGCTGCTGTAGCCTGAGGTCCACGAGCGAACACCAAGACCTTAACAGTCTTACCGGTGCCATTGGGAAGGTTGACAGTACCACGAATGAGCTGGTCAGCCTTGCGAGGATCTACACTCAAACGGTACACAGCCTCAATGCTCTCGTCGAAACCATACTTTGGCATGGTCTTCAAGAGGGCTAATGCCTCTTCGGGTGTGTACAGGTTGGAGCGGTCAATCTTCTCCAGCGCTTGACGATATTTTTTAGAACGCTTTGTCATCTGCTTCTCCTATCAGCAGTCGCGGTGCAGGCTAGCGTCGCCCTACCGCAGAACTTTCAGTCGGTGACGGTAATGCCCATGGAACGGGCGGTGCCTTCGACAATCTTCATGCCAGCTTCGATATCACGTGCTGACAGGTCAGCCATCTTGGTCTCAGCGATCTCGCGAACCTGAGCCTTGGTGACGGAGCCAACCTTGGTGGTTAGTGGGTTGCCAGCACCCTTCTTCACACCGGCTGCCTTGCGGAGCAAGTCCGCAGCAGGAGGAGTCTTGGTGATAAAGGTGAAGGAACGATCTTCAAAGACAGTAATTTCGACAGGTATAACATTTCCCATCTTGTCTTTGGTGGCGTCGTTATAAGCCTTGCAGAAGTCCATGATGTTAACACCGTGAGAACCCAGTGCGGGACCCAGCGGTGGTGCAGGATTAGCCTTACCGGCCTCGATCTGCAGCTTGATAAGCGCTGATACTTTCTTCTTCTTTTGAGCCATTGCTGGTTCTTCTTTCTACGAAGCGGTTACACGGCAGATTCTCAAATCCACCTCCCGCAACTATTACTTTCCAACACCGATGATCGTACGATCTGTCGATGCAAGCTTTCTTATTATGCCATTGTAACTCGACGAGTTAAGCTACGATCATACGATCTTTTCGACCTGATCAAAGCCCAGCTCAACAGGAGTATCGCGTCCGAAGATGGAAACCAGAACAGTAAGCTTCTGAGTAGTCGGCTCCACTTCAGACACCGCCGCAGCCATAGTAGCGAATGGCCCTTCAGTGACAGTAACTTGGTCACCAACTTTGAAGGAGACTTCAACTGAACGCCTCTTGGCAGCTGCCGGTTTATCTCCGGCTGCTTTCAAAGCTTCAGAAGCAATCATAGGCGCCATCATCTTCACGACCTCTTTGCGAGAAAGAGGCGTGGGCTCTTTGGTTGGTCCAACGAAGCCAGTAACTCCCTCGGTTTCCCTGACAACACGACGAGCATTTTCCTCTGGCCACATACGAATCAATACATATCCGGGAACCCGAACCCGACTAATGACTTTTTTACCTTTGTCGGTATGCTTTTCTACCTCTTCCATCGGTACTTCTACCTGGAAGACCTGATCCTCGAGACCAAAGGAGTTAACACGGGACTCGATATTTGTTTTTACACGCTTCTCATAACCAGAGTATGTGTGTAGCACATACCAATTTCCCTCAAGCGTGCGTAGTTGCTGGGAAAACTCATCAACTGCCTGCTGACCAGGATCGTCCGAAGCTAGCTGAGAAGAGCTGCTGTCAAGACCCTTGGTCTCTTCAGTACTGTCAACAGTTCCTGTAGCTTCTTGTTCAGATGGTACCTGACCTTCTGCTTCAGGAGGAGCAACCTGCTCGTCAGCAGCTACAGGCGTCGTTGTGTCGGTAGAGACCTCCATGCTCTCTTCCTCATTCATCGCATCCGCCTTCCGATCATCACTCATGAAATGAGCCACCTTATCAAGAATGTAAGTGTTACTAGATATCAGCCAAAGATCAGCATGACCAGTTTACCAAGCCCAAAGTCAAGGGTTGTTACAAATATCATCAAGAAGAGTACGAAAACAAATACGGACACGGACCAGCCAAGCAATTCTTTGCCGGTCGGAGCCACTACCTTACGAATTTCGTCAAATACCTGCTTAATGAACATGCCGATGCGCTGGAAGATATTTGGCCTCTTGCTGTTGCCGGCCTGTTCCTTCTTAGCCATACTCGTCCTTCGTTCGTTCCTAGGTCCAACCATGAGCAGGGAAGGCGGGACTCGAACCCACAACCTACGGTTTTGGAGACCGTTGCGCTACCAATTGCGCCACTTCCCTAGGGGTACTGACCCATGTTACTCAAACCGGTGGATACCGCTATGAGCTACGCGGTGGCAGACCGCCAATCTTCTACTGTAGCCTAATACCCCGATTCCGTCTACCCGACCTAGTCGGCTGTGTCGAATTCGATATTGACTCGTTGAACGATCGTGGCGGATTGCCCCCCTGCGCTCTCAGCTTTGGTCGGCTTCAGGGTGAAGAGCTTTGCCGATTAAACCCTGCGCATCTTGCGGATCATCATTAACTGTAGGATCAGACCAGTGATTTGCCTTGCGTTCTGCTTCCATGGCTTCACGAACAGCTTGTTTAGCATCCATCATCTGGTGATACTGTGCACGCCGTTCACTATTCGTACGCCTGTGGGAACGAGTTTCTAACTGCTCTAGACGCAAATCCTTGCCTCGGGAAATCATAGGGGCCCCGTCCAGCATTTCGGCACCTGCCGCCACAGTCGGATCCCAATCGAAGGCAACTTCATCCCTTCCTCGACCGATACGCACTTCATCGCCTGCGTGAGCTCCAGCCTTGCGCAAGGCATCCTCCACACCCAGCTTGGCGAGTCGGTCAGCCAAGTAGCCTACTGCCTCTTCATTATCAAAGTTGGTCTGCTTAACCCAACGCTCAGGTTTTGTACCTGTTACGACAAACCAGTATTCACCCAATTTATTGTGTTTACGCTCCACCTTGAAGGAGCCTACGAAATCATCACGGCGACGCCTGCGATCTTCAAGAGGACGGATAACTACACGCTCGTTGTCACCCTCAGCTTGTGCAACGGCTATCTTTGCTCGCATCTTGTTCACTAGATCAGCGAGATAATAACCTAACTCTCGCAGACCTTCATGGGTTGCCGTCGAAATAATAAAGACCTTATGACCCAGCTGTTCAAACTCTGGTTTCACGAATTCCGCCAGTTCCTTGGCTTCGGGAATATCAGCCTTGTTCAAAACAATTACTCGCGGACGTTCAGCTAAGGCAATAGCACCTAAGGGCAGTTCTAGTTGGTCAGCATAGAGGGCGAGTTCCTGCTCAATCGCCTGGTAATCTGCTACAGGATCCCTGTCTGTTTCCATGCTGGCACAATCAATAACGTGGGCTACTACTTCGGTTCGTTCAATATGCCGCAAAAACTCCAGCCCTAGTCCCTTCCCTTGGGAAGCCCCCGGAATAAGTCCCGGAACATCAGCCATGGTGAAGCGGTAGTCTCCCGCCTGTACCACTCCCAAGTTAGGAACCAGCGTCGTGAAGGGATAGTCTGCAATCTTAGGTTTTGCAGAACTCATGGCAGCAATCAAACTGGATTTACCAGCAGACGGAAAACCTACCAACGCAACATCTGCAATTGATTTAAGCTCCAGCATAATCTCGAGCTCTTGTCCAGGTTCACCTAACAGAGCAAAGCCAGGAGCCCTACGAGTTTTGTTAGAAAGAGAACGATTACCAAGTCCACCTGAACCACCTTTGGCCACCACGTAACGGTCACCAGCATGGTTGAGGTCAGCCAATCGCTCACCCCGACGCTTACTCTCTCCCTCATTGCCAATAGCGGTAAAGACCACCGTCCCAACAGGAACAGGCAATATCAAGTCAGCGCCCTTACTACCGTCCTTGTCGCCTCCCAAACCCATAGTTCCCGAATCCGCAGAACGGTGAGGCATGAAGCGGTAATCAAGGAGACTGGTTGCATTAGGATCAGCCACTAGCACTACAGAGCCACCGTCACCGCCGTCACCGCCATCCGGACCAGCAAGCGGCTTATACTTCTCCCTGCGAATGGACGAGGCGCCGTTGCCGCCATCACCACCCTTAACATGGACAGTAACGCGATCAACAAATGCACTCATAATTGCTACTTTCTACCATGACCGTTTACCTACGGCTCAGCAAATATACAACAATAGCCGCGTCCATAAAGGGCGCGGCTATTAAAATATTACTTCGACTGGAAGAAACGTCAGTCTGATACGACGTCTACAACCTTGCGGTCACGACGCACACCGAACTGGACGTTACCATCTGCCAGAGCATACAAGGTAAAGTCCTTGCCCAAACCGACATTCTTGCCGGGATGGAACTTGGTGCCGCGCTGGCGAACCAAGATATTGCCTGCAACTACAGACTCTCCACCGAACTTCTTAACACCGAGGTATTGCGCGTTAGAATCGCGACCGTTGCGCGAGCTTGACGCGCCCTTCTTGTGTGCCATGTCTTGTCCTTTCCCGACTGAAAGCTATAAACCAACGCTTAGGCGATGGATGTAATCTTAACTGCACTCAGCTGCTGACGATGTCCTTTTCTACGGGCAACACCGGTCTTATTCTTGAACTTCTGAATGCTGATCTTAGGTCCTTTGAGTTCGTCGTCAACGACCTCACCCTTAACTGAGATCTTCGCCAGATCCTTAGCTGCCAGAGTCACCTTAGCGCCATCAACAACGAGCGCGACCGGGAACTCGACCGACTCACCCTTCTTGGCCGCCAGACGGTTCACCTTAATGACGTCACCGACCTCGACCTTTTCTTGATGGCCACCGGCCTTCACAATCGCGTACATAGCCCTACCTTGCCTGTTTTCAAAGCTGCAACTTGTCTTACTTCATCCTGCCACTACATAGCGGACAGAAGTAGACACCAGCTATTCAGTATATAAGTAAGCGCGCCCACTCGTCAAATGGCAGCGCGCCGACGAAACACGCTATAGCTTATGCCTCCTCTACGACATCTTCTTGTTGATCGCTGTCATCGAAACTTTCATACGAATCAAAACCTGTAGTATTACTGCTCTCAAGTTCGTCCTGAGAGTAGTCATCGTCATTCTGAACACCCTCATCGCCAGTATCTGCAGCCTTTTCAGCAGCAGCGGCAATCTGTGCAAGCTTTGCCTTTACGTCAGGAGAAGAAGCTTGCGGTGGTTGAGACTCCTTCGCAGGTTTGCTGATGTGCGATCGCTTATTCGTTTTCACAAAAGGATCGCCACCCTTAACAGCATACGGATCGTCAAATTTATTAGATATCGTAGGCTCATCGTGAAGGATAAACCCACGACCACGACAGGTAGGACACTCTTCTGAGAAGGCCTCAACAAGACCTTGACCTACCCTTTTACGGGTCATCTGCACTAACCCTAGCGATGTAACTTCCGCCACCTGATGCTTTGTTCGATCTCGAGCTAAGCATTCAACCAATCGACGTAACACCAAGTCGCGGTTAGAAGGCATGACCATATCAACAAAATCGATCATCACCATACCGCCAATGTCCCTCAAGCGCAGCTGGCGAGCAATTTCCTCAGCTGCCTCTAGGTTACAGCGGGTTACTGTCTCCTCCAGAGACTTACCTTTACCGATGTACCGCCCTGTATTTACATCAATGGTAGTCATTGCCTCTGTGCGGTCAATGACCAGAGAACCACCAGACGGCAGGTAGACCTGACGCTCCATTCCCTTACGCAACTGACTATCAATCTGCCACTTGTCAAAAACGTCTTTGCCCTCATGCTCGCTAGGGTCCCACTTGACAAGTTTGTCTTTCAAATCAGGAGCCATAGTCTCTAAGTAGTTTTCAATATGCTCGTACACTCGGTCACCCTGCACCATGAGCTTGTTGAAATCATCGTTAAAGATATCTCTAACTACACGAATGGCTACGTCAGGTTCTCCCTGCAACAGCTTGGAACGTTTGCCGTGCCAGAATTCTTCCCGCTTGTCTTCGATAGCTTTCCACTGCCGTTCGAGACTCTCTAAGTCCTTTTGAATGGCCTCTTCACTGGCTCCATCCGCAGCCGTGCGGATAATGACGCCCATATCTTTAGGCGCAATCTTAGCAACAATTGACTTAAGTCTAGAACGTTCATGGTCTGACAGTTTTCGAGATACACCCGTCATACCGCCAGACGGAACTAGGACCAGGAAGCGTCCCGCTAAAGTCACTTGGGAAGTCAGACGAGCACCCTTATGCCCGATAGGATCCTTAGTCACCTGAACCAGAACCGGATCACCTGACTTGAAAGCTAGCTCAATACGGCGAGGTTGCCCCTCTAGTCGAGTAGTATCCCAGTTTACTTCACCAGCATAGAGCACACCATTTCTTGCCTGACCGATATCAACGAATGCAGCTTCCATGCTGGGGAGCACATTTTGAATGCGCCCCAGATAAATGTTGCCAAGAGAAGATGCCTCGTCAATGTCTGAGACATAATGTTCAACCAAAACGCCATCTTCTATAACAGAGATCTGGGTATGCTGCTCTTTTTCACGCACCACCATCATCCGGTCTACATTCTCACGCCGGGCTAAGAAATCCTGTTCAACCAGCTGAGTCTGTTTACTGCGCTCACGGCGGTTATCACGCCTACGCTGCTTCTTTGCTTCCAGTCGTGTAGAACCTTCAATACCGGTAATCTCATCCACATACTGTTGACGGCGGGAGCGACGAACCGGTTCTTCTTCACTCTCTTTAGTACCGCGACGACGACGGCGACGACGGGTGAGACCAGAGTCTTCCTCGTCTTCCTCACTCTTATGTCTACGTCTGGTAACAGGTTTGACCTCTTCATCGTCGCCACTAGCATCAGTGGAAGATTCGGATTCTTCATCAATGAAGACAATACCGTCAGTCTGGAGGTCTTCTTCAATCTGACCAACCTCATCAGCTGCCTGCCGTTCTTCCGCATTGAGCCTGCGGGAACGACGGCGACGGGGCTCTTCTACTTGAGCAATCTCAGTTTGATCTGCTTCCTGCTCTGTAGACACAAGAGCTGTCTTAGCTGCCTTACGGGTACGACCCTTACGGCTGCCTGTTCGACGACTTCTTGTAGGCTCTTCAGTGTCTTGGCTGTCAGCAACTGTATCTACTTCGTTATCTTCCAGCGTACTTTCTTTGCGAACAGGAATAACAGGCTCTTGGAAGAGCAAAGACGTCATGGGCTTCGCTGGTGTTTTATTTACCGCAGCTTGTGCAGACCGCGATTTCAAACGACCACTTTGCTCATTAGTCTCGTTATTGTTGGTCCCGTCATTCTTGTTCTCGCTAGTTTTCCGTATACGACTACGGGTTGAATGAGATCGAGAACCAGTAACTATCTCTGCACCTGTAGCCTGCTCATTTTCAGAGGCATTCGAGTGCCTCTTCCGAGACTTGGGCTGTTCCATTTGCTCAACTTGGATCTGAGCTTCTTCAACATCTGTCACACGCTTTCGACTTCTGCCACGGCTGCTAGAACTTTGACTGCGCTGAGAAGACGATGTACGTCTTCCTCGCTTAGGCTGAGCACTCACTGGTTCTTGTTGCTCAGACTCGACCTGAACCGGAACATCTGCACCAGCAGCTCCAGCGCCCCGCACTACCCTACGGCCACCTCGCCTGCGAGTAGGCTTTACCTTGTTGTCTTGCTGACTGACTTCATTCTTGTATTGTGAGGACTTACTTTCTACGGCATCCTCAAGTGTTTTATTCGACACAATGCTCCTTGCGACCCGCTGCACCGAATCGCTATCATAGTACAGACCTGCTCTCACACTACGCTCTCACCGTAGCCGTGCTTTACACACATAGTCCAAACCTTCAAAAGTCTTCCGAGGCGGACACCGTCGCTTACATCTGCAAAAGCAAGCATGTAAGAGGATCAACGCCTACGCTATACAGGCAGCCATACAGAGCCACCACTTACATAAGTATCTCACAACTTCTTCTTACAAGCTAATTCTTCAGCAGAACACACAATGAGCCGTCGGTAAACTGTGGCTTCTGCGCCCTGTGATTGTGCTATTTTGACTACACTCTCAAGCAACCAAGCAAATACAACTTCTTACTGTGCAACGAACATTGAATACATAGGCACCGTTGACTTCGAGCATGCAAGATACAAGACTTCAATCAGCTTTGGGTTGGTGCCTGAGCCGGAAACGCTCGTAGGCGACTATAAAATGCTGGCCAATCTCTTCCGAAAGCACCTAACAAGCGCTTATTTGCTACTTCATCCAAAGGCACCCAGGCTAATTCAATACTCTCATCATCGTTCATTCTTGGATGAACTGAACGACCAGATTTTTCACGAGCAAAGACTGTGGTATATGCCCAAGGTCCATGATCCTCCACATATGTGCCTACCACGTCTATGTCTTGGGGTCTAATATTGGCTTCCTCATAGGATTCACGCAGGGCACCTTCAATAGGATTTTCACCATCAGCTATGGCGCCTCCAGGAACTCCCCATGTGCCACCTTCTGCTGACCACTCAGCCCGATGCTGTAGCAGCACTTCGCTAATACAACCTGTTGACTCATCAGAACGAGCTAATAAGACACCAGCTGCACCGTTGAGTCCCCAATGCTGGTGCCCGCAAGCGCAATTGACCCAACCATCTCCAGGCTGGTGAACATTTTCTTCAGGAGCCTGTGCTGAACCTGCGGCAAGTTCATGTAGCTGTTCATGTTCTTCGTTCACATTCCACAAATCAGCCCACCTTATACCTAATTGGCTCACCAGCTTTCTCAGTAACGGTAAGCTCAAACCCATAACCGCACTAGGCGACCCGCTTATACCTTCAATAAAGGCAGCCCCCATACCTTCTATGGTAAAAGAGCCAGCTACTTCCAGGGGCTCGCCTGTACTCACATAGGCAGCTATATCTTCAGCTGTATATGCCCCAAACGACACTTGAGCATGACTCACCGCTTCTACCTGCCGCCCTGAAGCTAGGTCGATCACACAGTGTCCTGTCCACAACGTACCGGACTTACCACTAACAGCCATCAAGCGTTCCTGGGCTACCTCAGGATCGTGCGGCTTACCTTGAGCTTGACCATCGAACTCAAACAAAGAGTCACAACCTATGAGCACTGGTCCGTGGCTAACTGTCTCCATGCCAGCACTCGTACTGATGACAGTTTTCAGATCTTCCTGTCTACGAACACTCCCATAACCATCCTCAAGCGGACGTGAGAGATATTGTTGACCGCTGGCTTCCTCCTCAGCCCTGCCCACAGCTTTATACACCTGCCTTACCGCAGCAGCCTTGGCTCGAGCTAAAATTGCCACTTGCTCTTTGACCGGTAAAGCATCTGCACGCACCCCAACTTGGCGTGCGGCCTCAGACAACACTTGTGGCTCATCGACACCAGATGTTCGGACAGTAGGCCGGATGCCAGCCCGAACCAGCAAGCGCCGGCGGGAAGGTGATTGCGAAGCAAGAATTACTGGGATAGTCATATTGCCATATTTCCTTCCGCTAGCGACTTGAGCTATCTTCTGCATACCAACATACAGGTGGATTGTTCTCAGTACCTATAGATAGCTAGTACCAATAGACTTAGAAGACTGATGAGGACACAGCTCACATATGATCCGGTGCGGTCACAGCCAGGATACTAAGACCATTTTCAATAACTTGCTGTACCGCATCATTGAGTTTTAACCGAGCAGCAGCACGTGCGGGCTCAGGATTTTTAGCCTGATGAGCCATTTCAAGCTCATTCTCAGCCTCACGACTCTCGAGATCAGTTAAGGGCATAGGCACCACTCGTTCTCGGTTGTACCAGCGATGGTAGGTACCCGCTAAATCTTCTAAGTAATGCGCCAGACGGTGAGGGGCTCGCTGGTCAGCAGCCAACTGTAGAGCAGATGGGTACAACGCAAGCTGAGCCAAGACCTCCCCGTCGGCTTCAGTATCCAACATGTTCAAATCTGCCTGAGATATGTCGATACCGGCAGCCGCAGCATTACGATCTACATTCTTTGAGCGCGCGTACGCGTACTGTACATAATAGACCGGATTCTCATTGGTATGGGAAGCAAGCAAATTCAAGTCAATATCTACAGACTGGTTGTAGTCGGTGCGAGCCAGAGAGTAGCGGGCAGCATCCACTCCCACGGCTTCCACCAAGTCGTCAATCGTGACGACGTTGCCTGCACGCTTAGACATACGAACAGCTTTGCCGTCCTTAACTACGTTGACCATCTGCCCAATTAAAATTTGCATATTGACCTCGGGCTGGTCTCCAAACGCTGCACACATGGCCATCATACGGCCAATATAGCCATGATGATCAGCGCCAAGCATGTAAATAGCCACATCTGCTGGGTCAACTGGACGGTGACGCTTGTTGTAGTAGTATGCAATATCAGCAGCAAAATATGCGTAGCTGCCATCAGACTTGATGATAACCCGGTCCTTATCGTCCCCGTGCTTGGTGGAAGCAAACCAAGTGGCACCATCTTTTTCGTAGAGGTCACCCTGCTCACGCAGAACCTCTAAAGCTCTCTGGACTTCACCATCCTCGTACAGGCTATTCTCATGGAACCAGACGTCGAAGTTCACACGGAAGTCCTTCATAGACTGCTGAATCTCAGCAAACATCATGGGCACAGCACGCTTGCGGAACTCTTCACGCTGGGGCGAATCTCCCTCTCCCAACGGTTCACCGTCATGATCCTGCCCACCGTCAACGCGGGGCAGAGCGAGAATATCGACTCCATCGGCTTGCGCCTGCTCAATGACCCTTTGAGCAATCTCATCGATATATGCACCCTTGTAACCATCTATAGGAGTCGTCTCACCATGGGCAGCAGCTACAAGAGACTTTGCAAAACGATTTATTTGTTCACCATGATCATTGAAATAATATTCACTGACTACTGTTGCTCCATTTGCTGCGAGAACACGCGCCAGAGAGTCGCCCACCGCAGCCCACCGTGTGCCACCGATGTGAATAGGACCAGTAGGATTAGCGGACACAAACTCCAAGTTAAGTGTCTTACCTGCTAAATGTGTATTAGAACCATAGGCCTGGCCTTGCGTGAGTATAGTATCCACTACTGCTGCGGAAGCTGCTGCATTGAGTGTGATATTGATGAAGCCTGGTCCCGCTATCTCAACCGAAGCTATGCCTTGGTTGTGCTCTAGTTCATTTGCAATAGCTTGTGCCAGATCAGTGGGCTTACTACCAGCTTTCCTTGCTAACTGCATGGCAATATTCGTGGACCAGTCACCGTGGGCACGATCTTTGGGACGCATGACAGCAAGCTTGTCAGGAGAGGGAATATCACCGGCAACTAAACCACCAAGAGCAGTCTGGTCTGCTAAGTTTTGACAAACGGAACAAATTTCTTGTGCAAGTGCTTCAGGACTCATATCTTCAGTCTACCGAAGGTACTGAACTCATGGAACTCCATTAGTGACGCGCCAGCTCATCTGGATGCAGGGATCCGTACAGCAATAAGCGTGTATGAGAATCACCAGAGACGCTTGCGTAGCTCTTGATCATGTAACTATGCGACTACCTTGTAGATATTTAAGACCATTGCGAAGGCAGCAGAAGAAAATTGCAAGCTGGTGGGCTCGAAGGGATTCGAACCCTCGACCTTCTGTTCCGGAGACAGACGCTCTATCCACTGAGCTACGAGCCCATATTAACTGCCGAAGCTTAACGCCTCACAGGCACAAGACAGTATTCTAGTCCATCCGAAGAACAAGCGGGTAACTGTCTTCGGGCTGCCGGCGCGTCACCTACACTTCCACAGACTGTGTATAGGTAGAATGGCCTCATGGATGAAGATAAAGACGACTTCGAGTTCGAACGCAGGTTCTTTTGCCAGACACAACCCGAAGAGGTCAATAGTGCCGACATGTCAACCCTTATTGTTCAGGGCTACTTTGTACATGAAGATAACTATGCCCTTCGCATTCGTCTACAGGCAGAAGGTGTCAACAGGACTATGAACGCTCACACTGATGCGCTCGATGTATTACTGAAAGAACGTGACCAATACACAGCTGCTTCGATGACTGCCAAGGGCCCAGTCGTTGGTGGCACGAGGTATGAGGCCGAACGAGCTCTTGATCCTGGCATCGCTGCAGAATTAGTCGTGCGAGGAAGTTCTCTCATTGTTAAAAATCGGTATGGGATCTGGCTGGGTGAAGACTGGTGGAATATCGACGTTTTCGGAGGATCGAACGCCCCCCTCGTTGTCGCTGAAGTGGAACGGTCTGGTCCAGTAACTGATCTTGTCATTCCAGCTTTTTGCACGACCGAAATCACTGACGACCCTCGTTTTTCTAACGACGGCCTAGCTCAGAGCCCATACTCCACTTGGTCAGATAGCTTTGAACAAGAACTGGCAAGCAAAGGAACCCGTTTCTTAAAAGGATTCGGCAGCAATCGCAGTTTAGACTAGGGACAATTGAGTTTGTCTCTCGTCTAATACATAACTGTCGCTAAACGCCGACGTGCTCTAGCTAAGCGGGGATCTGAAGGGTCTACCATGGCAAAATATTCTAGCAGGCGACTGTGCGCGTCAGCCATTTGATCCTTATGTGCAGCTATACAATCAATGAGACGAGAGAATGCATCATCAACCTTGCCGCCGATCATATCAACATCTGCTGCCGCGAGCTGAGCTTGTAGGTTGTCTGGCTGATCAGCTGCTTCCTGCCTAATGACGCGGACATCTGCATGGGCTGAACGCGCCATCAGCAAGGCCTTAGCATGTTCTCGGACCGCAAACTCGTCGTGAGGGTCTTTCTCCATGAGCGCAGCGTAGGCTTGTGCAGCACCAGCGTAATCTCCATCCTGGGCCAACAGCTGAGCTTGTTGATGTTCTGGAGATACTTCAGCTGCACTAGTTTGTCGAGCTTGCTCTTGCGTACCTGATTCATTGGATTCTTGGAAGGGAGCAGAACCTGTAATCCCTTGCTGTTGAGCCAACTGGATAATCTGAGGAATGAGCTGTTCCACAATCTGTTGCAACTCATCGGCTGAAGGTAGTCCTTCCAAAATAGGCATGGGACGACCCGCGATGAGTGCATACAGAGCAGGAGCACCCTGAGCTTGTAAAGCCTGGGCAATTTGAGGATTAGTTGCAATGTCTACGCGCGACAGCTGCAATTTGCCGTCCTGAGCATTGACAGCGTCAGCCAGAGCCTGCGCAAGGGGGAAGAGCCTGTCATCAGTTGGTGTCCACAGCATGAGCAGGATAGGGAAAGTGGCAGATGTTTGCACCATAGCAGGGAATGAAGCCTCAGTGGTATCAATTACATAGCCGCCAGCAAGTGGAGCCCCTCCTGCCTGTCCAGGCTGAGCCTCTACCTTGTGCTTGAGCGATTCCAAATCTACAGCACCTGCCATTGAAAAGTTTGCACGAGGCTGAGCTTGCTGTGCCATACCACCATCTCCCTATTCTATTTCAACTGTCTCATACCAAGACATATACATATTAAACCTAGCTCACCTGGAGGCAGCAGGCGAGCCAGGTTTCCCAGCAGCTGAGCCTTTATACTGCTTCAACTTTCACAGGCTGTCGTTCAGCTCCCACTGCGGTAATAGGCTGAGAAGAGGCAGCAGGCGGAACATAGAGGGCAATGACATTAACATACGTTACCTTCATAGTGCTGGTTGGCTTACCACCAGCAAACAGTGCTTTTTCTGCGTCCGAGGCAGGCAAAGACTCACGCCCCTCCCCTGCCTTACGGGTCCATACTGAATTAATCTGTGCCACAACCAAGTCGCCACCCTCAGAGGAACGCATAACCTTGATCTGCCCTGCCTCTGGAACAAAAGTCTGATGCTGCTCACCCTTGTTCGCATCTATACCTTGCTGAACGGTCTCTGTGAGCTTGTCGATAGAGTCCCGCAAGTAGTCTGCACTAAAATCCTTAGCAAATTTGCTGTTCTTGCCGTACTGAAGGAGGTCAGCATAACGCTCTGTAGCTTGCACAGGAGTCGCTTTGAGCCCTTTGTCGTCCGTCTGCCCCATCTGAGCACCAATTGTTGGAACTGGGAATTTGGGAAGTTGGGCCCCCTGGAAGAGGCGGGCAACACCCCAAAGCTTATAATTTTCATGAGCTGAAGCCTGGTTCATAACCAGTAAACGCTTGGACTGCTGATCCTCAGTTGTAGTAGTAATAGCAAAGACCGATCTCGGCCATCCACTATCGCCAGGAATAACTGTTTGAGCAATATCTTTAGGTATTGCTGTTTTAGGATCTAATTTGCCAGTAGATTTAGCAATTGACAATTCACTGGAACGAATGGTTAACTGTGGACCTGTCACACGTTGATCTAGCCCAGTAGCGTCCTTTGCTGAATTAGCTTTTTCGAGTACCTCGACAATGTCCTCCCGAATCTTCTTTTCCTGCTCGGTCGTTAAATCAGGCGTTGGAGCAGCCGAAGATGAAGATGAGCTAGTCCGCGTGCTGGGCTGAGGAACCTGCCCCTCACACGCACCTAAGCTCAATACAGTGGTAATACTGATTACCAGCATAAGTGTATTCTTTGCCAGCTTGTAATGACGGCCTTGAATCATTACTCTACTCCATCCTGACCTTGCGTCTGCGGTATATACTGGTGCCTACCTGTACGTTCGCGAGCCTTGAATACTTCTGTGGTTTCATCGCTGATACCTTCATTCGAAGCGAAGTACGTTCGATCGTCTATACTTCCATCATCATCCTCGTAATGCTGGGGAATAGCACCAACCGTGCTGTCATCAATATCCGGCTGATTAGTGTCGTCAGGAATACTTGCGTTTGAAGTATCATCATTCACATCGTCTACGGATTTCTTCCGCTTGCGCTTAGCTGTGCGCGAGCTTCCCCCTATTTCACTGGCAAATCGTTGCAAGTAATCTTGCAGGGAACCTGAATTAGCACCGGTAGGATCATCAGAACCGACCTGCTCAGATGACTGCGATTGCGGTGGTTGCTGGTCCTCAAGCATGTTTTTCGCGCTAATGTCAACCACTTTGGGCTGGCTCTCTTCAGCTACAGCAGTCTGCGTGCCATGACGACGATGACCGTCTGTTTGAGACTTAGAGCGACTAAGAACAGAAGCGAAAGTACGACCGAAAGCCTGAGCTACACTCAGTTGCTGCTGCTCTTCGAGTTTTTCAGTCTTTTTCTTACGTAACTTTGAAGGTTCCATGGCAAATACAGAAGCAGAAAGAACTGCTAATACTGCTAGTAATCCACCTGCAAAGTAGAGGGGCATCGCAAAGTTCGGTAGCTTATGACGCTGCCAGTGCATCTGCACTTTAACCTCAGGCTGGCTGCTGCTATTACTTGATTGCCGCTGGCTACTGTTCCTTTTCGACGGTTCGACGCTAATGATAGCAACCTGTCCTGCCTCATGAGAACCAGTATGCATCGATACAGTTTTAGAAGAGCACTTGACCTTTTGCCACATGTCTGACTGTCGAAAATCGACATGCTTGTTTGACTCTGCAGCTGGCTTGCCGGTTACTTGTTGGTTTTCAGTTTGAAGCTGGCTCCAGGTAGCTAAACCTTTAATACGCTGATATTGGTGGCCAGATATCCATCCAACTGCATCCTGAGAGCTACCTATTGCTATGCATACTTCATTGTCGTGTTGTTTATCTGTTGAGTCCCCTAATAAGGAAGCTGTAACTGTTGCATCATCATCTACCAGCTCAAGTACTCCTGGATCTGTCACAATATACCGAGAGTGCAAAGTAGTTTGAGCACTTACCTGAGGATTAGGTTTCCATACCGTGGCGTTTATAATACCAAAAACAATACAAGTTACTGCCATCAGAGCAAAAATGGGTGCGACGATCCCGCGCATGATCTTAGCTCTGCGTGTAGGTCTACCTGTAGCCACGCTCTTTACGTTTTGATCTTCTTGTCTGCTCATAACATGCCTCATTCTACAGGCCACTGTTGGCAAGTCGCTGCGAGAAGGAAAATCGGCCTCGAACGATAGTGTATGTACTTATGAATTCACATATACTTCGAACACTAAGCAAAAGTATTACTTTGCTGAGCACTCTGGCTTTAGGCGTAAGCCTGACAGCCTGCGGCTCACCTACCAACCCTACACCGAGTGAAAAACAAACGGACACTAGTGAATCCTCCAATAAAGGAGCTGCACTTGTAGGCGTAACTGCCGAAGGCCAGCCAGGGCAAAAACCTACGATAACTTTCAAAACACCATTTAAGGTAACAGACAAGTCTTCCGTAGTTTTGCAAGAAGGAGATGGCGAAAACATCAAGGCCGGCGATCGCTTGTGCGTTCGAAGCATCGCTATCAGCGCAAAAGATGGCAAGGAACTGGACTCGACTTGGGAAAAAGGCGAACCTGACTGCCAAATCGTTGTAGACCGCAAGACCTATCCAGCTTTTTACGATAAATTCTTGAAGATGAAAGTAAACGGCACTATTGGCATAGGCATTGACGACAATACTTCTGCCGATAAGAAATCAAACTCATATATCATGGCCCTCACCGTCGTTTCTAAGTCTAAGGCACTAACTCGAGCCACTGGCAAACCGGTATCAGACATACCTGCTGATTTACCGAAAGTAACTCTCAATGAGCACGGTAAACCTAGCTTGCACTTAAATGGCTACCAGCCTTCTGGCAAGCTCGTTGCTCAACCGCTCATCAAGGGAAGTGGGCCTGCCGTCAAAGGAACCCAGTCCGTTTCCGTACAGTACACTGGATGGCTGGCTTCTAACGGCAAACAGTTCGACTCCTCTTGGGATAGGGGAGAACCTGCAGACTTCAGTCTCGATGGCGTCGTTAAAGGGTGGAAAGAAGGCCTGACTAACCAGACAGTCGGTTCACAGGTACTTATTGTAATACCACCAGAATTAGGATACGGGGCACAGCAGCAGAAAGAAATTCCAGCAAATTCAACACTCATCTTCGTGGTTGACATTCTTTCAGCATACTAAATTGAGCCTCTGAACATCACTTACGCATACAGAAGGGCCCGCAAGCCAACACTTGCGGGCCCTTCTGTATATACACGGTGCTCCCCTATCTAGGAGAGCTCTATGAATTCACGCATGTACCGTAGCCATCTCACGAGCTAACTGCTTAATCATATCTGGACGATAACCACTCCAACTTACCTGCTCACTGACAACGATCGGAGTCTGTTTAAATCCCTGTGCAAGGAAGTCTTCAACTTGTTCAGGATTAGCAGTCAGATCTACAACTTCAAAGTCAATACCTTGCTTAGCAAGCTGACGCTTCGTAGCATCGCACTGCGGGCAATGAGCTTTAGTATAAACCGTAACTGACATGAATCCTTCTCCTTATTACCGCGATGCTGTGAGCTTTAATACGACAGCTTTCAATCTCACTCTTGGTGACATCTTTCATGTACTTTACAGGAGAGGTCTGGAAAGGTAAACCACAACAGCTAGTGGCGTGTCTCAAGATAAACCCTATATTTAGTAGATTCCAGCGCCTCGACAGTGACAAAATCCACACAAATAAAAATAGCTATTACGTCACATTTTTCAGGCCCACTACACAGGAGACTCCTGCCCACCTCTTTGTGAACACGGGCAACGAGCATTAGAAGAGAGTCATCTCTCCACTGTCCTCGCCCTTCATCTCCTCATAGTCCAAGATGAGGCACTCCAAGCCACGGTCCTCGGCCAGCACCCGGGCTTGTTGGGTGATTGTCTGTGCAGCAAAAATCCCTCTCACAGGGGCTATTAGAGGATCACGATTGAGTAATTTAAGGTATCTGGTTAGCTGCTCAACACCATCGATCCCACCATGACGTTTAATTTCTATGGCCACATGCTGACCATCTTTATCGACAGCCATGATATCAACAGGGCCAATTGCTGTAGGATATTCACGCCGCACAAGCTTGGCGCCCTTACCTATACGTTCAATCTGCTGAGATAAATAGTGCTGAAGATGGTCTTCAACACCATCTTTAACTAGCCCTGGATCTTGACCCAGCTCGAACGCTTGATCAAGATAGATATGGTAGAGACTAACAGTAAGAACGTCACTCGATTTTGTGGCACTAACCTTGAATATTTTTTGGATTTGCGGAGCTTCTTCTGCTGTTACCGGTACTGCTTGTACAGGTACTGATTCCTGGCTGGTCTGTTCACTTTCTGGCTCCAACTCTTTGAGTGTGCATGGGGCACACATCCAGTTGAGCGGTTTATAGGATCCTATTTCTGAAAAAATGAGGCAAGACGAATCTGCCTTAATCAACAATACCCGCTTCGCTCGGGGCAAGCTCGCCTTGAGTCGCCCCGAGTACTCAGCAGAACAATCTGCTACAACTATGCGCACAGAAACCTCACTGGCCGCTCGGATACTGACTCTTGGTACTGTGTTCAACAGCAACAGTCAGCTTATTGGAGTCAAATGATATAAAACCTTCATCAACATCGAAGCTCGTACTCGTTCCATCTGCTTCGATCACGGTGACGGTACCCTTCTTAATCAGACTCAAAATAGGTTCATGATTAGGAAGAATACCCATGGCACCCTGCTGGGCTGGAATAGAAACGGAACGAGCCTGACCGGACCAGACGGGCCGGTCAGTTGCCACTATGTTGACTTGCATCGTATTGCTTGAGGCAGGCATTATGACTTCAATTCCTTCTGCATATCGTGCCAGTTGCGCTCGAGGTCTTCAATGCCACCAACTCCGGTGAATGCCTGCTCGGGCACTTCGTCGTAGGCACCATCGCAGATGCGAGTAAATGCTTCAATAGTTTCAGAGGCAGGAACATATGAACCCTTACGGCCGGTAAACTTCTCAGCCACATAGAAGTTCTGTCCTAGGAACTGCTCAATCTTGCGCGCCCGATTAACGGTGGTCTTATCCTCCTCGCCCAGCTCGTCGATACCAATCAAAGCGATGATGTCTTGGAGCTCCTTATTGCGCTGAAGGATAGCCTTAACTCTGTTGGCACATTCATAATGAGCCTGACCCACATACCGGGGGTCAAGGATTCGGGAAGTCGAAGCCAAGGGGTCTACAGCTGGGTAAATGCCCTTAGAAGCGATATCACGAGATAACTCTGTAGTTGCGTCCAAGTGGGCGAACGTGGTAGCAGGAGCTGGATCAGTGTAGTCGTCAGCAGGCACGTAAATGGCTTGCAGAGACGTAATCGAATGACCACGAGTCGATGTAATGCGCTCCTGAAGCGCTCCCATCTCGTCTGCTAAGTTGGGCTGGTAGCCCACAGCAGAAGGCATTCGGCCCAAAAGTGTTGAAACCTCAGACCCCGCCTGCGTGAAGCGGAAGATATTGTCAATAAAGAGCAAGACATCCTGATTCTCCACGTCACGGAAATACTCAGCCATCGTCAGAGCCGTCAGTGGTACGCGCAAACGAGTCCCTGGGGGCTCATCCATCTGACCAAAGACCAAGGCAGTCTTTTCCAACACGCCAGACTCTTCCATCTCACCAATCAGATCATTACCTTCACGGGTACGTTCACCGACACCAGCAAAGACGGAGACACCACCGTGGTTCTGAGCCACGCGCTGTATCATCTCCTGAATCAAGACGGTTTTACCGACACCAGCACCACCGAAGAGACCAATCTTGCCACCTTCCACATATGGTGTCAGCAGGTCAATAACCTTGATGCCGGTTTCGAACATCTGAGTCTGGGACTCGAGTTCGTCGAACGCAGGAGGATTGCGGTGAATAGACCACCGCTCCTTAACCTGAATAGTCTCGCCTTCCTTCTGGTTGAGGATATTGCCAGCTACATCAAAGACATGACCCTTTGTCACATCACCGACAGGGACCCTAATAGGACCTCCAGTATCGGTAACTTTAGCTCCGCGGACCAGGCCATCAGTAGGTTTCAAAGCCACTGTTCGTACAGTCGAATCACCCAGATGTTGCTCCACCTCAAGCATGATGGTGGACAGGCTTTCACCTTCTGTATCTGACGACTTATTCAGGTTGACTGTTAGTGCATTGTATATGTCTGGCAAGTGACCAGCTGGAAACTCCACATCAATGACCGAACCCTGCACACGAGTAACACGGCCTTGTGAGGCTATGTCTAGCGCCGGATCTTCGGCACCGGTGGTTTGCCGCTCTTGCTGTGCAACCATAGGTGTTCCTACTCTTCCTCTTTGTTCAATGCATCGGCAGAACCGATGATTTCCGTAAGTTCTTGGGTAATTGACGCTTGTCGTGAAGCATTAAGCTTACGTGTCAAATCATCAATTAATCCGCGGGCATTATCCGTGGCTGTGTGCATGGCGTTCTGCCGGCTCGCTGTCTCGGCAGCAGCAGCTGTCAAAAGGCATTCGTGAATGCGACCTTGAATGTACTTGGGAAGTACTACGTCTAACACCTTATTGGCGCTAGGCTCGAAGCTGTACAAAGGTGTAGCCTCTTTCTCCTGCATACCTTCGGCTGGCAAAGGAGCTTCAACAGCACTAACTGCGTCGTCCGCATGCACCAACTCCAGAGGAAGCATTCTGAGTACCCGCACCTTCTGGACAACCATATTGACAAACTCTGTGAAGACGATATAAAGCTCAGAAACACCACCCTTAGCAGCGGGTGCCATGTAGGCGTCCAGCAGAGTTTGTGAAATATCTTCAGCAATCTCGACACCTGGTTTGTCAGTATCTCCTTCCCAAGTCTTAGCAATGTCCCTATTGCGGTACTTGTAGTAGGAGATACCTCGCCTACCGTACACGTACAGCTCTGCTTGCCGCCCGACCTGGTCTAACTTGTTGAGCAAATTTTCAGTCTCGCGAATAATCGACGAGGTATAAGCTCCTGCCATCCCACGGTCAGAAGTCAGTGCAAGTACTGCCACACGAGGGTTGTCCTCATTTTTCTGTATTAGCGGATGCTGCACGTCATCAGTGTGAGCCACTAAAGCCTGCACGGCGTCGAAAATCGCATCAGAGTATGGCTTCGCATCCAATGCCACCTTACGGGCCTTAGCAATATGCGAAGAAGCAATCATCTCCTGGGCATTAAATATCTTCTCTAAAGCCGAAGTGGAAGCGATCCTAGACTTATATGCGAGCTGTGAGGCCATCGTTTACCGCTCCCCCACCTTTGAAGCCTGAGCTACAAGCTTCTCCTGCTCAACAGGAACATCTTCTTGCTCATCAGCAGCATCTTGACCATTTAGCGTCTTACCATCATGGGTCACAAAAGTCTTTGCGAAATCGTCTGTCGCTCGATCAAGCGCCTTTTCTGTGTCATCGGTAAAGTCACCAGTTTCACGGATAGTCTTAAGAATATCGGTGTTGTGATCTAGATAGTCCAGCAAACCATGTTCAAAAGGTAGAACGTCCTCAAGGTCTAACTCATCTAGCTTCCCATGAGTGCCAATCCATACAGACACCACCTGATTCTCCATTGGGTAAGGAGAAAATTGGGGCTGCTTCAGAAGCTCGGTGAGACGAGCTCCACGAGTGAGCTGAGCCTTGGAAGCCGCATCCAAGTCGGAAGCGAACATCGCAAAGGATTGCAGGGAACGATACTGTGCCAGAGAAATCTTCAGTGTTCCAGAAACCTTTTTCAAGGCCTTCGTCTGGGCTGCTCCACCAACTCGGGAAACTGAAATGCCCACATCCACAGCAGGACGCTGGTTGGCATTAAAGAGATCGGACTGCAAGAAAATCTGACCGTCAGTGATAGAGATTACGTTAGTCGGAATATAGGCCGAAACGTCATTAGCCTTAGTCTCGATAATTGGTAAACCAGTCATCGAACCACCGCCCAAATCATCTGAAACCCGGGCACAGCGTTCCAACAGCCGAGAGTGGAGGTAGAAGACATCGCCAGGATATGCCTCACGCCCCGGTGGACGGCGTAGCAACAAAGAAATCGAGCGATAAGCTTCTGCCTGCTTACTCAAGTCATCAAAGACAATAAGCACGTGCTTGCCGTTATACATCCAGTGCTGACCGATAGCAGAACCAGTGTATGGGGCTATGTATTTAAAACCTGCTGAATCAGACGCTGGAGAAGCCACAATGGTGGTGTACTCCATAGCTCCAGCCTCTTCCAGGGAGGAACGAACCGAAGCGATAGTAGAACCCTTTTGCCCGATAGCCACATAGATGCAGCGCACTTGCTTTTTAGGGTCACCGGACTCCCAGTTTGCCTTCTGGTTGATGATGGTATCCAAAGCAATAGCAGTTTTGCCTGTTTGACGATCTCCAATAATCAGCTGGCGTTGCCCTCGACCGATTGGAGTCATGGCATCAATAGCCTTTAATCCAGTGGACATGGGCTCATCCACTGGGTGACGGTGCATCACATCCGGGGCCTGAGCCTCGAGAATGCGTCGACCCTCAGTCTTGATCTCGCCGAGACCGTCAATAGGCTCACCCAAAGGGTTAACCGTACGACCTAGATAGCCATCCCCGACCGGCACTGATAGTACTTCACCAGTCCTGTGGACTTCCTGCCCTTCTTCAATTCCCTCGAAGTCGCCGAGAATTACCACGCCGATTTCGCGAGCGTCGAGGTTGAATGCCAAACCGAGCGTGCCATCTTCGAAGGTCAGCAACTCGTTAGCCATGCAACCAGGCAGTCCCTCTACATGCGCAATACCATCTCCAGCTGTGCGGACACGTCCAACTTCTTGCGTTGGCGAATCCGACGGCTGATATGACTCCACGAAATCGTCGAGAGCCTTGCGCACCGCGGCGGGATCAATGGTCAATTCTGCCATGATCACTCCTTATTGTTGTTCTTTTTCAAGTCTGTCTTACAATCTGGTTAATTCAACTCGAAATAGCCATTTGTCGTTGTAACTGCTTGAGCTGTGTAAGGACCGTGTTGTCAGTTACCTGAGAACCATACTCCACTCGCATGCCACCAATGACTTCTGGATTGACTATAGCGTTTATATAAATTGCTCGACCTAGTTTCTGAGAGTATACATCCACCAGCTTGGCCATCTGTTCATGCGTTAACGGTACAGCAGTGACTACTGTCACCATCGTTTCATTCATATGAGCAGAAAAACGGTCTACCAACCAGTCGATGGTATGTAAAAAGCTACGGCCGCGTAAATCTCGGGTCGCTTGTTCCACTAATTGCATAGTCTCTTTGTGTAAGCCTTTACCAACCAAAAGCTCATCTAACAGATTCACTCTAGCTTGTGGTTTGCTGTACTCATCAGAGAGACGGAAAAGCACGATAGGATAATCAACGAAAGCCGAGTGCACTTGTGTCAATTCATCGGCTACCTGATCAGTAATACCTAAAGCATCTGTGTAGTAGGCCATCGCATCAACAGCTAAATCTTCAACTGCATTTGCTATATGCTTGACCTTGCTCCAGTAGCGGGTCGACAGGTCCTTGACAATGCTAACCGTGAGATCTTGTGCACGCCCGGCTAGGAGCTCACTCACTACACGTTCTTTGTCCGTGTCCGGTCGAGAGGGATCAGTCAGTGCCCTTTCCAACTGCGGATACTGATCAAGTAGCGTCACGAAGCTAAACAACTCTTGAGCTACGTCAATAGCCCCAGTACCTGCCTGCTGTAGAAGGGGAGCGAACGCTTGGCGAGCCCCCTTATCAGCGGCTAGTGATGCTTCTCCTCGCATAGTTCACCTCCTCCTCGCGTACCGTTTATCCTCAGCACATGCTGAGTAACTCTACCTGTTATCATGCCTTCGGTTTACCTGCATCTTGCTGACCTGCGTCAGCGATAATCGAGTCAATCATTGAAGCCTGCACGGAATCGTCCTTGAGCTGTGTGCCCAGGATCTTTCCAGCAAGAGCAGCTGCCAAGGTACCGACCTCGCTTTGGAGAGAGACGAGAGCTTGCTGCTGCTGAGACTCGATGGATCGTTGAGCATTGGCAGTAATTTGATCGGCCTCACTCTGTGCCCGTGTACGAGCATCTGCGACGATGTGCGAGGCTTCCGCCCTAGCATCATCGCGAATCTTCGATGCCTCAACCCTAGCTTGGTTGAGTTGATCCTCATAAGACTTCTTGGCTTGATTAGCTGCTTCCTGCGCCTTCTTTGCCTTTTCCATACCACCTTGAATCTTGGCAGCACGTTCATCGAAAATAGCTTGGAACTTGGGCATAAAGTACTTGCCGAAGAAGACCGCAAGAATGATGAGAATGACTAACGACCAAAAGATGTCATACGTCTTAGGGATAAAGAGGTCAATACCCCCATCTGCCGCTATAGACTCCACCAGCGTCTCCTTTCCTTCAACCTACCTTGTACTTGGTATTTGTTTGCTAGGAATTGCACTTTGCATCTTTGCTCTGGACTGCTTTTGCAGAAGGATACAAATTACAGTGAACCGCTCACTATGCAATGAAGATAGCTACGAAGCCCAGCAGACCAAGCACCTCAATCAAGGCCAAACCAATGAACATGGCTGTCTGCAATTTATTGGCGATTTCGGGCTGGCGAGCCATGCTCTCAACCGTCTTACCAACCACAATACCAAGGCCTAGTGCTGGGCCGAGAGCTGCGAGACCGTAGCCCAAAATGCTGATGCTGCCCGTTACCTCAGCGAGAGTGATGATATCCATTTGTGTTCCTTTCCTAAACCTTATTTCGGTTATGGATTATTGCGCGAAACCGAATGCTGTCAGCCGCGATCTCGCAAGTCTATTTATCTCTTACCGCTCATGTACGCGAGTGCTACGAAGCGTGAGAACACTGTTATCAGTCCTCCTCTGGGTAGCTCTGGTTAATGTACACAGTCGTTAAAACAGCAAAAATGTAGGCCTGCAAAGCCGCCACAAACATTTCGAATGCTGTCAGTGCAAAACCAAGACCAAACCAGCCAATGCCGGCAATAGCTAGAAAGTGGTTGCTTGCCTCGATAATGTAGAACTGAGTGAATGCCAAACAGATAGCCACTAAGAGATGGCCTGCAATCATGTTGGCGAAGAGTCGGATTGTAAGGGAAGCTGGTTTAATGATCAGCAATTCCAAGAGCTGGATCGGTGTCAGAATAATATAGAGAGGCCACGGTACGCCAGCTGGGAAGAGCTCCTGTTTTAAGTACTTCCACAATCCTTGCTCACGAATACCGGTTATCAGGTATTGGAAAAGCGTCCACAAAGCAAACACTAAAGGCATTGTGATAGTGGCCGTTGCTGCGATATTCAAACCCGGTACGATACCGCATAGGTTGAAGACCATCACGGTTAGAAAGACAGTTGTAACCATGGGAACATATTGGCGGCCCCTCAGCTCACCCATGACTTCATAAACAACTGAGTCTCTCACAAAATCTAAAAGCCACTCAATAGCACCCTGCCAACGCGATGGTATGAGTTTAGCTCGAGCTGCCGTAATGCCCAGTACTAAAAGAATAACGACCATTGCAATGAAACGAACCAGAATAATACGGTTCATAGCAAATGGAGTCCCCTGGAAAAGGATCTCTGGAGGCATGAAGTCATCGATACCGGGCAATTCCGGTTGAGAAGCTGCAAGGGTTAGCATGTCGCTCCCTACTCCTTGAAACATCTACCGCCTCCTGACAGTGGCACTTATGCTTACTGTAGCGCTAGTCGTCCCCATTCACCATTTACCACAGGAAACCAAACTACAGAGCTTGATTTCCTGGAGAGATACATGTAAATGTTATCGACGTAACAAAATACTCCTTTTTCGGGCGTATGGTAAATTAACTCAATAAAAGTCTCTAATCAAGCCACATATACGGCGTTTCACTCAAGGCATCAATTTGACATTAGCTCCAATGCAAGTATAGTAGACAGAGCTGCTTGTAGCAGCCGTCGCGGGGTGGAGCAGCTCGGTAGCTCGCTGGGCTCATAACCCAGAGGTCTCAGGTTCAAATCCTGACCCCGCTACCAAGAAGCCCGGAATCCTAGTGGTTCCGGGCTTTTACTGTTTTTCTACTAGTTACACCCCAGCTTTTGCACCTCAGTCACCACTGCATACAGAAGCTGACCTTCTCAAACTCATCTACAGCCCCTAGTGGAGACCTTTTAGGCAGTTACAGGCTTTGCTGCGCATTCAATCCTGGGAGGACTCACTTGAGGCAGGGGTGTCAGTGGAAACGGTTTTCTCTGCTGCTCTATTGACCTTCCAGGCACAACAACCGCAGTACATAGTAACCACACCCAGACATAATGAAAACACTATTGTCGACCAATGAAGGAGACTGCCATCCTTCGATGCTTCAACGAGGGATTGAACTAACCACAAGGCGCAAGCAAGGGCTGTTAACGCATACATTCTTGCTCGAGCTTTTCCCGTAATTTGCATGATGTTCTCCATTTCATAAAGCCTGCATATTCCAGCAATGGGTACGCCCCGAGTCCACCTGGAAACTTGGCCCCGGGGCAATGCACTAGCAGTGGTTCGATAGTGCTACTACTTCTTGGTCCGCTTAGACATCACATCAATAGCCACAGCCAACAGCAACACCAGACCCTTAATAGTCTTCACAATGGCTGTATCTACGCCCATAATGGACAGACCCTGGTTGATGACACCCATAACGAATGCACCGACTACAGCACCAGGAATGGTTCCTATACCACCTGTAACAGCTGTTCCACCAATAAAGCAAGATGCTATAGCGTCCATTTCGAATTCCATACCAGCTTGCGCAGTTGCCGAAGCTAGGCGAGAAAGCATGCAGATAGCAGCCACAGCCGAGAGGAAGCCCATATGTACAAACAAGGTAAAATCAACTCGCTTGGCATTGATACCAGATAAGACTGCTGCCTTGCGATTACCACCCACCGCGTAAACATGACGACCGAAAACTGTTCTGGTCAGGATGAAGTTGTACACGAGTACCAATACAGCAACAATAACCAGCATAATTGGGGTTCCGCCTTGGGTTTCATTGCCCGATGACGCAAGAAGGTAGGTAACGAAGGCAATCACCAGCGCAGCTACCGCGATTTTACCAATCATGAGTCCCTGAGATTCTGGTACTAAACCAACGGCTAGGGTCTTACGACGCTTGGAAATCTGCGACCATGCATATGCGAGAATGCACAGAAGGCCAAGCACAATGGTCAAGCCGTCGAAGGGACCCCACCAGCCAAGAATGTTAGGAAGGTAATCACGAGCAATTCCCCTGAACTGCAAGGAGGTAATAGGAACTGACTCACCAACAATTACGGTCGCAAGACCACGGAAGATGAGCATGCCTGCAAGAGTAGTAATGAAGCCTGGTATGCCGACAATTGCAACCCAGAAGCCCTGCCAGACTCCAATAAGCAGACCAACAATCAAAGAAAGGAAGATGGCCACTACCCAATTAACACCCATATGCTCCATGAGGATGGCACAGACACCGCCAATAAATGCAACCAAAGAGCCTACAGACAAATCAATATGGGTGGCAATAATAACCATCACCATACCAATAGCCAGAATAATCACATATGCATTCTGCTGAATAAGCGAAACGAAGCTGTTCGGTTTTAGTAACACACCTTTCGTAAGTACTTCGAAGACGAGGACAATAACTACTAACGCACCAACGATGCCATACTGTCGAGCATTACTGGCTAGCGACGCCAGCATGCCTTCACCTGAACTGTTAGCATCTACCTGATTTGGGGTTTTCTTCTTTGCAACTGGCGAGTTCATCGCGTCGCCACTCCCTTCTTTTCTTGGGTCATGCCCTTCATAAGATATTCCTGTGAGAAATTCCGACGTTCCACATTGTCGGTAATTACGCCTTGACTGACGGTGTAAATTCGATCGCATATGCCGATCAGTTCTGGAAGTTCAGAAGATATAACGATGACAGCCTTGCCTTCATCAACAAGTCGGTCAATAATTTCGTATATCTCATACTTTGCGCCCACATCTATACCTCGAGTAGGCTCATCCAGAATTAACACATCAGGGTCTGCAATAACCCACTTTGCTAAAACAACTTTTTGCTGATTACCACCAGAAAGCGTCGAAACTGGTACGTCAATATTGCTGCACTTGATCTTGAAATCCTTCCGGTACTCTTCGACTTCAGTGCGTTCAATATTTCCATCCATCACCCCGTACCGACTCATTTTTTCTAATGATGCGAGGGCAGCATTCTCTCTGATATTTTGCAAAAGATTGAGGCCGTACACTTTGCGGTCCTCTGTAGCGTATGCTAGGCCTGCGTTAATGGCGGACTGCACGTTATGCAGCTCTACTTCTCGACCGTTTATTTCAAGGCTTCCACTAATGTGGCTACCATAGGAACGCCCGAAAATACTCATTGCCATTTCGGTTCTGCCTGCACCCATTAAACCGGCGAGCCCTACGATTTCCCCGCGTCGCACGACCAAGTTTGCATGGTCTACAACGACTCTGGATGTATCGAGAGGATGGTAAACAGTCCAGTCTTTTACACGGAAAACTTCTTCGCCAATATGCGGCTCATGCACCGGATACAGGTTTGTCAGCTCTCTACCGACCATCTTCTGGATGAGGACATCTTGGTCAAGGGGATGTTCGGAATCAATACGAATCGAACCCACTGTTGAACCGTCTCGGATTACAGTAATACCGTCTGCAACTTCTCCTACTTCACCCAACTTATGGGTAATGAGAATACTCGTAACACCTTGCTCGTCCCTCAGCTGACGAACTAGGTTGAGAAGGTGCTCGGAATCTTCATCGTTAAGAGCAGCAGTCGGTTCATCTAATATCAAGAGCCGAACATTCTTGGATAGAGCTTTGGCAATCTCCACCAGCTGTTGTTTGCCAACGCCAATATCCATGATTTTTGTATCTGGGTCTTCGTCGAGTCCAACTCGTTCCAGCAGTTGCATGGCCTTAGCTCTGGTAGCATTCCAATCAATAACTCCACCATTAGCTTGTTCATTACCCATAAAGATGTTTTCAGCAATTGACAAGAAAGGGCTCAACGCCAGTTCTTGGTGGATAATGACAATACCGTCAGCTTCAGAATCGTTGATGGTGTGATACTGGCATTGCTTACCGTCAAATTCGATCTCACCACCATAAGAACCATATGGGTATACACCTGATAGCACGTTCATCAACGTTGACTTGCCAGCACCATTTTCACCACAAATGGCGTGAATTTCCCCCTTATGCACCTCCATAGTGACACCAGACAATGCTTTAACCGCTCCAAAGCTCTTGGTGATGTTATTCATATGTAAGATGATGTCTTCTTGAGTCACAATTATTACCTCCTGTCCTCACCGGGAACTACCTGTACAGGTAGTTCCCGCTTGACAGACATATCTACGTTTACTTGGTCAACTGGTCGAATCGTTCCTGAGTAAGGTATTTTGCCTTAACGAGGTCAGCGAGATTCTTTTGGGTGATTCCCTGAGGTTCAAGAAGCTTGGAAGGTACGTCTACAGAATTGTTGTTGAACTTGCCATTAAGTCCAGATACGTTTTTACCTTGCGCTATTTCAAGAATCATGTCGTATACAGCGTCAGCCAGCTTGTTCACATCCTTGAAGACTGTCTCTCCCTGCAAGCCTTTTGAAATATTTGACACCGCAATTTCCATAGCATCTTGTCCGGTGATTTTTGGCCAGTTATCTGAGTTCGGCCGCATATCTGGTCGCTTGGACTGTATTGCGTTAATAACTCCCTGAGAGATGCCGTCGTAAGGGCTGAGCACAGCATCCAACTTCTCGCCATGAGCGTAGGTTGAATCAAGGATAGACTCCATGTCTTTTTGCGCCTGTTCAGTTTTCCATGACTGTACTGATATCTTCTGCCAATCAGCAACCTTAAAGTCCTTGCTTACACCACCACCATGCTGGGATGGGCTCACCAAGACACCAGATTGGAAGTATGGTTGCAGTAACTCCCAAGCTCCTTTGAAGAAGAACTTGGCATTGTTGTCGTCCGGCGAACCAGAGAAAAGTTCGACGTTATAGGGACCTTTTGCGCCTGACTTTAGCCCAAGCTGATCGATCAGCCAGTTTGCTTCCAAAACTCCAGTCTGCTCCAGCTGGAACGTTGCATAATAGTCAACTGCTTTGGTGTTCATAATCAACCTGTCATAGGCAATCACCTTAGCACCAGCGTCTTTGGCCTTTTCAACAGCAGGCCCCACTGCGGTTCCATCCTTGGAAGCTACAACAACGATTTTTGCTCCCTTGTTCACCATATTCTCAATATCAGCATTTTGCTGGGCCGGTTTGTCGTCAGCAAAAGAGAGCACAACCTTATACCCAGCTTTCTCTAGCTTAGCTTTCAGGTTGTTACCATCCTTATTCCAACGTTCTTCTGACTTCGTTGGCATAGAGATACCGATAGTTCCACCCTTTTCCATTGCTTCGGAACTACCTGTTCCCCTAGTTGAACGAGTGCCACCGCATGCACCCAGAGCAGCCAACATGGTGATGCCCAATGCTGCCGCCAGGACCCGCTTCACGGTTCTCATAGAAACTCCTTCATCTTTGAAATCCTCTGGTGGGCAACCATGCCCACGAATCCTCATTCTTTGAGGTCTGGTAATAGCATACAATATTGCGTTCAAGACTTCAACACAATATGTAAAAAATTACCACTATGAGTTTGAATAGTAAATTAAAACGAACGTGCAGGCCCTCTCCCATATGCATTGACAACGAGGAAGCAGTGCCCTCACGTCCATACATATGCTCAATAAATGCACCACTTTCGTCACTCCCGATTACACTAGTACTTTATGGCACATCGTTTGTTTGGATCCCAAACCTCTCTGCGCGAAGCAAATCGCGTCTTGTTGTTGGACACAATCAGACGATTTGGCGCCATGACGCAGATCGAACTAGCAGAAAATACAGGACTTTCAACTGCAACCGTTTCAAATCTCGTCCGCCAGATGAGCGATCAAGGTCTGCTGGAGACATCGGTAACGACCCACAATGGTCGAAGGGCAACGTTGGTTATGCTCACTAGGCAGAAAGGCATAGGAGCAGGTCTGTATATCGGCCGACGTGATATGAGACTTGAAATTATCGATTCCTCGCACACCATTTTGTCCGAGCACAATCTACCACTGCCCAACCATCACAAGCCAGACACCACCATAGAGCGAGCTGTAATCCTCATTGGAGAAACACTCACTTCCATTGGAGCGCGAGCAGATGAACTCGTTGGTTTAGATATAGCCCTGGGCGCTCCAGTGGATTGCAGGACACACCAGCTGGCCATTCCTGGCATTCTCAAAGGCTGGGATAACCAAGATGTTAAAGGAGCTTTTGCAGAAGCACTCAATGTTCCAGTTAACGTCGACAATGATGCAAATTATGCTGCACTCGTGGAATTGCGATTAGGGGCAGCAACAGGTAAAAGACACTTTGTTTACGTTCAAGCCAATGACGGCGTTGGAGCTGGCATAGTAATGAATAGCGAAATCTGGAGAGGCACAACTGGCCTTGCAGGTGAAATCGGTCACGTGCAGGTAGACCCTCTCGGCGATATCTGCATTTGTGGAAACAGAGGCTGCCTCAATACAGTGGTGAACGAAAACAGACTTGTTTCACTTTTAAGTGTCACGCATGGAGCCATGAATATGGAGAGCCTCGTGGGCAGCGTCAATAAGGGGGATCCTGGTTGCCGCCGTATCGTTGCTGATGCAGCTATCAGGATCGGCAACGTTGTTGCAGACTTATGCAACGCCGTAGATCCCCAAGTAGTCATTCTCGGTGGCATGCTCAGTGCCACTGGTTCAGTCTTCTTAGATCCCTTACAAGAAACACTACAACGAATGTTATTCCCAGATGCCATGGTTCCTATGGAAGTTCTACCTGCACGCTATCCCATAACCGGATCAGCTCTCGGAGCAGCTATGATGGCAGTTGACAGGGTAAACGAACACATAGCAGTGTCCACCAAGTCCACAGAGCAATCATCGTAAAGGAGGTGGTTGAGTTGCATGATGCCGCACCATTAATGGAGATGAGTGACATCTCGATACAGTTTGGATTGGTACCAGCTCTTAAGCAAGTAAATCTATCTATAGGTAGGCACGAAGTTTTAGCCATCGTTGGCGACAATGGAGCTGGAAAGTCTACTCTAGTTAAAATTATGTCAGGACTCATTCACCCTGCTTCTGGCACACTGTTTTGGAAGGGCAAAGAGGTCAGCATACCCACCATCCGAGCAGCAGCACAACTTGGTATTGCTGCCGTCTTTCAAAGCCAAGACTTCTGCGATAATTTGGATGTTTCAGCCAACCTATTCTTAGGCAAAGAACTCACCAACAAGCATCTGCGGCGAAATGATGAAGCTATGCAGAAAAAAAGCAGGGAAATCCTTCACTCTCTTTCTGCCGCAATCCGGGTCGGACAACCTATGTCCTCTCTATCGCTAGGGCAAAAACAAACAGTTTCAATAGCCCGAACCTTATTAAATAACCCAGATTTAATTCTCTTGGACGAACCAACTTCATCATTATCAGTCATGCAAACAGCCGAAATACTGAGCTATATTAAGCGCATGAAGTCAGAAGGTCGCAGTGTAGTCATGATTTGCCATGATCTTCCTGATGTTTTCGCAGTTGCAGACCGTATAGCTGTCATGAGACAGGGACGGTTGGTGAGCGCCCTCAATACTGCTCACACCTCATACGAGACCATAATTGCCTTGTTATCTGGGATGGATCCCGGAGAAGTTATGAACGAACAAGAGCATCGTGATGCACTGACCAATATTACGGCTCGAACACAAGCTTTGAAAGGCACCCGCACTTTACCATTAAACGAACCAAGAGAACAGGAATCGGTATGACAACAATCGACTATGCCATTATTATCATTCCAGGCGCCATCACCTTGCTTGTCGGTTTCTTCCTAGGATTACTCCCCTTACAGAACGATCAACTGACTTCTTCGCAGAAGTCATGGTCCCAAGTGGTCTCGTTAATTGGCATTGGACTCGTTGTCATTCTCATTTTTCTTGGAAAGAACACTGCCTCTTGGATATGTATTGGAACGATGGTCTTAGGACTGCTTATTGCCATACTTCCACCCATCAAACGAGCCATGCTTACCCGTTTTTCCTGGTTCCACCCACAACCAACTTCCAACAAAAGCCGGAATATGGAAAAAGGTAACAACAATAGGCAAGATAAGTGAATAGCAAACAACTTGTTTCCTGATTAATATTCCCCCAGTTTCCTGCTAACACTTCGATTATTCACACAATCGACCAACCTTTGCTTACACCTGTCAGGAATACAGCCAGACAGCAGATTTTATACGAGGAATATCCAAAAATCATAAACAACAATAGATATATTGCACATACCTGCCAGCAATGCCCAAGATATGAAGAGCATCAAACCAATATGCACCCCCTACTCTTACACAAGTTCACAGCAGTAATACTCTAGCCAGTACCAGTGCTACGTAACAATATTCATATCTTTTGGAATTCACTGCTTGCACTTAACAACCAACCGCGAAACGAGCTGCTCATCACACCAGGTGGCAAGTGAGAACCAATCGAACCGGAGATAGACTGCGGCAGGAGCAACTACCAATTTTTGCCGCAGTCTTCTACTGTTGACTATCAAAGGCAAGCTCTGCTTTCATGCTCTCTTTTTGAACCTACCCAAAGCGTTCGTGAAGAAGGGAATACTAGCTCCCAGTAAAGAGAGCGCCAGTAAAGCAAGAACTAGTACATTTGCACCGGTTTGAGGAAGGTCAGAGGCTCGTGGTCGGGGCCGCTTCCCATTCCAATCATCTGGTTGCGCAACAATTTCCTGCCCCTTACACGTGCCTGCCTGTTTCACTCCGGGGATATCATCCCATGGGTTTTCATCTACCACTGGGCAGTCAACGAGAGGAACTCCACTCAAATCAGCACGGTCAGTATGGCTATCGCCTTCCTCTACCCCTGTTAGTTCACCAGTGATGTCTATAGAGTCTCCAGGCCGCAGTATAAACCGGTCAAAATCCTTTGGATAGAGAAGATGTTCAACACGACCAGATCCCTTAATAGTTTGGTCCCTCAGCTGAAGTGATGTCAGAGGAACTTGACCAGTATTCGTAATACGAAAGACAATCTGAATTCCATCTTTTGCATTTTCCAGCGCTTCAGCAGGAGTGTTGCGGTCACCCCGATCAGGTCCGCTGGTCTGGTCGAATTTTTTAATTGATATGGCTGCCTGCAACTGAGCAGTGGAGGTCTCCACTTCGTTTGAGGGGCGTGGTACACCGTTGATGGTTTCAGTAAACGTGTTGACGATCTTGTCACCGGCTTTAATTCGCGTCATTTGCACATACGCACGCCAGGCTTGCTCCTTGCTATCTGAACTGACCATATCCAAATATGGTTGAGTGGCGGTAATTGTTATTTGTGCTTCTTTACCATCCTTGTGTTCATACTTAAATAGCTCAGCCTTCACACCTAACTGTTTGACCACATCGAAGTCACTACCTCCTATCCGCTCCCCTCGCTTAGCAATAGTCTTGCCTGACACGTCTACTAAGTCGCGGTTAGCATAGACCGCCCACTGTCCGGCTGGCTTGTCATGTTCTGCATCATACTTGTCCACAATCGACCATTCAGTAACCTTCGGATAGGCTCGCTTTGGAGGCAATACTGAAGAATCTAACTGGTATAAGAACTGATGATGTAGGTAAATTGAATGCTTGTTAACACTCGTACCACCAACATTGACCACCACGTCCTTGTATGGATTCATAGGTTTCAGGGGATTACTCACCGTGTTCGTGACACTTTCACGATTGTTCGTAATCTGCCGTGCAGTGTTTTTGACGGTGTACCCGTCAGTAGCTTTAACCACCGTCACTGGCAGCACCAACTGGTATTTCTTACCCAATACTGTTTGGTCTATATACGGGTCTTTCAAGGGATCCAGGGGTTGCTTACTGTACGTTTCCAGTTCCCTGGGCTGCGGTTCACCTTTCAGGGTTTCTCCTGTTGTTGGAATCACAGTGTCTACGGTCTTGAAAAAGGCGTAGACAGCACCATTGTTGACCTGAATATTGAGTTGAGCAGTAACATCAGTACCTGCTGGATCGAGCACGTGAATGTTAGCCTCGTCGACCTTCACGTATTGCTCATCGTAATCATCGATAAGGCCAAGTCGTTGCACTTTATATGCGGTGGTGGATAGGTCGCTGGCATCAAGGGTAATCCGATAGTACAAATGATCACCTAAGAGAGCGGTCTTACCATCAATATTGATCGTTGCATCCTGTTGAGTGTCTTCCTTATTAGGCTTCAATTGAGGTGGCCGATTATTTACCGTGTTCGATGGGGTAACGGAGTTGTTGATAGTCAGCCATGCCTGGTTGTTGATGATATGATCGGCAGGAGCATCAGCTTTCACCCGAGCTTCGAAGCGCAGAAGAATACGCGGATGTGAGCCCTTATGCCAGTTCGCCTGCACCCAACTGTCCGCGAAGCTGGCAGTGAATTGGTGCCGATTATCGTCCCACATACCGGTCCACTGGGACCGGGGAATGATTTGACCAGTGTTCAAGTCTGTGATCTCCAGGGTCTGCTTATCCGCTATAGTCTGCTCATCGTAAGTGTCAGCGACAACCACTTTCGTAATATCGTAGGCATCGTTGTCAGGAATAGTTGGGTCAGCACGAACCGTATATTCCAGTTTCTGTCCAGGCAGAACCGTTTTGCCGTCGACGCTTTCCTGACTGCCACCCTGAGAAGACTCACCAATCACGTCCTTATGAACTGGGGGCACATAACCACAGATCTTGGGTTGATTGGTTGAAATTTCGTGAGCATTAACCATCTGTGAAGCACTGTTAATTAAATCAGCACCAGCACCACCCGCGCTAGGAGCAGGTGCTTGGCAGAACGTGAGTTCCTCACCAGGAGCTTTACCGAAATCCTTACGAACCTGCTCAGCTCCCTTACCTTGAGCAAAATCAATCACGCCAGGAACCAACATAGTGACCTGAAGAGGCTTGTCTAGTCCCTTGAGCTTTGCCCGATACGAGTTTTTAGCTGTCGCACTGACCGAGGTGCCATTCATAACAATATCGAACTGATCTGTCACGTCAACACCTTGATTGTCTATATCACTGACCGAGCTTTTGGTCTCGGAACCAGCCTCAGCCTGATACACACGAACCTTAGATGCATCATCGGCCTTGAAAATGTAGGCAGCACGAGACCAATCATCCTTAAAGGTAAAAGTCTTAGGAGCTTGAATCAGATCAGCAGCCACGGTTCCATTGACCACACTAGCAACCTTGTCCCCATCGAGATAGGTGTTGTTATCACCACCAGTGGTATTGGTGTGGTCAGGATCGATGACAGCGGCCCATTTACCAGTAGTAGGATCAAGCTTAATCCACGACTTATCAGGAGCAGGCCTCCAAGTCGGGAACTTCTTAGCTCCCGTATCCACGCTAGGGTGATGGTTCCACTGCACCGAGGCATGGTCAATTACTTGACCGAAATCAGGTTTCGCCATGATGACATCGAAACTGAACTCAACCATATGGTCCAAGAGCATCTCACCCTTGTCCTTCGCACGATCGGCTGTCACCTTGTGTGCAGTCTGGTCCCACGCCATAACAAAATCATTGGAAATATCACGACCATCGGTAATGTCCGTGACCTTGAGGTTGTCTACACGATAGGACTTACCAGCCGGATCAATGGAATCCACGACATGCATCTCAAAACCACCACGACCGGTACTACTACTGATTCGAGTCCGGTTCACCATCTGATCAGCTGACACACCCTTCTCCACAGTTTTCACCGGAACCGAAGGAGGGACAGCACTCACACGGAACGTCTCGCGTGGATCCCGGTCAGCAGTATCAACGGCAGCTTCCATATGCCCCTGCTTCGTAACCTGCACATCAAACCAATACGAGCCCTCCATCCAGTGTGGCAACCCGAGATCAGCAGGAGTAAACGCTAAGGGTGTATCACCATGATTATGTACAGGCACATCCTTAGCAACACTCTTCGCGCTGATATACCCATCAGGATGCCCATCATAATGCAGCATCCAATGAGCATTCACATCCTCACGAATATCAGTAGAAGCCTGAGCATGGAACACGTCAGTCACCGCAGCCGTGGACCCCACCTTCATATCAGCCGGAGCCTGCTGATCCGTCTCCACTGACAAACGATACGAAGACACACCTTTAGGCTCATACTTATTAAGCATGATCACCACGATCGTAGTGTCATCAGCCGTATACTGATCCACCAGTCTGTTAACCGATGTATCTGGCTGATCAGCAAAAGGACTATTAGTTTGATAGCTTGTTCCGTTGTTGCTGTAAGTTTTGCCTTGCACGGTCGCTGACCATGCGCTAATCCAGTCGCTTTTCAGGTGGTGGGCCATGCCACTGAATTGTTTACTTGGTCCGGTCATCACACCAACACCGGTCACACGGCATTGACCTTGTCCTGCTTGGTCTGGGTGTGCTTCATTAAACCGGGCCTGACAATTACGATTCGCTTCATCTAACGCTTTCATTGCTTTAGGCTGGCCAGTTGGCAGCATGCTTACACCCATTGAAGCAAACGCAGTGTTGATACTAGCTATATCAGCACCACCAAAACCACCATCATTATTATCCCGATACGCCCACGACACCTGGGTAGCCATAGGAGTCGTACCATCACCGGTATCACTACCACCGCCACCACCAGCAAACGCAGACGGTGTAACAGTAGCCACTAACACAGCAGTAACAGCAGCAGACGCAACCGCAACACTCTTACCCTTAGCAGTGGAACACAAGTGACGAGTCTTTTCAGCCCATCCCTTGAACTTTCCTGTCATTTTCATATTTCATTACCCTTCTACTAGTATGAAGGGGACGACCATTTACGATCGTCCACAATTAAAAGCCAGTGAGATTGATTACTTTCTCAGGGTGCTCCATCTCACTGGCACATTCTTAATCAATCAGCCAATACCACAAGCCTGACCCTTTACACAAACCGGCTGACCTATCTGGTTCATCCAATCGTTAACGCTTGGGCTTACACCGTTCCCACTACTGGTACTAGGCGCTGGTGCAGCTGGTGCAGGTGCTGGAGCCGGTGTTGGAGCGGCTGGTGCTTGATAGTTTCGATGACCTTGAGGTTGAGTATACGAAGGTGCAGGCTTTTGTGTTTGAGTCCATGATGGTGCTGGCACAGCAGCCTGAGCAGCAGTGGCGGCTTGAGCGTCAGCCGTGGCCTTAGCCTGCATATTCGCATTCACCGCATCAATAGCACCCTGCACATTCAAACGAGCCTTATCAACATCAGCCACAACCGACGAAGCAGAAGCCTTACCAGCATCAACTACAGCCTGCCGCAAGCTCTCCCTACACGCATTATCAGCAACCTTGCCCTCAGAATCAGCCAACAACTTCGACCCCTCATCACTCTTAGCCTGCAAAGCAGCCTTACCATCAGATAAAACCTTCGCATCACGCGAGCGCAACAACTTCTTCACAGCAGCCTGTAACTCCTTCGCCTGTTTCTGAGAAGATTGTTGAGTCTGTTGATACTGCAATACTGCATGTTCCAAGTCAGCCGTTGAATCGCTTGCCTTACAATTACCTTGCAGGGTCTTAGGCTCATTCTTGACAGCAGCACGAAATGTACTAACACTTTCCGATTCAATTACTTCCTCTGGCTGTATGGTTTGCAGTTGAAGGGCTTGTTCCCTTTCCTGCTGCCAGCGGGTGTACGTTTCTTGCATGTGCTTTTGCTCTCGCTGACAGCTAGCAAATGCTTGCTCATGCTGTTGGCGATGGTGCCAAACTCCAACCCCACAAACTGTTACGACCGTTAGCACAAGCACGAGTATGATGCTCAGCCATCGCTTCTTGCCCCTGTTGTGCTGAGTTGGATTGCCTTCGGACTGCGGTACCTTTCTCATTGTGCCCCTCTATCTGCATCTTTGTCTGATAGCACTTTCCGTTGCTTTCTATCAAAACACATCACCTTCCTTTTTTGAAATAACGTATGTTCCGTTACCTTGTCTCACTGGCCATGTCGATTAGTCTGTCAGTTCATGTCGTTTCAGGAAAAGACTCCACCCACTATGTGGTCAACTGTGCTTTAGTGAGCTTTTTATGGATACGCTGCGTGTGTTTCCACAGACCCTATGCAAATCACCGATAGATTAATAAGGATTTAGGCATGAGTTTGCGGTACAATGTAGCTAGAAACCGCATATGTGCCAAGCATTGAGCACCAAGGATGAAGGAGACCAAAACCATGGCAGAAACCTTTGATGTAGTCATAGAGATTCCCCGCGGATCACGCAATAAGTATGAAGTAGACCACGAAAGCGGCCGCATCAAGCTTGACCGAACGCTCTTTACTTCCATGGGATACCCCGATGATTACGGCTATATCGAGAACACGCTAGGCGAAGACGGAGATCCTCTCGACGCTCTAGTCATGCTCCCCAATTCCGTTTTCCCGGGATGCATAGTTGAATGCCGCGCTGTTGGCCTGTATCACATGGTGGACGAAGCTGGCGGTGACGACAAGGTTCTGTGCGTACCTGCAGATGTGCGTTTCGACTCTATCAAAGACATCGATGATGTATCGGATTACCACAAGGCAGAAATTAAGCACTTCTTCGAGCAATACAAGGCCTTGGAGCCAGGTAAAGAAGTTATGCCTGGAGATTTCTGGACTAACGCTGAGGCTGCTGAGAAAGAGATTATTGCAGCCCGCAAGCGCCTAGCTGACCAGCAGTAAACTGCCTTTTTGTGTCTATCGAGACAATACGTAAATAACACTCGCTTTCCACCCCTGACAGCTATGTATCATAAGCACTGCTGTCAGGGGTGTAAATTTAAAAAGCCCTTATGCTAGTTCATCTCGCGTAGTGTACCTTTTCTAAGGCTAATTGTCGCGTAACGTGAGGCAAGAATTCCTACACCAGCAAAAGCGACTCCAATACATACCTCTCGTAGTAGCACGATATACCATGAGTTTGTATTCTGGATTGCCTCGACAGATGTAGATAGAGGGAGAACATTGAGTAAAGGATGAATCCAATCAGGATAGAATCTCAGAGGTACCACCACTCCTGCAGTTATGGGGATGAGGGGGGTTATGGTGTTTAGCGCCGCATATGAGTCCTTCAGAGGAAGACCAAGACCGGCAACAAATACTCCTAGCAAAATTCCAGCCGCTATTCCAGAGGGAAACAGTGCTGTGATTCTATGAAATGTCTGAATATCATGAATTGGATCTACTAGCAGAATTCCGAGTATGGAGACAATACCAGTACTTAAGCCGGCAAATGCAGCAGGAATTGATATCCCTATCCAGTAAGCTCCATCAAATACCCGTCTAGACAGTACGTCCTGTATTATTCCCTGATCCTTATCAAAAGAAACTGTTGTGCACATGGCAGTGCACGTGGTCATTGCTATGGAAATAATTGTACCCGCGTAGGCTATTCTTATCAGATTTGGTGATGCAAGGCTTGCTCCCAGGAGAACGGAAAAGATAATATCAAGAACTGGGGTAACAATAACGGAAACTAATACAGTCTTTACGTCCGCGAATAGCATAGATGATTGTCTACTTACGTTTGCTGTAGACAGAGTTCGGATAAGCAAAGATATCATATAATCTCCAACGTGGCGTCTTTCCGAGCTAGTTGCATAGCGTGACGCCCAAAAAGGTATGCAATCATTATCCATATGCAAGAGAGAATGACAGTTATCGATACCTGTCTCAACGCGCTTGTCACTGTCGGCTCAGGATCATACAAAAATGTCACCGCCGATGTCGTAGGAAGAAAATATGTTGCGATTTGAAGCAGCACAGAAGTACTGCCCGTCTGAGCAAAAGTACCGGAGAAAAATAGTGCAGGAACCAGAATCATACCCTCATAAGTAGTAGCGTTCGGAGTGATAATGAAAATGGCTGAGATTACGAAAGTTATCGACAACATACTGACCCATAACAGCAGTCCTCCAAGCACTATCTGCCATGCATGACACATGAGTATAGGAATATGCAAAGCAGCAGATCCCGGTATGCTCCATATCACTAATGACAGAGGAAGCGCAAATAAACCAAAAGTGGCAGTTGGCACAATTACAGCCAAGAGGGTGAGAAACGGATTTGTCCGACTTACAAGCAGATAAATCAGAGTTCCTTTGCGTCTCTCAAAGCCGAGTATTCCAGCTGCAGACGTGCAGGAAGTCCACATTCCGATGATAAAAGAACGTAAGAAGCCAGTATATGCGCTCGTTCCCCAAGCATGTACACCTAAGCGTTGAATTATACAGGCCGCAATCGTCCCTACTGCTACTAACTGCAAGAAATAGCTGGTAGTAGAGAATTCTTTGAAGTGAAATGCGATCTGTCTAAGCGTCCTCATAAACACCTTTCTGTGATATGGATAGAAAAGCGTCCTCTAAAGTAACTTTCCTAGTATATATATCAACGGGCGCAGTCAGTCCATTCGATTGAAAAGCAGTAGTAATCAGGTGGTCAAAAGGAAGGGATGACAGATTCCATAGAACAGTAAAAAACCAAGTGGACCCTACCGCGCGATAAATCACCTGTCCTTTACCTGCAAACCATTCAGCTACGGTCTCTGGTCGGAATAAACCAGACGGAGTGAAACTAAAAGTGGAAGTTCGGCTGATGTGGGCATAACGGTATATATCATTCAACTCTCCCTGCACACGAATGACGCCGCTATCCAATACAGCAACTTTGTTAGCCAATTCCTCTACCTCAACCATAGAGTGACTTGTCAAGAGAATTCCCACGCCTTTACTTGACATAATCCGTATAAGGTCACGCATTTGTAGAGCAACATCAGGGTCCAGACCGATTGTTGGCTCGTCCAACAGAAGTAGTGAAGGATTACCTAAAAGTGCCCGAGCTATGTGGAGTCGCTGCTTCTGACCTCTAGACAGCTCGTTAACATGTGAGTTACCTTTTGCCTCTAAAGATACGGCTTTCAGTAGCTGAGATATCTGTTCATTTCTATGCCGATAGGGGACACCCGCTAGGTCAGCAAAAAATCTCATATTGGCAAGCACTGTTGCTCTGGGATAAAATCCTCTATCTCCCCCAATCACTAAGCCAATATCACCACGTGCCTTTTCCGGGCTCCGAACAGCATCTATGCCATTAATCTTTATATCTCCAGAAGTAGGCATAAGCAGAGTAGAGCACATTTTTACGATGGTTGTTTTTCCTGCACCGTTTACACCGACCAATCCAAGGATCTCCCCTTTTCTCACAGTCAGAGAAACATCGCGCACAGCATGAGTCCGACCCTTGTTGAAATCACGCGATACATGGTTTAATTGGAGTACTTGTGTCATTCTACTAACCGTTTTCCTTAATAAAGTTAACCAATCAGAGAGCATCGTTGTTCAAATCAGCTTATACCACATGTGCAGTATCCCTACTCCCTAGATTGACTCAAGACATTATTTTTAGTTTTGCGCATTGCTGTAATAGGCTGATTGCGCCTCTGAATTTGAATTGTTATAGTGCACGCCAAAGTGCTCAACCGGATATTCTTTCACCTGCTCAATTAAAACGTTGCTTGTTAGCGCGAAGCTGCCTGCGTGGCGCCGCAAACTCGGCAAGCGTGATGAGGCCATGATCAGGCAGCTCTACGCTTCCGGAAGTGTCGCGGTCAATGAGATTGCACAACGGTTTGGCACCTCAAGGGGAACTGTATATGGAGTGATTTAGCCACGAATTACTAGCACATAAGAAAATGCGAAGAGGGCGAACTGTAAAACTCACAGCAGTTCTCCCAATTTACACATTTCAGTATCTTCAAATGACGCTAGTCTTTATCGTGTTTCCCTCGGCGTTCTATTGCCATAAAGATAATCATCATCACCCAAGCTGCCGGGTAAGTGCATAAACCCCAGAACTGTGAATCAGTGACAAACGATATAATATGAGCAATGATTAACGATAGTCCGAAAAAACTGACAGCAATAACTATTGATTTATCGAACATTATGCAATGCATCCAACAACTGCATCGCCAACACGAACCCAGCCGCGAGCATCGGCACCGCGCAAAGCATTCTGCGCAATAACTTCAGTCTCGTCCATAAAGGATACGGGTGATGCCGATGCCGTGCTCGCACACATGACGGGAACAGTCGGAACGGCAACTGCAGTAAATAGTTTTTGCGCCAAAGATATATGTCTCATAGCGATTCCTTTGCCGTCGTAACATATATGCACAACTTGTGTGTATAACAATGGTAATAGAAAGTTGTCGCTGTGACAGTATCTGTCCATATATTGGATATGTACTACACTTTCGGAAGACGATCATTCCAGAAAGCTCTACCCAACAGCGCTCTTTGATAAAGCTGTTTTAAACCTTCAAGATAATCGTGCCGGGACAAAATCAGAAAGCTGATACTTAAGACAGTATGCTTTAGGGATTGCGCCAAAAAGGCCATTTGTGTCAAAATACTCAAGACGTCTTGTTTGTTCCTACTCACCTTCTTTCCCTGCCAATTGCGATGCAAATATTCTATGGAACTGTCCAGTTGTTAAAGGATGCTGCGCAGAAGCACATGCTTGGCTGAGCATCTTGTAGACGGGTCACCCCGACGCACTTCTGCCCTAAGTTCCAACACCCAACCCCTAATTCCCCTTTCAGCCTCAGAGAGACTTATCCGACCGCATAGCTGAGGACCTAGCTATGAACGGTCCGCATATCGGGCGAGGCTTAGTGCAAAGCTGTCAGCAACGAGTTAGGTACCAAGAGTCACATTGACTGGCCGGTGACTGCATGCCGGGACAAGTGAATCGGAATTGAGATCCTGCTGGTCGCTGATTACAATATCGCGCTGGCCGCACCAGGCACATTCGGGCGACCGGGCATATGGGTGTGCTCCGGAAATGTTTACTGGCGGTTATGCCACCATGAAGGACTCTGCCGTCGGTGGTCCCAGACCTGAACGATACCGAGACGTTTCACCTTCTCATCAATAAACCATCAAAAAAAGACGGAAACGGATCGACGAAACTCAGCTACACCTTAATTAGCTGCGCTTTCCTTTCGAATGAGATGCATATAACAGCAGAACAGAATAATTGTCAGCATTACGCAGACACCACCAAAAACAGCAAAGCCTACAGATACATTCCACACAGAGAAAATCCAAGTCACCAGAATTGTTTCAACGAACATCGCTGCCGATGTTAGAGTATTTACACTTGAGATAACTGATGTTCTCACCGCATCAGTTGAATGTTCTTGCATGATGACATTCAACGAGGTATCAACAAACTCAAACCCAAATCTCAATAGAATGAATGCCGCAACTATTAACACAACGCCATTGCCCAGGAACGAAAGCAGCGCCAAAACAGTTACACCCATGAAAACTGTTATAGATACCAGATTGCCGATCTTATTGGAGATTTTCTCGATAGATAGTGAGGCAATCGCCGAAAACACAAATCCAATAGTAATGATAATCGAGGAAAGAAATGGAGAGATATGCTTATCACCAAGAAGCAGTTGAACAAAATTCAGTAGCACCGACATAGAGCTTTGAAACAGAGAAATAGTAATCACTATTAGGCTTGTCTTTGGTGATTTCAGTACGTTGATCAGTTCAATCAAAGACTGCTTAATGGTCATTTTCTTCTCGTCTGCCAAAACTTGCCGGCAAGTATTAACCCTAATCAAGAGCAGAAGACCAATTGCTATGGCCTGTGTGATGAGTTCAATACAAAAGATCGCTTCCCAAGATACTGTAGTTAGATATCCTCCTATGACTGAACTTATAGCTAACCCAAGGATAGAAATTGCTTCAAAGATACCTATCTTGTGCTGATAGCTTTGCTCTGGATTGGTTGCATGCAGAAGCGTTTGATCGCTGCCTGAAATAAGGGATAGACCGATACCATACGAAACAAATCCCAATATCAGCGCAACATAGCCTATATTGCACAGCATGGAAATGATATAAACGGCTATTAGCAAATGGCCTACAATCATGACCTTCTGCGATCCAAATCGGTCTGCCAATATGCCTGATGGCAATTCAGAAGCGAATGCAGCCAATGTGAGCAGTGTTTGCAATGCGCCAATTTCTGCAACGCTATACCCTACATGACTGAGGTAATTGATCCAAACGGCACGTTCAAAGAATAATGCGCCAAAAAATGCATATACATATAATGTCCGTAAAGCCGATCTTCCCATTAGTTCAGTTCCTTTAGCACGTGTGAAATAAGCCGACTAATATCGCCTTCATAGCTATCTAATATGAGTTTCACGAATTCCGCCTCATCTGCCATTGCCCCAGCTTCAGCTATGCTCTGAAGATCTTCAACTTATAATGAATCGGAGAAAGAGAGAAAATAACTTACCACATATGAACTGTCGTAAAAAGGTTTAAAGATATGTGATTGCTTTACCCAATTTACCGCGTTTTCTTCTATGACTTTACAGTTCGGTGATGTGCCATATATTGATTTTGAAGCCCAGTAATAATACTCATTGAACGTATTCAGATCACATAGATTTGTCTCATTTGTATAGCTGCTAAGCTCGAATTTTGTATTAATAACCGGGTTCAGAACGGTATCCTTAAACCGAATTACTGCATTTTCCCTAAGAAGAGACAGTATTTCTTCATTACCTTTATATTTTTCCGTAAGCAATTGCGATGTACGTGTTTCAGCAATCTCAGAGAATAATTCAGTCACTGTGCCATGTAACTCTCCTCTACCAGTAAGGTTGTCCCGCTAGTTTACTATGAAAATAGAGAACTATAAGACTAGTTTACAAGTAAACTATGTTTCATAGAAGAATCGTCTCTTTTATGAGTACTTTCCATGAATTTCGTCAACCGCCGACAAACAGTGTTTTCTATAGTCCGTGATGAGGGCACCTTGATCACTTGAGCTGTTGACTGCTTGGGAACTCCTGCTGCCACTGTACCGGATCCAGGGCTCAGCTCTAGTGAGAGTGCGGTAGGGACGGGAAAACTGGCAGAATTCACGCATGATATACGTGCGTCTCTGGCTGGCGATCTGCTGCCAGTTAGTTTGGCGGATCTTCTGTAATTATTCAGCATGTAGACAAAAATGTACGGGCAAGAAGAAAAGCTTATATAGTAGACACACACCATAAGTGCAGGGGGAGCACAAAACTGCAAACAAAGAAGCATCACATGAGTGAAAATGAAAAACTAGACCTCCTGCGCAAACTGGTAGCGTTCAAGACAATTAACGGACACGAGCTGCCCGTTGCCGAATTTATCCAGTCTCTTCTAACCAAAGAAGGTATTACCTCAGAAATTGTGCCCACTGGTGACGACCGAGCTGATTTGGTTGCCACGATGGGTTCAGGTCACCCTGTGTTAGCAATCTGCGGACATATGGACGTCGTCGATGTAAACACCAGCAATTGGCATACAGATCCTTTTACTGTCACGCCTAGCGATGACGGTGACACCCTCTACGGTCGAGGCACAACAGACATGAAAAGTGGTCTAGCTGCCATGCTTATTGCCATGATTGAGATGAAGCGAAAAAACACTCCACTCAAGGGCAGTATCAAACTACTTGTTACCTCAGGAGAGGAAGTAGGCCAGCTGGGTGCCGAAATCCTGCAGGACAAAGGATATATGGACGATGTGGACGCCCTACTTATCGGCGAACCATCAGGTTATATTGGAGTGTACGCCAGCAAAGGTGAACTTGATGTGCGGGTGAAAGCCACTGGAGTAGCTGCTCACAGTTCCATGCCAGAACTGGGTGTCAATGCAGTAGAAGCCATGTTGCAAGTTTTGCAAAAAATTAAAGAAGAGCTTGCTGACAGGATGCAAAAAGCACACAATGCAGTTCTAGGTGACACCGTCTTTAATATAGATACCTTCCATGGTGGTAATCAGGTGAACGCTATTCCAGCTAGCGCCGAAGCAGAGATTAATATCCGCGTTATCCCCGAGCTACCAAATGACGAAATCCTCAAAACCATTCAGGCCACTATTGACTCCTTTAACAGTTCTTCCAAGGCGCAGATCAGCATGGATGTTGAGATGAATATCATTCCTGTAATTGGTGACAAGGACAGCCGTCTTATTCAACTCGCCCAAAAACTGACACCAGCTCATATGGCTCGGTTGCAACAGACACCTGCTAACTTGAAACATATCCAAACAGCCGAAAAGACGCTGGGAGTTACCTTCAATCCTGACAAGCTTTTACTCATAGGTGTTTCTGGGGCGACTGATGCTTCCAAGCTCCTTATCAACCATCCCGAAGGCTTCTCCTTCCTCGTTTTCGGCCCTGGAACAGGTTCAGTAGCTCACCAAGACAATGAGTACGTTTCTAAGGCCGCATATCTGGACTTCATCGACCTTTACCAGGAGTTGTTTAGCGCCTATCTCTCCTAATCCATGGTCTTACGTTTTGAATATGGGCCATGTCGGGTCTACACTACTTCGTAAGGGGTGTCGAGTCTAACGAAGGGTGGCGGCATGACCTTTTATTCATACAACTATCTCAAAGGCGGACAAACCAACTGGGGTATTGTCAGAATTGCAATAATCGCTTTGCTGGCTGTAGCCTTCTTGATTTTCTTGATTAAATATTTCCGCAACAAGTGGGACCTGAAATACAGGGATCTCACGATCATTTTGGCTACTTTGCTGCTGTTGGCAGCTGCCATTCAATACAGCGACCTCACAAATATGCATACGGCGAGTGTGCAGAGCGGGCAGCTGACCGTCATTATTGAAAAATCAGCTAAGAAACTTGGAGTACAACCCGAGAGTATTGCCATCAACGACACCTCTCGCAACACCGATATGCTGATCAAAACTCCAGAAGGATACTATCAGCTAATTTTCAATGGCTCTGGTTCTGAATTCCTGCTGTCTAAAGTCAACCTGTACGAACCCGATATCACTGTAGTAGGAGAATGAAATGGATATAAATTTCTATGTTGATGTTGCCGCCAAGCTGGTCATCGGCTTACTTTTCATAACCCTGCTCATCAACGTAACGGGCAAAGGTAATTTAGCACCCACATCGACTATGGATCAACTACAGAATTACGTCTTAGGCGGCATCGTCGGCGGCGTACTCTATAATTCGTCGATCACCATGGCTCAGTACATCGTTATCCTACTCATTTGGTCTGCATTAATCCTCATAACCCGTTATGCTAAAACACACATCCATCTAGTAGGAAAATACATCGACGGTGAGCCAACAACCATTATTCGTGACGGCAAACTCATAGTCCAAAACTGTCTCAAAGTACACCTAACCGCTAAAGATATTGACTTCAAACTGCGCAGCGGCGGCGTAAACGACATTACTGATGTCAAACGCGCCATCGTGGAGCAAAATGGTAGTTTCACCATCATCCAAAAGGGAGACAAGGATGTGCATTATCCTGTTATCGTCGATGGACGAACGAATCCAGATGTACTTGAGTTGATGGGGCGCGACGAAAACTGGCTAGATCAGCAGCTTAAAGAACTAGGCGTAAAGAAGGTCAGTGATATATTCATAGCCAAATATCAAAACCATAAACTCAACGTTGTCACTTATTCTGGTCAATCTTACAGCAAGTGAACCTCATTTCAGATGAGGCGATGAGTCCCAACATAGACTAGTACAACCAACGCCCCCGATAGCATAATTGGTGTCAGCATTACAGCTATCCAAGAATTATCGGGGGAACTGGTTGACACTCCTAAGCGGTCGGACCACCAAAGCCAAGAAGAACAGCATAAACCTGCCATGATGGCAACTGCGGCGACGGCCATTATTACCAATTTGCGGCCAACCTGACTGAATACTCCATTCGATAGTCCAACAGCATATTCAGCCGCTAAGGTAGGCATGAAATTCCAACCAGCTACGGCTATGCAGTTTAAACCGTTAAAAATACTGCGCGCCAAACTACGGACGACATGGGTGCGATGCAAGCGCAGCATCTGGCATGCAAAAGTACAAACTACTAGTATCACCAACAACACTGCCACCATAGCAACCCACTGGCGAGCCACACGCCATTGCTCAACGAGGGAAAAATAACCACTTACGATCGATACCATGCTCCAATAACACGCACCGATAAGTGAAATAGCGCCAAGAATAAAAGGGAAAAGACTATCAAACAGATTATCTGCTCCCCCGCTAGCTAACGAGTATGTAGACAAGCAGACCACAACTACTCCTAGGCACAAGACCCCAGCAAATTCCAGTAACCTGTGATTCTCTGAATTGATATACGCAAAACAGCTAGGCAATATAAGCAGCACCAGCATCAGAATCTGTCCAGAAACAATCAATGTATTACGATGATCGTGCCGATCCGGCTTTGAGGATGGTTCATCTTCAAAGGAGTTTTCGTCAGAAAACCCTACGGTTCGCACATGCTCATCTAAACTGATCATCGTTTACTTTCCTTTACGACTCCGCCCAGTTGGTACAAGAACTTCTGAGAGCTGCCTCAACTACAATATAACAATTTACCTCGTTCACTTCCTGTGCCCCCAACTCACAGTACTATAACTTTCAACTTTTCGTACCCCAGACTGTACAATGAAGCCCATACCCTTAAAGTAGCTGCCTACCCTAAGAGCAGAAGGAGGGAAACAGTAGTGACGGATATAACCTTAATGACTCTGGCCAAGGATCCGGCTACTGTGCTGCCCGCTCTCACATTGTTGTCTCACAGGGTACGCGTACTGCCGCTAGAGGCAGCTTCCTTGGTTAAGCTACCAGAACACACTATATTGTTCGTCGATGCTTGCGATGATCTAGCTGGAGCAAAAACCCTATGCAACCTGTTAAAAGCATCAGGCATACATATTCCAGTAATTCTTATCCTCAGGGAAGGCGGCTTCACCGTTATCAATAGTGATTGGGGTCTTGCTGACCTTATTGTGGCTACGGCATCGCCTGCTGAAGTTGAAGCTCGCCTCCGTTTAGCGCACGAACACTATAGTCAACCACAACAATTACTTTTGCAGGAACGAAAGCAGAGCCACAATGCTGACGGACAGATTCGTTCAGGTGATTTAGTAGTAGACCAGAATGGTTATACTGCCCGTCTACACGGCAAGCCCATTGACTTAGCATACAAGGAATTCGAACTCCTCAAATATCTTGTACAGCATCCTGGACGCGTATTCACACGAGCACAACTCCTGCAAGAGGTATGGGGATATGACTATTACGGCGGTACGCGAACTGTAGACGTACACATCCGCAGACTCCGAGCTAAACTCGGTGGCGAGTACGAACACCTCATCGGTACGGTACGAAATGTAGGTTACCGGTTCGACCCCCTTAATTCAGATGCTCCTGCCGGTGAACACAAGGCAGAAGATACCGACCCGTCAAGCGCTAGCACTACTTCCAAGAAGAAGACACACGATGCGGGAGCACACGGGAACAAGAAGTCACGTTGACAATGACCCAATCTCGAATTCCTCTACCAGCAAAGAGTGAGAGCGTAAGTAGCCTCCGCAAGCGGATGGAACAAGAATATGCCATCTTGTGCGAAGAATTTCCAGTAGCTGAATGTGCATTGAATTTCAATACTCCCTTCCAACTACTGGTAGCGACTGTTTTAAGCGCACAGACGACGGATAAACGAGTGAACAGTGTCACTCCCGAGCTCTTTAGTCAATACCCGTGCCCTGAACACATGGCTCACGCCAACCAAACCAGCATAGAAGAGATCATCCATCCAGTAGGCTTCTATCATGCTAAAAGCAGACACCTCATCGGTTTATCACAAATGCTGCTTGATGATTTTCAAGGTCAAGTTCCCCAAGATATGGATGAACTTGTTAAACTTCCAGGAGTAGGACGCAAAACAGCTAATGTCGTACTCGGTAATGCCTTCAATATCCCAGGATTTCCAGTCGACACACATGTGACGCGAGTGACTGGACGTCTCCGCTGGCGCCATGACTGGCGTAGCACCCATCCCGACCCAGTTGCCATTGAGCACGAAATATGCCAATATTTCCCCCCTGAAGATTGGACTGATTTATCACACCGGCTTATCTTTCACGGACGAACCACATGCCATGCTCGTAAGCCAGACTGCTCACATTGTCCACTAGCTGCCAGTTGCCCAAGTGCAGAATTATTTTTGGGAGCTCCAGTAGATGCAGACACCGTTCCTGTCTATTCGAGCGGGCAGCTACTCACCAACTATCCGCATGATTAGCGGCGCTGGTAACTCCTCTCACAATTCATAGCTGTAGCCAAACCTGAAGCTCAGTGCACCCTGCCAGCTAGAATCATATGTTATGAAGGAAACTCACGAGAGATACAGACCCAACTTGGTATTTCTTGTCTCACTTGTTGTGCTGAGTTTAATTGCTGCTATTAGTTGGCCCTTATTAAACCGCTGGCAGCACTCTACCGCAGAACAAGCAGGAGGCACAGTTCGTATTGGCGCCGGTCATGCTCCGGCTTCATTGGACATACGTACCCAAGATGGTAATGCCGTCACCCAAGCCCTGCTAGGTAATGTCTATCAGACTTTAGTCGGGTTGGATGAACACGCAAGACCTGTACCCCAAATTGCTTCGAGCTGGGAGCGATCTCCTGACGGACTTACTTATACCTTCCACCTTCGTGAGAACCAAACATTCGAAGATGGAAGTCCCTTGGACTCAAGTGCAGTGTTGTGGTCCATGGAACAAACCATGAAAAACAAGTACCTTGGCCACCAACATTTTGACAACCTAGCTAAGGTAACGAACCCTACTGCCAATGAAGTAGTTATCGAGCTTAAAAACCCCGATGCACAACTGCCCTATGAGTTGGCTGGTCGCCCAGGCATTGTCTATAACCGGGGAGCCCGTGTTAACTACGACAAGGAGTCTGCCGGTTCTGGACCCTATACCGTCGATTCCTTCAAGCCGGGCCAGGAACTCGTTTTACGCAAGAGTAAAACATACCGCGGCCCTCATCAAGCGAAAAGTGCCAAGATTGTTTTTTCTTATTCGCAGGATTCTAAGGGTCAAGCACAACAGGTGGCATCAGGAAAGCTAGACGCGGCAGTGGATCTGAGTGCAAGTGAAATTAGTGCAGCAAAAACCAGTAAGCCTGAGCTCAAGCTTTCTACCGGTCTCACAGACGATAATGTGGTCTTAGCCTTCAACCATTCCAAGACTGCTATCACTTCGGATGAACGAGTCCGACAAGCTATCAGTCATGCTGTCGATAGGAAGGTAATAGCTGACGCTTCAGGCGGGACTCAGAAAGTGCTTGAAGGCCCTTTAAACGAACTGAGCGTTGGCTACGATCCGGCTTATAAGGCTCTGCCGCATGACAGCAAGAAGGCAGCCTCACTAGCTTCATACTTTAGCCAGTCCGCCTACGGTAGCCACCTCCGTCTGGTTTACGACAAGAGCCTAGGTCAAGACATAGGAAACACAATCAAGGATCAGCTGGCACAGGCCAACATGCCAATAGAAGTTATCATGCTTGATCATGATGCTTTTCAGGAGCAAGTCATTAACAAGCACGATTATGAACTGACCTTGTTCAATATGAGTAATGATGATGTGTCACAGTTCGCTAATCCTCATTCACCTATGGCTTTCGACGATACCGAATGCCAACAGTTCTTCAGGCTCGTTACAGGCGCAAAATCTGACGGAGATTATGCGTCTCAGCTCAAACAATTTGCTCAAACACTGTCCAATAAACAAGCCAGCGTGTGGCTCACGCAAAAAACGCCTGTTAATGCAAAGTCCAACAAGCTCAAAGGGTTACCTGACAACATGGGTGACCGCTACATCCCTGCATGGGAGCTCAAGGCCTGACAATAACCTACAAGACAACCAAGTACTATAACATCAGCGGGCAGGTCGTAACTCTGCCCGCTTTCTTGTCAAGATTCGCCCATAAACTGAGCCTATGTCTGACAAACAAGGAATCGTAGAAGCCAATCTGACCCCCTTACCTGATCGAGTGGGTGTGGATGGCCTAGAAGCTAAATGGAGTGACAACTGGGAACAGAGCGGAACCTACAAATTCGGAGGTAGTCGCAACCGTTCTTCGGTGTACTCAATTGATACCCCACCCCCAACTGTATCTGGGCATCTTCACGTCGGCCATGTCTTCTCATACACCCATACTGATGTCATCGCACGGTTTAAGCGCATGTGTGGCTATGATGTGTTCTACCCCATGGGCTGGGATGATAACGGCCTGCCCACTGAGCGCAGGGTACAGAATTACTATGGAGTACGAGTAGACACTTCATTGAAATACGACCCCTCGTTCAAACCACCTTTCGAAGGTACTGAAGGGAAGAAGGTCCAAGCCAAGGACCAAGTGCCTATTTCTCGGCAAAACTTCATCGAATTGTGTGAAAAACTCTCTGTCGAAGACGAAAAGCACTTTGAACAACTATGGAGATCTCTAGGACTGTCTGTAGATTGGTCTCAAACCTATCACACGATTGGCGAACACCCCAGAAGGGTTGCACAAAAAGCATTCCTGCGCAATCTTGCCCGAGGCGAAGCCTACCAAAAAGAAGCCCCTGGCCTGTGGGATGTAACTTTCCAAACAGCAGTAGCTCAAGCTGAGCTCGAATCGCGAGAATACGACGGTTTCTACCACCGTATAGCCTTCCACTTTGACGACGGCACTCCCCTTTACATCGAGACCACTCGTCCAGAGCTTTTACCAGCTTGTGCTGCCCTTATTGCTCACCCAGATGACGAACGCTACCAACCTTACTTTGGGCAGAAAATCTATTCACCCTTGTTCCATGTTGAAGTTCCTATCGTGGCCCATCCTGCCGCAGAAAAAGACAAGGGTGCTGGTATTGCCATGTGCTGCACTTTTGGAGACATGACCGACGTACAGTGGTGGCGCGACCTGAAACTGCCAACCCGTTCTATTATTCAGCGCAATGGTCGTATCATAATGACTACACCGGATTGGATTACGGACGAGGCTGGTCGACAGCTCTTCGAAACGCTTGAAGGCAAGACCACTTTTACTGCCCGTAAGATGGTTGTTGATGCTCTACGCGAATCCGGGGACATGGAGGGTGAACCTAAACCCACCAAGCGTATGACCAACTTCTATGAGAAGGGCGACAAACCACTCGAAATCGTCACTTCTCGTCAGTGGTATTTACGCAATGGCGGAACTGACTCACAACTCAATGCAGAGCTACTCCAACGCGGCAACGAGTTAGAATTCCACCCGGACTTCATGCGTGTTCGCTATCAGAATTGGGTAGAAGGTCTCAACGGTGACTGGCTAGTCTCCCGTCAACGATTCTTTGGTGTTCCCTTCCCTCTGTGGTATCCCCTTAATGCAGACGGTGACCCCGATTTCCAGCACCCCATTACTCCCACTGAGGATCAACTACCGATTGACCCCACAAACGATGTACCGGAAGGCTTTGAAGAATCCCAGAGAGACCAGCCTGGTGGATTCACAGCTGAACCAGACATCATGGATACATGGGCTACCTCCTCACTAACCCCACAGATCGTAACCCACTGGTCTGAACCTGGTGAAGAAAACGAAGCCCTCTTTAAGGCCACGTTCCCCATGGATCTACGCCCCCAGGGTCAAGACATTATCCGCACATGGTTGTTCTCCACTGTGGATAGGGCCCACCTTGAAAATAAGTGCCTGCCTTGGAAGCATGCTGCGCTCTCAGGCTGGATTCTCGATCCTGACCACAAGAAGATGTCCAAGTCAAAGGGGAATGTAGTCGTCCCGGATGAGCCCATTCAACAATATGGAGCAGACGCTGTCCGTTATTGGGCAGCATGCGCTCGCTTAGGCCTTGACGCTACCTATGACGAAGGGCAGATGAAAATCGGTCGCAGGCTTGCTATAAAGCTGCTCAATGCTACTAAGTTTGCCCTTTCTATCGGCCGCGAAGACGAAAACCATCATGTTGGACAAGCAGCTCAGGCTGTTTGGAATCCTGCACAAGTTACTGTGGAACTCGATAGAGGCGTACTTGCTCGCTTGGCTCATGTCATTACAGAAGCTACCAAAGCCTTTGAATCATACGAACACTCGAAAGCTTTAGAAACGATTGAATCCTTCTTCTGGGACTTCTGCGACGATTATATTGAATTAGCTAAAAACAGGGCTTACGGCAAGCCTGATGAAGAAGGCCACACCCCTGCCGAAGCTGATGTGGTATCCGCTAGAACTACACTGGGACTAGCCCTAGATGCCTTCGCACGTCTTTTCGCACCCTTCTTACCCTTCGCCACTGAGGAAGTCTGGCAGTGGATGCATGCCGGTCAAGGATCCGTCCACAAAGCCCCTTGGCCACAGGCACAAGCATACGCTGAAGCAGCTCAGGGTGTATCAGCAGATGTGTTAGCTTGGTCAGGCACCGCGTTAGCAGAATTACGCAAGATCAAATCAGAGGCAAAAGTCTCTATGAAGACACCAATCTTATCCGTCAGTCTTGCAGTGGCACCTTCTGGTGTTAAGGCTGTGCAGTCTTCCGTTAACGATATTGCTCAGGCAGGCAGGGTCACTGGCACAATCAACATAACTGAGGATACCAGCTTGGAAGCAAATGCTGGTGCTGAAAGCGGACCAGAAACAGAAAAAACAAGTGGAGTTACAGTAATAACAAGCGAATTGGGTGAACCGCCAGCCAAAAAAGCCCGGTCGTGAGCTGCATATAAAACTAACAACTTGTTCCAGTACGGTCGTGTGCAGAAGTGTTACGCACACGACCGTATTGTATACAATTAACGTTCCAATTGTTAATGGGCTATATGGGCATGCCGCTCTTTCGCAACGCTTGCTACTAAGGCATGATACTGCTCAACAATCATAGGATCTAAACCCTCTTGCTCAGCTAGAGCACGTAATTGTGCAACCTGTTGGTGCTCTCTATCAGGGTCAGCAGGTGCAAATCCAGCTTGGGCTTTAAGCTGCCCTACAGTATCCGTTATAGCAAAACGTCTGGCTAGTAATTTCACAATTTCTGTATCGATACCATCAATTGATTGTCGTAGTTGTTGTATCTGTGCAGCGAACGAATTAGTCGCCGTATACTTATCAACTACAGTCTCCCTGGTATCTGTCTCATGCTCAGACATGCATTCCCCTTCCTTCAGTTCGCTCGTTCATTACTGTATCCCAATCATGAGTCACCGTGGCCAGTAGCGCAACGATGTAGAAAAGAAATGCAAATGAGGGTGCCGAATACCTGTAAGGTAATTTCGACACCCTCACTAAGACATCTAGCTAGGTTAGTTTGTTTTTTGCCCGAGCATAGTCTGCGTAATCGCACCGAGAAAATCACGATTGGTTGCCGTCTTTTTGAGACGTGGAACGAGCGTCTGATAAGCCTGCTCAATTTCCATGCCACCTAAGAGACGGCGGAGACGGTAGACCACTGCCAATTCATCAGCAGAGGTTATCATTTCTTCGCGTCTGGTACCTGATGCATTGATATCAATAGCTGGGAAGAGCCTCTTGTCTGCCAGCTCACGAGAGAGCCGCAGTTCCATATTGCCAGTGCCCTTAAACTCCTCGAAGATCACTTCATCCATCTTAGAGCCTGTCTCAACTAAGGCAGAGGAGATAATGGTTAAGGATCCGCCGTTTTCAATATTGCGTGCTGCACCGAAGAATTTCTTAGGTGGATACAATGCCTGGGCGTCTACACCGCCCGACAAGATACGGCCAGATGTGGGAGCAGCAATATTGTATGCACGAGCTAAACGCGTCATTGAATCCAAGAGCACCACCACATCTTGTCCCAATTCCACAAGACGCTTGGCTCTTTCAATAGCTAACTCAGCAACAGTAGTATGATCCGTGGCGGGGCGGTCAAAGGTAGAAGCAATCACTTCACCTTGAACTGTGCGCTCCATATCAGTAACTTCTTCAGGTCGTTCGTCCACAAGAACCACCATCAGATGTACCTCAGGATTGTTCTTTGCTATGGCCTTAGCAATGTTTTGCAAGGTAATAGTCTTACCGGCCTTAGGCGGTGAAACAATCAGGCCACGTTGACCCTTACCTATTGGCGCTACAATATCGATGAGTCTTCCAGTTACCTGACTGGCATCTGTCTCCATCCGCATACGTTCCTGCGGATACAAGGGTGTCAGCTTGCTGAAGTTAGGACGATCTCCAGCAGTTTCAACACTCATCCCATTCACAGTCTCGATAGACTGTAAAGGCATGAATTTCTGTCGCTGATTGCGACGTTCACCGTCATGAGGAGGCCTAGTAAAGCCTTGAACGGCATCACCCTTGCGCAGGCCATATTTTTTCACCTGCCCCATAGATACATAAATGTCGTTGGGACCAGGCAAATAACCTGAAGTACGAATGAAAGCATACGACTCCAAAACGTCCACGATACCAGCTACAGGTACCAGGTCCTCATCTTTGAAGTCTTCGTGGCTCTCATAATCGCGATTTACCCTTCGGTTGTTGCGACCGCGGTTACGCTCCGAGCGCTCATACTTGTCGTAGCTACCATGCTGGTAGTCACGATCATGATTGTCATCACGGCTGCGCTTGTGTGAGTTGTGAGTATCTCTAGCTGGTAAAGCAGCGAGGATATCGTCCAAGTCTCTCACTTTGCTACTGTGAGCATATTCTTCGCGCTCCTCCTGTGAGTGTGTACGCGAATGACCGTCATTATTACGGTGACGACGACGGTTGATAATAACTGACTCGTCATCCGCAACAGTACGATGCTGACGGTTACGGTTCCTTCTGCTTGATTTTCCATCAATACCAAGGACGTCAAACAAATCACCAACTTCTGGTGACGCTGTTGCTCTACCGGTTCGTTTTTTGGAGGAGCCCTCATCAACATTTGCATCCGATGGCGTCGTTGTCTGAGCGATCTGCTCAGTTACGGGTTCTACTGTATGCTGCTCATCCTGAAGCGTTTCAGAAGCCTGACTCATTGGACGTACACTTACTCCTGCGGGAGCTGTGCCTCCGGAACGAGCCGCCTCTATAGTTTCTATAAGGGCTGGCTTGCGCATATTAGAAATCCCGCGTAGGCCTAACTGTTTTGCCAGCTCTTTAAGCTCAGGCAGTTTCATAGTGTGAAGATCTTGGCTTGTTGCCACTGTATATTGCCTTTCCTACCGCTAGAACATTTCAACAATCTAATATCTAGCTTCAAGAAGTTTGCAGATAAACTGCTCATGAATGCTCGGTGCTATCCCAGCAAACCGAACTGTATTAAGCGTACAACGCTCCATAAAAAGACGCAAATTCGCCGCGCCGTGTGCGTCAACACACATTCCTCGCTGATAGATACAAAAAACGGTCCGTGCAATAACAGCACACGAACCGTTGTAAATGGACAATGAGAGCACTAAATCCTATTTCTGTTCATGATAGGACTTCTCTGTGTTCACATTCCAGACATTTCTCTTAGAAGTCCGTCCGGTCTGGATATTCTTGACAGCTTCCATAGAAGTTGCCATCGAATGATCTTGATTATTGTAATGGTGTTGACCGTTACGACCTACACAGTAGAGGTTGCCGAAAGAGTCCAGCCATTCAACCAACTCAGGCATCTGGGCATATGTATCAAAGTAAGCAGGATATGCTTTCTTTACTCGCTCACGGTGGGAGTCCATTACGTCTGCGGCTCCACCGATTACACCCATGCGAGTTAGTTCCTTAATGGCAAAGTCCGTGGCATCTTCATCAGACATATTCCAGAAGTCGTCGCCTTCTTCACAGAAGTATTCGAGACCAATCCAGACGGTATCGTCCACGTTCTTAACCATGTATGGGCTCCAGTTGTTAAAAATCTGGAAACGCCCCATTTTATAACCTGGATCCTGCACATATATCCAGCAGTCAGGTACGATAGGAGGTTTACCCAACGTAGGGATGTCCGTTGTATTGCGAATTTTTAAGTGCTTAATCAACAAGCCCACAGTAACAAAATCGCGGTAAGGTAAACCGTTTGCCACGTGAACCATGTCCTTAGGCGCTCCAGAAGGAGCAGCAGCAATGGCGTTCACCAAATCCTTGATCGGCATGGAAGAGATGAAGTGGTCAGCTTTGAGAGTTACGCGTTTGCCGTCCTTGTCTTCATAAACAACCGCAGAAATCTTACCGTTTTCTTGGTCAAACTCCACTACATTAGCGTCAGTAATAACCTTGACACCTTGCTCTACATTTCGTTTTTCTACAGTTTCCCAGAGCTGGCCTGGACCTAGCTTGGGATACCAGAATTCCTCGATAAGCGAAGTCTCAATCTCATGAGAGTCACGCTTCTTGGGCAGCAACTTCTGGAAGGCATTCTTTAAGACACTCCAAATGCTCAGACCTTTGACTCTCTGAGCTCCCCAGTCTGCTGAAATTTCACGGGGATGACGGCCCCAAAGCTTTTCGGTATATCCCTCGAAGAACAACGAATATAGTTTGCGCCCGAAACGGTTAATGTAAAAGTTCTCCAAGTTGTCTTCTGGAAGCTTGTGGAACATGGAGGCCAAATAGCTGAAGCCAGCTTCCAAGGTGATTTTGAAACCTAAAGCCTTAAAGAGACCTGGAGACAAAGAAATTGGGTAATCCAAAAAATGACGATTCCAATAAATACGAGAAACGCGATGGCGCTTAAGCATTACCTGATCGGTTTTCTCTGGATCCGGTCCGCCAGGCTCAAGATCGTGGTGCCTGCCTAATTTCTTATCATCGTAAGAAGGTGCGCCCTGCAAAGGCAGAACTTCCTTCCACCAATCCATAATTCGATCATCTTTAGAGAAGAAACGGTGACCACCGATGTCCATGCGGTTGCCGTTGTGGCGCACTGTACGAGAAATACCGCCGAACATCGAAGTGGCTTCAAGCACAGTCACGTCATAACGCTGGTTACCACCATCTTTTACCAGCTCCCAAGCTGCCGTGAGCCCTGCCGGCCCACCTCCAATGACAATAACTGACTGTTTTTCCGCCATATCTACCTCCCGAGCGAGAACACCTGCTGCACTATGTTGCACACAGCGCAAATCCAATGAACTACGCTATGAAACTTTAACGAACTGTAGACCCTATTAGATAAAGAATCTTCTATACCTTAGCATAGCTGCCTTACAGTGAATCTGGAATATCAATGTCACTTTTCTGAACTTCCTCTACATTGACGTCCTTGAAGGTTACAATACGGACTTTTTTCACAAAACGGGAAGAACGGTATACGTCCCAAACCCATGCATCTGTAAGCTGAACGTCGAAGTAAACATCCTGGCCAGCTGAGCGTACATTAAAATCGACCTTATTAGCAAGGTAGAAGCGACGCTCAGTCTCCACAACATACGTAAACAGTTTGATAACATCACGGTATTCTCGATAGAGAGCCAGTTCAGCGGCAGTCTCGTAATTGTCTAGATCTTCAGCGCTCAACTGTTACCTCCTGAGTTACCCTTCATATTGTGACCTAAATTGCGCCACCAAGCTCTTTTGGAACTCTTTTTCATATTTGAGTCAGAATAAGCCCATGTTGTAGCATTATCTTCCGTTCCTTCATCAGCTTGCTTATCTTGTCCGCTCTCAGTCTTAACTTCTTCATCAAGTGGAAGCACCACTGTTGTTTCAGTGGTGGTACGATGTTCGCTTTCAACCTGAAACTTTGCTACCTCTGCTGAGTCCTCTCCTCCCATGTGCGTCTTTGAGAAGTGGTCCAGCTCTGCCAATGCAGGCTTTCCGTGATTGTTAGGTTTTACAGGTTCTTCTTCAGTTATTTCTTTTGACCGCCCGGAAGTATTATTATTGCCTTTACGAGTGTTTACAGCATTATCTACACCAGGATTACCTTCTACTAAATGCATACCAAAGGCTTCCAAAGACTGGATCGGATCATACTCATCTGCTAAAGCATCCATGACAATTTGGTCCTGGTACTTACCCCCTTCCTCATCCCAAAGTGCGTCTCGAGATGTACCAGAAAGTACAAATCCAAGGGATTGATAGACTGAAATAGCTCGGGGATTTTTCTCTGGAACAGCCACCCAAATCCTATGCAAGTCGAGACCTTCTGGCGAAGCTGCATACCCATATGTCATCACTCGGGGCATAGCATCACGTGAATACCCACGTCCCCGGAAATCCTTACCTAGCACCACTTGAATTCGCGCCGAACGAGACCATCCGTCAATATCAATTAGGAACACCATACCGATAAGACCATCTGTAGGGCCTGCGATATTCGATTCCGCTCCGTCTGAATCTGTGTGAGCAATCATAGACCAAGCGACCGTACGCCTTGCCTCAGGATCACCAACACCATGCTCATAAGGCGCATTTCCCTTGGACCATGACACTGACCGACGAACCCAAGCATTGACTAAGGCACGTTCTGCCTGCGGGTCTTTGCCGGTAATTCCTGTGGAATTATAGAAGGCTTGCAAGTCGTCCATACGAGTCAAATCAGCAATAGTTGCTGGACGTAGGTGCACCATCTCGCCATTGATATATGGGATATCGATCTGCACTGGTAACTCACGTGTTTCCGTTTCACCGCTCACAGTATCACCAGCTAATTTCTTCACTGCACCCGACATCAGTCACCTCCGAAACCGCTACCACGATGATAACGGGGAGACAGTATACCGCACGCTCCACAAAGAAATCTGTGAAGCGTGCTGGTTACCTCATTTTGCAATGCGTTGCATCACTATTTTATTAACAGTCTTTGCATCAGCCTGTCCCTTGGTGGCTCGCATAACTGCACCAATGATGGCTCCCATAGGCTTCATATTGCCCGCTTGGAGCTTAGCCACAATATCCGGATTAGCTTTCAAAGCATCGTCAACCGCTGCTTCCAGTGCCCCATCGTCTGACACAACCTGATAGCCATGCTTGGCAACTACTTCGCTAGGCTTACCCTCTCCGGATAGAACACCAGATACTGTCTGCTTAGCGAGCTTGTCATTGAGTTGCCCAGACTTAATAAGTTGTTCAACCTCTGCCACATCTTGAGGTGTAATAGGCAACTCTTCCAAGGAAACTCCACGCTCGTTAGCCTCACGAGAAATTTCTCCCAGCCACCACTTTCGCGCACCCGCCGGTTGGGCACCGGCCGCTATAGTTTCTTCAATCAAATCAAGGGCATCAGCATTCAGTGCATCACGCATCTGCAAGTCAGTAAAGCCCCACTCTTCCTTCAACCTGGCACGGCGCTCACGAGGCATCTCAGGCATTTGTTTCCTGAGCTCTTCAATATGATCACGAGTTACGTGCACCATCACCAAGTCAGGATCTGGGAAATAGCGGTAGTCATTAGCATCCGATTTAGCACGACCGCCCGCCGTGGCCTGCTTAGATTCGTCCCAATGACGAGTCTCTTGTAAGACTTCTCCTCCGTCTTCTAAAATGGCCGCCTGCCTGCGGATCTCATACACTAAGGTCTTCTCAATGCCCTTGAATGTATTAACATTCTTTGTCTCTGACCTTGTTCCTAGCGGCTCACCCTTCTTGTGCAGAGAAATGTTCACATCAGCACGCATATTTCCTTGCTCCATGCGGGCGTGAGAAATGTTGAGTGCACGAACGATATCCCGAATGGCTCGCACATAAGCACCTGCCACTTCAGGAGTACGTTCACCGGCACCCGCTATGGGCTTCGTCACAATCTCAATCAGGGGCACACCAGCACGGTTATAGTCCACTAAGGAATGGTTAGCGCCCTCAATTCGTCCATCGGAACCACCTAAATGTGTGTTTTTACCTGCATCGTCTTCCACATGAGCACGCTCAATATCCACACGGAAGACAGAACCATCATCAAGCTCCACATCAAGGTAGCCTTCACCATTGAGAGGTTTATCGAACTGGGAAATCTGATAATCCCTAGGCATGTCCGGATAGAAATAGTTTTTACGCGCAAACTGACTCCACTCAGCAATATCGCAGTGCAGGGCCAAACCCAACTTGATGGCGTAGTCAATTGCAGTTTTATTTACCACTGGAAGAGATCCCGGTAGACCTAACGATACCGGAGTCAGCTGGGAATTAGGTTCTCCACCAAACTCTATGTGCGCTGGGCAGAAGAGCTTAGTATTAGTAGATAACTCCACATGTACTTCCAAGCCGAAGACTGGGTCATACTTGGCCACAGCATCGGTATACTTCATCAGTTTTTCAGCCATTTGAACTTCCTTGCCTTCCGATGCTTACTTGTTCTCACCCAGCCATGGGGTTTTCATACTCTGGTATATAGAACCACCCCACTGCTTTTCGAGCGCTGCTTCTAGAGCAGCAGCTGGCTTGTACATGACATCATCACGCATTTGAGGAGCAAAGAATTGGAAGCCAACAGGCAGTCCATCCTTTGAAAGACCAGCAGGAATAGACATAGCAGGGGAACCAGCCATGTTTGCGGGAATTGTCGCCACATCGCTCAAGTACATAGCCAATGGGTCGTCCATACGTTCACCAAACTTGAAAGCTGTTGTCGGTGAAGCTGGAGAAATCAACACATCTGCCTGCTTGAATGCCGCTTCCAAATCACGGATGATAAGTGTGCGCACCTTTTGAGCAGAACCATACCAAGCATCATAATAGCCGGCAGACAGAGCATAAATTCCCAGAATTATGCGGCGCTTAACCTCATCACCGAAACCAGCTTCACGGGTAACGGCCATCATGTTAGCTGCTGTTTGTTCCATTCCCTCGGGCGGCATAACTCGTAATCCGTACCGCATACCGTCATACCGAGCGAGATTGGAAGATACCTCAGAAGGCATGATGATGTAATAAGCAGCTAAGGCGTATGAGAAGTGAGGGCAAGAAACCTCAACGACTTCTGCTCCCATATCTTGCAAAAGCTGAACGCCTTCGTTAAAGCGAGCCTCAACGTCAGGCTGATAGCCTTTGCCTCCCAACTCCTTAACTAATCCAACTTTCATACCATGTAGGTCCATCCTTGCTCCCTCGCGTGCAGCCTGTGCTAGCGGAGGTATTGGCTTTGGGATGGAAGTGGAATCTCTTCGATCATAACCACCGATCACTTCTTGAAGAAGGGCAGCGTCCAATACTGTACGAGCGACGGGACCAACCTGATCCAAGGATGAAGCCATAGCAATAGCACCATAACGAGAGACCCCACCATACGTAGGTTTGACGCCTACAGTACCGGTAAGAGCAGAAGGCTGGCGAATGGAGCCGCCCGTGTCAGTACCCAAAGCTAACGGAGATTCGAAGGCACCGACAGCTGCGGCTGAACCACCACCAGAGCCGCCTGGAACACAGTCCGTATCCCAAGGATTACAAGTACGTTTGAAAGCAGAGTGCTCGGTAGAGGATCCTTGAGCAAATTCGTCAAGATTAGTTTTACCAAGGATTGGCATACCAGCAGCTTTGAGTTTCTCTACCACAGTCGCATCGTAGGGAGGTATCCAGCCTTCCAGGATCTTAGAGGCTGCTGTGGTAGGAATGCCTTTAGTGACAATCATGTCTTTGATAGCAACTGGCACACCTGCCAACTCAGGCAAACTCTCAGCATCACCCGATGCAAGCTTCTTATCAACATCATCAGCTTGTGCAAGCGCCTCATCACGAGAGACATGCAGGAAGGCATCGATACTTGGCTCAGCTGCTTCAATAACCTCTAATTCCGCTTCTACTAGCTCTCGGGAGGAAATGTCTCTTGAACGTATTTTCTCAGCCATCTGTGCCGCAGACAGCCGCACGAGTTCTTGTGTATTAGTCATTCCTCACTCTTCCCCTAGGATGCGTGGGGCTACAAACATGCCCGCTTCGGTCTCAGGAGCACCTGCTAGCGCTTCCTTTTGGCTCAGAGGCTCCTCTGCTTCATCAGGCCTCAAATAAGCCTCTATTGGAATTGGGTTAGCAGTGGGTGGTACGTCACTGCCAGCCACCTCCTGCACTTTAGTAATCGATTCAGCTATAACGTTGAGTTCACCTTTAAGACGTTCAATTTCCCCATCCGTCAAGGCAATCTGGGCTAAACGCCCCAAATTCTCAATCTCTTCACGTGTAAATGTAGGCATAGCAACCATACTATGCGTTTCGCGTGACACCCGTACGCCACATAGATAACATGAAAGAAGTCCTAGTAAACTGCAGCGATAGCGAATTTACCAGGACTTCTCAGAAGTAACTATGTGTAATAGGAACTTGACTACTTTATGTCGCGGCGGTCAAGAACTACTGCTCCACAGATGTAGAAGATCACAGTCCAGACCAAGAGCAAGAGACCTGACTGCCACCAAGAGGGGTAGAAACCAGACACCGGACCATTGTGTACATCATTGAGGCCACCAGCTAGGAAAGTGGACATCAACTGCAGCGGCATCAATCTGCCCAGGGTTTGCAGCCATGCAAAGGCATTACCAAGATTGGATAGGATAGCTACAGCTGCGGGCAAAAACATATCAATAGCAATAAGTACAAAAACTCCAGCTACCGTTGACCGACACAAAGCTCCGATACCAATCGCCATAACCACAAATAAGACATCAACTATGGGCGCGCCCAAAATACTTACCCAAGGAAGGGCACTTAGCTCAGACTTGAGATGAGAAGTTGTAATACCACGGAAAATTAACCCTACAGCTGTCCAAGAAAGTAGAATACCAAGCTGAGTCGAACACCACGTAAAGACTGATGCAACGATTGCTTTAGCTCCTAACACCATATTACGGTGAGGATTAGCAGTTAAAGTAGCATCAATCGAAGTAGAAACAAATTCAGAAGTGATGCTCATCACTCCGAAGATACCTACCACTATCGTTGTTACCGTAACAAAAGTAGTTATCGATTGCCATGGCACAGAAGCTGGAATAGGCATGGCCTCACCCTTGCCACCTTCAGCCTCCATACTTAGCCTAGCTGCCAATTGCACAGACCACGCAGCTAAGGCAGCCCCCATAGGTATAAGCAAAGCGTTAATAATTAACAAGATCCATGTGGATTTCAAACTAGTAAATTTGATATATTCACTGCGAATGCAGTGCCACAAACTCACATGAACCCGCTGACTCATCTCGGAACGAGATGTCTGATAGTTACCGGCAGAATCCTGGCTGACATTTCCAGTTGGAGCGTTCATGCTTGCATCACCTGGCATAGTAGGTTGACTCATCGCGCACCTCCTTCCTCGTTCTGGTTACCTGTTTGATTACCAATCTCATTTGGGTACTGCTGCGTTGATGGTCTGGCATCGGGCGGTATGTGTTGAGGAATCGGCATAGCTGGCATCTGAGACTGAACTGGAGGCTGCTGATAGCTATTGGGAGCACTCGATATAGGCTGCGAATGAGGTTGTACTGGCTGAGCTTGATAGTGCGTTGATTCTGGTGTAGGCAGGGGGGCTGTCTTATATTCCTCTTGCCCATGAGTCAAAGCCATGTAAGCTTCCTCGAGGGATGCTTGCTCCTCATGTATCTCATACAGAGCAATCTGCTGAGCTGCCGCCATCTGTGCCAACTGCTTTAGCTCCATACCAGTAACTCTCAAGATTTGAGCACCTGAAGAATCTTGAACATTCGATGGAAGCAATTGGAAAGCAACCCCTGGCTGCCCCTGTAACAGTCCTTGCAAGCGATTGACCTCAGGCGTCGCTACACGAATCGCATGGGACGAGTGTTCAGATATGAACTGTGTAACTGTTGTACGTTCTAAAATATGACCCTTCCCAATAATGACCAAGTTATCAGCAGTTTGTGCCACTTCGCTCATGAGATGAGAACTCAAGAGTACACATTTGCCTTGTGAAGCATAAAAACGGCAAAGTTGACGAACCCACAAAACACCTTCGGGGTCCAACCCATTGACTGGCTCATCAAAAAGCAGGTTCTGAGGATCACCGAGAAGCGCGGCAGCTATAGAAAGTCTTTGACCCATACCTAACGAAAAAGAACCTACCTTTTTCTTAGCTACCGAAGTGATGCCAGCGAGTTCCATCACCTCATCCACTCGATGCTTAGAAATACCATTGCTCAAAGCTAGAGCTTCTAAATGAGCTCGGGCCGTGCGATTCTTATGAGCTGAACGAGGATTCAAGACAGCACCAACTTCTCTCATCGGAGAGCTCATCTGTCTAAAGGGTTTACCATCAATAAGGGCAGTGCCCGAAGTAGGGCGAATCAACCCTAGAGCCGCCCGCATAGTGGTTGATTTTCCAGCGCCGTTCGGTCCTAGAAAACCCGTGACCTTACCATCTTCAGCAGTAAAGGACACATCATCTATGGCGTTCTTTGCACCAAATATCTTTGTCAGATGCTCAATAGTTATCATCTACAAAGCATAGCATTCCCTTACTTCCAATTCATAACTTATTCCATACGTACATCAACTACCCCTGGAAGTGTTGAGATACCCATGCATGCATAGCCACAGCAGCAGCAGCTCCGGCATTGATAGAACGAACTGATCCGAACTGAGAAATGTAGACTACAGTATCTGCCAAATCAAGCGCCGTCTGAGAGAGCCCTGGTCCTTCAGCGCCAAAAAGGAGGAGGCAGCGCTCAGGGAACTTATACGTCTCAATCGGCACAGCACCTGGCACAATATCGAGAGCAATCACCCTAGCTTCAGAGGCAACCCGAGCTGTAGCCAGCAAAGCATCACGTTCCGCTTGATGATCCGTATTGTGGGCTTGAACAGTTAAGCTATGCACTTCCTCTTGCCGATCGTTGCGCCAGTTGGTCACTAAGCTCTCGATGGTTGGATGGTGCTCCACATGCTGGTACAGTTCGGTCATCAGCGAACCCTTGCGGTTCCACTTATGGGGACCAACAATATGAACCTTCGCCGCGCCGAAAGCATTAGCCGAACGAACCATAGAACCGATATTGAAATCGTGAGTCCAGTTTTCTACCGCTACCTCGAATCCATTCCGCCCTCGAAGATCTAAGTCTGCGCGTATGGCTTCCACTTTCCAATAGCGGTAGCGGTCTAGTATGTTACGCCTGTCTCCATTATCGAGCAGGTCAGGATCCATGCGTGAATCATAGTTTGGAGCCTCCGGATTATCTGGCCTAACCTGACCGGAATGTTCCTGGGCCCAAGGCCCCACGCCAATTTCACGAAATATGGGTTCGCCAGAGTCCATAGCCGCCTGCGTAATCGGGTTTGGTTTAGTCATGCAACCCCTTTTACCTCATCTGTTCACAGTCATTGTCTGCTGATTGACTTTCTCCCACATCAGGTTCAAACAGACTTTCATCGAAGGCACATACAAACGGTATCATCTGTTCATGAGCGTCTATCGGGTCAACAATCTTTATAGCTGTTCGCAGAGGATCTTCTGCTAACTGTTGCGATGGAGAAGATACAGAATCAGACGATTCACGGATACCAATTCCTCCGACCAAGGAAATAACTGCGACTATGCTGGCACCTTGTCTGCTCACAATCCCACAATCTAAACTTAACTCATTGCCGTTGCGCAAGGTGACTAACGATGACGTCTGCACATATGATTTTTCACTGAGCCAAGCATCCAAGAGCAATACTCTCTTGCCAGCGATAGAAGGACCCTTAATTGAAGGGTATACAAAATCCATAACAAAAGCGTTTAACTTCTGTCCTCGCTGGGTAGCAGCATGGAGCACGGCATCAACGAGTGGTACTGCAGCAGCTGTGAGGGCACCAACTGCATCGAAATCTGCTGCGGAATAGCCAGCCTCCTGTAAAGCATCTAAAAGTACTTGACCGGCTAGTTCTGCACCCCTGTGATGAAAAGTAACACCCGCAAGCTCAGTAAAAGGCCTTCCGTTAATCTCTACCGCGAGCATGTTCTGCAATTCCTTGCGAGCTTCTGCTACTCCCAGCTTGCAGACACAGTCACCATCAGCTGATGCTACTGCGTTACTGGTCCGTGAATCGTTTTTCTGGCTCTGTACCGTCATAACTGTAGCTTATCGCAAGACCGAAAATAACTCATTCTTTTTAATCTCCCGGCATTTTATGTTCTAGTTACTACTCACCACGACCAAACAACAGCGCTCATCCTGTAGGTCCGGATAGTCATCACAAGAAGTCAGATCCCAATGACGACTGTGTCTCAGGTGCTGTAAGTTCGCGCACATCTGCTTGCTCGGAATCAATAAGATTGACCTGATCGATAATTTTCGTAGGCTCCAGATTCTGTAGTTTCCTTGCAGTAACTAACACACGACTCTCTAGAGTTGTAGCGAAAGCATTATAGGCCTTAGCTGTCCTGGTTATAGCAGTTCCCAAGGCATTCGCTTTGGTACCCAAAGTAGCAAAGCGCTCATACAGTTCACGGGTAAGAGAAAACAGCTGCTTAGCATCGTCAGTGAGGGACTGCTGCTGCCAGGCGTAAGCTACTGATTTCAACACTGCCCAGAGGGTCACTGGTGAAGTCAAAGCAACCTTCTGAGCAAAGGCATCATCCATCAACGAAGGATCAGCTTCCAAAGCAGCCTGAAGCAAGGATTCACTTGGGATAAAAGCAACTACGAAATCAGGAGTGATGTCAAATGCGTTCCAATATTCTTTATCAGCTAAAGCTTTGACATGGTCGCGTAAGGCTTTGGCGTGTGCTTTCAACAGCTCTTGCTTACGAGCTAATTCTTCAGCAGACGCAGTATCGGAAATCTCACAAGCACGCTGGTAGTCAGAAAAAGGAGCTTTAGCATCAATTGGTATAGTTTTCCCTCCAGGCAGGTGAACTACCATATCAGGTCGCAGAACCCTGCCATCAGAAGCTGTTACCACTACCTGGGTATCGAAATCTACATGCTCAATGAGCCCAGCAGATTCTACGATATTCTTGAGTTGAGCTTCACCCCATGAACCACGAACCTTGTTATTACGAAGGGCTGAAGCCAATGAGCTAGTTTCCTTGTCCAGCTTTCCCTGTTGCTCACCGAGGCTCTTTAACTGTTGTCCTAGAGCCCCCATCTCTTGCTTGCGCCCCTCTTCAATCTGAGCGACCTTATGTTGTAAAGCGTCCAAATTCTTCTGCACGGGAGCTAGGGCAGAAAGTACTTTGCTCTGCTCTTGTAAGGCGTCAGCCTGCTGCTTACGCTTCTCTTCTTCACGGGCCTGAGCTTGTTCTCGCTCATGAGCTAAACGCATCTGCTCTGCCTGCTGAGCCTGAGCGAGCTGGGATTTCAGAAAAGAGACTTGCTCGGTTGTAGCCTCAAATTGTGTCTTGTACTGCACCACTTTCCCCTGCATTTGAGCCAATTGTTCTCTCAACTGGTCAACTAAATCGTCTGTATCTCGACTTGCCTGCTGCTGAGTTGTTTGCAGAGCCTCACGCGCGCGAGCTTTACCTAGACTCATCCCAAGCACAAGACCTATTACCAAGGCACAGATTACCGCTGCAAGAAGGATGATCACAGAGACAGTATCGAACATATGTTCTAGACAATCACAAGACTTAGACGAATACCAACCAATTCGTTTTTTCCGCAATGATTCACGGCATTATGCACATTTATACTTTTGATTGGAGGACAATAGAGAACAGCACAGTATGAATGACAGCCCGTTAGGCAACTCATTCGTAGGCCCAGCCAATAAGGAGGCCCCATGGGAATCGACATATTTCTGACCGTCGCCGACATTCTCATAGCAGCAGCATTAACATGGTTCATTATTTGGTATTTCCTCCTGCACCAACACGAAACAGAGAGCAACGACCAAGCTCATGGCTTCTTAGATACACAAGGGTCAGGAAAAGTAATTCAAGACAGCATGACGCACGATGAGCGTATACACCGCTTACGGATGAAGAGCCAGCAGACCAAGAAGCTAACTCTTATTTCAGCCGTTCTAACAGCACCCGTCTTACTCATAGACTTGTGCACCCTGCTAAACCCTGCTGTCTTGCCAGCATGGCTTACAAGCCCCTGGATTCAAGCAATTGTGATTACTCCAGTCGTTTTCTATTGCGGCAGACCTATATATGCCGATGGCTGGCAACAGTTGCGGCACAGCCAAACAAACCTAAGTTCCTTAGTCACAATTGCCACAGCACTTGCCTATACGTACAGCCTTACAGCTTGTGCTTTTACCAATTTACTTCCCACAGGGTCCCAGCAACCATATTTTGATGTAATTGGAACGATTACCACTTTGGCACTATTTGCTAGTCTCAGCGAGCAAAATGCTCGTCTCCGTGCATTGACCGGTAAACTCTTCCTCAACAAAACTACGAATCACATATTCACCAATCACCCAGATACCTCTCATCAAATCTCATCGCAGTTCGAGGGAATTATCTATAGGGCACTTTCCAGCAAATCTGATAGCCAAAGTCAAGCTAACAAGTTCTTATCCAAAGCCGAACCAATCGTAATGATTATAGCTGTGTGGACATTTATGATCTGGCTTCTTGTAGGCCCACAACCGCACCTTGCTCATGCAGTAGCCAATGCTGTATCCGTACTGATTATCGCCTGTCCAACTGCTATTGCAGTCTCTATACCATTGTCTTTTACAACAGCCTTAAGTTCCGGTTTGAACCACGGCATATTATATACTTCATACCAAGCCATGAATCAGCTAGCAGCCACACAGACTGTCGTTATCGATGAATCTGCTATAGGTACCACGATTCAATCCGATACCGGCCAGCCATCATTTGCCGAACTAGCAAGAACCAGCACCCATTTGCGGGGCATAGGAGTCACCTCTGTAGTTCTAGAAAAAGAGAACTCCGATACATCACAACAAGGTGACTATATCGAGAAAGCCGCCCGGGAAGCTGGTGTCGATTTCCTCTTTACCGGTGTAGACCACAAGCGCAAAGCCCACTGGACACAGCGCTTTAGCAATGACTTGCATCGCATGGTAGAAATGGAACCAACCACCAATTCAAATAACAGCAAGAGTGCAGGTTTCATTGCCTTTGCAGCAGCAGCTGGAGCAGAACCACAAGCACAGTCAGCTGCTCAAACACATATTGTTTTATCCCCTGATCTGTCCCCCTTGGCAGGCAATGCACAGGCTCATCCGGAAGAGAGTATCGACCTTCTCCTACAAACCGGGAATTTAGATGGGATTGCACAGGCCATTGAATTAGCCCGAGCAAGCAAAAAAGTTAGCCACCTCAACCTTATATGGGCATACACGTATAACCTGCTAGCGGTGCTGCTAGCTACTGGAATTACATATCCAGTTTGGGGATGGATGCTTAACCCCATGGTGGCACCTGTTGCGACTCTTATTGCTGCCATAATACCGATTGGTAATCTCTTACTGCTTGGCAAACATACAAGATTGAGTAAGCGCTGGCATTTCCTAGCACAGGCTAAACCTGAAGAGCTACCCACATTGGCAGCCAGGCGCCCACAAATCATTGCAGACGCCGACCGCACCTATAACCTCAGTTCTGAGAATGCTGAGTGGCACCCTGCTGACCACCCTGTTCCTGACCAGACTCGTCAGTAGCAACACTGTCCACCTGGATATCGTCAGCCACTAATTGGTCAGTAGACCATGCGGAGAGCTCTAAGTGTTCGCCGCCAGTCTGATCAACCAGTACTGTATCTCCATCATGCACCTTGCCAGCCAGCAGCATTCGCGCCAACTGATCACCCACTTCAGTTTGCACCAATCGACGTAGTGGTCTAGCCCCATAGGCTGGATCATATCCCATGTTGGCTAACCATTCACGGGCCGAATTCGACACATCGAGTGTGATGCGACGATCAGTCAAGCGACTAGCCACTTGCTGAACCTGAATATCAACGATGCTGCCTAGCTCTTCACGAGTAAGTGGATGGAAGACAATAAGATCATCGAGACGATTGATGAACTCAGGCTTAAAGGAGGCATGAACCATGTCCATGACAGCCTTGTGCTGAGCCTCAGCATCCATCTGTTCATCCACCAAATACTGTGAACCTAAGTTAGAGGTCATAATCAAAATGGTGTTCTTAAAGTCAACCGTCCTACCTTGACCATCCGTTAAGCGCCCATCATCAAGCACCTGCAAGAGTATGTCGAAAACCTCAGGGTTGGCCTTTTCAACCTCATCAAAAAGCACCACTGAATATGGACGCCTGCGCACAGCTTCCGTCAGCTGTCCTCCCTCTTCATACCCGACGTAGCCTGGAGCGGCACCTATGAGACGAGAAACAGAAGCCTTTTCCATGTATTCAGACATATCTATTCTTATCATGGCTTTCTCATCATCAAAGAGGAAATCCGCAAGAGCTTTAGCCAGCTCAGTCTTACCAACACCCGTAGGCCCTAAGAACATGAAGGAACCAGTGGGGCGGTCAGGGTCTGATATTCCTGCACGCGAGCGCCGGACAGCATCGGAGACAGCTTGAATCGCTTCTGATTGTCCAATAACCTTCTTGCTCAAGTAGTCTTCCATATGCAAGAGTTTTTCGTTCTCACCTTGCATGAGGCGGCCTACTGGAATACCAGTCCAGTCCGCAACAATCTCAGCCACTGAGTCGGCATCCACATGGTCAGGAACCATGGGTTCTTGCTCTTCGTTACTGCTATCAGCCTCAGTTCCACTAGCGGTTTTGTCCTTATCTGCTTCGCTTTCTGCCTGAGCTAATTGCTTGCGGATAGTGGGAATCTCACCGTACAGAAGTCTCGAAGCCTTCTCCAAATCACCTTCACGGGTGGCTTTATCTGCTTCAACTCGCAGAGCATCGAGCTGGGCACGCAAATCACCTACCTTATTGTGCCCTGCCTTCTCCTGCTCCCAACGAGACTTGAGACCAGAGAGTTTCTCTTTGGTGTCAGCGAGTTCAGCCTGCAACTTCTTCAACCGATCTTGAGACGACAAATCGTCTGCTTTTTTCAGCTGCATCTCTTCCATCTCAAGACGGGTAACTTTACGCTGGAGTTCATCAATTTCTTCTGGCTGCGAATCCAATTCCATCCGCAAATGCGCAGCTGCTTCATCAACCAGATCAATGGCTTTATCAGGAAGCTGGCGCCCAGTAATATACCGATTAGATAAGGTGGCGGCAGCAACTAACGCATCGTCTCCTATAGTCACTTTGTGATGGGCTTCATACCGCTGCTTTAACCCGCGAAGAATAGCGATAGTATCCTCTACTGATGGCTCACCGACAAAGACTTGCTGGAAGCGTCGTTCTAGAGCGGGATCTTTTTCAATATTTTCCCTATACTCATCCAGCGTTGTCGCACCAATAAGGCGAAGTTCTCCGCGTGCCAACATCGGTTTGAGCATGTTGCCAGCATCCATTGACCCTTCGCTAGCACCAGCACCAACAATTGTGTGAATCTCATCAATAAAAGTAATTATCTGCCCATTAGCTGCCTTTATTTCATTGAGTACAGCCTTAAGACGCTCCTCGAATTCACCACGATATTTGGAACCTGCAACCATCGACGACAGGTCTAGAGAGATTAATCTCTTTCCCTCGAGACCTGTGGGAACGTCTCCTGCCACAATCCGCTGCGCTAGCCCCTCAACTACAGCAGTTTTTCCGACGCCTGGCTCACCGATCAATACAGGATTATTTTTAGTACGCCGCGACAATATCTGAATCACCCTACGGATTTCTTGGTCACGACCGATAACTGGATCTAACTTACCTTCTTTTGCTTGAGCAGTGAGATCAATTGAGTATTTTTCCAGTGCTTTGTATGTACCTTCAGCGTCCTGACTGGTTACCTTAGCATTTCCACGAATTTCTGGGATAGCCTTGCGTAGAGTTTCAGCAGTGGCACCAGATTGTTTCAAAATTGTGGATGCCTGAGCATCTCCTTCTGCTATAGCTATAAGCAGATGCTCAGTAGAAACATATTCATCTCCCATTCGACGCATTTCTTGTTCAGCATCCGATAAGACCTTAGTTAGCTGACGGCTTGCTGATGGCTGTGCTGAGCTTGCACTTGATGCCGAAGGCAGAGCAACTAATGCATTGCGAACAGCAGCACCGATGGTTTGAGGATCAGCACCGACTGCCTGCAAGAGGCTAGGCACGACTCCTGATTGCTGTCGGATCAACGAATCCAGCAGGTGCAATGTATCTACCTGTGGGTTACCTGCCGCAGATGCAGACTGTATAGCATCTCCCAAGGCCTCTTGAGCCATGGTGGTAAAGTTGTGTTCCATTCTTCCTCCAAGCGCTGATGGTCCTGCCTACTCTTTATGCAAGACCCTTTTGTCTTTATCTACCAAAGTCAACCAGAGTTTCATATCATCTATTCCCAAAACTTGAGTTGTTGTCACTCAAGTTTTATGGTAAGGGTATCTATAAAAGATAGCAAAGGCCCTCAGGATATAAACCTGAGGGCCTTTGAACTTACTGCTTTTTATTGGCAATAACTGGTTTTACTTAGCTGAACGCTTTCGTGAAATCCACATGGCAGCTAAAGCAGCCACTAACATGGTCAAACCAAGGCCAAGGACTCCTAATACATCAGAACCAGTTCTGGCAAGAATGCCTGGATCCTCCTGCGAAGGCGCTGACTCGGTCGCAGAACCGACAGTCTTAGGGGTATCCCTTGGAGCTACATCTGGATCTACATTTGTAGCTGGATCCTTAGCACTATGCCCCTGAGCACCATCACTGTGAGAAGCCGATCCGGAGGAAGAAGCTGGTACATCTATCTTCTGCCATTGAGCATATACTTTAGTATTTGCCTTAATCTTGGTCGAGAAGTCAAATGGGTTCTTACCTTCTGGATCAAGAGTCCAGCCGAGGAACTTAAAGCCTTCACGAGTAGGACCTGCGGGCTTATTTGCTGGCTTTTTGTACTGAACATGCTGCTCATTAACAGCTGAACCACCTTGTGGATCAAACGTCACTGTGTTCTCGATAGGCTTCCATACTGCGTAGAGAGTTGTACCATCAGGCACGGGAGTGGAGAAATCATAAGGCTTTGACCCATCTGGAGTCAGAGACCAACCCACAAACGTTGAACCTTCTAGTTTTGGATCTACAGGCTTGTCAGGAAGACCAGTGGAATTGATTCCAGTGGTTACGACAGGCTTTTCTGTCTGTTCATCGAAGTGAACTTTGGCTTTCGTCCACTGCCCGTAGACTGTGATGTTGCCAGTAACTGGGGTGTCAAACGTGTAAGGGTGCTTACCTTCTTTGTCTGTAGTCCAGCCTGCAAAGACATAGCCTGGTTTATTTCCTACTTCAGTAGGCTTGGTGGCCTTATCTTGGTATTCCACAGTCTGCGATGCAGGATTGGCTACCTGAGGATCTTGCGTATCAAAGGAAACGGTGTACTGATTCTTTTTCCACTGAGCATAAACAGTGGTGGCATCTTGAATTCCAGTATTAGCAAAATCAAACGGTATCGTACCAGCTTGATCAGCTGTCCAGCCAAGGAAAGTATACCCGTTCTTTGTTGGGTCACTTGGCTTATTTGCTTTATCTTCAAACAAAACACTCTGGTTTTGCGCTGCTGGAGTACCATCTACAGCGTCCACAAACTTCACCGGGAAGGGAAGCTTTTCCCATTGGGCGTAGAGTTTGACATCACCAGTTACAGGTGTATTAGCGAAATCATAATATGGTCCTCCAGGAGCATTCTGACTTGTAGACCAGCCGAGGAACTTATAACCGTGAGCACTTGGATCAGTGGGTTGAGTAACTCTACCATCATGTACTATTTCAGAGGAAGCAGGAGGGGTAACACCTGGTAACTGTGTGTCATACGAAACTGTGTACTTGTTAGGAACCCATCCTAAATGCACCTGAGTCATCGAATCAAATACTGTACTTTCTGGAATACAATCTGCCTTAGAAGTGTCAATTTTCCAGCATGGTGTATAACCTGGCTTGCTCACTTTAGGAAATGTGACAGTTGACGGTGTTCCACCGTTAGTAATCTGAGTCGGGAAAGGCGTTGCCCCTGGTTCCGTTGTAGTAATTTCATTACCAGCCTCATCCAAGAATTCTACCTTGGCAAGGACATTTTGGTTAACAGTGCCCTGAAAATTACCTTTACCCTTAATATTTTTAGCTTCAAAGCTTAAAGAGTATCTT
>NZ_MWWS01000008.1 GCF_002259585.1 Bombiscardovia coagulans
GAGGGGTAACACCTGGTAACTGTGTGTCATAAAAAACTGTGTACTTGTTAGGAACCCATCCTAAATGCACCTGAGTAATCGAATCAAATACTGTACTTTCTGGAATACAATCTGCCTTAGAAGTGTCAATTTTCCAGCATGGTGTATAACCTGGCTTGCTCACTTTAGGAAATGTGACAGTTGACGGTGTTCCACCGTTAGTAATCTGAGTCGGGAAAGGCGTTGCCCCTGGTTCCGTTGTAGTAATTTCATTACCAGCCTCATCCAAGAATTCTACCTTGGCAAGGACATTTTGGTTAACAGTGCCCTGAAAATTACCTTTACCCTTAATATTTTTAGCTTCAAAGCTTAAAGAGTATCTTCCAACTTTAGGTGATGCCCACTCAGCTATGTGAGGATCGGTACTTGATTTTGCCCCACCTGCCTGTTGAACAATAGCACTGATCTCCGCATATTCATGAGTTCCACTGTTGATTATTGCTGAATGCAACGAATACTTTTCACCAGGGCGAGTAAGAATGAAATCTGGATAGTATGATCGTTGATTCACTATACTGAAACTCGTCAAATTATCTATAACGCCATACAAAGGCGTTATGTCGACTATCAAATTTTTATCAAACTCAACATTTTTAAGATTATGCAATTGTTCAAGACCAGATAAATCTTGTATACTATTGCTATTCCCTTTAAGTTCTTTCAAGTTTGTTAAGTCTTTTATCCACGCGATATTAGAAGCAGGCTTAGTTTTATCAGAACGCCAGGCATTGAACTCAGTAACACCAATGTTGTTGTTACTAATGTTTAAAACCTCTAATCCTTGGTGCCTGTCAACCAAGGGCTGGAAGTCTGTGAATGTTTTATTAGAGCTGATATCCAATTCAACTAAATGTGACATATTGTCAAGTAAATGTAAGTTGGGTATACCCGTAGTACTCACATTCAGAGAAGTCAAATTTGTCATAGCGCTCAGCTGATTAAAAGTAGTAGTGTCAAACCGCGAATTCCCACTAACATCCAATTTAGTGAGGTTCGGAAGACCAAGAATTGGAGTGAGATCCGTAAACGAGTTGCCACCAGTCACATGCAATTCCTGAAGATTAGTCAATGTTTCAAGCCCGTTAAGAGTTCTAATACCGGTATCTGCTGCTAGCTTCGTAATACTTTGCGCCATCGCACTATTGAAAACATCATCAGGACGACTTGGAAGGTTCCTATTACTTAATTCCGAAGAAATAGCATCTTCAATAGTAGGGTCAAAGCAGTCTTCTAGTTTACTTGTTCCTACCACGCACTGACCAGATCCGCCTGCTGCTTGCGCGTAAAGTCCTACTGGGTCCCAAACCACTAAGCCCGCTACTGCCATAGCCACGGAAACAACGACCGCCACAATGCGGACTCGCGTTGACTGAATGAAACGTTTCATGCTCATTTACACACCTAACGGAATACACTTTTTCTCTTTACACATCTCCCGATGTATATTTCAGGATAACACTTTTTTGCTTATAGCAAGACCATACCGATGTAAATTTTATTATTCGCTGACCAATATGTTACGCAAATCACCAATTCCTTCAATGTGCACAACCGCCTCATCAAATGGGTGCAGTTGAGCTGATTTGTGTGGTGCCCCTGTCATAATCGCGTCCCCAGGCAATAAGGTTGCGAAACTGGAAATAAAAGCGATTTGTTCGGGAATACTGTGAATGAAATCGGCAGTGATACCGCCAGCATCAGCAAGCTCTTGTCCATTACGGGTACAAGAAATACGTGCATCAGCATAGCTAAAATCCGTCTCTATCCATGGACCTAACGGACAAGAAGTATCAAAACCCTTAGCCAGAGCCCATGTAAGATCATCCCGTTGGCAGTCACGTAAAGTAAGGTCGTTGCCACAGGTAAACCCTAAAACATAATCCATGGCATCAGCCTCAGAAACATTCTTAGCTACTCTTCCCATAACAACCACGAGTTCAGGCTCGAATTCTACTTCCTTACTAGACGAAGGGCAGATAATAGGGTCATCGGGACCTATCACTGAGGTAGAAGGCTTCAAGAAAACATGCATGTGACTCGAACCCATCTGAGCAGTCTTTGGAGCATGATCACGATAGTTGAAGGCCATCCCATATATTTTGGAAGGAATTACCGGAGCCAGTAGTCGCACACCATCAGCATCGAGAGCATACCGTTGACCTGTAGGTTGCACCTGCTGTCCATTCAAGGGATAACCATCAAGTTCGATAAGGTAATCCTTGCCGTCGTTAGCGTCCTTCTGCACGAAGGCATAACGTGGTGTATTGTTTATCGAAAATCTTGCTATTCTCATAGTTTCAGTCTAGTTCCTACTAGGAAGATGGGGGATAAACCGTGTTACAGCACAGGCCGTGTTACAGCACGAACCGTATCCTTTACATGAACTAAGTTCAGCGGTGTGTGACTGCCAACAACCTGTAACCTACCTCCTCAGCCCACAGGAAGTACAGTAAGACACACAAATCTAACTATTCAAGAACCAATCTCATATAAAAGCACGCTCACCAAAAATTGCTGTACCAACACGAACTTCTGTCGAACCTTCAGCAATCGCATATTCCATATCTTGGGTCATACCCATAGAAAGTTGAGTACACTCTGCAGTACCGAGTTGCCTGGAGGATAGGATACGGTCACGCAGGTCGCGTAGGTGAGCAAAACCTGTACGGATAATTCGTTCGTCATCCACATGAGCACCCACGGTCATCAGTCCTTTGAGCCGCAAACCCTCCAGTTGTGCTAGTTCAAAGGCTAGATCTTCTGCTTCTTCCGGTGCACAACCTGACTTCGCTTCCTCACCTGACTCGTTCACTTCTAGAAAGACACCAGTCGAGACACCGTGCAGCTGGGCACGCTTGGCTAATTTTCGGGCAAGTTCGAGAGTATCTACTGACTCGATGGTATCCACGCAGTGAATCACCTTATTAATCTTGTTAGACTGCAATTGCCCGATCACATGAAATCCTACAGTTTGCTGAGAAGGAATATCATCCTCATCACAAGCCCAATCACCCAAAACTAAGCCTTGTTGGGAACACAGGTCTGGTAAACCGCCCTCAACCTTCGCTGCGACCTCTTGGGGCCGATTCTCACCAATCAGGCGAATGCCAGCGTTAATGGCTGCCATCACCTCGCCAACATCGCGGGTCTTAGTTGCAGCTAACAGTTGTACGGAACCCTCTTGACGTCCCGCAGCAGCCTCCGCCAGAGCTATCCGCTCCTGCACCCTGTGTACTCCGTCAGCTATGCCACGGGCCCTCTGTTCACCGATAGTCGTGTTTGCTAAGTTCTTGTGCTCCATGTACGCAACCATAGCTACCAGCTTAGGACCGCTCACTTACTTCCACTAGTCGAGCGCATCTACAAGTGAGTCTTCAAGGATTTTGTCCTGGAGATGAGAACGGATTTGTGCCCATGAGAACGATTCCCGCAATTGGTGCAAGCTTGCTTCCTCAGGTCGGTCTTGCAACCCCAAAAGCCAGGCACACAAACCCAAAACCTGCTCAGGCTTTACCTTGCGTTCCCGCAAGCTGCCTATATCCAAGGACCCATAACGCTTAGAAAGTCGTCTGCCATCGGCACCATCGACTAAAGGAAGATGTGCCCATTCAACTGGTTCTGACACTCCCAACCGCGTCCGTATCCACTGTTGAGTAGCAGTTGAGCGCAACAGATCACGTCCACGAACCACTTGGCAAATTCCCATATCAATATCGTCCACTGTTACCGCAAGTTGATAGGAGACTATACCATCAGAGCGCAAGAGCACCACATCCCCCACTTGTTGCGATAGGTCATAAGACTGTGAGCCATACACTCGATCTTCAACCTGACATATGGCATCTTGTTCACCCGCAACCGGGACAGCAATTCGCCAAGAGTGCCGTTCTCCCATTTCAATGCGATGTTTCGCAAGCTGGGTCGGGATAGAACGACAAGTACCAGGATAGATCACGAACCCATCGCCTTCATTGGGAGCCGAAGCTGCACGAATGTCAGCACGAGAGCAGAAACACGGGTATACCAGCGCCTGCTCAGTGGCATTATCACCAGTAGTTGGAGTTACTGTATTGGCATTGCCCTCAACCAAGCATTGAGATTGGAGGCTGTGGAAAGCTTGCATATACAAATCGATCCGCTGCGACTGATAGACAACAGGGCCGTCCCAATCCAAACCCAGCCATGCTAGATCATCCATAATCCACCGGTCTGCGTCTGCTACAACGCGCGGCGTATCAATATCTTCAATACGTAACCGCACTTGCCCGCCTACCGAGCGTGCCCCCAGCCAAGCTGCCAATGCAGCATAAGCGTTCCCTATGTGCATTCTTCCTGTTGGCGAAGGGGCTATCCGTCCTATTGTGCTATGTTTCAAAACTGCCTTCATACTGCCAAACTTGTAGCACCAATCGTGTAGGTCTACACACGATGAACTGGGTTAGAAGGTTTCAACCAAGCTATCGACTTCTTCCATATGCTTCACCTTTGGACGCCAAACTGGCCAGCCACGTGCGACGACCAATTGAGGATGCTCTAGGAATCGAAGGTCTGCAACCGGGTCACCATCGAGTACCAATAGATCTGCATCCTTCCCAATAGCGATAGAACCCGTTGCATCATCTATTCCAAGGTTTTTAGCGTTTACTTGCGTAGCTGCATGGAAGGCTTCGGCCGGAGTGAAATCAGCGTATCTTACCAGTAAATCAAGCTCACGCCAGGTGTTGTATTGAGTTACCAACCCCATCGCAGTATCAGTTCCAACGCCTTCACTAATGCCGTACTGGTGGCCGTCACGCGCTCCCTGGACCATTCCATCAGTTACTTGTTCAGAGTTGGAGCGCATAATATCGCTAATTCCCAAGACCTCTTGGTCAATTTTCACCAGCGGCAAGCACGGTGACAGCGTTGAATTGAGGCCTGAAAAACCTCGCAACGATCGTGGATTATGGAGGAAAAGATCCACTATTTCCTCATCCATAGGACTACCATGTTCGATCGTGTCAACACCTGCTCGAAGGGCAGCTTTCACACCTGCTGCACTCTCCGCGTGAGCAGCCACAATAACTCCCGCTTCATGAGCTTCTTCACAGACTGCGACCATAGATGCTTCATCCATCTGAGGGCTACCAGCTACGCCCACTTCTTTGGCATCTGTCACTCCACCTGTTGCAGCTACTTTGATGACATTTACCCCGTGTTCCAAATTGATACGAGCATTCAGCCGAGCTTCCTCAGGAGTAGTAGATGACAAGGCAATGTAGGGATCACCATGCCCACCGGGAATACACAGCATGGGCCCAGATGCCAAAATTCGAGGTCCCAAAACCTCGTCCGCATCTACCTTGTCACGCAAAGCTACCATTTCGTAACCCACATCACCCAAAGAGCGAATGGTGGTGACACCAGAATTCAGTAGAGTCTTAGCGTTTGCTTTAACTTTTGCTGCCATATACGCCTTACCGATCGGGCTATGCAGCAAGGCTACGGCAGCTTGCTCTTGTCGAGGGCTGACTGTTTTAGCCTTCATCATCTTGCCTTCAGCAAACAGATGGGTATGTGCGTTAATCAAACCGGGTGCAACTACCTTACCGGTAGCATCAATACAATGGTATCCCGCTGGAACAAAAGCCTGGTTCGAAGGGAGGACCTGCTCAATGCGCCCATCTGAACCAACTACAATCGTCATGTCGTGTAACAACTTACCGTCCGCATCACCTGTTGCCACATCGGCGTGCTGGATTACGAATGGTTCTCGTTCTTTTCTACCTATTGCCATCATGCACAACTTTCTCTCCGGACCCAACAGTTACAACGAGCCGCAACAGTACCTTCTTTCCCACCATCGTAATGCCGACCGCGACAGAAATTCAAACATTGACCAAATGTTGGAAGCAGTATTATCTTCGAACCGGTTCCTCACAGCGGACCGTGGGATTATTAATCACAAATTTAATTTCACTATAGTTTGGTGGATGAAGGGCCTCTCCGTAGCAAATCACGCGGTTATCTGGACCATAAACCGTAGAATCCATAGCAAGCACAGGACTACCGGCCTCGACACCAAAATACCGAGACACCTGACCTTCCAGGGGTTCAACACGCACCACCACTTCATCTCTTTCAAGGACCACGGAGTATTGTTGCTGCAAAAATTCATACAGCGAACCGTTAGAAAAGTCTTGTTGTAAGACTTCAGGAAAACGTTCAAGGCTTACAAAAGTCTCTACGTGTTGTTGCAAGTGTTCGTCAACATACCGCAACCGCTCTAAACGAATAATCCCAAAATTCGGATCAATCCCCAACATGTGAGCTATGCCAGGATCATGAATCACTTCGCTCGTAAGTACCCGCGTGCGAACTTGACGTCCTTGGTCCACTTGCTGACGGTAAAAACCCTTGATCTGACTATTGATAACTTCCTGCGCAGCAACAGTAGTTTCAGCTTTGAAAGTTCCCTTGCCTTGTGAACGCACTACTTGCCCATCACGAATGATGTCATCAATCGCCCTACGGATGGTGATACGGCTCACCTTGTACTCTTCACACAACTCAGCTTCGGAGGGCAGCTGCTCCCCCACAGTCATGCCTCGCAAGCGACTTCGTAAACGATTTTCCACAGTAACGTACTTAGGTATGCCACCTACCATATCGAGATCCCCTTTTCCTCATAGCTCCATCTCTTACAGTACCTGCCATACACTAACCAATACGGTCTGCTGACAAAAGAGGATTGGCTAGGTGGTGTTAAGCCCAGCCAATCCCCACAAGGCACTCAGCCCTGGACTACAAGTTGATTGTTACTCAACCTTCTACCGGGCTAACTGCCTGGTCTGCCCCTACAGCCGCTGTTTGAGCACGCTTAGTAAGGAAGTAAGAAGCAACATAGAGCAAGACGACCGCTATAGCTAGGCCAGCAATGATAGCAACCTGCCCTCCAGCCTTATTCAAGTATCCTAGGAAGATACCCGCCACACCGAAATCTGCATCCGAATACGTGGCCGAACCCGTGCCCACTTCACCCAGCACTGGAAGCAGGAACAAGGGCAGGAAGGTAATTGCTAAACCATTCACGAATGAACCAAGAATGGCTCCTCGGCGACCTCCTGCACCGTTGCCAATAACACCTGTGGCACCTCCTGTCATGAAGTGAGCCACAACTCCAGGAATAATAACTGTAGTACCAGCAAAGGCAAGGATAATCATGCCAACAATGCCACCGACAAAGGAAGACAAGAAGCCAATTAATACAGCGTTGGGAGCAAAGGTAAAGGTAACAGGGACATCAAGAGCTGGCTTAGCATCCTTTACCAAGTGCTCACTAATTCCCTTAAATGCTGGAACAATTTCACCAAGCACCACTCGCACACCAGCTAAGATAATAAAGACGCCAGCAGAGAAAGTGGCAGCCTGCATCACTGAGTACACGATGAAGTTCTGTCCGTCGCTGAGCTTGCTCTCGATATAAGGCCCGCCTGCAAAGATGGCAACGATCACGTATATTACAGCCATAGACAGAGCGATGATGACCGTTGTATCACGCAGGAAGGAAAAGTTCTTAGGAACGTTAATTTCCTCAGTGGACTTGGAAGGATGCTTTTTGCTACGAGTTACGGTAGCTACCAAACCACCCAATGCAATACCGGAACCACCTGTATGCCCCAGAGCCACATCATCGGTACCGGTTACCTTCTTCATAAACGGCTGCACAATAGCCGGAGAAAGAGTAACAACCAAACCCTGAGCTATAGAGCCGAAGAGCAACGTCTGCCAGGTCGGGAAGCCAGCAGCCACGAAGATAACAGTAATCATGGTTGCCATATAGAAAGCGACGTGACCTGACAAGTACACGTACTTAAAGTATGAAGTAGCTGATAACAGAACATTGATCATCATGCCAAAGAAGAAGATAAGAGCGGCGATAGAACCGTACTTAACAAGAACAGTACCAACGATGGCCTCATTGTTTGGCACTACGCCCTGAACATGGAAGGCATGTTGGAACATATCACCAAACGGCGTTAGGGCATTGCTGACTACGCCAGCACCCGCAGCCAAAACTAAGAATCCAACAAACGTACGAATAGTACCTTTTAAAATATCTGTTGCAGGTTTTCTCTGCAAGGCCAGACCAATAAAAGAAATAAGAGCAACAATAACAGATGGCTGTCGGAAAATGTCTAGTAAGATTTTGAGCGCACCGTTCATGAGTTCTCTGCCTCTCCAGGTACCTGGACACCGTGCCGCTCCAAGGCTTCCTTCACTTTTTGGGTAATCTCATTCATATCAATCAAGCTATTTAGAGCCACCACATCACCCAGCTCGCTACCAGAATCAGCAATATCTCGACCCATGAAAAATACATCAGCGTCAGAAGGAGTGGCCGAGCCTAAATCCATGTGATCCGTTTCAACCCCAGACACACCTAGCTGCTTCAAGGCCTTCTCAATATTGAGCTGCGTCATAAAACTTGAGCCTAAACCTGTGCTGCACACCGTCACAATCTTCATAACAACTCCCTTATTATTAACTTTTGCAACTGCTTCTCTGCATTACCATTCATCACAGTCCACTAAGAACTGCTCGTAATTCTTTACTGCTAGAAACTTGTTCTAAACGTCGCTGGTTTTTCTCATCACTGAGGAAACTCGCGAGCGCTTGCATGAGGCTCAAGTGATTCTGAGCATCTTCCGCTGCCAAGCAGAACATGGTTGTGATTGGGTGGTCCTCCTGATCCGCTAAGAGAAAAGGCTGGCCTACATGCAGTACCGAAAGAGAAGTCTGTATTACACCTGCTTCTGGCCGTGCATGAGCCAAAGCCACCCCAGAACCTACATCCATGTACGTGCCACCTGGCTGAACCACATTATCTTTGATGGCCTGCACATATTCAGGTTTGACACTGCCCGCGTCTAACAATGGTTGCGCTACCTCATCTATGGCTTGCCGCCAGCCAGAAACCTGGTGCTGGTAGCGGATACCGTCAGCTACCACATATTGTTCAAGCACATTGCCTCCTTGCGAACGTTGAACAATTGTTCTTACAGTCATTATAACATCATAACAAGTTCAGATGGTGTTACAGCAGACTTTCAAAGCAGAGCCTCAGAGCAACGAAAAACTAAATCTTTCTTATAAACTGCAAATACGCCCTCAATAATGAACCTGTGACATTAATAGCATTAACAACACCCTGGCAAAAGTTCGAATACGGATATGCAATCTGTCATACTAGAACTAGAAGGTGCAGTCGGTTATGCCAAACTCATCGCACTTTCTAGGATTCTGACAGTTACATACTGTTCTGAACCAAACATTGAAAGCGCCATGGTAGTTGACGTCACAGGGGAGAACTATTCGATTGACTATGCAGAACGCGTTTTACTATGAACCGCGTTACCGTGTTAGACTCACCGATACCCCTTGTAAGCAGCGACGCTCATGCACATAGGAAGAGGACAATGACAAAAAAACTGATTCTCGATCTCGACACTGGCATAGATGATACCTTAGCTATTGCTTATGCTTTGGGCAGTTCAGAGGTTGAACTTATCGGCATCACCGGCACGTACGGCAATGTCCTTCTTGAACAAGGCATTCGCAACAGTCTGGCCGTCACCGATTTATTAGGACACCCAGAAGTCAAGGTTTACCAAGGACTCCCCCACGCAAGTACCACCGACTCTTTCAATGTCAAACCCATCTCAGCCTTCATCCACGGCGAGAACGGGATAGGGAATGTGGATATCCCAGATTCTCAACGTATGCCTGAAACCGAATCTGCGATCGATTTCATTATCGATGCAGCTAAAACGTTCGGACAGGATCTCCTGTACGTACCAACTGGCCCCCTGACCAATATTGCTGCAGCCCTTAAGAAAGCCCCCGAAATCAAAGATCACATGGGCAACATTGTTCTTATGGGCGGCGCATTGACAGTGTGCGGCAACGTTTCTACCTGGTCTGAAGCTAACATCTCCCAAGACCCAGACGCTGCTGACCTGCTGTTCCGCTCTGGAGCAGATGCAACCATGATTGGTCTAGATGTAACCTTGCAGACCCTTCTGACCTACCAAGAGACCAAACAATGGCGCGATCTAGGCACAAAGGCTGGCAACTTCTTAGCAGATGTGACCGATTACTATATCAAAGCTTACGAAACCACCTCTCCACACTTAGGCGGATGCGGACTGCATGACCCTCTAGCCGTAGGTGTAGCTGTGGACCCAACCCTTGTAACGACCCTACCTATCAACATGCAAGTTGATGTAGAAGGTCCAACACGTGGTCGCACCATCGGCGATAACACCAGACTCAACGATCCCAACAAGACCATGCAAGTAGCGGTGCAGGTGGATGCTAACCGCTTCCTTAAGGAGTTCATGTTCCGAATCGGAGGATTGGCAGCACAACAGGTCTGACCAACGAAAGTTCTCAAGAATTACCGCATCCGAACGTTCACAGAACTGCATTCCTCCCCATCAACCCTCAGCAAATCCCAAGCCATGTGATTTTGTAAACAAACCACTAAGGAACATCATGACCGAATCAACGACCCAAGCAGCAATTGATCCCTTTGAAGACCCTGAGACCAGAAACAAGATGGCTATCCGGGCTCTCATCTTCTTACTCATCACCTTCATCCTGGGCACCCTGTGCATACAAGGTTTTAACCTAGTCTTCCAACAGGTCGGCAAGGATGTGGGAGCCGTCCAACAAGCTTCTCTTATTACTGCACTACCGAGTATCGTTCTCGGCATTGTCTGCTTCATTTACGGTTCATTAGGCGACTTTGTCTCCTTGAAAAAGCTCGTCGTTATGGGCCTAACCGTCCTCTTCATCGGTTCTATCTTCGGGTTCGTAGCTAACTTCTTTTTCACTGCAAACCTCTGGACAGTTATCATCGCACGAGTCCTACAAACAGCCGGCGAACAGGTAGCTGGTTCAGCATACCTAGTCATTACCACCAAATACTTGAAGCCTTCACTCAAAGTTATTTTCTTCGGCATTTTCACCGCTGGCTACCAGGTCTCAGCTGCTATCGGCGTGTTTGCAGCTGGCTTACTAGGTTCCATTTCTTGGCAGTACCTCTTCCTCATTCCAGCAGTTACCATCTTCTTTATACCTGTGTTACTGCGCTGCTTGCCAGATAACAGTGGCAACGGAGAAAAAGTCGATTGGGTAGGATTCACGATTTTCGGTGCAGCAACCATGTTCCTAACCCTCTTCTTCTCATACTCAAATTGGTGGCTGTGTATTGTGGCTATCGCCATGTATGCGATGTTCGGCGTTTATATTTCCAAAGCAAAGAACCCCTTTGTCACTCCTGCGTTTTTCAAAAATACTCGTTGGATTATGGCTATTAGTTTGATTTTGATCTTCTACTTCACGAATTACTGCATGTCACCCATCTTCAACGCCATCTGCCGCGATGTGTTTGGCATCACCAGTTCAGCAACTGTTTCTATGCACATCGTCTGGGCTTTCCTCGTGGCAGCAGTCTTCGGCACAAGTTCGGGAGCCATCGTCGATAAGATTGGTCGTCAGACGACTATGATTATCGCTGCCTGTCTCATGATTGCTGGATTTGCAGGATGTGCATTCATCATCTCCTCCGGCATCATTCCACTCACGCTCATGGCTTGCGTTTTCTATGCTGGAGCAGGACTTATGTACTCTCCGGTAGTCTCGACAGTTCTAGGCACCCTCCCCAACGAACAATCTGGCCGTGGCGTCGGTATGAACGACCTCGTTATGAGTGTGACTGCCTCAATTGGTATCTCCATTTTTGGTGGACTCATGTCCAGCGATTCACTAGCTGGAGGCAGCCTGACAGGTGCGGTTGGCAGGCAGGCAGTTTATAGCAACCTCCTGCTCATCGCCGCCGGTGTTGCACTCTTGGGATTGGTGGTATTCCTCGTCTTCCACAAGAAGATTTACGCAGAAAAATAGTATGTTTTGACAAGCGGGTGCACCACTGTTGAGAGGTGCACCCTTTCTTATGCTGGCAACTATCTCCTAGTACAAGCGATCTGCTGGGCCAGCAAGGGATTCCACATGGCACCGGTGGCACTCATCACTGCATCCGCTCCCAACTGCCGGTAGGCGCGATAATGATCCGGGTGCATCACGCCTCCAACACCAATAATCCGAAAATCAAGACCCATGCGCTGCCGGATAGCATTGAGACGGGCAACCATATCTAGACCGGTATCTCTGATGCAATCGCCACACACACCGCTACGCTCTCTTCCTTTGCCTGGCAGAGCCTGCTGCCCCTTGGCATCAATGAGGCGTGCTGAAATAGTGTTAATAGTGGAAAATCCCTGAACTCGACCTAAAGCTGCCGTTTCCTCTACCATAGTCTCCAAATCACGGTCCGAAGAAATATACGCCAGTTTAATGATCAACGGCCGATCACCAATCTCACTTTTCACTTGCTCTGTAATGCACCCAACCAACTTCGGGTTATGGCAAAGAAGACGTCCGTGACCTTCGTTCGGACAACTAGTGTTCATTTCCATGAGCTGGGCACCAGTCTCACATACGAGCTTGGCTGTGCTCACATGGTCTTGAATGTATGCATCCTGACTCATACCCTCACTTCGTGAGCCCTGAAAACTTGGAATGAGCAGCTGTCCGGGACCTGCCGATGCTATCGCTTCTTCCATATCCGGCTGCCAAGTATCTGGGTCTCGGGAAGGTACGCCAAAAGAATTAGAGATAGAAATCGGGTAGTCGTATTGTTCGTCTGCCAGGAGACCATCCTCCAATTCAGGACTGCCAGGCCTAATAGAGCCATCTGACGACTTGGTGTGGACAGATAAGACATTAGGAAAGGGATTGCAGGGCCACGAGCGAGATCGGACAGTCTTGTACACTGCCAAGTCGAACCCCATACGAAAAGCAGCATTTACATACCGAGCATTGAGCAAGGGACCGGCAGGAATGCCAAAAGGGAGATTAACAGGGAAGCCCAAAAATCTTTGGCCGGGAGCAGGAGCATTGGTTTCCACTGCCACACGGGTTTTCAACGCTTGACCGAAACGACCGAAGGGTCCACGAGCATAGTTGTCCTCGTAAGAAAGATGCACATTATAAAAGGGTTCACCATCAGCAATTGGCTTAGCATCTCCTGCAAACAGTGAATCGTAGTGAGCACCAGTTGTCTCGTTTGGGTTAACCATTATGCCCCTTTCATCATCCACCTATGATACCCAAACTAATGCCTCACAATTACCTCAATCATTATCAATACACCCCACCTCACGAGTCGGACCACAGCACTTATGTCTGTATTTCATTCTCACCTGGGATTTCGGAAAGCAGCATGACAGTGTCCCTGCATTTTATACAAACCAGACTATACAGCCTCAAAACGAATACTCTACAACCTTTAGACCTTGCAAAAACTTCTCGTTTGTACCAGCAAAACCCATATCAATACTGATGAAAAACCTCAACTATTTTTCTTGAGAAAAGCCATATTCAAAATGTAGTCCATTGATTCCAGATAAGAGAGAACGTCCTAACAGCTCATTATTTTGCAGTTAGTCACAAGCTCATCACCTACGCTCTTTAAAGTATCTAAACAGGTGGTCAGCTTTAATGGAAACTAAAGCCATAACTATACCAACTTGAGAAAGCACAAGAGCAGCCAGCAGGGCTGGCAGCTCGACAGAACATAGCTGCATAGCATCACTCTGGTTTCTTACTGTTCTTACCATCAGGAACAACGCAGCTGAGCTGAACAATACAGCCGGTAAACTCCAAGATAATGCTTCAAGAGCATTAATCGCCCATAAGTTACTTCTGCTGATACCACAGTGGAGATCGTCTGCGATTTCAATGCGCCGAATTCTCACCGATATGAACCCGATCAGTAAGGCAGCAAATGGCAGAACAATGGTTATATATTTGCTAGCTCGTTTCTGGTATTGCTCCCACCCATTAAACGTTCTGCCCAAGGAGTTATTGATTTGCTTGATTTGTAGCGGGTTCAATGTTCCCGGAGTGCTGATTGCGGTGGCAGTCAAGAGTTCAGAAGCTTTGGCATTGCTGGGAACGATAGTAGCCCAACATTCATCAAAAGGTTCCTGACTGGCCGATGGATTCAGGATAGCGTATGCGATGCGCTGATCGCGACCATCTTGCTGCCAAGAGAAAACCGCTGCTATAGACATGGGGCCATGGTCAGTTTCAAGAGTGTCGCCCGGTCTCACATGTAGCGTTTGAGCTAGCTGACTAGAAATCCATACACCAGTCTTTGACTCAACCGAAGCAGTCAACTGTAGGACAGACGCTAGGCTAGGGGTTACATTGAAACTATCCAGAGGTGATGATGGCATCGCGGTCAATATAATAGACGGTCCCGTTTGAAGAGCCCCTGAAGCGCTGATTGGTCCCTTACCCACTGGGATCTTTGACTGCGATGTACTAGTTTGTTTGTGGGCACCACTTATTGTTGTGCGACTCAGCGACATGCAGCTTGTTGGATTGATTTTCCCTTCAGATTGAACAAGATTGATGGCAGCACCTGAGGTGACCCAGGTTTTGGCTTGGCTCTGCAAGGCGAAGATTGTGCTCAGGTCTAAACCAAGCGTACCTATTGCAACAAACAAGAACGTTAGCAACCAGAGTATAGTGCGGTTAGTTCCACTGGAGATGTCTCGCCAGGCTTCAGAGAGAATACTATCAACTTTCATGTTGCCGGTTTCCTGTTCTCAAATAGGGCTATTGCTTTTCCGTATTGCGATGCCGAGCGAGATCAATGACGCGCGTGCAGGCAGATCTAGTGTTGGGATCGTGTGTAGCAACAGCTACGATACAATCGGCCTGAGCTATGCCAGCGAGCGTGCGATCCACGTCAGCAGCAGTCAACTGGTCCAGTTGTGCAGTAGGTTCGTCCACAAGCAACAAGTCTGGCCGGCTTGCCACCGCTCGTGCTAGCATGAGACGCTGTGCTTCTCCTCCAGAAAGTTCTTTGAAGTCCCGCGCACAGACATCAATCAAATGAAAGTCTTCCATAATAGCCAATGCCTGACTTTCGGCTTGCACCCGATTCATACCTTGACCCAGCAGTGGTTGAGTTACATGATCAATAGCGGTTCGTCGAGGCATACCGTGAGGATTCTGAAAAACCCAACATATCCGGTTGATGCCAAATCGTTGGACTGAACCAGAAGTAGGATCCTCAAAACCAGCTATCAGAGATAGTAAAGTTGATTTTCCCGAGCCTGAAGGACCACAAATACCAACGATTTCACCGGGCTCCAGTCGGAAGCTCAAATCGTGAAAGAGCCAAGGTCCTTCATGAAAACGATGCCCCAAACCTACTGCCAACACTTGTCGTTCTGGTTTGTCTCTTTTGGCCTCCAAATACTCGTCCCATACGTGTTTTTCCTTTGATAACTTATCTCCCAGGCTTTCCTTTACAATTACAGGGTTTACATCAATCTTATTCATAACCCTTTCTTTCTTCTGTGTCTTTATGCAGGGCAAGAAATTCCGCCGAGAGCCTGCCCTAAGTAAACCTGATCAATCTTGGTACGAACTCGCTGAGCTTGGATTAGGGTGGACCCTAGTGAGGATCCAACAATCACGACGGGAGTGGCTTTTGCACCATCAGTGGATACACAAGCTTTATTTCCCTTTTGGGAAAATATGGCTGCTGGAGGAACCTTGATAGCTTCTATGGGTTGAGCCAAAGCCAGAGTTGCTTTGGGTTTCTTCGCAGGATCAGCCTTCCATATCCGGTATGCCTCACTTTCCTCAATAGCTTTGAGAAAAACCAAGTCGTTGATATGTCCATCTAGCACAGGCAAGACTATCTTCTGATCGAAAACACTGAAGACCCTGTCACCTTCACGTAGATCAGCAAGGACTTGATAGGTCAGTCCAGTCAGACGTCCACCGGTTTTCATAACCTCATCACCCTCATTTAATGTCGTATTCAATCCAACTAAGCATTGGGTCGGAGTGACAGTAGTGGTCGGCATCCATATAGTGTCACCAGGTTTAATGCTGCCATCGGAATCCACTGCTGCTGAAGCCCGCATAAGTGCTTTTACCCCACGAATAGTGATAGGGCCATAAATACCGTTGCCTTCTGCTGGATATCCCAGACGTCGCAGTTCCTGCTGGAGTGCCAATACGTCTGGCCCTCTCTCTCCGCCTTTCAATTCTCGATAGATGGGGGTATCGGTATGTAACGCAATTAGCGGACGACTGTCCACGGACAGGACCTTAGTGCCCGAAGTTATTGCCGCTCCTGGTTTGCAGAGAGTTTCGGTAACTGTTCCGCCAGTGCGAGCAGTCAAATTCTCTGCCGGGCTTGTCACCGGTGTAACTTCCAACGTGCGTTCGTCATAGAATTTCTGAATACTGGTAGGCGTTCGGCTAGGCGAATGGGACTCTTCCAAACCTTGAGGTGTGGGAGTCGGCATCAGGAAGGCGGTTGCACATACACCGACAGCTAAGGCAGTACATGCTGTTAATACCAGAGGTGTAAGAATTCTGGTTGCCATGATGTGTCCTCCTTTTCATAGATACTATTTCATTCAGCTTGATAAGCTATGCCGGATCCAAAAAGACAAGCTTGGATGGTTGGATCTTTTGGATTGAAGTGAAGTTTGGGCTCAATGTCTTTTGAATCACTATTATCTAAGGCATCTTTGAGCTTTTTCCCAGTCAAAGTGGCGTCACTCATACCTGCCTTGCGTATACAGGATGCGGCAGCTTCATGGGGATCAGACAGCAGGTCCGGGTTACTTTGCTGAATACTGTAAAGGCTTTCTATGACCTTGCTAACTCCTTGGGAACAATCGCTCATGTCTTTCATAAAACGATCAGTATCCTTACCTGGTTCAGGCAGGGGCGAGATATCCCGCGACTGATACAGTCCGTTTGGAAGTTTTGTCCATGTTTGTTTCCATCCAGCCTGCCCCATACATTCGTTTTGACGGTTATGAGCGGTCTCATAGTCCTCGGCGCTAATAGTGCCATTAACCTTGGCACGTTCAAGTACTTCTCGCTCGAAAGCGCTGAGCTTGTCCGAAGCAAGTTCCTCATCAAAGAGAGCTTTGAGACTTGAGGCCATTTTGGCCTGACTATCTACAGCGACTTCTTCCTTACGCTGCCAGGGAGCAGAGCATCCAGTTGCGGATACCATGAGCAGAATGCAGACAAAGGCCGTTAAGACAACTTTTACCATGGATATGTTCACTAATTTTTGTTCCATAATAATCACCTCAAGTGCAGGATTAGGCTTATTTCGTGTTGTAGTCAGGATCGCGATAACCGGGAACTTCAACTTTGCAAGATGCTTGAGCCTCGTTGTAATCAGTATTGTCTGATGAGATTCCCACACTTCCTTGTTCTTCGGTGAACTCATAAACAATCTGACCGTCTGGTCCGATGCTCGCAGGTATGCCTTTTGATTTCAGGCAATCCCGGTAGCGTTCCACATCTTTACGATTAGATGGGTTCTTGTTCTCGGGCACACTCTCCTGTCCACTATCCTTGGTGTCTGGCACATACGCTGAATGATCAGAATCAGCTTTTGCGTTCATATCCTGTGTCTTATTTCCAGACGTTCCGCATGCTGACAGTGCCATTGTGATGACAACAACCACTGTCAAACTCAGCAAGACTCCAGTCACGCCCCTAGACGATTGTATTTTCATATTCGCCCCTTTTTTGCTTTTGTGGAAAACTCAGCGCCAGCGAGTTCCGCGAACCAGATAACACACAGCACCAGTTACTAGTAAAACCGGTACTGAGTGAGCGTTAAGTGAACATCTCCCTCACCTAACGCTCACCTTTATGAGGCACAATGGGATGAGATATTTATTCGATAACAAAGGTCAACTGCATAACAAAAAGGATTGGCAATGAGAATTCTAATTGTCGAAGACGATGATGACCTATCAGCAGTCTTAGAGGATGCTTTGAAGCATGAAGGATACCGAGTGTCCCTGGCAACCAATGGACTTCAAGCCTTGAATCGTTTAGCTGATGAGACATTTGATCTAGTGCTCTTAGATCGAGATTTGCCAGTGCTCAGTGGTGATGAGGTGATGCGTTCTATTGAACAACTGGGGTTATCTATTAGAGTGCTAATGCTGACAGCTGCCGGGCAGGTAGAGGACAGGGTCAGCGGCTTGGACCTGGGAGCTGACGATTATCTACCCAAACCCTTCGCGTACCCAGAACTTCTCGCTAGGATAAGGGCTTTGCAACGACGAGAGGCAATAGACTCCAGAACTCTATTAACCCGTGGACGATTGAGTTTAGATACTGCCCGTCGCTTGGCTTACTGTGATGGAAAACCACTCAACGTAGCTCCCAAAGAGTATCAAATTCTAGAGGAACTTCTACGAGCAGATGGAGGTTTCGTACGAACTGAAGAGCTGTTAGAACGTTTATGGGATTCCAACATGTCTGGACAAACTGAAGTGGTAAGAACCGCAGTCTATGCCTTACGCAAGAAACTGCCTGACGCCCAGATACTGGTTTCAAGCAGGGGTGGGGGGTATCGAATCCCATGAAAATTCACCATATAAGACCTCATGGCTTTCGCACCAAACTCGCCCTAGAGGTTGGCCTTCTCTTTCTGACAATGCTTGCCTTGGCCATAGTTGTGCAAAATATTTCGCTAGATCGTGCATTTAGCCGTCAGATAACAGTCGGTCACAGTGTTGGAACCGAATCACTACCAGATACTCCCAATGATTCAGGGAACCAAGATGATATTAAAAACAAGAACGAAGCATGCCAAGGGCATGGGTGCCCACAGGCAGCTGAACCTGGAATTGACGACGCTTCCCCACATCAGGAACATGAAGACAATAAGGGAACAACGCTCAGCGGTGAAGTTCAAGTGGTCAAAGACTCAGTTACGACATGGATGTGGTATAGCTCACTAGCCGTCTTTGCTCTCTTTGGGCTACTGGCATTAACTCTCATATGGAAATTGACTGGAACGTTGGTTGAACAGCTGGATTCCATCAGCCAGCAAGCCGCCAACCTAGACCTAGATCATCCAGGTGGGCGCATCTTCATTGACAATCCCCATGACGAAATAGCTTCCATGGCCAATACCCTCAATGCCATGCTCAATCGTATGGAAAAATCCAATCAAGCCCAAAAAGCATTCGTCCGTAACGCCTCACATGAGCTCAGAACCCCTATCACAACTATAGGCACCAGCCTAGAGTCCTTGATTAACCAAAAGCGAATCAGTCCAGATGCTGAGCCCATGGTCAAAAGAGCTATCGAATCCAACCACAAATCCGCAAACCTAATCACCGTTCTACTGGAACTTTCACGAATCCAGGGCACTACCATTAGTAAAAGCCAGCCGATTGACGTGGACAAGTTAACACGAAGCCTGTTACTGAGCCATCAACAGGAGATACAAGATCAAAAGTTAACGCTTGACTTATCCGGCCTGCTCCCGACCAGGGTTATTACCGATCCGCAATATGCAGAAATCGCTTTAGACAATCTCATTCGCAATGCCATCGTCCACAACATCCCAGAAGGAAACATCACCATTTCCACGGAATTCGTTAATACTGACAGTGAAAATAAGTCGATATCTCTTACTATCGCCAATTCTACTGCTGAGGAGCAACCCGTTGGAATGGTAGACCCAGAAGAGTTAACTAGTTGCTTTTACCGTGGAAACTCAACTCGGATAGCCAATAAACCAGGATATGGTCTCGGTCTTTCCATCGTGAGAGAGATCGCAAATATCCTCGGTCTTAGACTATCCCTGCGGTATCCTGAAGAAGGTGCTTTTCAAGCCACTATGGTTTTCCCGAACGGCGATCTCCAGTGAGACTTTCATGTATCGCCCCATCCTCGGACTAGTTATTGTAGTGGGAGCACGTACAATACACTATTTCAAAAGAGGAAGGCCGGGGACAAATGAACAAGGCAGAACAACGAAGAAAAACCAGAGAAGCTCTTCTGAACCGATTACTGTATTGGAAAAGTAAATAAGTTTGATTTTGAGCTTTCCCTATTCGATCGTCAAAATAATTACCGTCTCGCATTGAGTCCGGCCTTATACCAGAGAACTGCTATGTTCACCCTTTCTTTAACACCCAGTTTATTAAGTATCCGACTTACTGTCTTTTTAACGGAATCACTCTGAATACTTAGTTTTTCTCCGATTTCGGCATTAGTCATACCTTCACAAACAAGAGATGCGACCTCAAACTCCCGTCTGCCGAGCTTCGCAAATTTCTTTCGAAGTTCCATCTCTTCGTACGTCGAGACCTGCACAGAAATCCCTCTTTTGATTACTTCTCCTGTAATACGTGGGGTGAGTATGGCATCGCCAGCATGCACTGATCGAATTGCTTTACACAGGTCCGCAGTCTTTACATCTTTAAGCAAGAATCCTGAAGCTCCTGCACTAAGGGCACCGAAAGCGTAGTCGTCTTGGTCATATGTCGTCAATATGACAACTTTGATCGACGGGTAGTTTTCTTTGATAGCACTTGTAGCATCCAAACCATCCATAACTGGCATGCGTACATCCATCAGTATTACGTCAGGAAGGGGTTGTTTATGCTTGTTAGATGAGTCAAGAAAATCGAGAGCTTCCTGCCCGTTTTCTGCTTGCCCTATCACTAGCAAGCCTGCGTCTTTAGCAACCATGAGAGCGAAACCCATTCTGGCAGGACGCTGGTCATCAACGATCATAACGCGAATCATGTTGCTCCTTACTGTCTGTCAATTTAGTGAGCGAAGGAATAGTGACTCGTAGGATCCAACCGTTGTAGGTCGGACCAGCTTCAAATGTCCCTCCATGTTTCCTTATCGTTCCACCAAGCCGTTTAAGTCCGGTTCCGTCGTCAAGTGTCTTCTTCATAGAATTGAGACCATTGTTTCTGATAGCTATGGTTATGGCACCTTTATCGTCATGGTCCCAGGAGATTACGATGCGGTCTACCGCTTGTCCGTGACGGATGGCGTTGGTTATGCCTTCTCGAGTGACACTAAAGCTCAGGTCTGCTTGAATAGGATCTTGGGGTCTACGCCCTGTTTCAGTTAAAGCGACAGTAATACCTAGTCGTCTTACGTGGCTAAGTATCGGATTGATGTCATCCCAATAATGATACTGTCCTTCCGACACTGAGTGCTGAATAGCTGAGTTTGTTGTCGATTGCAGTGCTTTTACTGCCATTCTGGTGTCGGTCAGCCCTTGCCGTGAAAGGTCGTTAATCATAGCGATAGCTTCATCGATTTCCGGTCTTCCCGTGGCTCGATCAAGTCCTTCAGACAGAGCGATGATTGCGGTCAAGTCGTGACCAACGCTGTCATGGAGCTCTGCTGCGATTCTGGACTGATTAACAGCTTGTTCGTGTTCTTGAGCTAAATGCATGCTACGTTCACGCTCATCCTGAAGTGCCTGATCAGACATGCGTCGCTCCCTCTGTGTTCTGGAAACAAAGCCAAACCCGACACAGAGAACAAAACACAGAGAGGTTGGATATAGCAGACCAGTAAAGCTCCCGTCTTTATGCCATAGGGTTGCTGAGGCTGCACTGGCTACACCAAACAGCCCAACAGCAAGAAGAGCGATAAGCAGTGTCGTTGGTTTTTTGATTTCCACCGTGCTGGCATAGAGGTTGACGATCCACAGCAAGAACAGGTACGTATATGCTGAACCGTAGATTATTGCTGTGAGTAACATGAAAAAAGTAACTATTAATAAACTTGCTGTTGGTCGGCTCCGCCGTTGGCTAAGCACAGCTACCGACAGAATAATGATGGCAACAAATGAGGGCATCCCCCATCCAGTGGTGGACAGAATCTGCCAGAGAGTCTTGTTAGCACTGTGAGGCGCGAGAGTCAATCTTGTCAGCAACATGGTTTCATACATAGCGCAGATAAAAACCATTACATAAGCGGTAGTTGGACGGTTCCATACTGCAATCCAAGCCTGAAGCTTTCCTTTCGGCTTCATTACACCTCCCCATTGCTCAGTTTTTAGCACTACTTCATGCCACCCTCAATCAAAATGGTCCCAAAACCACTTATAAGACGATCATCCAGCAAGTCAAACACATATTTTTGTTGGTCGCAACGCTGTATATTCTCTTCTGACTGTACCTAGCATAACTTCGTCAGACCGCCTTTTTAGCTAACCTACGAAAAATGAGACCACTAATAAGTACCCAGACAGCTGCAAGCACGGTTGATGCCACGAAGGAGGAAGCAGATGCGATGTTACCAAGATCCCTAACTGCTGATGCGGTTGTAATCAAGGCAAGCGGGTAAGGAAGAGCCAGGGAAGGTGCAGCAACAGATATGGCACAGCCTGCCAAGGTGAGCAGGAGCAGAATGGACATAGTAGATGCAAAAGATTCGGTCCTAACTGCGATAGCTTGAGTAAGAGTCATAATTGCCCAAACAGCCAAAGTCATGGGAAAAGCACGCAGAAAGTAGGGAACTAATTCTGATAGGGAGAAATTGCCAACCAATCGGCCTACCAAAATGAATTCGATCTCGAAAATTGTGATTGTCAAAAAGGAAGCAAGCAGTCCGTGAAGCATCTTACCAACGATTGCGGTGCCGGCAGTACCCGAAGCGTTCAGACGCTGCCAGTTGCGCCCCTTATGCTCATTAGCTTCCACCTGAGCAGCGAAGGCGGCAACTAGAAGGGGCATGAAGACCATGCTAGGCAGAAGGACTGCCTGTCCCCACACAGCACTCCAGGTAACACCTTGAGCATGAAAATCCTCCTGATAGCTTATATACTGGTCCCAACCATTGAACATGCCAATTGCATCAAAAAGAATCGTGGCCAACCAGTACCAGAGGTTACCAGCCTTACGGATCTCCCAGTTCAGAGCCGCCAAAATAGAAGGTTGATTGCGAACTATGTTACTTGTTGCTGTCTTAAATGCCACAGCTTGTTTGCTCATTGGTGTGACTCCTTTACCTTGATGATAACTAGCGAGATAGCAGTCCAGGCGACGCAAGCAAACAGACTAGCCCCTACTTGAATCCATGGGCTGGCGACCAGTGTCATCTTGGCATAACCGTCAGGACCTGAGGTGGTCAGGAATGGGTTAGCTGCCGAACTGATACCTGCCGGAAAGAGCCAGCCCAACCGAGTCACGTTCATGGGACCTAAACCAGTACCAATTAGCCCAGCTATTACACCCACACCCAGGCCAACTGCTTGTTTACTCACAGTCAGAGAGAGCATAAGCTGTATAGCTGTAACGGCTACTGAAGCAAAGAAGACAGTGAGAACGGGAGCAGATATTACCACTGTGAAGTCACCATTAAGAACGAAGCCTTTAGCCCGAGCAACCAGAGGTATCCACACCAAAGGGATTATAAAACTCATGGAGAGCGTTACAGCAGCTACAGCCATCTTGACAAGAAACTGGCCGGTCTCATTTTGACCCAGCGACCGCCACTTGAGATCCATGCGTTCACTGGAATCAATAAAGACCATACGACTGGTAAGCAAGGCAGCCAGAATTGGGGCAAGTAAACCGAAGGTCTGGTAGACTTCGCCTTGAGCCAGGGTAATAGTGCGCATGGCCAGGCTACTAGAACCGTCCCTCTTTATAAAAGCAAACGCCGCCCAAGCTGAGACCAAGAACATCATGCCAAACGCCATCCACCAGAAGGATGACCCCTTCAACTTGCGCACCTCCAAGGCCAGCAGCACCCCAGGGCCGTCCGCATGGGACACTACTGGAACACCATAAGGGTGTGGTTGTACAGGTCTCATCGAGGTCATTGTTGACGTATTCATTGCACCCCTCCCTGCTGCACGCGTATCTGGGGATTCTCTACTAATTCCAGGAATGCCTGTTCTAGGCTTTTGCGCTCGGAAGCCACTCGATAGATTTGCAAACCTTGAGAAACTAGCCCTTCCACTAGCTTCCCTATCTGATTATCAGAAAACTCAGGAATGCGCAGGACACCGCTTTGACGAATATATCCGTAATCAATACCGTTATTTTCCAGGATGTTGACTGCCAAACGAGGGTCGGATACTCTCAGATCGATATGTCCCTCCTCGCGCAAATTGTCGAGCGACCCTTGGTAGAGCAGGTGTCCACCGGAAATGATGCCGACTACCGGAGCCATCTTCTCAATTTCAGAAAGGATGTGACTGCTGATAATAATAGTGACACCTTCGCTTCTTGCCAGCTCCATGATCATTTGCCGCACCTCAACTACAGCTTCGGCATCCAAACCGTTAGTCGGTTCGTCCAGCAGTAGGAGTTCAGGCTGAGAAATCAAAGCCATAGCGATACCCAGACGCTGTTTCATGCCCAGTGAATAGTCTCTCGCTTTTTTGTCTTCATGCCCATGCAGTCCCACTTTATCCAGGACTGCAAGCGCTGACGAGCGTGGAAGCCCTAAATAATCGGAGACCATCCTACAGTTATCAAGTCCAGACAGGCCCGGGTAGAAGCTGGGTCCTTCAATCATGGAACCCACCCGCCCCGGCTGGATGCGACTCTTGGATCCTACCTGTTGTCCTAGCATCCACATCCTGCCCGAACTCGGTGTAGTTAACCCAAGCAGCAACTTCATTGTCGTGGACTTCCCAGCACCATTAGGCCCCAGCAAACCATAGACACCACCAAAGGGTACCTGTAGATTCAGACCGTTCACTACCTTGTAATTTCCATAGGATTTCACTAAATTCTCTGTACATACAGCCATTTGTGATAGAGATCCTCGGTAACCGCTCATCATTGCCACCTTTCCACACAACCTTTAGTTCTATGGAAGCTCCCCGCACGAAACTACGCAATGAGAAAAACGAATTTGTACCCTTGAGAGGACATACGGTTGATTACATTACATCTCAGAGAACATTAAAGCTGATTGAACAAACGTTTCCTAAGAGTGTTCAACATCAACTAATGTCGATTACATAAAGCTGGGTTACTAGAGGCCGTTATTACAGATATAAGAGCCAACAACTTGCAAGGTCGCATCTAGCAGGAACGCTTCATCCTTACATCTTGGTCTCAATAACATTACATGTCTCTTCGCCTTCAACCCAACGATCTGTTACCAGCAAACACAGATTTTGCCAAACTATCGTACAGTTGTCGTGCTTTTACCAATGCTGTACACAATAAAAAATATCTGTCGTCCCTTGGTGTTTACCTCGAATGGTTTATCTGAAATGCCAGACAGCATCCCGAGAAACCTATAGAATCTAAACCATTGAACCTTCACTGATAATCTCATAAAAAGACGTTCCTGATTGATAAGCACAATGACGTCCTAACTGACTGGTTAAGCAAAAATTGATAGCTTGCATTAGGGGGGGGGGAGGGCACACTGTTATTGGTAAGCAATTAACGACCACCTCTCACATCCCAGCGAAACAGTTTGAGTACCACAAACATCGACACCTCTAGTCAAGCGCAGCACACGCCAAGACCGGGAAAACGAGCACACTTAATCCTTGGTAGCTGCCAAAAGTCATACCGTTGGCTTGCATAGTGGCGTGAACAAAATCATCTCAATACCACATGGGTCGCATAACCTCGGCTAGGTAATCAACAGGAAGAACTTACTTAGCGTTCGCTGGGACGATGGAACAGCCCAGAAAGGCATGAACACTCCAGACAAGAACATGAGAATAAGCGCTGGCACCAATAGTATCATCTGGGAAACGTCTGCAGATGGAATGAAAGTCGAATACGTCACTCCGATAACAACACAGAGCATAGCAACCTAACACCGCCACTAAAAGAACTCCAGGAATATTGGCTGGTGCTTTGAGACCGAAAAAAGAGCACCGCGGATAGCATCAAGATGGCCTGGCATACAAGGGCGATAACAAGTCCCGACAAGGCATATCCTAATAGGACGACACCATCGGACTTTCCCCTGAGCCGGATACGTTTAAGCAAACCAAAATCACGCTGCGATGCAATGTCTCCTGCGACCTTAATACCTCCGTATGCAATATCCTAGCCTCCTAGCATGCATAGACAGAAAACTGGATTGTTTCCTATACATGTACGGATTACGATATCGATGTATCCTGGTGTTTGTGGTCGGATTCAGAAATACTGGTCACAGACTGGTAATCTGAGAGCAGGGTTCCTATAGCAGAGAAGTCTATCCTAGTTTGGGTATGAACTTTTTGCATGATGTCCAACAAAGCAATTGTCGATGCTGGTGCTTTCTTCGAAGCAGCATTAATCATACCCCATATTGTCTCCACCACTACGGGCTCGAAGTCGTGGGGACTGTGTGCATACCCAGTAACTTGGCTCATAATGATTGCCTTCATAGCAATTGAACGCTAGTGGAAAAACAATCACAGTTGACACCACCCCGTTAAGCAACCCCCGTACTGCCACGAGATCTATAGCCACAAGTAGCTCGTTCCCAACTGCGTCTATATGTGTGCTTATTTTCACCACACTGTTAGAGACAGTGCCTTACACATGTTTCTTCACAGCAAGTTGAAGTATGAGCAACTAATAACTCACTCCACATCCCACTTAAAACTACGGATCGCCAAAAACACCAGCACGACAGTGACAGCAAGTGTAATACAGAACGAAATCGTCGCCCCCACCTGTTGCTGTGGTTTCCCTGACGCCCAGAAAATAAGATTCCCAAATAAAGTCGAAGGTATCCACTTTAAAATGTTTGTCAGCCAATCCGGAAGGATTGCGAAGGGGATAGCTAACCCACTCATAAATAGTGATAACAATTGCACCAGGGTGCCCAAATTTGTAGCCAATTGAGATGAGGAAAGGCAGCCTCCGATTATATAACCCAAAGCAAGGAACATACTCAGTCCTAATAAGGATACAAGAAAGACTGAGCCCGTTTCCTTTAACGAGAGCAAATCGAGAAAAACTGCAATACCTTCAATAACTATGATTTGCACTGTAGCCATGATGAGTCTTACAAGAAGATATGAAACTAAAAAATCAGATTTTCGAATTGGCGTTGTAGAAAGAACTCGAAGCGCACCTGATTGTCTAAGTTCAGCTAAAGGACCGGCAGTAATTGTTAAAGCCGTACCAGTAACTGCTAGGAAGATGGCCATAGGTAAAACGAATGGACTGAAGTCCGGGGAGCCCGGTTCCCCTTTCATCAAATGTGATAAGAAAAGGAACATTCCCGCCATTATGAAAGGAAAAATAATAACAAAAATGAAGTATGAAGTATTCCTGATGAGTTCACGTACCTGTAAGGCTAGGAGGGAACCAATATGTTTATGCTGTATCAATGTATAGTCCTAAAGAAGAAAGGGGTTATTTATTCGAATTCATGTCCGGTCAGCCTTATGAATGCATCATGAAGGCTAGGTTCGTTCATGTGGAATTGTGAAACAGTAGGACGTCTAGACAGAAAAGCAATAACGGAATCTGTATCATCGGTTCTGATTGAAACCATTGACTCGTCCTCTATTTCTGGTTCACCAAAAGCCCTCAACTCGGTAAGAACATCTGGCATCGCATCTGGATTGACCCGGAAAGATATCACAGTCCCATTGGCATATTTCTGTATGAGTTCCTCAGGGCTCCCTTGAGCTACAGCCCGACCACGATCTATTACGGCAACTTCGTGGCAGAGCACTCGTGCTTCATCTAAATCATGTGTTGATAAAACAATAGTCGTACCCTCCTCAGCCAAAAGGCGAAGCACCTTCCATAAATCGTCTCGAGCCATCACATCAAGACCTGTCGAAGGTTCATCAAGTATGGCTAGTTTCGGCCTCCCAATAAGAGCTAAACCAACATTAAGACGCTGCTTTTGACCACCTGACAACTTCGCAACTTTTCGGGTAAGCAAGTCCTCCAAACCCATCCATGTTGCGACCTGATTCACATCACGTGGTTGGTCATAAAGACTGGACCAAAATGAAAGCATCTCCCCTACCTGCTCCTGGGGAAAAATTGTAGACTCTTGCGGCTGAAGACTAACCCGCTGACGAATCCATTGTGAGTCACGTTGCGGGTCTCTATCAAATATTCTGACTGTTCCTGCAGAAGCTTTTCTCAAACCGACAATTATTTCAAGAGTCGTTGATTTTCCTGCACCATTAGGTCCAAGCAGTCCAAAAATACCCCCCTGTGGAACCGCTAAAGTGAGGTCGTCCAAAGCCTTAACAAGCCCTGAGGGAGTTTCATATTTTTTGACAAGATTTTTGAGTTCTATAGCATTATTCATAGATGACCCCATTCTGGCTTGTTGCAGTATTCACAGTGATACCGAGTGGACCACTAAAAGTGGAAAGACAGTCTCCGCTGGAATGTTCACTTTTACTAAGCCTATTGGCTTTCATGGTGCCTGCTATCAAATCGTCACTCAACTTTGGCTGTACAAGCGTTACAGCCTGAGTTAGCAGCCCTAAGATTAAGGAAAAGTAGAGAGTAGCATACCCAGTAATGTACTGATTTATGAAATGATAACGTTTCATTTCGTGCTCCCACTTTGCATTGTGCGTTGCATATTCCAATGAGTGCAGAATATGGCAGTTGCAAAAGCGATAACCATGAGCACAGCTGCCAATAGGGAGAACTTACCAATTTGTATTGGCACATACATGTAGCTCAATCCCTCTCGCGTAAATGCTACAGCAAGGCTCAGTTCTACGATTGAAACACTAGCCAAGGCTATGAGTGTTCCTCCGGCAACATCTAATACGCTTTCCAATCCGCCTGACCAAGCTATAGATCGCGGAGATACTCCAATTTGGTAGAGTCTGTAATTCTGTTGGCTCCGTTCTCCAAGCGAGATAGCAATCGATTGCATGAGGAAAATTAAGGCCAACGTTGCTCCCCCAACAATCATGATCAAATTCGCCTTTTGCCCTTCAACACCACGGGTTACAAATCTGTCAATATAAGCTTGCCTCGACTCAATTCGAGCTACCTTCACATTCAGGTCACGAATTTGTTGTGAAATTGAATTCACTTTGCTAGACGAATCAGCGACAATTGTGGTTATTGCAACATAGTTTTCACCGACTTTAGGAAGACTATCATTAACTGTCAGGAAGTCCATACCCAAAGAAGGCAGCCCCTTTGGCGCATCTATGATTGCTACTACTTCTACCTGGTGTTTGTTATCATACTTGTCAACAAGAGAGACCTTATCCCCAATATCATATGTGAGACGATCCTGGTTGACAGCTATTCTTCCTGGACCCACATTTTTTAGACTGCCCTTAATGACTTTTGGGGTAATGGCCGACTTGTTGCCATCGAACAGCTCTTGCGAATCGCTCCAAGCGACCTGGAATATATCGTCCGAGTCAGGAATCGTCCAGTCCTGTGTCTCGTAAGTATTGACCGCACGAAGTTCTTTATCCAAACCTTTGAGACTTTGACTGAGCTTCACAGTTTGCTCTGGGATCTCAGATGTCACTACTAAATCCGCTTTTAATGGATCCAGCATAAGCAGTGAACCACCAACAGATCCAGCACTGAATACAGCAAGAAATGAAACCACAATAGTTAACAACATCATGGCAGGTAAAGCTATAGCAGCAGAACCAGCTTTTCCACTTCGCGCCCTTTGCCTGGCTAACAGTCCAGCCCCTTTACCGAAGTGCTCCAATATTAACCCAAGTACCGATACTGCTCCATATACAAGTATCGGAGCAGACACGTACACGCACACAATAACCAATACTGTTAGCAGCATGGACCGAAGGTCTAAGGTCAACGCTTCGAAAGGCACAAACCCGACAACCGCAATCACTACGAGCAGGAATAAGGATGTAATTTTACGACCCGCACCATTTTTTTGTCTCTTCACAGATTCTTGCCGCAATAAAACCAAGGGAGGCAATAAACCAATCTTGCGCACCGCTAACCACACACCTGTGAGGCAGGTAATCATCATAAGCAGGAAGGTATATAAGCCAACTGAGAACCTCACACAGGGGTGAAAAGCTATGCCTACATCATGAAATTCAGCCGCCCCTTCAAAGATCTTTCCCACAACGGGTGTGAGCAAAGACCCACAAATACATCCAAACATATTAGAAAGCGCTAACGGTACAGCGAATTCACACAACGCAAGCAAAATAATTCTCGTTCTAGCAGCTCCGTTAATTCTCATCAATCCGTACTCGCGTTGTCTTTCTTGAACAAGAAATTTTACAGAAGCCAATACCAGGAAAACTGAAACCAGTAAACTACACACCGAAGCGACTAGGCTAGTCATCGTTACATTTTGATAGGGAACATCCGCCAACAACTGGTGGTACCTGTTCATCGACTGCACATTCGGAGCACCATCACGCTTCTTGCCAGCATAGTAGAGTTGCAAGACTGAACTGGTTACTAGCGACGCTGCGAATGTAGCCAGAAACATGACAAAATATGAAGAATGATGAGCGGCAAGCAAGGAACGAACTAAAGAGAAAAACGTAGTGTTTTGCAGAGCTACATGTTTCGTTGCATTACCATGTTGTCCAGAATGCGGCACTCCTGCACTTGAATTACTCATTGTCCCAGCTCCTGACCCATGTTAGTCATATTCGCCAAGTGGCTTGCTAGCTGTTCGCTGGAATATCCTTCACAAACTGAATGAACACGACCGTCAACCAAGAAAAGGGTCCGATGCGCTCTTGCTGCAACATTAGGATCATGAGTCACCATTAAAACAGTCCTGCCCTCCTGAATAATCCTGTCAAAGGCATCCAAGACCATTTGTGAACTATGCGTATCCAAAGCACCCGTCGGCTCATCGGCAAATACGATATCTGGTTCCGCCGCTAATGCCCTAGCAATTGATACACGCTGCCGCTGCCCACCAGACATATCAGCAGGATAGGTATCAGCGAACCCGTCTAATCCCATCACCTGCAAGGCTCGTAAAGCCTGATCCTTCAAAATTTTCGGACCACCAAACAAATACGTTAACATCACGTTTTGCAGACAGGTAAATGCCTCTACAAGATTGTAATCTTGAAACACAAAACCGATATGATCCCTACGCATTTGAGTTAGCTGCTTCTCACGCATTTTTGAGATGTCACGACCTGCTATGTACACAGAACCATCAGATACCGGCAATAAACCCGAGGCACAGTACAATAAAGTTGATTTCCCAGCTCCCGAAGGCCCCATTACAGCTGTCCATGAGCCTGGCTCACACTGCACATTAATGTCATCAATTCCGGGACCACCGGAAACATAATGGTAAGTTGCTGTACTCATCGACAACGGGATTTCGTTCATATCCTTCATACCTTTCGTAAGAGCTACAACGCCCCCATTCGTTGCATGACATCGATGACATACCAACTAGCATCAATTTGACAGTTCGGTACAGCATTAATTCTAGCAAAAGCAAATGTCAGTTCGTACTAACTTACCGGACGCGCAATGCCGTCTTATACACTTTTACAAAGAAACAGGTCAGAAGAGCTCTGCCGCTCTTTTGAATCCCTCCCCCCCAACTGTCTATGCTCCCACTGAGCTGACCACGATTGGTGTAACTAACAGGTCATTCTTCAGGGTTAAAGGGTGATAGTGGTCTTCTCAGTAGACTCCTTGACAGCGTCAATTTATACCTACTTGAAGAAGACCACATTATTCCTGCCGGGGCAATACGGTTATAAATGTTCTATGGATTTGACTACAGGTGCTTCTGAGCTGATTGCATGCCTTGCAGACTCAGTGAGTGGTGGAAATTGGAACTCATGGTTTCCTCTACCCACAGGTAATTGCAGCAACTTATCCACGAATAGGCATCTTAGATGAGAGATCTTGACACTGCAAATTTCCAACATTTTTGCGAAAACTTAGAACTGTTGCAACAAACTTGAGAACTTATCACATTTCACAGCTCCATTTACACGATACTTCAGAGCACTTCTTTTCCAAAGAATAAGAGTTTGTATAAACTCTTTGATATAATAATAATTATTATTATATGAATAGGAGTATCGGTATGAAAAACTTAAAGGAGATCTCGGATGTTGGTGCCTTTAAAGCTCTATCAAATCCATTGAGAATGCGGATATACTATCTGCTACAGTCACGCGAATCAGCCACAGCTGTAGAACTCGCGGATACACTCGGCCTTGATTCAGTTCTGGTGAGCTATCACCTTAGAAAGTTAGAACATTTCGATTTTGTCACATCTCGCAGTACCGGCCTGCCTTACCGACAAAAGCTATGGGAACCTACCTCCCGCGGATTCATAGATGCCTCTGGCGGTACAGATAACCTAGGAGATTCAGTAGGTCAAGCCATCGTCTCCAACGACAATGCACATCTCAGAACCTTTCTAGAAGGTTTCGATGAAGAGACTAACAAATGGAAGAATGCAGCATTCATCACAGACCATTTACTCACGCTTAATGCTGAGCAGATGGTGGAATTTCGCGAAGAGTTGATGGCTCTTCTCGACCGTTGGAAATCGAAGAGCACTTCAACCAAGAAACAGACCACAAATACAGTTGAGGCAGACGCTAAAACTGATGATGCCCGAAAGATTCTGGTGATGGCATATGGATTCCCTTTCATCCCCTGACAGCGATACCATTCGAAGGCGCACCAGCATAGTCTGCTGGGGTTCAAATGTCTTACTTGGAGGCGTGGCTGACCAGATATTTTACGTGGCATTGTCTTGGCAGTTGAGCCAGGCATCTAGCGCTGCCACGCTTGGTTTGACAATGACATTGAATGCTGTGTGCAGGATCGCATTTCTCCCCATTGGAGGAGTTGCAGCAGACCGTATAGGGCACAAGCGCATGAGTATACTGACCGAAAGTATAAGATTGACCGTCTTCATTCTGGGAATGTGCTATCTTATGCTCGGATTCGGATCGCCTGACGCAAGATTCCTTATCCTATTTGCCATTTTCCTCGGATTGGCAGACGCATTCTACCTCCCGTCCACGAGCGCCCTTATAGGCGAGGTGGAGGAATACATATCCTTATCTTCAGCAGTGTCTGCACGATCACTCTTGCAAAGAGGAGCCTTTATTATAGGCCCCGCCTTGGGAGGCAAACTTATAGCAAGCTCCGGCCTTGCTATCACACTAGGCGTTGCAGGACTCAGTTGCATACTGTCTTTACTAGCCTTGTTTATACTCAGAAGTGCACCGCCAGAAAAAACGACAGTAGAGAAAGCCTCGTTACTTACTGATTTTTCACAGGGCCTAAAGCATGTTATTACAGGTCATAGTGTATTTTCAGCTTTCCTCCTTATCATCATCACTGAATTTATTTTCGAAGGCCTATTCGATGTCGGTGTACCACTCTTAGTTTCATCACAAGGGTGGGATTCCAACATGTTAGGTTCTCTGCTCAGCCTATTTGGAGTTGGCGCTGCAATTAGTGCCCTAGTTACAGGCAAACTATTCCGAGGGCGTTTGTCTATGTCCTTCGCTTTTAAAACCACTTGTATGTTCGGCGTATTTATTCTTGCCATGGGATTGTTAAGCAATCAAATTCTTGTCATGGCCTGTAGCATTATTGCTGGATTGTTGTGCGGGGCCAGTTCTATTGCCACTAACTACGTAATTTTTGACAATACCAGCAAAGAACAGTTAGGACGAGTCAGCAGCATGACAGCTCTTGCGTCCAATGGAACTGCTCCCCTTTCCTACATGGTTGTGGGTTTTGCAGCGGGAAAGATAGGTATCAACATGACCTTCGTCATTGGTGGTGCACTTCTACTGTCGTCCGTTCCGATAATCTGGCTAATGTTACAACTTCGCTCAAATCAGCGCAATACCCTCTGAAATACGCATAGTATCAACGTTCATTAACATCGAACGACCCTCTATTGCGGCACTGCCTGTACACAACCATTGAATTAGCTGACCGACAGCTAATGAGCCAAGCGCATAGCATGACCACACGTTGTTAGCAATGCTGTCCGATTTTTCATCAATAGCTCTTGAGAAAGATTCTGATTCTTCCCATTTTTTTACAAGCAGATCGCGATATTTACAATACCCACCTGTAATATTAGGAACATAAAGTGGACCCACCCTAATTACAGGAGCTGAATTACTAACAGAGAGATAAGGTACACCAAGCTCCATGCATGCATCGTCCATCCAATGCTCAATCTTATTCGCCGGTTCGTCAGCTGCGAGAACCGCGATGTCCGCACCTTCAAGCAAAGTAAGCGCATTGCAGCAATTAAGATACTTGGCTACAGGTGTCACTTTGACATGCGGATTAATCTTGCTTATAAGAGTTTTTAATGCCATTACCTTTTGAATTCCAATATCCGTCTCACTGTACGCGATCTGCCGTCCAAGGTTAGTCATATCCACGTGATCTGAATCAATGAGCGTTAACGAACCGATCCCAACACCTGCCAGCATCTGTGCTATTGGAGATCCTGCCCCTCCAACGCCAACAATCACTACATGCTTCTTCGATAAAAATGCCTGAATATCGTGCGGAGTACCTGAGGCAAACATGTTCTGTTCAAAATAAAGCAATTGCCTTGAATAACGGTCTTCAATATCCGGAACAAACAAACCAGTATCTTCCTTAACCAAAATCCCCGCACGAATCAGTTCATCAATAAAGTTTTCGACCTCACGAGCCTTAAGTGTATCGAACTGACAGCAAACTTTTGCAACCACCTCTTCCGGCTCTGTGTCCGAGGCGAATAACTCAAGAACCATTCTATTAGACTCATTTGGCCTTTGGATACGATATAGGAAGTCCTTTGCTCTGGGAACAATAAAAAGATCCCCCATACTTCCAATAAAATAATCACCACCAGAGTTGATATGGTATCGTGTCATTATTTATTTCCCCTCTCATTAAAGTTGGAGGTGCCAATACGGAATTGACACCTCCAAGCACCTCTATACAGAGGCAGATTAGATTCCCTTGTTGAACTCTGAAACCTCAGTTGGCTTGCTTGTCTTTTCCATGTTCGACATTAGAATCACCTCCTTTCTTAGTTAAAGATTTACGCGCAAGAAAAAGAAGCTTCGTAACCTTATCATTTCTATACTCACGATAAAGATTGCCCTCTTGATCCATACCAGTTACAGACACAAGGTCAAAACCACTTTCAACAAGACACTGGGTAATAAGTTCGGACGAGTAATAGTACTCGGATTGTGTTGTTTCGTGTACTATAGTTGCATTACCGCGTTTATCAATGACACTGATTTTGACAGTCGCAGGCAAATGTACATCGGGTGAATAGCGAGACAAAGGTTTAATAACAACCAAAGAATCACCTCGACTTGTCAGAGAAACTTCTCCCATGTCATGTTCAAAAATCGAAACAGTATTTAGATCAAATTGGAAAAGTCCATTCGGTTTAAGACCTAGAAAAACATTCGAAAATGCTGATCGTATATCTTCAACTGAGGAAAATGTATTAATAACATCGTCGATCGCAACAGCATAATCAGCCTTCTCAGTTAAGCTACTACGACGAATGTCGGCTAGCCTATACTGTATAGAAGGCGGACCTTGCAACACTGCCTTATCAAGCATCCCTTGACTCAGGTCTGTACCAATGACTTTCCATCCCGCATCAGCTAGACATCTAGCCATAAGTCCAGTACCCGTTCCGATATCCCACGCCAATCCATGCATCTTCGCATTCGTCCTATGAGCAGATGCTAGTTGATCGAGAATCTTAAACCACGCCTTGTAGTCATCATTTGCTTTGAAGATCTCATAGACCTCCGAAAAGGAGTCATAATCTCGAGCAATCGACATATTCTAACTCCTTATTAGATAAAAATAATATTTATTAAATAATAACCATAATTCGGCATTATGCCATCGGCTTAATTCCTGTAATTTTTAAAAATGCGATTAATTAAGTATTTAACATTCACAATCATTCAGTTTCCATACCAACGAAACTCTGAATTTAAGACCAAGCATCATTATTCACATATTTGCATCTCTAAAGATGTGTATTTATGCATCTAATAACACTTTCACAGATACGAATCTATTGTGAAGTTTTTATTTTAAACTATTAAGTCACGAGTTTCAGTGGAAAATATATATTCCCTTTTTATACAGCATCGTTATATTCGATCATTCTAGCGGACTAAATAGCCAAAGCTGGCTTGCACTACCAAACGAGATATTTGAACTATTAAAGGCATTGTCCCACCGCAAGAGTTTTGTACACAAAACTTCACTGTTGAGATTGCGCTATGCAACGGGTGGCATCAGGCCAAGTGCTCAGCAAAGTATCTACTTTTTGGACGCATATATATAAGTATGAACATATACTTAATAATTGTTAAACAGATGATTAGAATACTGCGCCTTTCCCTGGAGCACTCGGTTACACCCGCACCCAAGCACAAGCGCAAACGTCGGTTTTTTTCAAAGGAACATATTATTCTTGTGTTACAGTTTTTTGAGATAGTTTGTGTTGCCCTAATCGAATTTTGTAAAGTTTACCAATGGTAAACCCGGCAAGCAGCCAATCCGTATGCGAGGAACACAAAACAGTCGCTACAGTAGCTTGCATATACACTCTCTATGGGCCACCAACAAACTATTGCTACCCTCAATACTGCACGGTTAAACCAGACTGTGGTGATACAAGGCTAGTGTTTTATGTACTAAAGGTGATTACAAATGCTGAATTAGGTTACCATTATGAACTTTTTAAAATCGTCGGAAGCATTCAAAGCAGATGTAAATCAAATCCAAATACCCCGCAACATGGTTTTTCATCAGCAGCACCATTCCACGAGTTAAACTACAACAATCTGTACAGGCGGCAGCCTTCACCTGAGAAACTATAGCGACAGCAACCATACAAGGCCTGCATTTCAGGAAAACAAGGTTGGATGCCATCGAAAACAGACATGAAAGTTGAGACACTTCTTATGGATAGTATATATGAAGAACCGCGGCCGGTATTCCCGAACCGCGGTACATTCGCTCTTCTATGTGCCCCCGCGGGGGCTCGAACCCCGGACACGCTGATTAAGAGTCAGCTGCTCTAGCCAACTGAGCTACAGGGGCGTTGGCACATTTGAGAACCAAAAGACTACTATACAACATTTCTTGCAGACTGCAAGGCGCCCCGTATTCGGCGTGCCGAGACGAGCGCCAGACGACGCTCTTACTTGATTTTCAAGCTTGGTTCTCAGACGATTTTAGGCATTGGCGTGGTGAGTGACGTGGTGAGATTGACCTGCACGAGTCCTGCACCGGTGTGAACTTCCATCTTTTTCAGAGTGACCGTACGTTCATTCTCTGGTGCATTATCATTATCTGTCATGGTGGCAGGAGATTTAACTGCTACTGGGACCATGTCATTCAAATCCAGCCCCTCCCCCTGGCACAAAGACCGGGCTTGTGCTAGAGAATCCGCAAATAAGGGCCCTTCTAGGACACGCTCTGCCGGTACCCCGTAAGCGCTGCGAGCAATCCACCGCATCTGGTCAACAATATCTATACCTTGGTGACTTTGCAGATCCTGTACTACTTGAGCTTGGGCGGTCTGTGCACCAGACTCTGCATCCAGTGAGCCAGCAGGAACACCATCAGCAGTGACTCCCAGTGCAGTAATGAGGTCATTGAGCTGATCGCTCACCACTTGACCGCCATCACGGAAGAGATTACCAATAATCGGTCTTCTGAATCCTAGCTGCTGAGCCGTTTCGCGCAAATCGGGAATCTCACCGTCTTCACCCTCCCATAAGTTCACCAGAGGGAAGGTCGCTATGCCCAGTCCTTCGAGGCGGTTGATATGGAAGGGGTAACGCCAACGTAGCGCTGGATCATCACGCCAGGTTGTAGCCCTGGTAACAACAACAGCAGCGGTAGGCCAAGCAGCACCGAATTCACGAGCCGCGATGTCGAGCCATTTTTGCGCACCAGCATCGGCACCGTATCCAGCCTCAACTACAACCACATCATGGAGAGCGCACGCCATTTCTACGCTCACTAGGCTTGGAATTCCCAGGGAAACATTGGCAAATGGCCCACAGTGCACATAGACTGGAGAGCCTGCTTGCGTAGTCATATATGCAGGCTGTACCGCACCACCTAACATATTAGTAATACGCCACAAGTCAACGAATGAGCCAAAAGTGACTGGTTTACCATCCTTAGTACCAGCAGTCATGGCAGCTACTCGTTGAGCAATCTCATCCATAGAGCGGGACAATACAACGATCTGCATAAGTTCGCAGGTAGGGGTGAGGACTACTCGTTCAGAACGATTACTTTTACCTCGATCTACTGCAATCTGTCGCAGGGAACGAGACGGTACTTCACTCACGCGCGGCAGCAGAATAGTGTCAAGAAGTCCCTCGTCAGCAGCTTTTTCCGCAAAGGATACTAGCAGGTTCTGTGCATTCTCAATGGCTGCCATCTCTCCGCACAAACCCCAGTCCACCAATTCCGGGTGAGCCAGTGAAGCCTTACCGCCACCAGAAGCTCCGCCTTTGGATCCGGCTGCCGTTATGCCCATACTGGGTTGGCGTAGGACCGCAGCTGCATCAACACCGCGAGCACGCAAAGCGTCAATGAGGGCAATCGTGGTTGTCGTTTTACCCTCACCTCGGGAGGCCTTCAACGGTGTGTCAGCGGTAACGAGCACCACCTTGCCCTGTTTGCGTCCTTCTTCTGGATGAGTCTTGAGATAGTCTAAGTACCCAAAAGCATCAATCTTGCTTACCAGACCATAGGGTTTCATGAAGTCTTCAAAAGTAGTCATATAGTCTCCCATCTGTGCACTAAGCAATTCCAAGTGCTAACCCTCCATTGACAGTGGCAAGCAACCGTCTACCAGGAATACACCAAAGCTGGCAGACGGTTTGCGAAAACTCAGTTATCAGACATGTGATAGCCGTTACGCATCTTCAGGCTCACGGCGTATATCACATCTGCCAACAGGTCGTCAGTTTCACGACGGAGTTGCTGGGCCATACTTTCGTTGGCTGCTTCTAGAACCTTGCGAATCTGAACATTATCTGTCCCCTGATCCTCACCCTCCAGACGAGCGACTTGTTCATCTGTGGCAGCAATCATGCGGTGACCCAAGCCGCCAACTTTTTCCTGGTAACGGGCGTTGGCATTGGCAGTGTCAGCGAATGCAGAATCGGAGAGGGCACCAATGATGCGGTCAGCCCAATAAATACTGTCCGTAGTGACGTGGTTATTTGCACAGGACACATATTCCGGTGTCGTGTCTACGTTTGCATAGAAGGGCGTAAGGGCATTGAAGGGGTTGGAGCCAAAAGCCATCCACTGGATAGCCCGACAGCCCTCGCTACGGTACGGACGTAGCTGGATAACTGCCAGCTGATCATTGCGGTTAATGCCGATTGGTCGATAGATACCGCGAGTATGCTCATTGCCTATTACCGAATATGGGTCATAAACTGTTCCCTGGTAATGAGAGCTTAAAATGTACTTAACATCTTCAATGGTGACCTTACGCTCAGGTTGACGGCACCAAGGGATATCGTCGCTCATCGGATTATGGTCAGCATCTGGGCCGTCCCAAGTCTCATCGTAAGGGTTCAAGAAGCGCTGCATATACCATGCACGAGGGGTGTTATATACGTGGTCAGAGTCAGAGTGTGAACCAAAAGCATAGCGGGGGTTAAACAACGAACTGGGCTCGACTGACAGGTCGAAGTGGTTGTCTTCTATAAACTCCCTCAGGTCAGCAGAGCACATATAGTTTTCTTGCTCACCAAAGGCATCGTCAAGGTCGAACTCATCAATACCCAGCTGGTTAGGCATGGTCACATAGCAGTCGTCAGGTACTCGGCGAGCGATCCAATGGTGACCACCAATGGTTTCAAGCCACCAGATTTCATTAACATCACTAAAGGCAATACCATTCATCTCGTAGGTTCCGTATTGCTCTAGGAGAGAACCCAAGCGCTGCACGCCTTCACGGGCTGAATGAATGTATGGCAAGACAATAGTAACGATGTCTTCCTCACCAATGCCGCCAGGTATTTCTGCCACATAGTCGGCACTTCCTGGTTGCCCTTGAGCTGGAATGAACTCCACTAGCGGGTCAGCACCTAAAACACGTTCGTTGGTGGTAATAGTTTCAGTGGCACTCATCGCAACATTGGCTGCGTTTACACCATTTTGCCCCCAAATACCTTCATCATCAACAGCATTGGGGACTGCTGTGTAGCGCATTGGGTTGTCTGGCAACTCTATCTGAACATGACTCAAAACGCTTTTGTAGTGGCGTGGCTGCTCCTGAGGCTGCACAACAATCAGTTTTTTAGGACGGAATTGGCCATTCGCCGAATCTTCGTTACGGGCGATAATGGTAGAGCCATCGTAACTGGCCTGCTTACCCACCAACAATGTTGTACAAGGCATAGGAGAAGCCTTCCTTTCACACTCAAACGGCCTTAACTTGCTGCCAGTATCAACTACTTTTCACACCCAGCGAGTAATCACATACCAACGTGCTCACTACTCTACCGCTTCAAAGTAACAGAATAAAGACAATGACTGCTAGCGGTTCTCAGTAGGCCGCAAACTACCGGAAACAAAAAAACTCGAGCCTGCTGACTTGCAGCAGACCCGAGTTAATTCAAAGGACAGGTAGGAGGCCCACCGGAGCAGACCTTCAACCCGAGGTAGTACTATCTAAAGCAGCACCTTAGGCGGTAGCCGCCTCAGTTTTGGAGGCTTTAGCGGCAGCGCGAGCAGCCTTAGCAGCAGCCTTAGCAGCTTCCTGCTCCTTCTGCTCCTTGGCCTTAATCTCCTCAATGAATTCAGCATGCTTAGCAGCAGGCAGCCAACCAGTGTTAACGACCTTGACCTGCCACACCCAAGCAGCAACGAAGAGTACAACAGCCACCAAAAGCAGCATGACAGCACCGGTAGGCAGACCCATCTGAGCCAGCTTGCCAACAACAGTGCCATACCAAGCGAAGTCAGCATCACCGAAGGTAGCGTTGGACAGACCGAAGGATCCGAGAACTGTCATCAAAATGGCTGGCAGAATGGTGATGAGCATACCATTAATGAAGCCGCCAACGATAGCACCGATACGTCCACCAGTTGCGTTACCGAAGACACCAGCACCGCCACCGTCGAAGAAGTGAGGAACCATACCTGGCAGGATGAGAGCCAGACCCCAAACAGGTCCCAGCCATACAGCGATAATCACTAGGGCAACAAGACCACCGGCGAAGGAAGCCAAGAAGCCGATCAAAGAAGCGTTGGCACCATATGGGAAGACGATCGGAACGTCTAGGGCTGGACGAGCACCAGGAACAACCTTGTTAGCAATACCCTGGAAGGCTGGAACGAGCTCACCCAAAATGATACGAACGCCGTAGAGGATGATGGAAACACCGATACCGAACTGTAGAGCCTGAGCAAAGGCGGCCATGAAGAAGGCACCCCAGTTTTCAGGATGTGAAGGGAAGACGGTGAAGGCCTGCTGGGCTGGAACAGCAATTGCGGTCCACACAGAGAAGACCAAGTAGAGCACTACCATCAACAGGGTGGTAGAAACCATGGAGTCACGCAAGAAGGACAGCCCTTTGGGGAAGTCAATATCTTCTGTGGAACGAGACTTCTTACCAACAACGGAACCAACAGCACCTGAAACTACGTAACCCAAGGTGTCGAAGTGCCCGATGGAGAGCTTATCACTGCCAGTTACTCGGTTCATGAAGGGCTGCGCAAAAGCAGGCATAACCACCATGATGACACCCATGAGGAGGGCACCGATGATAACAATAATCCACTGGCTAGCACCCTTACCAAAGCCTACCGAAAGCACAAGTGCCATCAGGGTAGACATGAACACCATGTGGTGACCGGTCAGGAAGACATACTTCAGTGGTGTGAAGCGAGCGAAGAGCAACATGATTAAGAAGCTCAACACGATGATGTATGCAGAGGACGCACCAAACTGGCTGGAAGCCTGAGCTACAATCACCTCGTTAGTAGGCACTACACCATGGGCTCCGGTTGCTTTGAAGACAAGCTTGCCGAAAGGATCCAAAGCGTTAGTCACGACTGTTGCGCCTGCACCCAGAATCAGGTAGCCCATGGCTGCCTTCAGAGCGCCGGCAATTACCTGACCGGTGGAGCGCTTGAGTGCAATGAGACCGACCGCCGCTACGATACCGATAAGGTAAGCAGGGACGTTGAGGATCTCCTGGCTGATAAAGTTCAGCACAGCGAGTAAGACGTTCATACTTTCTTTCTCTTTCTTCTATTTCCTAAGAACTGAACTCGTTCACTCGGCGTACTTTTGCAGAATGCCCTTGACTTCGTCCAGGTCCATAAAATTGCTAACGGTTTCAACCGGTGTGGTGGTGCCTTCAAGCTCAGGAGCGAGCTCATTGGAGGTCAGCACCAAGTCATTCATGTTCGCGGTACCCTTAGCTGAACCTGCATCGGAAGTCGTAACATTGACATCCATTCCCAAGTCAGCGGCAGCCTGCTCAACGTTTACTTTGAGCAGTACTGAAGTGCCAATACCGTTTCCACATACGCATAGAATATCCATGAGATACCTCAATCCTTGTTTTCATTAAAGTGTTGTATTACTGATTATTTTTGTGCAAGCAAGTTCATTGCTTCCACAGAGGGAAAGTTGATAGAACGAAGTTCGCTCATCAGCCCTCGAGAATAGCCCGAATTGCTTCAGACGTCTGCGCTTCAGCTAACTTGGCTGTCTTTTCCTTGTTGGTTAGCGAGCCTGCAATGGCAGACATGACTTGTAAGTGCTCCTGCTCATCACGTCCTGCCAGCCCGATAACGAGAGAAACAGGATCATTCGCCTTGTTACCGAAGTTGACCGGAGTCTTTAGCCTCACCCAAGACAATCCTGTACCTAGTACAGCATCAGATGGGCGAGAGTGAGCCAGCGCAAGGCCTGGAGCAATAACGATGTATGGCCCCATTTTCTCAACAGTCTCGATCATCTGATCGGTATAGGCATCAGTGGTGAAGCCTGAAGCTACCAGACGGTCACCAGCTTGTTTGATAGCATCCTTCCAGTCCTCAACTGACACGTCGAGGGCGAATGATGAATCTGGAAGGAAAGCTTTAAAATCTGCCATTGCAGCTCCTTAATGCTCTAAGGTCATAGTTTGGTTCTTTGGGTTAACCCTTACAATTCCCAACCTTGAGGGTGGTAGAACTCACCATCAAGAGCACGGGAAGCAAGATCTTGTGCTTCTTCAAGCGTGTGCTTGCGTAGTTCAGCTCGCACATCATCTAAGGCCACAGGGGTCATTGACAGGCTGTTCACACCCAAGCCAGTCAGCACCACAGCCAAGTCAGGATCAGCAGCGGCCTCACCACAAACACCTACTGGCATACCGTTAGCATTACCTGCATCTGCAATAAGCTTGATAGCTCTCAGCACAGCAGGGTGCCAAGCGGTCTGATAGTTGGCCACTGAACCCAGAATTCGATCAGCAGCCAGGGTGTACTGGGTCAAATCATTAGTGCCTATGGAAACAAAATCAGCCACTTGGGCGACCTTGTCGGCCATAAGGGCAATAGAAGGCACTTCGGCCATAACACCGACCTTCTTCAGTCCCTTAGACTTGCCAAGCTTCACGAAGTACGCAGCTTCATGCTCATCTGCAACCATCGGAGCCATCACCCACAGGTCAGCATGAGTGGCAGCATCGGCCTGAGCTAAGGCTGTAAGCTGATCATCAAGCACCTGATAATGTTCCTTAAGTGTGCGCAGTCCACGCAGACCTAAAGCAGGGTTGGGCTCATCTTCTGGAGTTAAGAAAGGCAAGGGCTTGTCGGCACCAGCATCCAACATACGGATAACTACCTTGCGGTCAGGGAAACGCTCAAGCAGCTCTTGATAAGCCTTGGCCTGCTCATCCACCGATGGTGGGTTATCCAGACCTAAGAAAAGGAACTCCGAGCGGAATAAACCTACGCCTTCAGCACCATACTCAAGCGCTGGATCAGCATCCTTAGGCTTACCAACGTTAGCCAGCAGAGGGATCCGATAACCATCTTTCAACTGACCAGGCTGACCGCGCAAGGCCTTAGCTTGATCAGCAGCCTGACGAGCTTGTTCAGCTTCCTCGATTTGACCCTGGTCAGGATTAACCACTATCTCGCTCTTGGCAGCGTTGACGATAAGGTTCTCTCCACCATTAATGTCTTCAGCCTGAGCGGCGGACACAACAGCTACTATGCCGCGCGAACGAGCCAAAATAGCCGTATGGCTGGTAGGGCCACCTTGACTGGTTACAATTGCCAAAACCTTATCCAAGTCAAGGCTGGCAGTATCAGCTGGCGAAAGGTCAGGTGCCACCAGCACGAAGGGCTTGTCTGACTGCGGCACACCCGGTGCAGGAACACCTAAGAGGGAAGCTATAACGCGCTGGCCTACGTCATGCAAATCCCCCGCACGCTCACCCATATAGCCACCTATGGCTTTGAGCTGTTCCTCGAAGCTACCGAAACCTTCGTAAACTGCTCTTTCTGCAGTCTTACCTGCTTCCAGCTGGGCTTTAATGGCCGTCTTCAGAGCTGGGTCCTGAGCCATTTGCGCTAAAGCCGTCAGAATGGGCGCAGCTTGCCGAGCTCCCTCATCACCATGTTGGGCTGCCTCCGCACGAGCCAGCAGATCCTTGTTGACTGCATCCATGGATTGCTCAATGCGTCCCATCTCGCTCTCAGCTGAAAGGGAGGAATTCCGCTGCTCTTCTGAAGGAACATCCAAGCTTGCAGCCATACGAATAGCTGGTCCAACAGCCACACCCCGGCCGATTCCTACACCTCGAATAATCATATTTGCACTCCTCAGTGCTCGTATTGAGCTTTAGCAATGTTGCCTAGCCGATACGCTTCTATCTTGCTATTTCTCTGCCCATGCCAGAGGCTCAGCAGAACCACATAGATGTTTAGTATACACACTTTTTCCGCAGAATTACAACGGTAAACGTTTTCTGTAATCGGGATAGTGTCCTGCTATGCTAGTGAAGGCAGCTGTTCAGGCTTTTCTGCCTGTTTACAGGTAAGTAAAACAACAAAAGGAGCTCTCTATGGCAACCGTAACCCGCACCACACTCATCACAGACCCTGTCGGCATCCATGCCCGTCCTGCATCTGAGTTCTCTCAAGCAGCTGCTAGTTCTGGCTGCAAAGTCACTATCTCCAAGGAAGCAGGAAAGCCAGGTGTCGATGCCTCCTCAATTCTGATGGTTATGAGTTTGGGTGTAGCTCAGGGAGACACCGTAGAACTGACTGTTGACGGCGACAACGCAGACCAAGTAGCAGATCAGCTCATCGAAGTTCTCACTAAGGCTGAGTAAAGCAAACAGTACCGTAGCACTGAAATTCAAGCGCAGCAGGACTGTGCACACTTGGCCCTGCCATCTAGAGCACTATCTTGCTGCGCCACAATAAGGCAAACGTTTTCCCCAGTTATAATATTGAGCCCACATATCACATAGGAAGCGAAACAGTAAGGCATGACACGAAAGTTGGCAACAGGACAAGTCTCTATTGCAAATGTAGCTGCTCTTGCCGATGTTTCTACTGCGACCGTTTCACGCGTGCTCTCGGGACAACGAGACAAAGACGACGATATTAGCCGCCGAGTTAAAGATGCTGCCGCCAAGCTCAATTATTCAGTTAACTTTGCAGCTTCAAGCCTACGTTCAGACGTTACTCGAACTATCGGTCTTATGCTGCCCGAGATGGATGATGAGCAAACACCTGCTCATGTATTGAATTCACTCAGTGCTGCTATCAGGGATGCTGGCCGTTATCTACTACTGTCAATCACTGCGGATCCAGAACAGCAGAAAGAGGATCTACGCTCGCTGCTAACCCGCGGTATTGATGGATTGATTGTTATCCCTGAAAACAACGAAGACTTTATTGCAAGCTTAAATGCAGAACATAAGAATTTGCCCATCGTACAGCTCGGTGGCAAATCACTAACCTCACATATATCATGGGTGGGCACAGACCAAAGCGAAGCCATGCGCATGACGGTAGATCACTTGGCGGAACAAGGTGCACACGCTATCGCCTACCTTAGCCGTGAACTAGAATCCTACACGGCGGCAGATCTCTTTACGACCTTTTACACCCAAGCCAATGCACTTGACCTCACACCAGACCCTAACTGGGTACAATTCGGCCCTTGCACTATGGAGAGAGGATATCAGGCGGCCATTTCACTGTTCCGCGACCGACGCAACGTGCCCGACGCAGTCGTGTGCGCGAGTGACTCTATAGCCTTAGGTGTCCTAATAGCATGCAAACAGCTAGGCTTGCAGGTACCCGAAGACGTTAAAATCATCGGGTATGGAGATTCTCCAGCCTGTGAACAGACTCAGCCTGCCCTTACTTCTATTCGACCTGTATATGAAGACATTGCGCATGAGGCCGTTCACATCATCAGCAAGTGGAATGAGAGCATGACCAAGATGCCGACTTACCGCGCTTTCAAACCGGAGCTGGTCTACCGCGAATCTACCTGGTCAGCGCGAACAGGTTCGAGCGATATGACTCCGCCGGGCTCGACCAACATGTGATCGTTTCATGGAACAAGCAGTGAGCACAGCAGGGCTTCTAAATCTAAAAGTTGTGCGCCATTGCCCTCTATACGACGACGAGCTAAGCCAATCTGTTCAATACGAGCCACAGCAGCCTGCCTGTTGAGCATTAAAGATAGCTCTGTGATGGCAGCACGATTCTCCAGATTCACTATCCCAACCTGCTCCTCTGCACCGTTTTGTATGACACACACGTCCCTATAAACGGAAGCTAAGGTGTTCAAATCACGGTCAATCACATCCTGCGACCGCCGTCTAATACGGCGCCGAAGCTCATCCTTGTTGGCAATCTGACGATAGGCGCCCAGCAGCTGCCGCGGCACCTTCTCATCTGCGCCCAAACCATTCACCCTACGGAATTCAGCCTCTTTTCGCCCTATTTGAGCTTCAGCATCAACAGTGGCCTGTTCCTTAGCCCGATCCACAATCTGGCCGGCCAAACATACTGCATCTGATGCCTTCTTCATCTCCAAGAGACCTACGACTAATGCATCCCGATCCTTCACTACCTGTGGTTGGGAAGCATAGAGCTTAGCAATACCAATATGACCTTGGGCCAACCGAGCTGCCCGGGCGGCCTGGTGTTGGTCTACCCCTAGACTCTGCTGAAGAAAATCAGAAACTGCCCCATTGGAGGGAACAGCCAGATTGATGATTCTCGTGCGCGAGCGAATGGTAGGCAGAACATCTTGAGCACTAGGAGCGCAAAGAATCCACACAGTGTGCACTGAAGGCTCTTCAATTTCTTTAAGAAGCACATTAGTGGTACGCTCAAGCATCCGATCCACATCTTCAATGACAATCACCCTCCAGGGTGCGATGGATGGCATCTGTTCAGAGGTCATAATGAGTTCTCGGACTTCTTTAATGCCGATTGTCACCTTATCAGTGGTCAGGTAGGTCACATCAGGATGGGTACCTGCCAGTACTTCACGCGTCTGCCTGCTGGGTTCTGAACTCAACCCATGGTCCGGGCTAATAAGAGCAGCAGCAAAAGCCTGGGCTAAATTAGAACGACCTGATCCGGGGGGACCACAGAAAAGCCAAGACTGGGTCATAGCATCGCGGTCTGATTCCTGTGAAGCTACGATATGTTTGAGCAATTCCACTGTAGACTCTTGGCCCACAATGGAATCCCAGACACTCACTGATCCAACCTTACTGGCTGAGCACCATCATCCAGAATGTCATCTGAATCATCGTCATCGAGGTTATCGTCCAGATCGTCGTGTTCTTCTGGTTCCTGATCGACCTCATCTCCATAATCTAAGTAATCGTCACCTAAATTGTCAATAATATTGACAGGCATATCAGCGGTCAGGGCTTCCAAATCAGCTTGGATGATCTGCCATACTTCATTGACTGATTGCGAAGCGTCGATAACAAGGAACCGATCCGGATTCTGCTTGGCAAGCTTGAGGAACTTAGCTCTCACCTGCTGTTGGAAATCCTCACCAGCTGTTTCCATACGGTCAGGCTCATCGTTCACACGGGCGAGTGATTGCGCTGGATCCACATCTAACAAGTAGGTGCGATCAGGACTGAGTCCATCTGCGGCCCACCGACTTAAAGTATCAACTTCTTGTTCTTCCAGTCGACGGCCACCCGATTGATAGGCGATAGAAGAATCGCTGTATCGATCGCATAAAACAATATCACCGCGATCGAGCGCAGGTCGAATGAACCGCGAAACATGCTCAGCCCGATCTGCTGCATACAGCAGTGCTTCGGTGCGTGAGTAGAGGTCATCTGAAGCACTGACTACATCTGTACCGCCAGTGACAGCTATCGAAGGGAAAGACGACATACCATGCAAGACCAACTCACGAATGGCAAGACCGACCGGAGTGCCACCAGGCTCACGAGTTACGAGTGAGCGTAAACCCTTTGCACGAAGGAAGTCATGTGCACGTTGGATCTGAGTTGTCTTGCCGGCACCATCAACACCTTCAAATGAAATAAAGAGACCTACACTCATGCCTTACCCCCACTTGTTGTACGCTTCGTCCGCCCGGTTGTTGTCGTCTTCTTAGGGCTGCTTTGAGATGCTGTTGCGGACTTAGCAGACGAAGTCGCACTGGTTTTTGTTGTCTTTGTAGACTTCTTACTTCCTGTAGTTTTCTTGCCTGCTGTAGACTTCCCGCTGGTAGTCTTGCGAGTGCTGGTCTTACGCCGTCTCTTGGTAGGACCAGCAGCCCTCTTTTCTGCCAACAATTGGAAGGCAACCTGCGGTTCGATTGATGCTGCCGTGTATTGTTTAGGCAGCGTGCGATTAGTCTCACCATCAGTGATGTAGGCCCCATAGAACCCATCTTTAATACTGACAGCTTTACCTGTTTCAGGATCTGGTCCCAGCTCACGCAGCGGAGGCTTAGCTGCCCCACGAGCCCTACGTCCATATTTGGGTTGACTAAAGAGCTCTTGCGCAGTCGCTGCATCTACGGTGAAGATCTGATCTTCGGAAGACAGGGAACGGGTATCAGTCGTACCGTCTGCTTTGGTGCTCGTAAGGTAAGGACCATAACGCCCGTTGTTAGCTGTTACAGTGGCTTGAGCAACCTCACCAGTCTTTGCATCACTTATTTCAATTTGTCCCACCTGCCGCGGCAGAGCGAGTAATTTCAACGCATCATCAAGGGTAACTGTGTCTGGATTCATTGTTTTGAAGAGGGAGGCCATCTTAGGCTTCGGTTCTGCAACTTTCTTTGCACCAGCAGCCTTCTTCTCCTCTACCTCTTTCATCTCCTGCTCTATCTCAGGCGTGATAAGAGCTAGGTAAGGGCCAAACCTACCCGTACGCAATTCAACACGACCGCCAGTGTCAGGGTCAGTTCCCAGAACTCGGGGGCCTCCGGAATTGGAATTAATGAGATCGCGCCCCTTCTCAACTGTCAATTCATCAGGCGCTAGATCTTCTGGCAAGGAAGCCCGCTTAGGGTTACCTTTATCATCCAAGTGAGCAGTGTCCTCTAAGTATGGACCGTAGCGTCCCACACGTACTTGAAGACCGTCGCCAATCTCAATGGTATTAACTTGGTGGGCGTCAATTTCGCCCAACTGAGCAACCTGCTCCTGTAGCCCCTTGTGAGCTTCCTCTGCACTTTTGGCTGCTCCGGGACCTGAACCAAAGTAAAAGCGGGTCAACCACTCCTTACCAGTCTCTTCACCGTGAGCAATTTGGTCAAGGCCGTTTTCCATGAGCGCCGTGAAGTGATAATCCACGTATTGGGGGAAGTTTGTCTCCAGCAGCTTAATGACTGAAAAAGCCAGCCAAGAAGGAATCAAGGCCCTACCACGCTCATACACATAGCCACGATCAATGATGGTCGAAATAATCGAAGCATAGGTTGAAGGACGACCGATTTCCTTAGCCTCCAATGTCTTCACAAGAGAAGCTTCAGTATATCGAGCAGGTGGTTGAGTCTCATGCCCTTCAGGTTCGACTGCGCTGGCCTTGAGTTGCTCAGATTGGCTCATCTGCGGCAAAGACCCATCTTCCTGGGCACCCTTAGCAGGGTCACTAGCGTACCCCATAGCTTTCATAAAACCAGGAAATTCAATAACCGTACCGGAGGCCTGGAAGATAGACTCTCCCCGACTCTGCGTGGGGGCACTAATACGAACTGTAGCTGTAGAACCAGTAGCATCTGCCATCTGGGAAGCGAGTGTACGCTGCCAAATTAACGTGTAGAGTTTTAACTGATCTGGTGGCAGTGTTGCCGCTAGCTCTTGCGGTGTACGGAAGTGCGATCCAGCAGGACGAATGCATTCGTGAGCCTCTTGAGCACCAGCGGTTTTCGTGGCATACTGCTTAGGCCCCTCAGCCAGGTACTGCTTACCATATACTTCCTCCACACTCTGACGGGCAGCTGTGATTGCCTGCTGAGACAGCGTGACTGAATCGGTTCGCATATACGTAATGTAACCATTTTCATACAGACTCTGGGCCGCCCGCATACTGGCTCGCGAACTCATACCCAAGCGATTACCCGCAGCTTGTTGCATAGTTGAGGTCGTAAACGGCGGTTGTGGCCTACGCCGATATGGACGAGTTTCCAAACCGGCAACAGTAAAGTCCGCATCCTTAAGTTCATCTGCCAACTTACTAGCCAGCTGTTCATCAAGCTGAACAACCTTATCCTTGCTTGCAGAGTCAGTCAACTTCCCTTCAGCGGTGAAATCTTTGGACACAGCCAAACGTTTACCGCCCAGCTCTACCATACGAGCTTGGAAAGTCTCTTTTCCCGATTCTGCTAGATCACTGCTTACAGCAAGCGTTGCCTGCAAATCCCAATAAGGTGCTCGAACGAAGGCAATACGCTCCCGCTCCCGCTCCACAATGAGTCGTGTGGCCACTGACTGCACACGGCCTGCAGATAATCCTGGGCCAACCTTACGCCACAGGACAGGAGACAATTCATAGCCATACAAGCGGTCAAGCACGCGTCGGGTCTCTTGTGCCACCACCATGTTGGAGTCCACATCTCGCGTGTGGTGCAAAGAATCTTGAATAGCTTCAGGCGTAATCTCATGAAAGACCATGCGCTTAACAGGAACTTTTGGCTTCAACGTTTGCACGAGATGCCAGGCAATAGCCTCTCCCTCACGGTCCTCATCAGTTGCCAGATAGAGTTCATCAGCATTTTTCAATGCCTGCTTAAGGCCAGCAACTGTTTTCGTTTTATTGCTGTCGACTATGTAATAGGGCTTGAAATCGTGGTCTACATCAACCCCGAATTTTCCAAAATGTTCCTTTTGCGAAGCCGGAATTTGTGAAGGCTTGGCTAAGTCGCGAATATGCCCGACCGAGGCCATAACCGTGTAGCCAGGACCAAGGTACCCACCTATTTTCTTTGCCTTGGTAGGTGACTCCACGATGACGAGCTTGTTGCCGTTTGCCATGGCTTCTCCTTTTATATACGCTTACGCTCGTATCTTACTCACCAACAGTGGCCAACCGCCACACGACACAGTCTTACACCTTACCCGGAGGTGTGGGTGGCGCACCCAACAGACCAATCTTAGACAGAGGCGAAGCTGTCACTTGCCGTAAGGCTAGCACAGTTCCAAAGACGATAGCAGCCGAGGAAGCAATAAACACCACCGCAGATACGTGCGCGCCGTAAAAAGTCCAACGTGCACCCATTTGTAGACCAGCAACCATCTGCCACACAACAAAAGCCCCGTAGCAGCAACCAAGAATACCTGCTGTGAGCAAAACTGTTGAAACAACTTGCACACTAGCAGACGAGTATCGGGTTCCTATGTCATCCATACCTGAAGCCCTAGTAAACGCTAGCATGAAGAGCGCTAGAGCTCCAGAAATGAGAATAGCCATCACCACATCTGTTGGGCGATGCCAGCGACCGTCAATAACAGAACACCCTACAGCAAGTGTCAGCAGCAAACCGAAAACAGCACTTAAAGCTCTCCATGCACGCGGCACAACACAGACTAATATGATTGCAGCTGTAACCGCAAGCATCGTGTGACCTGAAGGAGCAGAATTACCTTGCATAGCCTCAATATCAACAATGTGAGGATGAGGCAGAGTCATCTTGAGTAAGAACTGAAGTCCACATGCAACGACAGAGTAAATCAGCACTTGTCCTAACAACCACCAACGCTTCCGTAAGGCCGCTATGACATATGAGCCTAGAGCAACAACAGAGCAGATACCGATGGTAAGTTTGCTGATAACGAATACGCCCAGCATGCTCTTCAAAAGAGGAACCTGGGACACATACCCCGCAAAATTCCGGTAGACTTCATCCTCGTACTCTTGGCCTGCAACTGTATAAGCACTCAACCACCACAGTCCCATAGCCGCCGCAACCATCATAAGACCAGCAATAAGGCAAGCTATCCAAGAAGAAGCACGGGGTCGCCCAATCAGAGGGTCCATGTCCTGCATGTCTTCCATCTCTTGGGTCGCTGTCAGATCTCCAGCATTCGCCAGATTCTGCAAGTCCTGTAAAGCCGCCTGAGTGCCACCCTTGTCTACGGATGCACCCTGATCACTCCAGCCACTGCCATACGGATTTGTCATATCTCAAAACTCTATCTACTACCCACGAATTCCTATTCAACAAAAAGCATAAGGAGGGGTAGCAACACTATGTACTCGTCATTGGAAAGTGTAAAGCACGTAATAGAAAACTCTCACGCACCCGTCAGAGGCCACTTACCCTTGCTGCATTCCTGCCCTGGGGGGATTGGGTGACATAACGCCACGTGAGAGCACTTTCTATAGTAGCGGTGTGCGCGGATATTTGCGAGTGCGGAATGTTTTTCCTCGTAATAATCCAGCCAGCACAGAAATCAGTAATTGTCGCCGTTCAACACTGAGTTGTTAACTATGACGTAGTCCACGTGACGAATGTCCATAAGCTTCTGCCCGCCAGCATAAGAGATAGAAGACTGCAAATCTTGTCTGATCTCTTGCAACGTATCAGCAATAGAACCACGGTAAGGAATTAACATTTGTTTGCCTTCCACATTACGGTAGGCACCTTTTTGCTTTTCCGAGGCCGAACCCCAATACTGCTTGTAGGTCTTGCCTTCAATGGTAATTTTGCCTCCTGGTGACTCCTCGTGACCAGCTAGGAGGGAGCCAACCATAACCATGGTCGCACCAAAACGAATAGACTTGGCAATATCACCGTTATAACGAATACCGCCGTCAGCAATAACGGGCTTACGGGCTGCCTTGGCACATAATCTCACCGCAGCAAGCTGCCAGCCTCCCGTTCCAAAACCAGTCTTGAGTTTAGTAATACATGCCTTGCCCGGACCAATTCCAACCTTGGTAGCATCAGCGCCAGCATTTTCTAGTTCGCGAACTGCTTCAGGCGTCCCTACATTGCCTGCAATGACAAAAGCACCAGGTAAAGCCTGCTTCAAGTGGGCAATCATGCGAATCACTGAGTCGGAATGACCGTGAGCAATATCGATCGTAACGTACTCCGGAACCTGTCCAGCAGCAGCGAGTTCATCTATAAAATCATGTTCACTCTGCTTCACACCAACGCTAATAGAAGCGTAAAGACCTCGTTCATGCATACGCTCTATGAAGCCCAACCGACGTTCTGGCTCAAAACGATGCATTACATAAAAGTATCCATTTTCAGCCAGCCATTGAGCTAATTCCTCGTTGATAACCGTCTCCATGTTGGCTGGTACAACCGGTATCTTAAAGGTTTGAGGGCCAAATTGGACAGAGGTATCGGCCTCGGACCGGCTCTCAATAACGCACTTATTAGGAATAAGCTGCACGTCTTCGTAATCGAATACTTCTGAAGGGATCATGCCTGTCTGCTCCTTCTGTAGCCAGCGGGAACTTTGCCCCACATTCCGGCGCCAACCAGCATAGCAAGAGGTCCGCCGAAAGTGCGACTTCCCTGATTACTCAGCTGTGAAACCCCCAGTGTGAACACCGCATTCTTCCACAATTACGCTATCTTTACCTCATTGTTCCTGGTTTTACGAGCAAGGATTGGTAAGATAAGCAAGAGATATCAGGCAAGAACATCTGGAGCAAGGTTATGGACGCGGATTTAGTTGTTGTGGGAGCAGGGCTTTTTGGACTGACCGTGGCCCAACAAGCAGTTGAAAAAACTGGTGCGCGAGTGCACATTATTGATGTTCGCGACCATATCGGTGGAAATGCATATTCCTACAAAGATGAAGAAACTGGGGCAGAAATCCACCAGTATGGCGCCCACCTCTTCCACACCTCCAACGCTAAGGTCTGGGAATACGTCAACCGCTTTACCGAGTTTACTCATTACACACATCGCGTCTACACCACCCACAACGGTGAGGTCTTCCCCTTACCCATCAACCTCGGTACCATCAACCAGTTTTTCCATTCCCACTACACGCCAGAGCAGGCGCGTAATGTCATTGCTGAACAGGCTGGCGAGCTAGCTGGTACTGATCCAGAAAATCTCAATGATCAGGGTATTTCACTCATTGGTCGTCCCCTGTATGAGGCCTTCATTAAAAATTACACAGCAAAGCAGTGGCAGACAGATCCCAGCGAGCTACCTGCTTCCATTATTAAGCGGTTGCCAGTGCGCTTTAATTACGATAATCACTATTTCAAAGACACTTGGGAAGGCCTACCTAAAGATGGCTATACAGCCTGGTTTGAACGCATGATTGACGACCCTCGCATTAGCGTCAGTTTGTCCACTGACTTCTTCGACCCAAGCCAACCGTGGAACCGTGACGCTTTGGTGGGACAAGTACCGGTCGTCTACACCGGACCAGTTGACCGCTACTTCGATTACCAGCTAGGTGAATTACAGTGGCGCACGGTCTACTTTAAGGAGCAGCGATATAACGAAGATGACCACTTTGGTTGCCCTGTTATGAATTTTTCTGACCCAGATGTGCCTTACACCCGAGCCATTGAATTTAAAAATTTCAACCCAGAACGGTATGACCAACTCAACCATGAGCGCACTGTCGTATGGGAAGAATATTCTCGCTTCGCCCGTAAAGGGGACGAGCCCTACTACCCCATCAACACAGCTGCTGACCGTTCTCTCTACAGCCAGTACAAAGAGCTTACTGAGCAGCAGCCTCAGGTAGTTTTCGGTGGACGCTTGGGTACCTATGCCTACTACGATATGCATCAAGTCATTAACTCCGCCTTGATTGCTTTCGACAAGCAGATTGAGCCCATGCTGAAGAACTGATTACAGCAATAGCTTGCAGGTACATAAAAGCCCGTATGCTCCGAGGAAGTACATTCCTCGGAGCATACGGGCTTGTTATGATCTCACCAGATCGTTCCCATCCAATCAGGTCTTAGCTTTTTATGTGCATGCCATATACTGACTTTTGAGAACGGCTACCAAAGTACAGACAACTTGCTGCCAGAGTACAAACCAGAGCACAAACAACTATGACATCAACTCTTGCGCCTGTTGTAGACAAGCCACTAGCTGACCCTGTACCAGTATTGGTACTACTGGTTGAAATCGGGTTGATAGCATTGGGACTACTCATTGAGGTCGGATTGATAGTATTCGATCCTGACGGTACTGCTTGACTCTTGCCAGCTTCGTTTCCAGGTTTGAGAGTACTGGACCCAGAACCGCTGCCACTACCTGGCTCGGAACCGCCATTGCCTTCACCAGGCTTCTTTTCAGGCTTGGAAAGTTGAGCCATTGCAGCCGTCAAAGCCTGTTCAGCAGCATCGACATCAGCCTGACTTGCATTAGGATCTGCTAGCACAGCTTCAGCTTTTTCAAGAGCTGTCTGCACAAACTTCCAGCTTTCTGGCGTGAAGTCGGCTGAAGTAATCTGCTTAGCTATTTCGACAGCAACTTTGAGCTTATCTTTACTAATAACTGGCGAAGTACGAGTCAAACCATTGTAGGCAGTATTCAATTCAGCATAGGCACGATCCAAATCGGCTTGCGTCGAATCCGGATTAGCTATGGCTTGGCGGGCAGCAGCCAAAGCCGCTTGGAGTGCAGACCATGAAGCTGGAGTATATTGACTGGAATCCAACTGAGAGAACTGGTCAATAGCCGATTGAATACGTGACTCATCAACGGCATGCAACATAGTGATGTCCAGCTTACATTCACTATCTGCATGTTCTGGAGCCATGCCGAGTGTGTGAATGCTGAGCACTGCAGCCGGACCAGAACTCCTTACCAACGGAGTTGACATTGGAGACACTTGCTGATCATGTGTTTGAATCTTGACACCTTGCTTATCATCAAAGAAGGAGATACCGTTGCCATTAGCACCCGCTGACCCAAACCACACATCTGGGTGGTAAGCATCAAAGACATCAGTACTCACATCGCCGGCGGTGTCGGCAATACTAGTGTTTATAGCGTAAGCAGATAGCATCGAAACCTTGTAGCCTATAGGGGCCTCAGTGCTCGTTGCCGTAAAACCAAGAGCTGAGAGTTTAACTGAAAGCACCACTTGGTTAGAATCCGAGATAAAGCTGTCATCAACAGGCTGCTCATCAACTACTTCAATCCCATTACCATTAGCATCTAATTTGTATGTACGTGCAATGACAGTGTCATATTGCTTACCGGACACACTTTCCGTATCTGCCTGAATTTGATAGTCAGCGTGACTGTCTTTGTTAGTATCAATCTCTACTATGGGCGTTGGATTCCCATTGCCCAGGTGGCTCCAAGTCTTATCCGTGACAATACCAAAGGAGAGCATACCTTGAGAAGGATCAGATACCTGCGCAGACGTGGAAGAATAACCTACTGCGCGAATATCAGCCGAGGCTAAACTACGTTGAGCAACTCGACCCGGCACACCGTAATTCACGTCTACCGGATCTTGCACGCCTAATTGTAGAGGTACCAGTTTGGACGTATATCCTTCTGCCCCTGACCCCTGTGCGACACCATGACCAGCAATAGACAACTGTGTGGCCTTGCCTACAGTCTGATCATAGGTAACATTCGTTTGAGATATTGGTTTGGGTGCAGACGATACCGCCACTCTCAATCCGTATGGGTGAGGACTGCCAGCTGGCGGTGTTAGCTTGATAATCCCAGAGGCATCAGTGACATATGAACGATGCTTGCCTCCAAATTCAGCTGTCTGTGTCTGGTCTCGAGTATGCCGTAAGGCGCTTTGGTCAGGGATACTCAAAGTAACACTAAACGAAGCTGTGCTATGAGCAGCTACGGTAATGCTGTTGGTACTGAGCTTGTATTCCACACCTGGGGTCGATGTTCGCGGAACATACGAAATAGCATAAGTGGAAGGCTGATCACTCGTATTGGAAACGGTGAATTGCTTCTCTTGTGAGATACCTTCCTTCGGTACTTGCACAATACCAAACTGCCCGCTGACAACAACAGGATCATCTGCTGCAACTTGTACTGAATTATTAACAGCAGCGTATGCATCGATACGACCAGTTCCCACACGAATGGGAGCATATGCTTGAGTAAGGTCAGCAGTTAGCACATCATGATCGGCTGTGTTCATCATCTGTGCCTTGACTGTATAAGCGTTCCAATCCGGATGAGCCTGACGAACAAGAGCCGTAACTCCAGAGGTCAGGGGTGTTGCCATAGATGTTCCACTCATTACTTCTGGATTATTTCCAGAACCCGCAGACGCAGAGATGATGCCCACACCAGGAGCAGCAACATCAGGCTTGATAGTACCGTCAAAGGAACCATGAAGACCACGCGAAGTGAAACTTGCAATAGTGTCTTCCTTCTCAGCGGAATAGTCAGATTCTAAGCTTCTGTGTAAGTTGTCGTCAAGAGTGAGTTGGAGGCTACCGTTGTCAATTGCTGCTTGGAAGTCAGGATTCTGATCAGCAGACTTAACTAACTGGAAGCCAGGAATTCTATCGTTGCCAGCGATTCCAGCCTCAGGAATGTTCGTTTGCGAACCAAAGACGATACCGACAGCACCAGCAGCTGCGGCATGATTAAAACGAACTCGAGACCCACAGGCTACTGCATGGTCATCCCACTTAACATAGGCGATTTTCCCATTCACTCTTCCAGCATCAGCTGATGAGTAAGCCTTGCATCCGTCAGCATTGTTCGGATCAGAAACTCGGGCCACCCCTGCTGTAACAGAGAAGCCAGGAATGGTGTAAGAACTTGAATACTGCCCAGCCAAAGACTTGTTCATTATGGATTGAGGACCAGCAGCTACCTTCACTGCATCTTGCAAAACTTTTCCTGACTGACTAGCTGCAACTGTTAAAGAGCTACGGGCAGTTCCCGGAGAACCAATTACATCCGTCACATCATCAGCATTACCAGCAGCAATTACCGAAATAACACCTAGCTTGGAAAGGGCATCCACCTGTTTGTTCTCCGGGTCGTCCGTCTGATTAAAGCCGCCACCTAATGACATCGACACAATGCTGATTTTATCTTCCGAAGCTGCCGTAAGATTATGCCGAGCAACCCAATCAAGGGCATCTCCAACCAGCTCCGTAGAACCACCATTATCGCCGAAAACTTTGAGCGCGTATATTCCAGCTTCAGGTGCTGAACCTGGACCAATCTTCATTCTTGCTACGTCAGCAGCACTGACATTCTTATAATCTCCCGCAAAACGTGTGCCATCTGTATTGACACCATAACCAGCAGTTGAACCAGCTACGTGAGTGCCGTGATGACCACCTCTTCCATCAATAGGATTGGGGTCGGGATCAGGACTGAGGTTGTTTCTACCATCGTAGGTTCGTCCTGCAAAGTCAAAACCACCTTTGTACTTTTCCGGATTAAGTTTAGTTTTTAGATTAGGATCAGCCAGCGGATTGCTTGTTGTCGCAACGGCCGTGTTGTAATCCGCCGCGTTACCAGAACCACCAAAATCTGCATGCGTGTAATCCAGTCCAGTATCGACGACAGCTATATTAATACCTTTCCCGGTTTTACCAGTTTGGTTCCACGTCTTTATAGAGTTAAGCAGCGCATCGCTATTTTTATTTTGAGGCTCTTGGACTTTTTGTTGTGTTGCTGAGTTTGCCTGTTCTTCCATAGGAACCATATGTGCAATGGAAGAAATACGGACTATTTGATGAGATTGTTCTGCCAGCTTTCGTAACGCTGCTGCGTCTGCTTTGACTGCTACGCCCGAAATACTGTAGGAAGTGTTGTATAGTTTTGAAGCCTGATGATCGATAGACTGTAACTGTTGAAAAACAGTATCAGAGGTCTGCTGTGCTTTTTGAGCTTGCTTACGACCATCTTCATTTGCCCGCTGTTCTTTTTGTTCGTCGGACATCACCGAACGCTGCCTATCAAGTTGATGGCGCTTAGCAACCTTTTGCTCAACTCCAGAGGTCTCCTTCACCTCAATAAAGGCGGTTACCTGCCCGCTAGCATTTTGCAGCTTTTTTGCCAGAGGGCCCGCTACAGAAACGGACTTTCCTGCTTGGACTGCGGGTGCACGCTCCGCAGAGAATGCAATCGCAGCTACAGAGGCTATCATCGCCGAACTCGCGAAAACAGCCACCCAACAAGAGATTTTCTTGTTTATATCCATGGCTTTCTCTTTTCTCTTGTTACTTTATGAAGTACTTGAGCTTGACCAGCAAACATGTACTTGATTTCATACAATAGAGAAAGCAATGTTACGACCGCGCAAAATGTCCACTATATGTCAGATCTCCATAATTCGGATCTCTGCGCCCTTACAAAGCTCCGTAATCAAGCAAAATACCACTTTTCCTACCGCAAGGGCTCTCGTGTGCCAGCACAGAATTGTTAACAACAGTGTTTACTCATTGAGCAACTTCCCCTCAACTGCCCATATGCACTATAGCGGTATATAGATGTTGACTATCAGCAATTGCCATAGCTCTACTCAAAACAGGACCTAGTCTCACAAGGTTCAGCAGATATAGCAAGAGGGACACCCGCCCAATCGCAGGTGACCCTCTATTATTACTGCATAGCTTGTTGCTACATAGCTCTTTAACTACACAGTGTTGTTACTATGTGTTGTTGCTACGTCTTGCCACTACACCTATTACTACTGGCTAGCAGAAGCCTTATCATCAGGCGTGCCAAACGTCCTTGCCGTTATCTTTGGCAGCTTGCACATCAGCATTCAAGGAATCCGCATTGGATTCAACCTTACCTGCGATGTAGTCTTCTACCAACTGATGAGCCTCGTTGTCTTCATGCTGCACAGCGGGGGACTTCATAAAGTAGGAAGAAGGAGCCAATACTGGTCCTGCCAAATGACGATCCAAAGCAATCTTAGCTGCACGGATAGCATCAATAACGATGCCTGCCGAGTTGGGGGAATCCCAAACTTCTAGCTTGTACTCCAAGTTCAGCGGTACATCACCGAAAGTGGTACCTTCCAAGCGGACGAAAGCGAACTTGCGGTCATCCAACCATGCCACATAATCCGAAGGACCGATGTGAACATTGTGGGAATCCATCTCGTGAGGCACAATCGAAGTAACAGCACGAGTCTTCGAGATCTTCTTAGACTCCAAACGGGAACGCTGCAACATGTTCATAAAGTCCATATTGCCGCCCACGTTCAGCTGATACGTACGATCCAGATGCACTCCGCGGTCTTCAAACAGTCTGGCCATCACACGGTGGGTAATGGTAGCGCCTACCTGGCTCTTAATGTCGTCACCAATAATAGGCACACCAGCGTCACGGAACTTCTGAGCCCATTCAGGATCGGAAGCGATAAAGACTGGCAGGCAGTTAACGAAGGCGCAGCCAGCATCTATAGCAGCCTGCGCATATGCCTTATCAGCTTGCTCTGAGCCCACAGGCAGGTATGAAACCAGAACGTCAACCTGCTTATCGCGCAGCACTTGAGCTACATCGACAACAGGGGCATCCGACTCGGTAACCATCTGCCGGTAATACTCACCCAAACCATCCTCAGTGGGACCGCGCAAGACCTCTACACCCAAGCTTGGTACGTCTGAGAATTTGTACGTATTGTTTTGCGAAGCGAAAATGGCCTCACTTAGGTCTTTACCGACCTTGAGCGAATCCACATCAAAAGCTGCCACAAATTCAACGTCATGAATTCGGTAACCACCGAAATTGGCGTGCATGATCCCTGGGATCTTTGCGTCATCTTTCGCGTCTTTGTAATATTCGACTCCCTGCACTAGCGACGAAGCACAGTTACCAACGCCTGCTATAGCTACACGGATGCTCATACGAACTCCTCTGATAATCACTAATACCACTTCCAGCATACCGTTACGGGAGGAGTATCTGACGATGAGCCAGAAATATTCACACTGAAATGCTCAAGAAATCTCACATACGACACAACAAGTTCGCCAAACACGTGCCTGTATACAGGGGAAGAGAGCAGGCAAACGTACAAAAATTATGTAAGCTTACTCCTTTAGCACAAACATGACGAACCCAGCTATTAGCGTTGTAACTATGACATTTGCGACAAAGTCACTCTCTTCAATGCCTCCACAGCCAAGGCAGACTCGCTCTGCACCTGCCAAAGGCAGTGGTTCCGCTGGTAGGCATACCAGTTCGCGCCTTCCCAACAATAGTCAACGGAGACGCACTAGTGCCTCATCCAATCTCCGCAGCAGTGGAAATGGCGGTAGAAGCCTAAAAACTCGCCCCAACATCAGCCCCAATGGCAAGCCACGCAAGCGTCATCGCATTCTCAAGTGGACACTTAGCATCATAGGATGCCTCTTCTTACTAGCTATCGCCGCATTTGTCTATTTGTATGTAACTACCGAAGTTGTACCACCAGAAAAACAAGCTCTTGCCCAAAAAACGACCGTCTATTTTTCAGACGGAACGACACCAGTTGGGACATATGCTGAACAAAACCGAGAAATCATCAATTGCACTCCCCTGCCTAAGTATGTCAGTCAGGCAATTATTGCCTCAGAAAATCGATCTTTCTATTCGGACTCAGGCATTGATCTCAAGGGCATTGGCCGCGCCCTCCTCAATAACGTCACTAAGGGCACCCGTCAGGGTGGCTCCACCATCACCCAGCAGTATGCTGAGCGCTACTACTTAGGCGAAACCACCTCATACACAGGTAAATTGCGCGAAGCTATATTAGCTTTGAAGATTACACAAACAGAAGATAAAGATGGTGTCTTGTGTAACTACATGAACACCATATATTTAGGTAGAGGTGCATACGGCATTCAAGCCGCATCCCAGGCGTACTTTGGCAAAGATGCAAAAGATCTCAGCCTAGCGGAAGCTGCCGCATTAGCGGGCATTATTCCTGCCCCTACTTCCTGGGATCCTGCTGTGAATCCAACACAAGCAGAATCACGCTTCCACCGCGTACTATCCATCATGCAGGAAGATGGTTATATCAACTCCAAGGAACAGCATGATGCCCTCATGCCAAAGACTATTGACTACTCTCCTCAGAATGTCTACCAAGGCCCCAATGGATACCTGCTACGCATGGTACGCACCGAACTGAGCTCTGGTAAAAAAGCCCCCTTCACAGCAGATGAGCTAGATACCGGTGGCTATAAGATTGTCACCACTATTGACAAAGACAAACAAGACTTAATGAATCAGGTGGCTTCTCCCACTAACCCAGCCAAACATCTTCCAGAAGGCTTACAGGTAGGGGGCATCTCTGTCAATCCTAAAGATGGGTCTATCATTTCCTTCTACGCGGGCGATGACTACCTTAAGAACCAGCTCAACAATGCAAGCCAAGCCCACTTCCAAGTTGGCTCAACTATGAAGGTATTTACCCTTCTTGGTGCTATACAATCCGGAGTAAACCTCAATACTGTTTTCAATGGAAATTCACCGCGAACCTTCCAGAGCGTAGGCAAGTCAGTCGCAAATGCAGAAAACATCAGCTACGGCTATGTCAACTTGTATTCCGCACTGGCCAATTCAGTTAACACTGCTTTTATGGATTTAAACGAACATGTAACAGCTAAAAAAACTGCTCAAGTGGCGCACACGGCCGGCATCGAAGGCAAGATTGACGATTCCACAACCTTCGACGCCTTAGGGCTGGATGCACTTACTGCATACGACCTAACTCAGGGCTACCAGACTATTGCGAATGGGGGTAAGAAAGTCGACCTCCACCTCGTCAGCAACGTTTCAGATTCCAAAGACCAGGAACTCTACACGCCATCCACTGTAGGCGAGCAGGTCTTCAACAGTAACCAAGTTGCACTGCTACAAAAAGCCATGACTGGTACTGTCCAATACGGAACTGCCACTCAAGCGAAAGCTGTTGGAAAAACCATAGCAGCTAAAACTGGTACAGCTAATGACGATACTGCGGCATCAATTGCAGGGTTCACCCCTTCAGTGCTCACCACGTTCGGCATCTGGTACCCTGGCGCTGACGGCTCTGCGCAAAAAATACCTAACTTCGCCGGCTACCCTCACGGCTCTGGTTACCCAACCTACCTCTTCACTCAGTATATGAAAAAAGCTACGGAAGGTATGCAGGAAGAGAAGTTCCCGGTAGCTAAAGATGAGGGCAAGATAGGAGGGCCTGATGGCACTTGGGGAACCGGACGAGGTTCTTCATACAATTACGGTTATAACAATTACCAACGCCCATATAACAATTATCAGCAGCCACAGAAGCCTCAGACCAATCAGCAAGCTCCCTCACCACAAGGCACACAACAAAATACTGCCCCTGCCCAGCCTTCACAGCCCATGCAACCAGTCCAACCGATTCAGCCGGTTCAACCAAGTCAACCTGTGCAACCTCCTCAATCCGGACAAACGCAGGGCAACTCTGGACAATAGCTCGTTCGGGAGCGACATCGCAGTTGAACTGTCACAACGCCAGTTAGGGAGAACTCAGCAAAGAGACTTGCCATCAATGAGTTACTTTGTTTCGGTAGTGGAAGAAGACAATTTTTAGTTGTTGGTTGGTTGTTGGTGGGTTGGCTGGTGTTTGTAGATTAGCTTGTGTTTCGGCCGGTGTGATCGCTTGATTGATTGTTTATGTGTTCGTTGATGTGATGGCTTGAGCGATGGTTGGTGTGATGGTTTATGGGTTGGCTGGTGTCCTGTTTGTTCACGCTTACCCGCCAACCAACCATGCTTTCCTGGTTGTTTCACACTCACTACCAGCCAACCACTATCAGCCACCAACACCACTACCAATACCAACAACCACCAAGGAAACGAGGGAACACTAGGCTTACTCACCGCTGCCTGCCGGGCCTGAACCGGTGTAGGAAACACTCGCTGACCCGTCACAAAAATACGCTGCGTGTTAATCCCTAACGGAGTACACGTCACCAACGTCACTAAATCCTGACCCTCAACCGGTTGTAAACTACGAGTCTGTTCCGGTTCAACAACCTGTGTGTTCACGACCTGATACGTGACCACGTGATGGAAACTCGAGATAGTGAACTGGTCACCAACCTTGACTTTATCCAAATTCGTAAACAACGTCGCTTGAGCCAACCCCCGATGCCCGGTCAACACCGCGTGGGTACCACTACCACCCACCGGCACACTCGTGCCTTCTAAATGACCGATACCCATCAACAAGGTAGCATCACTGGTACCGTGATACACCGGTACATCAACACGAATACTCGGCACTTGTAACCGAGCCATCAACCCGCGTCCTGCTGGCAGGGTCTGCTCGTACCGTTCATGGAGATCCTTACCCTGTTGACTAAATGGCTGGTTCGTGTTTGCCCGGTAAGCAGCACCAGCATGTAACGCGTTATTATACGCGTACGCGGCTTGTATGTAACGCTGCTCTTCTTGCGCTGATACCTGACCCTCATGTGGTACCCCTTGACCAATCAAGCGTGACTGCTCGTACTGAGCAACCCACGAAGCAGCTGACGGATACACCAACGCGCTCACACCAGCAGCTACCAACACAAACACGAGTACCGCGCTCCACCATTGACCACGCCGTACACGCTGCCACCATCCCACCCGATAACCCACCTGTTCCACCCTTGCCACTACCCGTCATACACGCCAGCCCACACTACCAACACCACACCAAGCCACACACAAACACCACCCCCTGATCCATGATCCATGTCTAGGTTCTTCCCCACACCCCTGTTGAGGTTTTACGTACGCCCATGACCAGGCTTTACACACACCCTTATCAGGTTTTGTTTTTCACTCTGTGACTTAGGGTTTTTCTTATACCCATGACCAGGTTTTACACACACCCGTGTTCAGGTTTTTCTTAGACTCCTGACTTAGGGTTTTTCTTATGCTTGTGTTTAGGTAATGATATACGGGGGTTTACCAAGGTTTGGGAAGAGAAAAAAGACCAAACCCGGTAAACCCCCGCCACCAACCGTGGCTTTGCTGGGGGGATTACCATACAAGCCACGGTAGTCTTCTACCAGCAGTGTTTACTCGTGATGATTTCTCCGATACACCAGAACCACTACCGCT
>NZ_MWWS01000009.1 GCF_002259585.1 Bombiscardovia coagulans
TACGCGGTGCCAGTATTCTTGACTTCTGGCCCCCACTACACTCCGGTCGAAGTGCAATTTCGAACCATCGCCATGGACTATTGGGCAAGCCTTGAACACCAACTACGCTATAAATCAGACTTACCGGATAACCGACTAGCTGAGCACTCGCAGACCCTTCTTGACTGTGCCAGGTCTCTACAAAACATTGAAGTGCAAATGCAGTCAATCCACAGGGATATATCAGGCTCCCCACAAGAGCAGGAGAGCGATGATGAGCGTTTAGAGAATCATAGATCGTCAAGAGAGCAACAACCTATACAGGCCAGTCATCCACTACACTAAAGGCAAAACTCAATCACTCGTAGGCGTACCAAACCCATGACAGCTTGTTGCGGTACGCCTAAGAGTCAACTAAAAGTCGAAATTATCAGGATCTGCACCAACGCGTTGTCCTGTATCCATAGCGGATATTGTCATCATTTGTTCTTCAGTGAGTTCAAAATCACATACATCAAGATTTTGTACAATCCTGTCTTGGTGTATTGACTTAGGGATTACGATGACTCCTCGCTGTAACTGCCAGCGTATAACTACCTGGGCAGGAGACTTTCCATATTTATTTCCAATTGCAGTCAACTCGGCATTACTCAATAGGTGAGTTCCACTACCCCCCAAAGGACTCCAAACCTCAACGTCAGTCCGTAATTCGCCTTGGCAATAATCAATCAAAGCCTGGTTAACAAAGATAGGCGAAGATTCGATCTGGTTCACTGCCGGCTTTAAGGATGATAGAGCATGGAGCTCGTCTAAATGGTGCTGTTCAAAGTTGCATACGCCTATAGCTCTCACTCGCCTATCCTGATAGAGTTCTTCCATATCTTCCCAGGCTTTTTGCCAGCCCTCTGTCGGCCAGTGAATCAAGTATAAATCGATGTAATCAGTATTAAGTCGGTCCAAACTCTCCTCAAACGCCTGCCTAGTGCGCCCGGAACGTATATCTTCGTTCCATAACTTTGTTGTAACAAAAACATCGCGTCTAGGTATCCCTGATTGTGCAATCCCTTTTCCTACAGAACTTTCGTTTCCATATACTTTTGCAGTATCGATGTGCCGGTATCCTGCTTGCAAAGCCCACCGAACGGCATTCACCGTCTCATCCCCCTCTTGAGTCTGGAATACTCCTAAACCTAATTGTGGGATAGAAATTCCATTATTCAACTTAATCATTGGCTGTTGATAGCTGTCGACCATGACTGCATCTCCTTACTGTTATAGCTCACCTTTGATGTAGATGACCTATTGATCTATGGTATGCCCTCTTTGTAGAGTCTGCTACGCTAGGCCGATGTTCGGCTGGAGCGGATTTTCAGACATTATTCAGACAATGCAGCTAGTCTAGATAGTATCGGTGCGTAGTTTTCACTTACGCTCGCCAGTAAGAGGAGGAGCTTATGACATTTAATCGCCAGCCCCACAATAATGGCTACCCACAGCAGTCATATAATACTAATGAACCCTTCCAACAACCGTACGTGGTTAATAATGACGGTACAGCCGCTATTCCCACTCAGACAACTTATGCATATGAGCATGCTGAGCGTGTCTCAATGACTCGGGCCTACGGAGAAATGGCTCTTGGACTGATCGTCACTGCTCTGGTAGCGTACGTAACATTCACTTCGGGCTTACTCGAGCGATTCGTCCTGGCTACTGGAAGTATTGGTTGGATTGGATTGTGCGTCGCCCAAGTTGTTTTTGCTTTAGCCTTGTCTACCAGGGTGATGAAGATGAAGACTTCTACAGGCCGCTTTATGTTTTACGCATATGCGGCACTTATGGGTTTTACCCTCAGTTCACTGTTTGCTAGTTATTCCATATCAGTCTTACTAGTGGCCCTATTAACTTGTGCCGGTTTCTTCTTTACTTTAACTATGCTTGGCCTAACAACAAAGAAAAATCTGCTCGGTTGGGGATCTATTTTCTTTGCAGCTTTGCTTGCTTTAGTCATCGTCCAAGTCGTTTTGTTGTTCGTGGCTCCGTCTAATACCACTATGAAGGTAATTGCAGCATTAGGTATTGCACTTTTCGCTGGATTGACCATGTATGACGCTCAGCAGACCAGGGCCTTGTTTGCCAATTACCAGAGCCAAGGTACAGAAGTCATAGAGCGCATTTCGATTCTGTGTGCTTTGAACCTTTATCTTGATTTTGTAAACATGTTCTTGTACATCGTTCAATTGTTCGGTTCGCGTGATTAATTCATCACTATCACATTAAGTTCGCCCTCCTAGCAAATGTAACTGCTGGGAGGGCGAACCTGTATAAGTTTGTTAATGCGACTTATCCAGAAGCTTGGAAATACTGACTCCTGCTCCCATAACCAGCAAGCCTAGGCATACCCCGACAGCGGTCACAAGTGCAGCTCTACCCGCCGGCAGAACAATCGCAAAAAAGTGTGCCACAAACGGTATATACGCTCCAACGACACCGGCTACAGCAAATATGAGAACAAGTACTCCCCTCCATGACTTGAGAGGTCTAGCCACTCGTGCCAGCACAAGAATCCCCATAGCAAAGAGGATAATGGCACATGCTGTGCGAAGTTGTGACAACTGGACAGGATTACTAACATTCCACTCCATTAGGGCTGGTATCGACCATGCAGCACATAGAACAACAAAGGCTGTAGCAATACCACCCGGTAGAGCAAAATCAACCACTCGCTTAAGGAATCCTGGCTTATACCGTCGCGTATTAGGAGCAAGAGCCAAGAAGAAGGCCGGAGTACCAATCGTAAGAGCACCGATATAAGTGATGTGCCTGGGTAGGTAGGGGAAGGGTATACCGGTGAGCACAACTCCTATTGAAATCAATGCTGAGTATACAGTTTTCACCAAGAAAAGACCTGCTACTCGTTCCATATTGGCCATCACTTGGCGACCGCGAGCAACTACATCGGGCAAATGTGAGAACTTAGAATCAACCAAAACAACCTGGGCAACGGCTTTAGTTGCTGGCGCTGCATTGCCCATAGCAATACCTAGGTCAGCTTCTTTGAGCGCCAAGGAATCATTGACCCCATCACCTGTCATAGCAACGGTATGCCCTTGTACATGAAGAGCTTGAACAATCGCTTTCTTTTGATCAGGTAGAACTCTTCCTAGTACATCCACGTCTTCCAAAACGTGAGCGAGTTCCTTAACATCTTTTGGTAACGTTCGGGCATCCATGGCCTTGGGTTGTTCACCTCCGGTGAGATGAACCTTTGTAGCTATGGCAGCCACGGTAACTGGATTATCTCCTGAGATGATACGACACCGCACCCCCTGGTCTCTAAACCAGGCAAGGGTTGCTTCAGCATCATCTCGAATATGTTCCGAACAGGTCACCAGTGCAACAGGTTCTAGGTCATCAGGAAGCTGAGCATCTTGGTCAGGTTGTATATCTGTTGGTGAAGCTGCTAGAAGTAAAACCCTATATCCCTTATTTGCGAGTTCTGAAACACTAGCTTTTATCGAGGTAAACTCTCCTCGTTGGGGAGCAAGCAAAACCTCTGGTGCTCCAAAATACCAATTACTACCATCTGTCTGCCTCACTGCACTCCATTTACGGGCCGAAGAAAATGGAATTCGGGCAGATACTACTTCTGCTGCTTGCACTCGAGACAATCCGTTTACAATCGCTTTTCCTGTTTCATTCATATTTTCTTCATGGCTAACATCTACCAATGCCTGTTCCAGTTGTGACTTTCCCTTGGTAGAAAGGTTAACCAGCGAGTCAAAAACAATACCGCCATCGGTTATTGTTCCTGTCTTATCTAAATTCAAAGCGTCTACTCTTGCCAACGTCTCCACTGATTCCAACTGCTGGACGAGAGTGTTCTCTCTGGCAAGCCGAATAGCTGCTAAAGCAAAATTGAGTGATGTCAAGAGCACTAAGCCTTCAGGAATCATACCCACGACGCCAGCAACAGCAGATACAACTGCGAACTTCCAACTTCCAGTTGTTATAGCATTCTGGAGCCCACCGACTGTTCTCAGTTGAGACCAAATCAGTAAAACACATAAAGGCACAACCACAAAGGTCATCACCTTAAGAATCTTATTTATACCATCATTGAGATCAGAGTGAACTTTCTTGTAAGCCTTAGCCTGAGCAGTTAACTGAGCTGCATATGAATCCGGACCGACTGCGGTCACTGTTGCTAAAGCCAATCCAGAAATGGCTGTCGAACCTGAATAAACTGTACCTCCTTGTTCCTTTCGTACAGTTTTCGACTCTCCAGTAAGCATGGACTCGTCGAGTTCCAGGCCCCAATCTTGGATAACTTCTGCGTCTGCCGGTACTTGATCACCAGAACGGATCCACAGCAGGTCTCCAAGAACGATCCCATCATGTGGAACTTTCACATCATGCCCATCGCGATGCACGTACGAGTCTGAAGCCACCAAGATTGAGAGCTTATCTAAGGTCTTCTTGGCCTTGAGTTCAGTAGCTACTCCAATTCCAGTATTGATTATGATAATAATGCCGAAGACAGCATCTTTCCACTGACCAGTTACGAGCACCACCAACATTGCTACGAAAATAATGGCATTGAAGAGTGTACAAACATTCGACCGAATAATCTGGCCTAAACTGCGAGAAGACTGGTCATGAGTGACATTACCAAGTCCTGCAGCAACTTGTTCCTTGACCTGCGCTGAAGTCAGGCCAGTTAGTTTTATATCTGGAAAGACAGTTTCCTGCGTCACTTGCCCACTCATAACTTCTCCTCTATTTGATCTGGAGGCTCATGTTGCGTCATATCATCTTCCAAGTTCACCAACATCCTACGAGGATGCTCACGATCGTCAACAATGGTTTGTATGGCCTTCCCTAGCGGTTGAGAGTGTGAGGACTGTTCATCTAGGTACAACTGGGCCGCATACAGTGTCGAATCTTGAAGACGGTAACCTTCTCCCAATAAGACTACCGGTATACCAGCTCGTCGAGCTGACCTCAAACTCTTTGACCAGTCAGCTTCCCCCATATGTTCCACAAGTATGAGCGATACTTTTCGCCCTACAGCATCCGCAACAGCCTGTTCTTGACCAAAAGCATCCTCAGCATCGGCATAGTAAGCAGTAAATCCATTATGTTCTAAAAGGTCAAACATGCGTGTATTAGTATCTTGGATACCATCACGGTCATGCTTGTTTGCAGCTGCTACGATGGCAACTTTGATATTGGTGCGATCAGTTCCGTCATGCTCAGCAGTTATTCCCGACTTCCAGCTGTCACCCACTGCATGACCTCTAGGCGCGCATCCTTGCAAAGCTGCTAACAAAGACAACGTGCATAACAATGCAGCAAGGCCACGAGAAAAGTTCCAACTTCGTATACAGACATGCCAATGAGTCATGCCTGTATTGTAACCATCAAATATTTCGATCAGGAACTACTTGCTGAAGACAGCCAGGGTCTCCACATGATGAGTCATGGGATAAATATCGTACGATTTGATATGTGTCAGACGATAGCCCGCCTCAACCAGCGTAGCTGTATCTCTTGCAAGACTTGCAGGATTGCAAGACACATATACAATTAAAGGCACCCCAGAGTTTGCAATTTGCCGGCAAACAGCAGCCTTGGCACCAGAGCGAGGTGGATCTAAAACAACTGCGTCTGGTTTAGCGTGTTTGTGCGTCAAGCCATCAGCAATTGTCTTGCTTACGTCTCCGCACAGGGCTGTAACTTGTGAATCCACCCCAGCACATTTAGCATTGTGCCTAGCTTGCGCTACTGCTATCCGCGAACCTTCAATACTTAAGAGACACGCATCAGCAGCGAGTTCAGTCAAAGGAAGAGTGAAGAGTCCTGCCCCTGAGTACAAGTCCCAGATGACTGGCGATTGGACCGTATTTAAACCTGTTTGCACAGCATCCATTACCTCTGCTGCTAAAAGCTGAGGAGCTGACCTATGAATCTGCCAAAAGCCGGCAGCATCAACCTCATAGACAAAATTGTGTCCATCGAGGCGGATGTTCTCTGTGAGTTTACGCCTGCCAGCTTTGACCTTGTTACCAATAAGGAGGGCAAAATTATCCCCCCGCTCTTCATCCTCGTGTTGTGGCACAGCTATACGGATAGGGCTTCCGGGCTCAAATCCACCCTTCCACACTCCCAGCTTCCCAGCTATGTCATTGAGCGATCGTGTAGCCAAAGGCATGGCAGAAAGAGGGATGCGCTCGTGTGACTCACGGCGGCGCATTGAAGGTAGCCCTTGTTCATTGGCAATCAAATCGATGCGGGTCCGCCAGTTAAGTCCACCAAGCTCGTCATCCCCATCGGGACGCTGCACAGAAACACGTGCTTGTACATGCCCTATTCGGCTCATCTGTTCCTCGACAGTGGCTTGTTTCCACTTCAACTGACCAGGCAAGCTCACATGTACTAAATCAGCCCCTCCCAGGCCTCCACCCCAAGCCAACGGTCCAGCTAAAGGCCAGGCAGGTTCCACTCGGTCTGCACTGGCTTCAAGTACCTTGGTCACTTCGCCTGTTAAAAATCGACGCTTACTCCGAATGGGCATGTCAACTTTTGCCTCAACAAGCTCTCCAGGAAGGGCGAAACGCAGGAATATAACCTGTCCATCAATGTGCCCTACGCACCGACCTTGATCGGCATAGCGCTCTACTCGGACAGTAACTTGCATGACAGTTTATCTCCTCATCATATGTTTAACAGCATTATGTACTCAGCTAATCTTCCTAGAGCGTCCAACTGCTACTGTTGCTCTGTGGACTCACCTGGATGATAGTGATCATGGTAAGGCTGAATAATAAAGAGCCAAGAAAACCAAATCACCATTGCAAATAAGGGCAGTCCCATTACTAGGCGTGTAGTCCCCAACCATGTCAGTCTATGAGACACATACAGTGGTAGTTGGACTCCAAGGCGGAGTACAAACATCACCAACCACAGCAGCGTCACTCTCCAGTATGCCTTATAGAGCTTTTCATCTTGACGCCACTGCTGAATCCAGACTCTACAATCTTTCAAAACTGGCTGGCGGATGTACTCAATGATAAAACCTATGCTAGGCAGCTTACACAGTAAGCTGCCACCAAGCCCTACAATCCAAACAACATTCGCTATAAAACCAGGGACATAGTAGTTACGCGCATCTTTACTCAACCAAGCCCAGATAAGGCAAATAGCAACAGACACCATACCTGTCAGTGCACCTAGCCAAGATTGCCTCTGACATAAACGAATCAGTAACTGAACAATCGCAAGAATTCCAGCTATCAGTATTGTCAATTGTAATTGACGGGTGCAGGCGAAGACCAGCAAAAACACAAAACCAGGCAAGACAGACTCAGCTATCCCTCGGGCACCGCCAACAGCTTCGTAGACATTGAAGTCGTCTGATCCAATTGCCGATAAACCTGTTTTTAGCTGTCCTGCCACGTTCTTTATCGCACCTCAGAAAACATAGGCCCTCGAGAGAGCGTTGTTTTCACTTCAGTTTGTTGATCGCTATCAAATGGCCCCTTTGGTTCGTCTGGAATGGTAGATTGCTCATTCTCAGAAGCAGCTTGAGCAGCACGTTCAGCAGGAGTAACAGGTGTATGCATGGGTATCAAATCGCGTGGGGCAAGTGGCTCCTCTCCTCGATCGACAACAATATCTGAGAAATATTCGTCAAGCACAGTTTTTTCTTCGCCTTGATTGGCCGCAGGACCAGAGAAAATGCCGCGTAGCATCCACCTCGGTCCGTCAATACCCACAATTCGAGTCTTAAGAACCTTATCTTTTACTGAAACAGGCAATGTTAATTCTGCGCCAAAAACACCCTCTTTTTCGGTGGCCTGAGCATTAGCCTCTTTCAAATCCTGGCGAATCATGTCCCACAGCCCCATAGTTTTAGGTGCTGCAAATGCTTCGACTTCTAAGCTGGAATCCCCATAAGTAATAGTGGCCCCAAGTATTTCATCACTATCTTTGTTAACTTTTATACGGAGTTCAATACCCTGTTTGAAAGGCAAATACAGTGCGCCAATATCTAAATAGTCATCATAATCGACAACATTCTCATCATGTACATCCCAGGGACCCTTGGAAAAACCGCGCTCTAGTTCACCTTCTTGTGAGTCATCGTTTTTGTCATCGTCTATCTGATCCCGCTTCCCCTCTGCTGCTCCATCTACACTCTTGCGTTTGTTACCGAATCCAAATAATCCCATTATTCCCTCAATTCTGAACTGGCACTACCTTACTAGCCTAACAAAAGACGAGGCCGGCCTACAAAAGACCGACCTCACCATGTACATACACTGTTAGTCTATGCCTAAGCTCAACTTGCCACCTGGAATTGCTTCCAACAAATCACGAGTGTACTGCTGTTGCGGGTGGTCAAACACCTGATCAGTTGTAGCATGTTCCACCAGCTTTCCGTGCTGCATAACGACGACTTCATCAGCAATCTGGCGAACTACAGCAAGATCGTGTGTGATGAATAGATAACTCAGCCCTTGCTCCGCCTGAAGGTCATTTAACAGCTGTAAGACCTGATCCTGAACCAGCACATCAAGAGCGGAAACAGCCTCATCACAGATGATGACATCAGGATTTAGCGCCATTGCCCTTGCAATGGCAATGCGCTGGCGCTGTCCACCTGATAACTCATTCGGGTAACGGCCCATGACTGACGATGGCATTTCGACCATCTCCAGCAACTCCTTGACCCTTGCCCGTCGAGTGTTTTTGTTGCCTATTCCGTGTATGCGAAGTGGCTCCTCGATAGACCGGTAAATGGAATACATAGGGTCCAAAGAGCCATATGGATTTTGGAAGACAGGCTGAACATGGCGGCGGAAATCTAACATCTCTCGCGAGCTGAAACCTGCGGTGTCCTTGCCTTCATAGATTACCTTGCCAGAGCTTGGTTTCAATAAGTGCAGCACCATGTTAGCTACAGTAGACTTGCCAGAACCTGACTCACCCACGATAGCTAGAGTGGTACCACGCTTAATGGAGAAGGATACATCATCTACAGCTTTGAACATTTCCTTCTTACGTGGAAGTTTGAATTCACGAGTCAGGTGCTCCACTGAGATAATGTGCTCACTTTTCTCGAGGACCTGCTCACCCTTAACCTGATGCTCCATGTATTTTTCAGCATCATGTCCATGAGCTTTGGCAGAAATAATACGCTGTGAAGCCAAGGAAGGAGCTGCGTTCACAAGGCGCTTTGTATATGGATGCTGGGGGTGCTGTAACACTTCCAAGCTTGGTCCTGACTCAACCACTTGCCCCTTGTACATCACGACAATATGCTGAGCCCTTTCTGCGGCTAGGCCTAAATCGTGAGTAATAAAGAGCACAGCTGTACCCAAGGAATCTGTCAGACCTTGTAAGTGATCGAGGATCTTCTTCTGAACGGTTACATCCAGAGCAGAAGTTGGCTCGTCAGCAATGAGCAAATCTGGTCGTGATGCTAGGCCGATCGCAATAAGAGCGCGCTGACGCATACCACCAGAAAATTCATGAGGATACTGCCTGGCTCTTGTCGCTGCGTCCGGCAAACCTGCCTCCGCCAACAAACCAGCAATACGGTCGTTCATATCGGAGCCCTTGACATATTGTTTCGCAATGGCCCAAGCTTCATCATCGCTAACGCCTGCACGAATAAGCCCCTTAGCCACGCCCCATCGTGTCTCCGAACCCGGCTCCCACTCCTTGTGGAACGATTCCATTGCCTTAGCAGGATCTGCCTTACCAGCTTTGACTACTGCTTCTCGTGCAGCATCCAACAGGCCGGGTAAATCCGTCGAAGCAATGAACAACTCATCATCTTGACTTTTGAGCGTTACATCCTCTGAGGATGCAAGCATTTTAGCCAGCTGAGATCGCTTTTCACGACTAACATCCATGTGGTTGGCAACAAGTGCTTCTTTTACTTGAGTACCGATGCGCCAGACCGGGTTGAGGTTGCTCATAGGATCTTGTGGTACAAGACCAATCTGTTGCCCTCGAATCTGTTCGTATTCTTTGCTATTCAGTCCAGCTAGTTCTTTGCCGTGTAATTTGATTGAGCCACCGACGACCTTGCCAGTTCCAGGTAGCAAGCCCAAAACAGACATGGCTGAAGTGGACTTACCTGAACCTGACTCGCCAACGATAGCCACCCACTGACCTGGATACACGTTAAACGATGCATCTCTTACAGCATGGACATCACGACCGTCAGCCCTGAAATCCACTTTGAGATCTTTCACCTCTAGCAGTGGACCATTAGCAATCTGTTTTTCAGCCAACTGAGCCTGCAAAGACTCGACTTGTGTTTGTTCGCTCATACTGTTCTCCCCACTCACGCCGTACGGGTCTTCGGGTCTAAGGCATCCTTGACTGCATCACCTAACATGATAAATGCAAGGACAGTAATCGCTAAGGCTGCTGATGGATAGAAGAGCACCGAAGGATTCGTTCTGAGCAAGTTCTGAGCCGTTGAGATATCTCCACCCCACGAAACTACCGATGTAGGCAGACCAATACCCAAGAATGACAAAGTTGCTTCAGAAACAATGTAGGATCCTAAGGACATTGTTGCCATAACGATGACTGGTGCTAATGAATTTGGCACGATGTGTCTAAAAAGATTCCTGATTGGACTTGATCCTAAAGCTGTTGAAGCTGTATTGAATTCTAAGTTCTTAGCTTCCATCACCGCACTTCGAGTGATACGAGCCATACTCACCCATCCGAAGAGGGTCAGTGTAAAGACAATCTTCCAGATCGACGTTGAAGTACGGAACATCTGCAAAAGAACGATAGCTCCGAGTAGCATTGGAATAGCAAAGAAAATATCAGTTACACGACTCAGGATAGCGTCAAGCCATCCTCCGAAGAAACCTGCTATAGCACCAATAAAACCGCCTAACAGAGTAACCATAATCGTCGTAGCAATACCAATAGAAACTGATGTACGAGCACCATACACTACGCGGGAATATACATCACATCCTTGCAAGTCAAAACCGAATGGATGACTTGCATTACCGCTTTCAAGAGAATTCTCGAGGTTGCAAACCACAGGATCTTGCTTGGTAAAAAGACTGGGGAAAAGCGCAACCAAGAGTATGAAGATCACCAAGATAGCCGAAATGATAAAAATCGGATTCTTACGTAGAGTTTTCCATGCATCAGACCACATACTGGTAGCTGGTGCTTCCTCATCAATAGAGTCAACATCTCTCAGTGGCGTTTCTTCCAATGGAGCCACAAATCTCTCCTGTCCCGGTAGGGACCCAGAGAATATGGACTTTGCCTGAGTTTTAGTATTCTCGCTGTTCGCTGTCATGTCTGTCATCTGACTTTCACCCCTCATGCGTACCGGATACGCGGATCGAGAACCGCATATAGTAAGTCGACTACGAGGCTGCACACTACGAAGATCATTACCATAATGGTCACGATAGAAACCACTAACGTTCCTTCGCCGCGCAAAATCGCTTGATACAAGGTATTACCTACACCTTGAATATTGAAGATTCGTTCGGTAATCATAGCCCCACCCATGAGTGCGCCGATGTCTGCACCAAGGTAAGTGACCACTGGAATCAGCGAGTTTCGCAGAATATGTCGCACCGTAACTTGGAAATTACTCATACCCTTTGCACGAGCGGTTCGCACATAATCTTCTGAAATGTTCGTAGAAATTTCTGTTCGGGTAAGTCGAATAATTGATGCCATCGACACTGATCCAAGCACAATCGCTGGCATAAGTAAATCGATAAAGCCTGGATCAACACCAGCGGTAGCAGGAAGTATGTGCCACTTAACTCCAAAGAAAAACTGCATAACAAAACCGGTAACAAAAGTAGGTATAGAGATCAGCAAGAGTGACAAAATCAAAATAATTTGGTCACTCCACTTACCCTTATTTAGACCGGATATAATGCCAAAGAGAACACCGAATATTGCCTCAAATACAAAAGCCATGAGTGCTAGTCGGATTGTTACTGGGAAAGCCCTTCCGATGACACTGATAACTGGCTGTCCAGCAAATGTATTGCCAAAGTTTAAGGTCAGTGCGTTCTTCAAGAAGAGGAAGTACTGAACAATAAATGGCTTGTCTAAGTTGTATTCCGATCGTATCTGAGCGGCTACGGCCTGGTTGACTGGCTTATCTCCAAACATTGCGGCAACTGGATCACCAGGCAATGCAAATACAAGCGCGTAAATCAACAGAGTCGTACCGAGAACAACAGGAATCATCTGCAGAATTCGACGCAGAAGATATTTGCCCATCGGCTTTTTCTCCTTTGCAATTCGCGAGGCAGGATACGCGTGTCTCTTCCGCCCGCATAGAACATACTGTTAGCACTTTACCAGCAGTACCCAACCAAATTATCACAAATCAAGCACAAGATGTTGATTGGGTCCATCTTTAGTGTACTTAACGAATGATGTAGAGAGTTCTTGCTAACTCAGAACCAACTACACATAGCTACTTACTCAAATTCCAATATTCCGGTGTTCCCTTCCATGTAAATTCAAAGCCATGCAGCTGCTTAGAAGCTGCACCCTTTGAATTATCACAGTATATAGGAATAGCAGGTAAATCTTTCAAAAGCACCTCTTGCATCTCTTGGAACTTCTTGTTAGATGCATCAATACTCTTTGCACTGCTCGCTTCTTGTAGAAGCTCGTCAGCCTGGGAATTCTTGTAATCTCCATAGTTTGCACCATGACCATCAGCTGCTGAAGAAATGAACTTCGGTTTCAAATACGCTTCTGGCGAAGGATAATCAGGCTGCCATCCTCCACGGAAAGCCATCCCCTTCTGAGTAAATGTTCGATGAGCTAAATTCGCATTGAACTCACTAAAGGTGGGAATCGGAGAAGCTTCCGTTTTGATGTCTAGAGTGTTCTTAATCGAATTGGTTATGGCATCATAGATATCCTTGTAACCACCATCCACATTGTAAGCAACAGTGAAGGATGCATTAGGATCCCACGGGCTAATAGTATTAGCCTTTTCCCACAGTTCTTTAGCCTTGGCTGAGTCATACTTTAATACATCAGAGCCCTTAAGATTTTTAGAATACCCTGGAATAGTAGGTGAAATAAAATCGGTCGCGGGAGTCGCAGTACCACCGATTACCTTGTCAATCAACTGCTGACGGTTGATGGACAAAGAGATAGCCTGTCGGCGCAGTCTACCCTCCTCATCTTCCTTAAAATGAGGCATGGCACTTGGTATGACCATGTATTGAACAATAGGACCAGCTTGTGACTTCGCTTGTATGCTTGAATCAGTAAGGAAGGTCTTGAGTGCTGATGTCGGGATAAAGTCCATCACATCCAAATTGCCAGACTGGATATCTGCATATGCAGCAGTTGTGTCGCTGTAACTGCGGAATTCTAGACCACCGTTCTTTACGGTAAGCCCACCCTTATAATTAGGATCTTTAGCAAGTTTAACAAACTTATTGTGCTCCCATGACACGAACTTGTAGGGACCTGCAGTTACCGGTTTCTCTCCGAAAGCTTTAGTGTCTTTATAAAAAACCTCTGGCAGCGGAGAATACGGAGTGTACCCTAAAACAGTTGGGAAGGTCGAAGAAGGAGCTACAAGATCAACCGTAAAGGTTCTATCATCTACTACTTTGAGCCCCTCTAACTGTGCATTATTGTCAATTCCAGGATTTTGCAGTGCATCATAACCCTTGATGATGTTATACGAGGATGACCCTAATTGAGCATTCGCAGCATTAGCCCCCCATGACCATGCTTTAGTGAAGGATTGTGAAGTCACCGGAGAACCATCAGTGAACTTCCATCCAGGTTTTATAGTGATTGCATACTGAGTCATATCAGCATTCGGTTTAATATCCTGAGCGATTTCATTGACAGCTTTTCCTTTGCTGTCGAAGCGAACCAGCCTTGAAAACATCATTTCGATGGGATTACCCCCACCAATTTCATTCGTATCGCTTGGAATGAGAGGTTTAGCTGGTTCAGGTCCGTAAATGCTGATAACAGCATCTGAGGATGCTGCTGAAGAATGCGAACTGTCATTCTCGGCAGAACCGCATCCACTCAGAACAAGCAGCGCTGAGCACGCACTTGCCACAAGGACGCACAATGACGAGTTCCTTCTCATGTTCGTACTTTCTATTGGGGTGAAGACGGCTTGCCCACTATTGGTCGGTAGATAGGCCATTGCAGGCCGCCTCAATTGAAAAATAATAGGTATCTGTTGGTTGGCTCTCCCTTATACTGAGAGAGCCAACCAACAGGGAGTATGCTATTACCGTCGCAGATTATTTCGAAAGTGAAGCATAGTCTGGAACGTTCTTCCAGTTAAAGGCCAATCCTTTGATCTTCTTGTTTGCTGCACCTTTTGCACTAGAATAGTACAGAGGAATAGCAGGCAAATCTTCAAGAAGAATTTCCTCAGACTGTTGGAAGAGCTTGTTGCTCTCCTCTACACTCTTAGCTGCTCCAGCCTTCTTAAGAAGCGCATCAAACTTTGGATTCTTGTAGTCACCGTCGTTACTACCATTACCATCAGCTGCGCCTGATGAGTAGATTGGCTGAAGGTAGTTTTCAGGTGATGGATAATCAGGCTGCCATCCTGTTCGGAAGGCAGAATCGACTAGACTTCTGGAAACCACGCTGTTGCGGAACTCTTTAAAGGTTGGCATGGGCGCTCCCATGGCCTTAATATTAAGCGTGTTTTTTATGGAGTTGGCCAAGGCATCATATACATCCTTACCACCACCATCTGCGTTGTATGCAAGCTTGAAGACATCATCAGCACCCCATGGAGAAATTTTATTCGCTTCCTCCCAGAGTTCCTTAGCCTTGGGTGCATTGTACTTGAGGACGTCAGAGCCTTTGAGATTCTTTGAATAACCCGGGATAGTTGGAGCTGTGAAGTCCGTTGCAGGTGTATTTAGACCACCGGTTACCTTATCCGAAATCTGCTTACGGTCAATAGACATCGAAATAGCCTGCCGACGTAAGGTACCTTCCTTACCTGGGCCGAAATGCTTCATTGCCGTAGGAATGGTAAAACTCTGGAATACAGACCCATCCTGTTTAATAGGTTGAACCATCGGATCAGTCTGGAATGTCTTCTGTGCCGAAGTAGGAATAGTGTCTATAACATCGAGGTTTCCTGCTTGCACGTCAGCATAGGCAGCCTCAATGTCGGTGTAGATACGGAACTCTAAACCTCCATTTTTGACCTTAACGCCACCCTTGTAATCAGGGTTCTTCACCAACTTTATGAACTTGTTGTGCTCCCAGGAATCAAACTTGTATGGACCATTTGAGATGGGTTTCTCTCCAAAAGCCTTAGGATCCTTAAAGAATGCCTCAGGCATTGGAGCAAAGGCATAAATGCCTATTTGAATTGGAAAAGTAGATGATGGAGAGTCAAGGTCAACTGTAAAGGTTTTGTCATCCACGACTTTTAGGCCAGATAATTCTGCATCTGGGGCAACACCCTTTTTCTGCAACTCATCAAACCCCTTGATACCGCTGAAGAAGCTGGAGCTCATCTGAGCATTATTGACGTTTGCACCATACGACCACGCTTTAGTGAAAGACTTAGCCGTAACTGGAGTACCGTCGGTAAACTTCCAACCATCTTTCAAGGTGATGGTGTACTGGGTCATATCAGCATTTGCCTTGACTTCTTTGGCAACCTCGTTGACTGGCTTACCTTTATTGTCAAACCTCACCAGCATCGAGAACATCATGTCAATCGGGCCGCCGCCGCCAGTTTCTGATGTATTCGTCGGGACCAAAGGCTTGGCAGGCTCTGAGCCATGAACCGAAATTATAGCTGTACTGGCTGCTTCATTGGGAGCATCTGCCTCTTTCTTGCCGTTGTCTCCGGAGCCGCCACAGCCGCTGAGCACTAAAGCCAGCGAGCATGCAGAAGCAGCTACGAGAGAAAACATTGAAGACTTCCTCATCTTATTCTTCTTCCTCTTATATATATTTCATGTTCTTGCTGCTGGCGAAAGCGGAGGTTACCACTTTCAATTACGGACGTTGGAGGTCTGCACTGATGCGGACCTCCAACGTCCGCACCTAAACTACTTCAGAATCATTTTGTTAATTCTTCGTAGACAGGTAAGTTCTTCCAATTCATAGTGAATCCGTCAACATTCTTTGCAGCTGCACCTTTAGCATTCGCATAGAACAGAGGTACTGCCGGTAGGTCGACGAGCAGAATTTCTTCTGCACTCTGGTACACCTTGTTGGCTTCGTCTACGCTTTTAGCTTGTGAAGCCTGCAGGAGCATGCTGTCGAATTCTGGATTCTTGTAGTCACCATCATTAGAACCATTGCCATCTGCTGCCGAAGAGGCGTATAGGGGCTTAAGGTAATTTTCAGGTGAAGGATAATCAGGCTGCCAAGACGAGCGGATAGCTGAATCTCGGTACTTGCGCTGGGACGCGTTGTTACGGAACTCAGAGAAAGTTGGTACTGGCGTACCCTCTGCCTTAATGCCTAGCGTGTTCTTAATAGAGTTAGCAATAGCATCGTAGGTATCCTTAGCGCCACCATCTGAGTTGTAAGCGAGTTTAAATGTCTGGTCTGCTGGCCACTGAGAAATTGCATCTGCCTGTGCCCAGAGTTCCTTGGCCTTCTTGGGGTTGTACTTAAGAGTATCACCACCCTTGAGGTTTTTGGAATATCCAGGAATGGTGGGAGAAGTAAAATCAGTTGGCTGCATGGCGAGACCGCCCAAAACCTTATCAATAACCTGCTTACGGTCAATCGACATCGAAATAGCCTGCCTGCGGAGTCTGCCTTCTTCATCCATCTTGAAATGATCCATGAAGGTAGGAATAGTAAAGCTCTGTGCTACCGAACCAGGCTCGTTGTATGCCTTAATGTTGGAGTCAGATTGGAAAGTCTTTTGGGCTGAAGTTGGAATGGAATCAATAACATCCAAATTGCCAGCTTGAACATCAGCATAACCGGCTTCTGTATCTGAATAAATCCTGAACTCAAGTCCACCATTCTTAACAACAGCACTACCCTTGTAGTCCTTGTTCTTTACCAGTTTGATACCCTTGTTGTGCTCCCAAGACTTGAAGTTGTAAGGTCCAACTGTTACAGGCTTTTCTCCATAGGCTTTAGTGTCTTTATAGAAGACCTCAGGAAGAGGAGCAAACGCAGTGTAACCAATGAGGATTGGGAACGTAGATGAAGCTGATTTTAAATCAACAGTGAAGGTGTGGTCATCTATTACTTTGAGACCTGCCAGCTGAGCATCGCTTGGAGTGCCAGCCTTTTGTACATCATCATAGCCTTGAATATTATCAAAGAATGAAGCATCCAATTGAGCATTGCTTGCATTAGCTCCCCACGACCAAGCTTTGGTAAACGACTGCGCAGTCACAGGAGTACCATCTGAGAACTTCCATCCGTTCTTGATGGTGATCTTGTACTGAGTCATATCCTCGTTAGGCTGGATTGTTTTTGCAATCTCATTATGAGCTTTACCAGACTTATCAAAACGTACCAGCTTGGAGAACATCATATCTAGTGGGTTACCACCGCAGGACTCCCCTGTACTGCTAGGGATCAAGGGTTTGGCAGGTTCACATCCGTAGACAGAAATAATACTGTCAGCGCCTGATGCTTGTGGGGCATTACTCTGGCTCGATGAACCACCGCAACCTGCTAACGCTAAAGTAAGCGCGCATGTTGTTGCTGCAATGGCAGTGAGCTTAGGGCTCTTCTTCATATCTGTGTTTCTCTCCTTCGGTATACCGCTCAAGCTTTGTGTGCCTCAGCGGAAACTCCGATCAACTACAAAGGGAAAATTGTAATTTCGCCTGTGTAATTAATTCTTCTATTCTCTTACGCAAATGTTTCGTGTGCAAACCAACTATGCACAACTGCAATGCGATAGAGCAGTAGAAAATAATACTAGCTGTAAGCTTCGCCAAGTCGTAACCTACAAGCAACAAATTGTTGGAATATCAGTCTTTATACGATTCGCTCACGGTTTAATGAGGGTCGGTACAGCGAGCAAACCTCGGGAGTCTAATCAGGAGACAATTTTCACCAATATGTTACATGTACGTTACTGAATACTGTGATGGGGTCCAGACACTACTACCGAAAGTGGGGTTGTCTCCCAAACAAAGACAACCCCACCTGTTACCAGGCCGATTACCGAGCACTCAGATCATTTACCTGCTGGTAAGGCCTTGTTACATCTACTTCTTAGTTGAAGAAGCCATCCAATACACAGGATAATTCTGCCAACTCATTGTGAAATCCTTAGTCTGCTGAGACGCAACGCCAGTTCTATTGAGATAGTAGAGCGGAATTCCTGGCAGATCTCTCAACAGGATACCTTGCGCTTTGGCGTACAATTTATTAGCTTCTGAATCAGTCGATGCTCGAGCAGATTGCTTAATGACTTCATCGAATTCTGGGTTCTTATAGTCCGTGTCATTTGCTCCCTTGCCGTCAGCAGCGTCCGAGGCATAGATAGGCTTAAGATAATTTTCAACAGAGGGATAATCAGGAGTCCATCCGGCATGGAAGGCACCTGTCATCTTACGAGCAGTGATGTTTTCACGGTATTCCTGGAAGGTTGGAACAGGCACGTCTTCAGCCTTGAGTCCAAGGTTAGTTTGAACCATATTGGCAATAGCTTTGTAGACTGACTTAAAACTACTCTCATCGGCATTGTAAGAAAAGGTCAGCTTGGCATCCGCAGGCATAGGTGCAATTTTATTGGCTTCTTCCCAAAGTTCCTTTGCTTTCTTCGGATTGTATTTGATATTATCAGCGTTCTCCAAATCTGTAGTGTACCCAGGAATAGTCGGTGCTGAATAAGCAGCAGCAGGAGAAGCGGTTCCATTGAGCACTTTCTTGCAGATAGCTTCACGGTCAATAGACATAGAAATGGCTTGACGGCGGAGAATACCTTCCTTATCTTCTTTAAAATGATCGAGTTGTGAGGGGATTGAAACAGCAGCAATACTTGAACCAGGTTTGTTGAACGCCTGAACATTTGAGTCACTGGTAAATGTTTTGCTTGCTGACGCTGGAACATTTTCCATCACGTCCAAATTACCTGCCTGAATATCCGCATATGCAGCGTCAGAAGAGGTATACATCCGGAAGGTTATTCCGCCATTTCTGGGCTTAAATTGACCCTTGTAGTCTGGGTTTTTGACTAACTGGATTGACTTATTGTGCTCCCAAGACTTGAACTTATATGGGCCATTGCCAATAGGGTGCTCACCAAACGCCTTGGGGTCCTTATAGAAGACCTCTGGAAGTGGAGAAAAGGCATCGTATCCAACCTTAACAGGGAATACTGAATCCGCTTGCGACAAATCAACAATGAACGTATGGTCATCAACCACCTTGAGCCCCTCTAATTGAGCATCAGGTGCAACATGAGGATCTTGCAGTGCGTCGTACCCTTTAATCATTGAAAAGAAACTTGCGTTCTTCTGCGCATTTGCTAGATTGGCAGTGTAGCTCCAGGCTTTTGTAAAAGTTGATGCTGTTACCTCAGTACCATCGGTAAACTTCCACCCACTTTTGATTTTAATAGTGTACTGGGTTCGGTCAGCATTTGATGTGATAGAGTCAGCTACCTCATTAACAGACTTACCATCTGGTGTAACACCTACTAACTTAGAAAACATCATAGAACCGGGTCTACCGCCGCCTCGTTCAATCGTGTCACCTGGAATCAAAGAATTTTGCGGCTCTGTATTAAAAGCTGTAATAATCGCATCAGAGTCTGTCTGGGCGGATGATTGTTGACCACTTGAAGAACTTCCACAAGCACCCAGAGACAGGACGACACCTAAAATAACCGCTGCTGACATTACCTTTTGCTTTGTATTCTTCAAAACGAAACTCCTCGTGTCCTCTATGCTCTTCATAACTACTTAACATCGACGCAAATCTGCCAATAAGTGAGATTCACAACCTCCTTGATAGATCCATGAATGTAAGAGTACATACTATGCACATAGCAGTGCGAAAAGAAGGAAAGTGTCCACTAAGTGGACGGTATAATGAAATAACTCATCTCATCGATTTACCTGCTACAGCTTAGGCTCTTGGAAATGATAAATCATAACGCTCTCTGAGTTGGTCAATGGACACATGAGTGTATCTCTGAGTGGTTCTCAGCGAAGAATGTCCAAGCATCTCTTGGACCTCTCGTAAGTCTGCTCCCCCATCGAGTAGATGAGTTGCCGCAGAATGGCGCAGCGCATGTGGAGAGATAGAAGGCAAATTGGCCTCTTGAGCTAATTGATGAACTACTTGTCTTACCTGTCGTTGTCCAATTCTGCGACCATGTGCTCCCAAGAAGAGTGCTCGTTCGACCTGAACACCACCTGTAGTTTGTTTCTCATGGACCAATACTGGTCGCCCTTCACTCACCCAAGCTTCCACAGCCTTCAACGCCGGCACACCAAAAGGCACCACTCGTTCTTTGGATCCCTTGCCCATAACTCTGACTGTACGGTTGTCACTATCCCAACTATCTAGATCTAAAGCAGTAAGTTCAGCCACACGTATGCCAGTTGCATACAAAAGCTCAACCATAGCTCGATTACGCAAGGCTAGGGCAGTTTTTTGAACGCAAGAATGTTTCTTTTCCACTGTACTAAGGTTTTTGTGATCTGTATCTTGTTTTTGCCGATACTCACTACTGGCAGTATCCATCAGCTGGACAGCCTGGTCTTCGCTCAAAACTTGAGGTAGGTACTCGGGAATATGTGGGGTCGCTAAGGTAGCTGCGGGATCGTGATCGATAAGGCCTCGATCATAGAGAAAGGCAAAGAACCTTCTTATAGACACACTTTTGCGCGCTAGTGTGGACCTTGAATGACTCTTACTTTCATGCGCCATCCACGAGCGCAAATCTTCGATGCGGACATGAGTCAAACTATCTACGCCACGCAGGTCCATCAGGTGAAGAAACTCATCTACATCAGCACGGTAGGCTCGTACAGTGTTGTCGCTCAAACCCATTACTCGATTCAAGTACTGGCAGAATGCCAACAACTCACTCTCAAATCTCACTTTGGTAACCTTTCCTTCGCCACCGTAAATCCTGCACCCTTGAATCGTAATTCCTCTGATGACCGTAGACCGTACCATACTAGTTAGCAGTAAAGGAGCACTATGCAATTACCTCTACATATTCCGGTTGGCGCTAGGATTGTGGTTCGAACTTTGGCAGGCGTAGACGAGACTGACCACCGTATGAAATATAACGACTATATCGGTCATGTTCACAGCTGGAACAGACATGTCCTGGTTTTAAACCGAGACCCGGCAGCAAATGGAAGCCGTCCCGCTGAAACTGTTACCATCGATGCCAAGAACATAGTGAAACTGAAACCTGTCCCAGAGCGCACGTTCCCCAAAAGTTACCAGCCTGATACTTCTAAGAATTGAGCCTGATGAGTCGTCAGAAAACGAACTATTTGCTGTCCCTTACCAGCAGATTCTAACAGCTCAGCTTGCCAGTTACCGTCACTGACATCAAGCAATCCCAATGATGCATTGTCAGCCGGCAGTTCTAGGTGTGCCTGAGCTGCTCTATAGTTCCTGTAGGGCTGGGCTGACGCGAAAAAGGCTGTTAATCTCTGACAGGCTTCATGTACATGTACTTCCGATTGATCAGCTGCCAATAACAGTTGTGCCTGTTGGCTTAGAACCAAGGATATATCATTGAGCAATTGACTAACATGTTGGGCATTTTCCTCGACCATAGCTTGAGTGCGTGCAGGATCTGTAAGGGACACACGCGTCATGTCCCTCCACGAACCGGCCGCTAATGCACCGGCAATCTGCCTATCGGATGAAGCAGACAGTAGAGCCGCAAGGGCTGTTGCCACAACATGTGGTACATGTGAAATCAGTGCTACGCTACGGTCATGTGTTTCATCATCAATACAGATGAAACGGTTTCCTAACCCTTGAGTGACTACGTCCGCCACAGTCAAAAACCTGCTCAAGTCTGTGTGGTCATCAACACAGAGGGCCCAGAGCGCATCTCGAAACAAAGATGCATCCGAACATTCAAATCCGGACAGTTCATTGCCAGTCATTGGATGGCCTCCAATATACTGACGTGCAAGACCCGCATCGACCACCGACTTGCGCAGTGGTTCTTTTACACTGCCCACATCTATCAGCGTTGTCGTTTCAGGTAACACTGCTCCTAAACGAGAAAGTACATGAGACATAGCCTTAAGAGGAGTCGCCAAGACCAATACATCCGGCTTACCTAGGGCTAGATTCTCGATAGTATCAACGGTGTGTATGCCAACTGAATGCGCAGCTTCATAAAGACTCTCGTCAATATCCCAGGCAACAACATAACGGCCGCGTTCAACCAATCGTCTCGCTAGAGAACCGCCAATTAGTCCCAATCCTGCGACGGCAATTTTGTGGGCGGAAGTAAGTATTGGTGTTGCTGGCCTAGCTGATAGAGATTGTGTATTATCTACCACAAAAGTTCCTTCCTTGCCCGCCCCGAAAAATTATCATCGGTGCCATGTCCTGTATCTGTCATTCCGCCCACTGGTAGCATCCACTGATCAACAGGTGGGTTAGCACGTGGTGTTCGTGGAAACACGGCTAACGTCTTAACCCATACACCCCGATCGATGACGTCTACGATAAGCCGTTTAAGTTCCGCCTCCCAAGGAGCAGCATCTACAGTCATAATAAAGCTGTATGTTCCGTCATGCCCTTTGATTGGTCGAGACATAAAAGAGGTCATATTGAGTCCAGCATCCCTAACTCGGTCAAGAAGGTTTGCTAACACACCCGCCCCTGTTTGAAGTGGTATGAACGCGATGACCGATTCAAAAGCTGGCAACCTGTTTTCACTCCGAATCCGGCTCGCACATTTTTGGACGAGCTCTTTTACCTGATCGCGTTGGGCTAGTAGTAAAAAGTCTGTATGTGCTGCCTGAAAGTCTTGCACCGCCTCTTGCAAAGTATCTAAACCATAGAGCGGGCCACAGATGGAGGGCCCCAACCCCACCTGATTGATCGCGAGATCCCTACAAGCTGCTGCATTAGAAGAGGCAGCTACTGGTCGTAACTGATGCTTGTGAATAAAGCCGCTACACTGAGCCAAACCGTGAGCGTGGGCACGAATTTCAGTCAACTCTGCGTGGTCAGGACGGACAAAAGCATCAAAAACAATATCAAGGCTCAGCTTGCAGAAGCCAGCAACTTTCCTTGCGTCTACAAGTGCATCCATATTCGGCACGACAGTGCCTTCAACATTATTCTCCCAAGCTAGCACGCCCCAGCCGTGACCCTGCTCGACGCAGTCGACGATAGTTTTCGCACGTTCTACAGCCTTTAACTCGCACTCGATACCTATAGCCTCGCTGATAATTGTTTGCCCTTGTACGGCAGCTTCCTGAGTAAAGGTGCCTTGAGGACCTAGGTAGTATAAGGTTGCCTGCTGAACCTCACTTGTATTTGTACTTCGATTCATCACAGCTCCTGCATACCGCGATTGATCTGATGCTCGCTTGCCGTATCGAATGAATGCTTAATCATTTACTTATCCAGACCTAGCCAGCGGCTTGGTAGGATTAACAAACAAACTTGCACAAGGAGTGAACCACAGAGCCAGATAATGCCAGCATGTTGATCAACAAATGTAGTAAACGCCGGACTCCACACAGGTATCAACACGTCTCCCCCAGGACCTTTACCCATCAGTAGCCAAAGTGCACTCGAAGATCCAATAATGTGTAACCCTATACCGATAGCTCCAACTACTGAGCGAGCCCAATATGCGCTTGAGGTCAGCAACAGAAAGGCGATGATAATCCCGTATGGAAACACTTGTGTTGCACCAAGACGGTGTACGAGCGTACCAGCGATACCACTGAGACCTCCCAAAAGTAGTACCCCTATATAAGCGGCATAATGACTAGTCTTGGGCTTCCTTGTTTCACTCATAGGCCTAGCATATCGCCATCCGCCAACCATAAGATCTTGGTAATTCCAGTCAGTAGTTGTTGATACGAGAACGCAAAAAACTGCCTATTTTCTCTTAGGCTGGAAAGCCATAAGGAAAACAGGCAGCTCTTGTCTATGAACTCTGACCGCTGGAATCTTACATTTACTGATTCTTTTTATTCGCTCGGCGCTGACGAGCCTTCCACTTGTACCAAGAATCACGGTCGAGAATAATCTTACGTATTCTGATTGATTCCGGAGTCACTTCCACACATTCATCTTCATTAGCAAAGTCAAGGGACTCTTCCAAGCTCATTTGAATAGGTGGGGTCAGTGTTTCCAAAACATCAGCGGTGGCAGACCGCATATTGGTCATATGCTTCTCTAGCGTGACATTGATGTCTAAATCACCAGGCTTATTGGCCACACCTACAACCTGTCCCTCGTATACCGGCGATTGAGGTCCTACGAAGAAATTGCCGCGAGCCTGCAATTTTTGCATAGCATAGGGGCTTGCTTTACCAGATCGATCAGAGACCATGGAACCATTTTGACGGGTAGAAATCTCGCCAGCCCAAGGAGCATAACCAGCAGAAATAGAAGAGGAAATACCGGTGCCCCGAGTTGCAGAAAGCAAAGCGGTACGGAAACCAATCAAACCACGAGAAGGTACCGTAAATTGCATTCTCACCCAGCCTGAACCATGATTACTCATGGAGTCCATGCGACCTTTTCGCTCAGCCATGAGCTGTGTGACTGCGCCCATATACTCTTCAGGTACATCGATGGTATCGCTCTCCATCGGCTCATTCAATTTGCCATCTATCATCTGCGTAACAACCTGCGGGCGTCCGACAGTGAGTTCGTATCCCTCACGACGCATCTGCTCGGCTAAAATAGCCAAAGCTAATTCACCACGTCCCTGAACTTCCCATGCATCGGGACGTTCTGTAGGGATAACCTTAATGGACACATTACCAATAAGCTCTCGGTCCAACCGGTCTTTGAGCATGCGTGCCGTAAGCTTGTGGTCCTTACCTTCAGTACCAACCAAAGGAGAATCATTAGTACCGAATGTCATTGAAATAGCAGGTGCATCAACGTGAATGAGAGGCAAAGGCTGTGGGTTACTAGGATCAACGATTGTTTCACCAATCATAATGTCGTCCACACCAGCGACTGCAACGATGTCTCCAGGGCCCGCTTCTTCAGCCGGTACTCGGTCCAATCCTTGTGTACGCAAAATCTCTGTCAGTTTGAAATGCTCAACCGAACCATCTACGCGAGAAAGACCATACTGGACACCCTTTTTTAGGGTTCCATTATAAATACGCACCAGACCCAGACGACCCAAATAATCAGAGGCATCAATATTTGTTACATGTGCCTGCAATGGTGCACCCTCATCGTATTGTGGAGCAGGAATGTTCTTTAAAATTGCATCGAAAAGTGGCTCTAAATTGTCATTGTCTGGCACATCACCATCAGCTGGCTGATGAACAGAAGCCTTTCCTGCCTTAGCTGCGCAGTATATAACTGGTAAATCAAGTAGGGAGTCGAGGTCCAGATCGACACCTTCCTCACTGACATCTTGAGCTAAACCGAGTAGCAAGTCAGTTGATTCAGAAACTACTTCCGAAATTCGTGCATCAGGCCTGTCTGTCTTATTAATAACTAAAATAACCGGCAGCTTTGCTTCCAAAGCTTTACGCAAGACAAAACGAGTTTGAGGCAAGGGGCCTTCTGATGCATCAACGAGCAAGACAACACCATCCACCATGGAGATACCGCGCTCAACTTCACCACCGAAATCAGCGTGCCCCGGAGTATCAACAACATTTATAGTGATACCATCAGGCTCATCCAACTCTTCTGCAACAGGACCTGTATACTTGACAGCAGTATTCTTAGCGAGAATAGTGATGCCCTTTTCGCGTTCCAAGTCGTTTGAATCCATCACCCGATCTGGCACTTCTTCACGCTCAGAGAAGACATGCGACTGCTGCAGCATGGCATTTACCAGGGTTGTTTTACCGTGATCCACATGAGCCACGATTGCTACATTACGAATATCTCCACGTACCGCCATCAAAACCTCATTCTCATAAACTGCTCAATAAGTTAGCAGATAAACCTTCATCATAATACTTGTATAAGCTGACAGTTCAGTTCCCACTACTGTCTATGGGTGTCATCGTTCCAGATGCTATCTCTCTACCCAGCGCATCTATCTCAGTATATCTTCTTGCAGGTGCTGGCTTATTTCGGTAACAGCCATATCCTCTTCCGGCAGGAAGGGAGCCAATGAAGGAAGCTGATCGACTGAATCGATACCCATTTTCTCTAAAAACAATGGGGTCGTCGTTAGCAAAGACGCCCGCGTTTCATGATCTAGGCCATCCTCCCGAATCAGCCCACGCACAAGCAGCGTGCGAATAACACCATCTGAGTTAACTCCTCGTATACCAGCCACTTGTGCGCGTGTGACTGGCTGCCGATACGCCACAATAGCCAAAGACTCAAGGGCCGCCTGACTCAGACGGCTACTTTGGGGATCAGTAATAAAACTGGCAACGATGTCCTGGTAGGCAGCATCACTGGCAAAGAGCCATCCACGAGCAGTATGCTGCAAGCAAAAGCCATGCCCTTCATTGGCGAAGTGTGTAGCTAGTTCAGATAAGCACTCCTCCACGTCCTTCGTGTCAACACGTAAAATGCGAGAAAGGTCGGCTGCCTCTTGAGGCTGATCAGCTGCCATGAGTATTGCTTCCAGACACGCACTCAATCCCCCCGGATAATCACTGACTGAAGGTAAAGACTCTTGTGGAACCTCTACCCCAGTAGAACATTGATCTTGCTCCTGAGCACTCACTCAACATCTCCTTGGCTTACCAGCAGTTCTTCCTCATCCGGTCCAGCTGACGCCCAGCGCACATACAAGGGAGCGAAAGGACCTTCTTGTTTATACTGCAAATTTCCCTGGCGGAAAAGAATCAAAACCGTAAGAAAGCGAGCTACAACTTCCAATGTTGATGACGCATCGCTGATAATCGACGTAAAGGATATGCTTTGTCCGTCTGCTCGAATTAACCGCTGTCGAACTAATTCAACTTGCTGCCGTATATCTACTAGTGGCACATGTAACTGTGCTACAGCAACCTTACTAGCTGGTGCATTGGATATAACTTGAGCAGCCATTCGTGCAAGATCTTCAGCACTCAGTGTCCACTCTAGCTGCGGTAATAAAACCTGTGCATAAGCGTCTACAGACCCCTTATGAGGGTGAGCAGCCGAGTTTGTCTCTATCTGAGCACCAAAGCGACTTCCTGCTTCTTTGAAGGCTTTGTACTGCAAGAGACGAGCGAACAGTAGGTCACGCTCGCGCAGTGCTTCCAGGGTCTGGTCATCAGCAGACGAATGTGAGTAATCTGGCAGCAAAGCAGCACTCTTGGCTTCCACCAAAACCGCAGCGACATCTAAAAAGGAACTCGCTTGATCCATATTTTGTGCAAGGTCCAGCCCTCGTACATATTCTAAAAATTCATCAGTTATTGACCCTAGAGAAATCTCAGTCAATTCCAAACGCTGATTAGCCAACATGTTCAGAAGAACGTCGAAGGGCCCCTGATAAGCGTCTATATCTACGTAGAAAGCGTTTGTAGCATTCACAGCTAAGCTACTATACCACGCGAAATCAGCTCACGAGCCACTTCACGATATTCCTTTGCTGTCTTGTGCTGAGGAGCATAAATGGTAATGGGGGCACCAGATACCGTGGCATCAGGAAGCTTTATTGAACGAGTAATGACTGAGTGGAAGACCTTATTCTGGAAGGCCTCATAAATGCGTTGTAAAACTTCATCTGAATGTAACGTACGAGTATACATGGTCACTAGCACGCCATACACCTGCAAATCTGGATTAATGCGCGTGCGAACTTTCTCAATAGATTGCATAAGCAAGGCAACACCACGAAGGGCGAAGAACTCTGCGGCAACAGGAATAATAACACCGTCTGCTGCAGCTAATGCATTGACAGTCAGCAGACCGAGTGATGGTTGACAGTCGACGATAATGAGATCGTATTCGTTAATCAGGGGTTTGAGGGTGGAAGCTAATATTTGCTCACGCCCAACTTCAGTAACTAACTGCACTTCCGCAGCCGATAAGTCAATGTTCGCAGGGATAATGTCTAAATTGTCGAAGCGGGTGTGCATTACCACTTCATGGACGTCCATTGAAGGATTGAATAGGGCCGTATAAATCGTCGATTCGACACTATTGGCGTTAATACCAAGTCCGACAGTAGCGGCACCTTGAGGGTCAAAATCAACAATCAGTACACGCCTGCCGTAGGTGCTGAGTGCACCTCCGATATTGATGGAACTTGTTGTTTTACCAACGCCACCCTTTTGATTACACATAGCTATAACTCGAGCAGGGCCGTGCTGCGTCAGTGGTTGCGGGGCAGCGAATGTCTCATATTCGCGACCTAATAAATCCGTAGGCATACACTCACTCTACCAACATCTATCTATCAGTGTTGCGCGCACTGCCGGAAACCAACATATTGCTGAACCGATAGCTACGTCACAACCTCTCGTCTCTAATATTTCCCCTACTAGTATATTTTACTGTACGCCTTACCGTGCCCGAGGATGTGCAGTTTGATACATTTCGATGAGTTTTTCAGGGCTAACATGGGTATATACCTGAGTTGTCGTGACAGATGCATGCCCTAGAAGTTCTTGCACAGTGCGCACATCTGCCCCTCCTTGTATGAGATGTGTAGCAAAGGAGTGGCGTAAGGTATGAGGATGAATTTGCCTGTTGATACCAGCGTTTTGAGCAGCAGTTTGGACGATCTGCCATATCGACTGCCGAGAGAGCCGTTTCCCCCTCATATTAAGAAAGAGAGCGCTCATCTCCGGTGCCTTCTTAGCTCGCTTTTGCAATCTCGGTCTACCCATGTTCAAGTAGGCCTCCATAGCACGACAAGCATAAGATCCAACAGGAACCAGCCTCTGCTTCGACCCCTTGCCCATAAGCCGCGAAAGGCCATTTTCTAGGTCGACATCTTCCACATTGCTACCTGAAGCTTCGGATACACGGCAGCCAGTAGCATACATAAATTCCAAAAGAGCTTTATCTCTCAAAGCTACGGGATCGTCGCTGCTCATAGGAGACACAGCAGACAACAGCTGAGAAACCTCATCGATGCTGAGCACATCGGGCAGCCGAGAAACACCTTTGGGGGGCTTCACCGCTTGGGAGACATCTTCTGTAAGGAGATTCTGTTGCACGGCGAAACGATGCAGTTCGTGAACAGCTGCCAGCCGCCGCGCCTTACTAGAAGAGGTCTCAGTAGACAGACTGGCAACGAAACCCTCAACATCTTGTTTTGACACATCTTCAAGGCATTGACGACCCTGGTGTTGGAGCCAGTTAATATACAGGGTTAAGTCAGATTGATAGGCTGCCACTGTGGCGTGAGCCAAACCACGCTCCACCCCTGTATGCACCAAGAATTGTTCGACCAATACAGTGAATTCAGTAGGCTTATCGCTCATAAACTCATTCTATAAGTATGTACAATACAAAATACTGGGAAAGATGCCACAGAGGCTACGTCATCACACTACCTGTATACACATAGGCCCCGCTTGCTGCGGGGCCTATGTGTATACCTGTCACCTATGCAGACAAAAACTACCTGCTTATTTTCAGGCAGCTACTGGTGCATTCACATCAGCAGGCAGAGCCTTCTTGGCTTCTTCGACGATTGAATTGAACGTATCGATATCATGTACAGCAAGTTCTGCCAGAGCTCTACGATCCAACTCAATACCTGCTAAGCGCAGTCCCTGGATGAAGCGGTTGTATGTAATACCCTGAGCGCGGCAAGCGGCATTAATACGCTGGATCCACAGCTTTCTGAAATCGCCCTTACGAGCCTTGCGATCACGGTAGTTGTAATTAAAGGAGTGGAAGAGCTGTTCCTTGGCCTTACGGTAAAGACGCGAACGCTGACCACGGTAGCCAGAAGCCCTCTCCAGTACGACCCTGCGCTTTTTGTGGGCGTTCACTGCCCTCTTAACTCGTGCCATTTGAATACCTCAGCTTTCTAAATTCTTGAGACTAACCAGTAGATGATGCGATAGAAGCCTTGAGCTTACTTGTTGAGCATCTTCTTTATATTCTTGGCCTGGCTCGGAGCGAGTACGGCATCACGCGAGAGTGCGCGACGCTTGCGAGCAGACTTGTGCTCAAGATTGTGGCGCATGCTGGTTCCAGCCTGCATGAGCTTACCCGTGCCAGTGACACGAACTCGCTTAGAAGCGGCTGAATTACTTTTCATCTTCGGCATTGCTGCCCTCCTTGGATGTGATCTTCTTCATGGAAGTTTTTGCTGTTTGCTTGGACTGAACCTTAGCACCCTGTTCGTCCTTCTTAGCTGCCAAGCGAGCGGCCTGACGCGCCTGACGCTCTGCTCGGGCCTGATCGCCCCTACGCCGCTGTTCAGACTGAGTATGCACCTTCTTACCCTTGGGAGCGAGTGTCATAATGATATTGCGCCCCTCCTGTTTAGGAGCGAACTCAACACTGCCTAGCTCAGTAACTTCATCTGCTAGTCGTCTGAGGAGCTCAACACCACCGACTGGACGGTACTGCTCTCGACCACGCAACATAATAGTGACTTTTACTTTGTCGCCAGCAGACAGGAAGCGCTCAACATGGCCCTTCTTAACCTCAAAGTCATGCTCGTCAATCTTTAAGCGGAAACGAATTTCCTTGATTTCAGCTGTCGTTTGATTGCGACGAGCCTGACGGGCCTTAACTTTTTCAGTGTACTTGTACTTACCATAGTCAATGAGCTTTGCCACTGGAGGCTTTGCTTGGGGAGCTACCTCAACTAAATCGAGGTTAGCTTCTTTAGCTAAGTTGAGAGCAACAGATGTCGCAATGATGCCCACCTGCTCACCTTTTGGACCGATTAGACGTACCTGGGCGGTGCGTATCTCGTCGTTAATCCGTGGTTCTTCGCTAATGATGACTCCTTCTAGTACTCCGTGTCTTAGCGAAGCTTCCGAAGGCAGACTACCATATATGAACATGGCAGAGACATAGCAGGATAAACTGCTAATGCCTGTAGGCTCCCATTCGAGTTCCTACTCTCATCAACCCGAAACCATAAGAGGCTTCCAGGTGGGAAGTTCCGCTTTCTTGATTGCTCAAGCAAGTGATACTGTACCACAAGATCTTAGACAAACACAGTTCTCACCATAAGTTGCCCCTTGTGTACATCGTTCGCGATCATTTAGTGTTCGCCTTGAGCACTCTGCTCCACCAGCTTTATGTAATCTCCATACCCTTGTTCTTCCATTGCTTCCAAAGGAATAAATGTGAGCGAAGCTGAATTGATGCAGTAGCGTAAGCCACCAGTATCAGCAGGCCCATCAGCAAACACATGGCCTAAATGCGAATCACTCAATGCTGAGCGCACTTCTGTACGAGGATGACCAAACAATTTAAAATCCTGGTGCTCGCTGAGAACAGTAGCATCTATGGGCTGCGAGAATGAAGGCCAACCACAGCCTGCATCGAATTTGTCAGCAGAGGAGAAGAGTGGCTGACCGCTGATCCGGTCTACATAGATACCAGGGCGGAAATTCGTATCATAGGCGTTCTCGAATGGTCGTTCAGTTGCTGCACGCTGAGTAACTTGAAAAGCCAAGGGATCCAAATCCCAAATTTGTTCTATAAAATGCTGACGCTTGGACACACCGGCAATCTTTTCCATCGGAATATGGCAGTACCCACCTGGATGCTTCAGAAGGTAATCTTGGTGGTCATCTTCTGCTGCATAAAAGTTACGCAACTCCTCTACTTCCACAACTGGGTTTGTACCTTCTCGGTCCGCAAGCTCGCTCAATGCCTTAGTAAATTCTGTCTCCTGCGCCCGGTTACCTGGTTGCCAATATAGACCAGAGCGATATTGACGTCCTTTATCGTTGCCCTGCTGGTCCACGGAAAAAGGATCAATAACATCTAAGAACAGTAGGACCAGTGTACGCAAGGAAACCATCTGCGGGTCATAAACCACCTCGACGCATTCCACTGCATCAGTACTACCAGAACACACCTGCTCATATGTAGGTCGTTCTACAGTTGACTGAGCATAGCCTACCTGAGTAGAACGAACACCAGAAATTGCTTGAATGTACCGTTCGATACCCCAGAAACAACCACCTGCCATATAGACTGATTCCAACTGAGTGTTTGCTTGTTCAAGCATTTCGTTCTCCTATGCAGATACCGTCTGTTATTCAGCTATCTATCTTCGTATATACACAACCTCTGCAAACTCTCACCTATTCCTCTTTCAACCCAAGAATTCTGGTGCCTGTGCTTATTGACAACTACCCTATGAGGTATGAAGATGAAGAAAGCCAAACAAGAGAAGGATAGATCATGACCGAGGCGTCGATACCAGGCGGCACTTGCCTAGTCTTTGCAGCAGGTGACTACTACCCAGAACCCACTGCACTGCCCTCCTACGATTGTTTGCTAGCCGCAGATGGAGGTGCTGATCATGCCCAACAAGCTGGTCTGGATCCAAACTTTACCGTTGGGGACTTTGATTCTATAAGCCGTAAGCCAACTAGTGATAGTACACATATCGTACTACCAGCAGAAAAGGATGACACTGATATGGTAGCCTGCCTCAAGCTGGCATGGGGTAAGGGATATCACCAATTCCATATCTATGGAGGCTTAGGGGGTCGGATAGACCACTCAATTGCCAATGTGACCACCTTATGCATGCTTGCTCAGGCAGGAGGCATTGGGTTTTTGCATGGGCAGGGAACCATGGTTACAGCCGTCAGTAATGGCTCATTGTCTTTTCCGTCTTGGAAGCCGAAAGGAAATCGTATGATTTCGGTTTTTTCAGCTACAGACACCTCTGAAGGAGTGAACGTGCTGGGACTCAAATATGAACTTAAGCATGCTCAGATGGATATGACCATGAGCCGGGGGTCTGGAATTAGCAACGAATTCCTCGATGGCCAACCTTCAGTAATCTCAGTGGACGCAGGAACCCTGTTACTGACCTACCCTATTGAAACCCCACAACCAAGATGGGAAAGCCGCCTGCCTGCTCAAAGGAGTTTGGGAGATGTTACCACTGAAACATCTTGCCACTTGAAGGTACATACATCTAAACCTTAGAATTTGAAAATGCAGAGACATTATTACGGTTTCGCTTCCCTTATAAACTAGAACAACTGCCCCTTCCTGAGAAAGTACCATGATGAACTCGGACTATACTCAACTGCCATTGTTTATGTGTTACTCCCGTTGTTCCACCTGCGCCAAGGCTCGTAAGTGGTTAGAAAATCACGACGTGCAATATACAGAACGGGATATCAAAGAAAATCGTCCAACCTATTCAGAACTCAAGGACTGGTTCGAACGTAGTGGACTACCCATCAAACGGTTTTTCAATACATCAGGGCAGTCATATAGGAAACTTGATACAGATCATCGACCTGAATCCCTAACTGTTGATGAATCACTCCATCTTTTAGCCACAGATGGAATGCTGGTGAAACGACCTATCCTTGTGGACCAAGACCAAGTGCTCGTCGGATTCCGGTTGGAGGATTGGGAACGGTACTACCACACCTATAGGCATACATCATAAACAAAGAAACACATATCCGACAGACAAATGGAAACTTTTTGTTGATCGTTTTTCTTCACGCTCACAGCCACAATGTATGTGCTGTAAGTACAGGCAGAGCACTAGAATAAGAGTTGTTATCAATACAGGGTATCGGAAATCGTGTGACAGTTACACGATGAGCGGCCCGCCTATGAGGGAGTATAAATGACAGTAAAGATTGGTATCAACGGCTTCGGTCGCATCGGTCGTCTGGCCTTCCGTCGCATCTTCGAGCTCCAGCAGCGCGGCGGCGACGCTTCAAACATCGAAGTTGCAGCTATCAACGATCTGACGACGCCGTCGATGCTGGCTTACCTTCTCAAGTACGACAGCACCCAAGGTCCTTTCCGCCACGACGACGGAACCCCAGTTGAGGTTTCCTCAACAGACACAGCCATCGTAGTTGACGGTAAAGAATACACCGTCTATGCAGAAAAGGATGCCAACAACATCCCTTGGGTAAAGAATGACGGAGTCGACTACGTGCTCGAGTGCACCGGCTTCTACACTTCTGCTGAAAAGTCTCAGGCACATTTGAACGCTGGAGCTAAGAAAGTACTAATTTCAGCCCCTGCAAAGGATGATGCCACTCCTACGGTCGTTTACGGCGTCAACCATGAGGTTCTGAAACCTTCAGATAAAATCATTTCAGCTGGATCATGCACTACTGGTTCCCTAGCTGCTATGGTTAAGTTGCTGGATGACAAGTTCGGCATTCGAATTGGCTTCATGACCACCATTCACGCCTACACTGGTACTCAGATGCTTCTTGATGGTCCTCGCGGTAAGAGTGGTCGTTCCAACCGCGCTGCTGCTATCAACACTATTGAGCATTCCACTGGTGCAGCAAAAGCAATCGGTAAGGTCGTTCCATCCGTAGATGGCAAGCTGCAAGGTCACGCGCAGCGTGTAGCTGTCCCTGACGGATCTGTAACAGAGCTGACGAGCGTCCTCAACAAGAAGGTTACCGTTGAAGAAATCAATGCAACCTTCAAGGAAGCATTCTCTGATACGGACTTCTTCGGATACAACGAAGACGGTATTGTGTCCTCCGACATTATCGGTGACACCCACGGCGGCGTCTTTGATGCCACTCAGACAGATGTCAACAATGCCGGTGACGACCAGCTGGTCCGCACTGTGTCCTTCTACGATAATGAGTATGGTTTCACTTCAAACATGATCCGTACCCTACTCTACTTCGCTGAGATTGGCGAGTAAGTAAACACCTTTTCGGTCACGATAAGGTAAGGGCTCAATGCATTAGTCATCCTAATGCATTGAGCCCTTTTCTATGCGCACTGTCGTCGAATATGATTACCTACATCTGTCTACTGGTTGATACATATCGGCTCCTCACCAGGAAGTGTTGAGTCAATACTGCTCTGAGCGATTCCCACCAGTGACCTCACCGCTTTGAAACAGCAACGAGCAATATACTTTTATATCCTAGCCACAGTTCAGTTTCCTTTCAACAACTGATTCTTTCTCCACCACGCCATACATCCATATAAGCTACTGTCCTAAGACAAACTTCTCGTTATAAATGAACGGTTTTCCAATGCTGTTAAGAGGGCTTGTGCCGTATCTAAACTCGTAATAAGTGGAATATTGTGATTGATTGCCGCCTGGCGGATAATAAAACCGTCAGAGTTCTTAGCAATATCATGTCCCATAGTGTTAATTACTACATCGATGTTGCCATTCTTGAACTCATTCAGGATATTGTTATCATCTGGTGCATGTATTTTGCTTACGGCTGTGACATTCAAACTATGTTGTTGCAAAAAATCCGCTGTGCCACTGGTTGCGAGAAGACGATATCCAATTTGTGAGAACCGCTTCGCTATCGGCAGTATTCTCTCCTTGTCCAGATCTTCTATGGTGAGCAGAACATTACCACTATCAGAAATTTGCATGTTGGCACCCAAAAATGCTTTATAGAGAGCCTTGGGGAAACTTTCATCACTTCCCATGACTTCTCCTGTAGATTTCATTTCTGGACCTAAATAACTGTCAACGTCCGATAATTTACTGAAGGAAAAGACCGGTGCTTTAACGCTGATTATTTGAGGTTCAGGAGCAAGACCATCTTCGAATCCCTGGTCACTCAAGCTCTCTCCCATGATGACTCGCGTAGCAACTTGAGCCATTTCAATTCCAGTAACTTTACTGAGAAACGGAACAGTCCTACTTGCCCGCGGGTTCACTTCAATGATGTAAATTTCACCCTTACGTTCAATCAACTGCAAATTCATAATACCTCGACACCGAAGGTGCAAAGCTAACTGTTTCGTCACTTCCGCAATGGTGCGTTTAACCTCTGGGGTGAACGTCTGCGCAGGATATACTGCCATTGAATCACCTGAATGTACTCCAGCGCGTTCGATATGTTCCATAATGCCAGGAATAAGTACCTGTTCACCATCACAAATGGCATCAACATCACACTCGCGACCATCTAGGTAGTCATCAACCAGAACTGGGTGACTACCTGCAATATTGGCATGATTGTGCACATAATCAGCTAACTCTTCTGAATTATGTACGATCTCCATCGCTTTGCCACCCAAAACGTAACTTGGTCGAACTAGAACGGGATAACCAAGCTGCTCCGCTGCTTCAACCACACCCTCTCGGGAAGTGGCGGTGATTCCTCGTGGCTGCTTGAGACCCAACTCTTTAACTACCTGGTCAAACAGTTCACGGTCTTCAGCTCGGTTCAGATCTGCAACACTGGTTCCTAGAACAGGAATCCCCTGCGCTTCCAACTGTGCAGCTAAGTTGATTGCAGTCTGTCCACCAAACTGGATAATGACACCAATTGGATGCTCTATATCGCATACATTCAGCACATCTTCCAAGGTTAAGGGTTCAAAATAGAGTTTGTCTGAAATAGAGAAATCAGTCGACACTGTTTCAGGATTGGAGTTTATAACGACGGCTTCATAACCCATTTTTTGCAGAGCTTTTACACAGTGTACTGTCGCGTAGTCAAATTCAACCCCCTGACCGATGCGAATCGGACCAGACCCTACTACTAACACTGATGGTGTATCTGACTTTTCGCTTTCGTTGACAGAATCATAGGTCGAATAAAAGTAAGGCGTTTGTGAGGCAAACTCCGCTGCACATGTGTCAACCATTTTATAAACTGGAAGAATGCCATGCGCTTTTCGCAATTGCCGGATACTAGCCTCCTCTTGCCTCCAAAGGTGAGCGATAGTTTGATCACTAAAACCGTAAGTTTTGGCTACTTTGAGTGTTGCTATATCGTCTGGATGATCAGCAAGAGTTTGTTCTAGTTCGATAATGTGTTTAACGATATCTAAGAAATAAGAATTGATCTTCGTAAGATTGTGAATATCAGACAGTGTGTAACCACGCCGAAAAGCTTCTGCAAGATAAAAGAGTCTGTCATCCTGCGCTTTGACTAATTTCTGTTCCAGATCCTCGTCGCTAGCTTGATGAGCTTCCTTTGAATAGAAGTCTTTCTGGTCGATTTCAAGGGACCGTACAGCCTTATGCAAGGCTTCCTCAGCTGTGCGACCAATGGCCATCACCTCACCAGTTGCCTTCATTTGCGTGCCAAGCGTGCGATCAGCCTTCGTGAACTTATCGAACGGCCAGCGAGGAACCTTACACACTACATAATCAAGGGCCGGTTCAAACTCAGCAAAAGTAGTACCTGTAACAGGATTTGTAATCTCATCAAGCGTCATACCAACCGCTATTTTGGCGGCCATTTTGGCAATAGGATAACCTGTAGCCTTCGAAGCTAAGGCTGAAGAGCGCGAAACTCTTGGATTAACTTCAATGACATCGTATTCGAAACTATGAGGATTCAGTGCGAGCTGCACATTGCATCCTCCCTCAATCTTGAGAGCCCTAATCAACCGTAGAGAACAATCTCGTAGCTGCTGGTATTCCTTGTCGGAAATAGTCTGCGAAGGAGAAAAGACAATTGAATCACCGGTATGGATGCCAACAGGATCGAAATTTTCCATGCAGCAAACGATCATAGCGTTGTCGTCATGGTCACGCATGACTTCGAATTCGATTTCCTTGTAACCAGCTATCGACCGTTCAATTAAGCATTCACCAACCGGCGATAACTCAAGTCCATTTTTAGCAATCTGAGCTAGCTCTTCCGGATTGTTACAGATACCGCCACCTGTGCCCCCCATGGTGAAGGCCGGTCGCACAATTATTGGATAACCACATTCTTGCCCAAACGTCAAGGCTTCAGCTACACTAGTCACGCTCTGTGATGCTGGTACAGGTTCACCTAGATCTTGGCAAAGTTCTTTGAATTTTTCACGGTCTTCGGCCTGTTCGATTGACTCTAGTGTGGTGCCCAGTAATTCAATACCAAGTTCCTGTAGGATACCAGTTTGAGCCAGTGACAAGGCCATATTTAATCCTACTTGCCCACCAAGTGTCGGCAAGAGTGCATCAGGATATTCTTGCCTCATTATTCGAGAAATAGCATCAACTGTCAATGGCTCAAGATAGACCTTATCGGCCACAGTCGTATCTGTCATAATGGTAGCGGGATTGGAGTTGACCAATACAACTTCATATCCTTCTTCACGCAAAGCCAGACATGCCTGAGTTCCTGAATAATCAAATTCAGCTGCCTGCCCAATAATGATCGGCCCGGAACCTATAACCATGATCTTATGAATATCTGACCTTTTAGGCATGATGTTCATCTTCCTTTCTCTGGTCGATCATCTGCATGAAATAATCAAAAAGACCTTCCTCGTCATGAGGACCGGGCGTTGCATCTGGATGGAACTGAACCGAAAAGGCAGGATATCGCCTATGTTGCAAACCTTCGACTGTCCCATCATTCACTTCTACGTGGGTTACTAAGAGGTTTTGAGGATCGATGGAATCCGCTTGTACAGCATAACCGTGGTTTTGTGATGAAAACCCGATATTGCCAGTTGCAATCTCCCTTACAGGGTGGTTAAATCCTCGATGTCCGAACTTCATTTTGTAGGTTGTTGCCCCGTTAGCCAGAGCAAATATTTGATGCCCCAAGCAAATTCCCATGAGGGGAACTTCCCTTTGAATATCTCGTACCATCTGCACGGCCTGCTTCATTTCTAATGGATCACCGGGACCATTTGACAGCAGCACACCATCTGGATGTAGTGACAGAATCTTGTCGGCTGGAGTGGTATAAGGAACAACCACACAATTACAACCGCGTTTGCTAAGTTCTCGTAAAATACTATTTTTAAGCCCAAAATCGACGACTACGATATTACGCTGTGATCCAGGAACTGGATATGGCTTAACTGTTGACACCCGGCTCACAACACCTTCGGTCACATTTACCGACCGCAATGTTTGAGCGATATGCATAACAGCTTCTTTTGAAGAACAAATCCTTCCACGCATAGTCCCATGTTGACGTAATTGCTGTACCAAAGCACGTGTATCAATCCCTTGTATTCCAGGAATATTATATGCTTGCAAAAAATCAGGAAGTGTTGTCTGCATCCGCCAATTATCTGGAAAACGGGCCAATTGATGGCAAACTACACCTTTTATTTTGGGATCAAGCGACTCATAGTCCGCTAATGTAATACCGTAGTTACCAATAAGGGGGTTGGTAAAAACCAAGATTTGATCTGCATACGATTGATCAGTGATAGCTTCCTGATAGCCTGTCATACCAGTGGTAAAAACCACCTCTCCTGTGGTCTCACAGTCACTACCAAATCCTGAACCTTCATACACGCTACCATCTTCTAGGATTAAATATCTTTTCATTACTGCCCCTTATTCTGGTATATGATCTCACCATCGACGAGCGTTAATTCAGTTTTTCCATAAACTGTCTCGCCGGTAAATGGAGTATTTGAGCCTAGTGATAGGTAATCTTCTGCACGCAAGGTAAAGGCTTGTGCCAAATCAAAGATTGCTAAATCAGCTGGTTGGTTAACCGCAATACGACCTGCTGCTTCTATACCAAAAGCATGGGCTGGCTTCACAGTCATCCATGAAAGCAGTTGCTCAAGCGATACAAGACCCTTGGTAACTAAATGGGTATAAAGCTCGCAGAACGCTGTTTCACTGCCTGTAATTCCAAAAGCAGCTTTTGCAAAACCACACTGTTTTTCAGAAACGGTATGAGGTGCATGATCAGTGGCAATCATATCAATGGTGCCATCCAGCAATCCTTCAATCAACGCCTCTCGATCTTCTTGAGTTCTTAAAGGGGGATTCATCTTAAACAAACCCGAATCAGAACGAATGTCGCTATCTGCCAGCAACAAATGATGAGGTGTGACTTCGCAGGTAACAGTAACTCCATGGCTTTTTGCTAGTCTGACCAGTTCTACACTGCTCCGCGTTGAAACATGACAAATATGGTAGTGGACCCCGGTTTGCTGTGCTAACACTAAATCGCGGGCAATCTGAGTAGTTTCCGCTAGCTCAGTAATGGGCAGCAAACCGTATTCTTGTGCTTTTACGCCATCATTAATTACGCCATATTGAAATAAATCATCATCTTGTGCGTGTTGCGCAATAATTAAATCGTTGTCCTTGGCCCTTCTCATCGCTTCGTACATGACCTGTGCATTTTGGACGCCATGCCCATCGTTGCTCAGGGCAAAGCAACCTGCTGCTTGTAAAGCCGCATAATCGAGTATCTCTGAACTGTTTTGATCAGCTGTAATTGGTGCGTATTGCAAAATATGAACCACACCATTCTTCTGATTATTGGCGATCATTCGTTTGAGCTGCTCTGGTGTATTAGGAACCGGAGTCACATTTGGCATAGCAGCTACGGTTGTGAACCCTCCATGGGCAGCAGCTAACGATCCAGTATGAACATTTTCTTTTGCGGTCTGCCCAGGGTCGCGATAATGAACATGTACGTCAACCAAGCCTGGACTGACTAGCTTACCGGCAGCATTGATGCTATGTTCTGCTGTTAAATCCGTACCTATAGCTGCGATTATGCCATTTCGAATGAGTACATCACATCGTTGAATACGACCGTCAACAAAAACATTACCGGATTTGATTACTGTTTCCATTACGAGAGGCCCCCTAGCGCTCTACCTCGCATTACTGCTTCAATTATCGCCATTCTCATGAATACCCCATTATGCATTTGCTGCACAAAAGTGCTCTTAGGCGCCTCTACGAGCTCATCAGCAAGCTCCACTCCCCGATTTATCGGCCCTGGATGCATAATAATTGCTTGATCCGATAATGCATCATACCTGCGCTGGTTAATGCCGTAACGTGCATGGTAGGCAACAGGATCAAAAGCAGTCTCGTTAGGGTCGCTACCATGTCGTTCGTGCTGAACACGTAAGAGCATTATCACGTCCACCTGATCAAGTAACTGGTCAAGCTCCTGATACTGTCCATAGGTGTCAAATTCTTTGTCATACCAATAGCTTGGACCAGAAAAATACACTTTCGAACCTAGCCGATTGAGCAGTTCCATATCACTCTTAGCGACCCGTGAATGGGCAATATCACCAACAATAGCTACCCGTAGGCCGTCGAAGTGCCCAAATTGTTCGTGTATTGTCATCATGTCAAGCATGCTCTGGGACGGATGCTGTCCACTTCCATCACCTCCATTAACCACCCCTATGTCTAAGTGCTGATGGGCTTTAGGATGGATTAACTCTTGGTAGTATTCGTTTTCAGGATGGCGGACAACCTCCAGATCTATACCTAAGGCAGCCATGGTCAGCGAAGTATCATATAAGGTTTCACCCTTTTTAGCTGAGCTATGTTCAGAATCAAAAGGAATCACACTCAAACCGAGCTTTCGTTCTGCTACTTCAAAGCTGGTTCGCGTTCTGCTTGAGTTTTCCAGAAAAATATTAGTGACAAGTACAGGTTGAGTCAGAGGCAAACAAGTTCCACCTGCTTTAAAATATTCTGCACGATCAATCAACGCCAGTACTTCTTCTACACTTAACTGTTCTGTAGTGACGAAGTGAGGTAAAGCAACATATTTAATCTGCTCCATTAATGGCACTCTTTCCTCTGTGTACCTAACCAGTAGCTATCGTTCTTGGAGACCTTTTGATGGACGCTTCAGCCGCGCTGAGGCTGTGTGCATCCGGTACAACGCACAGCCCACTACCTGTTAGCGAAGTCTTGCAACTGGCTGAACGGTATTGCATTCACTATGGTTCCTGCTGTAACTCTACGCTATCTTTATGGTCTATTTCTTCCACGTGTACAGCGACCTGTTCATTGGATGCTGTCGGAATGTTTTTACCAACAAAATCTGCTCGAATAGGCAATTCACGATGACCCCGATCTATTAAAACCGCTAAAGCTATCGAGCTTGGCCTACCTATATCCATGACAGCATCCATCGCTGAACGGATCGTACGCCCAGTAAACAGAACGTCGTCAACTAAAACAACATTCTTGTTAGTGACGTCGACACCTGGATCAAGGTTATGAGCTGAAGGTTCCTGATCGAATGAAGCACTATGCCGGTCATCTCGATAAAGAGTAACATCCAGCTGCCCAAGGGGCAGATCTACCCCTTCTAACTTGTGAATTCGATCATGAATTCGTTGCGCTAAATATACACCGCGCGTTTTAATACCGACTAAGACCAGCTGTTCAGTCCCCTTGTTCCGCTCGATGATTTCATACGCGATACGGGTTAAGGCACGCTTCATGGCGAGCGCATCCCAAATTTCTTTTGCCAACGCTACTCCTGTTCTTATATCGCCTACAAAAAAGCACCTAGTCCGCCTGAGACTAGGTGCTTACTTACCATTTGTACGCAATTAAGCTTGCCTTGTTAGCCTCACGGGACTAATTTGAAGGACATCATGTACCCCTGAATATACGTGTTAGGGCAGGGTATGTCAAGCCAAACTGTTTGACGACACTGCTTCATTGAGCTCTACTTGGCCGACCACATCGTTGATGTCATCTATTCCTAGCTCGTCAAGCAAACCGGGCAACTCCTCTGCAATCTGAATGCAGATGAGAGGGTTATGGAAATGAGCACTACCCACTTCGACCGCATGAGCGCCAGCCAACATGAATTCAACAACATCTTGTGCGCTTTCGATTCCACCCATACCTATAATCGGCAATTGTGTCACTTGGTGAACTTGGTGGATCATATAAAGTGCAATCGGCTTCACACTCGTACCTGAATACCCTCCGATATTGTTCCCCAATAGTGGTTTCCGGGTTCGAATATCGATACGCATACCCATCACTGTGTTAATGAGTGCCAGTCCGTTTGCTCCGCCGTTCTCTGCCGCCACAGCTATATCTTGAATATTAGTAACATTAGGCGTTAATTTTACATATATTGGTATATCTACAACACTGGCAATAGACGACGTAATTTCCTCAACAACGTCAGGGTGTACACCAAAGTTCATCCCCCCTTGTGCAACATTTGGACAGGACAGATTGATTTCTAGGGCATCAACCATGTGGGAAGCACACAACTGTTGCGCCACTGCAAGTGAATCTTTTTTGCTTTCACCACCCACACTAGCCATGATCGGCAAATCTGGATACTCTGTTTTTAATCGAGGCAGCTTATCGCTAATCACCCGCTCCACACCTGGGTTAGTTAGTCCTACTGAGTTTAATACTCCGTTATCTAAAACCGCAATCTGTGGCTGAGGATTACCCACTCGTTCGTGAGGAGTAGTTGTCTTGAGTACCAACCCTCCCAGCTTGTTCAAATCAAACTGTTGAGCCGCTGGGACATCACCAAATCCGAAAGTTCCACTAGCTGGCATTACGGGATGTTTCAGTTTGAGGCCAGGTAGGTTAACGCTAATATTACTCATACTCTTCCTCCGAAATGAATGCTCTCAGTCATTCAATTATTTGGGCTGTGACCGCACGTGCTCCGCGTTTTAACACATAGCGATATGCTTTATCCACTTCCATCTTACATGCAAGCAGAAGCCCAGAGCTCAACAAAACCCTGTATCAGAAATCTGCAAGCAAGATCTACCATAAAAACTGACCGTTACGTAGTATATTGCCCGTCAACCAGCAGTAAAGTCATAAACAACGTTCAGAAATACACTATCATTAAAAATACGGGTACTTCCTATAGCATCCGATCAACTTCTATGGAATGCCTTCCTCCTGAGACTCGAGTTCATCTACATGAAGATTGCATTGGCACCATTAAAGAAGTTTGCTAGACAGGAATGCAGTCTTTCTTCGATTTGTCGCAGTTTTAGTAACCGTACTTCATCTTTCTGACGCAGCCCTGCTCATTAATGACCGCGAGAGAACACTTTCATAGCCAGGTCACACAAAAATCCAACCAGTGCACCAACTACGAAACCAAGACCCATAACCCCCAGTGGATTATTGACAATCCAAGCAGCTGCCACATATCCTAAGGTCCACATGTAAACTGACCAGAGGAAACCTGCTAAGGCAGACAACGGCAGATACTTGCTGAGCGGATAATGATCTGCACCTGCGGTCACGTTCAATACAGTACGACCTGCTGGAACAAAACGAGAGGCCACCGTATATAGACCGCCTTGACGTTCAAAAGCCCTGTGAGCCCATGAGATAACAGCTTTACCCGCAGCATTACGAAAAAAGATAATGCTTCTGAGTTGTACTGCTCCACCAAGTTCGTAGGTCGCCAAATCCCCCAACATGAATGACAGTGCACAGACAAGAAACACAGCTGCTGGCACAGGACTACCTGTGGACCGATACGCCGAAGCTACTGCTAAAACAATAAGTTCAGTAGGAATAGGAATAACAAGCGCATCGAGAAAAGCTGCGAAGGCCAGAATCCACAAACCGAATCCTGATGAAACCTCCGCTAACAACCAAGCATTACATGCCTCCACACATCTCCTCCTTCAACTGTCTTCATACATGGAAGTGTACTATAACAAGCTGTTCGTAGTAGAAAGGCTTTTCCTTTTGTTCGATAGCATTTGTGCTTCAAACAGTATGCTCACATGCAATAAAGAAGTTTCCATACGGAATGCACAAACGGTAACAACAATTACAACCGAGGTAGATAACTGGTTAATCGCACTTCCTCGACACTAACCAGTAGAATGTCTGAAAGGTAACTTATTCACCCAATATGGGAGCGTGACAATGAGCAATGCAGCTACAACAAGAGTACCACGTACAGGTCAACAATATTCCATCCATTCCGGCGACTACCAGGCTGTTATTACCGAACTGGGTGCAGGACTTCGGTCATTACAGTTTCAAGGTACAGATATTCTAGCCTCATATGACCCAGATGAACCGGTACCTTGCTCAAATGGTTCCGTTCTCGTACCCTTCCCCAATCGCATTGAAGATGCAGAGTACCGTTTCGACGGACAAACTTACAGAATGCCCATCGATGAACACGAACGCAATACTGCTATACACGGCTTCGGCTACCGCTATTACTGGCAGTTGGTGAGCCTGACAGAATCGAGTGTCACCCTCTCATGGCGAGTACCCGCTCTCGCAGCTTACCCCTTCGATGTTAGCGTTAGCGTCACCTATAGTCTTAGCCAGGAAGGCTTGAGGATGAAAGTCCAAGCCCAGAACCACGACACGAAGAAAGCGCCTTGGGCTTTCGGCATCCACCCTTGGCTAGCAAACGGCTTTAACCACCGTGGTGACGAGATCCAGGAAGATAACGGACAATGCACCCTCCAAATTCCTTGCAAGACTCATGTGCGCGTCAATGAACGGCTTCTACCTGTAGGAGAAGAGCCCGCAGCACACCAGTATGATCTACGCACAGGAATAAGCCTCAAGGGGCAATCGTTCGACGACGCATGGTGCGACCCAGAGCGCGATGAACGTGGTTATTCTACTGCCATCTTCTCACGCCCGGATGGTATTCGTATCAGCCTGTGGGCAGATGACACTATCAATGCTTGGCAGGTGTGCACCGGAACAGGATTCGATGCTTCATTCCGCCCAGCCGGTGTAGCAGTGGAACCAATGACTGCTTACGCAAATGCTTTCAGAAGCGGTAAAAACTTAGTTGCCCTGGAACCAGGACAATCATATAGCAGTGTGGTTGGATACCACGTTGAAGACATCTCTACCATTGGTCATTAGTTACTCATCGAGCTTTCAGAAATCTGGTAGTGGTCTGGTGGATGTGAGAGAATATCTCGAGGCTTATTCGTAAACCAGCAAAGGAGTCCATCATGGGCATGCGCGGACGTAAGCGTAGAGATCGCCGCAAGAAGGCCGCCAACCACGGCAAAAGGCCAAATACCTGATTCAACCTGCTTGTAGCAGCAAACGCAGAGTATTTCTTGTGCCCGCCTTCTGAGTTACCGACTCAGGCAAGGCGGGCATTTGCGTAATTGAAGCACGACGGTATAGCACCCACCAGATCAGAAGAAGGTTTTAAGAAAATACGTATTTACGACGCTATTGTCTGCAGCAGAAGGAATTTATGCTATAACTCCATCAGTAATTTCTTGCGAAGCTTCCGCTCCTTCTAAACTTTCGATATTGTCGAACATGTTGCGTAGACGTTCGATAAGGCAAGCAGGAGCACACTGAGGACGCAAGTAGGAACGCAATTTTTCAATGAGGAGTTGCTCATGCTGGTCGCAAGCAGTCTGTGGGTCGAAACAGTCTCCTTCCTGAACAGTCTCCTCTTCGCTTCTACTGATATGAAGGCTGGCGTGAGTGACGCTTACCTGGCCATCACTACTGCTATAAGAACTCAATTGTATATGAGCATCCATTGCCAACCCCTTCTATTGATTACTTCCCTAGTAATTTTATGATAAACCCTAAAAGGTTCCTACAGTTATTTTTGCTCCTGGCGAGCTGAATCACCTATATCTCAGGACTTGCTGCTAGCTGTCGACTCAACAGTTGAACCACCTTCGACCTGTGGTACGGCAGCACCTTCTGTCAAACCATAACCCCGCTCCCCTGCATATTTCTTAAGCTCTTCCTTCAGTTGAGAACGGGCCCGATTGAGTCGGCTCATAACTGTACCAATCTTAATACCCTGCTCGTCCGCTACCTGCTGGTATGACTTACCATCGATAGCAGCATCTATGAAAACGCGCCTTCGGTCAGGACTCAGCTTGTTGAGAGCTGTCATGATTTCTTCCGGCGCAAAAGTCTCCAGATATTCTTGTTCAGCAGATTTGAGACCCTCAGAGGTATGTTCTGAAGCAGAATAGATATCCCAATCATTGTATTCGCCAGTTGAATCATTGGCACGTTGGGGGCGGCGCTTAGCTTTGTGGTATTGATTAAAGAAAGCATTACGCTCAATAGTCGTCATCCACGCTTCAAAATTACTACCAGGCTCAAAACGGTCGAAAGCTTTAAAACCCCGCTCAAAGGTGTCCTGGACCAAATCTTGAGCATCCTCAGGATTATTAGTCAGTTTCATCGCCTGCCGGTATAAAACATCAACAGCAGGCATAGCGAGTTGTTCAAAGCGCTTTTTCCGCTCTTCCAACTCAGATTTGTTCGCCACAGTTCTATTGTGCCATTACAGTGGACAGGATGGAAACTGGCGGGTTTTGCAAGTTACAACGAGGAGAATAGAAATATGACAATTACTTATGACTTCTTCCAAGCAGCTTTAGAAAGCCTCAAGCCCCAAGATTCTTCTAGTCTTTTGTCCCATTCACGATTGCTAGGATTCGATACAGAAACTACCGGCGTCAAGCCTGGTAAGGATGCCATTGTCTCTGCCTGCCTAGTCTTGCGCGATCCACAAAGGGGCTCCGAAGGCGACATGCAGGCTCAATGGATTATTAATCCTCACCGAAAAATCAGCCCTGGAGCCAGCCGGGTAAACGGCTTTACCAACGAATACTTAGAGGAACACGGAGCAGAACCTATTGAAGCCATCAAACAAATTGCATATATTATTGCCCTTGCACAGTCCAAGCACATCCCTCTACTAGCCTACAATGCACCATTTGATATAGCCATGCTCAACGGAGACCTTGAGCGTTGGTGCTCACCGATGATTCCCGCTTTCAATCCCTCACAAATGTTAGTAGTCGACCCACTCGTTATGGATCGCGCTGTTTCCAAACGTTCCGGTCGACGTTCATTAGAGTACACAACTGAGTACTATGGAGTCGTGCCAGAGGGTAATTTTCATGATGCAGCCGCAGACACCATTGCTGCTATAGATCTGATCAAACCGATGACAACCCTATATCCACAACTAGCACATCTCACCATTGACAACCTTATGGATTGGCAACGGCAAGCACACCAACAATGGTCTGATTCATACCGCCAATGGGCAAAAGATCATAACAAACAGTACATCGCAATCAACACTCATTGGCTGTAGGCTGTCGGCTATGGACCTAGCAAGTCGCACACATCATCTGAGTTAAGGTTACATAAGACCCTAACGTAGAGAATAGTGGGAGCCAGCTCCCCAGTACACTAGTAATTGGGAACACACAAGGAAGGCACACACACGGCATGACACTCAGTCTTGTTTCAGCGCTCGATACCCTGCGTACGCACAATCTCCTGCGAGAAGTAATCACTCCCGACCAATGGTCTGTGCTGCCTGAGAATCTACCTACAGCTACCCGGGAGTTAGTTTTCAGCGAAATTACCTACGATAGCCGATCCGTTACTCCTACAAGTTTGCTTTTTTGCAAGGGACATTTCCTTCCCTCCTATATCCAACATGCTGACCAAGTAGGTTTGAGCGCTTACATCAGTGAACACGATTTCAGCCAGTACACCAACGCTACAGGTATTATCGTCAACGACGTACGAAAGGCCATGAGCCTTTTAGCAGCACAGTTCTATAACTACCCTCAACAAGAGCTTAAGATTGCCGGTATCACTGGCACTAAGGGGAAAACTACCACAGCATACTACGTACAGGCCTTACTCAATGCGGCCAGCAATGGGCGAGCTGCCTTACTCTCTTCGGTTGATAACTGCTTGGATGGCAAACACTACGTCGAGTCAGAACTGACGACCCCAGAGTCGCTTGACCTCTTTCGCATGATGAGACAAGCTGTTGACCATGGAATGACTTATCTTGTGATGGAAGTTTCATCACAAGCATATAAGATGGATCGTGTTTTTAATCTCACCTTCGATGTTGGTGTTTTCCTCAACATCTCTCCTGACCACATCAGTCCCGTAGAACATCCGAGTTTCGAAGATTACCTGTATTGCAAGAGACAAATAACATATAACAGTCGTCATGTGATTGTAGGTGCAGACCACTCGTATGCAAACATAGTGTTGGAAGATGCCAAAGCTGCCGGAATCGAAACCACAACCTTTGCAGTAGGCCAAGAATCACCATCACTGAGTACCTACAACGCGTCGGTAGACTGGCTAGCTCAGCCGGAACAAACCGAAGAAAGCACAAACAAGTACAGTCTTTACCACCACAACAAACCAATTGCTCAATTCCAGCTTGCCATGGACGGCACATTCAACGGAGCTAACGCAGCAGCAGCTTTTGCTGTTGTTTCCCAACTCACAGGCGGTCTTGAACCTCCAACTTTCCAAGCAATCAGTGAAGTGCGAATTGCTGGCCGCATGGAAAGATTCCAAGCTCCAGGCATGGTCGCATACGTCGACTATGCCCATAACTACGCTTCCACAGCAGCACTGTTAGATTTCTTGCAGGACAAGTACGGGCACCAACACCCCTACATCACCGTCATAACCGGTTCAGCAGGGGGAAAGGCCATTGACCGAAGGCAAGCAATTGTACAGGCCACTCAAACGAGGGCGAATCGGTTAATCCTAACGGAAGAAGATACAGAGTCTGAACAGGAACAGACAGCAGATATCTGCAAAGAAATGCTTGGATATGTCAGCAATCCAGAACTTGATGCGTCTATCATTATAGACAGGCCACTTGCGATTTCCCAGGCAGTCAAAACAGCATATGAGCATCCCGATCGTTTAGATGTCATTGCTGTTATCGGTAAGGGCGAAGAGCGCTGGATCAAACGCAATGGAAAACACGTGCCATATGAAGGCGACGACCAGATTATTACACGTCTGTTTCAGGAAGTACAGCAATAGGTAAACCATGAAGAATTTTCAACCAGTTATCCTTGGCAGCGATATCAATGCATACGGTATGGCCCGAGCCTTCCATGAAGCTTATGGGATAGTATCAACTGCGTTCGCTCACTTCCAGTTGAGCCCCACCAAGTACAGTCGTATCATCGATATGCACTTGGTAGAAGGTTTTAATCAGTCCGACGTCTTCGTTGAGAGTTTGGTAAGGTATGCCCAGCAGATGGCCGCTTCTCAGCCTGGAACTACTCTTGTACTCATCCCGTGTGGAGACAGCTATGCTAACTTGCTCTCGCGCCATCAAGATGAACTGAAACCCTACTATGCTTGCAACATTATTAGCCCCAAACTCAATCGCCAGCTCAGTTTGAAGTCATCCTTCTATGAATTATGTGAACAGTACAACCTGCCACATCCCCAAACGGTCAGCTTGAGTCCATCAGATGTAGCCAGTGGGATGTATCGCAAGCTGCCCTTTGATTTCCCCGTAGCCATGAAACCAGCTGACAGCGATGCTTGGCTCTCGATAGACTTCCCGGGCAGGAAAAAGGCCTTTATTATTCAATCAGCGCAAGAGCTCGAAACCCTCATCCTTCGTTCCTACCAAGCAGGTTATCAGGGCGACATGATCATTCAAGACTTTATCCCTGGTGACGACTCACGGATGAGAGTACTGAACGCCTACGTCGATCAGCATCATAGGGTGCGTATGATGTTTCTCGGGCATCCCCTACTAGAGGATCCAACACCTGAAGCTGTAGGCAACTATGCAGCCATTTTACCTGATTACCAAGAAGAAATTTTCGGCCCTATTAAGGATTTTCTTGAGAATATCAACTATTGTGGAGTAGCCAATTTCGACATGAAGTTCGACGAACGCGATGGCCAGTATAAACTCTTCGAAATTAACTTGCGCCAGGGTCGTTCTTCATACTTTCTGACACTGAACGATTGCAATCTAGCATCTTACTTCGTGGATGACCTCGTCGAAGACACTTCCTTTGACGGACAACCTTTCTTGGCACGGGGCTCGCGCTTGTGGATGGAAATACCCCGGTCCATTTTTGTTGATTACGTTGAACCTGGCGCTGACAAGGAGCGGGGTTTAGAACTCTTGAACAATGGGAACTGGGGTACTACATTAGAGTACAAAAAAGATATGTCAGTCTTGCGCTGGCTCATGATTCGGCATATGTTCCATATTTATAAGAAACGATACAAACAGTACTTCCAAGGGAAAGTGAAGTAACTATGCTCAACTTTTTCGCCATCATCGGAGGCATGGGCACACTGGCAACTCAGAGCTTTGTTTGTACCCTCAATAAGGCCACTGCTGCCAGTAAGGATCAAGACTTCCTGAACTACTTGGTGTTCAACGATGCTTCAATACCCGATCGGACTGCCTATATTACAGACAATAGCCAAGACAACCCCCTCCCCGTCTTGGCACAAGATGTGCAACAAGCCACAGACATGGGGGCCTCTTTTATAGTCATGGCATGCAATACCGCCCATTATTTTTACCCCCAGTTGCAAGAACTAACCACAGTTCCTATCCTTCATATGCCTGAGTTAGCTATTGATTGGACGAAAGAGCATTACGATCCAAGCACTTACCCCCGCATAGGTTTTATGGGCACTGAAGGCACCAAGAAGGCTGGAATATACCGTAACTTAGCCAACAAGGCCGGCTATCAATTAGTCGAACCAGAGCAACTCGTACAAGATCGAATTAACACTTTGATTTATGAGGAAGTCAAATCCGGAAAACCGAGCAGGTTACACTATGAAGATGTTATCCAAGAGCTTCTGACAGATTATAACTGCGATACGGTACTCCTCGGCTGCACTGAGTTATCAGTACTCAACGAAACATTCCCCTTGCCACAATTACCAATTATTGACGCTCAAGCGATTACCATCGCACAGACCGTTCAATTAGCAAAAGCTCAGCAAGGTAAATAAGAATTGTTACATTATGAGTTCGTTAAGTTAACTCAACGCTCATCCTACTAATAAGCTTTCCTCGTGCCCTTGCGATAGTTTTTGCGATATCACGGCAGTAACTCCATCTGAGCGCATGGTAACACCATATAAAGCGTCCGCTATCGACATGGTCCTCTGCTGGTGAGTGATGATAATAAGCTGAGCGCGTTTCCTGAGCTGATTAAAAGCAGCAAGCAAACGAGATAAATTACTATCATCGAGAGCTGCTTCCACCTCGTCCATCACATAGAACGGACTGGGGCGGGCAGTAAAAATAGCAAAGAGTAAAGCTAAAGCTGTCAATGAACGTTCTCCGCCAGAAAGCAACGACAGCTGTTTGACTTTTTTCCCTGCCGGACTTGCTTCAACTAGTACACCAGTCGTCAGCAAATCATGAGGATCTTCGAGTCGTAATCTCCCTTTGCCTCCGGGGAACAGCGTGGAGAACATCTGCTCAAAAGCAGTCGCAGTGTCGTCAAAAGCAGACTTGAAAACATCCACCATGGTTTGATCGAGCTCCTTGACCAAATCCATAAGATCATCCCTTGACTGAACCACGTCTTTGCGTTGGTCATTCAAATACTGATTGCGCTGTTTGAGAGACTCGTATTCTTCTGCTGCCAAAGGATTCACCTTGCCCAGAGCTGCTAAATCTCGTTTAGCCTGCTGCAAGCGTTTCACTTGTTCCTCACGTACATAAGGAACAGTTTGGTAGCTATCTGGTGAGATTTCATCACTGTCATTGTCACCTGTTGCACCATCTATTGGCAGAGGCGCACCCGTGGCATCTAAAACTGGAACAGGCTTATCTGGGCCATAATCTTTGATAATTTCATCCACACTCATTCCCAAATCGTCACTTATTTGCTGAGTGATCTGCCCACTCTTGGTAGCCCAACGTTCTCTATCAATATCCAACTGATGTTCTAAGTCACGCAGACGCTCGACCTGGGGTTCCAATTCTCCTCTCTGCTTACGTAATTCCTTGAGTTCACTATCGTGACTACTCACTTGAGACTGAAGTCGTGTACGCTCTTGGTTGGTTTGTTCCAGACTATGGGCGATACAAGCTGAAATATCGCGCGCATCCTGGCTAACGGTTTTCAAACTAGCGAGGAGATCCTGTCTCTTCCTGTTAAGTTCAGCTATCCGCTGCCTACGTTCAAAAGCATCTTTGGACTGATCGCGCAACAGCTGAGCTTGTCTCAGTAGGGACTGGTGCTTCTGTTTAGCTTCATTCCATGCTACCTGAGCACCCATCTCCTGAGCTCTGGCCTGGTCTAAGGCCTCTTCCAAGCTGTGTGCACGCTGTGAAAGCTGCTCCACATTGACCTCTTGAAATTCATTCTCCTGCGCTTGCTGCAGTGCTGACAGCACATCAGATAGCTTGGCTTCGTGGGCGTCCACTTCCTCCCGTAGTGTTTCAGCTCGCTGGTGACTTGTTTGCAAGTTGACTTCAAGCTTACCTACTAGCTCGTTCGCAGCTGCAAGGGATTTTCTATCTTGTTCAGCTTTGAGTCTGGACTCGGTTCGTTTTGCTTTAGCTAGCTCCAAAACATGTTCAGCCTCGGCTAGTGCGTTCTTAGCTTGGTCTAGGTTCGCTTGCTGTTGATCTAACGCGGTCCTGTATGCTGCGACCTGAGATAAGGCCTTGTCTCTTCGAGCTACTAAAGCTAGATCACTGGTAGCTGGACCTGATCCGCCAATAGCACCCGAACTGGTAAAAACATCACCTTCACGGGTAAGCACTTGCTCCCACCAACCTTGCTTGCCCGAAGCAGACTCAGCTGCTAACACATCCTGAGCTTCTTGTCGTCCATCTACGGCTGCGGTTCTACTCAGCAAGAGACAAACAGCAGTAAGTACCCCTTGAGCTTGCTCCAGCTGGTCTGCCCCCTGTCTGACCGCCACTAAGGATGCGGCCGAACGAACACCTCCGTGAACACTATGCTCTTCTGCTTCCAGGGTAGCTACTTGGACGTTCTCAGGCTCGAGAGGATATATAAGGGCAGCTTTACCTAATTGATCAGAGTGGGCTATAGCCAGAGCCTGAAGCAAGCTCTGCTGGTCAGAAACTACGAGAGCAGCTGAATAGTCAGCCAAAGCGTGCGCTATTGGCTCTTCCCACCCATCTTCAACCTGAATAAAATCTGCCAACCTACCAAGAATACGAATGCTGCTGTCCTGATCGAGCTGTTCTACAGCTGACCGTGATTGCAAGGTATCAGACAAGGCATCTGCCTTGGCCTGAAGGGCAATGACTTCAGAGTTAAGCTTACGCCGCTCGTTCTCTAGAACATTGAACCGTTCCCGGGCTTGAGATCTTGTGGTCTCAGCCTCTTCCTGTGCCTTAAGTGAATCTTCATCCGTGCCAGACTGTACCAGCATATTCAAGGTTTGGCTCTGGCTACGAGCCTGCAGTAGTTGAGATTCGATGGACTGTCCTTGCTCTTGCCCATCTCTCAACCTCTCTTTGGCAAGTTCCAACGCTGATTCTTCCTTGGTCACGAGCGTGCGCAAACTGCTCAGCTGGGCGTCTCTTTGCCGCACTGTCTGTTGTAGCTCAGTTAATGTCTGCCGGGCAGCAGCCAACTGCTTTTCTTGGCTTGCCCTGGCCTCCACACATTGATCTAAGGTTAGTCGTGCAGCATCAAGGGTTTCTTGATGCTGATCAGCCTGTTGGTCAAGCTCTTGAGCTCTCTTCTCGAGAAGCTGAGGATCAGGACCAATACTGGTCTCAGTTATTTGATCACGGATAGAGCGAGAGCGCTCTTCCGCTATCGATATGAGCGACGCGTATCGTTCTTGCATTTGACTGAGACCGTGCCAAACCTGGTCAATGCGACGTATTTGTGGACTTGACTCCTGGCTTAACGCTTCGACTTGCTCAATGCGCAGTTTTACTTCAGCCAGCGAGCGTTGCCTTTGGACTAATTCATTACGAACATGACCAAGCTGCTCACGGGCTTGCAAGAGTGACTGTCGAACATTCACGGCATCTTCAGCATAGATACGAGCTTGTGCATCGCGTAGAGTCACTTCAATACCATCGGCTTTACGTGAAACTCGTGCCTGCCTGCCTAACGGTCCCATCTGCCGGTGAATCTCTGCCAGCAAGTCATCCAACCGAGATAGGTTGGTTTCAGTATTTGACAGCTTACGAAGCGCTCTTTCTTTGCGCTTACGGTGTTTCAATATGCCGGCTGCTTCTTCAATAAAAGCCCTATGTCCACTAGGATCAGCATGCAGGATAGCATCTAAACGACCCTGTCCCACAATAACGTGCATCTGTTGACCTAAACCGGTATCCGACAAAAGCTCCTGAATATCTAACAGACGGCATGCTGAGCCATTGATAGCATATTCCGATCCACCGTTACGAAAGATAGTTCTGGAAATCGTTACCTCAGTATAGTCAATATCGAGAACTCCATCGGAATTGTCAATGGTTAAACTTACCTGCGCTCTACCCAGTGGGGGCCGAGAAGAAGTTCCCGCAAAAATCACATCTTCCATGGAGCTTCCACGTAAAGCTTTAGCTCCCTGTTCCCCCATAACCCAAGCGAGCGCATCCACAATATTAGACTTGCCAGAACCATTGGGACCTACAACAGCTGTGACACCGGGCTCGAAACGTAAACTGGTAGCAGAGGCAAAAGATTTGAACCCTCGAATGGTGAGTTCTTTTAAATACATCAGACCCTCTCAGCCTTGGGTTTCTCTAGGTCTGGATTGTGATGCTCCTTGAGCAGGGAGCGGGCGTCACCTGCAGTCACAAAGGAACCGCAGACCACAATTCCATGCCCATAGCCGACCCCTAAATCATCTTCCTCATCAACCAAATTAACAGCCTTCTGTATGGCATCAGGCAAAGTATTCTCACGGATTACACGGTCAGATCCAAAGACTTTTTTTGCCACAATCTCCAGCTCATCTGCCGACATGACACGTTCTGCCCATGAGTTTTCTGTGACGACAATCTGGGTCAATAAAGGCTCGAGAGTACCCAAATACTCCTCAATTTGCTTGTCGCGCATCATAGCGACAACACCTACCACTTGTTGGAAATCGTAATTCTCTTCGATAGTCTCTCGTAAGGCTTGGGCTGCATTTACATTGTGACCACCATCGATAATGATTGTCGGAGAAGAACGCACTTGCTCTAAGCGTCCTGGAATCTTCACCTGACTAAGAGCCTCAGCAACGATACCCCCATCCAAGGCACCATTGACAGGAATAACAACTTCTGCCGCTGCCAAAGCCACGAGAGCATTGTGTGCTTGGTGCTCACCAAACTTGTCTATTGGCACATCTTCGTATATTCCACTAGGAGTACGCAAAGTAACTACCTGACCACCAACTGCCGGCTGGCGGCTGATGACCTCAAGCTGCTGACCATCATAGAGCACTTTGGTTGCCTGGCGGTCATGTGCCGCCTGTTCAATAATTGGCATAACATCCTCATGAGGCTGAGCACTGACAATTACTGTTGAATCTGGCTTAATAATTCCAACTTTTTCACCGGCTATCTCTTCTACCGTGTTACCTAGCCACTGCATATGATCCATATCGATCGGACCGATCACTGCCGCGTCTGCCGAAAGCACATTAGTTGCATCCCACATACCTCCCATGCCAACTTCGACGATGGCGACGTCCACAGGAGCATCAGCAAAAGACCAAATTGCCATGGCTGTGAGCACTTCAAAGAAACTCATAGGAGCCTGGCCTTTTTGCACGGCTTTATCATCTACGATAGCGACGAGACCCTTGATTTGTTCATAGATGTCGACAAAGTCATCATCGTCTAATTCACGTCCGTCAATGGCAATGCGCTCATTAATTCGTTCCAAATGAGGAGAAGTATATAAACCCGTGCGCAGTCCGTACGACCTAGCCAGAGCTTCAGTCATGCGTGCGATTGATCCTTTACCGTTCGTTCCGGTTAGGTGGACAACCCGAAAGGATTGCTCTGGATGTCCCATCAAATCAAGAATGGCCTCCATACGATCAATGTTGAGATTCGTCGTATCGTGCTCCGTGGGACGTCCCATAATTTCACGTGCGACCTCTTGGATTGTACGGCCTTGACTGTTGGGATATTCATAAGACATAAAGAACCTGTTGCCTCCACCTTGCGCCTTATATGAGCGTAACTCTCTATACTCTGTACTTTCTCCTATTCTATGCTGTCTTCGGTCTGGCACACAAGCTATCGGCCTCAAGCAAAGATACAACTTCGCACTAGGCCACTAGAATAAGTAGTACATCTATATTTACCAACGAGTTGAGCGGGAGCAAAGCTTATATTCATAGAACCGAGGAGGCACATGATGGCAGGTACTACAACGCCAAATGAGTCGGAGATCGACATCAACGAGCAGGACATGACTGACCGAGTCAATAACCGAACCTTGCGCCCTAACTCACCCGTCTTTCAAGAATTTATGACCCAGGGGTGGGGCCAGCAGGAGGCAACAGCAACACCACTGGAGTCAAGTTCATACGTCCCAGATCGTCTTAAGAAATTAGGAGAACGCTTCCCAGGAGAACGCTTAGTAATTCCGGCAGGGGATTATAAGACGCGCAACAATGACAACGACTATGCTTTTCGGCCTGATTCGGCATTTGCCTACTACACTGGTCTCGGTGAAGATTTAGAACCTGGCGCAATCTTAGTCCTCAACCCTGTTAAGGCTGAATCAGCCGAAGCTAAAGCAGGTATGACTCACCAAGCACAACTGTTTGTGCACCCCCGTGCCGACCAGTCCACACATGATTATTACCGTTCCTCCCAGTATGGTGAATACTGGGTAGGACCCAGGGCAGGTTTGGACGAATTAGCTATAATGACGGGCATACCTACCCGAGATATAGCTGAATTTTCAGATGCTATCACTGAAGACCTGGGCCCTGATGACTCAGCCGTGCGCTTGAGAGTCATGAGACATACCGACCAACACATCACCGAACAAGTCGAGAGCGCCCGCAAGTCCAATGGCATAGGAGGCCCCGACAAGAATGAGGCTGCTGACAACGTTCTGGAAGAATTTGCCTCAGAAGCTCGTATGATCAAAGATTCTTATGAGATTAACGAAATGCGCAAGGCTATTGCAGCTACTAAGGATGGCTTTGATAAAATCCTCACCCATCTGCCTAGTGTAGTTGGTCAGCCACGTTCTGAACGAGTTCTAGAGGGAGTCTTCAACGCTAATGCGCGCGAAGAAGGCAACGATGTAGGTTATGGTTCCATCATCGCCTCGGGTTCTCATGCCCCAGTCCTCCATTGGATGAGAAACAATGGCACTGTCCAGGAAGGTGACCTCCTGCTCATAGACGCAGGCGTTGAAGTGAATTCACTCTATACTGCCGACATCACTCGCACCTTCCCTGTTGGTGGAACATTCACCGACCTCCAAAAACTGATTTACGAAGCTGTATTAGAAGCGCAGCAGGCTGGTTTTGAAGCCGCTCAACCTGGTGCAACTTATTCGGATATCCATCATGCAGTTATGGAAGTGCTTGCAACCCGGCTGCACGAATGGGACATTCTCAAAGTCAGCGTGGAAGAATCTCTATCACCCCAAGGCCAGCAACATCGACGCTGGCACGCTTGTGGCTGCGCCCACCACCTTGGGTTGGATGTTCATGACTGTGCTGAAGCACGGTATGAGTCATACCAAGGTGCCGCCATTGCCCCAGGTATGATTTTTACTATCGAGCCCGGCCTCTACTTTAAAGATAATGACCTCATGGTACCTCCTGAGTTCCGTGGCATCGGCGTGCGCATTGAGGACGATATTCTCATGACAGAGAATGGACCCGAGTGGTTATCTCAGCAGATTCCTAAAACTGTTGACGAAGTTGAAGCATGGATGGCCCAGCGCGCAAATAGCGCTCAATAAATTATTTTGGAAACCACCAGACCACCAGCAAGTGTAAAGAAGATTACATGGCAACACCAAATTTTATCCTCGAGCTGCGTCAGCAGGTAGGTCATCAGCTCCTCTGGCTCATAGGGATAACAGCATATGTGCAGCGGGAAGATGGTCGTATTCTGTTAGGTCGAAGAGCTGACAGTGGTAAATGGGCTTTAGTTTCGGGAATAAATGAACCGGGTGAACAGCCAGCAGATACCACTGTCCGTGAAGTGAAAGAAGAAACCGGAGTTGATATCACTGTCACCGATCTGGTAGGCATTAAATCGTCTCAGAATGTCATCATTTGCAAGAATGGCGATGAAACACAGTACATGGATATATTCTTCCTGTGCAAGCCTGACCCATCTGGAAACATAGAACCATTCGTAGGCGACGATGAGAGTCTAGAAGTAGGCTGGTTCTCACCTGCACAACTACCTGAACCGTTAGCTGAGTCAACGGTAGAACGCTTGAGCATAGTTCAACAATATATCGACAATGCTAACGGTGGGGATACACATGCTCTATTTTATGGCGGTCTCAGCGACTGTAATAACTCCGAGCAACCCACTACGGAAAAGTAATAATAAGTGAGTAGACCATCCTATCGTTCATGTCACTTGTGATCAAACGGTAGGATGGTCTACTCATATACTCTCAACAACCAATTATATGATGGAGCAGGTCAGTCACGAGACAGACACCTCATCTGGCATATATGCATGTAGGCACATGTACTGACCAAGCAGTTTATATGCGATTACAGCATCGATAACTCTGTCTGCACCAGCAACTAGCTGTGCTCCTGTCTTTGAAAAGGTGAAAAGACCTATAACGTGTGCAGGCTCCCACAGAAAGCAAGTCATCTATGCTCTAAACTAGAACTATTATAGGCTTTTATCACTTATTTGCGTTTATGTTCAGTTTCCCATGCTGTTATCAACAGGTACTTCCTGACCGAGGTAAGCCATATCAGCATTCTCTTTCGTTGCTGCTGTCTGAGGGTAACGAGACGGCAGGCACATAATCACCAGTTGTGACACAACAGCTACCAATAAGACGATAATGGTTAAGGGGGAAGGATCGTCAAATTTATCTAAACCTGACAATAAAATAACTGCCACAACAGACAAACCCTGTGGTATCACGGCCAACCAACCCGATAACCTGACATCATGCAAACGGCGAACCGTCAAGGCGCATTGCGGAACAAACATGACGAGAGAAAATACCCCGGAAAGAATGACTCCTACACCAGAACCAAACAAACCAGATAGTCCTCTAGTCATAATCCATACAAAGAGACTAAACATCCATATCTCTTTACGACAGGCACGCCCTTTACCTCGAGCAAACAGATAAAAAGGCCTCTGCAAGCACTCCTGCAAGGTCGCATCAGGCATGGCATCGAATCCCTTCATCATGTCCACCCGACGAGGCTTCTTTGAAAATAATGCAATAGACATATTATCCTCCTTACCTACCTACTGCACTGTCAGCTCATACTGCCTCGTGCATCACTGCAACGAACAGCACCCCTCCCCCGAGACCACAACCATTGTAACCAATACTCAAGCCATAACCAGTACAGCAGGCATCAATCATTATCACTATCACTAGTGGAACGCAGCAAAGCAGCAACTAAAGTCAACAAATCGAACAGTAACGCCCAAGCAGCCAACCACTCAAACCGAGCATCACGACCAGCATCAACACACTGATCAATCGCCCACAAATCCTGCAAAAACCACAACACACCAACCAACCCCACCGAAGCACACCAAAACAAAGAAGCACCAGCAGAACCAGAACCCCTCGCCAACATCCACGCCGGCAACACACACGACACCACCATCACAGCCCCAGCACCCAACCTATTACGCACCACCAACGGCACCAACCGAAACCACGACAAAGCCCCCACCACCAACACACCAACCGTCACCATCACCCAACGCCACACACCAAAATCAGAACGCGCACCAGAACCAAAAGATACACCAAAACCAGCAAAAAATGGTAACGACAACAACACAAACCAAAACCCAGGACGACCCTTACTCTTGTTAAACCGCCATAAAAAAAACAGCGACCGCAGCACCAGAAAGCACCCCGACTAGGACACCCAACGTGGCAAGGTCACGAACCCATGATCGCGAATCAGTAAACACTACCAGCCAACCAAAAGCAAAAGCAGCTAAAAACACCAAACCATAAAACACGATCTTACGCATCACACCAACACGAGAAAAAGCCCGCTCACCCTCACCAGCAGGCGGCATAACCCGCACCACCCGAGACATAATCGAAGACATCCACTCCCAATCCTGAACAGATGCAGCCCAATCACCCGAAACAGCACCACCAGAAGAAGAAGAAGAAGAAGAAGCACTCTGAGAAACACCAGAAGCACCAGCACTAGCAGCATCAGCAGTAGTGGCAACACCATCCAATTCCCGATCCACACCAACCATCACACACCCCTTCACCGTGCAATGACCATCAGACTTCATTTGTCTACTCGATGTGAGTACAGCTCACACAGCTCCCCAGCATGCATAAACTTCCACGCACCGCACACTCTTTTCAATAAAATGGCACTCCAATAAGTATAACTGACAGGAAACTCCTATTACACAATTTACTGACTGAAATTGCACACAGTCGTCAAGAAGAGCTGAAAGATGTACTTATTTGCAAGATTATGTTAACGCTGTTACTATATAAACATTGTTAACATAGTGTGATCGTTCTCCAAGGAAGCAGATGTGACACAAACCGCAATAGATCCGATTCCCCGCTCACAAGCTGAGATAAATCAGGCAAAAATCGCCAAAACCCTTCATCAGCAAGGAACTCTATCGCGAGCACAAATTGCCAGAGCTCTTCATCTTACGGCACCAGCTATCTCTAAATTAGCAGCACGCATGATTGACCAGGAGCTTATCCAAGAAGTCGGGGACATGCCTGGAGCCGGTAACAGACGATCAATAGGTTTACGGCTCAAGTACGAAGGATATAAAGTTTGCGCTGTAAAATTTGCCAGAAGCAGGATTCAAATTGGACTTTTCGACTTGGCTGGACACCCCTTACAATTGATGGAATTACCGTCAATCAACGAGGCCTCCATACCTAAAGCGGTTACGGATGTACAAATCGAAGTACAGAAGTTTATCAACCGTGATCCTACTATCATCGCCGTAGGTATAGCGGTACCCGGACCATATTTACGCAACGAAGGGCGAATTGCTTTAGTAACATCCATGCAGGGCTGGCGTGGGATTAACTTCATTGAAGCCTTTAATGACGCTTTTACTGTGCCCACCTTTATTGAGCAAGATGCTCGTGCGGGAGCACTGGCTCAAAGTCTGTTCGTCCCAGCCTTTTCTTCTACAAATCTCGCTTATTACTTAGTAGGAGAAGGTGTTGGTTTAGGGGTCATTGAGCAAGGGAATCTTATCAACGGCGCTCAGGGCGGAGCTACTGAATTAGGACACATCTCTATTGATATAAATGGAAAAACCTGTGAATGTGGAAACCAAGGATGCTTAGAGCGATACTGCTCAGCTGTTGCTATCCACCAAGCCATGTGCCAACCACCCTATGTCAGTCATCTAGCTGACGCTTCAAACCTTAACCATGCAGCTGCCTGTCAACTTCTGTTTTACAGGGCAGAACAGGGTGATGAGCTCGCTCAAACGTTAGTGGAGCACATAGCCGATTACGTTGGATATGGATGCGTAAACATCGTTAACGCCTTCAACCCTGCCCATATTGTGATCGGAGACATTGTAGCCGGAGCTGGACAACCGCTATTGGAAAGAGTGAGAGCAATAGTCGCCAAACGTGCTCTTCCGGCATTAAACAATCAAACTCACATTTGCCTTTCACATCTTCCAGCAGACGCTACACTCATGGGAGCTGCTGCCGTTGCAGTCAGTAACTTCCTCTTATACCCCACCTACTTCGCCCGTCTAGTACAAAAACGAACAATGAACTCAGTAGGTAAACAACAATCACACACAACAACGATGCCGCCTGCAAACCAAACAAAGGGGCATCTACCAAGGAAGGACAACATATGAACAAGCCAATCGTACTGAGCCTGGGAGAAATACTATGGGATGTACTCCCTTCCGGTAAACGAGCCGGTGGGGCACCAGTCAATTTTAGTTATCACGCCAGTAAAAACGGTGCTGAAGGTTACGCCATCAGCGCTGTAGGAGAAGACGATCTGGGCCAAGAACTAGAGGATGCTGTGTCCAAAGCTGGTGTAGACGCTCGACTCCAGCACAACCATTGGCCCACTTCTACGGTAGAAGTTCAACTCACCGAAGGCATCCCAGAATATATTTTCAAAGAAGACGTGGCCTGGGACCACATGGAACTCACAAACAACCTAACAGCACTGGCAGCCAAAGCCGATGCTGTCTGCTACGGAACCCTCGGCATGCGCAGCCAGCAGTCCCAAAAAACATTTTGCTCATTACTTGAATCAACGCGCCCCGATGCTATGCGCTTTTTCGATATTAATCTGCGAGGAAGCTACTACTCGAAGGAATTGATAGAGCAGCTCTTACACACAGCAAACATGTTCAAACTCAACGACGAAGAACTGGTCCAACTGCGGGACATGTTCGCTATTCCTGGCCAAACTGATAGCGAACTGTGCTCCTGGTTCTTTAAACAGTACCAGTTGAATACCATCGTGCTCACAGCCGGCAGTTCCTATTCCACTATCTACTTAGCTGACGGTAGTTCTTCTACGTTGCCTACCCCCCGAGTACCAGTGGCCGACACCGTTGGAGCTGGTGATGCATTTTCCGGTACTTTCGCTAGTAACAGGCTCAATGGAAAGTCTTTAACCGAGTCACATAGGGCAGCAGTCAACACAGCCGCTTTTGTGTGCACCCAGTCTGGCGCATGGCCTGCATATCCCTCGCACATGCCTGACTACCTTGCCCAACAAGGCAAGTAAACACACAACCGTCAACCCTCTTGGCTCATTTTCATCTGCACGAGTTTTACAGGTGGAAATAAGCCAGAGGGTTATCCACGAATTGACGCAAACCAACTAGTGCAGCACCTCTCAAAGCAGGTCTATCCGCTACTTCTGGCAGGAGAACTCTAGGAGAAACCCTGTCCCTAGCCACTATCTGTGAGGCAAGACGACCTTCAAGGGTCTTAATCAGATCACGACTAAAATGAGACCAAAATCCACCTATCATAACGGTGTCTATGTCGGCCAGATTGATCGCCGATGCCATAACCGAAACTAGGGCATCTACAGCTCGGTTGACAGCACAGACAGCTTGGTTATCCCCATCTTCCCACCTTTGAAATAGTTCCTCAACTGCTTTAGCATTAACAGCTTCCCTGCCCGAAGCAATTCCCGCTGCTTCCACCAGTGCTGTACGACCAGCATAAGTCTCCAAACAGCCATGGCGCCCACACCGGCAAGATGGTCCATGCAAGTCAACAGAAACGTGCCCTAGCTCACCAGCGAACCCGCGATCCCCCGTTTCAATCACTCCACTACGAACTACGGCTCCTCCAATACCGATGTCTGTGGAAATATACATAAACGAATCCGATGGGCTTAGTCTTCCCTTTACTGCCACAGCAGGTTCACTAGAGTACCGGTACTGGCTCGCATAACCAGGAATTTGTGCCATAGCCGCCATTTTTGCCTCATTACCAGCTATGAGATCTAGTCGACGAACCAGTTGATAGGCACCTAAATTAAGATGCTTCCAACCTAGGTTCGGTGCCATAAGCAAGTACATGTCGTCAGTCACAAGCCCAGGAAGAGCTAAACCATAGCCTGTGATAGTGATACCTTTTCGCTTTATCTGACATACCAGGGATCGAACCATGGAGTCAAGTTGGTCAAAAATATCATCTGGATTGGCCCCTCGCATGTCACTGTCAACCCACCGGACATCAATAACACTACCGTTTAAGTCTTGGGCCAAACAGCCATAACCATCAGTGTTAATTTGCAGACCAACACCAGCCCACCTATCAGCAGCCACTGCTAGCGGAGTGCTTGGTCTGCCATACCCAGACAGACTCACTTCAGGTTTCAGCTCACATACCACCCCCTGTTCCAGCAACATTCCACCCAAAAGAGACAGAGTAGCCTTAGTCAGACCGGTAGCCTTCGCCAAGTCTGCTCGACTCATAGGCCGTGGAGCACGCAGAATAGTGTCAATAATGACAGAGAGGTTGTGATTGCGCAGATCCTCCTGATTAATGCTCTTGAGCATAGTCATCGAAATGTCACCCTTTTACCTGAAGAATTGTATTGAAAGCTCCATTCACATAGTCTCGCACGCCCCCTGCCCTGTTTCAGGTAGGAAACAACTTCATCAGAGCAAAGGAAGTTAGCTATTTTAATTTAATGATTAAACAATATCGTTCTTGTCCAGTACACTAGACATATATTCCTCCAGCCAAAACAGATATAGGGAGTTGTGCAATGAAGCAAATACTGGTTGCGGGCGTAGACACCTCGACCCAATCTTGCAAGGTACGGGTTACAGATGCTCAAACTGGCGCTTTAGTTCGCTTTGGACAGGCTCCTCACCCAGAAGGAAGTTCAGTGGATCCTGAAGCCTGGTGGCAAGCCTTCCTCCAGGCAGCTCACGAAGCTGGAGGCCTAGACGACATCTCTGCTATAGCCGTCGGAGGTCAACAGCATGGCATGATTGTACTCGACCAAGACGGTGAAGTCATTCGGCCTGCGTTACTTTGGAATGACACTCGTTCAGCACCACAGGCAGAAGAACTGATTCTCAATATAGGTAAGAACGTTCCTACCGGCACAAGCACCGATGCCATTGATATGACAGCTGATCCATTGGAAGGCAAACAGCATTGGGTCAAGGCTGTGGGCTCAAGTCCAGTTGCCTCATTAACAATAACGAAATTAGCTTGGATAAACCAAGAAGAACCAGAACACGTATCTCATATAGCTGCTGTCTGCTTACCCCACGACTGGCTCAGCTGGCGCATAGCCGGCCACGGACCCAGATCAAGCAACCCCCCTCAGGGAGTGGAGCTACATTCACTCTTTACTGACCGCTCTGACGCATCCGGAACAGGCTATTTCGATTCAAGCAATAATTGTTACCGGAGAGACCTCTTAGCTATGGCCCTGCCCAACGACATAGCCCAACAGGTATATCTACCTCGAGTGCTTCAACCTCATGAAGTGGGCAGTAAAGCCGACAGTTCCATAGCAGGCAAGAACATTCCAGGCGGCTGCCTTATCGCCGCTGGCGGAGGCGACAATGCCATGGCAGCTATGGGACTATCGATGGAGGTTGGTGATGTCTCTATATCTTTAGGTACGTCAGGAGTAGCAGCAGCAGTCAGTCCAGTACCAGCGTACGATATGACTGGAGCCGTCACAGGATTTGCTGACGCAACGGGACATTGGCTCCCCCTCGCCTGCACCATCAATGCTTCTCGTATCTTAGACGCCGGCCGAGCAACATTGGCGGTCAGCTATGAGGAATTAGCCACCCTCGCTAATCAATCACAGCCGGGCGCACAAGGTATTACACTGATACCCTACTTTGATGGCGAGCGCACCCCTAACCGTCCACAAGCTAGAGGCCGGTTAGAGGGCATGACCTTAGCCAATAGCAATCGAGCTAATATAGCCAGAGCTTTCATTGAAGGACTGCTTTGTTCACAAAAAGACTGCCTAGAGCTACTTAAACGGTTGGGCACAGATATTAAACGCATTTTACTCGTTGGTGGCGGCGTTCAGTCTCCAGCAGTGCGAGCATATGCACCGGGTATTTTTGGTATGGATGTGCAACTCCCCCAAATCGATCAGTACGTAGCGATCGGAGCAGCCCGCCAGGCCGCATGGGCATTAACCCAAAACCCAGATCCTCCACAATGGCCTGTCAATATTGAATCTGTTCTGACAGGTTCACCAACCCCTGAAGTATATGAGCAGTATGTACACTGGCGTCGTTAAAGACCACAGCAGGAAGGCTCTCTAGACCTACCATAGCTAGAGAGCCTTCCATTGCATACGCTTATATAAACTGTAAACTTAGCCTATCCACTATCAGGCTTGAGATAGCGCCTCAATCATATAGTTATTGATCGTAGCCTTAACAGACTCTAAATGGTCGGACTTGCAAGCAGCAAGCAGTTCAGACTGTGGTTTATCGATTGCATACTCCTCTAGAGCAGCTAGACTGGCAGTACCCTCTTCAACACTTTTGCCAATTCCAGAGTCAAAGCTGGCATAACGCTGAGCTTGGAGGTCCTCAATATACTTATCCTCATGCATCTTCTCGGCAACTAAGAGACCTGCTGCGAACGAATCCATTCCAACAATGTGCGAACGGAAAAGATCTTCACAAGTAAACGAAGAACGACGAGGCTTGGCGTCGAAGTTGAGACCACCGTGAGGTCCAATACCACCAGCCGCTAGCACTTCCCACATGACAGCTGTGGTCTCATACAAATCAGAGGGGAATTCGTCCATGTCCCAGCCTACAAGCTTGTCTCCCTGGTTGGCATCAAGAGAACCCAGGAACCCAGCTTCCCGAGCAAGGCGGATCTCATGCTGGTAAGTATGCATGGCAAGATTAGCGTGATTGCCTTCTAAATTAAGTTTGAAGTCATCTTGCAGATCGTAGGTGCGCAAGAAATTGATAGTAGTAGCTGCATCGTAATCGTATTGGTGGAGTGTTGGCTCCTTCGGCTTCGGTTCAATAAGAAATTGGGCATTCATCCCGATTTCATGGGCGTAATCTACGCACATATGGAAGAGTTCAGCAACATGATCCTGTTCACGCTTCATTTGCGTATTCCACAGGTTTTCATATCCTTCACGGCCGCCCCAAAACACGTAGTTTTCAGCTCCCAGCTGCTTACCGATCTCAAGAGAGTGCTTGAGCTGGGCACCTGAATATGCATAAATATCTGCAAAAGGAGAAGTACCGGCACCGGCTTCGAAACGGGCATTAGTAAACAGAGATGATGTGTTCCACAGGAGTTTAATTCCCGTGCTCTTCATATGATTTTCGATCTTGTTAACAACTCTATCCAAATTGGCATTGGTCTCACGAAGCGTATCTCCTTCAGGAGCTATATCTCGATCATGGAAGCAGAAAAAGTCCACACCGAGTTTCTGGAAGAATTCAAAAGCATAATCGACCTTTGCAAGGGCTTGATCCATGGGGTCAGCGTACTGGTAGTAGGGACGCTGAGCTGTTGGGTCCCCAAAAGGATCTACTAGCCCCTGATTAAACGTGTGCCACCAAGCTACGGCAAAACGTAACCAATCTTTCATAGGCTTGCCAGCTACTACCCTATCTTTGTCGTAATAGCGAAAGGCCAGTCCCTCCCGAACGTCCGCTGACCTGCCCGCATATGCAACCTTATCTATGTCCCATAACCCCATGGGCTTGCTCCTTTGCTCTACCAATGATTACATGGTTTCAGGGGAACTTACAGAGTTCCCCCAGGAGATATAGTAAGATAATTGAACTATATTTGTCAATTCGTTGAATTATATGCATCATGTACGCTCATGTTCACTATGGCAGCACAACTGATCCACAACAACAGCATCTGTAGCAACAATTTCCCGACCTTGTCTCCTTGAAGTCGCCACCGGGCATACAAGTATATAGTTCACGTAAGCAGCTTGCACTCAAGCCTATCCTCAGATGTTTCTCACTTCAAACGCCCCCCCACACGAAACAGTATGAGCGAGAACACTGGCATTATCCATTCAATGCAACTGGCAACAATGGCAAAAAGTGTCTTTCATCAGTTTGATAACGAGACAATCCAGTAGTTTTTACAGGTCCCACCACTAGAGCAAGCCACAAGTCTGATATATGTGTTCTATTACTGGAGCCTTGTATGCCATATAGTTTTCAATATCATCAGGATAACGTTGTGCAGCTTCACGTTTAACTCGTGAATATTCCCCCACAGCTTCCGGATGTGTCTGTAAGTAATTTCTAAAAACGATATGTCGATTCAATTCAGACGAATTTTGCGGACAGGCATAGAGATGGTGCGCCATAAGTCCAGGTAGCTGCCTATAGGTGAACGCTTCACGATTCTTTATACCAAGGTCCCCCTCATCTATATACTCTAAAGCCTGCAAAGCTTCAATTACGGAGGGTAAATCTTCGGTTGTACGATACACCAAGTCCACATCGAGAATTGGCTTAGCCCACAATCCGCAAACGGCCGTTGAGCCAACATGCTCCACAGCCACCAAACAATCTGCAATTCCGGATTGTTCGAACCGCCAAACGATCCTGCGTCGAATAATGCTCCATTCTGCATGCCAACGCTCATTATGGCGAACAACAATAATATGTTGCGTCTTCATCTGTCCACCCAACTTTATTTAAGGTAAGATGTGCCATCCTATTTCAATTTTACCTACGCCGTCGAAGATATAGGATATAATGAGTAGTTCGGCAGTAATGCCGTAGGTTTGATAATTCAATATTGGGGCTGATCGGTTTCGACGGTGATCTGTTCGTCACAGGGAAGCGCGCCGAGAACGCGGGGGTCCGCTCGTTAATGTCCTCCCGCAACAATTAAGTGCTAAATCTAATCGCACTGAGTTCGCTCTCGCTGCCTGAGTTTTAAACCAGGATTAACCAGCGAGCTACGGCTCCGTTCACTCTCCTTTGCCTTTGGGGAGAAGCTGAGCGTCATTAAGAAGGCTAGCTTGAATTGCTGAGTTGCAGGGCAATCCAGGGACTTTAACTGTACCTATGCCAGCTGTCAGTTGTCTGCGATATAGACAGGGGCAGATAAATAGCCATACGGCCAGCAGACTACGCACGTAGAAGACTGGGAGTACGGTCACCGGACCGGGGTTCAATTCCCCGCAGCTCCACCAATATAAGAAACGTCACCTCACACCAGGGGTGGCGTTTTGTTAGTACAGCCACCTAGGCAAATTATGAGTTCGTAGACCCATCAACGATTAGCTACACACATGGCCCCTTCCTTTACCCCAGTTCAATCGCTTGGGCACCACGTACAATAAGAAATTATGAAGGTTCTTATACAGAGGGTTAGCCAGGCAAACGTGGACGTGGTAGACCCTATGAGCAGGCAAGTAGATCAATCTTTCGACCCACAAGAGATACATCGTGGTCTTCTTTTGCTGGTAGGCGTGAGTAATGCAGACGGTGAACAGGAGGTCGCATACGCCGCACGCAAGATTGCCAATATGCGCATTTTTGAAGATACAAACGGCAGAATGAACCGTTCTGTCATAGACGTAACAGGCGAAATCCTCTCAATTTCACAGTTTACTTTATATGCCGACACGAGGCACGGAAACCGTCCCAGCTTCCACAATGCTGGAAAACCCGATCATGCTGAAACGGTATGGAATAACTTCAACAGAACCCTATCCACCTACGGAATACCAGTAAAAACAGGACGTTTTGGAGCCCACATGCGGGTTCAGCTGCTCAATGACGGACCAGTTACCATCTCCCTAGACACAGCCGAAACGCAAAGGTCACAACAACCTTGACAACAGCAAAGCTGCCGGTTGGTCTGTGGTCGTAATTACTTAATAATTGGTCGCATAGGAGCCGAAACGTCAACTTGATGTTTGTCAGCAATCTTGGTGGGATCGTTGATGATTTTGTCAACCACAGCTATCTTCAATGCAAGATCAGAGGCGTCACCCCAAAGAACAATCCTTTGTCCACCATCAAGCTCAGTAGTCACCGAATCCTGAGTTTGTGCAGTGACCTTAGAAATTCGTGCGCGCATACTCCCCGGGAGCGCAGACAGGACTTTAAGGGCCTGTTGAACGGCACGATTTTTTACTCCAGATTCTGCTGTACCAACTTCGATGAGGGGTATCCCCTTAGGCTGGTCGCCAACTGTATTCAGAACACCCCCGTCGCGGTCCACAGCGGTAATCTTACCATCCGCGGCTTTAAGTACAGCTGCTGGCTCTTGTGCCTTGAAAGTGACCTCCAACCCATGAGGAAAATGCTTAGTCACTTTTGCCTGCGTTACACCAGGCAATGCACCCATGTCACGCTCGATATCCGAAGACGAGATGAGCAGCAGCGATCTGCCTTCTTCTCGTTTAACGATCGTCGATACTTGTTGATTTGATACCCATTCATTGCCACCAGAAACCACTATCTGCTGACCTTGAAGGAGTAATGCAGGAGAGAAACACAGGCCCCAAATCATGGCAGTAATCACAAGAACAACCATCAAAGCCATTGACCAGCGAACCACTAAAGCCTGCATGTCAGCTCGTTTACGTTCCTCGAGACGGGCTTTAAAATCTACAACTTTGGGCTTTACAAATACGTCTATAGATGGGACACCATCATCAGACGTTCTCTTCAAAACTGCTTCGTCCGTTTGAAGGGCTCGTGCATCAACAAAAGCACCGGAGGCAGAACGAGTTCGGGATCCTGCATGTGTATCAGAAAGTCTAACACTGCTTCTTTGCCCTGTTCTGCCAGCTACAGTTCTTGGATGCTTCCTGTCAACCTGCTTAAGTGATTTCTTAGTACCAGCAGCTGATTTCCGTTTAGAAAATGTATGAGATTGAGATTGCTGATCCTTGATAGGACGCTTTGAAGTATTTGCAGGTGATTTGTCCGCATGCTGTTCAGAACTGCGGATACCACGCCCAGCAGCTGTTCTTGCTGCTTCGGCCCTAGTTGAGGTCGTCTTCCTTCCAGACTTCTGCCAACTATTATCGGCTGGAGTCGTTGAGCGCCGGGAACTTACAATCTTGCGGCTCATTTGCTGAGATTCCTGTGAGTTTCAGATAAGCCTTCTGTAGATATGAATTCCTGCCCAGAAGACCGGAGTCGTTCCAAAATAACCTGACCCATCTGGGTAACATCACCTGCCCCCACTGTCAAAATAACATCACCACTGGCTGCCTTATCAGCCAGCTGGCGAGCAGCGTCAGTCATATTATCAACTGCCACCATCGGTATAGGCTGTGAACTCTCATCCAGCAACTTCTGCTCATTGCACACGTCATGATAGGCATCAACGATCGTTTGTGCACTCACGCGAGGAAAGTCACTCGCTCGCTCCCTGGCTGGATAAATGCTGGTAATAATAACATCATCCGCATCACTAAGAGCCCTTGCAAAATCTCTGGCAAACGTTTGCGTTCGCGAGAAAAGATGTGGCTGAAAGAGCACATGAATGTGAGCTTCAGGGTACCGCCTACGGGCCGCGGACAACAGGGCGGCGATTTCAGTAGGATGATGGGCATAGTCGTCTATTACCCCTACCCCTCGTTCCTCTCCTTGTACTTCAAAGCGCCGTGATGCACCGAGAAAAGATGACGCAGCAGCAGCAGCAGCCTGGAGCTCTACACCTAGTATGGTGGCCACAATTATAGCCGCAGAGGCATTGCGAGCATTATGAATACCTGGAACCGCAAGACCTACTGTGACGCTATCGTGTTCTCTATCAAAGCCTAGTTGCTCTACCAAGTCAACCGGCAGTTCAAGACGGAAATGTTCCCTACCTGAACCACTGCTCTCCCGCTCGGAAGTAATACGGACCACATGTGCCCAAACATCCCAGCCAGCTTCATCAATTTCTGTTTCACTAGCAGTAGTATATACAACTACTCGCGCAGGGCAGTCATGCCGTAACGCTTGTAGAAGTCTACGAGAACCCTGATCATCCCCACAGATTACGACGCTATCTTGAACGTGACGAGCGTGCTCAGTGAATGCTCGAAGAAAAGCCTCAGAACTACCGTAATGGTCTAAATGATCAGCTTCAACATTAGTAATAATAGCAATCGAAGGGTGATACTTTTCAAAAGAGCCATCTGACTCGTCAGCTTCAGCCACCAGTACTTGCCCGCTTCCTAAATGTCCTCCATCCTGGACACCCTGGGGAGACTGGATAGAAGCTCCGATGGCATACGATGGGTCTGCCAAATCTCCTGTACCAGCTAAGCGCAAAATATGTGCCAAGAAAGCACTGGTCGTGCTCTTACCGTGAGCACCAGCTACAGTGACACCCGTATGTGAAGCTAACAACAGTGCCAAAATATCGGAGCGATGAGCAAGAACAGATCCCTGCTTGCGAGCTGCTACTATTTCAGGGTTATCTGGTTTAATCGCTGATGACCAGACAACCGTCTGAGCATTCAGCACGTTGCTAGCAGATTGACCTATGACGACAGGGATTCCTAGATCTTGCATTTTGCGAGTTTGAGCGTTCTCTTGTTGGTCTGATCCAGTTACCGTCAGACCAGCTTCATTGAGCATTTCAGCAAGAACGCTCATACCAGCCCCACCAATACCAACAAAATGAGTGTGACCTAAATCCAAGAGAGGTCGATCCCAGCCCGCAAACACATCTTTCTGCGGATCTAGCTTTTCTGTCTGCGTAGTGGTAGCAGCTACGGAAGTATGGACTTGCAAGTCGGACACAGCAATCTCCTCATCGTCTTTCTGTATTCCATTATGCACCGGAACAGCCTTAGCAAACAGTGTCTATCGTCTTTGTGCTACGAACGCTTACAAGCCTGACATCTTGCAGCAGCTTATGTGAGAGTTCAAACGCTAAGCTATCTCGAGGACACGCTGCGCCATGACTTGAGCAGCATCACGAATGCCATACTTCCAAGCAGCTTGCCCCATACTTTTCATCTTAGATTGGTTAGATATGAGGGCCGGCAGTTGTTCGCTTACCCATTCACAGGTCAAATCCTGGTCAGCAACTAACATGCCCCCTCCAGCAGCAACTACTGGCTCAGCATTAAACCGTTGTTCACCGTTACCTATAGGTAGAGGCACATAAACCGCAGGCAAGCCAAGAGCTGTCAATTCCGAAACGGTTCCTGCTCCTGACCTGCAAACCACTACATCAGCACAGGCAAAAGCCAAATCTATACGCTCGAGGTATGCAGCGAGATGATAATCTCCCGCTCCAAGGTGTGCCGGATTCAGATCATTAACAGCATGAGGCCCCAGTTGCCCAACAACCTCTGATCTCACAGCTTCATCCTTACCATGTCCCGTTAAATGCACTAACTGACAAACACCCAGTAAGGGCTTAGCAGCAGCAGCAATCGCCCTGTTCAAACTTGCAGCCCCCAAAGATCCCCCAGTAACAAGAAGTATCGGACGGTCAGGGTCGAGTCCCAGCCTGACAGCCCCATGACGTCTTGCTTCGTCAGGGGAAGTCGTAAGTTGTTGACTCAGTTGGGCTATAGCTGGCCTCAATGGCAAGCCAACACGCTCAATCTGTGCACCATCCCTAACCTTGATGCCGGTGCCCTCATAAGCCGTCCCCACATACCTAGCCCACCGGGCACCTAGCTTGTTAGCCATTCCAGCTTTAGCATTCTGCTCATGCACAGCAATAGGCAGTCCCAGCTGATGTGCAGCCCAATACACAGGCGCTGAAGCGTATCCGCCGAAACCAACTACGATATCTGCTTGTCTTTTGCGCAAAATACTTGTAACTCTTTGAACCTGCTGTTGCCAACGTCTAGGAAAGTACAAAGCATCTAATGTTGGCTTCCGAGGAAATGGTAACTTGTCAATAGTGTCAAGCTCTAGACCTGCTTGGGGCACTAGTTGAGCTTCCAGTCCTTCCGCGGTCCCAGTAACAGAAACTTTTGCTGTAGGACACTGCACCTCAATAGCTTTTGCCACTGCGAGTAGTGGATTTACATGCCCTGCTGTGCCACCACCAGCTAAAACAATACGAACGTCAGCTGCAGCCATTGTCATGATGCTCCTTTAACTATTATCTCGGTTAGAGCATAGCCTGCGAACCCGTCAATGTGTATGTAAAACATTGCTGTTAATGACTTGAGACTGCGGCTTGTATATCTGGATGTGTCCGCATCATCTGCACCGCAACGCCTGCTGCAGTCAAACACAGTACCAATGCCGTACCTCCGGCAGAAACAAATGGAAGCGGCAGTCCAATAACTGGCAAAAGACCTAAAACTACACAAATATTGATTAACGCTTGACCAACAATCCACGAAGCTAAGCATATAAGCACGATTCGAGCGTAGTGGTCAGGAGTCGTTAAGGCCACACGCAACATACACCAACCAACTGCCAAGAAAGCCAGGACTACCAAGGCTGCACCAATAAAGCCCATTTCTTCACCAATGACTGCAAATATAAAATCATTGTGTGCTTCTGGTAGGTAATTCCATTTTTCTCGAGAATTCCCTAAACCGACGCCAGTCAATCTACCAGAAGCCATTGCATACAACCCATGTACAGACTGATAGCACACCCCTTGCAGGTCATCACTGGAGCACTGCCCATATGCAGCCAAGATGCGTTGCATACGGTTACCAGAACCCACAACAAAAAAACCGACTATGCCTGAAAGACCAAGCACGGCAGCAGTAAGGAACCACTTAAGTGGGAAACCACTCACGAAAAACGCCACTAAGCCTATGATGACTATGATCATGTCGGTTCCTAAATCTTTACCCATCATAATCAGCCCGAAAGCCGCCATGAAACCGAGAGCAGGTTTCCAATAAGCCTTTAAACCTTCACCGATTTTTTGAGCTTGCTGAGATTCGATGAGCATGGCAGGAAGCCATATGCATAAAGCTAATTTCAAAATCTCTGCCGGCTGTAGGGAAATGCCTCCAATAAAAATCCAGCCCGAATTACCTCCTGCTGAACGGCCTAATGGTGTAAATGTAAGCAGTTGCATGAACAGACCGAACCACAGAAAAAAAGTACTGAACTTTCGATACAGAGCAGCTGGTATAAACACAGCAATTCCTGCCATGACGAAACCTACCAGGCAATAGATGCACTGCCTGATGGCTTGAGACCATGGAGAATTGCCCTGAGCGACCATATCAACGGCCGAGCTTGAGAATACCATCATCAAACCAAAAACCGTCAAAGCCGCGATAGCAGTAATAAAACCGTAATAGCACCACAGAGGATTGAGAAGCGCCCGGATGCCTTGATATGACGTATGCGCTTGTTTCGATGGCAATGAATTGGAACGTTTTCCCCGGACTCTTTGCTTCTGTCCACGAGATACATCTACCAATGATTGATTGTTTCGTTGCTGATCCCGCGAAGAAGCAGAACGCGGTTTGCGACCATTGTCTCGATCAATGATTCTCATGATCACTCACCCACCTTTGTGCTTCTTGTGCAAAGAGCTGACCGCGTTGCTTGTACGACGTGAACTGGTCCATAGATGCACAGGCAGGTGCCAACAGCACCACCTGACCTGGACGAGCGTACGCTGCGGCGGCGGCAACAGTACGTTCCATAAGACTACTTGCAGGTTCGGGCTCCACCCGAGTATATGGCACTTGAGGAGCCTGCTCCTGCAAAGCCTCCACTACCGGCTCCGGATCGATTCCAAGAACGACGACTGCTGCCAGACGAGATGCTTGAGAAGCAATAAGCTGATCGAAGCGAGAACCCTTTGACAATCCTCCTGCAATCCAAACAACTGATCCCGGTTCATAACTGGCAAGGGAAGCTTGTGCAGCATGCGCATTAGTAGCTTTAGAATCGTCAACAAAACGAATTGTTTGATCACCTTGCCCGATTTGCGCTACTGTTTCAATTCTGTGATCACCAGGCTTAAATGACTCTATAGCTTTGCAGGCCGCCACTCTGTCGGCTCCCGCTCCAAGAGCAAGTGCGAAAGCACACAAAGCATCAGCGAGAAGATGAGGATATAGATGCCCGTTTGGCTCTCTTAAACCATGCAACTGTTCGATAGGTATAATTCTTTCGAGCTGACCGAACTCGTTACCAGCTACACCACTGCGGTCAACTATCCAACCCTGACTCACACCTATTTGCCCTGCCTTGGGTTCGCTCAGGGTACATCCAATGTTCAAGCAACCAGGAGCAGTGGAAGCAGCCGCAGCCAACGCACTTACTCTTGGATCGTCAGCATTGTATACTAATGCCTTTTGAACACCATGATACACTTTAGCCTTATCTTCTATGTATGATTCAAAGCCTCCATGCCAGTCCAAGTGGTCAGCTGCTAGGTTAGTTATAGCAGCACATTCCAGAGCAAGCGATTGGGTAAAATGGAGCTGAAACGAACTTAACTCGACACACAGCACATCGTGAAGAGGATCCACTACAGCCTGCGACACCGCTTGACCGATATTACCCACAGCTGGAGCATCCCAACCTGCTGCTGACATCATAGCTGCCGTCATCTGAGTAGTTGATGTCTTACCGTTAGTTCCAGTAATACCAATCCATGGAGCTGGATTACCCGTGCGGAGAGTTGGAACCCTCAACTGCCAAGCAGCTTCAACCTCACTCAACACAGGGATATTGAGTTTCTGAGCTGTACGAATAAACGATGTACGAGGATTAAAACCAGGTGAAACAACCACCGAATCTATCTGCGACCAGTTTATCTGATCAAAAGAGTGCAGGTCTGCTTGCTCACTTTGTTCATCGACGCTAGTTACCGAGCGAGCTTGACCCTGCAAGGCCTTTACTACGCCCTTCCCCGACACACCCAGGCCGGCGACTAACACCCGCTTATCAGTCATATCCAGATTCATTACTGCTCCTTGCAGCCTCTGACTCATTTCACTAGCGTACGCTACCCAATCCTCACAAAGCCATACCAGAACGCGCCAGCCAATCCACATAGAAGAGAACAACTGCTATGAGGACAAAGATTAATTCAATCATCCAAAACCGAACCACGACCTTTGACTCAGGCCATCCCAAAAGCTCAAAATGATGGTGGATTGGTGCCATCTTAAAGACCCTTTTGTGAGTTAGTTTAAAGAAACCCACCTGGATGACATCAGAGCATGTTTCCATTACAAACAGCCCTCCCATGATAACCGCCAACAGCTCAGTATGAGTAGCTATAGAAAGGGCAGCAAAAAGTCCTCCTAGAGCTAACGAACCGGTATCGCCCATAAAAATAGAGGCTGGATTAGTGTTGTACCACAAAAAACCAAAACAAGCTACTGCTGCGCAGCAGGCAATAATTGTCAGATCTAAGGGATCTGAAACAGCATAAGCATGACCAGCGTGACCAGCACCTTTGAGGTGGTAGGACTCCCAAAATGCTATGAGAATATACCCAGTGAAGGCTATCATCGAAGAACCCGAAGCTAGACCATCTAGACCATCAGTCAAATTGACAGCGTTACTCCAGGCTGTCATGAGCAGGTTAACCCAGAGAACGAAAAGAATGATAGCAACGGCTTTACCGGCAAATGTGAAAGAAATGACTGGTTGCTCCACAAACGAAATACCCGCTTGAGCACTAGGGAAGCCTGTTTTAGTGGGTAACAACAACGCTAAGACTGCATATATTGTTGCCAAAATGAACTGACCAATAAACTTACCTGCAACCGATAGACCCAGATTTTGTTTTTTGGTAACTTTAATGAAGTCATCAATAAAACCCAGCAATCCCATGGATAGCATCGCAAACAACACCAGCATGGCCGACTGAGATGGCTTATCACCCCGGGCGAAATACCTATACAAGGCAGACCCCAACCAACCTAATACGATAGCTAGGTTGATAATGAGTCCCCCCATTGTCGGTGTTCCACGCTTAATCTGATGCGACTTAGGACCGTCTTGACGGATATACTGCCCGTAATGACGGCGTTGCAGTATGTGTATCAGTAACGGCGTACCACCGAAAGAAACGATCAGCGAGATGACGATGCCTATGATGAGGGAAATCACCTTGTTACTCCAAATCTTTTGCCCTGCCAACGCTCAGCCAAGTTACATAGACCAGAGAAATGCGACCCCTTGAGCAAGACCACACTTCCGGGATGTTCACTGGCCAGCTTACGCACTATCTGATCTGCCTCATCTGTATCTGCGGCTTGGAATAGTGCTAGAGCTGCTGAATTCCCAGCCTCTCCACCAACCTGCACCTGAGCACCCTCTACCATAGCTTGTGCCATGACTGAAAGCTCACCCCGCCTGCCACCAACAGCCACTAACGCATCCACATTCAATTGAGCGCAGTATGCACCAACATCACGATGCAAAGCCAGAGTCTGCTCGCCTAGCTCGAGCATTCCCCCCAGTACAGCAATTCGATAGGTACTGTCTTGCGTCTTATCTTCGGCGTTTCCCCATGTCGACAAAGCCGTAAGACCGGCCTTCATGGAATCGGGATTCGCATTAAAAGAATCGTCAATGAGTGTAAATTCAACGTCTTCCACATCTACATGACTGATAGCCATCCTATGCGGACTAACGAAACCAACATCTGAGAGAACTTGTGAAATCTGCTCAGTTGATAGGCCCAATTCATGAGCCACAGTAGCGGCGGCCAACGCGTTGACAACATTATGAACACCGCTGATGTTGAGTTTGCTGTCTACAGCTGACTCCCCCGCTGCTAAAAGCTGAAAACTGGGATGGTCTGCATCATCAGTACGAATGTTACTTGCACTCATATCTAGCTGCTGCTGAGGTCTGCTACCATCAGCGAGGCCGAACCACAGCACCCGCCCTGGAGCCAGTTTGTCCATTGCTGCTACCCGCTCATCATCTGCATTGAGGACGCTGATGCCTCCCGGCAGCAGTCCTGTGATGAGTTCGCTCTTGGCTTGTGCTATGCGATCCACAGAACCGAAGACACCCAAGTGTGCTACACCAACTTTGAGCTCAACCGCTATGTCCAGAGGCACAATCGAAGTCAAGTAAGCCAAATCTCCCACTTGACTGGCACCCATTTCTGCCACTAGAAAGCGAGTAGACTCATTGACTCGGAGTGCAGTTAGGGGCAACCCTATTTCATTGTTAAACGAACCAATTGGAGCCACCGTTGGACCAAGTTCTCTAAGCATAGCTGCTAGCAAGTCTTTAGTCGTCGTTTTTCCCACAGATCCGGTGATACCAACAACTTCAAACGGGGTAGGCAGAGCCCGTCGTCGTTCGAGATTGTGGGCTGCCAAAAGCCCCAATGCTTTCACTGTATCGTTTACGACTACCTGTGGAAGAGACACATGTTCAACGATGTGGTCAACTAGAGCTCCACAAGCGCCCTGTTTGGCAGCTGTCTCGATAAAATCATGACCATCCACATGCTCCCCTGGTATAGCCACAAATAATGAACCGTCTTGCGCCTGTCGGGAGTCAGTAACGACACTATGGACAAGTACGTCCGTGTTATCACGATCATGAATCGCAGTTGCCTGCTTCAGCATCCGACCATAGGTCACCTGCGCTATTTCCGTTAGACTCACAGGTATCATTCCTGGCCGTTTAGCCTCTACCATTTTCACCTCTCGTACGTGCCTATTCCTTCATTTAGAGGAGGAAGAGTTCCTTATCATTCATCACAAAATAGGAGAACTAGTCTCAATGTTCCATTCATGTCAACTCTTGCGAAGCCTCAAGAGCACTACGAATATGACTACGTTTAACGCCTGCAGCCATTGTCATCGCTATGTTCAAGGAAAGCTCCTCTGTTTGGGAAGGATCATCGCTATGCATAGTCTGCCTTGCTATTTCATCAGTCATATCTGAGGGGTGTGCCACCTGTAATTGCGAGCTGAGTGCAAAGCCATAATGCCGGGCCACAGAATTGAGACGATTATGCCGCATCTCATGTAAGCGACCAACAGGACCTATTGCCCGGGAATGCTGTTCTTGACCTGCTGGCACACCTAAAACGTCAATGTGGACACCTTGTAGAGCATCGGCCTGCATGCTTGCACTATCAACAGCAATGACAACCGCAGCTGCACCATCTTCCAAACAGACGGACAAGGCTCGCTGCACGTCAAACATGTTCAATGGCACTTCCATGTCTAAGCTTCTGTCAAGAGAGGTGAGTTTGTGCTTACTCAGCAATCCAACAGGATTGCCGAGCGTATGTAGAAAGTCAGCTAACTGCTCAGCAGCTGCACTAGTATCTTCACCAACAAGAGCAAAAACTGCTAAAGAAGCCGAAGGATCGCCAGCTGCTTTCGAAAGGACCTGACCTAACTTTGCGGCATCTAAATCACCAACTAACGCCGGTATACTCAGTTCACCTGAATAACGTTTAGCTATTTCTGGGGGCAGCAGTACTGCATACGCCCCACGCAACTCAGCCTGCCGAAGTATGTTTGACACATCTTCTGCACCCGGCATAGAGTCAATGGCGTCGTGACTATCACCTAAGTCTGTCTCGGCTGCATGAGAAGACTCAGTATCATCACTAATACCTTGGCTTCCTTCTGTTAGAGCTAAACGTAGCTGGTCCGTTTTAGTATCTATGTCCCTTAAAAAAGGTAGGTACAGTGACCCAGGCCTCACAGATGCCAAATCATCGACAAAAGAAGTGATAGTAACCTCTTCAGCATAATTGGGAACTAGCTTGAGACCATAGTGACTACGCAAATAGCCTAGAGTCATTCGCTGAGAAATTGACTCGCTCAACGCGCTCATACTTCCACCTCTTCCTGAGACGGGAGCAAACGCTTCTGCTCGGCTACTCGTTTGCCTTGCTCTGTGTCACTCATTCTAATCACCATTCAACAGGAATAGCATCTGTGCGAGGCGACGAGGGTGGCACTTCATATTTCTGCATAAGGAATTCACCAATTTGTGCAAATACAGGACCTGCTGTTAAACCTCCGAAGGTACCCTGCGGATCCTTCATCACTACGGTAACCACAAATCTAGGATTATCAGCAGGAATTATGCCCGACCAATCGCTCACAATTGATGTCAGCCCGCCGTTCTTACCAGGCACCTCAGCCGTTCCAGTTTTTGATGCTACCCTATAACCATCAACTGAGGCCACATTTTTGAACTTCTCGGCAACTGACTCCATACCATTCATTACTTGACCAGCAACTTGCTCATCAATAACTCGAACTGGCTGTTTCGCAGTTTCCTGATTCGTTTTACCATCAACATCAGTGACCGTTTTAATGAGGCTTTGCGAGTTGCGTACACCTTTATTGGCAATTGTGGAGATTGCATTGGTGAGTTGAATTGCATTTGTTGCATACCCCTGGCCAAACAAAACTGTGTTACGGGTACGACGGTCCCATGCCTGAGGACTCGTCAACAAACCTCGAGATTCTCCTTGCAAACCCAAACCTGAAGGTTGCCCGATACCGAATTTTGTCAAGTAATCGTACCTCATCTGGTCCGTATACTTATCACTTGCCATTACCATACCGACATTTGAAGAATTTTGTAGGATTCCTGCCATAGTCCAACGTTCTGGCTTGTGATTGTTGGCATCGCGGTACTCTTGTCCATCAAACTTCAGGTGATCTGGCACAGTGAACTGATCTGTCATATGGCGGACATTCTCTTGCAGCATACCGGAAAGTGTAATTGTTTTACCAATCGAACCAGGTTCAAAAGTTTGCGTAACCACTAACGGAGGATTCATCTTCGCTTCTACACTTCCAGCAGAACGGTTCTCAGTATCTGCCAAGGCAATAATCTGCCCTGTCGCACAGTCCTGAACTACAGCCATTGCCCATCCAGCTTGATAGGTCGCCTTACCATCTGCCAAGGCTTTCTGAACATACCACTGTACATCACCATCAATAGTCAGTCGTACATCCTTCCCGTTTACTGGCTGCTTCGACTGTGTTTCTGTTCCGGGAATTTGTTGGCCTTGACCACCCTGCTGGTAGATTTCATACCCATCTTTACCGGTAAGAAGACCGTTTTCCATATATTCAATACCTGCTACGCCTTTTCCAGTAGCATCCACTCCACCAATGAGCGATCCCATAAGATCACCATGAGGATATGAACGCTGGTTGCTCAGTTCTGCAGATATAACACCAGCGAGATTAAGTTTGTCGATTGACCTCTTTACCTGTGGGGTGACATCTTTTTTAATAATGACATAGCTGCCTTTGCCACTCAGTTGGGCCCCAAGCTCCATAGCATTCAAACCTAGCTCTGGAGCAAGTAAACGAGCAACGGCTGCTGGACCACTAACCCCCAGTGGTTTTCCATTAATTTCATGGCAGTACCGCTTGGTCTGTTGGGTGCATGCGACAGGAACAAAGTCGCCAGCTGCCTTTGGAGAACCTACGATAGTATACCGTTCTAGACTTTGAGCTAAAACCATGCCGTTAGCATCAAGAATGCGACCTCGCTGCGCTCGCAAGGTACGAGGAACAGTCCTACTTTTGGTCGCAGCCTCAGCTGTGCTGCTCCCGTCGAAGAGCTGAATCCATGCGAGCTTACCGAGAGCAACAACCGCCACGAGAGACAAAATCACAGCAATAACCGTAGAACGCTGAGCAAAGGTAACCAGACTGTCATTACTTGTACCCTTCTTAGCGTTCCGCCGCTTATTACTCAACGCTGTCCCCCTCCGGAGCTTGACAGTGACTGCATGGGGTTGCTATCAGCTGGCTGCTTTGGTGGAACCTGTGGAGTTCCTACCTGCTTGTGATCAATAGACCGATAACCCTGCAAGTCAACTGAGTTAGTACCCTGCTGCGGTACCATGCCCATTTTCTGAGCTTTTTCAGGTAAAGCCGCCTGCAGTTCATCTAACCTATTCTGATCGTCCTGCACATCTTGAGTCAACTGGCTAATTGACTTCTGTACAGAACTAGCCTCGAATGAGTGCTGAACCATCTGTGTCCGTAAAAGAAGCGACCCCAGTAGGCAAGCAATGAGGAAACTAAATGCCAAGACAAAGTGGATGAGTGGAGTTGACTGCGCACTTGCCCACTCTACTACCCCACGAGCCCGTTGCCCCAGATTGCCGGTCACAGCGTTCGTCGATTCACGACCACCCTGAACCACACTCAGCTGTGGGCGACGTGCTTCCGATTGACGAGCTGGCCTTCGCTTGTCTGGTGCCGTTTTTGAACGGACAGAACGAGCTACTGAACTCATGCTCTTCTCCTTTCCAAATGCTGCCTATGAGTGTGTTGAACTGCTTCCGTACGCCAGAGCTGGACACGATGAGCAGGAATTGTCCGAGTCAATTCCACACCTCTCAATCGCACGGAAGCAGACCGAGAATTATCAGTTACTTGCTCAGGACTGGCCTTGAGAGCCCCGTGAGTAAGATCTGCAAAAAATGGCTGGGCCTGCTCGGGGATGACCGGTAATCCTGGAGGTAGATTTACTCGCAATCCTGAAGCCATAAATTGTTTAACGGCACGATCCTCCAGAGAGTGGTATGACTCCACAACCAACCGTCCGCCAACTTGTAAGTGAGCAGCAGCTTGAGGCAGAGTAGACACCAATTTGTCGAGTTCGCCGTTAACTTCAATGCGCAGAGCCTGAAAGACCCGTTTTGCCGGATTACCAGGAGCCCTGTGAGATCGAGGAATACACTGGTCAACCAAAGCACTGAGCTGGGCCGAAGATGTTAGTGGTTCCTTTTCACGAACCTCAACAATCTTGCGAGCAATCTTATTAGCAAACCGCTCTTCACCATAAGTTTTGAAGATTCTAGTAAGGTCTTCACACGAGTAGGTAGCTACCACATAGGCCGCTGTGAGTTCTTGCCCACTGTCCATCCGCATATCCAATGGTGCGTCCTGGTTATATGAGAAACCACGGTCACGCTCATCGATTTGCAAACTCGACAAGCCTAAGTCCATGAACACAGCGCTTACCTGGCTGATTCCGACATCAGCAAGAATGGCTTCGAACTGATCAAACGGGGCATGAACTGGTAAGAAGCGGTCTTCCAAACCTTCTTCCCGCAACCGTTCCTGAGCTAAACTCAAAGCCTCTCGATCGCGGTCAATTCCCAATACCCGAGCGTTTGGGGCGGCTTTGAGAAAAGCAGTCGTGTGTCCTGCCAGGCCTTCTGTGCAGTCAACAATCCAAGATCCAGGCTGACTAGCAGCAGGTACTACCAGATGAACACATTCATCCAAAAGAACAGGCTTGTGGATATTTTGCAGGCGGTTTAAGTGCTCACGCCGCTTCTCAGTACTCTGCAATTGCGTATCCATCAAAAGTCCACCGCCGGAAGAACGTCATCAGTTATGTCCGAATACACCTGCTCGTTACTCTCCAAGTATGACTGCCAAGCAGCCTTGTCCCAGATTTCCGCACGGGTACCCACACCAATCACAACAACTTCTTGATCGAGGTGGGCGTAGTCACGCAGCATGGGTGGCACCAGCACACGCCCCTGCTTATCAGGCTCTTGGTCCACTGCACCAGATAGGAAGATTCGTAGATACTCTCGAGCTGCCCTGTTCCCCATAGAAGTATGTTGGATTTGAACAGCTATCCTACGGAATTCGTCAACTGGTAACAGGTATACGCAGCGTTCCTGTCCTCGAGCCATCACTAAGCCCGCTCCTAGCCGACTACGGAATTTTGCAGGTAAAGCCATGCGCCCCTTGGTGTCCATTTTGGGAGTATAAGTACCCAGCAGTAAGGGAGGCATACTACATTGCTGGTCACCCGCTGCCCCATCCGATTGAGCTTGTACAGGAGGAACCGATGCCAGATTCTGCAGATCGTCTACCATCGTCACCTCCCTACCAGCACTACAAGCTTCATTCCGGTTACAGCATTTTTAACGCCACACTCCACTCTACCCCACTTATCACCACATATCACCCTAAAATAGGTTTTTTATAGAATATTCACTCTTGCTTGCACAATCTGAACCCCTGTTTACTTCCTTGACCTTCGTGAAGACTAGAAATAGACCTCAGCAAAAGCACAAACAGATCTAGTAGCTGGTCTGCGATATAGTTAAGTGCCTAGTTTTACTAGTATTTGCGATTCACGGGAACGGACAAAAACCTATGTCGACCTACTCCTCACAGTTACAGGAAGAACAAGGTGCAGTAGACCGCGCTTACGGTCGATTGGACGATTTACGGACACAAACCCGCAGTCGCTTGGACGCAGTACGAGCAACCGGCTCTCATGGATCACCAACACAACGTACCGAACGTGATTCTTTCGCCAGTTTGTACGAAGATCGACTCACTCAGTTGCGTGCCGTTGAAGACAGACTAGTCTTTGGACGCTTGGATCATCGAGACAGCAGCCGTCAGTATATTGGAAGAATAGGTCTATCAAATGAGTCTCACGAGCCTATTTTGACTGATTGGCGCGCTGAAGCAGCCCGCCCCTTTTACGAGGCTACCGCTTCAAACCACGGCACCATAACCATGCGCAGGCACATAGGCCTGAGTTTTAGAACAGTCGTCAGCGTAGAAGATGAAGTTCTCGACCTGAACTCTTCTCAGGTGGAACGAGCTGCCAACCAGGGTACATTGGCCGGTGAAGGGGCCCTATTAGCCAGTTTATCTAGCAGCCGCACCAGTAAAATGACCGATATAGTCTCAACAATCCAAGCGGAGCAAGATCGTATCATACGCTCCGATCTCGGTCACGCCGTCGTAGTTCAAGGCGGACCGGGTACAGGCAAAACCGCTGTTGCCCTACACAGGGCGGCTTATCTTTTGTACACACACCGGTCCGTTCTTGAACGTTCAGGAGTGCTGATTATTGGACCCAGCAGTAGCTTCTTACGCTATATCGATCAGGTACTGCCATCACTAGGCGAAACAGGTGTCTTAAGCAGGACTATCAGCAATCTTATTCCTGGCGTCACAGCAAAAGCTACAGATGCACCACATGTGGCCCGACTCAAGGGTGACTCACGGATGGCTTCAGTTATAGCCTCCGCTGTGCGAACACGCGAACGAGTACCTTCAGACCTACCTGTAGTCTCAATCGATGGCGTCACTGTACCTATGCTGAAGGTAGATATACAGCAAGCTCTTAGCGATGCCCACCGAACCAGACAGCCTCATAACAAGGCACGAGAGACATTTGCTAGTTCAGTCCTTCAGTCTTTACTGAACCGCTACACCAACCAGCTCAATTACTCACCCGAGCCGGATGAGCTTTCCCGGGTACGCTCGCTCATACGAATGAACAACAAGATACGCAAAACCATTAACCTAGCTTGGCTGCCTATGGAACCACTGTGGCTTCTCGATAACCTCTGGTCACACCCAGCGCTGTTATCTCGATTGGCCCCGTGGCTCACACCAACAGATATCGAATCCCTAACCAAACCAAAAGGTTCACCCATAACCACATCAGACATAGCACTTATTGACGAAGCAATGGAACTCCTGGGACCCGACCCTCATCAAATGGATCAGCAAACAGCACAAGCAGCACGCCGAGCCGAAGAACATCAATTTGCCCGAGATACCCTAGCTCAAAACGGCATAGGAAATGGTCTCATCAACTCTCAGATGCTTCTTGACAATATCAATGGTCTCGACAGCCAGGACGCTTCTGAGAGAGCATCAGAAGACCGTGAATGGGTATTCGGACATATTGTTGTTGATGAAGCTCAAGAGTTAACAGCTATGGATTGGCGTATGCTGATCCGTCGCTGTCCGTCCAGGTCCTTTACCATCGTAGGTGATATTGCGCAAACATCAGCCTTGGGTGGCACTAGGTCTTGGACCAAGACCATGAACCAGCTGTTCGGGGAAGACGGCTGGGACTTAAACGAACTCACCATTGACTACCGAAATCCGCAGGAGGTATCTGAATTAGCATCTACTGTTGCCCGATCAGAAGGCCTTCATATTTCCACAGTCAAGGCTGTGCGTGCAGTTAATAATTCGGTACAGCGAATCCAAACTACAACAGAAGAAGCATGCATAAACGCAGCAGGACATGCTGGAGCTGACCTTGCTCAAGAATTCATTCATGCTGACGGCAGTGGGCGCATTGCCCTGATTTGCACTCAAGAACTAATCACAAGCTTACGAGACAGCGTTATGGCACAATATCGAAAGCTTGCAGGCGAAAAGGCTACGCAAATCGTAACCAACCAAGAAGATTGGGACAAGCAAATTGTTGTCACCAGTGCACAAGGTACCAAAGGATTAGAATTTGATGCTGTGGTGCTAGTGGACCCAGAACGTATAGCAGAAAATGCACCTTCACGGCTCGTAGGAGCCTCAGATATATATGTAGCTATGACAAGACCCACACAACGCCTAGTCATAGTTGAAACAACATGATTAATGAGATCTCGATCTCTAACAAACGCCTCTGATCACTTGTCCGAAAGATCTTCAGCTCTGAGATCGTCGATAGCCTTCTGGAAATCTTCCAATCCATTAAAGTTCTGGTAAACGGAAGCAAACCGTAGATACGCCACTTCATCTAGCTTGCGCAGAGGTCTCAAAATTGCCTTGCCGACTTCCTCTGAATCGACTTGAGCTAGACCACGTGAGCGCAAATCTTCTTCAACTTGCTGACCTAACTGTTTCAGGGCATCTTCCTCTATGTGTCTCCCCTGGCAGGCTTTTCGGACTCCCGAAACTACTTTATCCCTATTAAACGGTTCACTGTTACCAGAGTGCTTGGTAACCATCAAAGCAGAGGTTTCAATCGTCGTGAACCGATGGTTACATATAGGACATTCCCGACGCCGACGAATGGCATAACCATCGTCACTAATACGCGTATCAACCACTTTAGTGTCTGAGTTCTGGCAGAAAGGACAATGCATAGTAATCGATAATAGCCTGTCTTCCAACGAAAGAGAAGATAGGCCACGTCAGAATTGACTTGATTCAGCATTTTGGTACGACTATCCTCTGTCCAGCCTGCAATACGGGTGTATTCAGATTATTGAGCTTCATGAGTCGATCAACACTGTAAGAGACATCTCCTCCTTCAGGCGTTACCATCTGTGCATACGTCCACAAGTTATCTCCGGGACGAACTGTGTAACTTGTGACTTCTTGAACACTCATATCAGTGTGAGAACTGCTAGTACCAATGACATTCGAACCAATAACGCCCACACTAACTGCTAGCAATGCAATAATGATCTTACCTTTTGTAGTAAGAGTCGTTTTACTAACTTTTGCAGGCAACTTTTCCTTATTACGAACCACAGAGTTCACATACCTGGTCCTTGAAGTTGTCCGATCCATACGACCCGGTGTATACATCGCTATACTCATCAGCCATCTCCCTTCGAACACCTGTTCTATAGAACATATGTTCTATATTGGCACAACATCAGATCAATTGCAAGCCCCATTCGAACATTTGTTTGTTTTTTACTTTTTTTTCGCTATACTGTTGCTTATAACGAAAGGAGTCCCCGTGGGCACCATCCCCTTTACAGGGCCAGAGAGCAGCAACAAGGATCTTGGTCCTACAAGTACCAAACAATTAACCAAGCGGCAGCAGCAAGTCTTAGACGCTATCCGTGCCCATCTCAACAATAACGGCTTTGCTCCTTCATATCGTGAAATTGGAGAGGCAGCAGGATTAAAAAGTCCCTCCTCTGTTAAACATCAATTGGCAGTTCTCGAAGAGTTGGGATACATTCGCACCAATGCTAACAAAGGCCGTGCTATAGAACTTGTAGAGGGTTCTCAGACAAAGGATAATGAGCGACATAGCTCTATTGTTATCGATTTTCCACAGACTTACTCTGGTGCTAGCAATATGCTGGAGGATTCCAACGACATTCCATTAGTTGGACGCATAGCTGCTGGTCAGCCAATAACAGCCGAACAGCACGTTGACGATGTCATGAGGTTACCCGAACGACTCACTGGTTCAGGGCAGCTCTTCATGCTGGAAGTTCACGGTGATTCGATGATTGAAGCTGCTATCTGCGACGGCGATTATGTAGTGGTCCGTGAGCAACATGAAGCCGAAAACGGTGACATAGTTGCAGCCCTCCTAGACGACGAAGCTACTGTTAAAACCCTACGCAAGGAGGGGGGGCACATTTGGCTTATGCCACACAATCCTGCATACTCCCCTATCGACGGAACTCATGCCACAATTATGGGAAAAGTTGTCACAGTCTTACGGCGAATCTGACAGTCTTCCAGCAGTCACCATGAATGCAACAAAAGAAGAAACCCTCACATTTCTAAATGCTCTTGCGACGTTTTGCCATAATTTTGCGTTTCAATCTGAAAGGTTGTGTGTTCTACCGTTACCGGGAAATGTTCACGCAGACACACTTGCATAAGATGCAAAATTTCTTCAGCCTGTTCCATCGTAGTTCCACCTCGAACCCTCACGTGGGCAGACAGCTCGGGCAATCCTGTTGCCACAGTAGTGGCATGCAGATCATGCACTTCCTCCACACCAGGAACTTCTTGCAGGTGCCGGCGGACCTGCTGCAAGTCTAGGCCAGACGGCACTTCTTCCAGAAGCACCTTTACACTACTAACCAACAGGGATATAGCTCTAGGAATCATCAGCAGAGCGATAAGTCCACCAGCTATTGCATCAAACGCACCCCAACCTGTGCACAACATCACCACTGCAGAAATAACTACAGCTACTGACCCCATCGCATCATTCAGAACCTCAAGGAAGGCTGCTTTCATATTCATATTGTCGTTGTGCTGTCCATGTAAGGTCAGTAGCGACAGGAGGTTAGCAACCAAACCCAATAATCCGAAAAACAGTAAAAGGCTAGGGTCATGCACCTCGGTACCGCCAGGACCAGCAATCCTAATAACTGCCTCAATTAGGGCATATACTCCCACAATCAAAAGCACAACAGCACCACCAGCAGCTGTAAGAACCTCAAGCCTAGCCCAGCCCCAAGTTCGCCTCGATGTCGGCTTGCGCTGCATTAAGATAGCAGTCACTGTTGATGCAGTAAGAACAGATATGTCCGTAAGCATATGACCAGCATCCACAAAAAGTGCCAAACTTTGAGTAAGTATGGCACCTACAACTTCTGCAATAAAGACTGTCGCAGTTAAGAGCAGTGTTATAGATAGTTTGTTACGGTGCTTTTGAGATGAAAAAAGGCCAGCTGGCTTAGCGGCGCTTTCATCAAGAGGGTCTTTCTTACTGACTTCCTGCTGACGAGAATGCACATGAGCCATGCTGACCTCTTCCTATGCTACTGAGAACGTTTCCTATGATCACCCTTGATGGGGTCACCCAGTGTAGCAGAGTATGAGACAATCAGAAGCCAAACTGAGAAGCAGTCTCCTTAAGGGTCTCTGCAGAACGCTTGAGGGCAGCAAGTTCACCGTCACTTAGCGGTGTATTGATATGGGTATACACACCCTGACGGGTCAATACTGATGGGACCGACATGCACACACCAGAAATACCATGGAAGTCTTCAAGCATCGAAGACACAGGCAAAATTCGGTGAGTGTCATTCATGATGGATTCGATAATATCCACACCAGACATAGCAATGGCAAAATTCGTGGCACCCTTGCCCTCGATGATCTTATATGCCGCGTTCTTGACTTCTTGATGGATTTCTTCGCGCATAGTAGCATCCAGAGGACTATGACCGGGCAGTTCCTTCCACTCACACATCGGCACACCGCCGATGGTGGCAGAAGACCACAATGGTACCTCTGAATCACCATGTTCGCCAGCAATATATGCGTGCACATTTTTAACATTGACACCTGTTTGCTGGGCAATGAGGTAGCGAAGACGTGCGGAGTCCAAATTCGTTCCTGAACCGAACATCTGGTGCGAAGGAAGACCAGAAAGCTCAATAGAGACGCGGGTCACGATATCGACTGGATTAGTAATTAACATATACAAAGCATTAGGAGCAACCTTAACGAGGTTGGGAATAATGGACTTCATAATGTTAATGGTGTCACCAGCTAGGTCTAACCTAGTCTGCCCTGGCTTCTGACGTGCACCTGCAGTAACGACAACCATATCTGCACCACGGCAAATTTCTGGGTCGTCAGAACCATCAATCGTGACTGTAGGGTAGAAACTGGATCCATGCTGCATGTCCAGTACTTCGGCCTGAACACGCTGTAAATTAATGTCCTCGAGAACAATCTCACGAGCTACACCACGCTGAGCAGCAGCAAATGCAAGCGTCGAACCAACCGCTCCTGCACCAACAATAGCGAGTTTCGTGGGCTTAATAGGTGAATCCACCATAGTTTGTCAGACCTCTCTATTATGAGTCCCCTAGAGCAAAGGACCTCCTGTGTTCATCATATTCACTGTATCCACACTTGTTGACGTTTTGACGATAACATCGTTTTTTCAAGTCATCCCCACAACACCAATTCACACGGTATCTATAGATGCTTTCATGACCTGAGAGGCTATGTGATCATCAACGTCTGCAACGATGTCAACACCATCACCCTGGTAATCAACACTTTGGACCTGCCCATATTGCCTCACTTTGGAAAGCAAGGAACCAGCAGAATAAGGCAGTTTTGCTTCCACACGAACACTGGGCTTCGGCAGCAATACCTCTAACCGCTGACGCAAATCACCTAAACCTTCGCTTGTACGGGCAGAAACAATACAAGCTTGAGGCTCCAACCGGATGACACGCTCTCTAGCAGTTGCATCCATCCGATCAGCCTTGTTGATAACGAGTATATGCGGTATGTCAGCTGTTCCATCAACCTGTTCCAGCACTTTGTTTACAGCTTCTATTTGTGAGAATGGATCAGGATGAGAGCCGTCAACCACATGCATGATAACATCAGCCTCCGCTACTTCTTCTAAGGTTGATTTGAATGCTTCAACCAGCTGAGTGGGTAACCGACGGACAAAACCAACTGTATCAACTAGGGTGTAGACACGGCCGTCTGCTGCTGTGGCCCGTCTCACAGCGGTATCTAATGTAGCGAAAAGCGCATTTTCTACAAGTTCTTGAGAACCTGTCAAGCGATTCATCAACGAAGACTTTCCTGCATTGGTATACCCCACTACCGCAACCGATGGCAGACCATAACGTCGACGAGACCCTCGTTTAACTTCTCTGGCGGGCGCCATCTGTTCTATCTGCCGCTTCAATCTTGAGATTTGGCGGCGAATAACCCTTCGGTCAGTCTCAATCTTGGTCTCACCTGGACCACGAGAACCTATGCCACCAGACTGACCAGCAGCTTGACCTCCCGCCTGCCGCGAAAGCGAAGCTCCCCATCCACGCAAGCGAGGCAACATATATTCAAGCTGAGCCAGCTGAACCTGGGCCTTACCCTCACGACTGGTTGCATGCTGAGCGAAAATATCTAGGATCAGTGCTGTACGATCAACCACTTTAACCTTGGTTACATCTTCCAGTGCTCGACGCTGGGATGGCTGAAGATCATCATCGACAATAATCGTATCAGCCTCTTGGGCAGCCACGAGGTTCGCTAATTCTCGGGCTTTTCCTGAACCCACATACGTGGCAGAATCCGGCTTGTCTCTCTGCTGAAGCAGACCGTCCAACACCTGAGCACCAGCAGTCTGTGCTAATGCTGCCAGCTCACGCAAGGACTCCTCTGCCTCTTCTTGCGTAGTGTTATGAGAAGAATATACACCGACTAATACCACTCGTTCCAAACGAACTTTGCGGTACTCAACCTCGGTAACGTCCTCTAACTCACCTAAACCCTCTACTTGTTTGAATGAGTTACGATGTTGTCGCTCTTGCCAGGATTGACTGCCCCCATCACCGTTAGACCAACTGTCTTGGCTACTCTGAAGGACTTGGGACTGACCACTTAAGGCTGCCTCATCACTGTCCCAGAGGTAGCTTGTGTCCTGCTGTATTACTTGCTCTTGTTCTTGCTCCGACTCTTGAGTCACTGACACCTCTTCTTGTGCGTAATAGGTCTTAGTCTATACTTCCCCCCGACCTAGTCAGCCCAAAGCCTAGATTAACAACCATAACACTTGAACCTGTTCACTCACCGCTTGCTAGACCATATAGGTAGATACAATCAAAGGACACAGTATTTGTCATCTATGCGGTGACTCAAGACAGGATGAGGGAGCAGCAAGCGTGGCTGACAGGCAGCAGACAGGTTCCAATAGAAATGAGCAGTATTTCGCCGCTCAACCTTCCTCGTCAGATACCCGTCGTCACCTTACCGTTAATTTGGTGGGGCGACCAACAACCGTTGAAGTTTCGAACGGTGTTTTTTCATCCTCGCGCTTAGATTTGGGAACTTCAGTCTTACTCCGCCACACTCCAGAACCACCAACCCAAGGCAACTTTTTAGACCTTGGCTGCGGCTGGGGTCCTATTGCCCTACGCATGGCCTTCCTGCGCCCCCAAGCAACAATCTGGGCAATCGACAGCAATGAACGAGCACTTGAATTAACCCGCCACAATGCGAAACTGAATGCGATTACTAATATCGAAGCAGTATCAGCTGACCATCTCCCGGATGGACTTACATTTGACCTTATATGGTCCAATCCACCTATCCGCATAGGCAAAGAAGCCCTTCACCAGCTGTTGATGACATACCTACCCCGTCTGACTGATGGTGGTGCAGCCTACTTAGTCGTTCAACGTAACCTCGGATCAGATTCACTGATAACATGGTTACAAGCTCAGCTGCCACAAAACTGGACAGTCTCAAAATATGCCTCATCCAAGGGGTATCGCGTAATTGAGGTCTTGCATCCATGAGGTATACATACCCTAGTGAATTGCCAGTCTCATCGTCTCGGGAAGACATTGAACAGGCAGTTCGTACCAGTCAAGTGGTCATCGTTTCTGGCCAGACTGGTTCTGGTAAGACGACACAAATCCCAAAGATGCTCCTACAAATGGGCCGAGGTACTCATGGGCACCAGATAGTTCACACCCAACCTCGTCGCATTGCCGCACGCACAGTAGCCGAACGCATAGCATCGGAACTCGAAGTCGAACTCGGCAACGAAGTCGGTTACCAAGTACGCTTCGATGACAAAAGTTCACCAAGAACACGCTTGCGGGTAGTAACAGACGGTATTCTTTTAGCACACATACAACGCGACCCAAAACTGACTGCTTATGACACAATCGTCATCGATGAAGCACATGAGCGAAGCCTTAATATTGACTTTCTCCTAGGCTACATAACCGCACTGCTACCTAAGCGCCGAGATCTCAAACTCATTATTACCTCAGCAACTATTGATTCCTTGAAATTCCAAGAGCACTTTGCTAAGGCGTTACACATTAATGTGCCCGTTATTGAAGTATCAGGACGCACCTACCCTGTGCAAACTATTTATGAGCCTCTGGGCACTCCCCCCGCACTAGTGAATACAGTCCCTGGTTTTACTGCCCCACGAATTGATCCGGACAGTGGTAATCCATTAGAGACCATAGAAACGGATCTGCCAACATCTGTTGCGAGGGCCTGTGCGGAATTAGTTATCCATTCCTCCCACACCACCGGTCCCAAAGACATTCTAGTATTCGCAGCTGGAGAACACGACATCCACGACTATCAAAACGCCCTGAATCATCACTTTGGTCCCCGTGCTTCAGATATGAACCGACCTGATGCCATAGAGATAGTACCTCTCTACGCTCGACTCTCCGCAAAAGACCAGCACAGAGCCTTCCAAGTTCGTTCACACCAGCGCATCATTATTGCCACTAATATTGCCGAGACATCGCTGACAGTTCCCGGCATTCGTTATGTAGTTGACCCCGGGTTGGCACGCATTTCCCGTTATTCCAAGTCAGCTAAAGTTCAACGATTACCAATTGAACCTATTTCGCAGGCTTCGGCCAATCAGAGAGCTGGTCGCTGCGGACGAGTCGCTGACGGCATCGCCATCCGTTTGTATTCTCGGGACGATTATGAATCAAGGCCTCGCTTTACTGAACCGGAAATTTTGCGCACTTCCTTAGGATCTGTTGTTTTACACATGCTGTCAGTAGGCGTAGCTCATACTGCCCAAGATGTCATCGATTTTGGTTTTATCGACCCACCAGATGTCAAAGCTGTTGCCGATGGCTTCAATGAACTCACAGAACTGGGTGCAATCAACCGTAAGCGTACTGAAATCCGGTTAAATAGGTTGGGGCACAAACTCTCTCGCCTTCCTATTGATATCCGCTTAGGGCGCATGATACTCCAAGCCGAGCATTACTCAACGCCAAACACTTTGGCAGCAGTCATTGTCATTGTAGCCTTTTTGAGTCTGCAAGACCCCCGCGAGCGCCCAGATGACCAAAGGGATGAGGCAGACAAACTTCACGCTCGTTTTTCTGATCCTTCCTCAGACTTTATATCCATCTTGAACTTGTGGAATTACTGTTTCCCAGAAGGAAAGCACCTGTCTTCGTCGGCGTTACGTCGGTTGTCTAAAAATGAGTTCCTCAGCTTCCTTCGTTTACGACAGTGGCATGATCTCTACAGGCAACTTGTCCAAATGTGCCAAGACATGCACATGACTGTGGGGCTTCCCAGGCCTTCCTCAACCCCTACAACTGAGGTAACGAGTCTTCCTCTTGCCCAACAAGGTCGGGGGTCACTAGCCTGCACTTGGGATAGTGACAGTATCCATCAGTCAATACTCTCAGGATTGCTTTCTAGCATTGGTATGCAAGTAATCAATGACCCTAAGGCTTCTCAATTCGCAGGCCTGAAGGGTAACGCACGAGCCAAGGCAATCGCCAAGGCTCAAAAACGCTCATTAAACGAATATCGAGGTGCCCGAGGCACCCATTTCGCAATTTTCCCTGGTTCGACAGTCGCGAAGAATCCACCACCTTGGGTTATGTCTGCCGGGCTAGTAGAAACATCGCGTCTCTGGGCCCGCTACTGTGCCAAGATTGATCCTGCCTGGGCTGAACGTTTAGCAGGCAATCTTACAAGGATCACCTACGCCGAACCACACTGGTCGGCCACCAAAGGCGCGGCAGTAGCTTCCTCCACTGTCTTACTGTATGGATTGCCCATCGTTAGCTCACGACCCGTATTATGGGGTTCTGTTAATCCGGCCCAAGCCCGCGACATGCTTATTCGTCAGGGACTCGTTGGTGGTGATATCCGTCAGCGATTTTCGTACGACTCATTTATAGGCAGCAACTTACACCAATTGGAAGAGGCCAGTGATGAAGCCAGCAGAACCCGCTTGCTGGCACAGACTGCCTCGGATGAGGATTTAGCTGACTTTTACAACGAGCGGATACCTCAAACAATTACTTCCATGGCACAACTTGCTCAATGGTGGAAGCATGAACATCGTAAGCAGCCTGATCTTTTAACGTTCGATCCAAGCAAAGTTGACCGACTCAATCAGAAAGAGCCTTCTGCACGACCGGGCGATTATCCAGACCACTGGCATATACGCACCACAGATGGATCCGAATTTGACTTACGTCTGAGCTATGTTTACGACCCCCATTCAGCCGACGATGGTGTTACCGTGCATGTCCCCTTACAAGCCCTTAATCGATTAACACCTGAACCGTTCACATGGAATGTTCCCGGTCTTTTGGACGAGTTGATTATCGGAACTATTAAGTCTCTCCCTAAGACTTTGCGCGTCCAGTTCGTCCCTGCTCCCGACACAGCTCGTTCAATCCGCAGCTGGATTGACAACCATTACCCAACACTCCCAGGTTGTCTCAACCTAGAATCTGCTGAGAATCACGCCATCGAGATTGAAACAGAGCCGAAACAGTGGCCCAGCTTCGACGAAGCTTTTACTCAGGCAGCCATTGAAGTGGTCGGTGCTCAGCTCCATCCGGAGGTTTTTTCTGCTGCCCAGCGAGAACGTCTCGCACCATATTTACGAATAACCTTTGCCGTGGAAGAAACCACCAAGACTAGCCATCATCACAACAAACCTCAGATGATGAAGAACAAGGTCCTCGGCAAGTCCAAGTCTTTACTTGCCTTACAACAAGAGTTTGCCGAATTAGCCCAACGTTCAGCCCATGACCATGTTTCCACACAAGTTCAAGCAGCAGCGGACCACGGTCAGGTCGTCAAACAAGCCAACCTTCTACAAGATTCTGGCGCTACTACTAGCTCCCGAAGTGAGATACTGTGGAAAGGTGCACTCAAGACACTGAGTCTGCCCAGCGAGCGAATTTCATCACGTTGGCTCAGCAATCAAGCAGTAATGCTGGCTTCTGCCCCTTACCAGTCAACTAAGAAACTGGTAGATGACTTGCAAATGGCGGCAGTTAAGAAGTTACTTCCCCGGATTGATGAATTACCAGACGACCACGCATTGCAAGAAGCGGTCTACAAAGTTTCAAGCGTATACGAAGATACGGTTTATCAGGTGGCCCAAGAAACCGTTGATATACTCCAGAGCTTTGCACAGGTTGATCATGCTATTTCGGGACCAGCAGATTTACCCTTACTCTCTGTTTTACAGTGGATTCGCAAACATATGAATTCGTTAGTGTATCCGGGTTTTATTGCCGATACAGCCCCACAAGCATTTCCTCGACTGACCATCTATCTTCAAGCTGACCTCATGCGGTTGCAGAAGGCCCACAAGGATCGAGACCGTGACGTACGCTGGGCTTGGGAAGCAGACGAAGCTCAACATCTAGTCAAGACAGCTCAGGACAAAGCAGAACAACAACCGGCCGGACCCCTAAGGGAGAAACTTCTGATGCAAGCCAACCAAGCACGTTGGATGCTAGAAGAGTTTTATGTTTCTCTATGGTCACAAGAGCTGGGAACCAACGGACCAGTCAGTTTGCAGCGCATCCGTAAATTATTGGAGGCATAAGCATGACCGCTAAAAAATCAACGCCTACACGTTCACGAACTTCAGCAGCCCAAAGCAAGAGGGCAAAAACCAAAAACGTCCGCTCTCTGCACCAGCGCTGGCTCCACTTGCCCCTAGCGCAACGTATCGAAACAGTCTTAGCTAGCTTGGTAGCTATTATCTTAGTGCTCGCACTCATAATTACTGGTCTCAAATTTTTAGGCTACCAGGTGCATGTTAGTGATGTGCGTCAGCATCAAGATCAATCAGACCACATCTATGGCTTTAATCCTGGAGAAATCATCACAGACAGTCACTTTTTTGACACTACCAGCATGAATGAAGACGATGTACAAGTCTTCCTCAACCAAAAAGGTGTCCAGTGCACAGCCCAAACCACCAAAGACAGTGAACCTTGCTTGAAGAACTATAAGGTTGACACACCTTCTAAGCCAGCCGACGATTTGTGCGATGCATACCAAGGAAGTACCAATCAATCAGCTGCTGCCATTATAGATGGTGCGGCACGTTCCTGCGGTGTCAGTCAGAAAGTGCTGCTTACCATGTTACAAAAAGAACAGCACCTAGTTTCAGCTGTCTCCCCCACACACATACAGTACAAGGCCGCCATGGGACTCTCTTGCCCAGACGATGCCTCTTGCGACCCTCAATATGCAGGTTTCTTTAACCAAGTGTACGGCGCAGCTCAACGTTATCGGTACTATCAAAAGCACATGGACAACTATCAATTCAAGCCGGGCCGCATCAACCAAGTTCGGTATTCACCCGATGCCTCTTGTGGTAGTTCAGATGTGTACATCGAAAATGTCGCTACAGCATTGTTGTATATTTACACACCTTATCAGCCTAATACTGCTGCCCTAAGAGCAGGGACAGGTGAGGGAGACTCCTGTTCAGCGTACGGAAACCGTAACTTCGCCATTATCTACAACGGCTGGTTCAACCAAACGCAATCTCAAAACACCGGTTCCCAACACCAGTAATGTCGAGACCGGTGTTTCAGACGCGACACTTATTTATAGCCTCGGTAGGTAGTATTCCAACTCATAAGGAGTTACCTGTCGGTTGTACTCATTCCATTCTTGGCGCTTATTGCGGATAAAGTATTCAAACGCATGCTCTCCGAGGACTTCTGCTACGAAATCGGATTTTTCCATTATTTTTAATGCCGTATCCAAACTATCCGGAAGAGGCTGGATACCCATGGCCTGACGCTCGGCATCAGTCAACTCCCAGACATCATCAGACGTTGGCTCCCCTAGAGTCATTTTCTGCTCAATACCATCCAAGCCAGCAGCCAGGAGTACAGAAAATGCTAGGTAGGGATTGGCTACCGGATCCAGGGCACGGAATTCCATACGCGCAGAATTTCCCTTCCCAGGCTTGTACTGCGGAATGCGCAAAAGAGCAGACCTGTTGTTATGTCCCCAGCAAATGTAGGAAGGAGCTTCAGAACCGCCCCATAAACGCTTGTAGGAGTTAACGTACTGGTCTGTAACCGCACAAATCTCAGCAGCGTGAGCCAAGATACCAGCAGCAAACTGGCGGGCGGTGGCTGACATATTGAACTCTTGCCCTACCTCATAGAAGGCATTTGCGTCTCCTTCAAAAAGACTCAAATGGGTATGCATGCCAGAACCAGGCTTGTCTGTGAAAGGCTTAGGAATAAAGGAGGCACGCATGCCTCGTTCCAAAGAAACTTCCTTAACGACCGTACGGAAGGTCATTATATTGTCAGCAGTTGCCAAAGCGTCTGCATACCGCAAATCAATTTCGTTCTGTCCAGGTCCAGCCTCGTGATGAGAATACTCGACTGAAATACCCATCTGCTCTAGCACGCTCACACAGGAGCGCCTAAAGTCCATAGCTGGACTGCGAGGAACATGATCAAAATATCCGCCCTCATCGATAGGCACAGGGGTTTGAGACCAATCTTCTTGCCCCTTGAACAAGTAGAATTCGATTTCAGGGTGCACATAGAAGGTAAAACCCTTTTCTTTAGCCTGCGCCAGGGCCCTCTTCAGTACATGACGAGGATCAGCCCGGCTGGGTTCACCATCAGGAGTGAGCACATCACAGAAAATACGAGCTGTGCTTTGGGACCCCCCATGAGAAGGCAAGATTTGGAAGGTCGATGGATCAGGCTTGACAATCATGTCATCTTCAGAAATCCTTGTCATGCCCTCAATAGCTGAACCGTCAAATCCTAATCCTTCATCGAAGGCTTTTTCTAATTCAGCAGGTGCAATAGCTACAGATTTCAAAGTCCCTAGTACATCAGTAAACCAGAGGCGAATGAAGCGCACGTCTCGCTCTTCTACAGTGCGCAGGGCGAACTCTTCTTGTTTTTCCATATGAATATAGTCCCATGTTCATATTTCCACGACAGACTCATCTATGTTAACGCTATGTCGCTACCGTGTAATGAGCCAGAAAAGACTCTACTCTATGCTACCGCCAGTATTATTGCCACCTGTACCAAAATGGGTATGGGAAGCAATAATCGTCATAGCCTTATCTCGATCTAAGCTGCCGGAATCATGCACATTCATCCCCTGACTTTCGAGGAAGGGTACATCACTAGCCCCAATAAGCAGGTCTTCAACGAATGGTGCAGCTGCAGCGAAAAGGATTGGAGGTGGAAAAGATTGTCCTGCTTGACCGTCAATCCATAATTTAGCTTCTAACTGATCAGCGCGATTAACGACCAGCATGGCCGAAAGACCAGAAACCACCGTCGTTAAATCCTTAACTGCTGCTTCAGGTCCATCACCACCGAGATTCTTCAGCACCGCAACAGCCCCTTCAGGCGCATCAATACAGTATGCCGATATATCTGAAAGTTGGCAGAACGCAGCCAAGAGTTCGGCTGAAGCCAAACGGGTAACGACCAAAGCAACTTTTGCGCGATTGCCAATCAGCCCCTGTAGCTCTTCATCGAATACATCGGAGCCTAGCATATCGATATCGTCTTCAAAGGAGGCTGAGCGACCTTGCTTTTCGTTCTCTAACGAATTAGAAAACGACCCTTGGTCTTCTGCAAACTCTTGCTCGAACCCCGCCAGAGCACGTTCTATTTCTTCGTCAGTCAGGTGACTGCCATCGTCATCAGCTGGGTCAAACAACCCTCGTTCTTGATCACCCATAGCATCCCCTTCCTTAGGTTTACTATTCTACTCGTTAACCTACTCGCGACAGGCGAAAACGACGCACTGCGTCATACGGCAGGAAGGCAAGAAGGACCAAATGCTGCCTTGATTTCTGCCAGCATAGACGGATCATGCTTGGTTCGGAAATTATCACCAAAAGTAAACAGTTTAACATTGCCTTTGTCGTCAGAAACAGCCAGCTTAACCTGACTATACCCAGGATGGTCCTTGATAATCTGTGCCAGTTTGAGCATTCGGTCTCGGTCTAGAGCAGGCCTTGGCAAGGTAATAATCACTGGTCGTTCATCTACCGACTCCAGGCTAGGAACTTCCATTTCTTGTGCCCGCAGGCTAACACCCTCATCCCGAATATCTACCTGCCCTCGCACTCGTATAACCGTATCGAGAGCTAGCTGCTCACTGGCCCCTTCATACGCCTTACCGAAGAACATGCAAACGATTGAGCTCTCCATATCCTCTATAGTCACCCTAGCCCAAGGATTACCGCGCTTGGAAACCCGGCGGTCTACTGATGTCACTAGACCTGCCAGCGTCACACTCTGATTCTCACCGAGAGTGGGAGCACGGTCAATTAGTTGAGCAATTGACAGGTCACTCAAACTCGAAAGCACCGACGCCATACCAGACAAGGGATGATCAGAGACGTACAAGCCCAACATTTCGCGTTCAAAGTTGAGTTTAGTTTTCTTGTCCCACTCTTCAATTTCAGGCACTGACACATCTGCATCACCTAACATGTCAGCTTCTGAAGTATCATCTTCGTCAGCAAAAAGATCAAATTGCCCTTCAGCCTGCTTGCGCTTAAGCGGCACAACCTGATCAATGGCCGTTTCATGGATATGGAAGAGCGCACGCCGATTGCCATCCGTTTGATCAAAGGCTCCAGCTTTGATCAGAGATTCCACGGTACGTTTATTGAGGGCATCCATGGAGACACGCTTCACGAAATCAAGGAAGTTAACGAACTTACCTTGCTTACTCTCGCGCTGCTTGATAATCTCATCCACAGCTTTATCACCGACGTTGCGAATAGCGCCCAGACCGAAACGAACAACATCACCAACAGCAGAATAGGCTGCCACAGACTCGTTGATATCTGGTGGCAAAACCTTGATACCCATCCGCCTCGCTTCACCCAAATAGAGGGCTGTCTTATCTTTGTTGCTGCGTTCTCCCTGTAGAAGAGCAGCCATGAACTCGACAGGATAATGAGTCTTGAGAAAGGCGGTCCAGTATGCAATCAAAGCATAGGCGGCAGAGTGGGCTTTATTGAAGGCGTAACCAGAGAATGGAACGAGGATATCCCATACCGCTTGAGCGGCCTCCTGGGAGTATCCATGCTCCTTCATACCTGCAAAGAAGGGTACCTTTTCTTTTGCTAGCACTTCAGGTTTCTTCTTACCCATAGCACGGCGAAGAACGTCTGCCTTTCCCAAAGAGTATCCTGCCAGTATTCGAGCTGCTGATTGCACCTGTTCCTGGTAAACAATCAGACCGTAAGTCTCGTCTAAGACCTCTTTGAGTGGCTCTGCTACTTCTGGATGGATTGGCTCGATCTTTTGTAAGCCGTTCTTCCGTTTAGCATAGTTGGCATGCGAGTTCATATCCATAGGACCAGGCCGATATAAGGCGATCAGAGCGGATATATCATTAAAATTATCGGGTTTGAGCATGCGTAGAAGCGAGCGCATACCGTCACCATCAAGCTGGAAGACTCCGAGAGTGTCCCCTCTCGACAACAACTCGTAGGTTTCCTTGTCATCAAGGGGTATTTCCTGGTAAGTAATAGGCTCCTTGCCATTTCGAGCAATATTCTTCAGACAGTCACGAATGACACTTAAATTGGCTAGACCTAAGAAGTCCATTTTTACCAGACCCATTGTTTCGCAGGTATGGTATTCGAAGGTCGTGGTCACTGTACCGTCGTTGCGCTCCATCAAAGGTGAGGTATTAGTTATAGGCTCGGCACCCATGATGGTTGCACAGGCATGGACACCAGTCTGGCGGATAATGCCTTCCAAACCTTTGGCTTCGTCCGTAATACTTTTCACATCGGGATCTGTATCATACAACTCCCTAAATTCTGCTGCCTCTGCATACCGCTTGGAATCTGGATCGAAAATGTCTTTGAGACTCATGTCCTTACCATTGGCGGATGGAGGTAAAGCTTTGGTTACCTTGTCGCCCATCGAATATTCGTAACCCATAATGCGAGCAGAATCTTTTAAGGCGTTTTTGGTTTTAATGGTGCCGTAGGTCACGCATTGTGCCACTTTGTCGGATCCGTATTTTTCGGCCACATAATCTAACACCTTCATACGGCCTTCAGGGTCAAAATCCACATCAATATCAGGCAGGGAAACACGCTCTGGGTTAAGGAACCGTTCAAAGATCAGTCCATGTTTGAGAGGGTCCAGCTCAGTTATTCCCATTGCGTAAGCTACCATCGAACCTGCTGCAGAACCTCTACCGGGCCCCACCATGATTCCGTGTTCTTTTGCCCAATTGATGTAGTCGGAAACCACTAAGAAATACCCGCAGAACTGCATCTGGCAGATCACACCACACTCGTAGTCCGCCTGGTGAGACACTTCCTCCGGAATTCCGTTCGGATAACGATTTTGAAGACCTTCGTTTACTTTCCGTAAGAAGAGTGAGGTCTCATCCCATCCTTCTGGACAATCAAAACGAGGCATAAAAGCGCCATCTTCGTGATCATCGAACATAACATTGCAGCGATCAGCAATTTCCAAGGTGTTATCACAGGCTTCTGGAAATTCTTTGAAAAGTTCACGCATCTCCTGAGCGGAACGTACATAGTAACCCGAACCATCAAACTTAAAACGCCCAGGATCGTTCAAGTGTGAGCCCGAATTGATGCACAAGAGCGCATCTTGAGCTCCTGCATCCTCTTTCCGTACATAATGGGCATCGTTTGTCGCAACAAGAGGAGCATGCAAACGCTTAGCTATCTCCAGAAGTTCTTTCGTTACCCTCTGTTCGATTTCCAGTCCATGGTCCATCAGTTCCACGTAATAATTATCTTTACCAAAGATATCCTGGAACTCACCAGCAGCCCGTAAAGCCTCGTCAAACTGCCCTAGTCGCAGACGCGTCTGCACTATTCCTGAAGGGCAGCCGGTAGTAGCAATAACGCCTTTGTGATGAGTGGAAAGCAGGTCTTTGTCCATACGGGGCCATTTACCAACTAAACCTTCAAGGTTAGCAATCGATGACGCCTTAATGAGATTCACTAAGCCAGTGTCATTTTCAGCCCATAGGGTCATGTGAGTGATAAAACCGCCACCAGACACATCGTCTGAGCGTTGGGTCTCATCTCCCCAACGCACTCTTGTCTTATCCTGTCTGGCAGTCTCAGGGGTCACATACGCTTCGATGCCAAGAATTGGCTTAACGTCATTATCAACTGCTGTCCGCCACAACTCATATGCGCCATGCATATTACCGTGATCTGTAATAGCAATAGCAGTCTGACCGATTGACTTGACTTGCTGAACCAAGTCAGGCACTTTTGAAGCACCATCCAAGGTGGAATAGTGCGTGTGATTATGAAGGTGAACGAAACTGTCAGATGATGCAGAAGAAGCCATACCTCTAATGTACCGAAAGCTTTGACACCTTCGTGTTTCACCTGAGCTAACAGCATATAGGGCGACGTAATTGCTCTAACGTTTCAACAGTTCACTCACTCTGAGCATGGTAACCGGACCAAGTGTTTTAGAGTACAGACAGAGGGAGTTAGCGTCTTGCAACTGTCAAGAACATATAAAGATGAGCACCTACCTTTAGCCTCAAGAGTATGAAGAGTAAACAAACACACCGTTGAAACCGTGTCATCACGCTACTGCACTCTGTGACAGTAATCATACACAGTAAGGTGATAAGTACCTTTACCATGCGCACTCAGCTTTGCACTGTCTGAGCCCCTTCTACAAGCAACTTACGTAAGTGGTGCCACCAAACAATAGAAGACAACAAGTCCACATAGTCTATCCGCTAACCATAGGCAGAACTCCACCCATCTGGCACACAGGGCATTTTACGTAGTCCAGCAATGTGATCAAGAGAAGCTAGTAACGAACCGCACTAACCTGGGAAAGCCAACACGTCGTGCAGAGTCTCGTGTACTTGTGCCAACTCGTAGATGCAAGCATAGACTTATATTTGCTCTTCTTCACTGAGCTCTGAGTGCAGCATGTCGAGCGAAACTCGCAGGTCGGGCGGATATTGCGAATCCACCGTAGTCCAAATCTTCGTACGTGGATGACGAAACTCAAGATGGGTTGCGTGAAGCCATTGACGGTTCAAACGTAACCGTTCTGCTAGCACCGGATTAGCCCCATACATATGATCACCCACCAGAGGATGGCCGATAGACGAAAAATGCACACGAATCTGGTGTGTACGACCCGTCTCTAAATTCACTTGGACAAGGGTCGCTCCACGAAGACGTTCAAGTACATCCCAGTGTGTGATTGCCTCTTTACCGGCTGGGGTAACAGTAAAGCGAAAATCAGAGACTCGTGCTCTTCCAATTGGAGCCTCAATTGTTGCTTTGTCCTGTTTCAACGAACCTTGTACGAGGGCATGATAGATTTTAACAACTTCGTGATGAGTGAACTGCTTACGCATTTCCTTGTATGCAAGATCTGACTTGCATACCAGCATCAGCCCACTAGTACCGGCATCTAAACGTGAAACAATACCTTGACGACCTTGTGCACCAAGATTCGTGATGTGGACACCTCGGTCTAGTAAAGAACCTAAGACCGTAGGCCCTACCCAACCTGGAGAAGCATGCGCAGCAACACCAACTGGTTTATCGACAACAACTACGTCATCATCCTCATAGACAACAGCCATTTCTTCTGAAATAGGCTCCCCTTCAGCAGCTGGTGAGGATTCATCTACCTCTATCATGTCGCCTGACTGCAAGATCGTAGCTTTGTGAACGTTGCGGTTGAGGAGCCGGGCACGATCTGACTGAATCAGCTCGCCTGCTTTGGCTCGAGAGATCCCTAACATTTTTGCTAGCGCCATATCAAGTCGGAGTCCAATGAGGGCATCCGGTGCCGGCAACAGTTTGTTACTCACAGCACAACCTCTTGAAAGTCAGCAGCTTCCGTCACAAGGTCAGTTTTAGTGTCTTGTACAGTTGCTTTAAACGGTTTTCCCATCATAATCAACACAATGATCAAGAGGGCTGCCATAGTCAAATAGATGTCAGCTACATTGCCAACTGACCAACCATAGTCAATAAAGTCTACGACTCGCCCATCAAGAAAACCGTGGGCGTACACAACTCGATCGATTAAATTGCCTACAGCTCCTGAAAAAGCTAAAGCAAAAGCTATGGTCCAAGCCATTGAGTCAGTCGATACAAACAAAATGATAAAAGCGACACAGGCCACGACTGCAACCAGTGATATCAGCCATGTGTAATCAGATCCTAAACCAAGTGACGCCCCTGGATTGCGTAAAAGGCGCAAAGACAGCACTTTGGGGATAAGAACCTCAGCCCTGCCCTCAGTCAGCCTCACTTGCGCCAGAGCTTTGGTTACCTGGTCCAAGCCAGTTGCAATAAGAACTAGGCATGCGAAGACGGCCACGCGTCTGCGCAGCCGTCTAGATTTCCTTTGTACTGTTGTACTCACAGATCCGCAGCCTGACTTTAATATCGTGGGCTGCTGCTGCTATCTTTATTCTCAACCAACTGGTAGTTATTGGTATCAGATACTTGAGAAACAAGCTGTCCCAAGAACTCTGTCAACCTGCTACGATATTCAGCCTCGAATTGCTTGAGGTTCTGAATATTTCCTTCCACGACCTTTGACTGAGCCATGAGCTTCTCTTGAATGTTTGCGGCATAGCGCTCAGCCGATTCACGAGTACTTCTATCGTAGGACTGGGCCCTCTGCTGAACCTGAAGCTCGTATTCATCGGCTTCATTACGCTTACTCTTGGAATACGATTCGGCGTCTTCTCGTATCTTAGAAGCGTAAGTATCGGCTTGGTTATGTACGTTCTGTGAGTAAGCATCTGCCTCAGAATGAGTACGTTTTGCATAGTCATCAGCCTCAGAACGAGTCTTTCGAGCATAGGAGTCCGCTTTTGACATTGCTTCGTCGACTTTAGACTGGCTAGAGGCCACTATCTCTGCGCCCTTGGCTTTGCCCTTGTCTACGTACTGGTCATGGAGTTGCATAGCCAGAGTGAGCATAGCTGTAGCACGCTCAGCTTCAGTGCTCGCATTTGCACCGGCGCCTGCGATCTGCTGGAGACTTCCAGTTACGGGAGCAGGTTCAGCTTTGGCCATTTGCGTACGTAGCTCTTCTTCACGCTTGCGGGCTTCTTCTAGCTGGCGGGACAGTTGGGCTGTCTTCGAGCTTTCTTCTTGGATGGTCTGCTGGAAGTGTGCAATCTGCTGGCGTGCGCCAGTAGCATTCTGCTGGGCAGCAGCCAAATCCCTCTTGGTGGAATTGAGCTCTTGATTAAGTGCGTCAATTTGACGGCGAGCTTCGTCACGTTCACGCTCAACGGTAAGCATACGATTACTATCTACAGGTTGCGCAATGGAACCTTGTGCGGCCTGCGCGGTCAGCTGGTCAATCTGCTGGTTAAGCTGAGCGACCTGCTTTTTCAATTGCTCATTCTGCTGAGATATCGTGCGGGATCGCTCTTCCGCTTCAGCAACCCGCTGTTGCATCTGTGGGTTCATCTGCATAGGTTGTGCATTCTGTTGGGGCACTGAAGCGAGCTGAACCTTTAAATTACGGTTTTCATTTTGCAGAGACTGAACCTGTGCGGTCAGTTCAGAAATTTTTGAGTTTAAATTAGCTACATCAGGACCGAAGGACTGCGTAGAAGCGCCGTTCCCCTGAACTGCTTGCTTACCTAGAGCCTCTACAGTCTCGGTAACTTGGTCAAGGAAGTCATCGACTTCATCGACGTCATAACCTTCCTTGAACCGTACCGTTTGGAAGGTATGCTCCCGTATATCTTTGGGCGTCAAAAGAGCCATGTGTATCTCCACCTCGCTTCGGCAACAGTCTACCTGCATTCCTGTTCTTACAATAATGCTAGCACGCTAACCGTCTCAACATCTCTGAAAACTCAGACCAACCTAAAGCCTTCACGTACTTTTGGGCAAAAGTTAGGTATGTCACCTTCATCCACCTTTTATCAGATGACAAAGTTCACAGCCATTTGCAAAACAATTAGAGCAAACCATAGCACCAAAAAACTGACATCTAACTGAATTCTACCCAATGGCAAAGGAGGAATATATCTTCTCAGCCATCGCAAAGGCGGTTCTGTCAGCTGGTATATGATCGATATAATCGATGCAACCAAACCACGTGGATACCACCGTGGCGACAAAACCAATATCCAATCTACAATCATACGCATGAATAGGACGAAAATATACGCGTCTATCAACCAATTGATAATATATGACACCAAGCCAAGTAACATTGAAGTGCAGCTCCTTACAGCAAGTTCATCATGCGTATAGGGCGAAACTAGTTACCAAAAAAAGCCTGAGCAGGCGATTGTGGCTGGGGTTCTTCCACTTTAATATTGACCTGTGCAGGGCTCAACAAAAAGACACGTGGGGTGACTCGCTCAATGGAACCCCGCACACCAAAGACTACTCCGGCAGAAAAGTCTACTATTCTGTACGCTACAGACTCACTGACTCCGCTCAGGTTGAGAACTACAGGCACACCATCTCGAATAGCCCGCCCAACCATCTGTGCATCCTCATATGTCTTGGGATGAATAGTAGTTATGCGGTTAAGACGGTTCTGGAATGGGGTAACGCTAGCCGAAGACGTTGTCGATGCTGAATCAACAGCAGTCGAAGCATGAGTAGAAGCTATAGGGGTAACCGAGTAATCAGTGTCAAAGCCGGCTTCTTGTACATCTTCTTCCTGGTCCATCTCGTTCTCGTCATCGACTACGTCAGCCATACCGAAGTACGACATAGCGTTCTTCATTAATCCGGCCATGACTTCTTACTCCTATCGCTTTTGTCACTTACATCTTATTCGAGGGTACTTGCTCAACGCAGGAAGTCTGGGATATCTAAGTATCCGCTATTGTCTATTGGCTTTTCATCATCACTGGCAGGAGCGGCAAGCTTCTGCCCTTGGCTTTCAACTTCAGCTGACTCAGTCTGCCAAGTCTGATTAGCTTCCTGGTCAATATCCTCGCTCTCAGCGTTGGCGTGTGTATGCTCTTCTGGGTTCTCCTGTACCTGAATCTCATCGACGTCAGCAGCAGACAAGTCGTGAGAGGCTTGTTCATAGGAGGAGACCTTCTGCGCATTAGGATCGAAACCAGCAGCTATGACCGTAACACGAACTTCATCACCATAAGCGTCATCCAGTGCCAGACCCCAGATGATCTGAGCCTCTGGGTGTATAGCATCCTGAACCAGTTTGGCAGCCGCGGAAGCTTCTTGCATAGTCAAATCTGTTGGACCTGCCACGTTAATGAGAGCACCGTGGGCACCTTCGATAGACTCTTCCAGAAGTGGTGAAGAGATAGCGATCTCAGCAGCTTGTGTAGCACGATCTTCCCCACGTGCAGCACCGATACCGAAGAGTGCTGTACCAGCATCCTTCAAAATAGCGGTAACATCAGAGAAATCAACATGAATGTATGAATTCATAGTAATGAGATCAGTGATACCCTGAACTCCGGCGAGCAATGCTGTATCGGCTGTCTTGAAAGCATCCATAACCGAAACAGTGCGATCGGACAAGTCTAGAAGACGATCATTCGGAATAACAATGAGTGCATCTACTTCTTTACGAAGATTTTCGATGCCGGATTCTGCTGAAGCCGCACGACGTGGACCTTCAAAGGTAAATGGCCGTGTGACTACTGCAATGGTAAGAGCACCCTGTTGACGGGCTGCACGAGCAACGACAGGACTGGCACCTGTACCGGTACCACCGCCCTCTCCCGCTGTTACGAAAACCATATCTGAGCCTTTGAGGACTTCCTCAATATCGCTCTGATGGTCTTTTGCTGCCTTGGCACCCTTTTCTGGGTCAGCACCAGCACCCAAACCGCGTGAATTCATGTCCGACAAGGAAATCTTCACATTTGCATCTGAGCGTAGCAAATCCTTGGCATCAGTGTTTATTGCGACAAATTCTACGTTTTGCAAGCCCTCTGCAATCATACGATTGACAGCATTGCCGCCTGCGCCACCGACACCGACGACCTTGATATTGGTCTTGTCATTGAAATTGTCAGTCTGGGCAATCTCGCTCACCATATGCTCCTGTCACTCCACGTTACGGTCAACTCTAGCGCAAGCCTGATACGCCAACACGCACACATACAGACATATTCTAGACTAACACCCAACTCTTTCACTATTATATAGAGCTTCCTAACTTTGTCTGCACAGTTTGCTGTTTTCTTTTACGAACGAACATATACGCAATAAACTGCAATTCAATATGGTAAAACAGTTAGTCTTGCTCTGTATGCACTTCCACAGGACTTGTTGGTACTCAGTATGAAGCGTCCATCGGATCATCACCAAAAAGAGCTTTCCGCTCTTCGTCCGAAGTGGCACGACTATCGAGCCAACCGTATGGAAGATGTACTTTTTTAGCGTAACGCACCCTTCCACGAGGCTTTGCAGCGACTGACTCAGGATAGGCCTGTTCTTGTGGCAGCAAGGCTATTTGTTTCTCAACATCAGCTATGCTTTCACATTCCATGAAAGCTCGCCGCGTAGAACCACCAACTGGAAAGCCCTTCAGATACCAGGCAACATGCTTACGCATATCATGCACAGCCATTTGCTCATCCCCATCATAAAACTCCACCAGCAGCCGAGCATGAAGGATCATAATGCGACCAACTTGACCAAGCGTAGGTTCAAAACGCTCACTGTTTCCAGAAAAAGCATGAGCTATATCACTAAAAAGCCAAGGGCGGCCCTGACATCCACGCCCAATAGCAACGCCTGCACAGCCGGTTTGTGCAACCATTGCTGCTGCGTCTTCAGCTGTCCAAATGTCACCGTTACCAAACACAGGAATGTCTAATGCTTGCACCAATTGCCCAATTCGTGACCAATCCGAGTGCCCTCCATAGTATTCAGCTGTCGTACGCGCGTGCAAGGTGACTGCGGCACATCCTTCTTCTTGTACTATGTGCCCAGCTTCCAGGAAAGTTGTATGGTCGGCATCAATACCAACACGGATCTTTGCTGTCACTGGAATACCAGCTGTACTGCATACGCTGACTACCCGATGCACAAGCTCAGCGAATAGATCCAACTTCCAAGGCAGGGCCGACCCACCACCACGCCGAGTAACTTTAGGAACAGGGCATCCAAAATTTAAGTCAATATGGTCTGCCATCTGTCCATCTACTACCATGTGAGCAGCTTGTTCCACAATTACTGGATCTACTCCGTACAACTGGAGGGATCGAACGCGCTCACTGGAATGAAAACGACATAAGCGAAATGCCTTGGGATTCTTAGCTACCAAGGCTCTGGCGGTGACCATTTCCGCTACATACAGACCGTCAGGCCCAAATTCCTCGCACAAGACACGAAAAGGCCAATTTGTGACCCCTGCCATCGGTGAAAGAACTACAGGGGTTGGTATTGTTATTGAGCCCAGTTGCACTGGGCTCAATGCGACTTGCTGATTTACCATAAATTTAGTATTCACCGCCGGCTTCAGCCACGGTTACCGGAGCAGACTCATCTGCCCCTACCTCTTTTGCTACGTCTACAGCTCCATCAGCAGCAGTTGTACCTGTCACAGCAACAGGTCCTTCAGGATACCGCACACGTTTCTCGTTAATACGCTCTCGCACATATGCTTCTACCTGACTAAGGTTGACACGTTCCTGAGTCATGGTGTCTCGATCACGAATAGTCACAGCTTGGTCTTCAAGCGTATCGAAGTCAACAGTGACGCATAGGGGCGTGCCAATCTCATCTTCACGCCGGTAACGACGACCAATTGCTCCAGCCTCGTCATAGTCAATCATCCATTCATTTTGGCGCAGGTCAGCAGCCAAATTGTGGGCAAGACCTTGTAGGTCCGGTTTCTTAGACAGGGGCAACACAGCAGCCTTGATGGGAGCTAAGCGGGGATCTAGACGCAGTACTGTGCGACGGTCGACTCCGCCTTTGGTATTGGGCGCCTCATCCACGTCATATGCGTCAACCAGGAAGGCCATAAGAGAGCGTGTCAGGCCTGCCGCGGGCTCGATGACATAAGGAACGTACTTCTTACCTGTTGTTTGGTCGAAGTATGAAAGATCTTCACCTGAGTGCTTAGCATGGGCTTTGAGGTCATAGTCAGTCCTGTTGGCAACACCTTCTAACTCTCCCCACAAAGAACCAGTGAAACCAAACTTGTACTCGATGTCAACAGTCCGCTTCGAGTAATGAGCTAGTTTCTCACGAGGATGCTCATAATGTCGCAAATTCTCAGGATTAATGCCTAGATCGGTATACCAGCGAGTACGAGCATCAATCCAATACTGATGCCACTCTTCGTCAGTACCCGGCTCTACAAAAAACTCCATCTCCATTTGTTCGAACTCACGGGTTCGGAAAATGAAGTTGCCAGGGGTTATCTCATTTCTGAAGGACTTACCCATGTTAGCAATGCCAAAAGGTGGCTTGGAACGAGAAGAACTCATGACGTTCTTAAAGTCCACAAATATTCCTTGCGCAGTCTCTGGACGTAAGTAGTGCAAACTATGGTCATCTTGCACCGGCCCCAGATGTGTCTGGAGCATCATATTAAAATCTCGTGGCTCAGTCCATTGCCCTTTAGTTCCACAATCAGGGCAAGGGATGTCTTCCAAGCCATGTTCTGGGGCATGACCGTGCTTTTCTTGGTACGCTTCTTCGAGGGTGTCAGCGCGGTGCCGTTTGTGGCAGTTGAGGCATTCAATGAGAGGGTCATTAAATACGGAAACATGACCGGAGGCTACCCAAACGTCTGTAGGTAGGATCACTGAAGTATCTACACCGACTACATCCTGCCGGGTAACAACCATCGACCGCCACCATTCACGCTTAATGTTGTCCTTAAGCGCCACACCTAGGGGACCATAATCCCAAGCTGAGCGTGTGCCGCCATAGATCTCACCTGCAGGAAAGACAAACCCACGTCGCTTCGCCAGGGAGACGACTTCATCAAGTTTTGACGTTGCCACTAGTCACACCTTCTGTTATGAAATTAATTGCAAAGATACACGTAAACTCTATCGTTAACTTATGACCATGCAAAGCACGAATTTGCCATAGTAGGCAATAATCTAGCCCGATCACCCGTTCGGTGATTAACTATTGAAATAGTAGATTTCAACCTGCAAACGCTGTCTCAAGGAGTACCTAGGCTTACGAGTATATGCGGGCAAACTTACACAGAGTTTTAAGAAAGGCTTGCGAACTGGCCCTTGGAAGCTGTCGGATGAGACCAGCGTGATAAGGCATTTTACCAATGCCGCACACGTCGTCATTGACTCCACTCTCATGGTGTCTGCAAGACCCCCATCCTCTATTTACGTGAACCTGCTGACCAACAGATTATCGAGCAGTAAAGGACCATCCAATGCCAGAACTCACAACTCATGCAGACGAGGATTATGTCAACACTGTAGCAGCTGTTTCCATTGCACCTTCCGGCACTGGTGAAGAACTCTCAGAATACGTAGCACAAGTAGTAGCTGTCATACGTGATTCCGGTCTCAAGAACGAGACAAACGCCATGTTTACCAATATTGAAGGAAACCTAGATGATGTCATGAGAGTTGTACGAGATGCAACCATGACACTTGTCTCGCAGGGCTACCGTACAGGTGTATCCCTCAAACTCGATATTCGCCCAGGAATGCATGATCAAATGGAACGAAAACCTCAACTCGTCAACGAGATTTTAGACCGCCAAAGCAAGTAGCCTCCTCCCCCCCCCCTTAACATCAGCAACGAAAGTCTGTATTAGCGGTTTCCCTGCAGCTTCTGCAAGGTGTAGGCGTTTAAGGCTCATTATAAGCTGAAAGAAGCTGAGCAGGAGGATGCAATGACAACTATGAAGGAGATAGCCGTCAAGACTGGGGTGTCGGTTTCGACTGTCTCTCTGGTTCTCAACGGTAGAGACAAGGGGCGAGTCAAAGCTGATATTGCACAAAAGGTAAAAGCACAAGCCAAAGCAATGGGCTACAGGCCCAACCCACTTGCCAGATCCTTGCGCACTTCTCACACCCGGATAATCGGTTTCATCTCCGAAGAAGTTGCTACTACCCCATATGCAGGCAATATTATCGTTGGTGCTCAAGAAGCAGCGGCAAACTTAGGATACATGCTCATCATCGTATCGGCAGATGGTTCTTACGAAGAAGGCAAACAGATCGCTGCTCTCAAGCGGTATGGGGTAGATGGGTTCCTCTATGCCAAAATGTACAACCGTGTGACCAACGTCCCTGCGACCCTCAGTAGCCACCCTGTCGTGATAGTAAATGCCAGTGAGCCTACAGGTAGGTATTCATCTATCTCACCGAATGAATTCACTATTGGCTATGATGCCACCCAATACTTGCTGGCTGCTGGCTGCCAGCGTATTGCCTATATCGGTGACTCTGAACCGATCTTGGCACAAGGAAAACGATTTAATGGCTACCAGGCTGCACTGAAAGACGCTGGGCAGGCCTTCCGTCCAGAATTAGTTACCCAGGTCTCACGAAATCAAGAAGCCATGGACAGTGTGGAACACATGATTCAAGGTGCACACCCAGACGGTTTTTTCTGCTTTAACGATTCGCGCTCATGGTACGTGTATGAGGCAGCAGCGAGACGTGGATTGCACATAGGGCAGGATTGGAGTTTGGTAGGTGTTGATAACCACCGGGTTTTTGCCGAGACTGTCGCTCCCCGACTAACCACTATCGAACTCCCCCACTACGAAATGGGGTATTGGGCTACCTGCAAACTCATTTCACACATAGAACACATCGATCCATCAACAATGACGCTGCCAGCAACTACGGCGCCACTACCTCCTCTTCAGGCTGATGGCACAACACTTATTCATTGCCAACTATTAGAAAAAGAATCAGTCGTCAACCACTAATCGCAAGAACCTTCGTTAATTTGACACAACTGCGAAGTAAAACGTCAATCGTTTGACGTAAATCGTTTGACACTCTATACTGCTTGTCATAGGCATTGCTCAGCAACGACAGCTGCGCATGTACAAAGGGAAGCCTGGCAGTGATGCCAGTCTCACGATAAGAAAGAGGCAACAATGACAAAAAAGATGTCTGCTTGGAGGAATCCCTCTTACTTGGAAAGTTCCACTGGCATATTCCTATTCTTCTGCTCTTGGGGCATCTGGTGGTCTTTCTACCAACGCTGGTTAGCAACCGACCTACACCTGACCAATACTCAAGTCGGTACTGTGTATTCAATTAACTCCCTGGGTACCTTAATCATTATGTTTGCCTATGGAGTCATTCAGGACGAGCTAGGGATTAAGCGACGGCTAACCATCTTCATCTCTGCGATTGCAGCATTGGTCGGCCCCTTTGTGCAGTTCATCTATGCCCCACTTATGCGCAGCAATTTGATGCTCGGAACCATTATCGGCTCTATCGTCCTATCAGCGGGCTTTATGTCAGGGTGTTCATTGCTTGAAGCTGTCACTGAGCGCTACTCACGTAAGTTTGGTTTCGAATATGGCCAGTCTCGAGCTTGGGGCTCATTCGGCTACGCTATTGTAGCCTTGGTTGCAGGGTTTGTTTTCAATATCAACCCCCTCATTAACTTCTGGCTCGGCTCAGCCTTTGGTCTGGGCATGCTGATGGTATATGCCTTCTGGGTACCTGCTGAACAAAAAGAGGAGATCAAGAAGGAGGCTGACCCCAATGAAAGAACCAACCCTTCTCTCAAGGAAATGATAAGCGTTTTAGGCATGCCAACCCTATGGCTGCTGATTGTTTTCATGATGTTTACCAATACCTTCTACACCGTCTTCGACCAGCAGATGTTTCCCACGTATTATGCCAATCTATTCTCTACTCCAGAAATCGGCAACAGCGTCTATGGCACCCTAAATGGCATTCAAGTCTTCCTCGAGTCAGCCATGATGGGCGTCGTCCCTATTATTATGCGTAAGATAGGTGTTCGCAATGCCCTGCTCCTGGGGGCTACCGTCATGTTCCTGCGTATAGGCTTGTGTGGCTTCTTCCATGATCCAATTATGGTTTCAGTCGTCAAACTCTTCCACTCAATAGAAGTGCCACTTTTCTCCCTACCTGCCTTCCGCTACTTCACCCTCCACTTCAACCCGAAGCTGTCAGCTACGTTATACATGGTGGGCTTCCAGATTGCCTCTCAGGTAGGTCAGGTCCTTTTGTCCACACCCTTGGGCGCCTTGCACGATACGGCCGGCGATCGAACGACCTTCTACACGATTTCCGCAGTAGTTTTCGTTGCACTCATATATGGCATGTTCGTGTTAAAGAAGGACAACCAGCAGGTAGATGGTGACCCCTTCTTTACTGACAAACAACTGGCCGCAAAACAGCAGGCAGCTGCCTAAACCCCTAGCCGTAAAAGAATGACTTGGCCTTATGCTGAGTAAGGAAAAGCATAAGGCCAAGTCGCAGACAGCACCAATAAGAAAGGATGCTTGACGATGAACATAGAGAGCCTGCCTACATACCACCAAGACGAGCAACTCGCACAAGCAGAAGCGGGCGTTGAGAAACTTTTCAAACAACGCAATGACCGGTGGTATCCCTTGGAACACATCGCTTCACCAGGTGGTTGGATTAACGACCCCAATGGATTGTGCTACTACAAGGGTCGCTACCACGTTTATTACCAGCTCCATCCATATGGAACCAAGTGGGGACCTATGCACTGGGGTCATGTCTCTAGTGAAAACTTAGTAACTTGGAGGCACGAACCCATTGCTATGGCCCCGTCTTTTGAAGCAGAACGAGACGGAGTATTTTCAGGTTCAGCAGTCATCTCCGACGACAACAAGCTAGTCATCTACTACACAGGCCACCGCTGGCGCAATGGAATAGATGAGCGAGAAGGCAACCTCCAAGAACAGTGCATGGCTATTTCAGAAGATGGGATCCATTTTGAGAAAAAGGGTGTCGTAATCCCCTGCCCGGACGACCGCATCTTACACTTCCGCGACCCTAAAGTCTGGAAGCAAGGCAGCGAATGGCGTATGGTTTTTGGTGTCAGCACACCAGAGCACCGCGGTGAAATTTGGATGTACCATTCAAACGACATGATTCATTGGGAGTTCGACCGTCCAATTTATCAGCATCCAGATCCTGACGTATTCATGTTGGAATGCCCCGACATGTTCCCACTGGGAGACAAATGGGTTATTTGCTATTCCGCCATGGGATTGAAGCACACAGGATTCGAGGCACGAAACCACAATAACGCCGGCTATGTCATTGGTAGCTGGCAAGCCGGTGGAGACTTCCACCAGGAAAGTGACTTCCACCTATGGGACAGGGGGCACAATTTTTACGCACCTCAAACCTTCCAAGCACCCGATGGTAGGCGCTTAGTTTTCGGCTGGATGAGTCCTTTCACTGAACCAATCCCTATGCAAGACGATAGTTGGTGCGGACAGCTCACAATACCACGTGTAGTGAGCTTAGCTGGCGACCATCTACGTACCCAGCCAGTACATGAATTCGAGCAACTCAAGAGCAATATTCAAGATTTTGGATCGGTCAATCTTGCCGTCAATGCAAGCCAGAAGCTTCTAAGCGACGTTCAAACAGCCGACATCGAAATGGAGATTGATCTCAAACGTAGTCAGGCTGAGCGCATTGGACTCGAAATACACCGCACCAGCAATGGCGATCACACTCTGGTATGCTATGACGACCAGTTACAAGGTGTTGTCATCGACCGCCATTGCAATACTTATGGTGACCGGGGCTACCGAACCGCTCCTCTTGATACGACTGACGATACCCTCAAGCTGCATATCATTGTAGACCGTAACTCAGTTGAAGTGTATATCAACGATGGATTAGAAGTCATGAGTTCTTATTCCTTCCCAGCTGAAGGGCCACGTGAGATACGTCTCATTGCGGAGTCTGGCGAGGGATCGGCTTACATTAACAGGATCTCTATTGCTCAACTCACTACCATTTGGGAAGGCAATGACAGGTGACAGCATGCAGCTAAGGCGTTCGTAAAATCAAGACCCAATTCAGCCAATACATATGCTGGATTGGGTCTTGACTGTGCTTGCGTCTACGACTTCTTTACTCCACCGAACCGCCGGTCACGATGGACATATTCATCAATGGCCCGCCAGAGTACCTCTCGTCCGCAGTCAGGAAACAGCTCAGGAACAAAGGCTAACTCTGCGTATGCCGCCTCCCAGGGTAAAAAGTTGGAGGTTCGTTGCTCACCGGATGTGCGGATCACCAGATCACAATCAGGGATATCCGGATTGTACAAGTGCTCAGCGATCATTTTTTCGCTTACCTTCGACCCTTTGATGTTTCCTGCCGCTACTTCCTGAGCAATTGCCGTAGCAGCATCAGCAATCTCGGCTCGTCCGCCATAATTGATGCAAAACACCACATCAATGGTAGTGTTCTGTTTCGTACGCTCCATAGCTGTTTCGAGCTCATTGATTACTGACTTCCACAACCGAGGACGCCTGCCAGACCAACGAACCCGTACACCCCATTCGTCCATCTGGGACACTCGCCGATGAATAATATCGCGAGAAAAACCCATGAGAAAATGTACTTCACTGGGGCTGCGCTTCCAATTTTCCGTCGAAAATGTGTACAGGCTTAAATATCGAACACCAGCTTCAATTGCTCCTGCAATCGTATCGAACACTACTGGTTCAGCTGCCCTGTGTCCTTCAGTACGCACTAGACCTCGCTGCTGAGCCCAGCGTCCATTGCCATCCATAATGACACCAACGTGCCTAGGTACCGCACCAGCTGGAAAAGCCGGCACTCTACCGCCTTCCGCGAAGGGCGCCGCTGGTACATCCAAGGACTGATAATCCACTGCTTTGAAACTCATAATGACGAATCTAGTAGCCTTAACGATCGAATGGGACGTTCCAAGTAGTATTCGCCCCATTTCTCAACAAGCCGATCAGTAAGTGGATCTAATTGGGAAGAACCGAGCTGCTTCCAGTTTCCAGTTGTGAGAGCGCAAAACTGAGTCACTACCACCGGTGATATACGAATAGACTCAGGAGTATGATCTGCCTGACAGAGCAAACCGCCGCCGGGAATAGAAAAGTATGTGAGCTCAGTTTGATGCGGAGTTCGCCCGCATACGGTACAAGCATCAAAGCGAGGCTGCCAGCCTGCTATAGCTAATGCTCGCATGAGGTAGGAAGCTGATAGCATTCGCGGATCATGAGCAGCTGTAGAAAGCGCCTTTAAGGCGGAAATCAATAATAGGTACTGGGATTGAGCAGACTCGTGTTCAGTAGTGACTAATTTATCTGCTGTCTCTAGAATAACTCCTCCATTAGTGTACAAATCATAATCAGCACAAATTGAGTCAGCATATGTTGATAATAAAGCGGCTTGAGATACCACATCCAAACTGCGTCCTTCAGCCAATAACAGCTTAGCCCTCATAAAAGGTTCCAGTCGTGCACCAAAGCGAGATTTAGTACGTCTTACTCCTTTAGCAACTGCACGCACTTTACCGTGATAGCGGGTCAGCAGCGTGATAATGCGATCAGCTTCTCCAAGTTTGGTGGTGCGCAGAACCACTCCTTCGTCCTGGTATGTAGCCACTGCTCACCCCCTACTGTTACTCGTCATTCCCTATTTCCACCAGTATCCTGCCTATCGAGGCGGACAAGTGGTCAGATAGTACCCAGCATGCACTCATCATTAGTGAGATTAATAGATAAATAGCCCCCAAAAGGCAAATACGAGTAGGAGGCAAAACATAGCTATAGCAGCTATCCAGAAGAAGACTATCCCAAACTTCGTAGATGCGAGCACTGGATTTGGATCATTCGTCTTGAGCTGGCGAACTATCGCAGTCCCACTGAAACCCTGCCCTTTTATCTGCGCAGGAATTTCATAGACACCCTTCATTCTACCAACCTCATACATCCTGACAAGAACTCGAGACCAAGCCCAAACGACTACTGCCGTAACAAGTTGAATGACAGGCCATGACCAATCGCTCACACCAGCTGGGTCTGGCACTCCCCCCCAGCCTAACTTAACCAGAGCAATAATCACCTGCCCCAAGCCAGCAGCAAAAAGCAGCAGAGCGGCGATAGTCGAACCAGCTATAGCCACTAGCGTTCCTCCAAAACCGTGTGCAAAACCAAAAACTGGTTTCCTGTTTCGCCGAACAAGTCGAATCAATTTCATAGCACACGCCACGAGAGCTAACATGACAGCAACAATCAGGAAAATGACAGCACTAGCGTGAACGACAAGCATATACAGAGTAAGTTTGCGACGACCTTGTAAGTCTACTGGAACAGCAATAGATTGGTGGATTGTCGATCCAGCTACAGGCTGTGAGGTTTGTTTCAGTCCATGAATCTGACCTTGAGCCCAATCAGCAACATCCTCTTGATAGTGGTCTGCCAGTGGAGTGCCAGTCAGAGCCTCATCACCTAGGCGCAGCACGTGATTAGAGATAGCATAGGATCGTACCGTTACATTCCAGTTCCCAGCCGAATGCGCTAAAGCCAGTATTTTCTGCACTCCCTCTACTTGTGCAGTCATCACATCTTTAGTTCCATACGCCACAAATGTCGGAACCGCAAACGCTGGCTTGATTTGAGTCTTAATATCTGGATTGTCTAAACCGAAGAGGGCCGTATCGGTTGAAAACAAGCGACGTACCACTGATTGATAACCCTGATTAGCACCGGCTATAGCAAAGTCCTGGGCCACAAAAAAGCCCATGGCGTGCCTAGGCGAATAGACCATAGGGCTCAGCAAGATCTGAAAAGCTACTTTAGGATCATCACGCAGCAGGTAGGCAGAAATCCATGTCGATTCACTGGTTGCGTAAAGACCTACCGAATCTGGATTCACGTTGGGCAGTGAACGCAAATAGTTAATGACTTGATCGTACACTTTAGCTGATGCGGGATAATCTCGATCAATGTCGGAGGTTGACCACACGGGTTTATCTATAACAGCAGTGACAAAACCTACCGAAGCCATAGTAGTAGCCACATCACCGAATGAGTTATCACAAGTTCCATATCCAGCACCATGCATAAACATGACAGCAGCTCGCCTACCTGCTGCACCTATAGGCTCACGAATAAGCGCATGAATATTTTGTACTTCCCCAGTCGATGGACGTACAGCTTTAATCCACATGTAGCGCTTAGCAACCTTATAGGTCCCAACTTTTTCAAGAGGGACATTGTTGGGATTCTCATAGGTTACTGCTGTGTCTGGAGACAAGGTAGGAAAGTTCTGGTCAACTGGATCATATTTCCAAGGAACCGCAGTTAGGTGCGATATAGAAACGAGAATACCCATCAGAACGACAAAAACAGGAACACTCGCCATCATTCGTCTAGCCCAAGTCCAACGACCGCGTAAGTCCGTATCAGAAAGTGTACTGGGCTTGATTGATTGACTAACTTGCTGTGACACGCTGGTTATTCTATCTGCTGGGAACGAACACGGTCGTTATCTGTTTCCTCTGTTATCGACGGCTATTTGTTACGGGTTTCGTCGTCGTCATAGGCAGGGAAAGCAAGATTAGGGATATCTACATCGACTTGTGGTAGCTCAAAGTCAAAGAGTGACTCCTTAGGAGCTGGCATAGGTGCAGTTGTATTCCTTGGAGGATCTTGAGGCAATTGCCCGCCCTTGCTGGAAATAGGACGAGTTGCCGGTGCTGCCGGTGCTGGTACTGAAGGCTGCTGTCCATCGGTATCATCATCCCAATCGGTAAGGGGATTAAACTGCGTAGTCTCTTCACCAACTCGAGTGACAGGTTCTTGGCTCAACCTGCTCTGAGACATAGGCACAGTGCGTGAAGCAGACTCAACCGGAGTGTTGACTGTTTCATCAGTAGGTGTCTTCGCTAAGGCAGCAAGCGAGGGGCTGACTGCTTTTGCTGAACCTGATGGTTTTGACGATGCTGGCGATGGGACGGGAACAGGCGCTGGTGCCGGTGGTGCCAGAACTGGAGTTTGAGCAGAGGCAGAACCGTCAAATATTGCTTGTTCTACTTGGTGTAGCTGATCAAACTGAGCCTCTTCAGCAGCATCAACTGGTCTTACAGAATGTGTATCGGTATTGTCCGTTTTGTCGGCCGACAACGGAGACATTCCTACTATTGTGTCAGCATTGTTGATATCTCGCTGTGGTGTGTCTTTTCTGACAGCATGGGAAGCGGGAGACACAGCTTTCTTCTGTCTCTTTGCATGAGTGACATGGGTTTGAATTTCCTCATCTGAATCTGTACCCGATTGTTCACCATCACCGAGGCGGATATACGACTCCAACTGCTGAAGCAGCTCAACCACTCTTACGAAGAAGTAATCCACCTGGCGTTCATCATAGCCATGCTTCCCCTTACGCTGAGTAAAGATGACATTCGAAACACGATCCGCGGTAATATCAACCAGATTCGAATCACTTATATTATCAGTCCGCTCGATACCAAGCTGACTTGCGGTCTTGGCGATAACCTGGTCCACCAGTCTATCTACCTGCTTACGGTCATATGAAGGATCACCTGAACGTCCAGGAGCAAAACGCTCACGGTAAGCTCTCAAGGCATGAACTGAAAGCTGCTGCTGCAACGTAATTGCCTTGTCTAACCATTGCTGACGCCCATACTGGTTAATCTGCCAAGAAGTATACCTGTCCGAAACAGCTCGTTCGAGCCGTGCCAACGCAGCATCAACCTGGGAAATAATGTAACCGTTCTTACGCAAATCAAATGAGATATTACCAATATCACGTTGCGTCAACTTTGGTACATCACTCTCATACAGCTTGTGCGCACGAGACAGGAAGGTGTCAACCTGCTGAATGTCATAACCCCATTTACGTTTGCCCGCACGTGCGATAGTCGCATCGCTACGATTGGATTCAGGCTCATGTGCCATAGGGACACCGACCTCCTGCCTTGTTCTTCCGGTAAGAATGTTCTATACCTAGCTTACGTGTTCACGCAGACGGCAAACCGAACCAAGCAAATAACTTGCCTCTGTGCGCCCTATCCCTGCGTACGTTACCTCACGGCACGCCACATATCCTGTTGATGGACTATTATAGTATGCTGTACATGTGGTCATCATGACAAGGCAGTGTTAACACATACACTGTCTGAGGGATTGGTGGCACATCAGCGGGCGATTAGCTCAGTTGGCTAGAGCGCCACCTTTACACGGTGGATGTCGGGGGTTCGAGTCCCTCATCGCCCACAAGATACTGGACAAGCAAGCGTAATTAATAACGCTTGTGTTTGTAATCCTGATGTTGACTTTACAAGACTGCGCAGCGAATGGTGAATACTGTTTATTGGCACGCCAGTACGTAGCGACTATCACATCTTTAACGCGCTAGCCGCCATACATATCCCTAGCGAAAGCACTAGAAGCAGGACGACACCCTAACCTGCTACAAGCACACAGCACTCCACTGACAACCACGTCAGTGTATTGGCTTTACGAATATCGCAAAGAGACGTTAGGACTGACGCCCTTTTCCGAAAGCCCGTAAGCGCGTGGCATTCCAGTCAGAGCTGACCGTCAGAGGCATCGCTACATTCATGCCGGCAGTCTTGGCTGCATTGGATACGGTACTTGGACCAGGCGCACCGAGACGACCTGGCTTGGGCGTCAGCACCCACACCGGCGTATCGTTCTCTAAAGATGTGGAAGCGTCGACAATGGTATCAGCCAAATCGTCTTCTTCGTCCCCATCGCGCCACCAGATGATTACCCCATCCACCTGTGCGTCGTAATCTTCATCTACCAGCTCCTCACCAGTCAGGTTTTCAATCCTCTGGCGGATGCTGTCATCGACATCATCATCCCAGAGCCATTCTTGCACAATAGACCCTGTGTGAAAGTCGAATTCTTCTGCTCTCTTGGTTGTAGTCTCAGCCACATATCCAGCATAGCAACTTACCAAGGACAGCGCTACATAGTAAGCCTCTTTTCTGAGAAAAATATCACAGTTATAGCTTGGACAACTGGATGATGGTGAGCAGTTTGAATATCGGCCAGTTATGAAACACGATCAGCGTAACCCTATAACAGGTACCCGAGCACAAGAATCTATCCATGCCAATGAACGCTTACAAAGGCTTACCTTGCACCTAACAGCAGGCAAGCCTTACTGTGGCGCAACAGTGGTGCAGTGAGGCAAAGCATCACCCCTCCCCTGCCCGATCTCCGTCAGCGCTGTATACGCTTCCTCCAATGTAGATACGCGTACATCTCGTAAACCTTGCGGAACATTGCCTACTACTTCTTTGCAATTGTCTGCTGGAGCTAAAAACCAACTCGCACCATCACGACGGGCCCCTATCATTTTCAAGCGGATACCACCAATTTCCCCTACTGTTCCGTCCTTATTCATGGTTCCGGTACCAGCTATGACCTGACCAGCAGTCTCATCTTGAGGAGTCAGTTTGTCGATAGCACCTAAGGTATACATAAGACCAGCAGAAGGTCCACCAATATCATCTACATGCATGAATATTTTAATACCAGCAGTATTTTTTCCACGAGAACGCAAAAATTGCAAGGCTTGCGCACTAGCAACGTCCTGTGAGCTTGTCATAGCTTTATGGTTGGCCTGTTCATACTCTGCAACAGACTGGTCAGGAGGCATCACCACTTCTTTCGGCAGTACGGTAGCATGAGGATCTGCCCATCCGATAAGTGTTTGTATACCAGAACCACCTGAAAGACCAGCTGCATTTACTGTAGTTAGCAACAATTTGCCATCAGCTTTGCTGTGATAAGTAGGGGCTCCCTTAACGGTAATCACCGATTGGGAACCTGATGAACCAAGCACATCTTGAGTAGGACCTGGTGCCTCAACCACGTACGGACTGGGCGCAATGAACACGAAAACTGCCAAGAAGAGTGTGATAGCAAGAGCTGTCCGCCTGCGGCGGTGAGCACGAGACTCTTTTTTAGGCCTAATCAAAGTCCCTAGTGGAACATGCGGATCGGAATCCACCCCGGTTGACTGGTGAGTAGCTTGTGCGCTTGCCGCGTACGAAGAGCCTTCAGCGTGCAAATATGTCATAAGACCCATATTATGGAAGAAAGCGACGAATTCGCTAACATGTAGATATGCAGGATCAGATTCTGTAATTACAGCCCAGCGTAAAAGCAGCTCGCAAGCGCAACCTAGAGGACGGAACAGTATGGATGAGAACGCAATCCACCAATGGATGCTTGAGTGCTTCGGCCCTATACAGGGTGAGATGGCTTGGAAACAGTTCTCTCAACTGCCAGAAGAGATGAGACAACACATTATTGCCCAAAACGGGAACCAACTTCCTGATCCAGCTCAAGTTAAAGCAATGCTCAGCGCCTTTACCATGGGCGGGCTTAACACACCTGGAGATATGCAAAAAGCTGCTGAAGACGGACCTATCAATGTCAAACTCGCCAAAGCGCTTGCGCTCAATCAAGTACAAAGCAAAGATTCCGAGTCGGTCGTCAGCGCTGCTCAAGCTGAACAAGTAAGCAAAGCGATGAGTGAAGCAAACCTCTGGCTAGACGCCGTGAGCTCATTTGACCCTGCTTCCGGAAAACCTGACGCCCTCACACGCGCATCTTGGGTTGAAGAAAGTTTGGCTTCCTGGGCGAAATTTGCTGCACCAGTCGCCCGGTCTATGAACCAAGCCCTCCTTCAGGTTTTAGGTTCTCGCTTTGGCAACCTACCAGAAGGCGAAATATCAGGCATGTTTGCTGGCCCAATACCCATCCCCATACCCGAAGGCCTCAAAGATCCCAAGACATTAATTAGCCTTTTAGGCAATACAGCATTTGCCATACAACTAGGGCAGGCCGCCGGTGAAATGTCGAGTGAAGTACACGGCTCTTTCGACCAAGGCATAGCACTGTCAAAAAACTCAGCAGGTGGGCTGATTGCTCAGAACGCTGCCGAATATGCCGCATCTCTTGAACTCGATCCAGAAGAAGTACTGAACTTCTTAGCTTTACATGAAGCTGCACATGCACGACTCTACGGATCTGTACCGTGGCTTATGCCTCGATTCGAAGCTCTCATTAGCAAGTATGCGCGCGGTATTGATATTGACCTCGATGCCATGCAAGATCAAATTGATCAAGCAGTTGGGTTAGACCCCGAATCCATGGCCGGGGCCATTAATCTAGGAAAAGTTGGCATGCAAGATACAGAAGAACAAAAAGAGGCTATGAACAGCCTCGAGACACTGCTGGCCTTGGTTGACGGCTGGGTGGACTGCGTGGTCTGGCGGGCTGGAATGGCTCACCTACCACACCTGGAACAATTAAGAGAGATGATGCGCCGCCAACGGGCAGTAGGTGGTCCAGCAGAACACACCTTTGAGACCCTCATTGGTTTACAACTCAGACCGAGGCGCTTACGTGAAGCTGCCGATGTCTGGGAGCAACTTACTGTTCGTTCCAGCATTCAGGAGCGTGATGCACTGTGGTCACACCCTGATCTCCTGCCCCAATTACCGAATGATAATCCTACCGATATCTCCGTCATCGAAGAAACTGGCACACCAGACAGCGGTAAGATTCCGACTCACCATGCTGACAGTCAATCTTCCTCACAGGCAAACCAGCCTCAGTCAGCTCCAAGTAGGATTGACTGGGACGCGGAACTGAACAAACTCTTGGATGACGATGCACATTCTGGAGATAAGGGGGCAACCAACAACGAGGACCAGCCTGGTGATACTGGAGAAGACAACCACCCCAAGCAAGACTGATAACTGTATCCGTATGTGACCACTTATTTGGTCCATCCCACAATAACGTAAATGCAGTTTAGACAAACCGCGAGGGTGAACGCTGCCCTCCACCAGTCCCATCTTTTCTATCAGCAAATGAAATATGAAGGCTCTCTGATGCTCTGGTAACAGCTACATACATAAGCCGTCGTTCCTCCTCGAGAGCAGCTCCAGACTGTGGGGAACCAAAAGGTAGTAATCCTTCGGAACAGCCTACGAGAAAAACGTGATTGAACTCCAGACCTTTTGCAGCGTGGATGGTTGAAACGGTCACCAGACCCTCCCCTTCTCCCCGTAACGTCGCTATCAGCTCTGTAGAGTCCAACTGAGACAGTTCTGCCGCTGATATTGATCGTTGCCAACCATTGTCAGTGCGAACCCTATAGTGGATACCTGCCTGCTTGAGGGCAGTACACATAATTTTTTGCTGGGCATTAATTCTGGTAAGAATCGCGCATTGCCCTGGCTGAGCGCCCCTACTTAGTAACCGCTCTATCCGACGTACAACTCCCTGTGCTTCATCCATATCAGAGGGATAACGCATGCAATTTACTCGAGGCCCGTCCTCTTTGGGAGAGCTCAGTTTGAGGTAGTCTGCACGTTCTGGCGAAGCAGATAAAATTCGATTGGCGTAAGACACCACTTGAGGAGTAGACCGATAATCCGTGTTGAGTTGTATATCTGCGCTGACAGGCGCAAATTCATGATCGAAATCCAAAAGGTAATATGAACTGGCGCCAGCAAATGAATAAATAGTCTGCGCTGGGTCTCCCACCACACAAACTGAGCTCTGCTTATTCAGCCACAACTCCATCAGCCTGTGCTGAAGCGGGGATACATCCTGGTATTCATCCACTGTCAACCAACCCACTTGTTGTCTGATTTTTTGAGCAGCCTCTTCGAACTCTTCTAATACGTGGCAAGTCATCAATAAGATGTCGTTAAAGTCAATAGCTCCATGGGCAGTTTTCTCTGTCTCAAATGCTTCAATTACATCAGCCATCTTGCTTGTTTCCAAGGCAGCTGGCGGATTTCTATGGGTTGCAGCACAAACACGACTATATTCTTCTGGAGCAATGAGCGACACTTTAGTCCAATTCACTTCATCCAATAAGTCTCGCAATTGGATCGGATCCGGGTCATCCAACCCGGTAACCCGTTGAAAGGCTCGTGCCATAAAAGGACGTAGGTCCTCAGCCACTTGTGGAAAATACGCATCGGTAATGTCTGCCCATACTCGTCGTAGCTGATGAAGAGCAGCGGAATGGAAAGTCGCTGCCGTAACTTCTTCACTCACACCAAGCTTCGTCAAGCGCGAGCGCAGTTCACCAGCAGCTTTTACAGAAAAGGTAACCGCAAGAGTACGACTGGGATCCCAAGCCTGGCAGGCACAGGCATACGCGATTCGGTGAGTGATTGTACGAGTCTTACCCGCACCTGCACCAGCAATGATGCGAACAGGACCGTCGACAGTCACAGCTGCTGTGTGCTGGGATGCATCTAGTCCTTCTAACAAATCATCGGTTGTTTTACGCTCACTCACCTTCCTATTGTCTCAAAGCTCATACCCGAAGAGGTTGGTCGACCGCTGTTTTGCGCCCTGAGCAGTGGATAAGTGAATTTCTTCCTAAGCATGTTGAAGCTGTATGTAACGCGGTCTGTGTGCACCAGAAAGGCACCTCTTGTACTAGTCTGGAAGTGTGACTGAACGAACAAAGCTAACTCTCGTTGCTCTGGCATCTGCCGCTATGCCAGACGCCTACTTCACTGGCGCCCGCGCATCTGATCAAGCGAACATAACAGATGAAGCAGATGGTATTGACTGCGCAGTAGTACAGAATGCTTCAGGCAGGCTCTATGACGTTTGGGCCACTAGTACTGAGCAAGGCAAGGCTCGACTGAGCAAACGGGTAAAAGCTGCGGAAGCGCTGGAAGATATACGAGGCATAAGGGCCTTGGGTTTTGGCGTTGAGCAGGTACTGAGTTACCAACCCGGTGTTGGCGCTAACAGTCCGACTGGAGATGTGGCAGTAGCTATCATGACTCACACTCCCGGCCACACACAGAGTTTGAAGCTACTAACCAACGAAGAGTGTGCTGCTGTTGGCACAGCCATTGCAGCCATTCACAGGATTGATCCTCAGCCTTTGCGTGAACGTTTTTACCCAGCCTTCAATACCCGTGAGATTACCGTCCAACTTTCCGCCTGGATCAACAGCCTTAAGCATGCAGGCCATGTTCCCAGTGAAATTACTGATTCCTGGTCCCGCATCATCGACACTGAAGGCTTGTGGTCTTTCAACACATGCATGGTCCATGGAGGTTTCAGTGATGGTGATTTACTCTTCTCTAATACTGGGCTTACTGCCATTCATAATTGGCAGAATATGCAAGTCAATGATCCTGCACGAGACTTAGCCTGGATGTTCGCTAAACTTGACCAGAATGGTCGTGATGCCGTCATTGCCGCATACGGTCGAATGATGGGGTCTAGGATGGACGATCTCATCATGTTACGAGCGAATTTATGGTTACAAATGGAACAAGTCGGCGACTTTATCCTAGCCCTTGAACAAGCCGATAATGATAAAATAATCCGTTTTAAAGCTCAAGTGGAGCGCCTTGCGGAACAGTTAGCTGACCGAGCACCAAGGTCATTCGCGCCTGCTTCTGGTACCGGCAATGTGAGACAACCTAACCCAACAGGCAGGCACAGCAAACCGGTATCCAAAACAGCAACGCCTCAATCTAACGATTCAACAGATACTTCGGTCACCATGACAGTCGGTTCCCTCCCGCAAGAGAGCAGTCAATTGCAGGCAGCTACTCCCAGCCCACAACCGACTGCAGCTGATATAGATGACGATGCTACTGTGGCCCGACCAGTCTATCGGAAACCAGAACAGTCATTACGACCAGGAAATGCCACAAGCACAGGACGGCACGCAGCTGTAAAAGCCCCCACCCTGCCAGATATGACCGGCTCACATCAGTCCTCATCAACCGATTTTGTAGCACCAGAAGAAGCCTTATCTGTGGATGTTCCAGCCAGCACCGGTAAACACATGAGGATTCCTCAGTCCGGCAAGGAGTCCAAGGAATCAGAACCTCACAACCTCAAAACTGAAGCTATACAGCAGGTTGATATGAGTCATATCGCCCAGCAGCAAACTGAAGAGGCTCATCAACGCAAAAAAGAACCCGCTGACCCGGGCCAATCGGCTCATAACCAAGATGCAGATGAAGCAGTGAGTTCAACAAGCTCTGGTACTCAAACTATTATCATTAATCCCCATCAGGTATCTGAAGAACCCAAATCAGCCCAAACCCAACTGGTTGCTCGACCAGCAGGCGAGGATGACAAATAATACCGACACAACAATTGCTAGTAAGCAGCAAGAAAAATAGGAGATAGACAGTATGGATATTGAATTTGGTATCAGGAATGTGGCACGACCAGTTTCTTTCAGCACTGCTGCCAAGGCAGATGAGGTAGCTGCCACCGTAGAAAGCGCCTTGAAAAGCGACAACGCTATCGACATTCTTGATGACAAGGGACGACACATCATCGTTCCTGCCGGAGCTTTAGGGTATGCAATTATCGGTTCTGACACCACACGACCAGTTGGTTTCGGTGCCTTGTAAACGTATCACTCTTTTAGGTACACGCCATTATTGCTCGTTCAAGCTATTTTGCCCCTGGCTTGAACAAGCAATAATAGTTTCTACTACTGCGGGAGAAGTCGTGTACTCACCCAAACGGTTTGGCTTGCCTTTTCCATGCCAATCTGAACCGCCAGTGACCAACAAATCTAGCTGACCAGCAAGCTTTAATAACCGTTCACGCTGTTCAGGTGGATTATCGCGATGCCATACTTCAAGGCCGTCCAAGCCTAAGTGAGCCAGTCTACTAATGTGTTCGTCAGAAAGCAGGACAGCGTTTCGTCCTACGGCTCCAGGATGAGCAATGACCGCAACTCCTCCAGCAGCTTTTACTGTTTGGACAACCAATTCTGTACTCGGGGACGGCGTTGGTAGATAATACTGACTGTGTGAAGAGCACACACCAGCAAAAGCTTCAGAGCGATTCTTATATATGCCAGCTGCTATCAAAGCGTCCGCTATATGTGGCCTGCCAACGGTGGTACGTTCTCCCTCCTTAACTTGGGCTAGTACATCTTGCCAGGTAATCGGATAATCACAAGATATCAAGTCGACCATGTGACGTGCTCTATCTAACCTGGCTTGACGCGTAGAGGTAAACAGTTCAGCGAGAGCAGTATTGCTTCTGTCATAGCCATAGGCCAGCACATGCACAGAAATACCTTGCTCATCAGCGGTTATTTCAGTGCCTAAGATGAGTGAGAATCGACGCTCGTTGGCAGCTTGCCTGGCTTGCGTCCAGCCCTGACTTGTGTCATGGTCAGTGATCGCCACACCAGCCAACCCAGCCTGTATAGCCTGGTCCATCATTTGCTCTGGGGTGCAGGTGCCATCAGAAAACACGGTATGGCAGTGCAAGTCCCATCCACCTGTATAGGGCTGCAAATCCCCAGAGTCAGCTTGCTCATGGTACCCATGCAACAAATGCGTCATACTTGTATCGTAGGCTGCTTAGTGCACAGTTTCACATCGGCTTGTCCTGTTGAGGAGTGTTCCTTATGAATTCATCTACTTCGTCACAAAGACTAACGGGATGGCGTAACAGCAGTACATGGACATATGGCATAGCTCTCGTTGCTTCAGCTCTCGCCCTACTCGTTTCCTTCATTGTCGCTATAGATACATTACAGATGGCTCGTCACCCAGGAGACAAACTCAGTTGCGATGTTAATTCGACGCTTTCCTGCACTACCGTCGCACAATCATGGCAAGCGGAGCTCATCCACGGTAGCAACTGGAGTATCCCTAATGCATTCTTAGGTATTGCAGCAGAATCTGTGTTTATTACTATCTGTGTTATCGGATTGACAGGGGCATTATTGCCAAAATGGTTTAACCTGGCGAGTTGGTGGGGAAGCCTATCTGCTCTTCTGTATGCGTATTGGCTATTTAGTCAATCTCTCTTTGTCATCAAAGCCCTGTGCCCTTGGTGCTTGGTGCTCATGTTCTCCACGACTATCCAATTTATGGCGCTGACCCATGCCACTGTATGCTTGCACAATGTACCATCATTGCAAGGGCGCTTTGCTGGCTTAGGGAAGCAGTTAAGGAACTACTACCGCCTTTACTACGACCTTATGGTAGATACTGTATGGGTAGTGGCCCTTGTAGTTGTCATCGTAGTAGTTGATGGACAAGCTCTTTTCTAGACATGCTCGCCTCAAAGCGAAACGACAGTCAAGTCTGTGAGTAGGCTCAAGAGCAGGCAAACATTCACCACTAAGGAGACTCATGGCTAGTGATGCACCAATTGGCATCTTTGACTCAGGCCTAGGAGGTTTATCAGTAACAGCCAGTATCCGCCGCCTGATGCCAGCAGAAAATATACTCTTCTTCGGAGATTCTGCTCATGCCCCCTATGGCACTAAAACAGCTGAGCAGGTTCGTCAGCGCTGTTTTACCATCGTTGACGACCTCCTTGCGCAAGGGGCCAAAGCTATTGTCATCGCCTGCAACACCGCCACTTCAGTGTGCGCCACTGCCTTACGAGAGCGCTATTCAGTGCCAATCATCGGTATGGAACCTGCTCTAAAATTGGCATGTGATATGGGACGAGGAAGGCCACAACGAGTTATCGTAGCTGCAACTCCCCTGACCCTGCAAGAACAAAAATTTGCCGATCTGATGGCACGTTTCCAAGCTGACCACACCATATGGAAACAGCCGTGCCCTGATTTGGTAACTATTGTAGAGTCTGGCCATCTTTCCCAACATCAAGTAGTCAACGCTGCCCTTGAACGTTACTTCAAACACTACGATTTAGGGCAAATAGATTCAATTGTTCTTGGGTGCACTCATTTTATCTTCTACCGAAACTACTTCCAAGACTTTTGCCCACCCCAGGTCGCCATTGTTGATGGCAATGCTGGAACCGCTAGACAAGTACACAACATGCTCTCAGAAACCGACATGCTCAACAGCAGTGGCAAAGAAGGGCACCTACAAGTAAGCAATTCCGATCCATCTACACAAATACAAGAACGCTCATATGAACTTTTAGATTACATGTCCTCAGTCAGTAGATATGCTGGTTTGTCAGAGGCAGAACAGAGCGAATCGTAGAAGGCAATTAGGTTGGGAGGAAGAAAGATAATGGGTAATCATCGGACAGCCCTTATTGATGTGGGCGGTGGCTTCAGATCAGTCTATGGTGCCGGAGTGCTTGATCGTCTCATGGACTTACACATTCATGTTGACCACTGCTATGGAGTATCGGCAGGATCAGCAAATTTATCGTCTTTCCTTGCTGGTCAACCAGGTCGTTGCTATCGCTTTTATACAGAGTATTCAACCAGGAAAGAATATGCTTCCCCGGTAAATTATATTAGAGGTCACAATTTTACCAATCTGGACTACATTTATGGCACTCTATCCAATCACGATGGAGAATATCCTTTGGATTATCAAGCCATACAAAGCAACCCTACAGCATTGACCGTTGTGGCAACCGACGGTAATGACGGTTCTGCCAAGTACTTCACCAAGGACGACCTTCACCAGGATGACTACGGTGCTCTCAAGGCATCATCTTCTGTGCCAGTAGCCAACCAGCCATACATAGTGGATGGCCGCCCTTATTTTGACGGCGGCATTATCGATCCTATTCCTGTGCAGAAGGCTGTCGATGATGGAGCTGATAGGATTGTCCTCATCTTAACTAGGCAGCGTAATTTCATGCGCTCAGCAAAGACCGATGCCATACCTGCGCGCATTCTTTCCCGTACCTATCCTCAAGTAGCTGAACGTTTGGAAAAACGATACGACACCTATAACACTGAACTTAAACTCGCACAACAGTATGAGCAAGAAGGCAAAGTCCTCATCATTGCGCCAGATGATTTATGCGGACTCAATACACTGAGCCATAATCTTAAAGGGTCAGAACGCATGTACCGTAAGGGATACGCAGATGCCGCTCCCATACCTGAGTTCCTAGAGAGCTGAAAGGGTAAAGCTACAAGCTTGCCGTATGTGGGCCTAGCACTCATGTGTGAGGCCCACATTTGTTACGTTCGATAGTTATTCGGTTCTCAAGGCCGTAGCAGGATCTTGTTTAGCAGCCTTCTTAGAAGGTAGTAATCCTCCCAACAGCGTCAGCACAATGCTCAATATCACTAAGACGATGGCAGCTTGAATTGGCAGGATGGCATTGACATCTTCAGTTGCCATGAGTGCATGAATTATAGCATTACCTGGTATAAGGAGGAGCCAACTAATCCCGACTCCGAGTATGCCAGAAAGCAAACCGATAATACCTGTTTCAGCGTTAAACACTTGTGAAATATTTCGTTTGGAAGCGCCCATGGCTCGCAAAATTCCTATTTCTTTGGTTCGCTCAAGCACAGATATGTAGGTGATAATACCAATCATGATGGAGGAGACCAACAAGGAAACAGAAACAAAGGCAATTAGTACTCCAGAGACTACATTGATAATGGTCGTTACTGAGCTCATCATCAGTCCAACGTAGTCAGTGTAGGTAATTTTGTCTGCTTTTACAACACGGTCGTTGTACTGATTGATCGAGTCGGTTATTGACTGTTTAGCTTCAAATGAGTCCGCATAAATTCTGATAGATGTGGGCGCTTGCCGGCTAACTAATCCAAAAGAAGCTAGATTATCTTTGTAGGATCCTACCTGAGGACGCACATACTGTTCATAAATAGCAACCAACTGGTCTTGGTTAGCAGTAGCTATATATTGATCAAAAGCTTGGGCCGCGGCTTGTTCGTCACTCGATTGCATAGCACTACCCGAACCAGCTTCACCAGCTGAGGGGACTGCATGTGCACCTTGCTGCCCTCCTCCCATAACGGCACTACCCATAGCAGCTTTTTGAGCATTGTTGAGAGTAGCTACGAAACTCTTGGCTTGAGAAGCTTTGGCACTGTCATCTGCCGCAGCGAACTTGAGGCCAGTTAATATACTTTCATCTTGATGTTGTTCTTGATCGCTCACCACTGGGCTCTTGCTGGCATAATCAATCAGATAATTCGTCAACTGCCGGGAATACCCTATCCCAGCTGGCAGAGGGGTGGCGGAAGCCTTAGCAACAGGTTTAACAATTCCGACGATATTCAAGTGAACAGCCTTGTCGAGCAACTTGGCAACTTGTCCAGCGTCATCACCCACATAATGGTAGTGTCCATCATCACCTTTGATGTACTGGTCAGCAGCAGGTATGAGATCTAAGGTCTGCTTCATAGCTTGATCATAATCCAGCGCTGAAGTATCTGCCTTCACCTCTTGACCGTTATTAAGCTTGGCCATCATGTCATTGTATTCACTGGCCGGCTTGAGCCCTAAGTTATACAAGGTAACCAGAGGAATTTTGTTGTCAGCATCCAAGACTAAAACCACTTGCTCCTTGTTTTGCGGCCACGACCCTTGTAGCAGTTGGTAGTTATCCTTGATTACTTGTCCGATAGGTGTCTTCTGTTCATCCTTGCCTGGCATGATTTCAGTGAAAGACTGTGGTGAAGACTTGGTCTGAGACTTTCCTGTAATAGCAGCCATCTGCCTAGATTCCATCTGTGAAGGATCTGAAGAGTTTGCACCAGCAGAAGCCATTTGAGCTGCGGCACCAGTTTCTTGACCACCTATGGTAACTGAAGAAGCTGATACTAGTGTTCCCTTAGGATCCCGATCGAAGACTGAAAACTTGGTATTGTATGAATATTGGATACCCACATGACCAACATACTGATGAATGTCACTTTTAGGATCATCAAGATAGCGCTTAAAGGAACTTAAATTATTAGAGCTTATAGAGCTCGCTAAACTTGATGCCGATGAAATGGCTGAGTCATCAGGATAAATTGCCTTGGAGCGATGAGAACCCTTGTGATCTTGAGTATTCTGCGTATTATCCTGAGCAGAACCGATGATTTTATTGAGATCAAATGACTGTTCCTGAATCGAAATAGGGTACGCAGTCATAGTATCCTCTTGCACTTTGTCTATATACCTATTGACACCATTCGATACCGCAAGAATTAGCGCAATGCCAATAATCCCTATAGACCCAGCGAAAGAAGTCAGAAAGGTACGAGCCTTTTTAGTCTTGAGGTTATTGAATGAGAGTGCCAATGAGGTGACCAACGACATTGATGCATGACCAAAATTGCGGTGCTGGGCTGTTTGTGCTGACTCTTTGCTAACAGCCAGGGAGTCACTGTCCGACACAATAGAACCATCACGAAGTTCAACGATACGAGTCGCATATTCACGGGCAAGTTCAGGGTTATGAGTGACCATAACTACCAGCCTGTCCTTGGCTACTTCTTTGAGTAAGTCCATGATTTGTACCGATGTCTGAGAGTCCAAGGCACCTGTAGGCTCATCAGCCAAAACAATAGATGGATTGTTGACCAACGCTCTAGCTATGGCAACACGCTGCATCTGCCCTCCAGATAACTGGTTGGGTAGCTTATCAATATGTTGACCTAGACCAACTTCTTCTAAGGCCTTACGAGCCCTCTGACGACGCTGTGACCGAGGAACGCCCGAAATTGTGAGAGCAAGCTCTACATTGGAAATTACACTCTGGTGAGGGATGAGATTATACGACTGGAAGACAAATCCGATGGTATGATTGCGATACGAGTCCCAATCTCGATCCTTATATTGACGAGTGGACGTACCATTGATAACAAGATCTCCTGAATCATACCGATCCAAGCCTCCGATAATGTTCAGCAGGGTGGTCTTTCCGGAACCAGAAGGCCCCAAAATAGCGACGAACTCGTTGTCTCTTAGGTTAAGACTGACGTCATTGAGAGCATTCTGGCTGAAATCACCAGTTCGGTACTGCTTGGAAATATGATGAATCTGCAACATGCGTTTGCACGCTCCTCACTGTAGGCAACAGGTAGCTGAGTTGGTTGTATTACGTATTTTCAATGGCAAATCAAACTGGTTATAGTCTCCCCCACATACCATGTTCCCATAAACCGCAGAGAAGGCGTAAAAGCACCATCTTGCAAACAGTCATGCCTAGAGAGCACAATAATTCTATACAGGCTTAGTTTTTCCAAGTCTGCTGTATGCACGGTCTGTAAATAGAAAGGCAGAAAGATGACAAAGCTACTTGGGAACGAAGTGTACGGTCTGGTTTTAGGAGGCAACACTTTCGGTTGGACAAGTGATGAGAACCAAAGCCAGCAAGTACTCAACAAGTATGTGGAAGCCGGTGGTAATGTAATCGACACCGCAGATGTATATTCAGCCTGGGCACCAGGACATAGCGGTGGCGAATCAGAAATTGTTCTCGGTCGTTGGCTGGCGACCAGCGGCAAAAGAGACCAAGTCATGATAGCAACAAAGGTCAGTCAGCATCCTCAATACTCGGGATTGTCAGCAGGCAACGTAGCTTCTGCTGCTGACGAGTCTTTACTTCGCTTGGGCATTGACACCATCGACCTTTACTACGCTCACTTTGATGATACACAAACCCCCTTGGAAGAAACTGCAACAGCATTTGACGCATTGGTTAAAGAAGGAAAGATCAGAGCAATCGGCCTGTCTAACTATTCTCCAGAACGAATTCGTCAGTGGTTCAATATTGCTCGTGAGAATAATCTGACACTACCTATAGCCCTTGAACCCCAATACAATCTTGTGTATCGCAAGGATTATGAAGATGGTCTCATGCAGGTTGCCCAAGAAGAAAATCTTATGGTATTTCCATACTTCTCCCTTGCAGCTGGCTTCTTAACTGGCAAGTACCGCACTCAAGATGATCTCAAGGGAAAGCAACGCGAAGGCATGGTGCAAGATTTCTTCACACCTGCCGGCTTGGATGTAGTATCAGTGGCGGAACAGATCGCACAAGACCATCATGTTGCTATAGCTACAGTTGCCCTTGCGTGGTTAAAGTCTCGTCCTCAGGTGAGCGCTCCCATTGCTTCAGCCCGAATTCCTGACCAACTACCGGCACTTTTGGATGCTGCTCAGTTGGACTTAAATGCCGAAGAATTAAAGGCTCTTAACGATATCAGTGACAAAATTATCTCATAAGGATGACGTATGTTGTATGATTTTACGTCGGTTATTGACCGGCACGGTAAAGATGCCATAGCTGTTGACGGCCTAGGTGAGGGATTTGCTCCTACTCCCCCAAAAAACGGGTTTGATGTCATTCCTATGTGGGTGGCAGATATGAACTTCCCTACCGTACCAACCATCACTGAATCTATTATCGAACGAGCTAAGCATCCCGCTTTTGGTTACTTTGACCCGACGGAAGATTATTTCAATTCGATAATCCGCTGGCAGCGAGATCGTAATGCGGTTTTAGACCTACCTTCAGATGCCATCGGATATGAGAACGGTGTCTTGGGCGGAGTCATCGCTACACTGACCGCCTTTGCAGCACCAGGCGATAGTGTCCTAGTGCATTCACCCACCTACATCGGTTTTACCATGTCCATTGAGAACAATGGCTATCATATTGTTCACAGTCCACTTATCAAAGATGCCCAAGGTATCTGGAGGATGGACTACGAAGATATGGATCGGAAGCTGAAGGACAACAACATTCATGTTGCAGTCTTCTGTAACCCTCACAACCCTTGTGGGCGAGTGTGGGATGCAGCTGAGATTGAACAAGCAATGGAAGTCTACAGGGCCAACGATTGCATAGTTATATCAGATGAGATCTGGTCTGACATCATACTCAATGGTCACCAGCACACGCCAACACAATCGGTGAGTGAAGATGCACGCCAGCGAACTGCTGCCTTTTATGCGCCTACCAAAACGTTCAACTTAGCTGGATTAGTTGGCTCCTACCACATTATCTACAATAAGTACCTGAGAGATCGGGTAGAGGCAAAAGCTTCCAAATCGCACTATAACGAAATGAATGTTCTATCTATGCATGCTCTCATCGGAGCCTATAAGCCAGAAGGTGCGGCGTGGGTAGACCAATTGCGACAGGTTCTGTCAGAGAATATCAGTTACGCATGCAACTACATCAGTCAGCATTTTGACGGCGTAGAGGTGTCTCAACCTGAGGGCACATATATGCTCTTCGTGGATTGCAGTACCTGGTGTCAAGAACACCAGGTCAGCCTCGATGAACTCGAACACCGCCTGTGGGATGTTGGCGTAGCCGTTCAAGATGGGCGTATGTTCAAAGCACCCTGTGCCATCCGTATGAATCTAGCCCTTCCGCTCAGCAGAGTCAAAGAAGCCTTTGATCGTATGGACAAGTACGCATTCAACCTCTGATTCTCCGCTCCAAGAGAGCGACAGCTTCTCAGATTTCACTGATAATACTTGAGGTCCTGCTGAAGAATTCCAAGCAGGACCTCAAGTAGATATTCCACAGGCTCTATACATCAAATTGCACTGATCTGCACCTCAGCCTCTTGAACAGAGGCACTAGGGACGATAACTACTTGGGTAGCAAGCGTCTCAGCAGCAATCAGCTCCTCAAATCGTTCAGCTTTGGAAGCTTCGTCTTCAGGCAACGTGAGCGTTAATTGAATTCTGTCCGCAATATCCAAGTCAGCTGCCTTACGAGCTTCTTGGACTATACGAATGAGATCGCGCGCATATCCTTCGGCCAGTAGCTCATCACTCAGTTGAGTATCGAGAATCACGAATCCGCCAGTAGGGAGAGAAGCGGAAGCGCTGGCAGCGGCTCCTGTGGATTGCGCTTCCTCCACCTGGTTCTTTAGCTCGTATTCCTGAGGCTCTAAAGCGAGTTCACCAGTAGGCGTCTGAACCAAGACTTGACCGTCAACGATTCTCCACTGACCACTTTTGGAAGCCTTGATAGCAAACTGCACTTGCTTACCCAAGCGAGGTCCAGCTGCCCGAGCATTGACTTTGAGGTCTTGAACAAGGCGCAGTCCCCTCGATTCAGCCTGAGCCAACGTTGAGAGGACAATATTCTTGACGTTGAGCTCGGACTTAAGAATGCTGCTATACGGACTAATTGCTTGTGGATCCTCAACAATGATAACTAGTTCAGCAAGGGGTTGCCTCACACGAATACGCTCAGTTTTCCTGAGTGACAAGACTGCTGACACCACTTCGCGCACCTTCTCCATGGCTGAGAGAAGAGCTGAATCCTTACGAAGCACCAGACCCAGCTCGGTATCCTCTCCACTGTCTTGATTTGCCAGGAAAGGCCAATCAGCAAGATGTACCGACTCACCCCCAGTGAGCCCTCTCCACATAGCTTCTGTCTCCATTGGGGCCAAGGGTGCAATAACTCGAGCGAAAACCTCCAATGCTGTATAAAGCGTATCGAAGGCTTGGTGGTCTTCTTGCCAGAAGCGGTCTCGGTTGTTGCGAATGTACCAGTTCGTTAAGATGTCAATATATTCGCTAGCTGTAGCACATGCATCAGAAATAGCAAAATGATCTAAGGAATCTTCTACTGTCTCAACGAGACGTCGAGTAGCCGCCAGAAGGTACCGATCCATTGCTGGCAGATGGTCTACTTCTTCAGCGCGAAGACGGTGAGCATCATAACCAGCTCCACCGTGAGCTGCATTGGCATACAGAGTATAGAAATAGTATGAAGACCAAATCGGTAGCAGCACTTGACGTACAGTATCTCGAATACCTTTTTCAGTTACGATGAGATTGCCCCCACGCAGGATGGGAGAACTCATGAGAAACCAACGCATGGCATCTGACCCGTACTCGTTAAACACTTGGTTGACATCTGGATAGTTGCGCAAGTGCTTGCTCATCTTCTGACCATCATCGCCTAAAACGATACCGTGGCAGATGACATTCTTGAAGGCAGCCTTATCAAATAGTGCGGTAGCCATTGCATGTAGAAGGTAGAACCAACCACGTGTCTGACCAATGTACTCAACCACATAATCAGCTGGGAAGTGCTGTTCGAAATACTCTTTGTTCTCAAAGGGATAGTGGAATTGAGCAAAAGACATCGATCCGGATTCAAACCAACAATCCATCACATCACTGATTCGACGCATGGTTGACTGACCACTGGGATCATCCGGATTGGGCCTTGTCAGATTATCAATATAAGGACGATGCATATTGATCTCGCCCTTGCTGTCACGCGGATAATCACCAAAGTCTCGCGCAAGTTCTTCCAAGGAGCCATACACATCCACGCGTGGATACCGCGGATCGTCAGAAACCCATACCGGAATAGGAGAACCCCAGAAGCGGTTACGTGAAATTGACCAGTCACGTACATTCGCTAACCATTTACCAAACTGGCCTTCTTTCACATTTTCTGGAATCCAGTTAATGCGCTCGTCGAGACGAAGCATCTCGTCCTTAAACTTAGTTACTGATACAAACCATGAGGAAACAGGTTTGTAGACAAGCGGGGTACCACACCGCCAGCAGTGAGGGTAAGAGTGGACGTAGGACTTCTCTTGGAAAAGGATAGCCCGGTGTTCTTCAGGAACAGCAGCTAACGGCCCATCCCCTGCCCGCAAGTTGCGAAGAATAGGCGTATTAGCATCAAAAACATAGGTGCCCTCATAATCAGGGCAGGCAGCGGTGAACTTGCAGCCAGCATCCAAAACATCTATAGACTTTATGCCATGGACGTTCAAGGTGTTCATGTCGTCTTCACCATAAGGAGCCTGATGGACCAGACCAGTACCTTCTGCTGTATCCACATAATCAGCTGTATATATCTGGTAAGCATTGGGGCCGGGCGTTCCACCTTCGGCCAGGGCCTGTTCACCAGCGAAATATGGGAAAACAGGCCAGTAACGCCAACCTACCATCTGAGAACCTTTAAGCTCTCTAACGATCTGGTAGTCCTCCCCTAGCTCCTTCTCATAGGAAGAGAGGAGGTCCTTACCTATATAGAACTTTTTACCAGCGAACATACCTTGAGTTGGTAACACTTCTACATAATCAATATCGGCACCAACAACGATAGCAAAGTTAGTAGGAACGGTCCAAGGTGTCGTAGTCCAGAAGATTGCGTAGGCATCATCTTCATCTTTAAGTTTGACTGCAACGGAAACGGTTGTGTCCTGTTTATCCTGGTAGACATCCGCGTCCATGCGCAATTCATGAGCCGATAGAGGCGTTCTATCCTTAGGGCAATACGGAAGCACCCGGTAACCCTGATATGCTAACCCCTTGTCGTAGAGCTGTTTGAAAGCCCACATGACAGACTCCATATAAGGAATATCAAGTGTCTTATAACCGTGCTCAAAATCTACCCAGCGTCCCTGACGATGAACATAATCCTTCCACTCCTGCGTATACTTCAGCACTGAACTGCGGCAGGCATCGTTAAACTTTTCGATACCCATCTGTTCAATCTGATCGACGGATTCGATGCCCAGCTCCTTTTGAGCCTCGAGCTCAGCAGGCAAACCGTGTGTATCCCATCCAAAGACACGCTTTACCTTGCGTCCCTTCATAGTTTGGTAACGAGGAATAACATCCTTCGCATAGCCAGTGAGTAGGTGTCCGTAATGAGGCAAACCATTGGCAAACGGTGGCCCATCGAAAAATACAAACTCATTCTGAGAGCGATCTCCCGAGGGTCTTTGCTCTACAGACTTCGTAAAGGTGTCATCTTCATCCCAATACTGGAGTACAGCTTCTTCCATCTGTGGGAAGTTTGGAGTAGGACCTACTTGACTAGTGCCAGAGCCTTCACTGTCTTTTGGATAAACCTGTGCTTTCCGCTGACTCGGATTGCAAGCTTCATTGTTCGTCTGACTCACCGTACACTCTCCTGGGCTGGAAGGATTGTTCCTATCTCATCCGAGGACGACAGCAGAATAGTCTGCTTGCGCGGTACCACCTCGCTTGCTGCACTTACTGAGGTACTCAAGCAAGTACAACCGCTTATCATTGGAGTTATTCGGACTCCACCCGTCGGTTCTACTAGGCAACGCAAACCGCAACCGTTCTTCCGAAAGCTCCCCGCCGATTACGGATCTTCGCTCAACTTGTGTAGGGCTTATCCTAACACGGTATGCAGTCAAAGTGTCAGCATCTCGCTAGAAATCGTAAACAATATCCGTCCATGAGCTGCCACATAATAGTTACTGGGGGACGTTAGCGAATAAGCCCGCAACCATGTAGCGGTAGAGACTCTGTTTATCAAGATGGCGATATCCTAGAGAGGTACAAACGGAACAAGTTTTAATCTTGATAGACGACCGGTACTCTATTGCTCCCTCAACTACAATGAAACCCACATAAGACACTCAATTAGCTCATTACGAGTGCCCCTACCGTCCATCTCAGAGACACGACGCTAGCGGTAGTACTACTAGCAAGCAGTTGTACGCCTCAGAAATGAGACAAGTACAGTGATTGTACCAATACAGAGAAAGGTAGCTAGGAACACATTCCTTATCGGAGTTCTTTCAAACGTCAACCTGTTTACTGTGCAAGGAAGAATATGTCTAGTTCACCAACAATACCAGTAAATAATCCTCCAATCGACCGCGCAAAGCAGACCGTAACCAGCGACATGGCTATCAGAGCGTTGATTCCCTTACTCATTACCTTTGTATTAGGAACCCTCTGCTTGCAAGGTTTTAACCTTGTCTTTCAGCAGATAGGTGATTCAGTTGGAGCCCCTGAGCAAGCTTCTCTTATCACTGCAATCCCGAGTATCGTACTAGGCATTGTTTGTTTTATTTACGGCTCACTCGCAGACTTTGTTTCCCTAAAAAGACTGGTAGTTACTGGCATAAGCCTGTTAGTCATTGGCTCAGTTTTTGGTTTTGTGGCCAGCTTTTTCTTTACCGCCAATATCTGGACTGTTATTATCGCTAGAGCCGTTCAAACCGCAGGCGAACAAGTGGCAGGATCTGTATATTTAGTGGTAGCTACAAAATATCTCAAAGATTCGCTTAAGGTTATCTTCTTTGGTATTTTTACAGCCGGCTACCAGCTTTCCTCTGCTATCGGAGTCTTTGCTGCGGGACTCTTGACCTCAATACACTGGCAGTATCTCTTTTTGATTCCAGCTATAACCGTGATCTTCCTACCAATCCTCCTCAAAAACCTACCAGACAAAACAGGAAACGGACAGAAGATAGACATTATAGGTTTCATCATCTTCGGTACAGCAACTGCCTTCATCACTCTCTTTTTCTCCTACAAGAGCTGGTGGATGTTGGTCGTTTCGGCCGTGCTTTACATTGTCTTCGCCATATATATTCACACGGCAGCTGAGCCCTTTATCACTCCAGCGTTCTTTAGGAATAAGCGTTGGCTGATGGCAATTAGCCTTATCCTTATCTTCTGGCTACCAAACTATTCGTTTTCTCCCTTGTTTAATGGCATCAGTACCAGAGTTTTTCACTTAACAACCTCTCAGGTGTCCTTCCACATCGTTTGGGCCTTCATTGTTGGAGCAACTGTGGGCATTTGCTCTGGATGGATAGTCCGTAAGATAGGCCGTAAATCAGCCATAATCACTGCGGCGTCGATGAAAATAATAGCTTTCGTTCTCGCAGTTTTCTGCGTCAACTGGGGACCCCTAGCCCTCACCTTGGCCGGCTGCTTGTACTATGGCGGTGGAGGATTCTTGTACTCTCCGCTTGTTTCAACTGTGCTCGGCACCTTACCAAAGGAAGAATCAGGCCGCGGCGTCGGTATGAATGACTTAGCAATCAACGTTTCCAGCTCCATTGGTATTGCCATCATCGGAGGTTTTATGAACTCACCTGCCCTGGCTGCCAGGAGCATTAACGGAACGACCGGGTTTGCAGCTAACTACTCCAATCTCTTCTTATTCGATGCAGGACTAATCCTTATTGCGTTACTACTGTATTTCGCTCTAAACAAAGCCATCTATGCTGAACAATAGGGTGCTTATCACATACTACAGCCCGGGATTTTCCATCTAGGACGATCGTCGGGCTGTAGGAATACTTGAGACAGGAGTTTTAATGAGCGAAATTGTTTCTTTCAGCAGTCTAAGAAGTTGAGACACCCTCCTTAGTTACCACACAACGAAAGACACTAGCAAAGCAATCTCGTATTCGTAGTGGAGACTCAGTACGGCAACAGAATAAAAGAGAGAACTAATACGCACAGTATGCCAGCGATTGCAGGCACACATGTACGTTTGAGAATTTTCGTAGGCTCCACCTTAATTGTGGCAGCCACAATCATAATAACAGCAGCGACCGGAGAAATACCCCGAGTCAAGTTGGCAATCATTTGCATAGGTAGGGCAATAACAATACCGCCTACGCCTGCTGCGGCAGCTATGCCAGGAATCAAAGCAATAACCGCATAGAACATAGCCAAACCGCCACCTGACAGTATGCCGAAGAGGCATGTAGCCAGAGCAAAAATAAGTGCCACCATGAGTCCAGCACCAGTAGAACCTTCGACTGACTTGTTCAAAGCATCAATGAGGCCAAGTTTTTGAATGCCTGTAGTAAAGAGAGCACCACCGACAACAAGCATCACAACTTGACTAAAACCAGTTCCCATGCCTTTGATCATCTCCACTGCAACCGCTTGAGCACTCTTAAAAGACCGTCTGCGGCAAGACTCGACAATCATTACTATGAAGAAAGCAATAAAGGTCAACACGGTAATATCCATGGTCAACCCCTTAAGAAACATGGCAGCAACACCAATACCCAAAATAAGAATGAGCGGGAGTAGAGGGAAAATAGCATAATAACCAGGAACCTCCGCTACTTGTTCCTGAGATGGAATTGCTTCTTCCTTGGAAGCCAACTCAACGAACGCATCGGCACCTTCACGCTTGTCGCACCACTGCTGCCAAAAGAAATGAACCAAAGCCATAATCAAAAGGGCTGGAATAGAAATCTTAGCATTGTATGCCACATAATCCAGGAGATCATATTTTAAGGTTTTAGCCGCAATGACATTATCAGCACCTAGAGGAGTTGGCATAATCGTAGCCGTGCAGGCAATAACACCAGCAGCTGTCAGTGAGGAAACACCCATACCTACAAGAACGGGATATAGAATTGACATCAAAATGATAGCCAAACTAGAGGCAGAAGGCACTACCAGGGACATGATGTTGCCCACCAAGAAGACTGCTGGAACAATCAAGGTCTTGTGCTTAATATGGCGCAAAGGCCTCACCATGTAATTCACAGCAACATCGTTAGCACCGATCTTGCTCATATAGGCAGAATAACCAAAAAGAACCATGATGACGATGCCTGCGCTAGACACTTGCGCCAGAATAGTGTCTTTAAAGACCATAACAACATCGAACAGGCCGAAACCTGCACCCTTCCCCTTAGCATATAGAGGGTGCCCAAGTGCCCATGCTCCTAAGAGAAGCACAAGACCGCCCATAATAAGACTCAGAGCCGGATGATATTTGTTAATGATGAGGTAAGCAACCACCACTAGGACAGCCAGAACCAACAGTATTTCGGGTATCATTATCTCTATCTTTCTTATCTGTTGTGGATACTCCACATGTTGCCATAACCAACAAGCAAGGAATCAATGATGAGGGCTATATGCAGCCGTTCATACTTTCTAGGAACCATGTCCTGAAAGCTTGTGAATCTACATCTACTGCCACCGAGACATTGGCAGGCTTATTCAGATAGCCTTTAAGATCTACAACGGTACAACCCCGAGTAAGCCCCTGATTCAGTTCAACGTCCACATAGGTATCAGCGAAGGTAAAGAGAGACGGATTCAGTATGCACGCAATGGCACACGGGTCATACATTTTTAAACCGGTATTGAAACTACCCCCACGGTACTTCTTAAAAAGATCGTATGCCATGCGTCCTGTCTTACCCATTGCAGGTAGTTTGGCGCTATCTTCAGGGAGCACCAGGGCCTTCAAACCTACATCGAGAGGTGCCATCACCAGAGGGACACCAGAGGCAAAAACAATTTTGGCTGCCTCAGGATCTGTAGCTATATTAAATTCCGACATAACGCCGCGATTACCCCGAGCTGTAGAACCACCCATCAGCACAATGCGTTCAATATTATGCTTGACTGAAGGATACATCTTTAAGAGCAGTGCTACATTAGTAAGGGGCCCAATAGGCATAATGATCACCGGCTTCTCACTCTCCATAATGACTGTGCGCATGGCCTCAATCGCACCATCCTTAAGCAGGAGAGATTGGTCTGGCTCTGGAAAATCGAAGCCTTCCATGCCTGTCTTTCCATGAATATCGCTGGCATCAATAAAGGGCTCGATAAGGGGCTCTGAGGCTCCTCTGGCTACTGGTACATGCTGCTCAAAATACGTAAGCAACCGTAGAGCGTTACAGGTTGTCTTGTCGAGACCAACATTACCTGCGACTGTAGTAATCAATCTGACATCTACCTGAGGGGCAAACAAGGCGAAAGCTATTGCCACGGCATCGTCTATGCCAGGATCAGTATCAATGATGATTGGTTGAGTGTCCATCATTATTCCTTAACTTGTTTTCTTAGACGCTTATGCAACTTCGCATGAGCGCTACTAAACATCATAAAACAACTCTTAATGATCTTATAGTTCTACTCTTTGTCTGTACTTACCATCGAAAACGTATCATGCTGCTTCCAAATCCCTTACTGGGGAGGGGCAAACGAAACTGCGTTTTCACAGAAAAGCTCTTTTCCCGAAGTAGACATCAGAGCAACGCTTGCATAATCACAGCAAGCTCATCGAATCTTATTTATCAACTCTTGCAAGACAATGCGACCATCTCCTCATGAACGCTACTGCGACAAGACAACTATAATAAAGAGAAACACACTCCCATTGGCACTTACTCTGCCAATGCCAGCAGGTTCCCCATCGACCTTCACTAGCACTGTACAGAAACTGCCATCTAATGCTGCCTTGCACACACTCAATGCACTTGGACAAAAGCCAGCAGTGGACTGTCGCTCTTACGACGAAATCAGAACAATACAGCTATTTATTTGCTCAGAGACACCAAAAATACCGAGTTAGCAACTGCTCAACACAACACTACTAACAAGCGTTATTCCCTGCACTTGCTTACAGAACCTCGTTGTTCAAATACAGTCGCTATGCTTACAGGATCAGTCTGTCCTTTCTGTCCCGTTTCGATCGTATCTAGAAGCATTTTCACCCCCTTCCTTCCTATTTGTTCAACCTGTTGGGAGATAATAGAAATTTGAGGCGTAATCAGCCGAAATACTTCAATATCATCAAAGGAAATCAAAGAACAATCATGACCAATTTGCACATTGTAACCACGCAACAAACTAATGCAGCTAATAGCATCAGGCGAATATCCAAAGATTACGGCTGTTGCACCAAATGACTGCAATGAACCCAACACATCCTTATGCGACTGCAAGCTCTCATCACATGAGAAGACACGAATACCGTCACTCTCAAAGTAGTCAGGCGCCAGACTCGAGAAAGCCTCAGCTCTTTCATCGAGACTGAAAGATCCCAGCGAAGGATGGGCAACATAGGCAACCTTACGATGCCCATAGCCCTTCAGTGTTTCAAGGGCTTGCCTCAATCCAGGTCTAGGATCAGAAACAACGTACGGGACAGTATCCATACCTGGCACCCGGCGGTCTACAAAAATGAGAGGAAGCTCTCTTTCAATGATGGTCTGCAAACCTTGCGAAACTGTGCCTTGGGGGACTGCAATAACTCCATCAATCCGTTGTCCAAGAATGCGCATGATGAAATCATCTTGTCGATCTAGCTGCTCATCGGAACTACCAATCAGAGCACCGACTCCCATCTCGTACAGCATAGCTTCCATAGAACTGACCAGGTCTGCAAAATAGGGGTTACGAAGGTCGGGAACTAAGAGACCAATCATTTTAGTCTTACTAGATCTCATAGCCTGAGCCCGCAAGTCAGGAATGTAGCCTAAATCCTTTGCGGCCTGGCAGACTTGTTTCTTGGTCTCAGGGGAAAAACGACCTTTGTCATGAAGAACCTGTGAGACCGTAGTCGTTGAAACACCCGCTTGACGCGCTACTTCTCTAATGGTGACATACCCCATGCTGGTCGTCCTCCTATGTCCATCTGCACTGACTACCCCTTGTTCCAGTGTAAAGATACAGGCAGGCATCAGTGTGTCGCGTATCCAATAGGCACAGCCACCTCAACCATTTACGTTCTTGGCTCACACAACCGAAACACCCTTGAGTGCCTACTCAATGTTGATACCTATGCACATCAGATTGCATAAAGCGAGCAGATCTATCGAACTCAAGCCAGGGTGGTTACACAGCCCACTCAACCCCTGTTCTACTGGGTTACCTGGCTATCTGCGTATGCATATTACTTAGACCTCATTAGCAGTGGGTTTTCCAACTACTATAGCCAAGTTCCAAGCATCCACAGTCAGTTGTTCCCCTGCACCAATAGATTTGCCGGCAGTCTGACATTGACCTAGCAGGATGCGGCCTGCATATGGACTACTCACAGTAACCACTTGATCAGAATAGTTCAAGAAATAAGTTACTTGTTCACCCGCAGCATTGATGCCCTGACGAACTGTAATTTGACCAGCCAACTCCTGTAAGGGCCCATACAATCCTGCAACCTTTAGCGCCTCAACAAGAACCTGACGCATGGCCTGAGGATCCAGCAAGGTCCCTATCCATTGTGCCTGCCCGCACCCAAACTGATGGCGGGTGATGGCAGCATACGAAGACCACACTGGATGTAAGTAGTGGGCAAGCACCGTGGTGTCTATATCAGGATTGAGAAGCTCCATGAAAGTTGAAGTATATGCAGTCTATGGCACCCCCGAGGAATTTCTTACAACCAACCTTCCAGGTTCTGACCCCAATGCCCCTCACTTCCCAGCCTACCTACGCTACTTAGTTGACCACAACGCATCCCGGCGCGAACTTGTTCAGCTCTTCATGGTTCTGCAAACCGAATCATTTGATCCTCAGCACCCCCTGCATCATTACTTCCAGGATCGCGCTGATAGAGTCTGGAAACATTACTCACACATCCCTTGGTCGCTACCGCCAGGAATGGACTGGAACGCAGACATGCGACCCTATGTGCGCTTGAGCCTGGAAGCCATGGATGGTATTCAGCTGCGCTGGCTCAGAAAACCGCCGCTCAACTTTCAACAAGAATGGGCACACTTTGAAGCCCTCCTCTATCCCAGTCCACGCTGGAATGATTACCGATAAGTAGCATCAACAACAACCCAAGCAACCCTAGGTTGTCCCTAAGTTGGTAGAGTGTTGAAGTATTCATACTCTTGTGGTGGGAGGTACCGTGCTGAACAATATGGCCATCAAACAGGCGTATACGACAGGTTCCGGACCAGTTGATTATGCCGGAGGTGGCACTCAGCCAGCCGGCAGCATCAACCAACCCAAACCCTTAAGCGAACTACCAAGGTTGGCCAGGGATACTACAGCCGAAGAACCATGGCCAGTAAGCGTTCTGAGCCAAAAATACCATGATGCTGTTGCTCGTTGGCCCGGAGCCTGGGTTGAGGGACAGATAGTTGAAATCAACACCCGACGAGCCGGTTCTGCCTATCTGACCGTACGAGATAACTTTGAAGACATCTCAATCTCCGTTATGGGTTTTAGAGGCTTTGCCAGCAAGGCCCGTGATTTTCACCAGGGGGACCGAGTTGTTATACATGGTCAACCAGATCTATGGATGAAACAAACCCGCCTAAGCTTCATGGCCGATGATATCCGGCGAGTGGGTACTGGAGATTTGAAGGAGCAGATAGAACAGCTGCGTAAGCAACTCAAAGGTGAGGGGTTGTTCGACGCAGAGAACAAAGTTCCCCTTCCCGAGTTCCCCCAGCGAATAGGATTAATTTGCGCACCCCAGGCGCGCGCTGAGGGAGACATAGTAACCAACGCTCGCTTGCGGTGGCCTATTATCGAGTTTTCAATTGTTCATGCTCACGTACAGGGACCCCAGTGCCCTCCGGAAGTCGTTGCAGCTATCCAAAAGTTGGACCAAGATCCATCTGTTGATGTCATTATCGTAGCTCGTGGAGGTGGTTCATTTGAGGACTTACTCGGATTCTCTGACGAAAGCGTCGTAAGAGCCACAGCCGCTTGCCTGACTCCAATTGTTTCCGCTGTTGGCCATGAAGACGATTGGACTCTCATTGATTTAGCTGCTGACCTACGAGCTTCTACACCAACTGATGCCGCCAAGCGAGTAGTGCCCGACCTGGCTGAGCAAGAAGGAATCGTCGAAGAAGCTCGTATTCGGATTGATTCCAGGATCCGTGCCTTGATAGACCAGGAAGACCGCCTTATCGAAGGCTATGCGAGTCGCCCCAGCCTAACCCAGCCACTTACCATGCTTGACAAGCCTCAACACATGATAGATGAAGCATGCATTCGACTTGATATATCCCTGCGACGGATTGCAGATGACGCTTCACTGACTGTCGAAAAGCTACAATCTTCGCTCACGGCCCTCTCTCCACAGTCAACACTGAACCGTGGGTATGCCGTAGTCCAGACAACAGACGGTTCTGTGGTGTCAGACCCAGAAGATATTGCGGACGGCAGCACTATCAAAGTTACCCTTAAGCAGGGTGCTTTAGAAGCTACTAAGACCACTACCCTTACTCAACAAAACTCATAAACAAGACCTAGACCGTACGTAACATAAAGGAGCACATCGTGGCAGATAGCACGAAAAAACAAACCAAAACAACTAAAGCCTTGGCATCAACCCTGAGCAACAAAGAGCGGGAAGCTATTGCTAAACTTCCTTACGAGCAGGCACGAGATCAACTGATTGAAGCTGTGCAAGCCTTGGAGGCAGGTGGCCTTGATTTAGATGCCTCCATGCACCAATGGGAAATAGGCGAAGCTTTAGCCAAACGTGCACAAGAGCTTTTAGACCAAGTTCGAGCCAAGCTCGATGCAGCCCAAGCCCAACAGGCTTCAGCAGGCGCATCAGCAGGCACACAGTCTAATTTGGAGTAGCTATTTCCTGACCCAAATAGTGCCTACCAATGCACGGTGATCTGAGCCGGGAATGCTAACTGTCTTGAGCTGACCGGCTTCAATTCCTTGGTCTACAACAATGTGGTCAATGTCAGTAAAGGGAGGAATCCAAGGCTTATCGGCTGGCCAGGTCATAGTAAAACCGTGCCCCAAAGATACGGTAGCATCCTGGAAGCGCTGGCCCAAAAAGTCTCTGAAGGGCGCATGATCATAGGTCGCATTGAAATCACCCATAAAAACATAGCTGGTATGAACGTGGGATTTCATAGCAGATAATTCATCCAAACTCCGCTTCCACTGCCCCCACTGCCCCGGAGATGGTGAAGTCGTATGCACAGAAACAAAACGCACCTGTCGGCCTTCCCCGAAATTGACTGTACCAGCGGGCATCTGTGAAGCCGATGAATTAACGTCATCTCTGGCTGGAGACCCAAGCGGGGTCAGAGACCACAAGCCATTACCTGATTTGCCATCCGCCGAAGCAACTTTAGAATATGGCAAGTACTTTGTGATACCAGCCTCGTTAAGGCGTTCTACAAAGCTGTCCGTTGTCTCCTGCAAGGCGAGGACCTCTACCCTGTTGTCTCTCACAGCGTCAACGATAGCTTGGGCTTGCGCACGCCCCTTATACACATTAGCTGTCATTACACGCGCCGTAGCATCATCTTTATGCGGCAATTCTAGGCTGGTAACTTGTTGAACTCGCTTGGGTAGCTGGTGGTCAAAGGTAAAGAAAGGAACTTGCCAGGAGACACCGGCACAAAGACAGACCAAGGAAAGCAGGGCCGTCATCCATCGCTTTGAAATGAGTGCAAGCATTAAAGCAATCAAGGCTATGAGCACATACCACGGTGCTAGAGATACAATTTCCGGAAGAAACGGCAAATCTGAGAACTGGCTTGGGACATAGTGGGCAAGGGTACCAAGCAAGGCAAGCAGCCCCAACACTCGTGCCACAATCGTTAGCAGGAACCTCATACCAGGTATCCGACCAATCGCCGCCATACGTTTTGTTCCTATCTACTTATCTACTACTTCTGCAACCACTGCGAACAAGTTTCAAGACCACATACTCCTGCTCGTGTGATGTCAGTTCTCAGTTTGTCTCCACTAATCTTGAGAGTTTCCACCATAACCCATCACCTCCACAACGGTTCTTTATGAGGCATTGTAAAAGACCCTTATAAGGAGGAATTATTAGGATTGACAGCCGTAACTCACACATTAACGATAGTCAATTCAATTTCTAGCAACCATCTCAGGATATTCAGCACGCCTTGCAAACTTGCGTGCTAAAGTAGATATTCGTTGCCCCGGTAGCTCAGGGGATAGAGCACTTCTCTCCTAAAGAAGGTGTCGTGCGTTCGAATCGCATCCGGGGCACTCTTGTAATTCAGGCATAACAAAATACCTGGGGTTTCCAATATCACTCTCCTTTACTCCTGCATGAGTATGCCGCAGATACCCAAACAATCTTTGCCCTCGACCCGACTACCTGAATTCGCGTATCCACAATCCGCTCTCAATCACAAGTGCTACATACCTTGAGCATGCCACGGAACGACGTTCACCTTGCAGCTTTTGGCACATACCGGGCTGTAGATCCTCGCAGCATGAGAATTGGTTCAATCATAGTATGGCGCTCTTCAAGTATTTCACCCCTCATCAAAGCGAGTGTCTTATGAGCTGCGGTCCGTGACATGTCTTCAGGGTTTTGGTGAATAGTGGTCAGATCTGCGGCCGCAGCAATATTGGCATCATCAAAACCGATAATGGAGAGATCCTCCGGTATGCGTATCCCGTAATGCCTTAATGAGGCCATCAAAGGTACTGCAAAATCATCAGTTTCCACACAAATGGCAGTGGGCATAGGAGCAAGAGATAGTACTTGTGCAGCTGCTGCGTTGACTGCTTCATCATATGTTCGATAGTCAGCAATCTTACCTGTATCAAATCGGAAAATCTGCTGATCCCCATAACCAGCCAACCGCGCCTCTTGCACGAAAGCTGTGCCACGTAATTGTGAACTGAACTTGAACTCACCAGGCGCGGGCTGCCCAACAAAAGCAATGCGCCGATGCCCGAATCGCTGTAGTAAGGATACAGCCTCATGCATACCCTTACGGTCGTTCAGCAACACAGAAGCATCGAACCCATCAATAGTTCTCGAGTCGAGCCCTACCGTGGGAATCGTCAACCTTTCTAAGACTTTTGTCTGTCCGGGTTCCAAATTGATAGAAGTCACAATGACGGCATCCACATTATTATCGGCAGGAAGACGATCAAAGAAGGACTGAAGTTGCCCATATGTGCTGACAGTGTTGGGAATAATATCATATTGCTCTCTGAATAGAACTTCATATACACCTTGCAAGACAGAAGAATCAAACCAGGTATTTAGCTTGTCAGCAAATAGGACAGAAACGCGCATAGTTTTACCCGATGCGAGGGAAGAAGCATTCCGAGAGATAGAAAAGTGCAAACGCTCCGCAGCTAGACGAACCCGCTCTCTCGTTCCCTCGTCAACTTTATCCAATCCCCGAAGAGCGCGAGAAACTGTGGAATCCGAAACCCCAGCCTCTTGAGCCACTTCGTGCAGGGTCACTCTCACCATCATCTCGTCCTTTTCACTGTTCTCTCTGTCACGACAAGAGCAAGTAATCACTGTTTATGCTACCAGTCAAGCACCCTTGAGCTGCAAGCTGGCTGCTGTGGTTTGTTGTACTTTCACAAGAGCGACGGATATGTTACCCATCACACTGAGTGACTTGACAGACAGAATGCAAGCGCTATTATTTTGTATTACCAAGGAAAGATTGTCAATGACGACTTACCTTTTACCACAATAAACTGTCAACGATAAGGAACACCGATGCCCTCTATCAATCATTCTACACATAATGCAAGCGCTGTCACTCAAGCTGATCTCTGGTGGAAGCAAGCTGCGGTCTATCAAATTTATCCACGCTCATTTGCTGACTCCACTGGCACTGGTTTAGGCGATATAGCCGGCGTTACCAGCCGCATGGATTATTTAGCACAACTAGGTATCGATGCTATATGGCTCTCCCCCTTCTATCCCTCAGAACTAGCCGACGGAGGATACGATGTTCAGGATTATCGCAACGTGGACCCCAAGCTAGGCACTATGGCCGATTTTGACGCCATGGTGGAGGCTGCCCATGCTAAGGGCATCAAAGTGATTGTCGACATTGTCCCCAACCATTCCTCTCACTTGCACCCATGGTTTCAAGAAGCACTTAACTCCGAGCCAGGTTCCGCTGCACGTAATCGATACATTTTCAGAGACGGAAAGGGTGAGCATGGCGAACTACCACCCACCAAGTGGTCTGCCAACTTCGGCGGTCCTGCATGGACCCGCGTCCCTGACGGACAGTGGTATCTACATCTCTTTACCAAAGAACAACCTGACTTCAACTGGGACAACCCCGAAGTAAGGGACGATTTCCTTAAGACCCTCACCTTCTGGTGCGACCACGGAACCGATGGTTTTCGAATCGACGTAGCCGAAGGTTTAGCCAAGGACCTAGACCGAGACGACCTGGATGACTATGACATGGACGTCATGCATGTGACTGTTGATGACGGCACCCACCCTGTTTATGACCGCGACGAAGTCCATGAAATTTTCAAGGAATGGCGCAGCAAAGTCTTTGACCGCTACGAACCTGCGCGCTTTGCCGTTGGTGAAGCCTGGGTTCCAGTTTCTCGTCAGCATTTATATGCCAGTCCAGATGAATTAGGACAAGTTTTTAACTTCGAGTTTGCTGAATGCAACTGGGTACGCGATGAACTTCACCAGGCCATCCAAGACGGCATTGATCTAGCAGCACGAACCAATGGTTCAACGTCAACATGGGTTATGAGCAACCATGATGTGCCTCGACATGCCAGTAGGTATGCCCTGCCTCAGGTATCTACCGACAATGGCCTCTACCATGCAATAGCCAATGATTGGCTCTTAAGAAACGGGCGCACATACCACGAAGACCGCCAGCTGGGAACCATACGTAGCAAGGCTGCCATTATGTTAGAAATGGCACTCCCCGGTTCGGCTTACGTTTACCAAGGGGAAGAACTGGGATTGTTTGAAGTAGCAGATATTCCTTGGGATCAGCTAGAAGATCCATGGGCATTCGGGACTTCCCAGAATCTATCCAAGAAGGGGCGGGACGGTAGTAGGGTACCACTGCCATGGACTTCGACCCCAGACCATTCCTTCGGCTTCTCACCGTCAACGCAAGCCAATGGGCAACCTAGTGCGCCAGCCCACCTCCCCCAACCGAGCTGGTTTGCTGACTACTCTGTTGCAGCTGAAAACGGAAAACCAGGATCAATGCTTGAACATTACCGAACTGTCTTGGCTCTACGCCATCGTTACCAGACCAACGACACAAGTTTGCGGTGGCTGGAGGACTACGACCATAGTTCGAGCCAACCAGATGGCGCTAATGGCCAACATGGTGGTGTCATCGCCTATGCAAGAGCCAATGGTTGGGCTAACATCACAAACTTCGGTAGTGAGCCAGTGGGGCTGCCTGAAGGCGAAATTCTCCTGACATCACAACCTTTGGATGAGCAAGGCCACCTACCACAAGACACCTCTGCCTGGATCTTGCTAGCCCAATGACGAATACGACAGTACATCTTTCTTTCATCACAACTGTTTGCAACAAGGAATAATTCATGACAAACGACAACTCTTCTCAAGGGCAAGGTGCTTCTGAACAAGGAGCTGCTGGTCACTCACGAATAACTACAGCCCGCTACATTATCGGCCTTTTTGTATATAACACTCTGTTGTACGTAGGCTTTACCATGGTCGCGAGTGTACTCATGCCGCAAAGGCTCAAAGATATTGGCATTGCTGACCCAAGTACCTTGTTAGGCCAAATTAATGGTGTAGGTGCTGTCCTATCGATGTTTATCAACGTCTTCATCGGTGCAATGTCAGACAGAACTCGTTCACGATTCGGTAAACGTACCCCTTGGATAGTCAGCGGTGCCCTTCTCTGCGGCATCTGCTTTTATATGACAGGTTTACCCACCATAGGAATCGGTGTCGGTGTAGCATATTGCGTGTCGTTGATTGGCCTCAACATGATGATCGCTCCAATTACCGCTATTCTCTCCGATCGTGTGCCAGAAAAAGACAGAGCTACTGCTTCAGCCGCATTCGGTGGTGGTGCTGTTATTGGACAAGGCCTTGGAAACTTGTTGGCCTCAATGTTTATTGCTTCAACAAACGTTGGCTTCCTAGTCTCTGGAATCGCACTTCTACTGGCCGGCTGGCTATCCATGGCTATCATTCCTCGCGAGTTACCCAACAAGGAGGAGCCCCGCAAAAACGAACCTATCGGACAAGTCATTATTCACGCTTTCACACCTCCCATCAAGGGCGCTTCAGATTTCTGGAAGGCATTCTTGTGCAGAACCGGCCTTCTAGTGGCCTATCAGATGATTACCTCATACCAGCTTTACATCCTGGAAGACCACATAGGTCAAGATAAAACCACAGCTGGGGCAACTATAGCTACCATGTCAATTATTACTATGGTGGTCTCCCTTATTGCGACAGCACTATCGGGACCTATATCTGACCTCATCAAAAGGCGCAAACCACCTATTGTTTTTGCTTGCACTCTCTATGCCATCGGTATAGCCATGCCCTGGATTCTCAAATCACCACTTGGGATGGTATTGTTCGCCGGTATTGCAGGTTTTGGGTATGGGATGTATTCAGCAGTAGACCAAGCTTTGAATGTTGATGTACTCCCCAACAGAGAAACCGCAGGAAAAGACCTTGGATTTATCAATATAGCCACCTGTGCAGGCCAAGCTATCGGTTCAGTCTGTACTTCCACGATTGTAGCCATGACGGGCGGATACAATCTCGTTTTCCCAGTAGCCATAGTCATGACAATTCTCTCCGCGATTTGCGTCTTACTGATCAAACGGGTCAACTAAAGGACCGGGGGCTTGGTACTTATTGCAAGACCAAGCCCCACCCTTCTTTATACTTCTCGCCTCTGCCCACTAAAGTCAGCATTCTGTTACAACAAACTATACGAAAATGCTTGTATTTCTTGAAGAGTCTGCTGACTTTCCTCCAACCAGGTCATAGCCACTGGGTAAACATGACCAAGCACCTGAGTCTTACCAACATGCACATCATGCAGTTCAAATTCACACCCCTGCTTGTCCAACGCAAGAGCCAGATTCAGTGTCTCAGCTTGGAGGAAATCATCACTACTGGTGTTCAAGAAGATAGGAGGCAACTGAGCTTCTGCTGTGATATAGCTCAGATTAGCTAGCTGCTCTCCCCCGTTTTCCTTAAATGTGCGGAAAAAGTTCGGTGCAAGAAGCTTGAGCCCATCAGTTTCAAGACCTTCTGGAGTGAAAGATCCTGGTCGCATGGATACATAGGGATTCAGGTTAAATAAGCCAGACACAAAAGCGGCACCCATAGGATGTAATTGAGACTGAGCTATATCCAAGGTGTGAGCAAACTGTTCTGAGCCCTCAATGGCTAAGGCATACAATCCCAAGGTAGCTCCAGCGGAATCACCAGTAATGAACACCCGATCTTGACTCACCGGGTACTGGTTCAAGTGAGTTTTGATCCACGCCAATGCAAGTTCAACTTCCCGTAACTGCTCCATGAACCCTGCTTGAGGCATAAGCGTATAATTTATCGAAAATACCGCAAAACCAGTCTTCGCTAAGTGTGTGCAGAAGTTTCGGTTGAGTTCTTTATGTCCATACATGAACCCACCACCGTGGATGTCGATGTAAACTGGCAGTGACTTTCCGTTTCTTAACACTGCATCATGAGGCAGATAAAGGTCTAGTTTGTGCGACCGTAGACCGTCCTCCTGATAAGCAAGATCATTCAGGCAATCTACTCCGTCAGGAATAGACCAGTATTTGCTACGAGAACGATCATTTTTACAGAACATGAGGCGGGATTCAAGAATAATATGAGCCGTATCAGGGTCACATGCAGTCAAATCACCATCGACTTCAGTCCACTGCGAATAGACTTTACGCTCTTCATCACTCACCATGACGTCCCTCATTATTCAGCCTTCATATCTTCTAGTTCTACACCGTTCGTCTCAGGTAATGCTTTGAGCACAAAAATATAACTTAAAGCCGCAAATATTGCATAGAGCATGTACACATTACCCGTGCCGATCCCATCACGAAGCCAGGGGAAGGAGGTGGACACTATGAAATTGCCAATCCAATTACAGGCAGTAGCTACTGCAACACCCATGGCTCGAATGTTGTTAGGGAAAATCTCACCAATAACAACCCACATGGCTGGACCCCAAGTTCCACAGAATATGAAGTAAAAGAGGTAGACAGCAATCAGGGTAATTGGTACCCAAATGCCTGTTAAACTTACTCCTGTGCTGGTGGCTATAGAATGATGGAAACCGATTGATGCAACAAACAAAAAAATTGCCATACCACCAGAACCAAAAGCCAACAGTTTCTTACGTCCAATACGATCAATCAAGAGCATTGAAATAATCATAGGAACAAATGCCACGACCGAACGTATGACAGAAATATCCAATGCCTGCTGTTCCGAAAAACCCAACGAACGCCAGAGGCTGGAATCGTAATATAGAATAATATTGACCCCATTGAACTGTTGGAATACAGCAACAGCAATTGCAACCCATACAACTTTTTTGAGTCCGAAAGTCTTACCTTTTAAGTCACCAAGACGTGGTGTTGTCTCTGCGCCAACAGACTGGCGTATTTGTTGAATCTTGGCTTGAGGATTTTCAACACCATTCAAACTTGTTAGTAGGTTGGCAGCTTCTTCATCACGCCCCTTCATCACCAGATAGCGCGGGGACTCTGGTAGGTTACGACAAACCACTAACATGATGACAGCGGGAATCAACATCATCAAGAGCATCCACCGCCAAGTTGGTAGCCCTAACCAGAAAATGGTATCAGCACTTCCTGAGCTTTTTGCGAGTAAGTTGTTAACAAGAACCGAAGCTAACATTCCTATGCCTACTGCAAACTGTTGGAAACTGGTCAAGAAACCACGCATTGTAGTCGGCGAAACCTCAGCTATATAAGCAGGCCCAACTACAGACGCAAATCCCACTCCTACCCCACCGATAATACGAGCAATAAGGAAAGTCCATATTTCTGGAGCATACCCAGAGCCTATAGAGCTGAAAATAAACAATAAAGCAGCAACAAGCATGATCTTAACCCGACCAAACTTATCTGCTAGTCTTCCTGCGAACCAAGCACCTAATACACAGCCCAACAAGGCTGCTGAAACGGAAATACCACTCATAAAGTTGTTTAAGCCATAACCGGATTTAGTTCCTGCTATGGAATCGACTGCTCCGTTAATAACTGAAGTATCATAGCCAAACAAGAGTCCTCCAGTAGCTCCTGCCAGACAAACCATGATAATACGACGTCGAACGGTAGGATTGATAACTTCGACCACGTCATTGCGCGATGAAGGTTTTTCTATATTATGTGACATGGTTACTCCTTTGTTGTCATGACACATCGTATTTTTAATTTATCTGTTTTCTTACTACCAAAATATGTAATTGGTGATATGACTTGATGAAAATTGTGATTTATCATGAATATGGAAAGCCAATGGAGGCATCATGGGAACAGAAAGACAGCTATTGCGCGCTTACAATACCCTTATCAACCCTGATTATCTAGAAGAAGATGTGTATCCTGAGGGTTATCCTGCCTTAGTTATCATCCATACCAGCAATAGCGAGGTAGCCCATGCCCACTGGCATCACGGCATGGAAATTGTACATGTTATTCACGGTGGAGGCTTATTTACCGTTGATGGGCACCATCATCTCCTGCTAGATGGCGACAGTTTGCTCGTTAGCCCCTACCAACTCCATCAGGCCACTACATTGGATTCCGGACACGGACCAGTCCGTATTGTATCCGTCACCTTCAATAATGAAATGGTTAGTAAGATCTACCCCTTCGCTGATCGCGCACTTTTTTCCTTAGAATCTCTAAAGGCTGACACCCAGGTTAAGGTTCGCTTAAATGAACTCATGAAAGACGTTAACAACCTCTATGAACAGCAAGACACTGCTTCAGGTTTTTTGTTAAATGCTGCTCTCTATCAGTTGCTACACCTGGCTTATACAAGGCTAACTGTCGGCGTACGTAAACCTGAATCAGTGCGGAGCGGAAACAATGTAGTCATGGAAATCTTGGGATATCTGGAAACCTATCACGGAGAAAATCTTAAAGAAAGCGAAGTGGCAGCAGATTTTGGCTACAGCAGAGAACACTTTAGTAGACTCTTCAAGAAAGCAACTGGCTGGACCTTTAAAGCTTATTTGACTCACCTACGACTAGAAGATGCACAAGACAGACTACTGAGAACTCAAGAAAGCCTCAGCCAAATAGCAAGATATACAGGTTTTCCAAACACAAGTAGTTTTATAGCAGCTTTCAAGTAGGAATATGAGAGAACACCGAAGGAGTTCCGGTTAGATCATTATCAAGTGCCTTATCGTTATGCAACAAACTGAGCCCTGAACATCTGCTACATTCAGGGCTCAGCAAGAACCTACAAATTAGCTAAAATCTGTAATGACAGAACGGATCACTTCACCTTTGACCAGTTGCTCGTATGCCTCATCGATTTGACTGAGCTTGATACGCTGAGTGATGATGTCATGCATGTTCAACCTGCCGTCGACCGCAAAATCAGCATACATGGGGATGTCGTGCTTAATATTGGTAGATCCCATCCACACACCCTTGAATCCACGCTGGTGGACCAAGAGGTCGGCAGGATTAATCTCTAGAGAGATCGTAGCGTCTGGCTTTGCTAAACCAATTGGGTAAGCAGTACCGCCAACAGCTAACATATCCCAGGCTTGCTTCATGGTCATTTCCATACCGATAGCTTCAAAAGCCTTATCCACACCACCATTGGTGAGCTCACGGACCTTAGCTACAGGATCCTCATTCTTAGAATTGATAACGTCTGTGGCACCGAACTTCTTAGCAAATTCCAACTTATTGTCAAACACGTCTATGGCGATAATCTTTTTCGCCCCGCAAATTCTAGCACCGGAAATGATATTGAGACCAATACCACCGGTACCAATAACAGCCACAGTGTCTCCAGGGCGTACATGCGCGGTGTTAATAGCAGCGCCTGCTCCAGTAATAGTGGCACAACCAATGCAAGCCGCTTCAGCCCAATCAACTTGATCGTTGACTACAGCCAGCTGATTTTCATGGATGAGCGCTTTCTCAGCAAAACCGCCAGTACCAAATGCTTGAGTCAGAGGTCGACCATCGGGGAATGAAAGACGTGGCGGCTCTCCTTCTGCTCGCACACACTCTTTCTGCTGGGTGCAGGATTGTGGTTGACCTTTGAGGCAGTTAGCACAATGACCACAAACCTTTTCTAAGGAAGCCACAACTCGGTCACCGACTTTGATCCCATTAACCTCTGGTCCTACCGCCTCAACAATACCGGAAATCTCGTGACCTATCACTGCTGGGAAGGGGAAGAACTTGTCATCATCTTCAACAAGATGCAGGTCAGAATGACATAGGCCAGAAGCCTTTACGTCCACTAGGACTTCAGACTTAATAGGATCATCAATAACAATGTCTTCAGGCTGAGCAAATCCCTTACCAATACCATAAGCTATGGAAGCTTTAATTGTCTGAGGCATACCGTCTCCTTTGAACTGTGATTATTCACATCGACCTTATTGTCGTATGCAAATTGCATGTGGCACTTCCTTGTCCATGAACTAGCAATATGACTTGCAGTTCCATGCGAACACTATTCCCCGATGTTCACTATTTATTATACCGCGAATATCGCAGACCGCTAGCATTTTTTTACCAGAACAATTTTCAACGAATAACAAAAAAGCAGGAAAACATGCTTACGTTTGCTCTCACAGTTTGCACTGTTGTAAACAGAAGATACTGCGTCTCCCCAACAGCTAACAACGATAATCGAGCGCCCCCATATTACCTTCGACAACTCTAGTATTGCTGCGTTCACAAAGTTGTTTGCGCCCAAGCTTTCGACGAGGGAATACTGCGAATTGACGGAGAACAGACTACGAGTACACAGCTAGCTATAAGAACAAGCAAGAACAATAGGACAGTTTGTTGAAATCCCAGAAGCGGTAACAGTGCCCCTGCTACAGCACTGCAACAGGACGACAGTGCTTGTGCAGGAACAGTCAAGGTTGTAGCGATACGACCTTGCATGTTCACAGGTGCTTTTGCAAACACAAAACCTAGGAGCATCGCGTTGATAATAGGAAAAGGAATTCCCATCAAAGAATTCGAAAGCAGTACTATCCAATATGTATCTGTGAACACCATAGGCACCACACATACACAAATAAATAGGAAGGCAATGCAGACCGTTGTACCCACCGGAATCTTATCACTAAGTTTCCCTGCTATAACAGAACCCACCAGCATAGCTAAGGATATGCCGGCACTGATCAAGCCTATGAGTGTTGCATGAGTATTGCCTGAAACCAACTGTAATTGGATAGCATATTGAACACCATTTACCCCAAAATTAATGAGAGCGGCGACAGCAAGTATTATTACGAGTCGTCTTTTATGGAGCGACCATGCCCAACCTGCAACAAAATCTTGCATGAACGAGCTGCGATTCTGCCTATCTACCTGTTCGATATTCTCTTGACTTCTACTTGCCGCAGTATGAATCGTCGTCGCTGCTACGCCTGATATTGCATACAGGCATGCAGAAACAACAAATGGCAACCACGGATAAAGACTATAGAGGAAACCTCCAATAGGACTACCTGCCATAGCGATCGTTGCATCACGCCCTTCATTGAGACTACGTGCCTTTGGATAGTTGCGTATGTCAATAATCGACTTCAGCATTGCTTCGGTGGCACTACTGAGAAAACCATTAATTGCTGAGGTCACGACCGCTATCACTAGCAGAACAGGAAACGACAGGTCATTCAGCACAATAAGCAAAGCTACACTCGACCATGCTAACAGTCCCACGATGGCATTGATAATAATCAACAGCTTACGGTCGTGCCTATCCACAAAAGTACCACCAAATGCACTTAGTACTTGTTGGGCAATCATCGAAGCAGTCCCAAGCCAACCGGCAGCAAGGGTAGAGCCTGATACCGCATAACCAATCAAACTTATTGCTAACACACGTAAGGACAAACCCGCTGCCGCGGCGGTATCGGCAGTAAACCAGGCAATATATCCAGCAGTCTTCCACCAGAATTGAGATTTTTCCACACCAGCGTCAACCGCCATCTTTCCCTCTCCTTTAGTAACTTAAGGAATCCACCTGTATGCTTGCAGGACAAGGGCCACTGTCCGAGCATCGGAATCGTTCTTCTTGCCTTCTTGTGCTTTTACCTTCCACCGACTAATGACATCAGCCAGCTCTGAAAGCATGAGTCGCATTTCTTCTACAGTGAGCTGTAATACATGATCCTCACTGGTGCAGGCTGCCACCCATTCGGCAGGCAGTTTAGGAACTGTATCCAGAAAACGTTCATAAGCCATTTCATAAGAAAGCGCGGCAGATCTACGAAATAAATCCACTGCTTCATCCTTGTCACCTGCATTTACTGCATTAGAACCATCTATATAGATTGAACTTTGACAAGCCCGCCACCAACTTTTTCTCCGGTCCGAGTCAGACGATTCCACCTCTTGTGCAAGACCAGCGTCTGCTAATCGTCCAAGATGGTAGCTAACCGACCCTGGAGCTTCATGTATCTGCTCACTAATCTGTCCTACGGTCTGTTCGCCATGTATGCGCAACACACCGAGTATTCTCATACGAATCGGACTTGCCATAGCCCGGAGCATACCAGCATTGGTTACCGTTTCAGTATTGTTTGTGAGAGGTTCTGCTGCGACACTCAACGTAGTCTTCATAGTAATTACTCCTCACTGATACACATTGTACGTATTATTTGTACAATTTATTTGTACATTATAGCCCACATATAAAGCCTTATCACTATTTATTTCAGACAGACGAGAACTTACCTACTGTACTCAAGACTGAGAGCATACTGTACATAAGCTGACAGAACATGCAAACTAACAGCCATTAACGGCACTACCTGCATTTTTATAACGGATCATGCACCCACCTGCCCCCTATAGCATTGGAGTAGCCTCGATATAGCGAGGATTCATCGAGCGCCTTTATTCAATGATATTGAAATAATCTGGTTAACAGGCCCCCGTCACAGCTCAGACACTGTTAGTCAATCGTCTCAATAATAAAATCAGAGTCCGCCAAGGAAAATGCTCCAGATTGATCAATGCGTGCTGTGACACCTGGTTCAATGAACGTTCCAGAAACCCTTGTTCCATTAGAGGAATGTTTATCCGTGATTTCAAAGCCGCCAGTCTTCAAGCACCGTATTTCCGCGTGGATTCTACTGACATTTGAGTTGCCTCCCATATGAATATCTGCCCTAGCTGACCTTCCAATAGTTGCTACAGGCTGATGGCACACTACCTGACGACCATCCCTAATTCTTGTAACCCGGAAGCGTGGAGAGTCTTCAACCCATAGACTAGTAGGTTTTTCGTCGTCCTCATTATGCTCATCTACAACTGACGAAGCATTGGCTTCTTCGCCCTGTGTATATGAGCAATCAGATACAGATCTACCTTGCACATCTTTATGTTGGCTTGCAGTCAATGCTGGCGTACCCTGTTCATGTGCCCCTGGCAATTTCAGGATAGTTTCCGAATATTGTGGACCATCGTCCTCCTTATCAAGATCAACATCTACACAATCGGGTATGGAATCAGCATCTCCTGTCTGTTTCTGATTACATCCTTCAGGTTCGCCAGCATGCTCTGAGTCTGTGTGCTGTTGTTCTGGCAATACCGAAAGCTCACCCAGGGGAAGTATTGATGACAACACTTCATGGTAAGCACTTGCATCAAACTCCACCTGGCACTTAAGAAACGATTTGAGTTCATCTGCCCACGATTGACAACCAAACGTTTCGGCATCCTTTTGACTAAGTATCTTCAGTAAGGATAAAGGATTAGACTCAAACGCTGGTCCATCAACAATGGGAACCTGAACCATTCGTGGGATTGCATCATCACCCAGAAAATATATATAGTCTGGATGCCAAAGAATGGTTTGCAGCCTAGCCTGCTCTGCCTGGCAAACTCGAACTACATTCTCTACCGCACGCAAGCTACCGGCAAAACGTTCAGCGGTCATACCCTTTCGCAAGAGATGAGACAAAGATACAGTGTTTGTCAAATCATAGTAAAAGCGGGCAGATTGACGATCACCTTCATACACAAACGGCAGTAAATAGTCAGCATACTTGCCAGTGAGTAAGACCTGAGCCAAAGCAAAATCGGGCAACTCTGCACGAGATGGGTGAATAGTTAATGTACAGGTACCGGCTCTGCGGTTACGCTTGATCCTGCTTTTCATTCTCACTCACCTTGTAGTAGACAGCTGGCCTTCCGCAAATCGCAAGAAACTGTCTGAACCCGCCATACCAAACTTCATGAGCCTGTCGAACTGGTTATCGTCTATACCACCGCAACAGTTCATAGCCATAATCGTTCGGAAAGTCAGACCGTCATCTGAACTTTCAATATATGCTGTAGGTCCTTCGTATTCCCTGTTCCAAGCATTGCAAGCATCTTCAAGAATATCGCGTTGGTCATTGGGATGACTGTGATTGGTCGAAGCACGAATAACTAAGTATTCTTTATTATCCCCATCAATGCCAAATGAAATCATGGTCGTATCCCACAAACCAATCCAAGCATTGTCATGATACTCAACATGGAACCCTTGCCCATCCAACCACTTTTTGATTCTGCTGTTGGTAACAACGGCTTTAGTAGATTCATTCATACTGTGGTCCATAGCTATGCTTTCCTCCCATATGGCGCATCAGGAATACGTATAGGATCTGGGTACTGCTCCCCCAACCAACTGAAAAAGATTTGTGAGACATTGAGAACATCATCAATCCTCATTCCCATCACATCATCTCGGTCATCGTTCATAATCTGACCTGAGCAAAACATTCTAACAGCTCTATTCTCATCCACGCTTGGTTCACTCGCATACCCTCGAGCCCATGTGCCATACGCATTCCATTCATTGCATGTATCAGCAGCATTACGATAGCGAGCAGAGCTGAAAACACGATTCCATAGACCCCTAAAACTGATCGTATCCATATTCTCATTTACCATAAAGAGAATCTCACCTTCAATGAGCGTCGCAAGGACAGAACCCCCTTCAGCATCAACGAAGATGGGGACTCCACGCTCAGCAAGCAGCTTAGCCACCTGAGCTAACGAAACAGGCAACTGCTGCATCAATTGGTCATTAACAGAAAGTGCATCATCCCTTATCGGCTGTTGCGCAATACTTTCACTCATTTGCACCCCTTACCTCTTCGAATTCATTACGTAAATGATCATGGTTAGTACTTTTAATCAACATCGGCTGATTGTCATAGCCCAAATCCAAACTGACAGCACCATTGTCTACTGTTGGCTTATAGTGCCGGGAAGGAAAGCACATCATCACCAATTTCACAAGCAAACCTAATGTCATGCCTAGCAGAGCAAGCATGGGCACAGTGTACGAGTAAGGCCCGTTATCTGGCGTAACCACTGCCCAGCAGAAAAAAACTGTATATGATCCCAGGCTCAAGCCCCACGGAAGCATTGCCCACCAACCCGAGAGCATAAGATCATGTAACCGCCTCACGGTTAAAGCATATTGAGGAATCAGACATATTGCCGACGCCACAATAGGAATAATAAACCATGCCCCTGTGTCACATACAGACCACAGGGCATAGGATGCACACGCAACAAAAATATCGAATACCCATATCTCTTTACGACAAGCACGCCCTTTACCTCGAGCAAACAGATAAAAAGGCCTCTGCAAGCACTCCTGCAAGGTCGCATCATACATAGCGTCAGAACTTTTCATAGTTCCTACTCGAGGAAGTCTGTTTTCCAATAAGGCAATAGACATATTATCCTCCTTACCTACCTACTGCACTGTCAGCTCATACTGCCTCGTGCATCACTGCAACGAACAGCACCCCTCCCCCGAGACCACAACCATTGTAACCAATACTCAAGCCATAACCAGTACAGCAGGCATTAATCATTATCACTATCACTAGTGGAACGCAGCAAAGCAGCAACCAATAAAATTAAATCGCACAGTAACGCCCAAGCAGCCAACCACTCAAACCGAGCATCACGACCAGCATCAACACACTGATCAATCGCCCACAAATCCTGCAAAAACCACAACACACCAACCAACCCCACCGAAGCACACCAAAACAAAGAAGCACCAGCAGAACCAGAACCCCTCGCCAACATCCACGCCGGCAACACACACGACACCACCATCACAGCCCCAGCACCCAACCTATTACGCACCACCAACGGCACCAACCGAAACCACGACAAAGCCCCCACCACCAACACACCAACCGTCACCATCACCCAACGCCACACACCAAAATCAGAACGCGCAATAGAACCAAAACATACACCAAAAAAAATTATGACCGGTAAGGACAACAACACAAACCAAAACCCAGGACGACCCTTACCATCCTCAAACCGCCACAAAAAACACCACACCACTAAACCAGACTGCACCTCAGCGATGGGCCCCCCCAGTATACGCTCACGTGCCCAAGGTCGTAAATCATCAAACAAGACCAGCCAACCAAAAGCAAAAGCAGCTAAAAACACCAAACCATAAAACACGATCTTACGCATCACGCCAACACGAGAAAAAGCCCGCTCACCCTCACCAGCAGGCGGCATAACCCGCACCACCCGAGACATAAT